>CAWCYQ010000049.1:0-31971 GCA_963799755.1 Terriglobia bacterium | reverse complement strand
TCAAGCCGATAGCCAGGGCAGCCGCCGCCGTGATGCCGATCATCCACACCATGATGTGCTCGTCGGATGGGAGCCGCTTATGTGCCGGGGCCGCGCCTGTCTGCGCCGGGCTGGCCGCGCTCTGCTGAAATGACACTCTCGTGCCGGACACGACTCGCGTCAGCATGGCGCCGCCGTCGGAAACATTCACGCTCCCGCCGACTGAAGCCACTTCTACAGTCTTTTTTGTCATGCGTACAATCGCTTGAGCGCCCGCGTCGATTGCTTGAATCTGAAGCTGTCCCGCATCGACCCTGTACCCGTTGAAGTTACCCACCCGCAGAGAGCCCTCATCCAGCACAATGTGATCGCTAAATACCGTTCCGGCCGATCTCGCGGATAAGCGTACATTTACGCCGTTTTGAAGGCTGACGTCGCTCGGAGCCGTTGCGGTCTCCAGTTGCGTTCCTTCCACGATGGCGGCATTGCCACCCATCGTACCGATCGCCGGGGCAGCTCCAAAACAGGAGCCGGCGCAGAAAGCGGCCGCCGTCAAAAGAATATACATTCTCACCATCGAACGACCTCCTGATTGTTCATCCTGCTTCAATTAGTAGACCACGCTTAGGCTAGCGGTAGCCAGCCGCCTGTAGCTCGAACAGCTCGGCGTATTTCCCGCCGAGCGCCACTAACTGCCGGTGCGAGCCTTGCTCCACGATCCGGCCATGCTCCAGAACCAGAATACGATCGGCCATCCGGACTGTAGAGAAGCGATGCGAAATCAGGATAGCCATTTTGCCGGCCGTCAAATCGACAAATCGCTGATACACGTGGAACTCGGCGCGCGCATCCAGGCTTGCCGTCGGCTCATCCAGAATCAGAATCTGAGCATCCCGCATGTATGCCCGTGCCAGCGAGATTTTCTGCCATTGCCCGGTCGAAAGATCGACTCCCCCTTCGAATCGTCTCCCCAGCATCTGCCGATAACCGCCCGGAAGTTTGTCCACCACATCCGCTGCCAGGCTCTTTTCCGCCGAACGAATTACCCGATCGCGGTTGTCGATCTCCTCGATCCGGCCAAACCCGATATTTTGCAGGGCTAAAGCGTCATAGCGCATATAATCTTGGAAAATGACGCCGATTTCGTGCCGCAAATCTTCCACTTTGTAGTCGCGGAGATCCACGCCGTCGAGCAGAATTCGGCCTTCAATCGGATCATAGAGGCGCGCTAAGAGCTTCACCAGGGTCGTCTTGCCAGCACCGTTTTCTCCGACAAGCGCTATCTTTTCTTCTGGGTAGAAGCGAAAGTTAATGCCTTCCAGAACGTTTTTGGCAGAACCCGCATAAGCGAATGAGACATTTGAAAATTCGAACCCATCGCGGATCGGACGCGGTGCCGGAATCGCATCGGGCCGCGAATGAATCGCGGGTTCCGTCTCGAAAAATTCGAATAAATCCTTAATGAACAATGCCTGCTCGGAGATGCCCACCAGTCCCGACACGAGACTTTCCATGATTGTTCGGGCACGCGAGAAGGCTCCCACCAACAAAGTGAGATCGCCAACAGTAAGCCTCCCGGCGAGCGCCCGCATAATGATCAGCGCATAGGCAAAGTAGTAGGCCCCGGTTGGAATCAGGTTAAGCAGAGTACCGTGCCATGCCCGATGGAACGCCAGATGCTTGTTCTCGGCGTAGAAACGTTCAAAGAGAGCCCGCGAGCGGTCGACTAGGTATCTGCCTATTCCGAAGATTTTTACCTCTTTGGCGCTCTCGTTACTGGCTCCGAGATAGCGCAGGTAGTCCAGCTCCCGGCGCTCCGGGGTGTAGCGGTAGAGCATCGAATAGTTCAGCATGGCGAACCGGGTCTCGCCGAGAAACACCGGCAGAGTTGCCGCAGCTAACAGCAGCAGGAGCCAGGGGTAGTAGAAAAGAACGGCTGAAAGCAGCGACATGAGCGTCAAGACCTGCTGAGCCATCCCGGCGAGGCCCGCCAGCATGCCCAATCGCGCAGTAGTCTGCCGGCGCGCCCGCTCCATCTTGTCGTAAAAGACCGGATCCTCGAACGACACGAGATCAAGCGAAGTGGCGTGTTCCATGAGTCTAATGCTGACGTGATTGGTAAATCGGTCGCCTAGTAGACTGTCAACCAAAGATACGAAGCGGCCCAGCGTGTCCGATCCTACAGCCAGTAACAGCTCCAGAATCAGAAGCTTCCAGATATCGTTGCGGTTGTAGGGCTGGTGACGAATGGCTCGTACAACCAGATCTACGATCAGCTTTGAGACCCATAACGTAGCCAGCGGAAAAAAGGCTGAGACGCAGCGTAACAGCAGCGTCGAAATCGTCAACGAGCGGCTGGTTTCCCAAACCATTCGCAGCAGTGGCGGTACATTTCGAAGTGCTTCGAATCGTTCACGCCACGTCTGCGGCTTATCGGATGGCTTTGCCGGGGCTGGTCTCACGGAGTGCTCGGAAGGAGGGTCAAGTAAAAGAAAATGCTCATTCTTGTGGAATGAGCATCCTTCTTCCTGTTATCAGGCCCCCGGTCTGCCCGGGGGTTACGTTTGATGGGAGAATCAGATCCGATGGCATCGCAACCATCAAAACCTGTTTGTGATTGGAGTGTAGGGCGAGCGGGGGGTGAAGTCAAGGGCATTTTTCCTGCGATGCAAACCGTTGCTGTAAGTACCAGTCTACAAACCATTTAGATAAAAAGATGTTTTTCACTTTGGTGAGCCGAATCGCTGCGCGGCTTGTGGAAAAGACACTCCATGCTTAATGTAAGTGCTTGTCTTACAATCGCTTACAGGCCGTATAGCCCACTCGGATAGAGCTCATGAGACAATAATCGTTCCCGCAATTCAGTCAGGAGCTTGAACGATGCGCATCGGATGCTGGCTTATTACCTTCTTTTTTTTTAAGGCGGTAATAACCCCCGCCGGAACGCTTGTAGCACCGACATTTACGCGGGACGTCGTACCCATTTTGCAGGCTCATTGCCAGACGTGTCACCGACCCGGAGAAGCCGGTCCGTTCTCCATGCTGACCTACGAAGAAACGCGCCCTTGGGCAGCGGCCATGAAAGAGGCCGTCGAGCGAGGCAAAATGCCGCCCTGGTTTGCCGATCCGCGCTATGGCAAATTCAGCAACGGAAACGTCCTGAAACAGAGCGAAATCGACACAATTGTCGCTTGGGCAAACGCGAAAGCGCCAAAAGGTGATCCGCAAGACATGCCTAAACCGGTCGACTGGATCGAGGGATGGCAGATCGGCAAACCAGATCTGGTCTTGCAGTTACCGATGTCGTTTGACATACCCGCTTCCGGCGTCATCGATTATCAGCACATCATCGTTCCGACGGGCTTTACGCACGATATGTGGGTGCAGGCTGCCGAAGTTCGGCCTACGCATCGGGCGGTTGTTCACCACATCATCGCGTTTGTAAGAGAGCCGCAATCCAACTGGTTTAAAGACGAAAAGCCGGGACAGTTTTTCATCGCGCCGCAAGTTAAGACCAACGCGCAGCCCGATACCAGTTCGCTGCCCAGTGACTTTCTCGTCGGCTACGCGCCCGGACAACCCGCGGAAATTCTGCGTCCGGGCCAGGCGAAGCTCATCAAGGCCGGCTCTGACATTGTTTTTCAGGTTCACTACACGCCTAACGGGAAAGCCACACAGGACCAGACGAAGCTCGGCATCGTATTCGCCAAACAGCCTCCGAAAGAGCGCGTGCTCACACTTTCCGCGACAAACGGTACGTTCAAGATTCCTCCTGGCAATCCGGATTACCGCGTTGATGCAAGCTTCGAAGTGGGAACACAAGTCGAGCTTTCTGGACTTCATCCCCACATGCATGGGCGCGGAAAAGACTTTCTATACAAGCTCGTGTACCCGACCGGCGAATCTCAAACCGTGTTGAGCGTGCCGCATTACAACTGGCACTGGCAAAACTGGTACACACTCGAAAAACCGATCCTCCTGCCGAAGGGAACGAAGATCGAATGCGTTGCTCACTTTGACAACTCACCGAACAATCCAGATAACGCCGATCCGAAGAAGGAAGTCAGCTGGGGCGAACAGAGCTGGGACGAAATGATGGTCGGCTTCTTCAATCTTGTCTTCGATGCGAAGACGCCCGTCAAGAATCTCTTTGCAGATAAGAAAAATGCCGCAGAGATTGCGAGTCGATAAGCTACATGCACCGGATCGCTCTCGCGTGCGTAATTGCCGGCTTCGCTTGCTTTACCGGCTTTGCGCAGAACCAGCCGCATCCGCGCAAGCAACTGCTGGCAATCGGCGAAGAGAAAGGCTACCGCCACGAGGCGATATCACACGCGCTTTCAACCATCGAACGACTTGGCCGCCAGACTGGCCTGTGGGATACCTTCATCCGAACCGATACCGAAGCTCTCACCAAAACGAAGCTCGAATACAACGCGAAGAATCTTAATGATTTCGACGCCGTGCTTTTCTATACCGGCGGAAATCTCGAGATGACGGATCGACAGAAGGCCGACTTTCTTTCGTTCATCCACGACGAGGGCAAAGGCTTTATCGGCGTGCATAGCGCGACGATCACTTTTACCAACTGGCCAGAATACGGAGAGATGATCGGCGGATATTTCGACGAGCATCCTTGGAAGACATTCGACGCTCCTATATTGGTCGAAGATCCAAAGTTCCCGGGCATGTCGCAATGGCCGTCCGCCTTCACGATTAAAGACGAGATCTATCAGATCAAAGATTTCTCGCGCGATAAGTGCCGCGTTCTGATGCGGCTCGATGCCAGTAAGCTCGATCTGAAAAATCCGAAAGTACACCGAGCCGACCAGGATTTCGCTGTCGCCTGGGCCAAGATGTATGGAAAGGGACGAGTTTATTACTCGACACTCGGCCACGTGGAAGAGAATTGGGACCGCCCCGATTTTCAGCAAATGTACATCGGAGCGATCAAATGGGCGCTCGGCCTTGTAGATGCAGACGTGACACCCCGGCCAGCACCAAATAACAGCGGAAGATGATCACGAGAAGAAGATTTGCTCGAACTGCCGGCGCGCTATTTGCAGCGCCGCGGTTGCCGCTTTGGGCAGCCAATCGCCTGAACATTGGCGTAGGAACGTTTTCCTATCACAATCTCTCGATCGACGACATGATCGTTCAGTTGCGGAAGCTGAAGATCAAGGAAATAGAAATGTCACGCGGCGAGTTCATGTTACTGACACCGCTTCCTACAGCCGAGATGTGCCAATCGGCGCGAGATAAGTTCGACGCCGCGGGCATTCGTTGTGTCTCGTACTACACCGCAACCATCAAGACAGAGCAACATATCAATGACGCAGTACGGAATGCGAAGATCTTCGGCGCTCGAAATGTTTCCGGTGACGCCACAGGACCGATGCTCGCCGAGATCGATGAGCGCTTCACACGTGAAGGTCTCACGTTCGGTATTCACAACCATTGGTTTGCTCATAAATTCGCTTACGAGAGTGTCGATGACGTTCTGCGGGGCCTCGCGGGCCGCTCAAAGACCATGGGCGCAACTCTGGACGTCGGCCAGATGGCAGCCTGCGGCCACGATCCGGTAAACGCAGTACGACGGCTGGCAGCCTATCTAAAGGTCGTTCATTTAAAAGATGTCGCAGGGGCGGGGGCGGAACACAACGTACTGCTCGGCCACGGTGTCGCAAACATTCCTGGCGTGATGGACGAACTGAAGAAGATTCACTTTCCAAGCCTGGTCGCGATCGAATACGAGAAAGAAGGCGACGTAAACGAAGATATGAGAATGGAAGTGGAATACGCACGCAGGCTGGCGTAGCGAGCATCATGCGCAAATATCTGCTGCTGCTTTCCCTCGTTGCTCTGACGGCTTTGGGCGCGGATGAGCACCCGACACTCGCGATCGGATCGCCGGCTCCGGACTTCTCCCTTCCCGGCGTTGACGGCAAGGTTCATACGCTCAGCGATTATTCGGCGGACAAGGTACTCGTCGTCATCTTCACTTGCGACCATTGCCCTATCGCTCAGATGTATGAAAGCCGCATCAAGCAGTTAGTCTCGGCCTACAGCGGGAAGAGCGTTGGCATAGTAGCTATCCAGCCGAATGATCCAAGCGCCATCCGCATCGACGAGCTGGATTCATCCGATGTCAGTGACAGCCTGGAGGAGATGAAAATCCGAGCTGCCTATAAACATCTCGATTACACCTATCTATACGACGGCGAGACGCAAGCGGTCGCTAATGCCTATGGCCCTAAAGCGACTCCTCACGTTTTCGTTTTCGATCGCCAGAGAAAGCTGCGTTATCAAGGGCGCTTCGATAATAGCTATCGGCGGGAATTAGTGAAGACGCAGGACGCCCGGAACGCGATCGATGCCGTTCTGACAGACAAGGCGGTAGCGGTCGATCATACTGGAGTATTCGGCTGCTCTACTAAGTGGAAGTACAAACAGCAGAGTAGGCTAGACCAATTAAGGAAGTTCGAAAGCGAGCCTATTACTGTTGAGCCGGCTACTGCAGTCGATCTGAAAAAGCTGCGCTCGAATCCCACCGGCAAGCTGCTTCTGGTGAACTTTTGGGCCACCTGGTGCGGACCTTGCGTGCATGAACTTCCGGATCTCGTGGATACCTACCGAATGTATCGGGCGCGCGATTTTGATTTCGTTGCCGTGTCGGCCAACATGCCTGACGAGAAGAACGGCGTGATGAAAATGCTGCAAAAGCAACACGCATCCAACCGCAACCTGATATTTGCTACTGACGACACATCGGCTCTGCAGAGCGCTTTCGATCCTGAGTGGCAGTCAGGAGTCCCCTATACTGTGTTGATCTCGCCCAGGGGCAAAATTCTCTACCAGCAGCAAGGCGAACTCGACATTCTGCAACTGCGTCGTACCATCCTGGCAAACATGCCGGGAGATTATGACGGTTTTCGCAAATACTGGGCGGCAGAGTAGATTCAGTCGATCAGGTGCAGCGTGGTCATCGCCTCATCTGCCTCGAGCGTTCCGTATCGCCGCCGATAGAGCCGCATTCCAGCGTAGATCAAACCCGCCGTCAGACAAATCGCCAATAGAATAATGCTGAGATACATGATGTTCAGCAGCAATTGATACATAGGCTTAATCGGACTGGGCGGCGGTACATCGTTCCAGGTAATCTTGGCTTCGTATTGAACCCGGCTCAGAAGAGTATCGCTTTGCTCTCGCGTAGCAGGCGGGAGCGTCAGTGCAACCAGAACGTCAGACCGCTTCACGTTAAAGCCGGAAAGCCGTTTGAAGCTCGCAGTATGCATTCGCGCCATCTCCGGTGTCGCGTAATAAAAGAGAACCAGGCGCAGAGGCTTGTCTTCTTTCTCGATACGATAGTCGGCCACTTGCGCTTCAGCTCCATTCTCGAAGCCCGGCTTGGTGGCAGCCAATTCTGGAACAAACGCCGCCAAGGATGCAGGACCAAGAATATAGCGGGCGGAATTGGCTACCATTCCCTTTTGCGGCAGGAACGTTAAGATGGCGGGCAGCGAGCTGTCATGTCTGTTTGGCAGCGCTTTGATGAGATCAGCAACCTGCCGTTTTGTTGGCAAAGCGCCGTCAAATACGAGCAGGTAATTGTAATCGGAAACTACGGTCCGGTTCCCATCTTGATTGCAAGCCGGCGCCAAATCACACGTTTGTCCTTTTGGCGAGCGCTGCCACTCCCAGGCCGCCAGCGCCCCCGTCGGGTCCTTCATCTCATAGGTTGTGATCGTCAGCTTTGCTTGTTGGAGGGTTCCTGAGTGAACCAAGCCGTATTCAGTCCAGAGTGACTGATCATCGGCCAGAAGCGCGATCGAGAAAAAAACAAATGCGGCGAGAGTTCTAAAAACTAAGCCGCGGCACCGTGGCATTTCTTATACTTCTTTCCGCTGCCACACGGGCAGAGATCGTTGCGGCCGACCTTCGGCCCCTTGTTATTTGACGCCGCCTGCGATTGCCCAGTTCCATTACTGCCCGTAAGCTGCAACTCCGCCAGTTCCCGATCCTTCTTGCGCTGGATGTTGCGAGTGAGATCGAGTACCGATTTCTGCGCCTCCCGCCTCTTGGCCTCATCTTCCAGCCGCTTCGCCTCGATCGACGCCGGAGAGGTATCCGCATCGGCGGTTTCCGCGCCCTCGAAAATGTCCTCTTCATCTTCTGGTTCGGGATAAGGCAGCGGGGGCGTACTCACGCCGGTTTCAATACGCATGAAGTACAGGAACTTGATAGTCTCGTCCTCAATCCGATCCATCATGTCCTGGAACATGTCGTACGATTCTTTTTTGTACTCGATGAGCGGATCCTTCTGCCCGTAGCCGCGGAGGCCGATTCCCTCCTTCAGGTGGTCCATCGAGAGGAGGTGATCTTTCCACTGGTTATCCACCACATTGAGCATGATGATGCGCTCCGCCTGGCGCATGTTCTCCGGCCCGATCATGCCCTCTTTTTCGTCGTATCGTTCTGCAAGAGTATCGTTGATCTTGACTTCGATCTCAGTGCGACTCAGACCTTGCAACTCGTCCGGATCGAGCTTCGCGCCGAATTGATTGAGAACGGCGGTTTGCAATCCAATCAGATCGTATTGATCATAGCGAGCATTCTCAGGGCAAAACTGGTCAATAAAGCCGCCTGTGATGCCGCGGACGATATCCATCATCCGCTCTTTCTGGTTCTCACCTTCGAGCAGTTGCCGGCGCATGCTGTAGACCGCCTGGCGCTGCTTATTCATTACATCGTCGTATTCCAATACGTGTTTACGCGAGGCAAAATGCTGCGCTTCCACCGCTTCCTGAGCCGCGGCGATACGGCGCGTGATCAGCTTCGATTCGATCGGCACGTCCTCTTCCATGCCGAGCCGTAACATCAACTTCTGCATCCGCTCGCCGCCGAATATACGCAGGAGATCGTCTTGTAAAGAAAGATAAAAGCGGGAGCTACCGGGATCACCCTGGCGGCCAGCGCGGCCGCGGAGCTGATTATCGATACGTCGGGATTCGTGGCGCTCCGTGCCCAGGATATGCAGACCCCCGACCGCTATCACTTCCTTCCGCTCGACTTCAATCTCTCTAGTAATCTGGTTCCTAATCTCTTCCAGTTCGGCTGCCGGCAACAATTCCGCCGACTTGCCGTTTTTCTTCAAGCGGTCTTCGAGCAGAACGTCCGGATTCCCGCCTAGCAAAATGTCCGTACCGCGGCCCGCCATATTGGTCGAAACCGTCACGGCGCCTTTGCGGCCTGCCTGCGCTACGATGTGCGCTTCCCGCTCGTGGTTTTTCGCGTTCAGCACTTCGTGTTTCACGCCCATCTTCTTCAAGATGCCGGAGAGTCTCTCCGACTTCTCAACCGAAATGGTGCCTACCAGTACGGGCTGCCCTTTCTCTGTCAGCGTTTTAATATCCTTGGCAGCGTTGCGGAATTTCTCCTCTTCGGTGCGGTAAACAACGTCCGGATTCTCAAGACGAATCAACGGCCGGTTCGTCGGAATCTGCGTGACTTCGAGATTGTAAATCTTGCTGAACTCGGCGGCTTCGGTATCGGCCGTACCCGTCATACCAGAAAGCTTTTTATACATTCGGAAGAAGTTTTGGAACGTAATACTGGCCAGTGTCTGGGTCTCGCGTTCAATCTTGACACCTTCCTTCGCTTCCACCGCCTGATGCAAGCCATCGCTCCATCGGCGTCCTGGCATCAGACGCCCGGTGAACTCGTCGACAATGATTACCTGACCCTCCTGCACCACGTAATCGCGATCGCGCTGGTAGAGAATGTGCGCGCGCAGCGATTGCTGCACGTGATGATTCATTTCGATATTGGCGGGATCGTACAGGTTTCCCGTGTTTAACAACTTCTCGACTTTTAGGACGCCCTCTTCGGTGAGAGCCACGCTACGATGCTTCTCGTCCACCGTGAAGTCGCCGGTGGTGTAGGATTGCCCCGGCTCTTTGCCTTCGATGACTTCGCCTCGCTCGAGCGCGGGGATGATGCGATTGACGCGGTAGTATTTGTCCGTCGATTCCTCGCTCGGCCCGGCGATAATCAGCGGAGTTCGCGCTTCGTCGATCAAAATAGAATCGACTTCGTCGACGATAGCGAAGTTGAAATCCCGTTGGACGTAGTCTTCCAGCCGGAATTTCATGTTGTCGCGCAGATAGTCGAATCCGAACTCGTTATTGGTTCCGTATGTTATGTCGGAGTAGTAAGCGGCCCGGCGTTCCTGGTCATCGAGATCATGCACGATGGTCCCGACGCTGAGCCCCAGAAGGCGATGGACCTTCCCCATCCACTCCGAATCGCGGCGCGCCAGGTAATCGTTCACCGTGACGATGTGCACGCCCTTGCCTTCGAGCGCGTTCAGATAGCTCGGCAGCGTGGCAACGAGCGTCTTTCCTTCGCCGGTTTTCATTTCAGCGATGCGGCCGCGGTGCAGCGTGACACCGCCGATAAGCTGGACATCGAAGTGACGCATGTTTAAAACGCGCCGGCCAGCTTCGCGGCAGACCGCGAAAGCCTCTATAAGGATGTCGTCCAGACTGGCCCCGTTTGCTAAGCGCTGTTTGAAATCCTGTGTCTTGGCGGCTAATTCAGCGTCAGACAGCTTCTGCAACCCGGGCTCGAGATCGTTGATCGCAGCGACAAGCGGTTGAATGCGCTTGACTTCGCGACCATGTTTCGTGCCAAATACTTTGGCGAGCGTACCTTCGAGCATATTCAATAGAAGAGGTTTACTACTAGTGTAGCCGGACTAGAGGGTTTAGAGTCGGCTTGCTGCTGAATGGCAGACGCGGGCCGCGAACCATCAACCATTAGTGTAGCGGTTTGTCTGGCGATCAGCCTTGTGCCATAACGGAATTGTCCATGACCGCAAGAAAAGCCACCTCGCCGCAACAACCTGTTGAAGCATTTACCGGCTTCGCCGCATCGGGAATCCAGTTTCTGCGAGATTTGAAATCAAACAACGATCGCGACTGGTTTCGAGAGAGAAAACAGATCTATCAGGAGCAGGTGGAGCGGCCGATGGCATTGCTGGTGACCGAGGCCGCATCGCGCAGCCGAAAGCGAGGCCTGCAAATCAGTACCAAAGACAAAAATCCGGTAATGCGCGTCTATCGCGATATTCGTTTCAGTCCGGACAAGCGTCCCTTCAAATCGCATGTCGGAGCAAGTTTGAAAGGCATGCAGAAGTACTCCAAATACGGAGAAATCTACATACATGTTTCTCCCGAAGAATCTTTTCTAGCAGCAGGTTTTTGGATGCCGGAGCGTCCATTCCTTCACGCATGGCGCGAATCGATAACCAAGGCGCCAGCTGCATTCTTGCGCGTCGTGAAGTCCCTCGCGAAGTCCAAACTCGAATTGTCCGACGAAAACTGCCTCACGCGCCTCCCACGCGGATATGACAACTATGCCGAGAGCGAAGTGGCCCCTTTCCTCAGACTGACTTCCTACGTCACAACGCGGCCACTCGCTGCGAAAGACTACCGCTCGCCCCGACTGGTTGACCTGCTCTGCGATTTTGCGCTCGCCAATAAACCGCTGCTCGAGTATGGCTGGAACCTGAATTACACGCCGCAACGCGATCTACTGGACGAGCGCTGACTAATTTGCGGCAATTAGCGGACGGCCGCAGAGTCGCTCTAAGACGCTGGCGGGCGATTTTTCAGGAAGCGCCAATGAACCTCGCGAGACGATGAAAGTCTGTTCCAGCGCGTGCTGTCCCGAATGTACGGAATGCGGGAGTACGTCCGTGAAAGTGAGCCAGGTTGAGCCGGGAGGAAAGTTGAATCGGTACTTGGGGCAGTTCTCCTGAAACTCGCCATTCCGTTTCAGGTACTCGTGGAAATGCAACATGAAACGGTCGTAGCCCGAGCGGGGCGTCACCGGCGCGCCGACCTCGTGTAAGAAACGAACTGAGCGACTCAATATCCGTCCTGAAGCAGATTGCGTACTGGCCGCGATCGTTTCCAGACCCGCCGCGCGCGCATATTTTTCCGCCAGAACGGGAAACGGATCGGTCGTGACCCAGTTGCGCGTTTTAGACGGATGAATGTTAGTAAACACTCGCAAGATGAGATCGCCATTCGTCGGGCGTGAGGGAAACGCATCGGTATGCAGAAGGTCGTTACGTTTGTTGAGCGGCAGATCTCGCCCCTCTTCTTCGAGAGGCCGAAAGCTTGCATAATCCAACTTCCAGGCGGATGCATATTCGGGCAGCAGTTCCCCAGCGAACTTCACGACCTCCCGCGAATAGTTCCGCATGATCTGCAGCAAGCGCTCGCCCTGGGTGCTCTCCCCGTCCATACCTGTTACTCGGTCGCTTGCTGGACGATAGGCTATGTTCTTGTGTACTGCTTTACCGGCGAAGTCGAGACTGCGTAGAAACTGCTGGGCCTCCGCCGGCAAGGTGAAGGGTGTTATGGGAAAAAAAAGAACGTTGCCGCTCTCCAGATCGCCGCGGTAATCTCTGCGTTCCGGCGACGGCCAGGAGCCGATCGTCACAAAATCCATCACTACTAGAGTAACGGCTGAGCGAATCCAGGTCGCGAATCTCTAAGCTTCCGCCCATTGCCGCTTCAGGTAGACCAGCGCTCGCGCCAGCGCAGCTTCCGCATTGTCGCTTGCGCGCGACTCGATCGTCAGCCATCCCGAGTAGCCCCATTTCTTCAAAGCTCGAAAACCGGGCCGATAGTCGAAGGGTAGGGAGCCTGGCTCCGTGCGATTCAACCCGTCGGCCAGATGTACGTAGCCGGTGAGATTACCTACCTTCGCCATTGTCTCGGCGATATCTTTCTCTTCTATTTGCATGTGGTAGAAGTCGCTGAGCAGCTTGAACCCGGGCGCGTCCACTTCATGAATGATTTCAGCACCATATTCCTGAGTATTCAGGAAGTGCGTCTCCTTGTGATTACAGGGCTCGAGCAGTAAGACGACTCCGGTATCCTTAACATCGGGCGCGAGTTCTTTCAGCTCTGCAACCAGCAGCTTCTCCTCCGCTTCTTTCGCGGTCATTAGGGGCGAAAGATCCGGAAATTTGTTCTCGCCAAATACTGGCACTTCGATTACCGCCGCCGCACCCAAGTCTCGGGCCTTTTGCAATTGCGCACGATCTGTCTCAATCCCCCGCCTCCTCTTTGCCGGATCGAGATTCAGCAGTTCGATCGAACCCACCACCGCGCTGACCGCGATGCCCGTTCCATCAATCTGATTCCGGATCTCGGCCAAAGGCTTGTCGGTCCATTCGTTGCCGAGCTCGATGCCGTCGAAGCCGAGCTTCTTCAGCAACAACGCCCTTTGTCGCAACGTTAATCCTTCGGGAAATGGAATTCGCACCGCAAACCTTACCTCGCCCGGCTTACTGAAGCCGAGAGGTGCCACCCAAAGCGCTGCAGCAGCAGCACGCAGCAGATTGCGTCGAGTCATTCTGCTAGCTTAGCTTCGTGAGCCGGTCCTCTTTGTTTGGAACTTTTCTTCTTGCCTGCGTAGGGACCTACGCGGCCGACGCTCCCCCATACACAACTTGGAGTCATTACGGCGGTGCTGCCGATTCGGCCCAGTATTCGGCGCTCAATCAGGTCAATCGCACGAACGTTCAAAATCTCAAGATAGCTTGGAAGTATCCAACTGGAGATAACAATCGTTACTTCTTCAATCCGCTCCAGGCTCACGGGATGGTCTACGTCTTAGCGAAGAACAATTCAATCGTTGCGCTCGACGCTACCACGGGAAGAGAGATCTGGATTCATCGAACCGATTCGCGGAGCCATCTGCTCACAAATCGAGGAATCAATTACTGGGAATCGGCAGATGGAAATGACAGGAGATTGCTGTTTTCTCAGGATAATTTTCTGCAGGCCATTGATGCGCGTAACGGGAAACAAATTTCGTCGTTCGGAACCAATGGACGTGTGGATTTGCGCGAAGGCCTGGGACGAAACCCCGATGATATTGTGCTCGTGCAATCGACCACTCCGGGCCGCGTTTTTGAAAATTTGCTGATTCTGGGCTCAGCTACGAATCAGGAATATGAATCGGCTCCCGGCGATATACGCGCTTACGATGTACGAACCGGAAAGTTGGCCTGGACCTTCCACACGATTCCCCACCCCGGCGAGTTCGGCTATGACACCTGGCCGAAGGAAGCATGGAAGACCGTGGGTGGAGCGAATGCCTGGGGCGGCCTTTCGGTAGATACAAAACGAGGAATTGTTTATGTACCGACTGGAAGCCCTAAATACAATTTTTACGGCGCGGACCGCTTGGGCGCGGATCTCTTTGGCGATTGCATTCTCGCGCTCGACGCAAGAACGGGAAAGCGGATTTGGCATTTCCAGACGGTGCATCATGACATCTGGGATTACGATGACGCCACCGCTCCCAAGCTGCTGACCGTTCGCCACAACGGCCAGATAGTGGACGTGGTAGCGGAGGTCAGCAAGCAGGGTTTTCTCTGGGTATTCAACCGCGTTACGGGCGAACCTCTGTGGCCTATTGAGGAACGTCCGGTACCGCGGTCCGACATGCCTGGTGAAGAAGCCTGGCCCACCCAACCGTTTCCGGTGAAGCCACCTCCTTTTGCGCGACAAAAGTTTACTGCCGACGATCTAAGCCCGTTCATCAGTGATCCTCAGGAACGGGCGCGCATACGCGACGAAATGCTGAGCGCCCGCAATGAAGGCCTGTTCACGCCGCCGGGCCTGCGCAATACGGTCGAGATGCCGGGCAATAACGGCGGGGCCAACTGGGGGGGCGCCGCGATAGATCCGAGGAACGGCACTCTTTACGTTGTCTCAAAAGATTTGCCGGCGATGCTCAAGCTCGAGCCGGAGATACCGCTGGCGATACCCTTGAGCGGTTCACTGGCTCAACAGGGCCTGGCTGTTTACGAGGCGAAGTGCCAGATCTGCCATCACGCCGATCTGAAAGGGCAACCTCCTACCGTTCCATCACTGGTAAATATAGGAGCGCGTCTAAGTCCGGAAAGAGTTGAAGACACTGTCACGCATGGCCGCGGTCTGATGCCCGCCTTTGCGCTCTCGGGCGAGGACCTAAGCCGACTGAGAGCTTTTCTCTTCAGCAAGACCGCTGTCCCGCCAGTACAGAAAGATGCTGCCAAGATCGAGGCGCCTACAAGTACGCCCACGCGTTATCGGAGCGGATTCGGCTTCATGATCACGAGCAATGGGCTTTCGCCGATAGCGCCGCCTTGGACTTCGCTGACAGCTTACGATTTGAACCAAGGGACTATCAAATGGAAGATCCCTCTAGGCGAAGTTCCGGAACTCGCCGCGAAAGGATTCAAGAACACAGGCGCGCACTTCCCCAAAGTAGGACCGGTGGTGACTGCCGGAGGTTTGATTTTCACGGGGTCAAGAGATAGAAAAGTCCGCGCGTTGGATGAGGAGACCGGCAAAGTACTGTGGGAAGCCGAGCTCCCAGCGGCGCTCGAAGGAATTCCTGCCGTGTTTGAAGCCGGCGGGCAGGAGTACATTGTTTTCTGTGCAGCCGCACAGTCCAGCACGAAGCTTTTGGGTGCGGCCGACCCGGGGGTCAGTCAGGCCACGGCGCATGATGGCGCCTACGTAGCTTTTGCTTTGCCGCGTTCTTATCAGGAGGGAACACGATGAGTGGAGAAGGTAAGGGATCTCAAGCGGGATCGGACAGGCGTAACTTTCTGCGAAACGCCAGCACAGGTCTGGGCGGCGCATTTCTCTTGAGTTCCGGTAAGGCGGTCTCGGCTCAGTCCGAGCAGGCAACGCCGGAAACAGTTCAACACGCGGGAGTGATCCGTCCGCTGGATGATCGCGAGAAGACGGAGCGGATTGCTTCGAACAGCTATCCAATCCGTTTCAATTTCAAGACGCACTATCGTTCGGAAGACGACGCGAAGTCGCAGGAGATGAAAAAGAAGTACGGGGAGATCACTCTGCTCGACTTCCCGGAATTTACAAAAGAACACTTCCCGGGTGTGTACCAGATGGACGTGTGGAGTTCGCTATTCGGAGAACCGACGGACGAGAGCATGTACGTCCAAACTACTGTCGAGTTTAACGGCAAACAGCACAAGATATCCGAATTCGATCCCAGCAGCGCTTCAGGGAAGCAGTGGCTCGATAAGTTCGCCAATAAATGCGTAACCACCGGGACGAAAGTTCATCACATTTCGAATAACGCGCCGCGAGACATTTGCGAACTGGATGAAGAAAGACGCCGGGCAGGTGTCGAGGTCGCGAAGAAATGGCTGGATGGCGCGGCGATCATCGGCACAAAATCCATGCGGGTGAACAGCGGCGGTCCTCGCATTGCGCCAAGCCCGACAGCTGATCCCAGCTCGTATCCAAAAAATCCGGAGATTACAAAGTATCTGACGAACTGCATCGAATCTTTCAAAGAAATGGCGGACTACGGCGGTAAACGTGGCGTAAAAGTCACGTTGGAAAACCACTGGGGCCTGACCGCAAATCCAATCAACATCCGAATCATCATTGAAGAAGTTAATCATCCATTCTGCGAAGCTTCGCCGGATTTCTGCAACTGGGAACACGAATACCTTCTGTTCCACGCGCTGAATGATCTTGCGCCCTACGCGCATACGAACGTCCACGCGAAATACTGGAACCGCTGGAAGAATCCCGATGTGCAACGCAACGTCAGGATCATGCTGAATCACGGGTACACCGGGATTTTTGCGCTTGAATACGAGGACGGGCCCTGGGATGGTGTTGAAGGCGCCAAGTATCTATACCGCGAAGTAATGGCGGCTTTGTAATGAGAGAAAGAAATAAATGTTACAGGGTTCGGTTAGAGCGCTTCCTGGCCGCGGGCAATCGCAGGCTCATCCCGGTGTCTATCCGCTTTCGGACCTCGCTGATACGCAGCAGTTCCAACCTTTACCCAAGCCGCTTGGACAAGCGCCCTACCATTACGATCTCCAAAGCGCGCTTCCGGGCATTGACACCAGTGCTTCCCAGCTTGGAAAACTTGTCTTTCACGTCGTTGGGGATACGGGCGGCGTAAACAATGCAAGTCATCAGACCGAGGTCGCCGCGCTGATGGTCAAGGATCTTGCTCTGGGTGCTGGAGTAGCGCCGAGCTTTTTCTACCATCTGGGCGACGTCGTTTATTTCAACGGTCAGATCACCGACTATTACGCACAGTTCTACGAGCCTTATGCGCACTACTCGGCGCCAATCATTTCGATTCCGGGCAACCATGATGGCGACCCGATCAACAGTTCGCAGACGTCGCTTGATGGTTGGGTCGCGTATTTCATGCAAGCAACGCCGCACGTCGACCCGAATTCTCATGACGCGCCCCGAGTCACGATGTCGCTGCCGAACGTTTATTTTACGCTTGATTGCCCTTTCGTCACCATTGTCGGAATGTACACAAACGTTCCGGAGGGCGGTTCGATCGATTCGGTACAGCAGCAATGGTTGACGAATGAATTTGCAACCGCGCCTGCCGACAAAGCACTGATCGTCGCCCTACACCACCCCATCTATTCGTTTGACGATTTTCACAGTGGCAGCGCTCGCATGGCTGATGCCGTACAACAAGCCATCAACGATTCGAAGCGGCTCCCCAATATGGTCCTGACGGCGCACGTACATGACTATCAACGTATCGAGCGGGTGGCCGTCCCTGGAATTACGACGCCTTTCATCGTTGCGGGACTCGGCGGCTATTACAATCTGCATCAGTTGAACTCGCCCGTCGGCACTACCGATAGCACGACAGAAGCCAAGCTGGTCGCGGCTGACGACCAGCACTGGGGCTATATGACGCTTACGGTCGATGCGCAACAAATCTCCGGTATCGCTACACTTGCGCCGAATCCCGGAGAGTCGGGGCCCACCCAGGCAGATTCGTTCTCCTATCCGGCAGCCGCGCAGTATCTTCCAAGCGGAGCGGTCGTAACTCTATAGGCCTTTCGTAGGAAGATAGAAGTAGTTCTATGTCCAGAGTCCTCAAGTTGGCTGCGGCTCTAGCTGTCTTCGCACTCGGTTTTGCGCAGGCCGAGCCCAGCAAGATTCCTCATGGAACTGTTGAGCTAATTTCTGCAAATGGCTCAATCCAACCAAATTCCTCCTTTCAGGTCGGTTTATTTTTCCACCTTGAACCGGGCTGGCATATCTATTGGAAGAATCCGGGCGATTCGGGTCAATCGCCTCGATTAAAGTGGGCTCTGCCGGAGGGTTTGACGGCGGGAGAGATCGAATGGCCAACGCCCAAACGCCTGCCGGTCGGGCCGCTTCTGGATTACGGCTATGAGGGGGAGGTGCTACTCCCTCTGACCTTGCACGCCACGTCAGCTATCACGGCCGGACATTCTGAAAATCTGAACGCGAACCTTCGCGTGCTGGTCTGTCGCGAGACGTGCATGCCCGGAAAAGCAAATCTTTCCCTGAGTCTGCCCGTCAGTAAAGAAGAACCTCGCGGGATCGAAGCAAATCAGAAGTTATTCGCGCAGGCGAATCATTCCAAACCGAACGCGCTTCCGCCGGGCTGGACGGTTTCGGCGACGCAATCGCCTTCATCGATCATTCTGACTGTAGCTGGCGGTCCTCGGACGGAAAACATCAGCTTTATTCCCGCCCATCCCAACCAGATTCAAAACTCGGCGCCTCAGCATGTGACGCTCGGCCCAAAATCGGTGGGTCTGGCTTTGAAGCGACCACCCGATTCAGCCGAATCGGTATCTTCTCTCGAAGGGCTGCTGCTCACCGAAGAAGCCGGGAAGCCGATAGCCTATAGTATCGGCGCGCCGGTGACGCCTGCTCCGGCCGAAACGACTGCAGCCAGCACGCCTCCTCCGGCTAGAACCCAGAATTTTTTCACCATTCTCCTGTTGGCCTTCGGCGGAGGCTTGATCCTTAACTTGATGCCATGCGTGTTTCCGGTTCTCTCGATAAAGATTCTCAGTCTGCTCGACAGTTCGAGAGGCAAGCGAAAGACAATTCAGATCAGCGCGGCACTCTACACGTTTGGCATCCTGTTGTCGTTCTGGATTTTAGTTGCCGTTCTGCTGGCGCTGCGGGCGGGCGGGCGGAGTTTAGGCTGGGGCTTCCAACTTCAAGCGCCCGGCTTTGTGGCTTTCCTGATCTGCCTGCTCTTTGTGTTAGGTCTCAGCCTAATCGGCGCATTTGAGATTGGCTCCTCTCTCATGAACGCCGGCAGCGGATTGACGCAGCGCGGCAAGTACTCGAGTTCCTTCTTCACCGGCGTCCTGGCAACCGTAGTAGCTACACCATGCACTGCGCCGCTTATGGGCGTGGCAGTCGGCTTCGCTCTGAGCCAATCTCCTGCTGTTTGCGTAACGGTGTTTACGTCGATGGCAATCGGGCTGGCATCTCCTTTTCTCCTGTTGTCTTTCTTCCCGCAGCTCAGCGGCTTACTGCCCCGGCCAGGCGCGTGGATGGAAACACTAAAGCAGATGATGTCCTTTCTGATCTTTGGAACCGTGATCTGGCTGCTTTGGGTTTTAGGCCAGCAGGTGGGCATCAATCAACTGGCATTTCTGCTTCTAGCGTTGCTGGTGTTATCTATCGCGGCCTGGATCGCCGGCCGCTGGCCGCAGAGCCGCGGTGTCAGAGTGGCGGCTGTGGTGCTTGGGATTGGCGTAACCGTGTACTGCTCAACCGCGCTTACTCCACTCGATAGCGCCGCCCGCGAGAACGGATCAGAAACGGCGCTATCAAAAGGCGGTTTGAAATGGGAGGCCTTCACACCTGACAGGTTAGCCGGCTATCGTTCCTCGGGAAAGCCGGTGTTGATCGACTTCACAGCGGCATGGTGCCTCACCTGCCAGGTAAATGATCGCGTCGTCTTTCACTCTCCCGAAGTAGAGCGACGGTTAAATCATTCCGACATCGCTCTGCTCCGCGCGGATTGGACATCCCACGATCCGGTCATCACGGAATGGCTCGCCAAATTCGGCCGCAGCGGCATACCCTTCTACGTCATCTATCACGCCCGAGCAAGGATCAACTCCCACTACTCTGCCGGACGGTATCCTGACTCCGTCGACCTTTCTCAAAAACCTGGACAAGCTCAAGATCTGAACGGCCGCGCCAGCTCCGCGAAAAACTGCTCCGAAGAAAGGTTTGCCGAATATCCCTACGCACAGAATGCCGCCAAACAGCGCCATGGCTTCGTAGCTTTCTCTCCCTTGCCGCTGCCAATAGACGTCGCTGAGATTAAGCCATAACGCAAACTCATCCAGGATCAAGGCAGCGGCGACGCCATAAAGCATCGATGTGACACGTCCGGCAAACTGCCACGAAGTATCGGACCCTGTGCCGATCTCGAGCAGCCACAAATAGCCCACCAGCAGCAGCAACAGAATCCCCCACACCATGTGATGAATGTGTCGTCCATGCATGCTCACATTGTGAAATGGACCGATGTCATTGTGGATAGCGATGGTGATGCCGCGCACAACGACAGCCGCCGTAAAGAACCCGAACGACGCGAAAAATAGACGTTCCCTACGCGGCTCACCTAGCTGTCGGCGGTAGATCCCCCATAGCTTCGTTCTCGAAACGATGAGAGAAAAGACCGCAAGCGTCGCGCCAATCAGCAGCGGCCCGATCCAGAAACTCCTGTGCGTCCATGGCATCCCACAGATATTTTAGTGGGCCCAAGAAAAAGTTTAGAACTGGAAGTGCAAACCGAACTGCATCTGGCGCATAGGCAGTTGGATCGCCGTGATTTGTCCCGCTCCGCTGGAATCGATCTGAGAAGCTCGGATTCGCCAGGTTCACGTGATTGAAGACATTGAACGCATCGGCACGCAGTTCGAGCCTGTAGCGTTCACTCAGTAAGAGGTTTTTCGACAACGATAGATCGGATTCCCATTGCTTCGGACCCCTGAGCGAATCACGGCCGGCGGTTCCCTGCCGGAACGGCTGCTGCGGTTCGCTGAAGGCGGCGACGTTGAACCATTCACTCGCGCTGGGGTTGGGCACGCTGGGATTCCCGACTACATCGGCGCGCAATTGACTAAAATCGGGGTCATTGAGAAGCGGTGCATTGGCTACGGTCGGCGTAAAGGGAAGGCCGGTTCCGAATGTATGAACACCGCTTAAGCGCCAGCCGCCGAGTACAGCATCTGCGATTGCATTATTACCGAGGGTCCAGCGTCGTCCGCGGCCGACCGGAATGTCCAGATTGTGCGTGAAGGTTATTGTGTGCTCACGATCCCAACTGGCCGGCCCGTAATCGTTTCTGCCGTCATAGATATTTGAAGGCGAACCGCCGCTTCCCTCTGAGGCGTAATCGAGCGCTTTGGACCAGGTGTAAGTCAAGAGAAAGTCGACGCCATGCGAGAACTGTTTCTGAAATCGCGTCTGGAGCGAGTTGTAGTTTGAATTCGAGCAGTTGCAGTATTGACCGATAAATTGCGTCAGACCATACAGGTTGTAGAACGGACGCCGGGGGTCAACGTCTCCGGGTCCCGGAACGGCTTGGTTACGATTGAGCGATTCAAAAAGATGTCGGCCAACGTTGCCCACATAAGCGACCTGGAACGCCATTGTAGACGTCACCTGCTGTTGAACCGTAAAGTTCCAGAACTCGACCTCAGGTATCCGGTAGGAACTGAGAGGATCTGTGAAGTAATTGATCCCGATTCCTTCCGGCAGCGGATAGCGTCCATTAGAACCGACGGGCGGATTCACGGGCGCGGGCGGCCCATTCAACAGATTGAACGGTGCGAAGTAGATATTGGACTGATTGACCACCTGCGGATTCACAATCGGAGGATTGTAATCCGCGCCCTGTCCAAACACGGAGCCCAGTCCCGCCGGGTTCGCGCTGATACCGAATCCGGCGCGGACCACTGTTTTGGGTGTCGCTTGATAAGCAATCCCAAAGCGGGGTTCAAACAGCTTGTTATAAGCCTGCACGCCAAGGTTCAGAGGAACGCTTCCGACTCCCGCAACCAGAACTTCACCGGTAGACGGATCGAAGCTGCCGATGCCGCCCGGTTTAGCCGCCGTCTGTGGAAGATAATCTTCCCAGCGCAGGCCGTAGGTCATCGTCAGCTTGGGCGTGATGCGCCACGAGTCCTGTCCATAAAAGAAGGTACGAGTCTGCCGAATTCCCGGGTAGTAATTGTAAGCCGTATAGTAGCGTTGAAATGTCGCGGGAAGTGCCAGAAGATATGAGCCGAGCCCCAAGCCCGTGGAAGCATTTCCGCCCGCAAGCTGATCGAGACCGTAATCACCCGTCTCGGACGCGTTGAAAGTGATTTCGCCGGAGCGGTGTTCGTCGCTTGGAATGCGCTGTTGCTGAGCGCGTCGGATGTCAGCGCCGAACTTGATCGTGTGGTTGCCCTTGATTTTCGTCCAGTTGTTGACCCACTGGAACTGGTTCTCTGTCTCCTTCAGCGGGCAATTACAGGCATTTACTCCTAGCGCATAACCGAAGTTGAACCCGCCGTCTCCATTGACGTAAAAGGCCGGGAGACCGGTGGTCGAGGCTGAGCCGGTATTCAATCCCGGTAATCCTGCATCCTGGGCAGGAGTGGTCCCGGCGTCGTTCGGTTGCACGCGAATGCGATAACGATAGAAGCCGAAGCGGGCGTCCGTCACAAGATTCGCATTGAACGTGTGGTCGAACCCTAATGCCAGACTCTGATTCCGGTCGATGGAATCTCCGGAGAAGTTAAATGCCGATGGACCTCCACCCGCGTCTCCGAAAGCCGCCGGAGAGTAGTTGTTGAAATCCGCCAGCGTGTAGCGGCCAAAAATGTGAGTGTTGGAACGTCAGATTGTAGTCGACGCGGCCGTTGTATTGATCGATATCGAAGCGCTGTACACCTTCAGTGATGAAGTTGTTGATGAAGCCGCTGCCGGTATTCGGATTAGGAATCAAGTTCAACAGCTTCTGCATAGGCGCAGCAACCGGAACGATGTTTACGACGCCGTTCTTGGCGTAGACCTCGCGACCCGCGCCAGTATTCGGATCGCCCGTGCTCGGATCGAAAACCATGTTGGCCCGAGCTGGCGTCATATTGCCCTCTGTCGTTTTCACCAGCACAGGATTCGCACACGGACCCGCGCTCACCGAGCCACCGGAGCAGATATAATTTCCCAGAAGGCCCGAGAGATCCCCGTTCCGTTCCGCCGTGGTGGGAACGGTGGTGAGGATCGAACCTCCAGTGCGCCGGCGAGTCCCTTGATAATCGAAGAAGCCGAAGAGCTTGTCTTTGATAATCGGAGCGCCCACTGTTCCACCAAACTGGTTCCATCGCAGTGGCGGATTCAGCCCGGTAAATGGGTTGGTGGCATTCGTAATGTTGTTGCGCAGGAATTCGAAAAGCGATCCGTGCCACTGGTTAGTGCCCGATTTCGTCGTAGCCTGAATCAGCGCACCGGAAACTGAACCGAACTCGGCATCATAGTTGCTGGTCGACACCTTGAAGTCTTGCAGCGAATCGATGTCCGGGTTGACCACGGCAATGCCCGAGAATGGCGCTTTCATTCTCCGTACCATCGAGAAGAAAGCCATTGGCCGTGAAGAATTGGCCATTAGCGTCAACCTGAATGCCTCCCTGCGGGTTCTCGCTGGTCGCAATTTGAAAAGTCTGGTTTAGCAGCGTTCCGGGGACGATCAGCATGAGATTCGTTACGTTTCGATCAAGCACTGGCAGTTGCGCCACCTGAGCACCGGTGAGCGTGGTAGCCACTTCCGCGCGATCCGTAGTCAGCAGCGGCGTGGCATCCGTGACCTGGACGCTGGTTTGAACGTTTGCCGGTGAAAGCTTCACGTCGATAGGGGTGGTCGCGTCCACCTGGACAGTCGCATCCGCGGTGAAGATTCCGAAGCCGGAGCTGGTGACTTTCACCTGGTAATGACCGGCAAGCAGGTGAGTTTGCGAGAACTCTCCGCTGCTGCTGCTTTGCAAGTTATATACACTTCCGCGGTCGAGATCAGTTATCGTGATTGCGGCGTTTGGCACGGCTGCGCCGGACGGATCTTGAACGGTGCCGGCAATGTTGCCTGAAACAGCTTGGCCAAATGCGGCGGAAGTCAGCAGAAGCGCCGCCGTCATATAACGTCGGAGAGTTGAAAACATAAGAAAATCCCCTTGAAGTTTTCTTAGTCTATAGGATTTATAGAGATCTCGTCAAGCTCACCGCTCGTTTCACCTTATCAAGTGAATATCAAATCGTCTCTAGCGCATGGCCACAACGGTCCAGGTCGGCAAGTGTAGTAGAAATGACTTTTATGCAATTTCCCGCTAATGCTCGTGCTGTTGGGCTCGCCAAAGCCAAAATCTTTTTCTGTTTAGGTGCCATTGCAATCAGTTCAGCTTGCGCACAGGACGTAAACAATCCCTGGCCAAGCGATCCTTATGGCGCGAATAATCGCAAGCCCGACGCGCTCTACAAAGTCGACCTTCTCGTCGTAGTTGCTCATCCCGACGACGAGATTATGGCGGCTGCTTACGTGGCGCGGGAAATCGACCAGGGAAAACGAGTTGCCATCGTCTGGACCACCCGCGGAGGTGGCGGGAACAATGAGGTAGGACCTGAACAGGCAGCTGCCATGGCGGATATTCGCGAGTCTGAGGGCATGCGGGCCGCGGCCTCTCTCGGCGTCGCGTATATGTGGAACTTGGGCGGCCCCGATACGCCCAGTCAGAACCCTCTGGAATCGCTGGAGACCTGGGATCATGGCCGAACCTTAGAACGCGTCGTCCGGATTGTCCGCTTGACGCGACCGTCCGTAATACTGACCTGGCTGCCACTCGCCGTTACAGGAGAAAATCATGGCGATCACCAGGCCTCTGGCGTGATCGCCACAGAAGCATTCGACACGGCGGGAGATCCGACCGCATTTCCTGAACAGGTCGCTCCAGCTAAAGAGCCGCGGCAGACCATGAATCGATTAGAAGGTCTTCGCCCCTGGCAACCGGAAAAGATTTATTACTTCTCCAACCCTTCGCACGCAGATTTCTTCGACGGACAAGGCCCGCAATACTCCGCAGCCGACATTTCTCCCAAACGCCACATCAGTTATGGCCAGATCGCCGCACAGGAATTCATCATCCATCGAACGCAAGGCGGCGGGAAAGTGGAGCAGGCGATCCGCGAACACGGCATGAAAGGTTTGGAACGCCCCATACCGCTTATGAAACCGAGCCGATTCATATTAGGAAAGTCACTGGTTGGCGGTCTCGTTACTGATGACGTCTTTACAGGTATTGTGGCTCAAGGAATTTCGTACCAACGTCCGCCTGGCTTCACTCCTCGCAGTTACTCGACGCCTGTCATGGAACTCGGTGGAGCGTGGAGCTTCTACCGCCAGTTCTGGCAAGCGCACGGCCTGGACCATCTCTCTACCTTGATCGCGCCCGAGCTTACGATACAGGATGGCACCACGCTCAGCATTCCGCTGATCATCGAGAACCCGCTCGACACTCCCATCGATGTGACGTTTCAAACGCAGGCCCCCGAAGATTGGAAACTTGTTGATCCGCCCACCTCCGTCTCGATCGAGCCGCATACGCGATATTTCCTCAGAGTGCGGGCTGCATCTCCCGCTAAAACGCGCTCAGAAGCGCAGCAGTTTAAGGTGTCCGCCGAATCAGCAGGAAAAAGCGTGGGTACGATATCACTCCGTGTTGAGTTAGCCGGCTGGGCGCTGCCCCAGTAACGGTCCCCCGCTGAATGGGTGATGCGAGTTACTCCGGCATGGCGCCGGCGTCGAGTTGGACGCGAATTCGCAGTTGGTCCAGTTTGGTCCCGTCAGCCTTGGTATCGATAGCAATAGTGTGCCAGCCGGTGGTCTGCTGTGAAGTTGTTTTCACCTCGAGCTGGAGCGTGTACGTCTGGTGAGCATCTACCGGCAGACTGGCAGGTAGGCGCCGTCTAAAACTCCAGCCTTCCGGCAGGTCGACCGAAAAATCCACGTTGACTTTGCCATCGGTCGGATTGTTCACTACCACGGGAATCACAAAGGGACTTCCATACTTCGCCATGATTTCGGGACCAAGCAGTTTTGAAAGATGCTCCAGGTCATGAGCCTGCCAGAACTGACGATAGAAATGCCAGGAGCTGCCGAGCTCGACTGATGGGTGAGGTTAGCTGCGGCGCAACGTATCCCGAGGCGCGATGGTAAGGAATCCCTGCCGGCCGTACACCTTCGAAGAGATCGGCCTTCACATCCGACGTTACGTACGCCTTACCGAAGACAAACAAGACAGGCTCTTCGAAGTAGTGCAGGTTGTTTTTCGCGAGCGCTGTTCTCGCCATCTGGCCTGTGTCGTCCTGCGTTAGATGGTACGCGCACTCTTCCGCCGCGAGCTGGGCGTACGTAACATGTTTTGACGGAGAGACATCGGTGGCAGAGTATGCCGGACCCTTGCCCTTGAGGAAGTCTGTGTGCGCAGCGTCGCTCACATAGTAGATTTTTTCTGGCTGCCAGGGGCGCAGACCTTCAGTAAGATTGCCAATATCTTCGCGGTTGCGCGGAGCGGCGAGTTGTTCCGGGAAAACCGTGGGATCACCGGCTGAATCAAATGCCTCCGTTGCAATGACACCCGCGGCCTGGTGATCGCCGTGATTTTCGCCGGCAACCCAGTCCGGCAGCCAGGTAACGATGACGGAAGGCCGGGTAAGCCGCACCAGTCTCACCAGCCGCCCAAGGGAATCGCCATGATTCCAGGTTTCGAGGGAGTTCAGCACCACCTGACCCGGCGTATCGAGCCCATTGAGAAACCACACGTGTGTAACGCCAAAGTGTCCGAGAGCTTGTCTGGCCTCAATCTCCCGCTCCGCTCCCAATGCTGCCGCCTGCTCTTGCCCCTCGGCATTGCCGCCCCCATTACCACGCGTTCCGAAGACTACCGCTACACGTTTCTTTTCGTCGAACACGGCTCGCGCCAGATAAGCTCCGATCTCGGTTTCGTCATCGGGATGTGCAACCACGAGCAGCAGGTCTGCCTTGAAGCGCGCGTCAGGCGGCGGATTCACTGCAGTATCTGCACAAAAGCTTGAGGAGCAGTACATCAAAGCGCACAACAAT
The DNA here is from genome assembly GCA_963799755.1 of Terriglobia bacterium. Lineage (GTDB taxonomy): Bacteria > Acidobacteriota > Terriglobia > Bryobacterales > Bryobacteraceae > Bog-105. Next base: position 4,947 of record CAWCYQ010000049.1, on the reverse strand, counting down.
CCCTGTAGATAATGTTTCATTTATGTCGAATGGTAAGCGTCAGGAGAGACGGCAAAGCGTTTATTATAGCGGCCACTCTCTCGTTACGAGAGCGGGACGGCTAATGCGCTGCGCTGAGCGGCTGTTGTCCCGGATGTTTTGGGGGCCGCCGCATGATAAATGGGAGCGGCACTAGACAGATCACGATGGCACTCATGACAAAGAAGCTGTTCTTAAAGCTGAGCGCATTCGCTTGCGCCTGAACCGTCTGATAGGCCATCATTAAAGCCTTATGGGCAGCCGTCGCCGGATCGAAACCTTGCGATCTGAACATCGCCTCCAGCCCACTGAGGAATTGCTGGAAATTTGCACTGGCGTTAGTCGTATGAGCGGCGAAAGTTCTTTGATGCGTCTGGTTCTGTCGCGCCAAAAATGTGGTAAGTAGGGACGTTCCGATAGCCCCACCCATATTGCGCGCAAAATTCGACATGCCGGATACCTGGTTATTTTTCTCTCGCGGAACGCCAATATAGTTGAGCGTGCTGATCGGGATGAAGATCAGCGGCATAAAAATCACCTGAACCATGCGCAGAATCACGATCGTCGTGAAGTCAATCTGCAGGTAGATGGTCGTCATCAGGCGAAGCGTGATCGAAGTTCCGAGAAACCCGATCGCCACCAGCAACCGCGGGTCGACCTTTGAGGCGGTCAGACGCCCGGCGATAGGCATCATAAACATCAGAACCAGGCCGCCCGGCGACAGCGCCATTCCCGCGCGTTCGGCTGTGTACCCGAGACTGCTCTGCAAGAATTCCGGTATCAGAACCGTGGAACCGAAAAGTACAATTCCCAGCACGAAGGAAAAGAAAACCGCAGTCCCGAAGTTGCGGTTCTTCAACAATCGAACGTCAACTATTGGATTCTCGTGATACCACTCCCACAGAAAGAATGCGACCAGCACGGGAACGGCGACGCACGACATGGCTGTAATCAGGTTGGAAGAAAACCAGTCTTTTTCCTGACCCTTGTCCATTACGATTTGGAAACAAGCGACCCCTAGAACAATAAGAGCTAGTCCGATGTAATCGATCTTGATTCCCGCGCCCTTCTCTTCCGCAAGCCAGGGCGGATCTTCCACCAATCGCTGCGTGAGATAGAGCGACAGCAGGCCGATAGGTAGATTGATGAAAAAGATCCAGTGCCAGCTATAGTTATCCGTGATCCAGCCGCCCAGCGTGGGTCCGACAGCAGGCGCAACTACCACCGCCATGCCGTACATAGCAAATGCCATGCCGCGCTTCTCCGGAGGAAATGTGTCGGCCAGGATGGCTTGCTCGGAGGGTTGCAAACCCCCTCCGCCTGCGCCTTGCAGGACGCGCGCCATGATCAGCATCGGTAGGCTGGTGGCCATGCCGCACAAAAAAGAACACCCTGTAAACAGCGCGACGCACAGCATGTAAAAGCGCTTGCGTCCAAGTACCGTCGAAAGCCATCCGGAGATCGGCAGCACGATCGCGCTCGAAACAAGATAGCTGGTCAGAACCCACGTCGCTTCTTCGTAGGTTGCGCCGAGCGAACCCGCTATATGCGGCAAAGAGACATTCGCAATGGAGGAATCTAAAACTTCCATGAACGTCGCGAGCGTTACCGTCATCGCAACAATCCACGGATTGTGCTTTGGACGCCAATTGCCGTGATGAATGGGAGGAGGCAAATCTAGTCTCCGATGCGCACATCGGGTTCAACCGACATGCCTGGGCGTAATCTCTCCAAGCCATCCTGGTTCAGCTTGAATCGGATCCGCACCGGAATACGCTGCACAACCTTGACGAAGTTCCCGGTGGCGTTTTCAGGCGGCAGAACGCTGGCGACTGCGCCCGTCGAGCCGCCAATATTCTCAACGGTACCTTGGAAATCACGCTTCAAAGAATCCACGTGAATCGTCACGGTTTGCCCAGCTCTGATGTTGCGCAGTTGCGTTTCCTTGAAGTTGGCTGTCACCCAAATGTCGCCAATCTGCGCAATCTGGAATAACTGCTGCCCCGCTGAGATGTGCGCTCCTACTTCGGCCGAACGCCTCATCACGATTCCGCTTACGGGCGCCGCGATGTGGCAATACCTTAACTTCAGGCGAACTTGCTCTACCTGCGCCTCGGCGCTTTGAGCACTCGCTTCGTTGGATCGCACGGTCGCGCGCTGAATCGCAATCTGCCGGGGCGCATTATGACGATATTGTTCAAGCTTGCTTTGCGATTGCTGTAATTGCGCCCGGCGCTGGTCGACTATCCGCGCCGCTGACTGCACTCCGGCCTGGTTCGCTATGACAGTCGCCGCCTGAGCTTTGGCAGCCGCCGCGATTTGGTCGTACTCCTGTTGAGAAACCTCTTCCTTCGCAATCAGCAGCTTGTAGCGGGCGAGATCCGCTTGCGCGCGCCCATTGTTAGCTTCGGATTCGGCAAGCTTAGCGGCAGCCGACTCCCCATCCCGCTCCGCTGCTGCGAGCGCCGCCTGAGCATTCGCAACTTCCGCTTCACCGGTCGAGATATTTGTCGTGCTCTCGACCTGAGTGATGGGGATATTGGGTTCTTGCGCGATCACCATACTTTTTGCCTGCGCTAACTGCGCCAGGGCCTGATCAAGCGCCGCCTGGTAATCGCGCGAATCGAGATCGACCAGCGGGTCGCCTACCTTGACCACCTGGTTATCCTCGACATAGACCTTGGTGATCGTGCCGTCCACGCGCGCGCTGATAGGGTTCAGGTGGGCATCGACTTGCGCATCGTCGGTCGATTCGAACTGCCGGGCGTGAAGCCAGTAGAACACGCCCCCGATTGCCAGCACAATCAGAACCAGGAAAAAAATGAGGAAGGCTTTGCGACGGCCGCGTGTCGGCGTGTCGGGTTTCTCAGCCCTCGCAGGAGCCTCCATACTCGGAACGGTCGCCGGTTTCGGACTGATACTCTCTTGTGATTCTTCCTGTGTAATCATGGGCGATTTTCCTTTAGCAAATTCGGCAGATCTGCCTCCGCCTCCCCTATAGCTCTGGCCAAACTCAGTCGTGCCAAATCAAACGAAAAGAGACTGGAAATGTAGTCGCTTTCCGCGCTTGCTACTTGCTCTTGCGCTTGTACAACTTCGACCGTTGTGGCCACACCCGCGGTGAAGCGGTCCCGTGACTCGGCTAACGTTTCGTTGGCGTACCCGCGATTGCTTTCAGCCAGGCGGACTTGGCCGGAGGCAGTCTGAACCTCTATCAGAGCATCCCGCACCTCCTGTTCGACTCGCGCGCGTTGATCGGCTAATTCAGCCTGCCGCTGCTGAAGGGTTGTTTCCGCTTGCTGTATGTCTCCTCTCGCCCGGCCACCCTGCCAAATTGGAACATTCACTGAACCCGTCACCGCGAAAACACCGTGATTAGTCGTTGGACTTGGACCGAGCACGCCGTAATCGCCATTCAGAGATACCGAAGGCAGACGTTCGCCGTGCGCCGCCGAAAGTGCCTGCTCAGCTTCCCTCACCTGCGCCTCAGCCGATTGAAGATCGGCCCGGCGACGATGCGCCTGCTCGATGGCGCCGGATGCGCTAGGAATTGAAGCGTCATTTATGGCCAGCGGCTCGGAGAGGATCAGTTCGCAATCTTGCGGGAGGCCGATCACCCTGGCTAGTGCTATTTTTTGCTTCTGCAGATCTGCCTCAAGAGAACTAAGCCTCTGTTTTTGGGTTTGTAGCTCGACCAGCGAGCGCATTACATCGATCTTCGAATTTGTTCCGGCTGTTTTCCTGACGACTGCCTGATTGTAAACCGCTTGCGCGTTGTCGACCTGAGCTCGTTGCGATCCGACGCGCGCGGCAGCGGCTACCGTTTGAAGATAAGTTCCGCCCACGGCCAGCGCCACCAGTTCCCTCGCGTCCTTGCCCGATAAGATCGAAGCACGCTCGCTTTCCTTGCTGGCCTTCCAATTGCGCCGCTGCACCGGATCATATATCGACTGGCTGAGCGAGCCCTGCAACTGCGAATAGCTGAATGGCCCGACTACGGAAGGGATTGAGAAATTCAGTCCGGGCGGCAGCTTGAATTGAAAGCCGTACGCCGCCAGATTGACCTGCGTCACGGTCTCGCTGGCATTTGCGGAAATATTAGGCAGCAGTGTACTCAGCGCCTGCATCCTTTCAGCTCGGGAAGCCCGAACGGAGTTGCCGGCGGAAACGCTTCCTAAATTTGCTTGCAACCCCAGCTTTAAAGCGTCCGCGAGAGTGAGCGTGACGGGCCCGCCCGGCACATTGGATAACGGAACACTTCCGCCGTAGTCGCCCGTAACCTGAATGGAGCTATTCACAGTCGCTACGCCGCTCCCGGGCGACGCAGACTGCTGCGCTTCGACCGAACCCGGCTGGCCCGTACGGCCGGAGGCAGGTAACTGCACAGCGCGGCTAGATTCCGTTGCTCCGGCGCCTGAGGTAGGCGCTTGCCCGGCCAGACATCCCGCCCCTAACACAAAAGCGCTCACGAGCCACCGCAGTCTTTGTTGTTTGCGATATGTCATCACGAGGCACTCCAAACGATGAATACATACACACATGTATCATATTGCATCCGCGTTTGTATATGATTATCCTAGATGCCTCGTGCCGTTTTGTCCAGGACACCTTCGAAAAATCGCCACGTTATCAGAGATCGCGCTGATCCGCTCAATAAGCATCAACAGAAAACCGAGGCCACCAAGAGCAAGCTTATTCAGGCGGCGCTCAAAATTTTTGCGCGCGACGGATTCGAGGCGACTCGGATCGACGATATCGCCGTCGAGGCGGGCTATACGCGCGGCGCCTACTACGCGCATTTCCAATCCAAGGAAGATCTCTTCTTCGCGATGCTCGAACACGAGTCGCGCCGTTATATGGAGCGCATCGGAAGGGCTCTGGACGATTGCGCTACCAATGAAGAGCGGATTCGCACATTGCGCGAGTATT
>CAWCYQ010000048.1:0-211076 GCA_963799755.1 Terriglobia bacterium | reverse complement strand
GAAGAACCTCGCGGGATCGAAGCAAATCAGAAGTTATTCGCGCAAGCGAATCATTCCAAACCCAACGCGCTTCCGCCGGGCTGGACAGTTTCGGCGACGCAATCGCCTTCATCGATCATTCTGACTGTAGCTGGCGGTCCTCGGACGGAAAACATCAGCTTTATTCCCGCCCATCCCAACCAGATTCGAAACTCGGCCCCTCAGCATGTGACACTCGGCCCAAAATCGGTGGGTCTGGCTTTGAAGCGACCACCCGATTCAGCCGAATCGGTATCTTCTCTCGAAGGGCTGCTGCTCACCGAAGAAGCCGGGAAGCCGATAGCCTATAGTATCGGCGCGCCGGTGACGCCTGCTCCGGCCGAAACGACTGCAGCCAGCACGCCTCCTCCGGCTAGAACCCACAATTTTTTCGCCATTCTCCTGTTGGCCTTCGGCGGAGGCTTGATCCTTAACTTGATGCCATGCGTGTTTCCGGTTCTCTCGATAAAGATTCTCAGTCTGCTCGACAGTTCGAGAGGCAAGCGAAAGACAATTCAGATCGGCGCGGCACTCTACACGTTTGGCATCCTGTTGTCGTTCTGGATTTTAGTTGCCGTTCTGCTGGCGCTGCGGGCGGGCGGGCGGAGTTTAGGCTGGGGCTTCCAACTTCAAGCGCCCGGCTTTGTGGCTTTCCTGATCTGCCTGCTCTTTGTGTTAGGTCTCAGCCTAATCGGCGCATTTGAGATTGGCTCCTCTCTCATGAACGCCGGCAGCGGATTGACGCAGCGCGGCAAGTACTCGAGTTCCTTCTTCACCGGCGTCCTGGCAACCGTAGTAGCTACACCATGCACTGCGCCGCTTATGGGCGTGGCAGTCGGCTTCGCTCTGAGCCAATCTCCTGCTGTTTGCGTAACGGTGTTTACGTCGATGGCAATCGGGCTGGCATCTCCTTTTCTCCTGTTGTCTTTCTTCCCGCAGCTCAGCGGCTTACTGCCCCGGCCAGGCGCGTGGATGGAAACACTAAAGCAGATGATGTCTTTTCTGATCTTTGGAACCGTGATCTGGCTGCTTTGGGTTTTGGCCAGCAGGTGGGCATCAATCAACTGGCATTTCTGCTTCTAGCGTTGCTGGTGTTATCTATCGCGGCCTGGATCGCCGGCCGCTGGCCGCAGAGCCGCGGTGTCAGAGTAGCGGCTGTGGTGCTTGGGATTGGCGTAACCGTGTACTGCTCAACCGCGCTTACTCCGCTCGATAGCGCCACCCGCGAGAACGGATCAGAAACGGCGCTATCAAAAGGCGGTTTGAAATGGGAGGCCTTCACACCTGACAGGTTAGCCGGCTATCGTTCCTCGGGAAAGCCGGTGTTGATCGACTTCACAGCGGCCTGGTGCCTCACCTGCCAGGTAAATGATCGCGTCGTCTTTCACTCTCCCGAAGTAGAGCAACGGTTAAATCATTCCGACATCGCTCTGCTCCGCGCGGATTGGACATCCCAGGATCCGGTCATCACAGAATGGCTCGCTAAATTCGGCCGGAGCGGGATACCTTTCTACGTCATCTATCCGCCCGAGCAAGGATCAACGCCCACTACTCTGCCGGACGGTATTCTGACTCCGTCGACCTTGCTCAAGAATTTGGACAAGCTCAAGATCTGAACGGCCGCGTCAGTTCGCGAAAGACTGCTCCGAAGAAAGGTTTGCCGAATATCCCTACGCACAGAATGCCGCCAAACAGCGCCATGGCTTCGTAGCTTTCTCTCCCTTGCCGCTGCCAATAGACGTCGCTGAGATTAAGCCATAACGCAAACTCATCCAGGATCAAGGCAGCGGCCACGCCATAAAGCATCGATGTGACACGTCCGGCAAACTGCCACGAAGTATCGGACCCTGTGCCAATCTCGAGCAGCCACAAGTAGCCCACCAGCAGCAGCAACAGAATCCCCCACACCATGTGATGAATATGTCGTCCGTGCATGCTTACGTTGTGAAATGGGCCGATGTCATTGTGAATAGCGATGGTGATACTCCGGACAACAACAGCCGCCGTAAAGAACCCGAACGATGCTAAAAATAGACGTTCTCTGCGCGGTTCCCCGAGCTGTCGCCGGTAGATCTCCCATAGCTTCGTTCTCGAAACGATGAGAGAAAAGACCGCAAGCGTCGCGCCGATCAGCAGCGGCCCGATCCAGAAACTCTTGTGCGTCCATGGCATCCCACAGATATTTTAGTGGGCGCAAGAAAAAGTTAGAACTGAAAGTGCAAACCGAATTGCATCTGGCGCATCGGCAGCTGCAGCGAGGTAATTTGTCCCGCTCCGCTCTGATCGATCACAGAAGCAGGATTCGCCAGGTTCACGTGATTGAAGATATTGAACGCGTCGGCGCGCAGCTCGAGCCTGTAGCGCTCGCTCAGCAAGAGGTTCTTCGACAGCGACATGTCGGATTCCCATTGCTTCGGACCCCTGAGCGAATTACGGCCGGCGGTTCCCTGCCGGAATGGCTGCTGTGGTCCGCTGAAGGCGGCGACGTTGAACCACTCGCTCGCGCTAGGGTTGGGCAGGCTGGGATTTCCGATTACATCGGCACGCACTTGACTGAAATCCGGATCATTGAGAAGCGGTGCGTTGGCTACAGTCGGTGTAAAAGCAAGTCCGGTTCCGAATGTGTGAACGCCGCTTAAGCGCCAGCCGCCGAGTACAGCATCTGCGATTGCATTATTACCGAGAGTCCAGCGTCGTCCGCGGCCGACCGGAATGTCCAGATTGTGCGTGAAGGTTACTGTATGTTCACGATCCCAACTAGCCGGCCCGTAGTCGTTTCTGCCGTCATAGATATTTGAAGGCGAACCGCCGCTTCCCTCTGAGGCGTAATCGAGCGCTTTGGACCAGGTATATGTCAAGAGAAAGTCGACGCCATGCGAAAACTGTTTCTGAAATCGGGTCTGCAACGAGTTGTAGTTTGAAGTGGAGCAGTTGCAGTACTGACCGATAAATTGCGTCAGACCAAACAGGTTGTAGAACGGACGCCGGGGGTCAACGTCTCCGGGTCCCGGAACGGCTTGGTTACGATTGAGCGATTCAAAAAGATGTCGGCCAACGTTGCCCACATAAGCGACCTGGAACGCCATTGTCGACGTCAACTGCTGTTGAACCGTGAAGTTCCAGAACTCGACCTCAGGTATCCGGTAGGAACTGAGAGGATCTGTGAAGTAATTGATCCCGATTCCTTCCGGCAGCGGATAGCGTCCATTAGAACCGACGGGCGGATTCACGGGCGCGGGCGGCCCATTCAACAGATTGAACGGTGCGAAGTAGATATTGGACTGATTGACCACCTGCGGATTCACAATCGGAGGATTGTAATCCGCGCCCTGTCCAAACACGGAGCCCAGTCCCGCCGGGTTCGCGCTGATACCGAATCCGGCGCGGACCACTGTTTTGGGTGTCGCTTGATAAGCAATCCCAAAGCGGGGTTCAAACAGCTTGTTATAAGCCTGCACGCCAAGGTTCAGAGGAACGCTTCCGACTCCCGCAACCAGAACTTCACCGGTAGACGGATCGAAGCTGCCGATGCCGCCCGGTTTAGCCGCCGTCTGTGGAAGATAATCTTCCCAGCGCAGGCCGTAGGTCATCGTCAGCTTGGGCGTGATGCGCCACGAGTCCTGTCCATAGAAGAAGGTACGAGTCTGCCGAATTCCCGGGTAGTAATTGTAAGCCGTATAGTAGCGTTGAAATGTCGCGGGAACACCCAGAAGATATGACCCGAGCCCCAGGCCCGTGGAAGCATTGCCGCCCGCAAGCTGATCGAGACCGTAATCACCCGTCTCGGACGCGTTGAAGGTGATTTCGCCGGAGCGGTGTTCGTCGCTCGGGATGCGCTGTTGTTGAGCGCGTCGGATGTCGGCGCCGAACTTAATCGTGTGGTTACCTTTGATTTTCGTCCAGTTGTTGACCCACTGAAACTGGTTCTCTGTCTCCTTCAACGGGCAATTACAGGCATTTACTCCCAGCGCATAACCGAAATTGAACCCGCCGTCTCCATTGACATAAAAGGCCGGGAGACCGGTGGTCGAGGCTGAGCCGGTATTCAATCCCGGTAATCCTGCATCCTGGGCAGGAGTGGTCCCGGCGTCGTTCGGTTGCACGCGAATACGATAACGATAAAAGCCGAAGCGAGCATCCGTCACCAGATTTGCATTGAAGGTGTGGTCGAATCCCAACGCCAGACTCTGGTTCCGGTCTATGGAATCCCCTGAGAAATTGAATGCCGATGGACCACCGCCCGCATCCCCGAAGGCGGCCGGCGAATAGTTGTTGAAATCCGCCAGCGTGTAGCGGCCAAAGATGTGAGTGTTCGACGTCAGGTTGTAGTCGACGCGTCCGTTGTATTGATCAATATCGAAGCGCTGTACGCCTTCGGTGATGAAGTTGTTGATGAAGCCGCTCCCGGTATTCGGATTAGGAATCAAGTTCAACAGCTTCTGCATAGGCGCAGCAACCGGAACAATGTTTACGACGCCGTTCTTGGCGTAGACCTCGCGACCCGCGCCAGTATTCGGATCGCCCGTGCTCGGATCGAAAACCATGTTGGCCCGAGCTGGCGTCATATTGCCCTCTGTCGTTTTCACCAGCACAGGATTCGCACACGGACCCGCGCTCACCGAGCCACCGGAGCAGATATAATTTCCCAGAAGGCCGGAAAGATCCCCGTTCCGTTCCGCCGTGGTGGGAACGGTGGTGAGGATCGAACCTCCAGTGCGCCGGCGAGTCCCTTGATAATCGAAGAAGCCGAAGAGCTTGTCTTTGATAATCGGAGCGCTCACGGTTCCACCAAACTGGTTCCATCGCAGCGGAGGGTTTAATCCGGTAAATGGGTTGGTGGCGTTTGTAATGTTATTGCGCAGGAACTCAAAGAGAGACCCGTGCCACTGGTTAGTGCCCGATTTCGTCGTAGCCTGAATCAGCGCACCGGAAACTGAACCGAACTCGGCGTCATAATTGCTGGTCGACACCTTGAAGTCTTGCAGCGAATCGATGTCCGGGTTGACCACGGCAATCCCGAGAATGGCGCTTTCATTCTCCGTACCGTCGAGAAGAAACCCATTGGCCGTAAAGAATTGGCCATTAGCGTCAACCTGAATGCCTCCCTGCGGGTTCTCGCTGGTCGCAATCTGAAACGTCTGGTTTAGCAGCGTTCCGGGGACGATCAGCATGAGATTCGTTACGTTTCGATCAAGCACTGGCAGTTGCGCCACCTGAGCACCGGTGAGCGTGGTAGCCACTTCCGCGCGATCCGTAGTCAGCAGCGGCGTGACATCCGTGACCTGGACGCTGGTTTGAACGTTTGCCGGTGAAAGCTTCACGTCGATAGGGGTGGTCGCGTCCACCTGGACAGTCGCATCCGCGGTGAAGATTCCGAAGCCGGAGCTGGTGACTTTCACCTGGTAGTGACCGGCAAGCAGGTGAGTTTGCGAGAACTCTCCGCTGCTGCTGCTTTGCAAGTTATATACACTTCCGCGGTCGAGATCAGTTATCGTGATTGCGGCGTTTGGCACGGCTGCGCCGGACGGATCTTGAACGGTGCCGGCAATGTTGCCTGAAACAGCTTGGCCAAATGCGGCGGAAGTCAGCAGAAGCGCCGCCGTCATATAACGTCGGAGAGTTGAAAACATAAGAAAATCCCCTTGAAGTTTTCTTAGTCTATAGGATTTATAGAGATCTCGTCAAGCTCACCGCTCGTTTCACCTCATCAAGTGAATATCAAATCGTCTCTAGCGCATGGCCACAACGGTCCAGGTCGGCAAGTGTAGTAGAAATGACTTTTATGCAATTTCCCGCTAATGCTCGCGCTATTCGGCTCGCCAAAGCCAAAATCTTTCTCTGTTTAGGTGCCATTGCAATCAGTTCAGCTTGCGCACAGGACGTAAACAATCCCTGGCCAAGCGATCCTTATGGCGCGAATAATCGCAAGCCCGACGCACTCTACAAAATCGACCTTCTCGTCGTAGTTGCTCATCCCGACGACGAGATTATGGCGGCTGCTTACGTGGCGCGGGAAATCGACCAGGGAAAACGAGTTGCCATCGTCTGGACCACCCGCGGAGGTGGCGGGAACAATGAGGTAGGACCTGAACAGGCAGCTGCCATGGCGGATATTCGCGAGTCTGAGGGCATGCGGGCCGCGGCCTCTCTCGGCGTCGCGTATATGTGGAACTTGGGCGGTCCCGATACGCCCAGTCAGAACCCTCTGGAATCGCTGGAGACCTGGGATCATGGCCGAACCTTAGAACGCGTCGTCCGGATTGTCCGCTTGACGCGACCGTCCGTAATACTGACCTGGCTGCCACTCGCCGTTACAGGAGAAAATCATGGCGATCACCAGGCCTCTGGCGTGATCGCCACAGAAGCATTCGACACGGCGGGAGATCCGACCGCATTTCCTGAACAGGTCGCTCCAGCTAAAGAGCCGCGGCAGACCATGAATCGATTAGAAGGTCTTCGCCCCTGGCAACCGGAAAAGATTTATTACTTCTCCAACCCTTCGCACGCAGATTTCTTCGACGGACAAGGCCCGCAATACTCCGCAGCCGACATTTCTTCCAAACGCCACATCAGTTATGGCCAGATCGCCGCACAGGAATTCATCATCCATCGAACGCAAGGTGGCGGGAAAGTGGAGCAGGCGATCCGCGAACACGGCATGAAAGGTTTGGAACGCCCCATACCGCTTATGAAACCGAGCCGATTCATATTAGGAAAGTCACTGGTTGGCGGTCTCGTTACTGATGACGTCTTTGCAGGTATTGTGGCTCAAGGAATTTCGTACCAACGTCCGCCTGGCTTCACTCCTCGCACTTACTCGACGCCTGTCATGGAACTCGGTGGAGCGTGGAGCTTCTACCGCCAGTTCTGGCAAGCGCACGGCCTGGACCATCTCTCTACTTTGATCGCGCCCGAGCTTACGATACAGGATGGCAGCACACTGAGCATTCCGCTGATTATCGAGAACCCGCTCGACAGTCCAATCGATGTGACGTTTCAAACGCAGACCCCCGAAGATTGGAAACTTATTGATCCGCCCACCTCCGTCTCGATCGAGCCGCATACGCGATATTTCCTCAGAGTGCGGGCTGCATCTCCCGCTAAAACGCGCTCAGAGGCGCAGCAGTTTAAGGTCTCCGCCGAATCAGCAGGAAAAAGCTTGGGTACGATATCACTCCGTGTTGAGTTAGCCGGCTGGGCGCTGCCCCAGTAACGGTCCCCCGCTGAATGGGTGATACGAGTTACTCCGGCATGGCGCCCGCGTCGAGTTGGACGCGAATTCGCAGTTGGTCCAGTTTGGTCCCGTCAGCCTTGGTATCGATAGCAATAGTGTGCCAGCCGGTGGTCTGCTGTGAAGTTGTTTTCATCTCGAGCTGGAGCGTGTACGTCTGGTGAGCATCTACCGGCAGACTGGCAGGTAGGCGCCGTCTAAAACTCCAGCCTTCCGGCAGGTCGACCGAAAAATCCATGTTGACTTTGCCATCGGTCGGATTGTTCACTACCACGGGAATCACAAAGGGACTTCCATACTTCGCCATGATTTCGGGACCAAGCAGTTTTGAAAGATGCTCCAGGTCATGAGCCTGCCAGAACTGACGATAGAAATGCCAGGAGCTGCCGAGCTCGACTGTGGGCGAGGTTAGCTGCGGCGCAAGGTATCCCGAGGCGCGATGGTAAGGAATCCCTGCCGGACGTACACCTTCGAAGAGATCGGCCTTCACACCCGACGTTACGTACGACTTGCCGAAGACAAACAAGACAGGCTGTTCGAAGTAGTGCAGGTCGTTCTTCGCGAGCGCTGTTCTCGCCATCTGGCCTGTGTCGTCCTGCGTTAGATGGTAGGCGCACTCTTCAGCCGCGAGCTGGGCGTACGTAACATGCTTTGACGGAGAGACATCGGTCGCAGAGTATGCCGGACCCTTGCCCTTGAGGAAGTCTGTGTGCGCAGCGTCGCTCACATAGTAGATTTTTTCTGGCTGCCAGGGGCGCAGACCTTCAGTAAGATTGCCAATATCTTCGCGGTTGCGCGGAGCGGCGAGTTGTTCCGGGAAAACCGTGGGATCACCGGCTGAATCAAATGCCTCCGTTGCAATGACACCCGCGGCCTGGTGATCGCCGTGATTTTCGCCGGCAACCCAGTCCGGCAGCCAGGTAACGATTACGGAAGGCCGGGTAAGCCGCACCAGTCTTACCAGCCGCCCAAGGGAATCGCCATGATTCCAGGTTTCGAGGGAGTTCAGCACCACCTGACCCGGCGTATCGAGCCCATTGAGAAACCACACGTGTGTAACGCCAAAGTGTCCGAGAGCTTGTCTGGCTTCAATCTCCCGCTCCGCTCCTAATGCTGCCGCCTGCTCTTGCCCCTCGGCATTGCCGCCCCCATTACCACGCGTTCCGAAGACTACCGCTACACGTTTCTTTTCGTCGAACACGGCTCGCGCCAGATAAGCTCCAATCTCGGTTTCGTCATCGGGATGTGCAACTACGAGCAGCAGGTCTGCCTTGAAGCGCGCGTCAGGCGGCGGATTCACCGCAGTATCTGCACAAAAGCTTGAGGAGCAGTACATCAAAGCGCACAACAATCCCTGTAGATAATGTTTCATTTACGTCGAATGGTAAGCGTCAGGAGAGACGGCAAAGCGTTTATTATAGCGGCCACTCTCTCCGTTACGAGAGCGGGACGGCTAATGCGCTGCGCTGAGCGGCTGTTGTCCCGGATGTTTTGGGGGCCGCCGCATGATAAATGGGAGCGGCACTAGAAAGATCACGATGGCACTCATGACAAAGAAGCTGTTCTTAAAGCTGAGCGCATTCGCTTGCGCCTGAACCGCCTGATAGGCCATCATTAAAGCCTTATGGGCAGCCGTCGCCGGATCGAAACCTTGCGATCTGAACATCGCCTCCAGCCCACTGAGGAATTGCTGGAAATTTGCACTGGCGTTAGTCGTATGAGCGGCGAAACTTCTTTGATGCGTCTGGTTCTGTCGCGCCAAAAATGTGGTAAGTAGGGACGTTCCGATAGCCCCACCCATATTGCGCGCAAAATTCGACATGCCGGATACCTGGTTATTTTTCTCGCGCGGAACGCCAATATAGTTGAGCGTGCTGATCGGGATGAAGATCAGCGGCATAAAAATCACCTGAACCATGCGCAGAATCACGATCGTCGTGAAGTCAATCTGCAGGTAGATGGTCGTCATCAGGCGAAGCGTGATCGAAGTTCCGAGGAACCCGATAGCCACCAGCAACCGCGGGTCGACCTTTGAGGCGGTCAGACGCCCGGCAATAGGCATCATAAACATCAGAACCAGGCCGCCCGGCGACAGCGCCATTCCCGCGCGTTCGGCTGTGTACCCGAGACTGCTCTGCAAGAATTCCGGTATCAGAACCGTGGAACCGAAAAGTACAATTCCCAGCACGAAGGAAAAGAAAACCGCAGTCCCGAAGTTGCGGTTCTTCAACAATCGAACGTCAACTATTGGATTCTCGTGATACCACTCCCACAGAAAGAATGCGACCAGCACGGGAACGGCGACGCACGACATGGCTGTAATCAGGTTGGAAGAAAACCAGTCTTTTTCCTGACCCTTGTCCATTACGATTTGGAAACAAGCGACCCCTAGAACAATAAGAGCCAGTCCGATGTAATCGATCTTGATTCCCGCGCCCTTCTCTTCCGCAAGCCAGGGCGGATCTTCCACCAGTCGCTGCGTGAGATAGAGCGACAGCAGGCCGATAGGTAGATTGATGAAAAAGATCCAGTGCCAGCTATAGTTATCCGTGATCCAGCCGCCCAGGGTGGGTCCGACGGCAGGCGCAACCACCACCGCCATGCCATACATAGCAAATGCCATGCCGCGCTTCTCCGGAGGAAATGTGTCGGCCAGGATGGCTTGCTCGGAGGGTTGCAAACCCCCTCCGCCTGCGCCTTGCAGGACGCGCGCCATGATCAGCATCGGTAGGCTGGTGGCCATGCCGCACAAAAAAGAACACCCTGTAAACAGCGCGACGCACAGCATGTAGAAGCGCTTGCGTCCTAGTACCGTCGAAAGCCATCCGGAGATCGGCAGCACGATCGCGCTCGAAACAAGATAGCTGGTCAGAACCCACGTCGCTTCTTCGTAGGTTGCGCCGAGCGAACCCGCTATATGCGGCAAAGAGACATTGGCAATGGAAGAATCTAAAACTTCCATGAACGTCGCGAGCGTTACCGTCATCGCAACAATCCACGGATTGTGCTTTGGACGCCAATTGCCGTGATGAATGGGAGCAGGCAAATCTAGTCTCCGATGCGCACATCGGGTTCAACCGACATGCCTGGGCGTAATCTCTCCAAGCCATCCTGGTTCAGCTTAAATCGGATCCGCACCGGAATACGCTGCACAACCTTGACGAAGTTCCCGGTGGCGTTTTCAGGCGGCAGAACGCTGGCGACTGCGCCCGTTGAGCCGCCAATATTCTCAACGGTACCTTGGAAATCACGCTTCAAAGAATCCACGTGAATCGTCACGGTTTGCCCGGCTCTGATGTTGCGCAGTTGCGTTTCCTTGAAGTTGGCTGTCACCCAAATGTCGCCAATCTGCGCAATCTGGAATAACTGCTGCCCCGCTGAGATGTGCGCTCCTACTTCGGCCGAACGCCTCATCACGATTCCGCTTACCGGCGCCGCGATGTGGCAATACCTTAACTTCAGGCGAGCTTGCTCTACCTGCGCCTCGGCGCTTTGAGCACTTGCTTCGTTGGATCGCACGGTCGCGCGCTGAATCGCAATCTGCCGGGGCGCATTGTGACGATATTGTTCAAGCTTGCTTTGCGATTGCTGTAATTGCGCCCGGCGCTGGTCGACTATCCGCGCCGCTGACTGCACTCCGGCCTGGTTCGCTATGACAGTCGCCGCCTGAGCTTTGGCAGCTGCCGCGATTTGGTCGTATTCCTGTTGAGAAACCTCTTCCTTCGCAATCAGCAGCTTGTAGCGGGCGAGATCCGCTTGCGCGCGCCCATTGTTAGCTTCGGATTCGGCAAGCTTAGCGGCAGCCGACTCCCCATCCCGCTCCGCCGCTGCGAGCGCCGCCTGAGCATTCGCAACTTCCGCTTCACCGGTCGAGATATTTGTCGTGCTCTCGACCTGAGTGATGGGGATATTGGGTTCTTGCGCGATCACCATACTTTTTGCCTGCGCTAACTGCGCCAGGGCCTGATCAAGCGCCGCCTGGTAATCGCGCGAATCGAGATCGACCAGCGGGTCGCCTACCTTGACCACCTGGTTATCCTCGACATAGACCTTGGTGATCGTGCCGTCCACGCGCGCGCTGATAGGGTTCAGGTGGGCATCGACTTGCGCATCGTCGGTCGATTCGAACTGCCGGGCGTGAAGCCAGTAGAACACGCCCCCGATTGCCAGCACAATCAGAACCAGGAAAAAAATGAGGAAGGCTTTGCGACGGCCACGTGTCGGCGTGTCGGGTTTCTCAGCCCTCGCAGGAGCCTCCATACTCGGAACGGTCGCCGGTTTCGGACTGATACTCTCTTGTGATTCTTCCTGTGTAATCATGGGCGATTTTCCTTTAGCAAATTCGGCAGATCTGCCTCCGCCTCCCCTATAGCTCTGGCCAAACTCAGTCGTGCCAAATCAAACGAAAAGAGACTGGAAATGTAGTCGCTTTCCGCGCTTGCTACTTGCTCTTGCGCTTGTACAACTTCGACCGTTGTGGCCACACCCGCGGTGAAGCGGTCCCGTGACTCGGCTAACGTTTCGTTGGCGTATCCGCGATTGCTTTCAGCCAGGCGGACTTGGCCGGAGGCAGTCTGAACCTCTATCAAGGTATCCCGCACCTCCTGTTCGACTCGCGCGCGTTGATCGGCTAATTCAGCCCGCCGCTGCTGAAGGGTTGTTTCCGCCTGCTGTATGTCTCCTCTTGTCCGGCCACCCTGCCAGATCGGAACATTCACTGAACCCGTCACCGCGAAAACACCGTGATTGGTCGTTGGACTTGGACCCAGCACGCCGTAATCGCCATTCAGAGATACCGAAGGCAGACGTTCGCCGTGCGCCGCCGAAAGTGCCTGCTCAGCTGCCCTCACCTGCGCCTCAGCCGATTGAAGATCGGCCCGGCGACGATGCGCCTGCTCGACCGCACCGGATGCGCTAGGAATTGAAGCGTCATTTATGGCCAGCGGCTCGGAGAGGATCAGTTCGCGATCCTGCGGAAGGCCGATCACTCTGGCTAGTGCTATTTTTTGCTTCTGCAGATCTGCCTCAAGAGAACTAAGCCTCTGTTTTTGGGTTTGTAGCTCGACCAGCGAGCGCATTACATCGATCTTGGAATTTGTTCCGGCTGTTTTCCTGACGACTGCCTGATTGTAAACCGCTTGCGCGTTGTCGACCTGAGCTCGTTGCGATCCGACGCGCGCCGCAGCGGCTACCGTTTGAAGATAAGTTCCGCCCACGGCTAGCGCCACCAGCTCCCGTGCGTCCTTGCCCGATAAGATCGAAGCACGCTCGCTTTCCTTGCTGGCCTTCCAATTGCGCCGCTGCACCGGATCATATATCGACTGGCTGAGCGAGCCCTGCAACTGCGAATAACTGAATGGCCCGACTACGGAAGGGATTGAGAAATTCAGTCCGGGCGGCAGCTTGAATTGAAAGCCGTACGCCGCCAGATTGACCTGCGTCACGGTCTCGCTGGCATTTGCCGAAATATTAGGCAGCAGTGTACTCAGCGCCTGCATCCTTTCAGCTCGGGAAGCCCGAACGGAGTTGCCGGCGGAAACGCTTCCTAAATTTGCTTGCAACCCCAGCTTTAAAGCGTCCGCGAGAGTGAGCGTGACGGGCCCGCCCGGCACATTGGATAACGGAACACTTCCGCCGTAGTCGCCCGTAACCTGAATCGAGCTATTCACAGTCGCTACGCCGCCCCCGGGCGACGCAGACTGCTGCGCTTCGACCGAACCCGGCTGGCCTGTACGGCCGGAGGCAGGTAACTGTACAGCGCGGCTAGATCCCGTTGCTCCGGCGCCTGAGGTAGGCGCTTGCCCTGCCAGACATCCCGCCCCTAACACAAAAGCGCTCGCGAGCCACGGCAGTCTTTGTTGTTTGCGATATGTCATCACGAAGCAATCCAAACAATGAATACATACACACATGTATCATATTGCATCCGCGTTTGTATATGATTATCCTAGATGCCTCGTGCTGTTTTGTCCAGGACACCTTCGAAAAATCGCCGCGTTCTCAGAGATCGCTCTGATCCGCTCAATAAGCATCAACAGAAAACCGAGGCCACCAAGAGCAAGCTTATTCAGGCGGCGCTCAAAATCTTTGCACGCGACGGATTCGAGGCGACTCGGATCGACGATATCGCCGTCGAGGCGGGCTATACGCGCGGCGCCTATTACGCGCATTTTCAATCCAAGGAAGATCTCTTCTTCGCGATGCTCGAACACGAGTCGCGCCGTTATATGGAGCGCATCGGGAGGGCTCTGGACGAGTGCATTACCAACGAAGAGCGGATTCGCACACTACGCGAGTATTACGTCAAGCGGGTGGTTGATCGGCAGTGGTCCATTCTCATGCTGGAATTCAAGCTCTACGCGATCAGGCACCCCAAGCTAAGAGCTAAATTGGCGGAACTGCACCGCAGCATCAGCAAGCGAGTAAAGCTGGAAGGTTTGGCCGCCATGCAGAGCATCATCCCGAACCATCAGACGCTGAGGTTAGTGCTACAGGTGCTCCTTCAGGGCTTGGTGCTCGAAAATGCGTACGACCCAGCCAGCATCCCGCAATCAGAAGCAAAGAAAGTTCTTCGGCATGTGTTCGATCTACTTCTGACTCCAGAGTCGCCCAAAGATCAGCCATCGCCAACCGCATGAATTGAACTTCGATATCATTCCTCTCGAGTATCTTTGTCTGACGCCATATGCAGAAATCGATCGGCGACAATATCTTTCCTGAAGGAATGACTTTCGAGAACGGTCTGAAGCTCCTGAAGAGCTCCGGATATGACGGTATCGAACTGTGGCTGGGTGATCGGCCTTGGTTCGGAATGAAAACAAGCGATTCTGAAATGAGGCAGCTCTACCGTCAGATTCAGGACGCGGGTTTACAGGTTTCGGATGTCGCCAACTCACTGGACTGGAAAGAAAACGTTTCCGCGCGCGATCCAGCAAAGCGGGAGGCGGCGTTCCGCCACATCGAACGTCAGATCGAAGCGGCTCAAATTTTCAACTGCAAGGCCATTCTCATCGTGGCCGGTCTCGTCACCAGTGACGCCCCATATAACGAGGTCTATAACCGGTGCCTCGATTCGCTCAAGAAACTCTCTGAAACAGCCGCCAAGGCCGAAGTCAAGATAGGCGTTGAAAACTGCTGTGCGGAACAAAAGTTCTTGCTGAGCCCTCGCGAATTCGATACGTTCTTGAACGATGTGAATAGCCCCTGGGTTGGCATTCACCTGGACGTCGGAAATATTCACGATACTGGCTTCGCGGAGCAGTGGATAGAAATGCTGGGTCCTAGAATTACCTGCGTCCATCTCAAGGATGTTTTAAAGCATAGAGGCAGGTGCGGCGATCAAAGTGTTTACACGAACATATTTTTGGGCGACAACAATTGGCGTGCCATTCGGGATGCCTTCACTAAGGTCGGCTACAACAGTTGGGTGGTTGCTGAGATGGAAGCGAAGTATCACTATGCTCCGGACCAACAGATCTATGACACCTCTGCAGCCATGAGCCGAGTCATATCGGGGAATTTGTAACTGCCCGTGCAAAGCCGACGCCAGCTTCTTCAACGGGCACTCGCCATACCCATTGGATTGCGCTTGCCGGACCGGAAAGCACCAAACCGGCCATTCGAATGCCGGATCGTCTCTGAGCCGTATTGTTTATCGGAGGAATCGGCGGCTGGCTACAGGCTGGCATTTCAACGGTATAGGCCGCGTTTTCCCGCCTGCGGCGACGTCTTCATCTTCGCGGCTGCCCGTAACGTTTCGCAAGATAGATTGCTGGCGTTACGTTCGCTCGCAACAGGCGGCGCATGGTTGATCTGGGAAGAGGCTCCATTCTTTGATAGCAACCGGGAATCACTCCAACGCCACGCGCTTCTCCGGGATACATTTGATCTCTACACCGGGAGGCCGCGATCAGTTCGGCATGACGCGGGTCGGGCGACCTACGTCCGCTATCATTGGCCGGCAAGTGCCATGATCAGAACCTTTGTTAGTGTTACCCAGGTTGAATGCGCGGCCGAGGAAGCAATTGCTTCTTACGAAGGAGAAAGCATCGCCATGAAGAGGCGCGTGGGTCGGGGCGGCATCATCTTCCTGGGCAGTCTGCTGGGGCCGCACTTGCGAGCGGAGGATCGTGAAGCATCGCAACTCGCGGTGGCCTTGCTGGAAACTGCGCTTTAATTCGTGCTGCTGTTCTTCTGGCGGTCTTTTTCGTATTCCGTTAGCTCTTGTTTCGCTTGGACCGATTGGTGCATCTGTGAGTATAAACGTGCCAGCGCATAGTGATACTCGGCCTTCTCTGGGTTAATTAGAACCGCGCGTTTCAGACTGTCGATGGCGAGCTCCGTTTCGCCCAATCCGCGATAGGCCTTTGATAGCTCATCGAATTCCTGGTCCCATCTATCATCAATGTGTGTCGCCTCAATCAACAGATCTTTTGCCTTATCGAAATTGTTTTGTGAGTTAAAGTAGGCGGCATAATCGATCAGCGGCCATGCTGAAGGCTTCGCCTGTTTCGCGTTCAGTCTCAGGCCTTCTTCGAAATTTTGAACGGCCTGCGCGTCGTCTCCCATTGCCGAATAAGCCAACCCGAGATTATGATAAACCTTGACTGCTGCCGGGTCGAGTTTTCTCGCTTGCGCAAGTTGCTCCACGGCCTTCACGTAAAATCCCGCATCGTAGTAAATGCGCCCCAGCTCATAGTGGCTCTCAAATGAGTTCGGCTCTAAGTGAAATTGCCTTCTGAAGTTCACTGATGGCGAAGTCCTTCCGTCCCAGAATATTGAGATCGAAGCCCAGGATCTTATGAGCTTCCGCAAAGTCATCGTTTATTACGAGGCTTCTCGAAAGCGCGCTCACTGAGTCCTGAAAACGATGCAGCCGAAAATACACATACCCTAATTGGTAAAGACCACGCCAGGATTGAGGATGTCCGGCCGTGTAGTTTGCAAGCGGCCCGCTGATCTGGGAATACTGACCCGCCTCAATCGAGCTTTCGAATGTCTGAATTGCTTGTTCATCATCGTGCTGGACAGGAGCTTGCGCCCATATCTGCTGGCTCGCAACCAACAAGCAAAGTACAGCCAGCGTGTTACTTCTGTGCCTGAGACGCATGCTGTGTCGCTTGACCCGAAGGCGGTGCTAACTCCCAACTCACCTTGTCGTCTGTCGCCGCTCGCAAGCCGGCTCGCCATGCTCAGCTCCGCTTTGGCGCGTTCCTGCTGTTTCAGCGCGGTGAGTACCAATCCAAGCTGGTAATGCGCCTTTTGAGAGTCCGGGTCTAGTTGTATCGCTCTTTCCAACTCGCCCTTCGCCTCCGGCAACTTTCCTTTTGAGCGGTATTCCATTCCCAGCGCGATATGCGCTCGCGCGTGATCAGGCTGGCGCTCGATGACGGTGTTCAGCAATTTCAGACTCTGCTCCTCGTCGCCCTGCTGATGTGCGATGAGGGCAAGATAATAGAGCGATTCCACTTGTGCAGGCGCTAACTTGACGCTCTCTTCCAGATACGTTTTCGCTCCTTCGATGTTACTCGATAGAAAGTAAGTAGCTCCGAGAGCGTAATTCACCTGGGCATTCGCAGGATCGGCTTTTAGAAGATCCTGGTATATCGCAATTGCGCCCGGCAGGTCATGATCGGCAATTCGCGCCGAAGCAAGAGCATAAAGCGCACGTGCATTCCCAGGTTGGAGCTGAACCGTTTGTTCCAGGCTAGCATTCGCGTCTTTGATGAGATCCATTTGCAAGCACAAAACTCCCACGCCGTAGAGCACGTCCGGGTCGTTTGGCTTAATGTTCTTCGCGTGAAGTAGCAGCGCCAGCGCCCCTTCGCTGTTACCTTGCAAATTCTTGACTCTCGCAAGGGGAAGTAGTACACGTACATCGTCCGGAGCAATGTGATCTGCTCTCTCCAGCAGCGTTGTCGCTTCTCGGAGCCGGCGCGCCTCTAAATCAAGCCGGCTCAAGCCTATCAACGCCATTAAATTCGCCGGATCTTTGGAAAGAACCTCACCGAAAGTCCGCCGAGCTCCCGCTTTGTCACCTTTGGCTTCAAGCAATGTGGCCAGAGTCAATCGCGTTCCCGGCAGGCCCGGATACATTACCAGAGCCCGCCGCAGGTGCTGCTCCCCCGAATCGAGGTGTCCCTCTTCAAACTCGATACTGCCGAGCAGGCTGTAATCCAAAGCGGAAGGTGCCTTCTGAATTGCGGCCAGAAGAACATCGCGCGCTTGCGGAAGAGATCCCGCCTGATACAGCGCGAAGGCGCTCTTGAAAGCCTGATCTTGTGAACGAGCCGGAAAACTGCCGGCTACGACGAGCAACACGAGACTTGGTAATGCGAAGTTACAGCGCCCAAGCATCTCTTTTGATCCAGCATATGACAGTCTGACAAGCGGTGACTTGACTCTTCAAAACGTGATCTTCGTATATAATTCGAAAACCCTTGGAAGATTGCACTGCCCCGTTACGGCGCCAAAGCTTGACCCGTCGCTTAGATTCGTATCGGGATCACACCACTGGTGACGATTGAACAAGTTAGATGCGTTCGCGCCTAGTCTCCAGGCCACTCGCTCTTTGTAAACGGGAAAGTCCTTAAAGAGAGACATGTTCTCGTTGTAATTAGCCCAACCGCGTAACACGGAATCCAACCTGCCTTCATTCCCCAGTGTGTTCGGAGCCGGAGTCAGAAACACGTTAGACGAGATATAGCGGTTGTTAATGATATCGAAGTTGGAGTTACTCGTATCCAACATATCCACTTACGCCCGGCACTCGATCGGGCAGTTCGCCTGTATTGAAGAGTATCTGCGAATACTGGTTTGCGCCGATGTAAATGCCAAGAGGTCGACCGCTCTCATAACGCAGATTGCCCGCTAGCTGCCAACCGCCGAAGATCCAGTTTGTAACGCCACCCCCGTTTAGATATGTTTTCCCGCGGCCAAATGGCAGCGAATAGAGGAATGTTATCGTCACGACATTCGGCACATTATCGATCGATACTGCCTTTGTCGGCAAGAACGTACTAATCGGCGCAGCGCCCCCAAACCCACTGTTTAGGCCTGACTCAGCACCGTTGTTCATCAGCTTCGACCAGACCCAGCCCGCCGTCAACTGGAGGCCTCCACTGAAACGCTTATTCAGGTTCACTTGCAGCGAGTTGTACCCGCTCCAGCCGTTAGCCCCATTGAATTGAGGCACTGATTGGTACTGAGGATAAGGCCGCAGCGCTTGGGCCACTGTGCCGGTGAACCCGGCATACGGAGCAGGAAATCCATTCGCTGCCGGAGTCCCGATCTGAGCCGTCAGCATACTGAGTGGATACTGCTGCAGGATGAGCGGATTGTTTTGATTAAGATCACTCATGTTACTCGGTGAAATCAGACGAGTGCCGTGATTAGCTACGTAAGCGGCATCAACCATGAGACTGTTCGTGAGCTGACGCTGTATCGAAAAAGTCCAGTTTTGATAGCGAGGCAGCAAAACGCCTTTCGGATTCATGTAGAGAATGCTGGTGCCGTTCTCGAGCGTGGACGTGATTTGGGGAGGCAATTGCACCGCGCTTTGTGGAAAGCCACTATCCAAAGAGAATATAGCCTGGCGCCCATTTGTCAGATCCGTGACCGATGGGTTCGTGCTAAAGCCGTAGTTCGAGTTTGCCTGGAAGCCGTTCATCGTGACTGGCGCGTAATAAATTCCGTAGCCGCCTCGTACGACAGTCTTGTTGTTTACGCTATACGCAAATCCGAAGCGCGGCCCGTAAGTATCGGCCTGCAGATCTTCGAACGTGTTGCCGTGTCCATTCAATCCGGCAAAAGCGAGAGCGCCCAACCGACCCCCAGCGCCCGGGTTCGGCAACGAAGGATCGAATGATGAGAACTGATTGTGCCGCTCAGTGCGCGGATACTGCAGGTCGAATCGGAAGCCAAAGCTCAAGGTCAGTTTGTCAGTGACTTTCCAATCGTCGTTGATCCAGGGTGCAAAATAGGGTCTTCGATAGTCGGAGAATGCGGGAATCGAAAATCCGGCCGAACTTACTTGGCCTAGAAGAAATGAGGCGTAGGGGTCTCCGGTTCCCGAGATCGGCGCTCCGGATGAGTTAAATGCCCCCGTATTCGCTGCGTGGAAAGTAAAGGATCCCGCATCACCGATGTAGTTACCAGTAAACCATCTTTCCCATCGGTATTCGAAACCGGCCTTCACAGTGTGCTTTCCTATAATTTTTGTCGTATCATCCAGGAATTGCCAGCGGTCCGTGCCTTGCAAATCGCCAGTGCCGTTCACCCCGAAATCGGTGTACTTCTCGTCAAAATTGATGGCCGGGAACCCGCCGAGATCTTCATACGGAATTCCAGTAATCCCCACTTTCGACGCCCAGCCCTTGTCAACGATCAATGGGTAAGTGTCCGGCAGTACCCAACGATCATACGAGGCGACAAAGTGGGTGAAGAAACTGGGGCTGATTACATCCGTCAACTGAGCATGGGCCGTGTGCGTCTGGATCTCCTGCATACGCGGATGGCCAATCGGACCGCCGCAACCGCCGATGTTGTTGCAATCGAGTTCCCTGCGGACGATCGTCGTAATTATAGGTCAACGTGAATCGAATGTTATCTGTAATGTTGTGATCGATTCGAGTCAGAATGGTCCTCGCGTTTAAGAAACTCTGTGTGGGCCCCAGCAGGTAGTTATTCAGCACCTCAGAATTGGATGGGGCGGGAAGATAGGATTGTATGTTCTGAGCCACTTTGCTCATCTGCGAAACCGGTATTACGTTTCCAGCAAAAGGATCTCTCACGCTGACGCCCGCTGGACCGCCGCAGGTCGATGCATCTCGTGTTGTCTGCGGATTGAAAATTTGTCCACTTAGGATTTTTCGTCCGCAGGCATCCGTACCGATCTGCTGACCGGTCAATGACTGCGAAAAATCTCCACTCCGGACCTGATCGTCTGCCACAGTACCGAATCCGCTTCCTGCGCCGGCATTCGTGTACTTGAACATGTCGTAGTTGAAGAAGAAGAATGTCTTCTTTCTACCGTTGTAGAGCTTTGGAATGATGACTGGGCCGCCCAACGTGAAGCCATACTGATTCTGCCGGACCGGCGGGCGCACGGGAGCAATTTCACCGCGGGCCTGCAGCTTGTCATTATCGAAATATTCGTAAGCCTCGCCGTGATATTCGGATGTGCCGCTTTTAGTGGTGTACTCCACAAAGCCGCCACTGGTGTGGCCGTACTGGGCGCTGAAAGTGTTCGTGATGATGCGGGCTTCCTGAATCGATTCATAGGGTGCTGAGCGCTCCTGGGTGCCGTTGTGACCGCTCACCTCGCCATAAGAAGCGCCATCCAGAAAATTCTCAAAATCGCTTCGCTGGCCGCCATTGATTCGCGCCCCAAAGGCGCTGTTCGGATAAATGTTGCCTTGCGTGGGCGCGACGAAAGTGGGAAAAGTATAAAGCTGAGCTTCCGGCACCCGATTCTCACCGGAACCCATGATGGCTGGGAGCGCCGCGTAAAATCTCTGGTCCACGGAAGCCGATACTTGTGGATTGTCCGTGTTTAGCTGCTGCGCCTCCGCGCTGACGTCAACCGATTGCTGAACTTCTCCCACCTGCAGCGCCACATCCTGACGAAACGTCTGCCCCGAGGCCAAGCTAATTCCAGTGGCTCGGAACGCCTTGAAGCCTGGCACGGATACAGAAACCCCGTAGGTTCCAATAACCAGAGGCGGTGTGCTGTAGTTGCCTTCCGATGTTGTCTTGACAGTTGTTATTACGCCGGTACCGCTGTCCGTAATTTCCACAGTAGCGTTTGGCACGGGAGCACCCTGCGGATCAAGCACCAGGCCGGTGATGATTCCACGATCCGCCTGCGCGAACAGTACGGCCCCAAGAAATAGGATGACTGTTGCAAGTACCAGGAACTTTGTCTTCATCGCAATGAGAGCTCCACCGAGAGAATCTAAAGGCGCCTAGGAGAAAAGATCGAACCCAATGCCCCCTGTGCGCTTTAGCTAAAGTCTGTGAATACTCCGCGTCGAAATCAAGCTTGTTAGCGGTTATTTAACCGTTACGAGATGGAAACTGCCGATTTGCATGACAATTCGGTTCTCGATCGGCTTCAGCATCCTTGGCGTTTCAGGTTACTTGCCGGTAGGCTACGGTTAAATCCTTCGACTCAGGTCTTATATAATGCCCTTCCTAATGGTTGAGGAGGAGATCTGCTCCGAGGAGGAGAAACGCATTGCTCTCAATCGGGCGATCGGCAGCCGAACCTTCGCACGCTCCGAGCAGTTGCGGTCTTTTCTACGTTATGTTTGCGAAGCCGAGCTTCGGGGTGGCAAGTCCGATCTCACTGAATACGTAATTGGCGTCGAGGTATTGCATCGTCCCGCCGGTTATTCCCCTTCGGAGGATTCGTCCGTCCGAACACGCGCCTATGAACTGCGGCAGAAACTCGAAAAGCTGTATTCAACTGAGCTGCCAAACGAGCCCGTTAAGAATCGTGCTCCCGAAAGGTGCCTATTCTCCGCGCTTCGTGCGCTTCTCCCCGGAGCTCGATCACCTAGCGCCCGAACCGGGATTCCGAAGCTCCACCGCGCGAGTTGTCGCGACACACGCACCTTGGCGCCTCTTCACTCTTTTCACCATAGCTGTTCTGATTGCCGCTGCGCTGGGAGCCAGCTTCGTCTGGTTGCTCGTCAGGTCCGCTACGGATCGCTTGGATTCAGTCGTTCGTAGAAGCCTGGAAACCCTTCGCGAAAACGCAATGACAGCGTTCTGCTTGTCGCGGCAACGCCCCTTTATCTGGTTCTCGGCCCCGAAACGCACAGCGCCTTCAACACTGCCATCTATCCTGCTCCTCCGGAAGGATACGCGCTCTTTCGTCAACATCGGCCTTTGGCTCCGGGAGCGCGCCTGGGCATGATTTTCACCAACGACGCGCTCGGTGTCGGCAGCATGAACGCTGTCGTGATCGCATCTAACACGGTTAGAGCCATGGGCGCGAGCCCTCAAATTCTGCCCGAACGTGTTGCCATGATGTCAGTTCTCCGTGGGCGGGATACCGTTCTGTTCGGAGCCCCCGTCGACAGCCAGGTTATCTCTGAAATTCTCGACAAAACTCCGTTGAGCGTAGTCTATGACGAATCCATTCGGGAATTTATTGTTAGAGATCGGGCGTCGGGGAAAACATTTTCACCGGAGAAGGAGCCGAACGGCGACTTCAAGTCCGTCTACGGCCTGGTGTCCGTTCTAAATAACCGCGAATCGGACCACGGTCGCCTGGGCATGATCGTTTTTTCCGGAATTACCTCGGTCGGCACCCACGGCGCGGCTGAGTATTTCACATCTCCCCGCTCGCTCAAAGCTCTCCGCGGCGATTTTTGCCAAAGAAGGAGTAAAGGGCTTTCCGGCAGCCTACCAGGTCGTCGTGAAATGCAGCTTTGAGAACATGCTTCTGGTCGCGGCGGACTATCAATATCATCGAATTCTGAAAACCGAGTGACATACGAGAACCGCAACGGGCTACCAGTTTGTGATCGATCCGTCCGGCCGGAAATAAGTCTGTGCGCGGGCCGTTACGGGTTGCGTAATCTCGGTCACAGGCGTCAATTGCTTCATGTCAAGCTCTACGCCCAGACCCGGCCGATCATTCGGATACAGCTTCCCGTTCTTGAAGTCAAGGCACACCGGAAGATGTGGAAGCACCCTGCCTTGATAGTTGTACTCCATCAACACGGGTCCCGAAAATGTACCAAGCGAATTGACCAAAGCCGCCGTCGCAATCGGGCCTGTGAAGTGCGGCACGATGCCCACGAAATGGGTCTCGCAGATAGCCGCGATCTTCATCATCTCGGTGATGCCGCCGACGTTCGGAAGCGTCGCGCGGACATAGTCGATGTCATGGTTCTCCACCAGCTTGTTAAAATCCCACCGGTTGCCCCACTCCTCTCCGGCAGCTAGCGGCACATCGACTTTTCTCCGCAGAATCGGCAGGTCTTCTTGAAACGCCTCCGCCCGCACCGGATCTTCCACAAAAAAGGGCGCCAGGTCCTTGATCAAATCGCATCCGCGGATGGCATCCGACAAATCGAAGCGCTGGTGAAAATCAACCACCCAGTCGCCATCCTTCCCTACCCCTTCTCGCGCTTCCACGCAATCGTCATAAAGCCGGTTTAATTGTTCGCGAGTGTTGTAAGTGGTGTTGGCCGGCCTATCTGCCGCTCCCATGCGAAAGGCGCGATAGCCGGCTGCAATTGTGAGTTGCGCCCGCTCCTTCACGCTCATCCCCGGATGCATGCCCGGGATGATTCCAGCCGTGTTGTAGCATTCGCAGAAGTTCCGAACCATGCCGCTAAGTGCCTGGTGTACTGGCATTTTTTGAGCTTTGCCTTTGATGTCCCAGAGCGCAAGGTCGAGCGCACCGAGGGCGTCTTCTTTTTCACGCCCGGGCGGATAAAAGAAGGCGCGCGACATGTCTTGCCACAGCCTCTCTATGAATTGCGGGTCTCTGCCGATCAACCTTCCCGCGCACTGCTCCAGCATCTCCTTGGAGCCGCCTTCCCCAATTCCAGTGATGCCGGCATCCGTCTCGATCGTCACCACGTGATCACTCTGGTTGAACAGCGGATTCGGATTTGGAGGAGTGTACACTCGCACTCGCGTAATCTTCATCGGAGCAACAGCAGCATGGGCAGGCTGCGATGCCTTGCTCCCGAGAAACGACGCCGCTCCCAGCGCCTTGAGAAAAATCCTGCGATTCGCCATGTTACAAAGGCTCAAGTATATCGCCGCCCTCGGCGCTGGCGCTTCATTTATGAAGACGATAAGCTATACCAAGCTTGCCTAATACCGACCATCTCACCTCTGCTCCCATCGTCGCCACGTTTGGGGAAATCATGCTGCGTCTCTCGCCCCCCGGCTTCGAGCGTTTCCTCCAGTCTCCCGAATTTGTAGCTACCTGGGGCGGAGGCGAGGCAAACGTCGCAGTAGCGCTCGCTCAATTCGGAGAACAGACTCGCTACATCACTGTCCTGCCGGACTCGAACCCGCTCTCCGATGCCTGTATCGGCGAACTCCGCCGCTTTGCTGTCGATACACGGCACATCGTCCGCGGTCCCGGCCGGCTCGGAATTTACTTCGTCGAAGGAGGAGCAAACCAGCGTCCCTCCAAAGTTGTTTACGACCGCGCGGGCAGTGCGATCGCCACCGCGCAGACCTGGCAGCCTCGATTGGAAACGCGCCTTGGCGGAGGTTTCCTGGTTCCACATCACAGGCATCACTCCCGCTCTCAGTGAATCCGCGGCCGCGCTCGCGGTGGAGTCGATCCAAGCCGCCAAGCAAGCAGGTGCAACTACCTCCATCGATCTGAACTTTCGCAAGAATCTTTGGAAGTGGGGTCGCGCGGCTCACGATGTTATGCCGGAACTGGTAAAACACGCCGATGTCTGTATTGCCAATGAAGAAGATTGTCAAAAGTGCTTGAACATTCAATTCGAGGCCAAGGTCGAGAGTGGATCGCTCAACCACGAGCAATATAAAGAGCTCGCTGATACGGTCCTTGAGCGCTTTCCCAATCTGAAAAAAATAGCTATAACGTTGCGTGAATCTAAGAGCGCTTCTCACAACGGCTGGTCAGCCTGTCTACGGAACCGCGGCGAATTCCTGCTCAGCCGTCGCTACGAAATCACGCATATCGTCGACCGGGTTGGAGGAGGAGATACTTTCGCAGCCGGCCTGATTTATGGGCTTCTCAATTTCTCCTCTGATCGCGAAGCACTAAAGTTCGGCGTCGCCGCGTCCGCTTTGAAGCATTCGCTGCCTGGCGATTTCAATCGGTTCACCGCCGATGAAGTCAACGAACTCCTTCAAGGTGGCGGATCAGGTCGAATACAAAGGTAAAATCGCCGCGCTTGCGGCAGGAACTCTTATCTGGCACTCGTGCTTTTTCTCGCGGGCCGGCTCGGTTGCCTTCGGATGCCACTCGCCATCGGCCCTGGCCGTAGCGCCGCTTAATTCTACTCCGCCCTTGCTTTCAAGTGACGGCCCAGTCAACCGTATCAAATTACCTCGTCGCATTTGCCGGCCACACATTACAGTCACTCGGGCATTAGCCGCCGCATCTTTATTCACAACCGCCACACGCATTCCGGTTTCGTCGCCTGTTGCATAGGCGGTCAGATTCACGCCGCCATTCTCCAAATCTAAAGCCAGTCGTTGGCCGCGAATCGCTTGTGCGAAGGCCAGCATCGCGTAGTATTCGGGCTTAGATGAGTACGCGCCATGTCGATCGTCCCCAATCGGAGAGTACCAACTGATCCAACCCAATTGATTCATGCCTGTTTCTATATTCACGCCCGCTGCGCCCGCCCAAGCTAAGGACAACATGAAATCCAGAGCCCAAAGCGCCGCGCCAAAAGTGTCGCTGACGCCCGGTTTTCCACCTCCACACAACGAATTCGTTTCGCAGATTCGATACGGGACGCCCGAGGCCACAGATGCAGCTTTCAACTTCTCGAGTTCCGGCGTCAATTTCGGATCAGGATGCAGCAGCCGTTCGAGTGTACTGGTGGGGCTTGCGCACTCCCGATAATAGTGATGCGTCAGCAGCTTCAAGTCGTTCCCTTCATCCGAAGCAAATCGTGTTACCCAGTCCGTTGCGCTCGCCGCATCCGGCCCGGCGAACGGGGCGTTGGGCAACTCGCGACGGATTGCCGCCTTATATGTTCGATATTCACGTAGATAATCCTCGTAGCCGTAGGTCCTCGGCCGATGCGCAGCACCGTGCCCAAAGAGATCGGGTTCGTTTCCGATTTCGAAGGCGAGAAGCTTGTCTTTCGCGATAGCAGCCACAGCTCGAGCCTCGGCCGCCGCATTTTCCAGCGTCCCGCTTCCCAGATTCAACCCCCAGATTAGGTTCCATCCTGTCGCGTCAAGGAATGTTCCCAGTGCACGAAGATTCTCTTCGTTCACCACCGTCCCTTTCGGCGCTGAAACAGCGGATCCATTGGTTGCAAACGAAGAATAATCGGATGTATTACCGCCGATCCGAATCACGCCGCGCTGCGAGAGCCTCCGCACTAAGTTCACGTAACGACCGTTTTGGGCCGATAGCGGCCCATCGGCGACGGACGAGATTTCGTATCCCAAACCCATAAAATCGGGCGGAATCGCACCCAACTGTCGGCTTCTATCCACTTGTATGCGGACCGCCCGCGTCTGTCCCGCTGCCGGAAACTCCATTGCCAGACCCGCTACACCAGCCAGAAAGCTCCGTCGATTCATCACACGCAATCCTATAATGTCCGCATGCCGAGCCTCGCAGGCAGAACTCTCTTCATTACGGGGGCAAGCCGCGGCATCGGATTAGCTATCGCGCTCCGCGCAGCCAGAGACGGTGCAAACATCGTGGTCGCCGCGAAAACGTCGGAGCCGCACCCCAAGCTTCCCGGCACGATTTATACTGCTGCCGCGCAAATCGAAGCTGCCGGAGGGAAAGCGCTTCCCGTTGCGGTCGACATTCGCTTTGAAGATCAAATTCTTGCAGCGGTTGACAAAGCAGTCCGGCGCTTCGGAGCCATCGACATTTTGGTTAACAATGCGAGCGCGATCACTCTGACCCCGACCTTGCAAACATCAATCAAACAGTTCGACTTGATGATGAGCGTTAACGTGCGCGGCACTTTTCTCACCTCGCAGATCTGTCTCCCGCACCTGATGAAGGCGCACCGGCCACACATCCTGACTCTCGCGCCACCGCTCGCCATGGCAGCCAAATGGTTTGCCCCGCACCTCGCTTATACGATCGCTAAGTATGGGATGAGCATGTGCGTTCTCGGTATGGCGGAGGAATTCCGCAGTTCGGGAGTCGCTGTCAATGCTCTTTGGCCTCGTACCGTAATCGCGACGGCGGCTCTGCAGCTTATTCCAGGCATCGATCCGGCTCGAACTCGCATACCGGCTATCGTCGCCGATGCCGCATGGCACATTCTGAGCCAAGACACCTTTCTTTCCGGACAGTTCTTTCTCGATGAAGATGTTCTTAAGGCAGCCGGTATAACGAACTTCTCGGCTTACTCAATCACGCCAAGTGCATCCCTGCTGCCTGACCTGTTTATCGAGTAGAAGACTATCTCCGGATTCGCTCACTTGTAAATGAGATGAATCTCAATCACCGTTTGCGGGCAGGTCACATTGATTGCCGCCGACTCAAATGGAGGCGCTGACAATCCGACATGCGGGTTATTCGCAAACCCAAACCCTTCTTTGGGAACCCTCAAAAAATTCCGATCTAGCTTCTTGTTCGAATTCTCATCATGAATAACAGCCACCGCATAACGTCCCATCGGCAAATTGTCGAATCGGAGCACCGCGTGGTTGCCGTCGATCGAGCTGTGTCCCAGCCGGTATGCCTTGGCATTATCTTCGGGCCAACCGGCAGGTGAGCTAAAGATAGTGGCGCCCGCAACACCCTGGGTGTTACGAAAGCGATCGATGTTGATGATGAGCGCGCAGGCTCCGTTTGGAGATGCCGGTAGCGCATCCTTTGCCGGCGCCGATGTGCAGATTACGACCAACAGACCTGCAAGACACTTCCCGCTTGACATCGCTACTGCACAATATTCTTGCCGAAATGAAAAGCCGGCCCAATCGAAAGACGCACAGTGTTCCGTGAGCTTTTCAAAATATCTGTGAACAAATCGTTGTGAACGAAATCGGCCTGCAGCCGTATGCTTGCGTACCGCATGAAATTCAAATCGACTCCACCGCCAACTCCGTAGAACGCCTCCCAATCCGTTTTCGTTCCAGAGGGTGCCAATTGCGCAACGATTGCAGTCGTTACCGGGTCATGTGGATGTAGAGTAGCCGATTCGTAAATGGCTCCGATCGACGGCCTTATAAATAACGTGACATGCTGGAAGTGACGGTATTCGAGTTGCGGTCCCGCCGCAAATGTTTGAGTTGTCGAGCTTGCTCCCACCGCAACCTGGTATCCGGCAGGAATGACTCCCGCCGCCTCCAATGCGGCAACCTGTGCGGCAAGCTGAGTCTGTAGCGACGGCTTTAGCAGGTTCGGAGTTATGGTCAGATTCCCCGTAACTACCGAATAGTCAAAACCAAGAGCGAGCCAGGTCTTTGCATTGATCCCCGCTTGCAAGTGATATCCCCGTTCTTCCAGATTGGCGCTGGGACTATCGAACCAGGCAAAGCCGTTGTAAAGATCAAACCTTCCGACATAATCCTGCTGAGCGAGAGCTTGCAGGGGCAATAAGATTCCAAAAACAAAAAGATAACGAGATAGTGAGTTTTTCATATTTCCGCCGAACAGCCCCGGTATTCTATCGCAGCTCTCGGTGTCGTCATGCGTCTGAATGCCAGATCAGTTTTGCTCCACGCGCCATCCAATCCAAAATAAATGGCGAATAATAACTCTCCAACGCTGCCCGCTTCAACTTCAGAGTGGGCGTAACGAAGCCTCGCTCAATGGTCCACTTGGAATCCACCAGAACAATGAATTTCAGGTGCTCGTGCGGAGCGAGTTTGCCATTTGTGCTCCCCAGCACGTCTTCAAGAGATCGTTCCAGTTCCGCGCGCGCTCCTGGATATGCCGCAGCTTTCAGTGCTTCATCCGAGAGCACTACAACCGCGAATGGCGCCGGCAAGCCCGAGCCCATCACCATGCACGTTTCTATGGCCGGGTACGCGCTCAGCATTCTTTCAATCGCGGAGGGCAAAATATATTCGCCTTTGCTCGTCTTGAACTGTTCCTTGATTCTTCCTTCGATCTTCAGCCAGCGGTCCTCATCGAGCTGTCCGAGATCACCGGTCCGAATGAATCCGTTTTCCGTGAAAACTTCTTGCGTACCTACCTCGTCCCGGTAGTAGCCCAGCATGTTCATCGGGCTCTTGACCACCACCTCCCGATTCTCGCCGATTTTGGTTTCCACTCCGGGAGCGTTGCGGCCCACGTACCCCGCCCGGAACTGCCCTCTTGGCGCTGTATGCGTAATTCCCGTTTCCGTCGTGCCGTAGCCTTCCGAAACCGGGAGTCCGATGTTTCGAAACCATCTCAACAGATCCGCGGAGATCGCCGCCGATCCCGACGCCGCAAAGCGCACCGCACCTAACCCGAGCCGTCGTAGAATTTTCCGCCGAACGAAATAGCGGACGAACGGAATCTTCAATAGCCGGTCGAGCTTTTGCTGCGGAAGTTTCTCCAGAACGGCTTGCCGGAATTTGGCGTACAGGCGCGGTACCGAGAAGAAGACCGTCGGTCGCGCTCGTTTCATATCCTGCATGAAGGTGGCTGTCCCTTCAGAAAAAAATATGTGCCAACCTTCGTATATCGCTGTCGTCTCGGTCAGGGCGCGCTCTGCGATATGGGCCAGCGGCAGATAAGAAAGCACGCGATGATGAGTGTTTGCTCCGACTACCTGCGTAACAGCCTTCGCGAAATAAGGGAAAGCGCCAAATCGATGCATCGCTCCTTTGGGAGGTCCCGTCGTACCGGAAGTATAGATGATGGTCGATATCTCATCTGCGGATCTGACTGCATTGCCCTTGAGCGGATGCGTTTTTGTTACAAGCGATTCCCATTCGATACCCGGACAGGGCAAAGCTGTGGGAAATCGAATGTATGTAACGCCGCTCGAACTGAGCCATTTGATGAGATCGGGATTATCCAAAGGCCCAAGAAAACAAGCTACCGGTTGGCAGTGCTCGATCTGGCGCTTTGCTGATTCGCCAGTCATCGAAGTGTAGATCGGAACAGTAACATGCCCGGCCATCCAGATGGCGAGATCCGCCATCACCCACCAGGAGCAATTTCTGGAAAGAATAACGATCCTGGAGCCGCTTTCCCAGTTTTGAGACTTTAAATACGCAGCGACTCGGCGGGCCTCCCCCATTGCCTCACGCCAGTTCCAATGACGCACTTTTCTGCCGATCGGCTGCGTCAGGAAACGCCGTGTTCCAGCCACCTTCTCCCAGTAATACGCTCGTTGAAGCGGCAGCGGCTCAGCCGTTCTATCGCTTTCGAACACTGGTAGAACTTCGGTCGCTAGTTTTGCAGGTTTGGACCTGCCAGGCTTGCGCGGTTCCCTTACCTGTCCTCCGCTGGAGCTTCGCATCGCAACCCTCCGAGGCGCGAATTTTGGCTTGAGGATGAGCCTCTTGCGTTTTTCTTACCGACGAGTAAGATATCAAGAGAGGATGCCAATGTCAATAGGCCAGCGCAAGTCCGGGCGCCCCGCGGTCCAGACGCCCGCAACGGACTTGTCTCGTGCGCACCTGAAGGCCTTCATCGACAGGCGTCGTGATCCGGATACCAAGAAAGAAGCAGTTCTCCGAACTGCCGTCCGCCTGTTCTTGGAGCGAGGTTTCTGGCGCACTTCGTTGAGCGACATCGCCGAACAACTCAACATCACCAAACCAGCCCTTTACCACTATTTCCACAACAAGGAGGAGATTTATCTCGCCTGCTATCGTTGGGGCATTTCCCTGATCAAGTCCGAACTGGAACGTATTCGCGCGCGCCCCGGAACGGGTCTGGAGAAGGTAGCTAGCTTTATTTATTCCTACGCGATCGTCATCGCCGGCGATTTCGGGAGGTGTGTGGTACGGCAAGATGATCGTGAATTATCCACCGAAGCTCGCGCTGAAGTGCGCGCTTATAAACGCCAGGTGGATCTCTATCTTCGTTCTTTCATTCAAGAAGGCATAGACGACGGAACGATCCGGTCCTGCAACGTGAAAATCACTGCTTTCTCAATCGCTGGCGCAGTCAATTCGCTGGCCCATTGGTTCAAACCGGATGCTGATCTCTCGGCCGAGGAGGTAGCGGCCGCCTTCACCAAGACCCTTACTGAAGGAATTGCAAATCGCAGGGCGATTAAGTTTCGCATTCCGGATTTTGATCGCCAGTCAAAGGTCTCCGCTCCGATGACTGCGAAAATAGCCCCGCGAACACCAGCCAAATTACAAAATTAACTATGATCGCCGAAACCATGGAAACAAGCGCTTCCCAAACCAGTTCCGCCCGACCCGCCAAATCGCTCCTCATTCGCAAAGCGGCTGTTCTCGGTGCGGGTAATATGGGTTCCCGGATTGCCGCCCATCTCGCCAATGCGGGAATTCCGGTAACACTTTTAGATATCGTCCCTGAGAATACGCCGACCGGAGACCCGTCCGCGCGCAGCAAACTGGCCCGAAATGCCGTCGACGCCTTGACGAAGTCGAAGCCAGCCGCTTTCGTTGACCCTGCTCTAGCCCGTTTAGTAACAGTCGGGAATCTCGAAGACGATCTCGACCGACTGCGCGATTGCGATTGGATTATCGAGGCGGTCAGCGAGAACCTCGCGATTAAACGCGCGCTCTTGCAGAAGATTGCTCCTTTTCGCCGCAGTGACGCGATCGTAACAACAAACACTAGCGGACTCCCGGTCAGTCAAATCGCTGCAGAAATGGATCTCTCCTTTCGGCAGCACTGGTTCGGCACGCACTTCTTTAATCCACCTCGATACATGCGGCTGCTCGAGATCATACCGGGGCCTGATACCGATCATTCGTTGATCGAGGTGGTGAAGGCATTTGCCGATAAGCGCCTCGGCAAGACTGTCGTTGTCGCGAAAGATACGCCCAACTTCATCGGCAATCGGGTGGGCACCTTCGCGCTAATGAATGCCATCCGCGTGATGCAGAGCATGGATTTATCGATTGAGCAGGTGGATGCGCTGACCGGCTCGGCGATCGGCTGGCCAAAAACCGGTACGTTTCGATTAAGCGACCTGGTCGGAATTGATGTTCTCGCCAGTGTTGCAAAGAATTTTTTTGAGCGCGTCGAAGATGAACGTTCTGATTTAAAACTCCCCGATTTCATCAACAAATTGCTTGAACGCAAGTGGCTCGGCGACAAAGTCGGGCAAGGCTTCTATAAGAAGACGAAGAGTGCGACGGGTGAAGAGCTGCGCCTTGGGCTCGACTGGAAGACGCTCGAGTATCGACCTTCCGAACGTGCCAAATTTCCGGCGATTGATATGGCCAAGAATGCCGAGTCGCTTTCCGAACGCGTGAAAATGCTGCTCGCCGGCGATCCGCGCAAAGACCAGGCGGCTGCCTTCTATTGGCAGATCCTTTCCGAATTGTGGAACTACGCCGCTAATCGCATCGGTGAAATCGCCGACGACATCGTCTCTATCGACCTCGCCATGAAGACGGGCTTCAACTGGCAGATGGGACCGTTTGAGCTGTGGGATGCTGCCGGCGTGGTGCCTACCACCTCGAAGATGACCGCCTCCGGCATCGCTTTAGCGCCTGCCGTAAAGAAGCTCCTCGAGAGCGGCTACCAGAGCTGGTATCGCAACGAGCCTTCCGGCAGACAGTTTTTCGATGTCGCCAGTGGCGAATACAAGCGCGTTCCCGTGGCTGAAGGCGTTGCTTCTGTAAGCTCCAGAAAGAAGTCGCAGGGAGTAATCAAGAAGAACGCCGGCGCTTCAGTCATCGATCTGGGCGACAGCATCGCCTGCATCGAATTTCACACCAAAATGAACGCCATAGGGACCGATATTCTTCAATTGGTCACCCAGACTCTTCGTCCGGGAAGTGAGCTCGTGGCTAACTTTGAAGCGTTCGTGATTGCCAACGACTCCGATAACTTTTCCGCCGGCGCGAACCTGATGCAGTTGCTGCTCGGCATCCAAGAGCAGGAATGGGATGAAATCGAGACTACTATCAGAGCCTTTCAGAGCATGACGCAGGCCATCAAGTTCTGCCCGCGTCCTGTAGTAGTGGCCCCTGCTGGACTATGTCTGGGCGGGGGATGTGAGGTGGCTCTGCATGCTGGGGCGCGAGAGGCGCACGCGGAACTCTATATGGGTCTTGTCGAGACCGGCGTTGGTCTCGTGCCGGCAGGCGGCGGCTGCAAGGAGGCGGTTCTCCAGTCAGTAGACGTGGCAGCGCGGGCCGGAAATGGTTCGCGCAATGACTCGGTGGAGTTGATCGACGATCTAAGAAGGAGGTTCGAGACGATTGCGATGGCGAAAGTCTCCACTTCCGCTTTCGAGGCTCGCAACATGGGCTACCTGCTCTCTTCGGACGGCATCACTATGAATCGCGATCGGCTGCTGAGCGACGCTAAAGCACGGGCTCGCGAAATGGCGCGCGCCGGTTATGTCGCGCCTCTGCCGCGCATCGATGTCCCCGCTCCGGGCGAAAATGTTTTTGCTTCTCTAAAAATGGGCGTCCGGCTGATGCGCGAAGGAGAATTTATCAGCGATCACGATGTGAAGATTGCTAACTGGGTGGCTTATGTTTTGTGCGGTGGAAACGTCACGCCCGGAACACCGGTAAGCGAACAGTACCTGCTGGACCTTGAACGCGAGGCGTTTCTCTCTTTATGCGGTGAGAAAAAAACGGCTGAGCGCATCGCCTACACACTCAAGAATGGGAAACCCTTAAGGAATTAGAAGAAATGAGAAACGCTGTTATCGTAAGTGCCATCCGCACTGCCGTTGGAAAGGCCCCCAAGGGTTCGCTGCGATCCACCAGGCCGGACGATCTTGCCGCCGTTGCCATCAAAGGCGCACTCGACAAAGTACCGTCGCTGAACCGTGCGGAAATCGAAGATGTCATTCTCGGCTGCGCCATGCCGGAAGCCGAACAAGGTATGAACGTGGCTCGCATCGCGGCTTTACGTGCCGGGCTGCCAATCGAATCCGCGGCTATGACCGTGAATCGCTTTTGCGCCTCAGGCCTGCAGGCGATCGCCCTGGCCGCCGATCGCATTCGTAGTGGCAGCGCTGAAGTGATAGTGGCGGGCGGTACAGAATCCATGTCCATGGTGCCCATGGGCGGCAATAAAGTTTCCATCAATCCATGGCTCGAAGAGAATCACCCGGGGTCGTATTTGTCTATGGGCCTCACCGCCGAGCGCGTCGCCCGCCACTACGGAATTTCGCGCGAAGAAGCGGATCAGTTTGCGCTCGAAAGTCATCGGCGTGCTCTGTCCGCACAGAATGAGAAGCGCTTCGAACAGGAAATTGTGCCGGTGCCGGTCACGTCGACAGTTCCCGATCAGAAATCCAAACCGAAGAAGACCGAATCGCAATTCAAGGTAGACGAAGGACCGCGGCCTGACACTTCGCTCGAAGCTTTAGCCAAACTGAAGCCCGCCTTTCACGCGAAGGGTACCGTCACGGCCGGAAATTCTTCTCAAACCTCCGACGGCGCGGCTGCGGCAGTCATTCTGTCCGAAGAACGAGCTAAAGAGTTGGGTTTAAAGCCGCTCGCGCGCTTCGTTTCGTTCGCTTACGCAGGTTGCTCACCGGAAGAGATGGGCGTGGGGCCGGTATACGCAGTCCCGAAAGCGCTGAAGTTAGCCGGACTGCAGCTCGACCAAATCGACCTCATCGAACTGAACGAGGCCTTTGCCGCCCAATCTCTCGCTGTGATCAAATTGTTAGGCTTCAACCGTGAAAAGCTGAACGTAAACGGCGGCGCAATCGCCTTAGGGCATCCTCTCGGTTGCACGGGCGCCAAGTTAACAGCCACGCTGCTGCATGAGATGCCCCGCAGAAATGCCAAGTACGGCCTCATCACAATGTGCGTCGGCGGCGGCATGGGCGCTGCAGGTATTTTTGAAAACTTAAATTGAACATGATCCCTGGTAAGGAGTTACATGCCGGTCGCATCTGATATTTCAACGATAAAGAAGGCTAGAGGCGGCAGCTTTTTGCTGGAAGATACTCGCCCCGAAGAAATATTCACTCCGGAGGATTTCTCGGAAGAGCATCGCCACATATTAAAGACTGCGACGGAGTTTTCGAACAACGAAGTTCTGCCCGCCGTAGCGGATATAGAAGCCAAGAATTTCGAAGTGACGAAACGTCTATTGCGGAAAGCGGGCGAGCTCGGCCTATTAGCCGTCGATATTCCCGAAGCGTACGGCGGTCTCGAGATGGACAAGGTCACATCCGCCCTGATTGCCGAATCACTGAATAAGAGCGCAAGCTTTTCAGTAGCATTTGGCGCGCACTCCGGCATCGGCACGTTACCGCTGGTTTGGTACGGTACGGAAGAGCAGAAGCGAAAGTACCTTCCCAAGCTTGCGACGGGCGAATGGATTGCCGCCTACGCCCTCTCTGAATCGTCCTCCGGTTCGGATGCCATGAACATTCGCACGCGCGCCTCTCTATCGAGTGACGGCAAAGAATACATCTTGAATGGCGAAAAGATGTGGATCAGCAACTGCGGTTTCGCTGATCTCTACACAGTTTTTGCCAAAATCGATGGCGAGAAGTTTTCTGCCTTCCTGGTCGAACGTACTTCGCCTGGCCTTTCTATCGGCTCCGAGGAGCACAAGCTCGGTATTCGCGGCTCCTCTACCTGCCCGCTGATCTTGAATAACTGCCGGGTGCCTGTCGAAAATCTGTTGGGCGAACCCGGCAAAGGCCACCACATCGCGTTCAACATCCTCAACATCGGCAGGTTCAAACTTGGAGCCGGTTGTGTAGGCGGGGCCCGGACAGCGCTGCAGCATGTCATTCAATACGCCAAGGAGCGGAAGGCCTTCGGTAAATCGATCGGCGAGTTCGGCCTGATTCAGGAGAAGATTGCCCAGTGCGCGACAGGCATTTTCGTTGGTGAGTCGCTGACCTATAGAACGATCGGCATGATCGATGCAGCCCTGGCCGATGTTGATCATCATGCAGCTGGCGCTTCGCGTGAGATCCAGAAGCGCATCGAAGAATACGCTGTCGAGTGTTCCATTCTCAAGGTCTGGGGCTCAGAAATGCTCGATATGGTCGTCGATCACGTCGTCCAGATCTACGCGGGGTACGGCTACGTAGAGGAATATCCCGCCGCAGGAGCTTACCGCGACGCTCGGATCAATCGGATCTTCGAAGGAACTAATGAGATTAACCGGCTGATTATCACCGGCTGGCTAATGAAGCGCGCCATGACTGGCCAGCTTGCCCTGTTACCCGCAATCAAGCGAATCATGGACGAAGTTATGGAACCGCAGCTCGTGACTGACGACTTCGAAGGTCCATTAACGGCGGAACGTAGGATGCTCGCAAACGCCAAGAAGCTGACGTTATTCTCAGCGGGCGCCGCGTCCCAAAAGCACGTGCAGAATTTCCAGGATCAGCAGGAAATTATGGGAGCCCTCGCCGATTGCATCACCGAAGTCTACGCGCTTGAATCCTGTCTCCTGAGATCCGAGAAATTAGGTTCAGCCGCGAGAAATCCGATTGCCATGACAAAGCTCTACGCTGCCCAAGCAATGCAAACCATCGAGGCATCTGCCAGAAAGGTCATTGCAGCCGTTGCAGAAGGTGACATGCTGCGAACCCAGATGGCAATCCTGCGGCGCTTCTCGAAATACGAACCGGCGGACACCATCGCGCTGGGCCGGCAAGTTGCTCGTCAGGCGCTGGGACTCTGAACGCGTTACTTTATTTCGCCGCTCGAGATCAGCGCTTCATATTCCACGCTGATCGTCGCTTTGGCCGGAAGCCATCGGAAGCCGGGTATACCGAACAGGCTGTTCCGATCAATCATCTGTCTGCGCGTTTCTGGAAATGGCGACGCGCCGAACTCCATTCCCCAGGTAATCGTACGGCCGTTCCAGGGGGCATCGCTTCGTGATCGGTTTTCTTCCCAAATGCCGAGCCATGGAAAGTCCTGGCGTCGCCATTGGTAGCGTAATGCCACATTCTGGCGCGGATTGAAAGCGTTGAACGAGACCTGCTCGGCTTTCGGGTCCATCAAATGCGTTGCAAAGCCGCCTGACTTCGCTTCAGAGCTGAAAGTAGTCCGATCGGCAACGCCTCCAAGCTCGGCGGAAACTTGTGATCTCACGCCGCTATGCGCAATGGTTGTGACGCCGTTTTCGACGAACGGCGGTCCCAACGTGACGTGCTGGGTCCAGGCGATCGGCCGGTCCAGAGCGGAAAGATTTTCTACCGTCTCCTTGAATTGAAGGGCTTGCCCGTCCAGGCGAATCGTTCTGTCAAATCGTAATGCCGCTAGCGGTAGCTCTGCCCTAGCGCGAATCCCACTGTCCGAGGCATCTAATTCATAGGGCACAACGGATCCCTCACCATGAACGGTGAGACCAGCAGCCGCTTCTTCCGCCGAGGGTGGTCCGAACATGTCAAGGCAGAGGTTGTGTCCCATGATGCCGGCAAGCAACTTGCTTTCCGAGTTTTGCCCGTACTCGGGATTCCGAG
Organism: Terriglobia bacterium; assembly: GCA_963799755.1. Taxonomy (GTDB): domain Bacteria; phylum Acidobacteriota; class Terriglobia; order Bryobacterales; family Bryobacteraceae; genus Bog-105. The sequence continues at coordinate 173,603 of CAWCYQ010000048.1, read as the reverse complement.
CGGGGTCATAGGACGAGGGCTCGATACTCTTCCACGGCGGAATCCAGAGCGGATTGACGCCAGACTGTTTATGCAGAATCTCCGCCACATGACCGCCCTCTTTCAGAACGGTCACGCGTATCTGTTCGTTTTCGACTTGCGTGGCTTCGCGGCCAGAAAACTTCATGGCCGTTTCGCCGAAACGAGCGATCCCGCATCCGGATTCCCGGGTCCGAAATGCTTCAAGAAGACGAGCGGCTCTTTATCGCTCTTGTTCGTGATCTTGATGCCGCTTTTCGCCGCATCGGCACTGACAAACAACTCATCGTTAGTCAATTCGCCGAAGCGTATCAATGCAGGAGTCTCCACAACGTGGACGCCAAACTGCCCAAATCCCTGGGTGAGAATCGTACCGTACGCAGCCGAGTCGTTGACAGTGATCGATCTTCCAGGAAAGACCGTCAGCTCTTTCGCCGAATAGTGTTTCGTGCCGTAAGTGACCCAGACTTCCCGATATCCTTGATCGGCCATTTCAGCTTCCGATCGCACTGCTTTCGGTTTCGTGAAGTTATGGCTGGCGAACTCGGGATCGACGTTTGCTTCCCAATCGAGCATATCCACCAAAAACTCCAGATCGTGAGCCTTCTCTTCCGGCACGTCTTTTACCAGCAGTTCCCAAGGCACATATCGTCCTTCGACCATCGACTGGAACATCCCGAACACATCACTGTTGACCTGCGGCTCGTAAGTGACAAGTGAACCAGGCGCATGCAGAATTCCAGCATCGACTTGCCATCCCGTCCCGGGCTGCAGTTTATAGGCTTTCGAATGATTCAGGATGCCGTTATCGCCCTCATTCCAGCGTTTCAGACAATCCAGAACATCATTTCTCGTAGTCCCCGGCTCGAGACCCATAAAGGTATACGGGAAGTTATTCGATTTGAAGTTATATTGCGGCGGAAAGTAATATGCCTCCGGTTTGCCGAGCCTGCCGACGAGGTTCGCATGCTTTTCCTGTTGATGCATGTGATGCGGAATCGGGCCGAGATTATCGAAAAACTTGCAAAGAAGATTCCAGCCCTTGTCGCGCTCCATTACTTCTTTGCCGAGGAAGCGGTCGCCCAGACTCTCGATTGCTTCCTTCAACAATACTTTCTGGCCGTCTACAGCGATGTAGCTGAGCCCTTCGTCTTCGGGCGTTCCCGGGCCATTAGCCGCATTCGTAGTCGATGAAAACCAGCGCTCGTCAATTCCGCCACGGTGTGCTCCCAATGCATACAAGTCACGCGAATCCAGTTTTAGTCGGCCGCCCGGCATGAGGAACGACCTCGGCACCCAGCAGGGAGCAAGCCGGACCACTCCTTTTCCAGCATCCAAAGCTTGTTGAACAAGCGCCTGTTTCGACATGGAAATCCTTTCGATGTTTTATACGCAGTTCACCCAGAGACCGGTCTTGGCCGATTTGAGTACAGCATCGACAACCTGCTCCGTCGCCAAAGCATCTCGAAACGTCGGCGCGGGTGCAGCTCCGCTGCTCAAGCCACTTAATAGGTCTGCGACCTGGTGAATAAAAGTATGTTCGTATCCGATCTGAAGTCCGGGAACCCACCAGTGCTTCATATACGGGTGTTCACCTTCACTGACATGAATCGAGCGCCAGCCGCGCAGGCGCGAATCGTCCGCGTAATCGAAGTACTGCAACCGATGGAGGTCATGCAGATCCCAAGCGAGCGAAGCGTTTTCGGCGTTGAGCTCAAAGGTGTAGAGCGCCTTGTGACCTCTTGCATATCGAGTGGCTTCAAACGTCGCGAGCGAACCATTTGCAAAGCGTGCGAGAAAGGCGCTAGCATCATCGATTCGAACTTCTTCCGCCGCGCCTGTTAACGCGTTCTCGCGCTGCTTGATGAAGGTCTCAGTCATGGCCGATACTTTGTCGATCGGACCGTTCAACCAAATCGCCGTGTCGATGCAGTGTGCGAGAAGATCGCCCGTCACGCCGCTGCCGGCCACATCGGCTTTCAAGCGCCAAAGCGCCTGTCCGCCTAACGGAACCGCCGCCGAAATCGTCCAATCCTGTAAGAACTTTGCGCGATAGTGAAAGACGCGGCCCATCTTGCCTTCGTCCACTATCTGTTTGGCCAGTGTTACGGCGGGAACCCGGCGATAGTTGTACCAAACCATGTTCGGCACCTTGGCCAATTCGACGGCCTCCACCATCTGCTTCGCTTCCGCCAGATCCCGGCCCAGCGGCTTTTCGCAAAGAACGATTTTTCCGGCTTTCGCAGCGGCCACCGCAATCGCGGCATGGGTGTCATTGGGACTGGCGATATCGATCAGATCGATATCTTTGCGATCCACTAACGATTGCCAGTCGGTCTCAAACGATTCGTAGCCCCAGCGGCTGGCGAATTCCTCGAGCTTTTTCTTTTCTCTTCCACACGCGGCTTTCAGCTCCGGCCGATAATCGACATCGAAGAATTGACTCACCTGGCGATAGGCATTGGAATGGGTCCGCCCCATGAAACCGTAACCGACCAGTCCAATTCGGAGAGGTTTTTTGCTCTTCATCTGCTATTCGTACCAGCCATGCGCGTCCCGTACGGAAATCATGGTTCGCAGAATTTCATTCCATGTTTCAGGCTTCATCATCGTCTCGTTGGGGAACATACAACCGTCCCAGCAGATATGCCGAATCGCTTTTGTTAGCTGCCCGTTTTCGTCGCGCAGCCATAAACCAGCAGCTCGCACCACGTCCAGCTTGCCTTCTCGAGGTAGACAATGATGGCCTGTCTTGTCATGTGAGCCCATACCTTTGACTGTTCCGTCATTCTGAGCCACGTGGAAGTCGATTGTCCATGGACGAAGAGCAGACACAATCTTACCCAAGGCCGCGTACAATGCAGCGTCGTCGTTCCACTGAAAGTTTTCAGGGAGAATTCGATCTTCCGGCGAGTTATAGCCCATCGTATACAGCAGAGTGTGTGCCATGTCCGCCTGAAAGCCCAGTGTCTTCGGGCGATTCACCAGCTCGAGCAACTCGATCATGTGCCTCCAGCTATGCATAGCGCCCCAGCAGATCTCACCTTCCGCAGCGAGCTGCTCCCCATAGTTTTCGGCAATGGCGCAGGCCTCTCGAAAGGTGTCGGCAATTCGTTTGGTGTTCTCGGCGGGTGATTGCGCCCAATCTCGCGTACTCGCAGCAGAGTCAACGCGAATCACTCCGTACGGTCTGATGCCAATCTCTCGAAGCGCCGAACCAATCCGGCACGCTTTCTCAACCTGCGCCAGAAAATGACTTCGCTCGTTTTGATCGCCCATTGCCGAACCGCCGCCCGTCGCACCCCATACCGGAGCAACGAGCGAACCGACGACGAACTTTTTCGAAGCGATCTTATCCGCCAGACGTCCGAGATCTTCCTTAGTCGAATCGATGCTCACGTGAGGGTCTGACAGAAAAAGATCGACACCATCGAAGCCGTTTCCGTCGACACGGGCCTTTGCAGTCAAATCGAGCATCGTGTCTAAATCGATTGCCGGCTCCGAACCGGGCCCTTTGCCGACCAAGCCCGGCCACATCGCGTTGTGGATTTTAGGAAAGTTAGAAGGCATTCGTTAACCTTGCTTCGTGCATGTAGGATAGCTGCTCAAAACCGTATTCCCTTTATATTGCAGTTCCCGCATGAGGCCAATTTCAGAAGTGTAATACCCGTCAGCCGTCAGGCTTTTCATCAAAGAAAAAAATTGGACGTTACGAGCGCGGTTATTCGGATCGGCATCGAAGGCTTCGCATAGCGGTTCTAAAATAGACAGCTGCTGTTCTTCCGAAAGCTCGACAAACGGCTTACTGCCGACCCGCTCTGCTTCGGTATCCAACCACCGAAGCCCATCCGCGACAACCAGCTGTTGATCGGTATTGCGCGCGATGACGATATCGATATAAGCGGGCACACCCGCGCCGATCGCTCCTGGTGTGTCGGTTTCGGGAATGATCAGGTCGGCAATGCGCGATATGGTCCGGTAGTCACTCTGATTGAAAAATCTCGGCTGGGCCTGTTGTTCAGGCGGAGTGTGGTGATGCTGCTCGACAGGCGGCTGAGCGGCGCTTTGGCCGTAAAGGTCTTCGCTCGCGAACGGGAAGGCGCACGTGGAGCCCACCACTCCAATGATTTTGAGCATCGACCTTCGATCTGTGGAGTAGGTGGACATTTAAACCTCCTGCTTTTTCAGGCGGTCGGCGATATGGTCCGCCGTGCGGGTCGCCAACGCCATAATCGTCAAAGTCGGATTCTTCTCGGAAGAGCTCGGGAAAACGCTTGCGTCAACCACGTACAAATTGGAAACGTCATGCGACCGGCAGAAAGGATCAACAACGGAGGTTTTGGGGTCACTGCCCATTCTGCATCCGCCTACCTCGTGATTAGTCGCCGGATTCGGGCTGGTGGAGTGGATCTGGGCTCTGCTCGAATCCAGAATTGTCTTGCACCATTTGTTCATATCCTCGTGTAGCTTCCAATCGGAATCGGTCAGCTTCCAATGGCGGCGGGGGCGAGGCAGGCCGTACTCGTCCAGCGCGCCCGGATCCAGGTCTATGTAACTATCCGGATTCGGCAGCATTTCGTGATAGCCGGTGAAGACCAGATACGCCGGATAACGAGCTTTCACCGCTTCCTTGTACGCCTTACCCATACCTTTTATGCTGCGCGCCCACCCCGCTGTCCGATGATTTTGATAATTGAACTGAACGCCGAAGCTGCGCGCGTAATCGCGCTTCCGGTCGTGCATGAAAGATGGTATGTAAGCGTGATCGAGAAAGCCCTGGTCGTCAGTGGTTGGTTTGCCGATAAAATCTTCCAGAAACGCTTCGAAACCCGCTGTAATGTGCGGGATAAAATTCTTGCCCAATTCGCCGCTTGAATTCCCGAGGCCGGTTGGGAAACGGCTGGACTTCGACATCAACAACAGCGCTATGCTTTGGGCGCAGGCGCAGGCCACAACCACCACGCGTCCTCTTGCTATGCCTTGCGCTCGCGTCTCTCGATCGAAATAGCGCACTTCGTTAACATGCGCTTCTTCAGAGACGGGCAGGTCGTAAACGATGCTGTTCTGCTGCAGAGTGAGTTTGCCGGTCTTCAATGCCGGCATCATGTGTACGTTAAGCGAGTTGTATTTGGCAGCCACATCGCAGCCAGCCATACAGTTGCCGCAATAATGGCAGGCGGGACGCGTTTTGCTCTGGCGCGTGAGTGTCGCCTTGCGAACATGGATCACGTTGACGCCCAGTTTCGCAGCACCGGCTTTGATCGCCAGGTCGGTACACTTTAGCGGAGCCGGCGGCATGAAGACGCCATCGGGCAGATCCTCGAGATGATCGTAGTTCCCGCAGACACCGACCTCGCGTTCGATGCGGTCATAATAAGGAGCGATATCGGCGTAATCAAACGGCCAATTTTCGCCACCGCCATCGTGGTCGCGCCCTTTGAAGTCACGCTGGCTAAAACGCAGGGAAACGGCGTTCCAAAGCTGTGTTTTGCCGCCCAACCCGCGACTGCGCTCGCCGTCGAATCCCGGCTTGCCAGGCTTCATCAAAGGTACGTGCCGGTAAGTGAACTCGTAAGGAAGGGCATGCGTGTTGAAGTCGGTCAGTGTATTGATTTTCGGGCCACCCTCCAGCACCAGAACATCGGCGCCCAGACCTGCGAGACGGGCGGAAAGTGTGCCGCCACCAGCGCCTGAACCAATCACCACGACGTCATACAGCTTCGTTGCCATCGCTACCTGGTTTTGTTCTCGAAGAGAAAAAGACCGCTCTTGCCTCCCACGACAAAATCGAGATCACCATCTTTATCGATATCGGCTACCGCAACCTGGATACCGCCGCCCGTTCGGCCACCATAGTCAATCACATGCTTGACCCATTCAATTTCATGAGAGTTTGGAACGACGAGTCTTTCGTACCAATAGACGCCGAGCGGTTCGCGAGCACCCGGATCTTTTCCGTTGTGCGCCATATACCGCTTACCCGTCAGTAATCCGATATTATGCTGCCCGCGAAAATCGACGAGCGTTACCGCATGCGGCTGCGACCAGCTATCGTCGATGACATGCTTTTCCCATGTGTTGTCGGCTTTGTGCTCAAGCCAGAATAGCCCATAGCCATGCGCCATCGATGAGATAACATCCGGGCGTCCGTCGCCATTTACGTCGGCCGTATACATGAATCCCAGGTCGCCCAGTTTCCAATCGGGATGAAATTGCCAGTTGCCGCTTCGAGGATCCTTCGGCGCTTCGAGCCAGCCATTGGGAGTCAGGATGTCGTTCCGCCCGTCACCATTTACGTCGCCCGCGCCGATGCCGTGACCATAGCTTCTCGAACTGACAACATGTTTAGCCACCCCGCCATGGCCATCACGCTCGTACCAGGCAAGCGGCGCCTTGAGATCACCGAATTCGGGCAGAATCTCATTGGCTTTTCCGTCGTTGTCCAGATCAACTAGAATTTCGAACTCGATGGGATAGCCGCTGTCGATGGTGTGTTCTATCCATTTGCCATGCATCGTACCGGGATTTTGCCACCACGCAATTTTCTTGCTGAACCAGCTGACCGTCACCAGATCTATATGCCCGTCTTGATTCACGTCAAGAGGTACTGTGCTCAGGTCGTCGATGTAGTTATTCGTGAAGTAGATATCGCGAAAGTGATGCTTCGTCCACTTGGGCGCCTCGTACCAGTTTTCGCCGGATACGATGTCGAGCTTGCCGTCCCCATTGATGTCGGCGATGGCCGCCGACTCGCTCGAGCCGAGATCTAACGTGTGTTTCTCAAATGGAATATCGGGCGGCCGCGTGACAACATAAGCGGCTGCCGCCATTGCGGCGGTGAGCAGCAGAGCCCCCGCATATGCCGCTCGCTTGGAAATCCTGGTTCTGAACATATCAGAGGCTTGCACCATCCGTACCGTTATACAGGAATCACCATCTGCGGCACGCACTCAGAACGCAAGGCGAAGAGACATCTGGATAGTTCGAGCTGCGTAAGCGCCTGTCACTACGCCGTACTGGCTTACGTTGTTCACGTTCTCGGGACTGATGTAAAACTGCGTGTGATTGAACAGATTGAAGAAATCACCACGCAACTGCAACTCGCTCCGTTCCCAGATGGGCCAGATTTTCGACACAGAAAGATCAACGTTGTTTGTGTGCGGACCGCGCACGCCATTATTACCTCCGCTGCCGTACTGTCCGTTCGGAGGCTGAACGAAACAGGAAGTATTGAACCAATGCGTCAGAGTCTGCTGTCCGACTCCTGAATAGGGATTACAGACGCGATCGGCATAGAATGTGGCCACGAAACTGGTATCCGCGTTGTTATTTGCATAAACGCTCACGGGTGTCGCGCTGGCAACCGACCAAATGCCCGCCAACCGCCAACCACCGATGATGCCGCGGTTCCACCAACTGTTGTTATTCAGGAAATGCTTTCCCGGTCCCACGGGCAAATCGTAAACGCCACTCACTGTAAGCACTTGTGGTTGGTCGAAATTCGTGACCGAGTATTGGTATCGCAGGTTATAAATATCCTGCACGTCGTCGTTGTCGCCCGATGTATAGCCTAAAGCTTTCGACCAAGCGTAGTTTACAAGCAGCGAGAGGCCATTCTTGAACTGTCGATTGAGAGTGACCAGCAGGCCATTGTAATTGCTGTTGACGAAATTGCCCTGCGTAGTAATCGGTCCTCCCAAGATGGGATAGGGCAGGATGTCCAGACGAGAACTTCCCGGTGACGCCGCGATCGGCTGATTCCCGTCAAAACGCGCGGTCTCATGTCGGCCAACATTCCCAACATAGGCGACAGTGAGAATCGTGCTGCTGGAGAGCGCTCGCTGTATGGTGAAGTTCCACTCCTGAGCCGAAGTATCTTTCATCACCAGACTGTTTGTATAGCCGCGGTTGCCCGGCGCCGGCGCGGGAGCAAACACGTCCTGAATGGGCGTTTGTTGTCCGATCGTGTAGCTATAGCCTTGATTAATGAAGTTCGGAGGATACGTTAGCTCGAATTGCTCATTGTTGTACGGATTCTCTGTGTAATAGATTCCGTAGCCGCCCCGGATCACCGTTTTCGGAGTCAGGCTATAGGCAAAGCCGAATCGCGGGCCCACATCGCCATAGTTCGTTTTCCAGGCGCCACGTTGGTTCTGCCCGGTTCCGAAGTTATAGCTGGTCGAAAGAAGATTGTCTACGGGCGGCGTGTAGAAGTCGTATCGCAAACCAAGGTTGAGAGTGAGCTTCGAGGTCAGTTTGTAGTCGTCCTGAATGTAGCCGTCTGCGTGCCAGTCGAAGAAATGCCCGGCGGTTACACCGATCGAATGAGATGCGGACTGCGGAAATCCAAGGAGAAGATCAGCCAAACCGTTGCCTTGCTGGGTGGCATTTCTCACAATCTGACCTGTCACAGGGTTCTTCGAATAAAGGGAGGTAAAAGTCCCGTCGAAGTTATATTGGGCGTTGTTATTGATGGTCCAGTTGCCGTAGAACTGCGTGCGAATCAGCTCCCCTCCTATATAGATGGTGTGCTTGCCCAAAGTGAGCGCCAGTTCGTCCGCGTATTGGAAGCGATTCTGAAAAGCGCCCTGGGGAGTGTACGGATTGCCCTGGCTGGTGATGTTGTTGATAGAAACAGTCGGAGGCGCAGCCTGCGACGGGAGCGGCGCGACATTGATCAATCCATATTCGGCGGCATAGTTTGCCTGAGCGGTGCCTTGTTGCGACAGAAAATACTGGATGCGGTTGTAACCGATTCGAGCCGTATTCACAATCGTCGGACTGAAGACGTGCGTCTCTTCGATAGAGCCATTGGTGCCGATATTGATGTGAGTCGCGCCGAACAATCCAGGGATAATCGTCTCTCCTTGATTAGGAGCGTTCAGATGAAGAACCGAGCCGTAAAGATGGTCAGCGGGAGAGATGTTGTAGTCGCCACGGCCGAGGTACTCGTCGGAGTTCGTCGTGTTTGTCAGATTTTTCGAATAGTTGTAGTTGCTGGTCGCGCTCGGCGTGAGATTGGGAAGAGGATAGAGTTTCAGCCATTGCTGTCCGAAGGAGCTGAGCAGATTCGAGGGTATGACGTTCCCCTGGAACGGCTGCACAGTTCCGGTGACCGGGTTGAATGTGTTCGGATTGTAGATGGTCTGGCCCGTTCCGGAGAAGTCGCCTCCCCTTTCCGCCGCGGTCGGGACAACGGCGAGCGCAGAGGAGCTTTGAGACGACCTCAGGCCGGAGTAATCGAACAGGGCAAACAGCTTGTTCTTGATAATCGGTCCCGACAGATTGCCGCCAAACAGGTTGTAGCGAATGGGCGGCTTGATTGAGGTAGGGGGCGTGAAGAAGTTCCTGGCATTCAGCGCGTCATTCTGCAGGAAATCGTAGACTGTACCATGAAGATCGTTGGTTCCGCTCTTGGTGACAATGTTGATGACACTCGGATCGGCGTACCGCGCCGGAGCGCCGTTGATGGTGGTAATCACTTCTTGCACCGACTCAATCGACGGCACGATGTTCATGGTTTGGGTCAGAAGATTGACATTTTCGACACCGTCCTGCAGAAATACAGTGCTTGTGTCCGGCAGCCCGGTGACGGCAACCTGATTCCCATTTGTGCCGAAAAAGGCTGAGTCTCCCGAATTTCCCTGCGTATTCGTACCAGGCGTTGTTCCCGGCGCGAGCGTCGCAATGGAGAGGACACTGCGCCCGCTGGTTGGAAGCTGAATTAAATCGCGAGTGCCGAATCCCTGACTGACCTCGTGATTCTCACTCTGGATCTGTACCTCGCTTGCCTCGGCGCTGACTGTGACGGCCTGCGAAACCGCGCCGACGTGCAGCGTGACATCCTGCTTAAACGCCTGCTGAACCTGAAGTGTGATGTTCGAGAGCGTGTTTGTCTGGAATCCAGTCTTGGTGACGGCCAGAGTATACGTTCCGGGCAGAACGTTGGGGAACGAGTAAACACCAGCCGAATTTGCCGTGGTAGTTCGCTCTTGCCCGGTAGCGTTGTTCGTCAGCTTGACGGCGGCATCCGTGACGGCAGCACCGCTCTCGTCCATGACCGTTCCGGAGATGCTGGCGGTATCGGTCTGGCACAGCGCTAATGAAGAAGCCAATAGGGAGAGAACAATTACTAGCAGGAGAGATTTCGGCAAGGACAAAACCGATTGCGACATAGCAAGATGACCCACACTTTCTCCGGGCCAGCGAGGTCCACCGGAAGCGAGACTAAATCAAACGTAACCAGATCTCTCCGGGTGTTCAATGAGAAAACCTCGTTTGCAGAGAATTTCACTATGTGAGACACAGCTTCGCGTATACGCGTTGAATTACTGGACCTGCTGCCCGCGATGCGAAAGCAACGGATTTCACTATGCGACACGTCTTATAACCGGGGGACCCAGGATGGAGACGGCTCGCGACAAATACCTGATCAAGTCAATCGCAAATGCAGCGCAAGTGCTGGCCGCGTTCTCTTCTCAGGGCGAGCTGCTGCGATTGAATCAAGTCGTCGAACGCAGCGGCCTCAACAAAAGCAAGGTGTACCGGCTGCTCTATTCTCTCGAGCGTTACGGTTTCGTGGAGAGGGCCGAGGACAAGTTCTACCGCGCCGTCACCAAACCACCAACAGCAAAGAAGTTCAGAATCGGTTATGCATGGACCGGTGAAGACTATCTGTTCGCCCGCGAGGTTACTGAGAGCGTGAAACGCGCCGCCACGCCGGCAGGCGTGGAAATCCTGCTAGCCGACAACCGCTACAATCCCAAAACCGCTATACGCAACGTCGAAATGTTCATCCGCGATGGCATAGATCTCGCGATGGAATTCCAGACCGACGAAAGAGTGGCGCCGATCATCTCGGCGAAATACCGGGAAGCCGGCATTCCGATGATCGCCATAGAAATTCCTCATCCCGGCGCAACTTTCTACGGGGCCAACAACTATGAAGCCGGGCTGATCGCAGGCCGGCACGTAGCCAAGTGGGCAAAAAAGCATTGGCCGGAAGCGATTGAGGAAATCATCATGCTCGATCTTCCGCGCGCGGGGGCCGTTCCGGCTACGCGCATCACGGGAATGATCACCGGTATCAAGGAAGTGCTGCGCTACGCAGAGACGGTTCCAGTGATTCACTTGAATGGAGACGGCAAATTCGGCGACAGCTTTGAAGTCGTGCGGAGACGCCTACGAATCAGCCAGTCGAAGCATACGCTGGTCGGAGCGATCAACGATCCGAGCGCACTGGGCACCTTACGAGCGTTCGAAGAAGCAGGTCGCGGCAAGCAATGCGCAGTAGTGGGGCAGAACGCTTCCCCGGAGGCCCGGCTCGAACTGAGAAAACCTCTGTCGAGCCTGGTCGGTTCGGTAGGCTATTTCCCCGAACGATACGGCGAAGATCTGATTCCGCTCGCTCTCGACATCTTAAACCGGAAGCATGTCCCGCCGGCTGTTTTCATTAAGCACAGCATGATCGACGCATCGAATGTAGATCATTTCTATCCCAACGATTTACTGCAATGGGCGCCGGACGACGACAAGCTGGCGCGCAGCGCGGCGTCGGGAGACTATTGACGAATGGCAACGAGCAGTTTCTGAGCGGGTTCAAAGGTGGGATCGATGCGCACAGCGCTCTCCAGTTGTGCGCGGGCTTCGTCCATTCGACCCAGCCGCGCGAGTGCTGCTCCCAAGCTCGTGATTAAGGCAACATCCTTTGAGCGATAGGTGAGCGCGTCACGGTAGTGCTCGACGGCCGACACGTTATCGCCGGACTTGGCTGATTGATCTCCCCAGGCGAAAAGCACGTCCCCCAATCGATCCTGCGCTTTCGGGTAATCGGGACGCTCAGTGAGAACCTGCTTGAAATCCTTGACGGAGGATTCCAGGTCGCCGCCCTCGGCTTCCGCGCTTGCGAGATTGAACCGGACGTCGGAGAACTTCGGATCGATCGCAAGGGCTTTCCGAAACTGCTGCTCCGCTTCGGGAACCTTTGAGGCTGCATAGTAGGCAACTCCCAATTCCGCCGGCGCGAAAGTGCTGTCCGGATTGACTCGGGCCGCTTTCTCCAGGTAAGGAATGGCGCCGGCTGAGTCTCCTTTGGTGAGGAGAACGTCACCCATGTTGAAATTCGCCGCGAAATCGTCGGGGTACTTCTTGATTCGATCTTGAACGATCGCCGCCTGCAAATCTTCGCGCTGATCTCCCGCTGCTACCGGAAGCACTTGCAGCCAGAGATGCCCCATTTCATCGGTCGACGTGATCCCAGTCCGGACCTCCTTGGGCGGGTTGTTGGGATTTCTCGGGTTAGCGGCCGAGTTGTCGTAGTGATAACGCATGGAGACAACCGTGCCCTTCGGCAAAAAGAGCGGCTGCTTAAGCACGAATACACCCTGCCAGCTCAGGTCCCAGTTGGGTATCCGGACAATCCACTTGCGCGAGCCGTCGGGCAGTGTGGCGTAGCCTTCCATCAGGGTAGCGAGATAGTGGGCGTGCGGATAGACAGCAAGGACATTCAGATCTTCCGGAACAAGGAAGTCGTCGTTCAGCCGAAAATCGCGATCGCCAGGTTTGATATCAATCGCTCCGTCGTGCTCCAGTTGGACGAGCATCGGATATTTGGTCTGGGGCTTATCGGTAAAGTAGAGACCTATTTCGGGATTGATCACCTCCGGTTTACCGGTCGGACGAAGGTGAACATTCAGCACCAGATCCATGCCCGGCGTGGCGCGCCAAGCCATGCCGTCCGGCTCCACGACGGGCCGGCTGCCGGGTTTCCAGGAAAGGAAATGCCCATCGGGATCAAACGTCGTTTCTTCAACCGTGAGATCCATCCCGGGGAACCCGATGCCAGCGACCTTTTCCTGGCGTTTCGCCGAGCCGGAGCGATCGATGATCACATTGGCGTGGTGGAACACCTTGGCATTACCCGGACGGACTTCAATCGCGCGAACCCAGCGCTGTGTCTTTATGGGCACCGGCATGATGAAGTTCCAGAAAATCTCGCTGCCGCCTGCCGGCATATTGAAGGGATGGGTAACGTGCAGGATCAGATCGGGCGGCCCTAACTGCCATTCAGAACTGAATTTGGGAGGCGCCGGTTCCTGCTTGATGGAACCCTCCTGCGCGCCTTGGGCGACCCATTCCCCGATGAGCGCGATTTCTTTGTCGGTCAGCCGACGTTCCTCTTCGAAATCGCCGTAACCAGCCTGAGGTAACCAAGGCGGCATGAAGCGCCGCTTTGTGACACTCGCGATCTGAGAGGCGTGGCGTTTGGCGTCCTGATAGGAGAGGAGGGAAAACGGGCCCGACTCGCCGGGCCGGTGGCAAGGCGCGCAGTTCTTGTAAACGATGGGCGCGATATCGCGGGCGAAGGTGATATTTCGGCCGGCCGCTTGGACGGCAGGCACAGCCAGAACGACTGCCAGCAAGACGGCGCCGGCGACAGATCGAGACTCCATGAAAATGCGCGGTGTCTCCATACTAGCGCGTCCATGCTTCTACTTCGGCTTGATCAAAGCCTCAAACAAAAGTCTTGCAATCGTCTGCCCTATTGCATTATCATTTTCACAAACCAAGCTAGTTTCGCAGTTAAAATCCAGCTTCATAGTCAGTCAGAGGGTGAGGGAAAGATGATTTCTTTTGCGGTCAGGAGTGGTGTGCGACGACGAGGGGCATTCGCAGTATTTCAGATGGTGCTGGCACTGTCATTATTTGCCGGCTTTCATGCCCGAGCGTACGGGCAAATCTTGTACGGATCGATCGTCGGAACGGTGACAGATCCGAGCGGCGCCGTCGTGCCGAATTCCGCGATTACCGTGACCGACGTCGGGACGCAACAGACGCGTTCCGATACGACGGACGGCAGCGGCCGTTATAGCGTCGGCAATTTGGCACCGGGAACCTATACCGTCAAAGCGGTTACGAGCGGGTTCCGCGAATTGGATCAGAGCAACATTACTGTCACGCCGAACGTCGTAACTCGTGTTGATCTGCAGTTGCAAGTCGGAGAGGCGTCGGAAAAAGTGAACGTCTCGGCGCAGGCTGTCGAACTGCAGACGGACAAGGCAGATACTCACACCGAGATCACATCGGAGAACGTGACAAGCCTCCCTTTGGGCGGCAATCGAAATTATCAAACGGCGATCAATCTGACGCCGGGAGCGACGCCTGCGCAGTTCATCAATTCGAATACGGATAACCCCAGCCAGCCGTTGAACACACATATCAACGGAGGCGCCGGGCAGACAAACGTGACCAAGATCGACGGCGCAGAGAGCGTGAATGTGTGGTTACCCCAGTACGCCGGGTACGTGACCCCGGCGGAAACGGTAGACGTAGTCAATGTCACAACCACCGCGGGCGACGCCGATCAAGGAATGGCCGGCTCTTCGGCAATCACCGTGGTAACAAAATCGGGCACCAATCAACTTCATGGCAGCGCGTTTATTTTCCACAACGATCAGCATCTCAATGCCAGAAACTTCTTCTTACAGCCGGGAACGGATAAGCCGGTCGCGATTTACAACAACTACGGCGCAACTCTCGGCGGCCCCGTCAAGAAAGATAAGATATTTTACTTTGCAAGTTTTGACGGAACCAGCCAGAAGACGGGCGCGAACGGACTCTTCACCGTACCCACAGCGGACCAAAGGGCGGGCAACTTCTCAGCTTACGGCACGAGTATCTACAATCCATTCACGGGAGCCGCTGATGGCACCGGCAGAACGCAGTTCATGAACAATACAATCACGCCGAGCCTGCTCAGCCCGGCCGCTCTGAAAATTCAGAGCTATCTGCCCCTACCCAACCTGCCCGGTACAAGTAATAACTATGCGGCAGCTGAGAGTCCGGCGATCAATTTTTTCCGCACCGATGCGAAGGTCAACTGGAACCGGACTGACAAGCACTCGATTTTCTTCAAGTACGACAACATGTATGCGACCTCCGGCGGAGTCGGCATATTCGGCCCGGCCGGCGGTCCGGCACCTGGCTCCGACCCTGGTAAAGGTCAGCAGACGATACAAGTTGCTTCGATCGGTCATACCTACGTGTTTTCGCCAACGTTGGTACTTGACGGCAACGTCGGATATCAGCGGATGAACCAGACGGTTCTGGGAACCGACTTCGGGAAAGACTATTCAGGTGTGCTCGGCATACCGGGATTGAACGGCAGCGACATCCGGGACAGCGGCTTTCCGAACCTGGCGATTACCGGATACACGGGCACAGGCGTTCCGAACTGGATGCCGTTGTACCGGACAGATGAGAACTATACCGGAGCCTCCTCGCTCGCCTGGACGAAGGGAGCGCATGAGCTTCGTTTTGGTTTCGACATGGTTCGATTCCACTTGAATCACTGGCAGCCGGAGCTGAGCGTTGGCGGTCCGCGCGGGTACTTCGACTTTGGCGGCACGCTGACGACGCTCAACACCGGATCGGGCAATGCCGCCGCTGCTGCTAACCAATACAACGCCTACGCCCAGTTCCTACTCGGACTTTCGGACAATACGCAGAAGGGCGAACAGTACATTCTAATGACGGGTCGCGAGTGGCAGTTCGGATGGTACGTACAAGACCGCTGGCAAGTATCGAAGAAACTGACCGTCACGGCGGGTCTCCGCTACGAGTTGTATCCGCTGATGACGCGCTGCTGCGGCAAAGGCATCGAGCGCTATGACCCGACCACCAACGACGTTTATATGGGCGGCCGCGGCGATATTCCCGTAGATGCCGGCATCAGCGTGAGCCACAAACTGTTTGCACCTCGCGTGGGTATCGCTTATCGCATTGACGAGAAGACGGTGGTTCGTGCGGGTTACGGATTGAACTACGATCCGATTCCTTTCTCGCGACCGCTACGTGGCTATTATCCGCTGACTATCAACGACAACTACACGGCCCCGAACGGGTTCACGACGGCGAATATCGGTACTTCTTCTTCCTATATACCGAGCACGCTCGCTAACGGCATCCCACCGATCATCGGCCCCAATCTCTCGACTGGAATCGTCCCGCTCGATCCGAGTGCAAGTGAGCGGAGCCCGAACAGCTTCATTCACCGTGGCTACATCCAGTCCTATAACTTTACACTGGAACGGCAGCTTCCGGGTTCGATTGTGACGTCAGTTGGCTACGTTGGGCAGCACACCGTCCATCAATTGGCCGACTACGATATCAATAGCGGCTTTCCCTGGCTCGGGTACGGCGCTGCTGCCGCAAGCCGCAACATTTGGACGCACGGTTCCCACGCAAATGTGGGACGGCTATCTCGAGCTCCGAGTACAACTCCCTGCAGGTCGCCTTCAATCGGCAGTTTTCGAATGGGCTGATGCTCAAAGGCGCCTACACCTGGTCGCATGCGATCGACTACGCAGACGATGACGGCTGGGCAGGTGTCGATTGGAACTGGGCTCCGGCGTTCCAGAGAAATCGCGCCTCGGCCGGCTTCGATCAACGCCAAGTCTTCCAGCTTGGCTGGGTTTATCAACTCCCATTCGGTCCCGGAAAGAAGTACGCCAACAGCGGGATAGGATCCAAGATTCTGGGCGACTGGCAGTTCAGCGGCATCGAGTCCTGTTATACGGGCACTCCGATGTATATTTACGCTTCGGGCTCTTCGCTCAATGCCCCAAGTAATACACAGACCGCGAACCAGGTGATGCCAAGCGTGCCTCTCATTGGCGCGGTCGGGCCGGGCCAATATTATTACAATCCGGCGGCTTTTGCTCCGGTGACAGCGGCTAACACGTTTGGCAACACGGGCCGAAATACATTGGCCGGTCCGGGCGTCTGGAACACGGACGTGAGCGTCTCTCGAATCTTCCCGATCAAGGAGAACCTCAAGTTCGAGTTCCGCGCGGAGTTCTATAACCTGCCGAATACATCGCATTTTAGTAATCCGGGCGACACGACGGTTACGGATGCCGCGTTCATGCAGGTTACGAGTTCCTTCGGCGAGCGCAACATCCGCTTTGCCGGACGCTTCAGTTGGTAAATATGGAGTAGTGCGGAAGTTGGAAAGACACAAAAGGCGGCTCCTGACGGGAGCCGCCTTTTTTCTGTTTACAGCGTCGTTATTCGCCCAATCGGACGAACTGGCGGAGCAGTCACAGCATGCCAGGGACCTGATGGCGGCGGGACGGTTCGAAGAAGCGATCCCGATTTACCAGCATCTGGTCGAGGCGGTACCGGGTAATCCGGGATTGATTCTGAATCTCGGACTGGCGGAGGAGATGGGCGGCCATCCCAAAGAAGCGGTGCCGCACTTTGAAGCGGTGTTGAAGCTACAGCCGGAAAGTGTTCCGGCTCTGACCTCACTGGCGATGGCGCAATTGCAATTGGAACGGCCTCGCGCGGCGGTACCGGTGCTTCAGAAGCTGGTTCAAGTTCAGCCGGAGAACCGAAACGCACGCGGCATGCTGGCGGGCGCGTACTTAAGCCTCAATCGAACGCCGGAAGCGGCCGAACAATATCGCAAACTGACGAGCGCCGACGCGGCCGATCCGAAGGGCTGGTACGGATTGGGTAAAGCATATGAGGCGATGGCGACCGATACCTTCAGCAAGCTCTCAAAGGATGAACCGCAGTCTCCGTATGTGTCGGCGCTGCTGGCAGACACACGGCTGCAGCGCAGACAATACCGCAGCGCGTTCTTCTTTTATCGCGAGGCGCAGAGCAAGCTGCCCGATCTGCCGGGGATTCATGCAGGGCTCGCCAAGGTGTATCAGGACACGGGTCATGCGGACTGGGCGGCGGCGGAGAAAAGACTGGAACGGCCGGCGTCCGATTGCAAAGCACAGAGCCCCGAGTGCCGTTTTCTGAATGGAGATCTGATTGGAGCAACGAAAGAGTCGACGGCGGCTGCTTCACCCGCGAATTTATTCTGGGCCACACGAGCATACAATCAACTGGCGATCGAGGCCTTCGATCGCCTCGGAAAACTGCCCGACTCGGTCGAAATTCATGCGTTGAAGGCACAGATTTTGCATGGGCATGGACAGGATGCCGAGGCAGCGGCGGAGTGGCGCGCTGCGTTGGCGCTGGCCCCCGGTAATGCCCGGCTCGAGAACGAACTGGCGACCGCGTTGTTTCTCGCGCACAAGTATGACGAGGTCATGCCGCTAATTCAAAAGCTGCTGGCCCGGCAGAGCGACGCGCCG
The DNA here is from genome assembly GCA_963799755.1 of Terriglobia bacterium. Lineage (GTDB taxonomy): Bacteria > Acidobacteriota > Terriglobia > Bryobacterales > Bryobacteraceae > Bog-105. Next base: position 155,433 of record CAWCYQ010000048.1, on the reverse strand, counting down.
GATTTGAACTTCATGATGGGCGAGAGCCTGTGGCGCACGCAACAACCGGAGAAAGCAGTGCCCTACCTGACTGCCGCGCTGAAGGCCGAGCCGAACCTGCTGCCCGCGCATGCCGCTTTAGGAATGGTGGACGCGCTGCTTAACAAAAATACGGAAGCGGTGCCGCACCTGGAGAAAGCGGTCAGCCTGGACGACGACGGCAGCCTGCACTATAGCCTGGCACGGGCCTACCAAGCGGCTGGAAACGCCGAGCAGGCGAAGAAAACCATGCAGGAGTACCAGCAGATCCGGCAGAAGAACCAGCAAATCAACGACGAACTGGCAAAGGAAGCCGAGATCGTTGCGCCGGGGCAGAAGTAAAGGAGCGATCAGCGATCAGCGGGGGCGCCATCGAGCAGGTTGGAGTGAAGTAGAAAAAACGAAGCCAAGGCGTCCGGGTTGTCGAATTTCTGCTGGGCTAACATGCGTTTGAACTGTTCCCGATTGGACGCCCTGGCTGGCAGCGCGGCCGTTTCGATTTCCGGCTGCTCATTGGCGCGGCGCTCCTGCTGTAATTCGCGCAGTTCGTCCATCTCCTTTTCGCGCTGGCGCTGCAGGCGGCCTTCCTGGATTTGGAGGTTGCGCAGCGGCTTCTGATATTGCAAGAACGTTTCGAGATCGATACGCGCGGAGCGGACGGCTATATCCTGGTCTTCGAATTTCTCAGCAAACTCTTCACGGCCACGAGCGTAGATCGCCATTTCGAGACCGGGAATGCGCTGCAGACGCCATTGGATATCGGCAACAGACTGGACCAACTCGCGCTCACGCAATGCGACGGGCTGGAACTCGTTCTCATAGGCTACGAGGTGCTGCTGATAGGCTTCGGCATCATCGGAAGGCAGCAGAACGGTGCGGCCTGTCAGGCCGGTTTTGACGGCGTTCATAGAGGAAATGGCTTTTCCTTCCGCGCTACGTGGTCCGGTAGAAAGTTGGGAATTGGCGCGATTGGCGGCGGCGCGGGATTCGGAAACGGGTGATTCGGCTTTCATATGTGGGCGGTGCTCCTGGCCACAGGAGATAGCATACGAAGGCGCGAAAACGAACTTTGGCGGCTCCGGAAACTCGGATTAAACCGCGCGGAATGAAGCGACTAGAGATATTTTCGAGATTTGTGACCAAAAATTTGAACTGACGGAGAAGGTTGGTTCGTATCTTCTGGTAGCCCCCACAAGGAGATACGCTCTGGCCTCCTCACACGGTCAACTCAGACAGGTTCTGCGCAGGCTCAGACGCGCGCCGATGTTCACGTCGGTGGCGCTTTTGACTTTAGCGCTCGGAATTGGAGCGAATACGGCCATTTTCAGCGTGGTGGAGGGCGTGTTGCTGAAACCTCTTCCCTACCCGCATCCCGACCGGCTGATTGGACTCGATCTCACTGCCCCGGGCATTGGCATAAAAGACCTGACGCTCTCGCCCTCGGTGTATTTCACCTTTCGCGACGAGAACCGCAGTTTTGAGGACCTCGGCGCTTATACGGGCGACTCAGTCAGCATCACCGGCATCGCCGAGCCGGAGCAAGTGAAAGCTTTAGATGTGACGGATGGGGTGATTCCGGTGCTAGGCGTGCGACCGCTGCTTGGGCGCTCCTTCTCGCGTAGAGACGATTTGGCGGGAAGCCCGGATACGGTTGTGCTCTCCTACGCCTATTGGCAGCGCCGGTTTAGCGGAGATCGCTCCGTCCTGGGACGCCGGCTGGTGATCAACGGCGAAGCGCACGAAGTGATCGGAGTCATGCCGCAGAATTTCCGCTTTCTCGACCTCGATCCGGCCGTGATTATTCCTTTTCAGTTCGACCGCCAGAAGACACATCTCGGCAATTTCAGCTTTCCCGGCGTGGCCCGGCTCAAACCCGGAGTTACTGTGGCGCAGGCAAATGCCGATGCCGCGCGCATGCTGCCGATTGTGAACAGAACGTTTTCGCCACCCGAAGGTATTAGCGTGAAGCTGTTTGAAAGCGCACGAATCGCGCCCGTTTTCCGCCTTCTAAAGCAGGACCTGGTAGGCGATATCGGCAAGATGCTCTGGGTGTTGATGGGAACGATCGGCATCGTCCTGCTGATCGCCTGCGCGAATGTGGCGAATCTGCTGCTGGTAAGAGCCGAATCGCGGCACCTGGAACTGCTGGTGCGCTCGGCTTTGGGCGCGAGCCGCCTGCGACTGGCGCTCGATTTACTCGCCGAGAGCGTCACGCTGGGAGTGCTGGGCGGCCTCCTGGGGCTCACCCTCGCTTACGCCGCTTTGCGGGTACTGATTGCCATCGCGCCCGCCGGTATTCCTCGTCTTAACGAGATCGGTATCGATGCGCCCGTGCTGTTATTCGCGCTCGGGGTTTCACTCGCGACCGGTCTGCTCTTCGGTTTGGTCCCAGTATTAAAACATGCGGGAAGCGCGCTCGGAACCGGTCTGAGGGAAGGCGGACGCACCCTCAGCCAGAGCCGCGAACGCCACCGCGCACGCAGCGCCCTGGTGATTGTGCAGGTAGCACTCGCGCTCGTGCTGCTGATCAGCGCAGGTCTGATGATCCGGACGTTCGTGGCTTTGAATCACGTGCAACCGGGATTCACTAGACCGGCCGAAGTGCAGACGCTCGGCATCTTCATTCCGGAATCGCAGGTGAAGGAACCGGACAAACTAGTGCGCATGCAGAACGACATGCTTGAAAAGATCCAGCAGATATCGGGTGTTCGCTCGGTTGCCTTCACCTCTTCGATTCCGATGGGCGATCAAAGCAGCAACGACGTTTTATTCGCGCGCGATCATGTTTATCCGGACGGACAGATTCCTCCCATCCGGCGCTTCACATTCATCTCGCCAGGACTACTCAAAACAATGGGCACGCCACTCATCGCCGGCCGCGACCTAACCTGGACCGACGTCTATAACGAGACGCCGGTAGCGCTGATCTCCGATAGCTTAGCCCGCGAGTACTGGCACGACGCCGCTCACGCTCTTCACAAACAGATACGCGAGGGCATGAACGACTCATGGCGAGAGATCGTGGGCGTTGCCGGCGACGTGCATGACCAAGGGGTAAACGAGAAGGCCTCAACTACGGTGTATTGGCCGCCGTTGATGAAGGACTTCTGGGGCGAAAAGCAGATCGTGCGGCGCAATGTCTATTTCACAATCCGCAGCGAGCGCACCGGATCGAACAGCTTCTTGAGCGAAATCAGGCGGGCGATCTGGTCGGTGAACCCCAATGTAGCCGTTGCGGAAGCACGCACACTCGATGAAGTTTATAGAAAATCCATGGCCAGAACCTCTTTTACGCTCATCATGCTGGCCATTTCGGGCGGCATGGCGCTGCTGCTGGGAGTCATCGGGATCTATGGAGTGATTGCCTATTCGGTATCGCAGCGGACCAGAGAGATCGGCATCCGGATGGCGCTCGGCGCGCAACAGCAACAGATGACCGGCATGTTTGTTCGACACGGCGTATGGCTCACGGCGATAGGCGCGGCGATCGGGTTGGCGGCGGCTTTCGCCTTGATGCGGCTGTTGTCTTCGCTCTTATTTAATGTCAGTCCGGCCGATCCGTTCACTTATGTGGCGGTATCGGCGGGGCTGTTAGCGGCGGCCGCACTCGCCAGTTATCTGCCTTCGCGGCGCGCGGCGGCAATCGATCCCGCAGTAGCGCTGCGGCTGGAGTAGCCTTTTGTTATGGCCGCTTCTTTAGCTGAAGTTCGTCATCACCACTCCCTCTGGTCATGGCTCTGCAAGTGTTCCGGTGTTTTCGATAGCTTACGGAGCGGCGAACACTTTGCGTGACGAACTTCGGTTAGCTGAGAAGCTTGCGCCGATTGTTTTGCCCGAAGCGAATGGGGGTGAGGTGCGGCTCGGCTCGCTTTGGGAGAATGGCCGGGCGGTACTGGTTTTTCTGCGGCACTACGGTTGAATTTTCTGCCGCGAGCACGTCGCGCAGTTGCGCGCACACGAGACTGAGTTCAAAGAGGCTGGGGCGACGCTGGCGGCGGTCAGCCTGGGAGACCGGCGATACGCGCAAATCTTCCGCGAGGAGACCGGAATCGAGTTCCCTTTGCTGATCGACGAAGAGCGGCTGGCGTATCAGGCGGCAGATTTGAAATCGGCGAACGTGCTGCACTTGCTGCGGCGCGATAATGCGAAGGCGCGAGCACGCGCGCGGGCGGCCGGACAGAAGCAGCACGGCCTGGGAGCGAATCCATTCCAACTGGGCGGGAGTTTTGTGTTCGGTCCGCCGAATCGCGACATCTACGCGCACGTGAGCCAGACATTCGGCGACAACGCTAAGCCGGAAGAGCTGCTGCGCGCTGTGCAGCAGCCGTAATTCCGCAGACCGTACACTGAAACCAGGCTCACAGTGAAGCGAATTTTTGTACAGAGTTTCGGATGCCGGACGTCGCAGGCGGATGGCGCGGCTATCGAAGCATCTCTCGAAGAGGGTGATTTCGAGACGGTGCGCGATGCGGCGACGGCGGATCTGGTTATTCTGAACACCTGCACAGTGACGCACAACGCGGACGTGGACACGCGACGCATGATCCGGGGATTGCATCGAGATTATCCGCGAACCGAAATTCTGGTGACGGGCTGCTATGCGCAACGCGCGCCGGAGGAACTGGCGGCGCTCGAGGGCGTGCGCTGGGTGGTGGGCAACTCGCATAAGCGGCAGATCGCGGAACTGCTTACGCAGAATACCGAGGAGCACCATTCGGAGGAGTATCATGGCCAGGTTTTAAGCGGCGATATCTCGCGCGAGAGAACGTTCACAGCGATGCCGGTGCGCGGAATTCGCGGCGACCGTACGCGGCCGAACCTGAAGGTACAGGACGGCTGCAGCAATCGCTGCTCATTCTGCATTATTCCGAGCGTACGCGGCCGCAGCCGCAGCGCGACAGTCGAGAGCGTGATCGAACAGGCGCGCTTTCTGGGAGACCGGTATTGCGAGATCGTTCTGACGGGCGTCAACCTGGGACGCTGGGGCCGCGACCTGGCGGGAAGCATGCGCTTCCTCGATCTGCTGCGCGCGATCCTCGGGCAAACGGGCGTGCAACGGCTACGCATCAGCTCGGTAGAGCCGATGGACTGGTCGGGCGAGCTGCTGGAACTGGTCGCCGAAGAGGAGCGGATCGCAAAGCACGTGCATCTGCCGCTGCAATCCGGTTCGGACGCGGTGTTGAAGCGGATGTTTCGTAAATACCGTACCCGGCATTATGCAAGCCGGCTCGAACTGGCGAGGCAGCTTCTGCCTGAGGCGGCGATCGGCGCCGATGTGATGACGGGCTTTCCGGGCGAGACCGAGGAAGAATTTCAGGAGACGGTGCGGTTCGTCGAAGAGCAGCCGTTCACTTATCTGCACGTCTTTACCTATTCGGAGCGTCCCGGCACAGCGGCGGCCGAAAGCGGCGAGCCGGTGCCCGTTCCGTTGCGTCAGGAGCGGACACGGATCCTGCGGGAAATCTCCGAGAAGAAGAACCTGGAGTTCCGGCGGCGCCAGATCGGCCAGAGGCTGCCGGCCATCACGCTCGAACAGCGGGGCTGGGCGCTATCGAGTAACTTTCTGAAGGTGCGAATGGCGAGAGAGCGAGAACCGAACCAGATGGTCGAGCTGGAGATCGGCGGCGTGACGGAGATGGGTTTGGAGGAACGGAGTTTATTCCGGATCGTGTGAGCAGGGTTGGGGCTTACAGCAGCGGTCCTGAGAACGCGCCGCGCAGGTCGAGGGGCCATAAACGCGAGGCGCTACGGGGCTGGTTGATTGCAAGAACCGCTTTCCGATATAAGCCTGTCTCGCTTTCCAAATGCCCGAGCGGGAATGGCGCGGGAGATACGCAGGGGCAAGGGCGTTTATCGTTCCTAATGTGGCGATTGTTTCCGAATCGTCCTTCGTCCGGCCGATGATCGGGTCGGCGGAGTAGGTGATCCAGCCAAATCGTGTCGCCTATTTCGGAATAGGAGCTAGCCCCGCAATTTCAAGTGTGTTTGAGTGCCGCAATTCGATCGGTTACCTTGCGTACCTGCCACTTCATGCCGAGTGATTCGTAAAGCGCGAATGCCTCGCAGAGTAACTCGCGTGCCCTCTCGTGATCGCCTTGCATACCGCGCAGCAGTAGCATCTCCGCATACCAGTAACGTGCGCCGGGCTGAGAAACGCGATACGGGGCAGAATCGGCTTGATGAATTGCAATGTGGTGGTGTTCTTCTGCGCGCATCCAATCGCGCGCGCAGGCAGCTGCGATGCCGGCTGATGTCCGGAACAGATGCTGGGTATATACGCACAATGGGCCGTTGGCCACCACGTGTTCGGCGCTCGCCACCAGGGCGGCAGCCTCCTCGCGGCGTCCGAGAAGACCAAGCCCTTCCATGACTAAGGGCAGACATCCACAAGCGCCAAGCGAGAACGGCTGCCCCGGAACAGGTAAGTAAACACGAGCCGCAGCCAGCGCGGCTTCCGCCTCCGCGTTTCCCTCAGCGGCTAGAGTCAGAAGAGCATCCCCCTCAAATGGCCGGATTGATAACTGGGCGGTTCTATCTCGATTCCGCTGCGTATCCACTGTAATGCCTCCTCAAAGTTCCCGCGATAGTGAGCGATTGCCCCAAGCAGGATGTGGTGCAAAAAACTCCAGCCACACGAGTTCGCCAAGGCGAACTCGTGGACCCCTCGTATCATTTGGTCACTCTTCTCCAAGTTTCCTTGGGCCATCACCGCCTGACCAAGAAAACTTCTGTAGGCCCAGACGGCATTCTGATGCCCGACCTTTTCAGCGCGAGGGATTAAATCAGCTATCATGGCTTCCGTCTCAGCGGGATGGCCCATCCACAAGGCTGCAGCGACTGGCTCGAAAGTTTCTGCTTCTCCCCAAAGGCTTCCCAAAGCACGAAAACGGGTCAGGGCTTCACGTCCACATTCGTCGGCCTTGTTGAGTTGAGCGGTCATGAAGCGGATGCGAGCTTCGCACATATTTGCGAACCCATCGGCCGTAGCCTCGGGTAGCTGTGCTTCAACATCTCTTGCTTCTGCCAGCGGGGCAAACGACCGTTTCACCTCGCCCATTACGCAGAAGACCGCGGCCTTTAGCAGGAGCAGGCGACAGCCCAAAAGCGACGGCTGGTCCACCAGCCCGACAACACGATTGATTACGCTCAAAGCGCGGATACCTTCAGCGTTCCAACAATGAATGTAGCCAAGGTCAAAGCTTGCCTCGGCTGCGTGCTGAATGTCTCCAATCGCAAAAAATCCGTTGATCGCGCTCTCGTATGACTCGATCGACTCGCTCAAGCGTCCTAAGCTGCGCAGTGCGGTCGCGCGGGCGGCTGGAGTTCCGCAGCTCGGTGGGATTGTTCGGTCCCGACCAAGGACAAAGCACTATCGACGTGCGCCAACGTTTCTTCGTGAGCGGCAGCAGTTGAGGCGAGTCGCGCAGCCAGCGCGAGATACATGATACCGTCTTGTTCAGATTCGCCAGCGACCCAGCCTGATAAAGGTGATGCGCCAAAGTGGAGGCATGGCTCTCAAGGTTGACGTTATACGTGCGCTCTATAGCATCTGCAATGTGCACATGCAACTGCTGGCGCCGGGGCAGTGTTAGTGTTTCGGACAGTGTCTGACGCACCAGTTCATGTACGAAACGGTAGCCCGTTTCGCGCCCGGTCCGTTCGGCCGTTACCAGGTACGCGTGTTCGCCCTCCTCCAGGGTCCGCAGTACCGCGTCAGTAGAGCCGCCTTCCAACTCCTCGAGCAGGCGTAAGATCGAATCGGCGGCCGATCACAGCCGCCTTAGTCAGCAAGCGTTGCGTTTCTTCCCGCAGCCGCTCTAGCCGGTGTCCGATTACCAGCCGAACCCCTTGCGGAACCTTCAACTCATCAGGCCGCCACCCCGAACGCCATACTCCCTGTTCGTCGAGTAACTTGCCCTGCTCTGCAATATAGCGGAACACCTCCTCCACAAAGAACGGGTTCCCATCGGTCTCTTCGAACACGGTGCTGACCAACGATGGCGGAGGCACTTTGCCCGACAGCGCGGCCAACATGGCAGCAACGTCCTCCGAGCCCAGCCTCGCCAGCGATATCCGAGTAGCCGCTTTCTCCCGAATCCAGCCGGTGAGCGCATGCGCGAATGGCCCTTTAGTGTCGACCTCTGTATCGCGATATGTCCCGATAACGAGTATCGGCGTGTCCGAAACTATCTGGGCTAGATGTCCGAGTAGAAGGAGCGCCGATTCGTCGGCCCAGTGTAGATCTTCAAAGGCCGCCACGATAGGAGTGGCGCGCGCCGCACGCGCCACAAACTCGCGATACGCATTGAACAGGAATCGACGCTGCTGTTCCGGTGGTAGCTCATAGGGGGCAGCGATGTCTGAATACATGCGCCGTAGCTCCGGCATCAGTTTCGCAATCTCCGGGGCGGAATCCCCTAGGGCTTCGCGGAACGCTTCTCTGGGAGTGACGCGTGCCGAGTACTCCAGCATTTCGACGAAGGGCACATAGGGCGGCGAACCTTCCATTTCGTAACAGTGCCCCAGCACGGCGAAGCATCCGCGCTTCGCTGCATCGTTCAGAACGGCGCGTGTCATTTGAGTTTTGCCAATACCCGGTTCTCCGCCGATCAGCACCATCGAACCGCGCCCTACCATCGCGGCGTCCAGGAGGCGCAGTAACACAGTCTGCTCCTTCCCACGGCCTATCAGGCGGATCGACGGCGCAGCTTGCTTCGGCGGTTCTGGGCCTTTCTCGACGGCCACCCTATCGCCACTCATTGAAACCGGAGCAATGAAGCGGTACCCCCGGCGCGCCAGAGTCTCGATGAAGCGAGCACATTCGGCGCTATCCCCTAATGCATCTCTAAGTTTGCGGATCGCGCCATTGATCGCGTTGTCATAGTCAACATAGGTGCCTGCCGGCCACAACCGCTCTTGAATCTCGTCCCTGGTTATGATTTCGCCCGGCCGCTCCAGCAGCGCCGCCAGAATCTGCAATGGCTGCTCCTGCAACCTGAGTCTCACACCTCGTTTCCGCAGTTCTCCGGCGATCGGGTCTAATTCAAAGACGCCAAACTGAAAAGCTGCTCGTTTTGGCCAGGTGCCCGGCATGCGGTGGCGAAGCTGACTCTGGAATGATAACTCCACCGCCCACCCTACCGGGATGGGAAGAGACCACGCAGCCGAACATGTGCGCGGATTTCCCTAATTCTTTCAGGTACCTGCACGGAGAGGAAAAACACATCGCGAATCAATTCCCGACCCATTGGGATTGCGGCCGATTTGATGCAGGCTGTTAACGCGAACAGCAAAAACTATGTCGAGCACAAATTTTCCGAATGCGAAAGCATTCCTAATCATCACCGTCGTCCTGTTAAATGGCTTGGCGCGTCTGACAGCTAGCGATTTAGATAAGAGGCTCGCTAAGCACCACTGCGATTTGATGAGTGTCTATCTCACCGGAATGCCGAGCCTCGACCGCACCGATCCTGGTCGTGCTGCACGGCGATGCTCCATTCGTCAATCCGGGCAATCAGTATGCCTTTGCGTCGAATATAGCCGACGCGGTCCCCGGGGACTCGCGTCGTCACATTGTTGAAACCGGGTTCTATTGATCCATATGAATCACGATCTGGTGGGGATCGAGCGGTTGCTTTTGGAGATGACTATACGGTAAAAGTGGTGGACGATATTGCCAGTGCGATTCGGTCAGTCCAGTCACGCTGGAAAGCGCCAGCGGTGATCCTGGTGGGAGACTTCGGCGCCGCCGCGGTCGCAGCATACGTTGCGGCCCTGCATCCCGATTTAGTCCAGCATGTCGTTCTGATCAGCTGCCCTTGTGATCTTCCTGCGCTCAGATGGCATATGGCGCGCTCACAGTCGCACTCGATGCCGCTGTTAGCAGTGCACAGGCTCTCGCCCCTGCAGATTCTGGATCAGATGGGGAAAGGAACAAAGGTGACCGCTATTTCGGGTATGAATGATTCGATAACGCTGCCACAATACGCGCGTTCCTATGTCACGAAAGCTACCACTCTGGGGATTTCAGCCTCGATGATCACGATTCCCGGCCGAGGGCACGAGATTCTGAACGACTCTGCCGTCATCGAGAACATCGCAAACGCTGTCCGGGATGATCAGTGAAGATAAGCAATCACAGCGCTTGGCATTGGCTGGCCGGTGCGATTGGGCTTCCGCTCGTCGCTTGCGCCCGAGCTATGCTTGATAACTAAAGTGAGATTCCCGCTTTTCGGTGCGCCCTGGATCTGGCCCCGATGTTGCTCGTCGGAAATCAACTCGCGCTCCCTCGGCTTATCAGCTGTTCGCCAAAGAAAGAGAGATGTTCGGATTGGAAGAGTGTTGCTCCAAATCGTCTAGAGGCGAAATGCCCAGCGGTATCTGATGCTAGTACCGGATTACGACTATAAGTCTTAGGTCAGTATCAGGAGCGATTCGGCACGATACACCTGAGGGAATGGTAAAAGCCATTCTGCCGAATACGCTTTTGATACTGGGACTTGAAGGAAGCCGCGGTGGATGCTCCACGTTATGGATTTTCAAAGAAGCGCAAATGCCCGAGGAGCGTGGAACAGATGAACGGAAATGATGAGATGAACGACAGGGGCAAGATGTTTAGTCGACGACGATCTCAAAAGCACACTTCGCCTGCTTACACGAGAGTGCGCAAGTAGCTCGAGATATCGCTGACAGAAGATCATACTGAGTTAGGCCGCTTTTAAGTTCATATTCGGAGGAGCGCGAAGACGAAGTTGCAGAGCGCTCATCCGCTCCAGAATCGACATAGGCCCGCTGCAATGAGGACACGGCCAAGTAACTCGTGGATGCTGACGATCAACTCTGGGAGTGATTGGGATGGAAGTGGCCGGTGGTTCCTCCAGTAGACGAAAGCATAGGGGCAGAAGCGTAGAGCGGTTACGTGTGCTGAGGAAACCGAAGTGTCGAATGCGCACAAACCGTGGCGGCAATATATGGAGTAGAAACCGTCGCAGGAACTCAGTTATATGCAAGGTCATCAGGCGCTGCTTGTTTTTATGAGCGGAGTCGCGCCAGCGGAAAGTGACTTGATCATTTTCGAAGACAGTGAGGCGGTGATTCGAGATTGCAACTCGATGCGTGTAACAGCCGAGATAGCGGAGAGCATGCTCGGCCCCACCAAAGGGCCGTTTGCAATAGACGACCCACTTCTTACGAAACGTTTGCTGTATCAGTTGCGCAAATACTTTCGGGCGTCCCAGTGCTTTCATCGAGCCATGGAAGCCAAGTTGGTCTTGCGCAAAGATCTCCTTCAAAGCTTCCGTGAACTTGCCTCGAAACACCTCAGCCAGCACATCGACGGGAAGAAAGAACTTTGCGTGTGATGAGATCCAGCGTGTGTGATCGAGTGAAAGTCCACCCGCTGGCACTACACAATGGATATGTGGATGATGTTGGAGCCTCTGATTCCACGTATGCAGGACGCTGAAGAAGCCGATGTCCACTCCCAGACGCTTTGGATCGCGTGCGATCTCCAGCAGCGTTTCCGCGCTCAGCCGAAAGAGTAAGTCGTAAACCACTCGCTTGTTCTGTAGAGCCAGCGGCGCCAGTTCATGGGGCAGTGTGAAGACAACATGTACATAGGGCTTGTGACCGCCGATTACGGCTGGGTTGAAGCGCAACCGGGAGGCAGCCCAGTTATAAAACGCCCGCACACTTCCGATTCTGCTCTCAAGCGCTTATAAGGGCCTGTCCCACACAGGCGATACGGCGTGTCTTCATTCTTTTTGGTGGCCTGCAGGGCCGTACGGCACTCCTCTGGTCGCGGTTCTGAAAAGGCGTGTTCCGGATCCGAGCGGTCAGCGCTTATAGCCGAATTTCTGCAGCAGCTCGATGCGGGCTGCGGCGTGCGCGGAAGTTTCGATGCCCTTCGGCGAGCTACCATCGATCACGCCGAGGATGCCGCGGCCCTGTTCGGTCTCGGCCACGATGACCTCCACCGGATTGGCAGTGGCGCAGTAAATACCCGCTACTTCCGGAACGGCCTGAATGCGGCCGAGCACGTTGATGGGAAATCCGTTGCGCAGAATGACGACGAAGATATGACCGGCGCCAATGGCGGCGGCATTTTCAACAGCACTCTTCTTCAGCGCCTCGTCGTTACCGTCAAAGCGCGTGAGGCACTCGCCGGAAGCTTCATTGAAGGCCAACCCAAACTGCAGATGGGGCGAGGTGTTGACGATCGCTTCGTAGATATCTTCGACAGTTTTGATGAAATGACTCTGCCCGACGATGATATTGGCTTCGTCAGGGATAGTCAGGCGAACGGCTTTGAGCTCCATGAAAGCCAGCATAGCGATTGCGCTTCCTATAATTGCGGTAGTGCCGGAGCATCCGAAACAGACTGCAAAGCGCGGCGGCCAGTTCGAAGACAGAGATGTGCTGGAACATATACGCGAGCTGCCGCATGCCCGCGCCACTTACAAACAACTGGTGCGCGAGCTGGGACTGCAGGGCGAAAGCCGCGATGCGCTCGAAGACGCGCTCGACCGGCTGACGGATAAAGGACTGCTGGTGGAGCTGCGCTCGGGCCACTTCATCGCAACCGGCGCGAACGCGGAGTACGTGGCGGGCCGCTTGTCGGTGCATAGAGACGGCTTTGGATTTCTGATAGCAGACGCGGCGCTGCCCGAAACAATTCGCGGCGACATCTTTCTTCCGCCTCGTGAAGCGGCCAAAGGAATGAACGGCGATCGGGCCCTGGTTCACATCACGCGATTCGGCAGCGAAGGACGGGCCGAAGGCGAGATCGTGCGGATTCTGCGGCGCGCGCATATCACGGTGGTCGGCGAGTTCAAGGTACGCAAGCGGGGCAACTTCGTGGCGCCTTCCGACGACCGGCTGCGGCAATGGATCGAAATACCGGACGGAATGGAGAAGCCGCAAAGAGACCTGGCGCTCGATCGGGTAGGTCTAGATCTGCCTGCAGATCGGGCAAATAAAGATCTGCCGCGGAAGATGGAAACGGCGGAAGACCTGGACGGAATGATCGTGAACGTCGAGGTGCTCGAATTTCCTCAGGACGGCGAAGGCGCGGTGGGGCGCGTGACGGAGATTCTGGGCTATCCGGAGGACTTTGGAGTCGACGTCGAGATCATCATCCGGAAGCATCATCTGCCGCACGTATTTCCGGAAGAGGTGATCCGGGAGGCGAAGGAAATTCCGCGCGAGATGACAGCGGCGGAAGTGGGCCGGCGGGAGGATTTCCGTAGTTTCGAGATTGTCACAATCGACGGCGAGACGGCGCGCGATTTCGACGACGCGGTTTGGGTAGAGACTCTGCCCAACGGCAATTTCGGACTTCAGGTACACATTGCCGATGTGAGCCATTACGTGCAGCCGGGGTCGGCGATCGATCGCGAAGCACTGCTGCGAGGGACCAGCGTCTATTTTCCGGACCGCGCTGTGCCGATGCTGCCGGTCGAGCTTTCGACAGACATCTGCTCCCTGCGGCCGCAGGAAGACCGGTTGGTTTTGTCGGCATTGCTCGAGATCGACCGGAAGGGCGAGACGGTTTCGCAGCGCTTCACACGGGGCGTGATCCGCAGCGTCGAGCGGATGACGTACACGAATGTGTTCCGGGTGCTCGAGGGCGATGCTGCGATGCGCGAACGCTACAGCGGACTAGCAGAGCGTTTCGAGACGATGCGCGAGCTGGCGTTGATTCTCAACCGAAAGCGTACCCGGCGAGGATCGATCGATTTCGATATGCCGGAAAGCAACATCGAGCTGGATTTATCCGGGCAGATGACGGGCGTCACGCGCGGCGAGCGCAACATCGCGCACCGCATCATCGAAGAGTTCATGCTGGCGGCCAATGAAGCGGTAGCGACGCACCTCGAAGCGGCCGAAATTCCCTCGCTATATCGCATTCACGAGCCACCCGATGGGAAGCGACTGATGGATTTCGAAGAGATCGCGGCGCATTTTGGGTATTCGCTGGGTATAGGCGCGCTGCCGGCCAGGAAATTCGATGTGACCATACGCCGGCCACACAGCAAGAGCGGCGGCCGCAAAGGCCAGGGGCGACACGGTCGAAACGAGATCGTGCTGCCGGAGCAGGCCGATATTTCGTCACGCAATTATCAACGCCTGATCGCGAAGATTGCGGGTAAACCGGAAGAGCGGATTCTCAGCTACCTGATGCTGCGCTCGCTCAAACAGGCGCGCTACAGCAACGTGAACGAAGGACACTTCGCGCTGGCTGCGCCGGCGTATACGCACTTTACCTCGCCCATTCGCCGTTATCCGGACCTGGTGGTTCACCGCATTCTGGCGAACCATATAGATGGCGCTGCGCCGCTTCTCGAAGAAGGCCTGCTGCGCGAATTAGGGAACGACACTTCGTTTACCGAGAGGCGCGCCGCGGAGGCGGAACGGGAGCTGATCGAATGGAAGAAGGTGCGGTTCATGGAGGATCGTGCGGGCGAAGAATTCGATGCGCTTATCATCAGCACGACCAAACATGGTTTCTTTGTGGAGTTGACCGAGCTGTTTGTGGAGGGGCTGGTGCCCATGGAGACGCTGCCGGGAGATCACTTCCGCTTCGAGGAAAACGGACGCAAAATCATTGGCGAGCGGAGCCATCAGATGTACTCGATCGGAGACCGGGTGCGGGTGCGCCTGGATCGCGTGGATACGGTGGAGAAGAAGCTGCAGTTCGGACTGGTAAGCGGCCGGGAAAGAAGAAGACGCAAGGGCGGCAGCTAGATTTTCAATCCAGTACCTGGACGAACTCGCCGACGATTTGATATTTTTCCGCATCCTGATCGAGGTCCCAGGATGGATACTCTGGATTCAAGCTCTCCAGACGGATGCGGGTCTGCAGGAAGCCTTCTTCGGTGACCATTTTCTCGCTCTTGTAGCGCTTGACGGTGTACTGGTTGTCGTCGGCCAGCTCCGAGTTGCGGACCAGAACGAGACGGCCATTCCGCGAGCCTACGACACTGCGGCGGAACACACAGAGACTGCCATCGGGAATACGCGGTTCCATGGAGTGACCCTGTATCCGGGCGACAAACATATCGTCCTCGAGGCGCATATCCGGCGGCACTTCTATCCACTCTTCGGCGTTGACATCTTCGGGGTTGGTGAGAAAAGGACCGGCGGCGACCGCCAGCGAATAGCGCGGCAGGTGCGTGCGGAACTGCAGAACTTCGGCGGGCACGTGTTCCCGATAGAGCTCACCTAAGGTGCGATCGAAGCCGTGCACGGTCACCGCTTCGCGGTCCGTCACGCGAATGGATTGAGACGCTTCCTTCTCGAGATGTTCCAATACCGCCGTACCGCCGTGCTCTTGCGCCCATGAGGCGAGATCCTCTCCCAACTCGGCCAGGACCTCGATATCTTCGTCGTCTCCGACCACATGCCAATCCCGCCGCAGCCGGACATAGAGGTTGTCCGTGGAAGGATCGAGCAGCAGGACGCCGATCGTCTTTACACCGTGGCCAGGCAGGTCGGACAACAACAGCGAGAACTCCCCGGTTTTAGGAGCGTAGTCACTGAAGCGAAGAACGCGTGCTGGCATCGGAACTTCGACCGGGCCTGGATGTGAGAGATCCCGATCCTCAGGATACAGCTTATCGTCTGGGACTGGAGAAGCCAATACTCCGGGGAGGGTTAGGCGTGGGCGTTAGGGAGTAGCGGGGCGGGAAGAGGGAGCGGCGGCGCTCGCGTAATAGCCCTTGCGAGCCCGGACATGAACGTTACCGAGATCCACCACCACTTTCACGTTGCGGTATGACTTCTCGGATGGATTGTCCGAGACGTAACGCAGAATGTACTGGGTAGTCACTTCGCCGGCAATATCCGCGACTGCGTGATACATCTTGTTGTCGACTGCTGACTGGTACAGACCGGTGCCCACGGTGAGAGCGTAATTGCCGTCGTCCGACGGGTGAGAGAGATAACCGTCGGTATCCTTATAGACGTCTCCCAATGGATAGACCACGCGTCCGCCGGTCTCGACGGCGAGGCGGACCAGGTTGTCGGTGCTGGCATTGGTAAAACCAAAGGCCTCGGTGCTGATGCAATAGATGGTTACGAGGTTGCGCTGCGCCAGTTCCACCACTTCGTTGAGCGAGTGTTTGCTGGCGTTATCGTGCCCGTCTCCGACAATAATGATGACGCGGCGCGGTTCGATCGGCTCGCCTTTGACGAGCTTGCGGCTGGTGCAGGCCAGATAGATGGCATCGTAGAGCGCCGATCCGCCGCCCGGCTTCAGTTTGCGAATTTTATCGACCATCGGCTCGGGATCGTCCGACGTATTGACAGCGATTTCGGCATCCTGCGCGTAGTCGATCAGGTAGCCCGAATATTTGGCATCGCCGGTCAAGAGTGTCTGAATCAGCTCAACGGTAGCGTTCTGGAAATTCTTCCAATGAATGCGGCTGGAGTTGCTCATGTCAAGCAAAAAGCCGATCACGACGGGCTGGTTTCGCTCCCGGGTGAAGTAGCGGATGGCCTGCGACTTATTGTCCTCGAAGATGGTGAAATCCTTGAGGCCCAAGTCGGAGACGAAACGGCCTTTCTCGTCAGTAACGGTAACGGGAACGATCACCTCATTGACGGAAACGCGAATGGAGGAATTGTCTTTGGCGGTCGGGGGCGGCGGGGAAACAGGCGCGCCAGCGCTCGAACTTGCGCCGGGAGAGTTGTGCGCCGGGGCCGCAGCGGGAGAAGAACTGGAGGATACGGGAGCCGGGCTGGAACTCTGCTGCGCAAAGAGCGGCAACTGAAGAGAAAGCGCAATGCAAAAGCCAAACGTGAGAATTGGGTTGCGGGGAAACATCCGGGAAAACTGCATGCAAGGGATGGCCTATGGGGATTATACCGACAACGGCAGCGTGCTCTCGATCCGAATCTTCGGAATAACTCAAACACTGATGAAGGGAATCGGTACTGATCCCAGTATTAACACGGGCGATTCGATTTAAGCGCCCATCCATGCGAATATAGCGGGAGATGGCCCCACGCCGCGGGCGACAGGACCGCTGAAGAGTCCGAGACGACTGAGAGGCGCAAAAGAGAAGCGGTAATACCTGAATACTAGACCGGCGAGTGATGTTTATTCACGAAGGGGGGAAGGTGTTGGAACAACCAGATTTCGGTTTGCCCACCGTGCAGAGTAACGAAAGACTTTTGTCGATTGTCGTCCCGGCTTACAACGAGGAGGCGACGCTGGCGAAAGTGGTGAAGAAGCTTCTTCAGGTACCCTATCTTCTTGAAATCGTAATCGTCGACGATTGCTCGGTCGATCAGACGCAGACCATCGCACAGCGGCTCGCTGAACAGTTTGAACAGGTGCGGGTGCTGCGGCTAGCCCGGAATAGCGGCAAAACAGCCGCTCTGCGCGAGGGGTTCGCGGTGACTGAGGGCGAGATCGTAATCGTGCAGGACGCGGATCTGGAGTACGACCCGGACGAGATTGTCGATCTCATCGAGCCGATACGGCAGGGAGTGGCCGACGTGGTCTATGGCTCGCGCTTTCTGATCCGGAAGGCAGCGCGGGTGCTGTATTTCTACCACTACGTAGCGAACAAGTGCCTGACTCTGTTTTCCAATCTACTCACGAACGTGAATTTGTCGGATGTGGAGACGGGTTATAAAGCTTTTCGGGGAGAAATCATACGCAATATGGTGATTACCTCCAGCGGTTTTGGATTTGAGATCGAGGTGACGGCGAAAGTCTGCAAGCTCGGCTGCGCGATGTTCGAAGTGCCGATCAGCTACTACGGCAGGACCTATGACCAAGGCAAGAAGATCGGACTCAGCGACGGTGTGGCGGCGCTCTGGTACCTGATCCGCTATAACCTGCTGATGGATCTGAAGCATTCCTACCGGAACCTGCCGAAGATAAGGCAGCCGCGACCGCTCGAAGGGAAGTGGGCAACTTTCACTACGGCGCCGCATGGATCGCGAGAAGGCTGACACCCGTCTGCCAGCGGGGCGGAAACGGGCGCTGTGCAGTGATTTCGCTCTCGCTTCAGCCTCGCTAAAGGTGCTCACAGCTATGGTTTAGCCCAGTCATACCAGTAATTCCACGGACGGCGACATTAGCTGAGTTTAATGTGAAATTCAGGACTAATTCACCTTAGGTCTGCGAATATGGCTATGGAAGCACAGAGTGCTATCTAAGCTGTAAATTAGGAGATATCTCACATGAAAAAGATCATGACCGCTGCTCTTGCCCTTTCGTTCCTATCCGCTGGCGGAGCCATTTTTGCCCAGAACACGTCAACCAGCACGGATACCGGTAGCATGAAGAGCACCAAGAAAGAAAAACACCACAAGCACAAGAAGACCGACACGACGAGCACCACCAGCACCACGAAGTAAACTTCGGTTCGCGAGTGAGATTGTTCGAGAGCGCGGCAAGGGCTTCGGCCTGAGCCGCGCTTTTGGTTTGTATAGGCAGGCGCCAGTATCCCAAGACCACTCCTTTTTGATCGCGGCTCAGTAGCCAGGAGTTGATTGCGCGATTTCGGGTTAGCGGTAAGCTCTTCTGCCGCGGTTCAGAATCGCGCGCAGGGAGGGCGGACGCTTGGCGGGACGATTTTCCCGGCGAAGGTCGAGGATAAGGCCCATAATCAGGTGCTCAATTTTGTCCCGGGCAGCTAAATAGGTCGCTTCATCGCAACCTATGGGATCCTCGACTCGCCATTCTCTGACTTCTACGGGCAAATTCTCCGGAAGAGGCCGGCCGCTCATATTGATGATCAGGTCCACCTGCTTCAGATCGATCCGGCTGAGGTCTTTGGCATGCTGGTCATCCAGGCTGATGTTCTTAGCCTCCATCACCTGTTTGGTTAGCGGCTGGATGATCGGAGCGGGAGCCAGGCCAGCGCTCAGAGGCTCGATTACGTCGGACCCATAAGCGCGCGCAAAACCTTCCGCCATCGGACTGCGGCAGGAGTTGCCGATACATAAGAACAAAACGCGTTTCAAAGGTCGTTGCATTTTTGGGTCATTCGAAACTCGCGCCGGCATCCTACTCTTCAAGTGTAGCGGGCGCGAGATCCTTCTCCTTTTCACAGGCGACTTTGCGGACGAAGTGCCGGTGGATATTCGATTCAGGGCTCAATTCAGGGTGAAAGGTCGAAGCCATGTGGCGTCCTTGCTCCACCAGGACCGGTGTGTTGTCAAAGGTGGCGAGGATGCGGGTACCGGGGCCGACGCGGCGGATGATAGGGGCTCGAATGAAGACCGCCTCGGATGATTTGCCGTCCAGTTCGATGCGCGCGATGCGGCTGTCTATCTGACGCCCGTAAGCATTCCGCTCGACGCTCAGATCCATCAAGCCCAGCGAGGGCTGTCCGGGGTGCGAAACCTCGGAGGCAAGGAGAATAGCGCCGGCACAGGTTCCAAAGATTGGCTTGCGGCCACCAAACGAGCAGATAGGTTCGAGCAAATTCTCCGCATCGAGCAGCTTGAGCATGGTTGTGCTCTCACCGCCCGGAATGATCAGCCCGTCAATCCCGTCGAGATCGGCTTCTGTGCGAACTTCGAATGCACGGGCACCGGCGCGCTCAATCGCCTTGCGGTGCGCTTCGAAGTCACCCTGTAGAGCGAGGACACCTACTCGGGCCGGCATGGTCACTGGGAGTCCTTACCAACCACGGGTCTGCATTAGTTCGGCCTCAGGCAGTTTGGAGATTTCAAGTCCGGCCATGGCTTCGCCAAGCTCCTCGCTCGCTTCGAGCAGCTTGACGGGATCGCGGTAGAAAGTGGCCGCTTTGACGATGGCCTTGGCGCGCCTTTCAGGATCGGAAGACTTGAAAATGCCGGAACCAACGAATACAGCTTCGGCTCCGAGCTGCATCACCAGAGCGGCATCGGCCGGGGTAGCAATTCCGCCCGCTGAAAAGTTCGGCACGGGCAGCTTGCCATGTTCCGCGACGTATTGCACGAGTTCGAGCGGAGCCTGCAGATTCTTGGCTTCATGCACCAGTTCCTCTTTACCGAGAACGGTAAGCTGCTTCATCTCCTTGACGATGGTGCGGATGTGGCGAACCGCTTCCACGATATTGCCGGAGCCTGCCTCGCCCTTGGTACGGATCATGGCTGCGCCTTCCGCGACGCGGCGCAAAGCTTCACCGAGATTACGCGCACCGCAGACAAAGGGAACTTTGTAATCGTGCTTATCGACGTGGTGCTCTTCGTCGGCAGGCGTCAGCACCTCGCTTTCATCGATGTAATCGACACCCAGCGCTTCGAGAATGCGCGCTTCCGTGAAGTGGCCGATACGCACTTTTGCCATCACCGGGATGGACACCGAAGACATAATTTCGCGGATAATGCGGATTTGCGACATACGCGCCACTCCGCCCTCCTTGCGAATATCAGCGGGTACCCGCTCGAGAGCCATCACAGAGACGGCTCCGGCCCGCTCCGCGATCACCGCCTGCTCGGCGTTGACCACGTCCATAATGACGCCGCCCTTGAGCATCTCGGCCAAGCCGACCTTCAGACGAAACTGATCGGTTCCGAAATTCATGTGCAATCTCCTTCCAAGTCCTTAAACAATGTGGTCCGTTCCTCTATACCAAGGCTGCCGTAGGCTCGGGCGCCGTACGAGCTCGATGCGCGACTAGCTGTTCTTTGGCGATAGCACCCAGAATGGCAATTCCGCGCGCGATGGATTGCGGCGGAAGACCGCCAAAACTGATGCGCAGACTGCGCCGCTCGGTGCGGCGTACGGAGAAGCAGTTGCCGGGCAGGAAACTGACCCCGCGCTGCTCAGCGGCCTTGAGCAGATCGTCTGCCAGCAGCGGCGCCGGCAGTTCCACCCACAGATTCATACCGCCTTCGGGACGCGTGAAACGGCTTCCGGGCGGCAGGTGCGCCTCGCAGTTTTCGAGCGCCGCCTGGAGCCGGGCCGCTCCCGCCTCGCGAGTGCGCTTCACATGACGCGCTAATTCTCCTGACTCGGCAAAGCGCAGCAGCACCGCCTGCGAGAGCTGGTCCGAATGCAGATCGCTGGTCTGCTTGGCCTCCGCCAACCGTGCCACGACCAATTGCGGCGCAATCACCCAACCGACGCGCAAGCCGGGGAAAGCGACTTTCGAATAACTCCCGATAGAGATCACATTGCCGGATTCATCCAGTTGCTTGAGCGACGGCAGAGGCTGGCCGCGGTAGCGGAGATCGCGATAGATTTCGCTCTCGACGACGATCAGGCCGAAGCGCCGGGAGATGCCAATGATGGCTTTGCGCTGCTCGAGACTCAATGTGACGCCGGTCGGATTCTGAAACTCTGGAGTGACCACCAGCAGCCGCGGCCGATGCTGGCTTACGAGCGATTCCAGGACAGCGGGGCTAAATCCTGAATCACCGCAGGGAAGCGGAATCAGTGCCGCTCCAGCGCGGCCGAATACCCGCAGCAGGCCATGATAGACCGGGTCCTCCAACAAGACCGGCACGTTAGCGCTAACCAGAACACGGGCCAGCAGGTCGAGGGCTTGCTGGCAGCCGTTCGTTACGATCAAGTCGTCACCATAGCGCGCCACTCCCGCAGCAGCGCTCTGGGCCAGCAGATATTTACGCAGCGGACGATAGCCGTATGGCGATCCGAGCTGCAGGATTTCGGTTGCCTGGGAACTATCGATGACCTGCTTGGACAGAGCACGAAACTCGGCGATGGGAAAGCGATCCTCGGCCGGCCGCGAGCTCGCAAAGTTAATGGAGATGTTCGCCGGCGGCGCGTCTAAGGGCTCCTCGGGGGCGAGCACGGCTTCCCAGTGGAAGGGCGCTGCAGCGAATCCGCCTTCTGCAGTTCCTGGAGCTTCCACTGACCGCAACGAAACTTCCCCGCCCCACCTGACCTTCCAGCAGCCCGGCCTGCTCCAGCATGGAATAAGCCGCTGAGACGGTCGTTCGGTTCAGTCCAAGTTGGCCGGCCAATTCGCGAGTGGCTGGCAGGCGGGCGCCGTGCCCCAGTGTTCCGGAATCGACGGCAGCTCGTATGGATTCAGCCAACTGCTTATACAACGGGATCTCCGAAGCGTAATCCAACGAAAGATGCGGAAGGAGATTCAAGGTACTTCGATCTTACCAATTTGGACTGGCAGAAGCCAGCCAATTCGATCGCTGAGCTTCAGAAGGATGTCTTCGAATCGGACAGGCTAGGCTAAGGTTGTGAGTCGTCGCCCATGGGGTGGTGAGATGGTGGCTGGCCAACGGGTCCGCATGGTCGCACTGATCGCAATAGCATGGTTTGGAACCCGGCCGTTGTTGTCGCCCGCAGCCGGGTCCGGGAACCAGAAAAAAAAGAATACCGAGCCCAAATCGCAGGTTTTGCCGCTGCCGCCACAGCCGCCGATGGCGCTGAAGGCGGATACGGAAACTCTGGATTTTCACCTTTCTCCGCTCCTGAAAACCGGCGGCTTGGCGTCGCAGATACGTCAGAGTCTAAATGATCTGATTCGAGACACGCACGGGGAAACCATCGTAAAGCTGCGGGCGTTCGTGGCCGGGGCAGGCGACGCGCGCCGCGTGGAGGCGGAGGTCTCGAGATTGTTCACGGACCACAAGCTGCCACTGCCGGTACTGACGGTGCTGCAGGTTGGCGCTCTCGGCGAAGACGCAGCGAAGGTAGTTATCGAGGCGACCGTTGCCACCCATCGAGTCACCAATCCCAACGGTCTGGCTTTTTTTGCCGGACAAAGCGGCGACTCGCTCTCAGCGGCAGTAGCACAGCTAAAGGAAAGCGCGCGGGCGGTTTCCGTAGCTCCCGAGAATATCCTGACAGCGACCTGCTTCACCTCGCGGCTGGATAATTTCGAGAGCGTAGGGGCCGGCATTGCGGGGTCGTTTCCTCATGCCAATGTGAACCTCGTGCAGGCGGTGCGTGATCCCGTCAACGATACCAGCAGCTGTCAGGCAATCGGGCAACTTTCTAAGCCGCCGAGCGAAGCTCCGGTTGTGCTCTTAAAAGAGCGACGCACCGCGCTTGTAAACGCAAAGCAACTTGTGTTGACCGGACTGCAGCTCTCCTTCGGCAGCTTCCTGGATGACGCTCACGAAGCCTTCGTGCGGCTACAGCATTCCGCGAGTGCGCTCGATGATGTGGAAGCGCCGGTAGAAGTAAACGTGTTTTCGCTAGACCCTTCCGGAGGCTCCGCGCTGCGGAAAACGACCGCGGTACCTCCCAGTACTTTTACTGTTCAGACCATAGAGGGATTGCCCTCGGTCGACGCTACGGCGGGCATCGAAGCAATACTTGCTGCCGATGTGCAGACACCCGCGCTGCGCTGACGCGAGTGTTCTGGAGTGCGCCCGCACAGCGAAGGTAAGGTGGGCTGAATTACTCACTAGTGCTGAACGTCCGAGTTACTGTTACTAGTAACTCGGCCCCGTTACATTTACTTCTTGACAGAGTAAGTACTCCCGTTTTACGGTGAAGATAGAAGGCATTGGAGTTCGCCCCAATCGCCGTATTTCGAAACGGGCAAAATGGGTCCCAGACGGGTCTATACCGCATAGGCAAGCCCGGCACCGCCTCTCTATCAGCTACGGTCACGGTCCTGTTTGCTGAAGGAGGCATTCGTGTCTGCAGTTTTGCGTGAGTATCTCACCGGCGACCACAACCGGGCTCCGGAACCAGGCTACGCTGTCGAGTTTCAAAATGGATCGGGAAGGGTTCATTCTGAGGAGCAACCCGCCTGCACATTTCTAGTGAAAGACGAGCATCAATGGCAGCGATTGACTGCGAGCGATCCCTACCAACTAGCGCTAGCGTTCATCCGATCGGAATTCGAAGTTGAGGGAGATCTGGTCGGCGCAATTCGGATTTTTCGGAAACAATTCTTTCCCTACGCCCGGCCCGGATTGAAAACCGTAGAAGCTTATCTGAAACAGCGACTGACGCGAGACGGACGATTTGGTTCGACCGCGCAAGATATTCGCTTTCATTACGACCGGTCGAATGAGTTCTACCGCTGCTTCCTCGACTCGCGACTGCTCTACTCCTGCGCGTATTTCGAGACTCAAGATACGAGCCTCGAATCGGCGCAAGTGGCTAAACTCGAGCATATCTGCCGTAAATTGCGGATGCGGCCGGGAGACAGATTCCTCGATGTCGGCTGCGGTTGGGGAGCACTCGTACTATACAGCGCCGAGCACTATGGAACGTTGGGCAGCGGCTTCACGCTGAGCGAGAAGCAGCGTAGCTTGGCTGTCGCCAGGGCCGAGTCCGAAGGATTGAGCCATCGGACATCTTTTGCAATACGCGATTACCGCGAGATAGAAGGAACATTCGATAGAATCGCGTCGGTGGGCATGTTCGAACACGTCGGTCCAGTGGCACTGCAAGGCTATTTCGATAAGATGCAAAGCCTGCTCGCAGCCGACGGAGTGTTTTTGAACCACGGTATTGTACGGCCGTCCTCGATGGAGGCTGGGCCGGAAACAGTTTTCCTGAGCCGCAATGTCTTCCCGGGCGCCCAATTGGTCCGCTTAACCGATGTCATCCATTGTGCTGAAAAGGCAGGCTTGGAAGTCCTCGATGTCGAAAACCTCAGACCACACTATGCGCTCACGTGCAAAGCTTGGTTTGAAAATCTGAAACGGAATCGGGAGCAATGCCTGGAATATGTCGATATGCAGACATACCGGACCTGGCTGCTGTACCTGGCGGCTATCACCGTCAGCTTCGATGTGGGAGAAACTGAGATTCATCAGGCCGTTTTTGTGAAGCGCGGCACTCCGCGGCCGTTGACGCGAGATTATATGTATCGCTAGTTACGGGTCAGTTGCTAGCTTTTTTCTCCGAACAGGATCTGCTCTGCTCTGCGCGCTGCGTTCTGATAGGAAGGCTCCAGCGCTTGAATGAGTGGTAACTCGCCGCGCCAGAACTGGATGCTGCCTAACCGTCTAGGCAGTGCTGCCACTGCGCTGGTCAGAGTTACATCGCCGAACAGGTCAGGTGGGGGCATCCTGGCGCTCCAAAATTCCTGCGGCGTTATGGCAAGCGGCTCCGGCTCCGGTATTGCTGTTCCTTCATCGACTTCCCTGCTCGCGCCGAGCATCGCAATGAACTCCTCGCGGTCCATGCCTCGCATTCGGAAAATCAGGAACGGATCACGATCGAATGCCTCGCCAAGCAGGTAATAAACTGCGGCCACGTGTTTACATGGATTCGACCAATCCGGGCACGAGCAACTGGTAGAAATCTCCTTCAGCGCCTCCGGAAACAGAGACAGCCCGGCCCCGGCGAAGACGTTCTCGATTTCTTGCGGCATCTCGCCCGCGAGCAACTTGGCTGCGTAAATCACCTGCTTCGACAGTTGCTCCGCAACTTGTTTCCACTCAGACTCCATTAACGGGCGCACTTTGATGTTCACGTGATATGGCTCCGGGCGTGAACCCTGTACGGGCGCCTCCACCATTCCTTTCGTCACCCGGATTGACAAGACTTGTCCTTTCCGGGCGTAGGCACGCCCGCGCTGCAGCCGGGTGCCAATATCGAAACCCTCCAGAACATCGAGCCACCGGCGAGCCCACCAGCTTTCGCCAAAAGCGCCGCGTTGCGACGCTGCCTTGATGCCGCCTACGCGCTGTCCGTGGGCGCGAGGCGGGAGGAAAGGCTCCAGAATGGTCCCATCCATCAAATCGCATGCTATTCCGCTACCGCCGTTTTCTGAAGCGCGAAGAGGTCTTTTAGCTGGTCGGTTGAGAGTTCCGTAAGCCATCCTTCGCCGGTTCCGACGACATGAGCAGCGACTTCTTTCTTTTGCTCAATCATCTCGTCGATCTTCTCTTCCAGTGTTCCCGCACACACAAATTTATGCACCTGCACATTTTTCTTTTGCCCAATCCGAAAAGCCCGGTCGGTAGCCTGGTTCTCCACTGCAGGATTCCACCACCGATCAAAGTGAAAGACATGGTTGGCACGCATCAGATTCAATCCGGTTCCACCAGCTTTCAGTGAAAGGATGAACAACAGCGGCCCGTCCGCCTCATCTTGGAAGCGAACCATCATGCGGTCGCGCTGTTTTTGGGGGACTCCGCCGTGCAGAAAAAGTGTTTCGCGCCCGAACGTCTCTTGCAAATGCCGCTGCATCAGCGAGCCCATCTCTGCGAACTGAGAGAAGATCAGCACCCGGTCGCCCGCTGAGATCGCTTCTTCGAGCATCTCGGTGAGCCTGGCGAGCTTGCCGGAGCGGCCCGGCAAGGGCGAGTTGTCGCGCAAAAACTGCGCCGGATGATTGCAGACCTGCTTGAGGCGCGCGAGAGTGGCCAGCACTACGCCTTTGCGCCGAATCCCTTCCGCTGACTTGATGGCGTCCATCGATTCCTTGACGACGGCAGAGTAGAGAGAAGCCTGCTCTTTGGTCAGGGTACAGAAGACCTTCATTTCGAGCTTCTGCGGCAGATCGCCGATGATGGACTTGTCTGTCTTCAAGCGGCGGAGGAGGAACGGCCCGGTGATCTTCTTGAGCCGAGCCGCCGCAGCCGGATCGCGACCGCTCTGGATGGGCAAGTAGAAGTTGCGTTTGAATTCCGCGCGCGTGCCTAACAATCCGGGGTTGAGGAATTCCATCATGGACCACAGATCACCGACATTGTTCTCAACCGGAGTACCTGTCAATGCGATGCGATAGTCCGCTCTCAAAGCGCGCGCCGCCATAGCCTGTTTGGTCTCAGGGTTCTTGATATTCTGCGCTTCGTCCAGCACTATGCCGGCCCAGGGCACTTCTTTCAAGTGTTCCAAATCGCGGTGGAGAAGCGCGTAGCTAGAGACGACGATCGCATTTTGCAATGCGTGATTTACGAAGGCATCGCCCTTAGCGCGCCCGATACCGTGATGAATCATCACCGAAAGTTCAGGAGTGAAGCGAGCCGACTCCTTCTGCCAGTTACCAACCACCGACGTCGGACAAAGCAGCAGAACGGGACGATCTGCGCCGGCGCGCCGATCTCGCTGGATGAGACTCAAGGTCTGAATGGTTTTTCCCAGCCCCATATCGTCGGCAAGGCAGGCCCCGAGGCCCCAACGGCGGACGAACACCAGCCAGGAGTAGCCGCGAACCTGATAGGGGCGCAGTGTCGCTTGCAGTCCCTCTGGAGGCGGGGTTTCCTCGAATGGCGTGTGGCCTTCGAGACCGCGGATCAGGTCGCCAATCCACCCTTCCGCTGAAATTTCGGAGAACTCGATCGGCCCGGGCGATTGAGCCGCGCCGAGCGCCATCTGTACAACGGTACGCGCCGTGACCTGACCGTCACGTTTCTTCCAATAATCGAGCGCGGCCTGGATTTCCTCCGCATTCATCTGGACCCATTGACCACGGAACTTAACTAACGGAGCCTTCAATTCCGCCAGTGCCTGAAGCTCACGCAATGTGACCTTCTCGCCGCCAATCGAGATTTCCCATTGGAACTGGAGAAGCATATCGAGCGAAAGGCCCGCGCCTTTTTGAAACGGGCTCTTTACGTGCGCGCTCGCGCTCAGCCTGGCCCTGGTGCCCTTGCGGCCCCACCAGGCAGGCAACATCACTCCGAAACCGGCTTCTTCCAAGGCGATGGCTGTCGTATTTAGAAACTGGTACGCAGCGGCTGTGTCAAGGGTGTAACCGGTTGGACCCGGCGATCTCAGGCTCTCTTCGATACGCGGGCAAACACAGGAAGCTTGCCCAAGTGAAAAGAGCAAATGCTCGCGAGGCTTGAACCCCGCATGACTCCAGACCGACGACTTTATCTCTTTCTTCCACACGACATCGGCAGGGATGAGCAGACTTGGATCTTTGCGGCCCTGCAGCAAATAACGAACCTGCCATGCTGACGTGCCGTCCGACTCGGGCTCTTCGAGCCGGAAGCATAGGCGGTAAGGCGCGGAGGCAGAAAGGGCAACCGGGCGCCGCCACTCCCGTATTTGCGATTCGAGGGCTTCGAGTTCGGCATCGTTGCCGGTGAGTGTGGCGTCAGGGCAGTGCAATGCTTCGAGCCAACGATCATGCACTCCGCTGCCTAAATGTTGCTGGTGCGGTGAAGAACTACGAACAAGTTGATCGATAATCGTGTCGATGAAATCGCTCAACAGCGCGTCGGTTGCTATCTCTGGCGTGAGCGCACGAGCGGCCGGCGGCATAGCTTCGGCAAGCCCGCGCCGCCGGTCATCGTCGCGGCCCAGGTAAACGCCGCGCCAGCGCGCGTACAGCCGTCTATTCTCTCGCACGAGGCCCGGCAGAAACTGCTGCCGCGCCACGAGAGCTCCTGCAAAGCGCATCGCCGTGGCCCAATAAGCGAAATCAGTCCCGGCCACAGTACCCGGTTGCAGCAGCTCTTTTTCGACAGCACAACAAAGTAAATCCAGGGCCGCATCAGACTCGAGCGGCATTGCCGTTACGCGCCAGCGCGCGATGCCGATGACTTGCCCATTGGGTATTTCGCCGACAAGCGGGCTGGAGCCGACCGGGCCTTCGCGCACTGAGGGCAACGCGACTTCCACTGTTGTGAAACCGTTCGCCGGTACCTTGACTCCGAGTGAGGCCAAGCTCTCTGTAAGCTGTGGCGAGCCAGCATCCAAGGGATGAACGCGCCGACCCGTCCGGCGACTCTTTTGCTTGAGTGACGATTCGGCCCATAAGGTCAACTGCCGCGCGCGAAAACCAGCATGAAGCACAAGCATGAGAGGAGATCATCTGTCGCCGGTGTGTCTTCAGCCTCCAGCTACTGCGGATTGGCACCCGTAATAAGATTTTGCCACTCGCCTGGAACGCGTCTTCGTAACCTGATTAGCAACGCAATCGATGCCATGCCAGAGGGTGAAGAAGTGCAAATCAGCGTTCATCTCGAGCCCGGGAACGTGAGAGTTCTAGTGGAAGATTCGGGTCTGGGAATATCAGATGAAGCATGGCCAAATCTATTCCGGCCTTTTGCAAGTTTCGGAAAAAAGAATGGCTTGGGGTTGGGGCTTGCTCTATCGAGACAATCGCTGCTGGACAGCGGGGGCGAGCTTTGGGCAGAGAAGAGAGCACCCGCGGGCGCACGCTTTGTGATGCGACTCCCTTTAACATCCGACACGCCGTCCGGACCTGACTCGGGTCAACTTACTTTCGCAGCAGAAGAACATCTTGGACCGAGATGACAGGGCGGCATTTAGCTTTTAAGATCTACAATGCCCCACCTAGAAGTTTTTTCAGAGCTTTGACGTAGCCACTGAGCGCTTTACGCCCTGCCGGCGTGAGCCTATAAAGAGATGTGGGTTTTCTCGCAACAAACTTCTTGGTTACGGCTATATAGTGCGCATCCTCAAGCCTGGCCAACTGAGCTCCCAGATTACCGTCCGTTGCACCCGTCTTCTCCCGGAGCCACGTAAACTCAGCCGCTTCCACTCCAGCAAGTAGCGAAAGCAGAGCCAGCCGCAGCTTGCCGTGGATTATAGGGTCAAGATCAGACAGCGTCTCTGAGAGCTCAGCTCTCATCGGGGCTCCGCTCGCACCAAGCGAGACACGCCCCGAAATAAACGCGCTCTGGACCGCCGCCCTTCGTCAATCATCCGTTCGAAGAGCATCAATCGATCCCGCAGTTCATCTTCATCTCGTTTGTCTATCATTGGGATACTGCCGCCTCCAGAGTACTCTATTTACTAGAGTAGACTTACAAATCATGCCAGCGTATTCTTACGTTATTCTTGCTGCCGGCTGGGTTTTTTGGTTCATTCCATTTCTACTAAACAGATGGAACTTTCAAACTCCGGAGAGAAGAGACCGCCGCGCCCGCTGGGGCATCGTGATTGAGGTAATCGCTTATTCGCTTTTGTGGCAGAGCGACTTTTGGGCACAATCCCCGAGCGTCTGGCGAACTGTGCTTTCCATCCTGTGCTTTACACTCGCGGGTCTCTTGTCCTGGACTGCTACGCGTTCTCTCGGCCGGCATTTGCGGTTTGACGCTGCCCTCAGCCCGGACCATCAACTCGTGCGTTCCGGTCCTTACCGCACCGTCCGCCATCCTATCTACACATCGATGTTCTGCGTTCTGCTGGGCACGGGGTTCATGATCACGCCTCTTCCGCTGCTTTTACTTTCAATCCTGCTATTCGTGACCGGCACGGAAATCCGCGTGCGGATTGAAGACAGTCTTTTGAGTTCGCGCTTTGGGAGCGAATTCCGCGAATATCAGCGGACTGTCTCTGCGTATATCCCACTGTTGAGATAGCTCCGGGAGAAAGGAGCAGCGCATCCTGTAATCCCACGGCAGGCCATCATCATCGCCATCCTTTGCCGGCCAGCCATTCCTCCCACCAACGCTGATTGCGATGGATTGCTTGCTGCTGCTCCATCGGTAACTCGGGGCCGCGTTCAGGGATTGGATGCATCGGTCCGAGTCCGACTTCCGCACGCAACTCATTCACCCGTTCGGCGTCCGCGAGCTTCCAAGGTCGAACTCGTCCATCCACTGGATCGTCCAGCCATTGTGTCCCGTATCGCTGTGACCGGCCCTCCTGCATGGCTATGCGATCTTCCAGATACGCGGCATGCCACAGCGGAACACCGCCCTCGGCAGCGGACTGTCGCAATCGGAGGAGACACTCTCGCTGAAACTTGGGATTTCCGATGGCATGCTGAACGATCAGCCATGCTGCTTCCGCTCCATCTCTGCTGACCCTTCGTTCATCTGGCCAGCCGTGCAGATTTATGAGCTCTCTAAGCCGCTCTGCATTCCTGATGTGAACAGCCTCCATTCGTGGGACGTAGCTGCCTCCAAGTTCACCGGAATCAATCAATTCTTGCCGAACTTGCAGGTCGTCAGCGCGCATTCTGATAAGTTCCTCTCGGAGAGCATCATTCAACATGCGTGAAATTCTATCTATACTGATCCATCGAGCTCGGTAGAACAGCCGAGAATGTCAGGAAGCCGTATGTTGTTGACTGGCGGAAACGGCTGGGCTCAATCGGTCTGTGGGCGCGGCGGATTAGCCCAGTGACCTGACTCATCTTTCCCGCTCACGATGACGCCTTTCTCATTCCAGCCGAGGCCCGCTCTGACGATTGCCGGACAATACCGCAGAGTCAGGCCGCAGCGCCGCTTATTCGATTGATTCGCTTCAGAACCATGCAACAGCAGATCGCTGTGGATTGAAATCTCTCCGGCCTTCAGTTCAACGTTTACTGGTTCGCCAAAACTTTCAGCGCCAGTTACGGTTTGATTCAGAACATTCGCTTCGTCGTTTTCACTCAGCGTGTAGGTCAGATGGCCCAAGCGGTGCGAACCAGGAATGTAGCGCATGCAGGCATTTTCCACGCTGGCATCATCGATCGCCAGCCATGCCGTTACGGCCATTGAGGGCGTCAAGGGCCAATAACTAGAATCCTGATGCCAGGAGACCCGTTTGCCATCTCCGGGCATTTTGCAGAAAAAATGCGAGCCCCAGGCAATCACGTTCTCGCCGAGCAGGTCCTTGATGCGGGACACAATGCGCGGATGCGTGAGGATGTCGTAAACGCGCCCATAGCGGAGGTGTGCCGTGCTGATCGAATAGCTATCGCCGCCGGCAGCGAGCGTCTTCGCCAGGAGTTCATCAAAGTAATTGCGGATACCAGCAATCTCCTCTTCACTAAAGATGCGAATGCCGGCCAAGTACCCGTCGCGGTTGAAGGCTGAGATCTGCTCAAGAGTCAGCGCTGCAGGACGCTCCGTCGTTGATGGATGGAAGCTGAGGTCGCGTTCAAGATTATTCAGTGCTTCCGTACTCGGAATGAACTTCGGTGTTGTTGACGTACTCATGTTGCGCCCGGATTTATTTTATCGCCCTAAGCACGGAGTCCATACGCACATTCGATCGCCAGAGGTTTCGTCGTCGCTCAATAGAGCCGGCGGCGAACTCATGATCGATGGCGGAACGGGCACTATCTCAGCGCGGTTATGGCTGGCTTGCAGGCAAGATAGACAAAACGGAGCAGGCGCCTTTCGAGGGTAAGCGTGTGTACACCCGAAAGAAAACGTTGCAGGCCTTCGAAGTTATCCTCGCCTTCTAACGACAGCAGTTTATCCCATCGCTGTTGTCTTGCATTTCGCCAACGTTCTGCAATGCGCGCAGCGTTCTCCGTTGTATCGGTGACGCTAACGAGATCAAAGCCGGCGGCCTGGATCAATCGTTCGTTGACCCCTCGCGGGCCGAATATGTAATACCCGATAGAGCTCCTGGCCGCGATTTCTTCCTGTGAAATGAGCCCGTCAATGACCAACGCGTCACTGAACAGCAATCGACCATTCGGCTTTAGGATCCGGAACAGCTCTTCAAGAACAGCAGCGCGGCCCGGGACATGACAGAGAACATCGTTTGAAAAGACAGCGTCGAAAGATTCGTCGGGAAAAGGCAGCTTTCGGGAAACATCGCATTGCTCGAAGCGAACCAGCGCGCTCAGATGCCTGGCGCGCGCAAGTTCGTTGGCTGTCAGAATACCGTGAGCATTGATATCAAGCCCGATCACATTGCAGGACAGCTCTTCGACTATCCGCAGAGCATAGCGACCGGAGCCGCAGCCAATCTCCAACACGCGGGATTGAGGAGTTAAATCGAGCAGCTTCGGGATTTCAGCAGATTCCTCGGCCGTAACCCAGCTCGTCTGTCCAAGATCCTCACCGTAGGTTTCCAAACGAATCTGTCGATAGAGCTCCAGATCATAGTTGCTGTAGGCGCTATCGTAAAGATCGACTTTCTCCGACATTGGACTTTTCCATTTTCCGACAATTTTCACCGCCGCGCTTAAACTGGACAGAGTAAATGACCGAATGGAATGCAGTCGAGTACACGCGGCGATCCGGGCTCCAGATGGCTATGGCGAAGGAGGTGCTCGCGCTGCTCGACCTGGCGGGATCGGAGCGAGTGCTCGACGCGGGATGCGGCGACGGGAGAACCACAGCAGAAATTGCTGCCCGCGTTCCCCAGGGAATGGTGGTCGGAGTAGACCCATCGCACGACATGATCGATTTCGCGTCGAGCCACTTCGGCCCGGCGGTTCTTCCCAATTTGCGATTCGAGGTGGGTGACGCCCGACGCTTGCCATTTCATCAAGAATTCGATCTGGTTGTCTCATTCAATGCACTGCACTGGATTCCTCAGCAGGAGGAAGCGCTTCGCTCGATTCATGCAGCGCTGAAGCCGAGCGGGGCGGCGCAACTACGCCTGGTGCCGAGAGGCGAACGCAAGAGCATCGAAAACGTGATCGAGGAGACGCGGCTGTCCTCCCGATGGAGTCATTTCTTCGAGGGATTCCACGATCCTTATCTGCATCTCACACCTGAGCAGTACGCAGAGCTGGCCGAACGGAACGGTTTTCGCGTCGAGCGTGTTCACACTGCAGCGAAAGCGTGGGACTTCGAAACGCGCGCGGCGTTTCAGGCTTTCAGCTCAGCAACGATGGTTGAGTGGACGCGGTTATTGCCTGAGGACGATAAAACAGCCTTCATCACCGACGTCCTGGATCGCTATGGGCCGGTAGCGGCCGATAAGCCCGGCGAGGAGAATACTTTCAAGTTTTATCAGATGGATATACGGCTCTCCGTTCTGTAATAGAATCGTTCGTGGCCGAATACCAGTTTTCCTGCTGGAAACATTGCTGGAGGATATCCACATGTGGGGAGCAAGGTCCATTAACACTCGTAAGTTGATTCGCCTTTCGGTAATTCTCTGTTGCCTGCAGTTACCGGCGCTCTACGCTCAATTGGAGAGCGGAGCCATTCTAGGCACCGTCAGAGATCCGTCGCAGGCAGTGATCCCCGGCTCGAAGGTGACTTTGACCAACGAACAGACCGGTCTCACTCTGTCCACCACGACCTCGGACAGCGGGACCTACACCTTCACGCCGATCAAAATCGGCACGTATAGTGTCTCGGCAGAATTCCGTGGCTTTGAAACTTCGACCAGGCCGCACGTCGAAGTCAACGTCCAGCAGCAGCTGGTGGTCGACTTCTCGTTGCAGCCTGGATTGGAAAGCCAGCGGGTGGAGGTGACATCGGCGATACCGTTGCTGCAAGTGGAGAACGCTTCCGTTGGACAGGTCATAGGAGGCAAGCAGGTGAACGATCTCCCGCTAAACGGGCGGAACTTCACTTTCCTTGCACAGCTCTCGGCTGGTGTGACAACGATGCAGCAGGATTCCCGGGGATTTGGCGCCAGCGGAGGATTTTCCGCCAATGGCGTACGCTCGGAATCCAACAACTACCTCTTAGACGGAATCGATAACAACAACGACTCTCAGGATTTCTTGAACGGCACATTCTACGTCGCCTTGCCGCCGGTCGATGCTATTGCTGAGTTCAAAGTGGAAACCGCCAACTACAGCGCGGAACTCGGGCGAGCGGGCGGCGCCGCGCTCAATGCCACCCTGAAGAGTGGAACGAACGAGTTCCATGGCGATGTCTGGGAATTTTTCCGCAACGACAAGCTCGACGCTGCGGATTTCTTCAACAACGCGGCCGGGATCGGGAGAGGAGAGTTTCGCCAGAATCAGTTTGGCTTCACAGCGGGTGGACCTATCAAACGGAACAAGACCTTTATCTTTGGCGATTATCAGGGCACGCGAATCCGGCAAGCTCTGGTCTATCGAGATACGGTCCCGACCACACTTATGCGTAGCAGTGGCTTCAGTAACTTCTCCGAACTATATAGCCAATCTACCGGCACCGTCACTGATGATCTGGGGCGCACTTTCAAAGTGGGACAGATTTTTGATCCCGCTACTACTCGCGCCGTGACGGCGGGGCAGATAGACCCTCTTACCGGACTGAAGGCGACGACTACGGGCTATGTGCGAGATCCGTTCGCCGGTAATATGATTTGCCCAACCGGCTCCTGTACACGCATCGACCCGAACGCGGTGAAGCTGCTCAATCTTTATCCCGCGCCAAATCTGCCCGGTCTGTTCAATAACTACGCATCGACCCCGATCCAGAGCAACGACGCGGACAGCTTCGATATACGCGTCGACCAGAACTTCAGTGAGCGCGATCAGATGTTCGGACGCATAAGTTACACGCATAATCCACGCTTCATCCCTGGGCCTTTCCCCGGCATAGCGGATGGAGGAAGCTTCAATGCCGGTAATCAGACGGTAGACACCCGTAACGCAGCGCTCAGCGAAACCCATTCCTACAATCCGAACTTGGTCAATTCCTTCCGATTTAGTTACGGGAGAGTGCATACACTCTTTGCTCCAACAACCCTGAACGATTTGAACATCCCGGCTCAGTACGGCATCCAAGGCATTCCACAGGTTCCACTGAACGGTGGTCTCCCGCAGTTTTCAGTCAGCGGGCTGTCACCTTTTGGACAGAGCACCTACACCCCCATCAATGAATGGGATGACACCTGGGAGATCGCCGACAGTGTGACGAAGGTCGCCGGCAGACATACGATGAAGATGGGTTTCGAAGGGTTGTATCTGCGATTCGCCACTTATCAGCCTGCCGACCCGCGCGGGAGCGACTCATTCAGCGGAGTTTATACGTCGATTCCCGGGGTAAACGTAAACAATAGCGGGGCAGTCCAATTCGTGCTTACTCCGACAGCTGCATCTGTTCCGGGCGGCATTGATTTCAATGGAGGTCCGAATTCAGTGGCGATTTCCAGGATTGAGACTACGGACGCGCGCCGCAAGTATATTGCGGGCTACTTCCAAGATGACTGGAAAGTGAATTCAAAACTTACCTTGAATCTCGGACTCCGCTACGAATATTTTCCGGCCATTTACGAGAAGTATGACGCACAAAGCAACTTTATTCAGGGAACGCCATTCGTCGATGCGGCGTACCTGATCCCAGGTACCCGGGCAAATCCCACTGATCCAAATAACGCTCTTTCCCCCTCTTTCCTCTCGCTGCTGAAAAAAGACGGCGTGGCCCTTCGATACGTGAACGATCGCGGATTGCGCAACGCCCAGCCGGACAACTTCGCCCCACGATTCGGCTTCGCGTATCAAATCACAAGAAAGCTGGTTCTGCGCGGCGGCTACGGAATTTCTTATAACGGATTAGAAGGCGTTGGGTATGGTCCGGCCCTGGGAGCCACTTATCCTTTTGCCTTCACGAGCGGCTTCAGTGCCACCAGTAACCAGACGCCGATCACATTTTCCAATGGACAAAACGCAACGCTCGAAAACGCCTATGCCAACATCAGCTTGAACCCCGCTTCGGTCGATGGGAGGGGAGTGACGCTTAGAGGCATCAACCAGAATCTCAAGACTGCTTATGTGCAAAGCATGAACATGACAGTGCAATATCAGCTGCCCGGCAACACTTCGTTCCAGATCGCTTACGTGGGCACTCTGGGCCGGCATATCGAAGCGAACGCCGGGAGCGCGAATGTCGTCCATGAGCTTCTGGTTCCTTCTGCCAACACCACGCCGTATCTAGAATATCCGGACTTAGCGCCGGGTGGCAGCATCCAGCAGTCCTGGGGCAGCATGTACTATCACGGACTGCAGACAAACCTGGAACATCAATTTAGCCACGGTCTAAGTTTTCTTACTAACTTCACCTGGTCTCGATGCCGGACCGATGCTGTAGACCAGCTCAACGGCACCGCCATCGCTTATCGGGCGCCGGGTTTCGGGCCAAACATCGACTATGGCCCGTGTGATTCCGATATCCGACTTGTCTTTCATCACAGCAGCAGTTATGACCTGCCCTTCGGTCGAGGCAAACGGTTTTTATCAGGAAGCAACGGATTAATTAACCAGATTGTTGGCGGATGGCGCCTGAATGGAATACTTACGCTTCAAGGCGGTCAGCCATTTACGATTCCCTGCGATATCACGACGGCTTCGGGCATGGGTTGCGTTGCGCTGCTGGTGCCCGGTCAGAATCCTATCGGCGGTCAACACGACGTTAACCAGTGGATGAATCCGGCTGCCTTCCACAACGCGCCCGTGGTTTCCTACAACGGACAAACCGACCTGGCTCCTTTAGGAGGAGAACGTGGGCAGGTCTACGGCCCTGGTTTTCATCGGCTTGACTTTTCGGTATTCAAAGAATTCCAACCAACGGAAAGGACTCGTCTCGAGTTCCGAGCCGAGTTTTTCAATCTGACCAATCATCCAAATTTTTCTAGCCCTCTGGGCCCGACCGGCGGTTCAGCAGTCGTAAGCGCTCCCGGGGCTCTCGATTTCCAGAGTGCGAACTTCGGCAGAATTACAGCAACACGGGACGCACCCAACGACCCTAGAGAAATACAGCTCGGTTTGAAGCTTTACTGGTAGGGTTCTCTTGACAGGCCGCTGGACTCTCAACGCGAGCGAAGTGAGTGAGTTGGTCTCACGGAGCCGGAGAGAATTCCTGCTATCGCTTACCGCAGCGTCCTGTTATCGACCTTCGTTTGGTTCTTCCGCAACGCCGGTTGCCGGCTCCCGGCGAGCGAATCGACGGGCCATCGTTGTGACGTTCGGTGGCGGCTGCCGCGACGAGGAAACGTTTATGCCGCAAGGCCAGGAGAATATTCCCCATCTCTTGAAGGAACTGCTTCCGCAAGGCACGTTCTTTACACGCGTTGAGAATCGCGGCATATTAGGGCATTACGTCGCTACGGCAAGCCTGGCGACGGGCGTCTATGAAAGATTTGACAACTTCGCCTCAGTGCCTCCGCAGTACCCAACTGTTTTCGAGTATTTTCGAAAGGATTTGAAGCGTCCGTCGAACGACGCGTGGGTAGTTGCTCCCAGCAATGGCTTCAATCGTATCGGCGGCAGCAATGCCCGCTCCTTCGGTCCTGACTACGGCGCGCAAGTTGTCCTACCGAAACTGTTTCTGAAGGAAGCGCTGGCTTCCAAGACCACGGCCGATTATGAGCACCTCCTGCGCGACAATTACGAGACGCCTCTGTTTACCCCGCCTATAGAGGGTAACGGTATCTCGCTGCATGAGTTCGCAGAGCTGCTCAACTTTTCTGTGGCGGACTTTGTCAGGCACGCCCTCACTCTCTCGAGTCCGGACGAGCTGTCGGTTTATATCGCCAGGCAGCTCATGCGACGTTACGCTCCGAATCTGCTCTGGATCACGCTGCACGATATGGACATCGCGCACGCAGGCTGCTACTCGCTGTATATCGAAGCTATCCAGCGCACAGACCGCCTTTGCAGCGAGATTTGGCGAATGATCCAGAGCGAACCGGAATATGCGGGGAAAACAACCTTACTCATCCTGCCCGATTTCGGCCGCGACTCGGATGGGAGCGCCGGCGGGAACGGGTTCCAACATCATCGCACCGGCGATGCGCTTTCCCGCACAACGTGGCTTTTGGCGCTGGGTCCCGGAATCCGCGAAAACATTGTCGTGGATCGGCCTGTCGAACCTCTCGACGTGGTGCCTACGCTCGGGATGCTACTCGGCTTCGATCCCAAGATGGCCAGAGGCAAGCCGCTAAACGAGCTCTTGTAGCTCTATGAAGTCGCCTACGATCCAGGAGGAGCATTTCAAGGACTACCCGCCCGAGGCCAGACAGGTAGCAACCAGCCACATTGAACTGCTCCGGAAACTGCCGACAGCTTTCACTCCGCTGCTACTGCAGCAGATCCAGGCTTACGACTGGCGCTTTCCCGCCGAAAGGCGTGACATCGATCAGCAGCTTAGGTATCTCGAATCGCTCTCCGACGTCGATCGACGCCAACTTTTGACCGGCTTCGAGCAACTGGGACTGCCCGCACGCTTGACGAACACGAATTGGGTGAGCTCACCCGGAGAATTCTCCGAACAACTTTCCGGTTACCTCTGGTCCAGCAATCAAATCGACACGTTTCATGAGGCGTCATCCAATTATCTGAAGGCGTTTGTTTCCGCTGTACCCAACCAGCCGCTCGCGGCGCCCAGGCTTGGCATCGCCGTGATTGGGAAAGGTGTTGAACGCAATCGTTATCCGCTCTTTCGCAGATTTCGGCCTTTGGGGACCTACTTCAGAAACGTAAACCCGGCGAACGGCCTCGAGATTCTGCTCTCTCACCTAGAGGCCAGAGCGGCGGCGCATCCTTCGCCGTTCGATCATTGGTACATCGACGGGGGCGCTGCGGAACGGGCCCCGAGCTCTTTCGTCACCAGCATTTCGTACGACGGACTCGAGCCGAATCGCCGAGCCCTGTTGCGAAAGATCGACCAAGCGATTCACGAAGGAATAAGGGGGCCCGAAGCGCTCCTTTCCTTGCTTCACAAGCTGCCCCCAGAGGAGATTGCGTTGAGCGGAACATCTCAACGTAGCGCGGTTCTCAGCCACTTTGAGGTTAGCCTGCTGACCGCGGGTTCGGGCACTCAGATCTTCAGCACAAGTTTCGTGCAATGGGCGACGCATGAGCTTTGGCGCCGCGCTCAGCCTTTAACAATGCTGGCGCGGTTTGCGCCGCGCCAGCGGCAACGTCCGATGAACGAGTTGCTTTCCGGAGACGAACAAACTCCCGAACTGGACTTGCCGGGATCTCTCATCGATGCCGATATGGGCGCCTTTTACATGTGGCTTGACCAGGAGCGCCTCTCTGGAGCTAAAGAGGCGTCTTTCCTGGTCTGGTTCGAAGACCACAATGAAGCGTTCCTCATTTCTCCCGCACTCCCGCGCAATACGGAATCTAATTCTCCGGTAGACATGCACTGGCTGCTTGCTCAGATGGGTTGAGAGCAGCAGTGTCGCGACTTGCGTAGCGGCCGTTCTGATCGTTTTGTGGAGATCCGCATGTGGCCGAAAAGCATTGACACAATCGTATTGCCAATCGATTTCGTTATGCAAGACACTTCTGCAACACGGAAATTATGGGAACTGGGCATCTGGCAATTTGTTGAACAAACGCTGGATTTCGCACGATGGAATCAATAATCGTTTGGTAAGTTATCCTACGCCTTGCGCATTCGCGTCCAACTCGCTCTATCAATTTTTGTTGTCGTCTAGGGCGTCAACAAACTCATTGAATGTGCTGGCTTGCCGGGCCGGGGCGTATGCTTATCAGAAATGAAGCGGATCGGAAAATGAATTGAGTGGCGGCGAAGCAAGAATTCCTTACCTCTCCAGCACTTAACGACAGGAGGTCCCCTCGCAACTCCTCCCGACCGCTTTATATCATCCTCGGTCTGTATATAGTCGTCAGCCTTGGCTTTTACATTGGAGGCGTAATTGCCGCGACTCAGCAGTGGTTCCATCCCAGCCGCTATGCGCAGAGGCCTTTGGACGTGAACGAACAAACTGGCCTGATCGATAGTGCCGAGAAAGAAGCCGCCAAATCCGGTATCAAAGCCGGGGATCGGCTACAAGCTCTGAATGGCGTGCCCTTCACGGGCGATTACCAGCTCTTTATGGACGTCCGCCGGAGCCGGCCGGGCGAAGCGCTTACGGTCACCGTCCAACACCCCAACGGCGCGATACAAACTGTTCCAATTCACCTCGCCCCGCGCGCTGTCGTGATTCGGAATGCGGGAGATATCGGCCTGTTTGCCGTGCTGATTTTCTTACCCCTTGTGAGTCTCGGAGTGGGCTATTGGGTAGTCGCGGCGCGTCCAGGCGACTTGAATGCCTGGTTCGTACTCATCGTTCTTAGTAACACAGAGGCTTTTTTTGGCAATCTCGATTGGAGATGGTGGCCCACCCCGTGGTTTGCCATCCTTGGCGGGTGGTGGGTTGCCATGGCCACGCTGGGGGATCCGGCGCTGGTACTGCTCGGCATTTATTTCCCGGAACGCTGGCGCGTGGACGTTCGCTGGCCTTGGGCGAAGTGGCTCATCCTGGTTCCGCTTTTGACGGGATTTCCGTCGGCGCTTTTGTACGTTTACGTGAACTCTTTTATGGCGCGCTGGGGTCCGGCAATTACTTCCGCGGCCTTCTATTTCAACC
The DNA here is from genome assembly GCA_963799755.1 of Terriglobia bacterium. Taxonomy (GTDB): domain Bacteria; phylum Acidobacteriota; class Terriglobia; order Bryobacterales; family Bryobacteraceae; genus Bog-105. Next base: position 114,584 of record CAWCYQ010000048.1, on the reverse strand, counting down.
ACGTTGTGCATGTATTATCGGCGATCGTAAATATTGTCTTTTGGGTCGCAATCTTCGATAAAATGCGCTCGGCGACTACCGCCGATGCTCGCCGCCGGCTGCGCGTGCTTGCCATCGGGAGCGCCATTTCGCTCGGGCCGGTCGAGTTTATTTTTGTGGTGTTTCCGCTCCTGGGTCTCGATCCCCACCATAATTCTCTATACGAGTTAATCGTTCTTTTCTACGTCATCTTCATACTCACTCTCGCTTACGTCATGGGCGTGCAGCGCGCCATGGATGTCCGCATCCTCGTACGCATGGGCACAAAGTACGCGCTCGCTCGCACCACCCTAACCATTCTGCGCATCGCCGGGATTGCCGCCTTAATCTGGTTCATCGCCATCCCCCTTCTCTTTCACCGGCATTCCCTCTACAAAACGCTGCTCTGGAGCGGCGTTCTCGTGGCTTTCGCTTTTCTGTTTTTCAAAAAGAAATCGCCCACCGATCTCGTGGGCCAATGGATCGACCGCAAGTTCTTCCGTGAAGCCTACGACGCCGAAATCACGCTGGCCAATCTCGCGAAAACCGCCCGCACCATCTCCGATCCCGCCGCTCTCATCAAAACTGTCTCTCACCAGATCTCCGACGTGCTCCACGTCGATCAGATCGCTGTGCTGCTCCGGCGTAACGGCATTTTTGAACCTGCCTACGCCATCGGCCAGCCTTCTTTTGGAAACGAATCCCTGCGCGCACTCGACAAATCCAACTCGTCCACCCCCGTTTTCAAAAATGCCAACGATGAACAAATACCCAATCCAGACACACCCGAACTACTCCTGCCGCTCCCCGGACGCACTGAATTGCTAGGAGCCATGGCGCTCGGCCCAAAACGCTCGGAAGCGCCTTACACTCCGTCCGATCTGCGCCTCCTCGAATCGGTAGGCGTGCAAACTGGCTTAGGGCTCGAACTCAGCGAAACTGCGGTTTCGTTGGCGCAGGCGGCCATCGAGCGCGCCAGTGCCACCCGCGAAATGGAGATCGCCCGCGAGGTCCAGGAACGCTTATTCCCACAGCAATTCCCCGCTATCCCCGGCATCACTCTGGCCGGCACGTGCCGCACCGTGTTCGGCGTCGGCGGCGACTATTACGATGTCTTCGATACCGGTGACGGTCGCCTCGGCCTCGCGATCGGCGACGTCTCAGGCAAAGGCATCTCGGCTGCCCTGTTGATGTCCAGCCTGCGCGCCTGTTTGCGCACTCTGACGCTCGATGCTTCCGGCGATCTCACCACGCTCATGCGCAAGATGAATCGCCTGATTTACGAAGCTTCCGCCGTTAATCGTTATGCGACGTTCTTTCTCGGCATCTATGATCCCGCCACTTGCCGCCTGCAGTATGTGAATGCCGGTCACAACCCTCCCGCGCTGATCCGCCCCTTGCCAGACGGCACCTGTCAACACCTACGTCTCGAAACCGGCGGCCCCGTGGTCGGCTTGCTCACCGATGTCTGCTACGAAGAGGATTCGCTCCTGCTCCACCCCGGCGATCTGCTTCTCGCCTATACGGACGGCATCAGCGAAGCGATGACCGCCGCTGACGAAGAATGGGGTGAGGAGGCCATGATCCTTGCCGCCCAGTACGCAGCCAGCGATACTGCAGAGGGCATCGTAAAGGCCATCTTCGAAGCCGCCGATGCCTTCACTGAAAAAGCTCCCCAGCACGACGATATGACCGTGCTCGTGATGAAATTGTCCTCGCTCCTCCCATGAAGCGGTTCTCTTGTTCCTTTTCGTGCTGGGTAACTAAGCTCCTCCTGCCATTGCACGCCAAGAGGAGTAGCACTGGACAATCCGATTAACGCTTAGGCTACTAGCGTATGCGTCTGAATCGCGCTCGTGCGAAGGCGCTGGTTTATCATTCACAGCTCGGCCCGTAGCGTAGGCGGTACAGGGTCGACCTTGTCCCGGAATCTTAACGTGATACGCTATCGAACAATTCTGCTGGCCTTCACGTAAACGTGTTTTAGGAGATGGCTGTCGCAAATGGGTCAATCAGTCCAAAGCGGGAACGTGGCACCGATGCGAACGCGAGCCATCCCGGTATTCCTGCTCACTACCCTCCTAATCAGTTCGGTGTTCTATTTCCTTATCATCAAATCGGGTCACATGGCCGGAGGCTGGGGCGCGTACGTTGCTGGTTTGATGTGGTCCCCAGGCTTTGCGGCCTTGCTCACTTGTAAGTATCTCGGCCGGGATTTGGGTACTCTCGGCTGGAAGTGGGGCAAAACGCGCTACGAGGTGATCAGCTACTTCATTCCGCTTTCATATGCCGTAGTCATCTACGGATTCGTTTGGCTGACCGGATTGGGTGGCGTGTACCGCAAGGACTTTGTAGATGAGGTTACGAAGTCGTTTGGTCTCGGCCCGATGCCGGCATGGGCGAGCATTACCCTTTACTTCGTTTTCACGGCAACCTTCACCGTCATACGAGATTTTGCGACTGTGATCGGCGAGGAGATTGGCTGGCGCGGGTTATTGGTTCCTGAATTGTCAAAGAAATACAGCTTCCCGGCGACGGCCATGATTACGGGATTCATATGGGCGATCTGGCACTACCCGATCATCCTGTTCGCCGATTACCATGGGGCCGCGCCTGCCTGGTTTTACGTTCCATTGCTCACGGTTATGCTGCCGTTTCTCACTTTTGTTTGGACCTGGATGCGGCTCAAGTCTGGAAGTATCTGGCCTTGCGTCGTTTTGCACGCATCGCACAACACATTCATTCAACAGTTCTTTGACCCGCTCACGGTCTATCGCAGCAAAACGGGTTATATAGCCGGAGAGTTTGGCGCTGCGCTGCTTGTCATCTCAATATTGATGGCTCTGTATTTTTGGAGGCGACGTGATGAGGTGGAGGGTAACAATCTCCAAGGTGCCCCGGCGAACTACCTTGCAACATCAGGCACATAATTCCGAATCTAAGATCATGCCCGAATATGGCTGACTTTGTTCGGGAGCACACAATTTTCGTAATCGTGCGAAAACCTTCGATGCTGTTGAAAAACTCGTCCGATCAAGGTTCTCGTTCCGAGTAATCGCCGAGCGCCACCAGCTTTCGTGAGTTGTTGTTGCACGACGGTGTCCGCGTTTGGCCGTTAACAGTGTCAATTTCGGACAGATGGGCAGATGCGCAAGATCCTCTCCTGTATTTTGCAATGACTTAAACGTGGGCTGCCGCGTGCACGCTGTCAGCTCATGACCAGAGCTATTCGTGTAATTCTCGTCTGTTTCGCCTGTTTCCTGCCCATGGCCGCTCAGGAACCAGATCCTGTAGTGTCAAAGGACTCAGTATCAGTACATACCGTCGAACGGGGCGACATGCCTATCTTCGAGCAGGCTAGCGGCACAGTCTCATCCGTTAAGCCTCCCAAAGCGGCCGTCGTGTTTGCCGAATACCAAGCCGGACGCTGTGAAGGAGGACATAGTGCCAAAATACATCTCGATAGTTTTCCAAAACCACTGCCAGGAAAGGTAGTGCAGAGCTTGCATGACAATGGAAAACCCGGCTCCTGCGAAGTTGAATTCACAGACGCGATCCCTGAAAGTACAACGGTCGGCGAAAAAGTTGACGCTCTCATTGAGGTTCGCAAGTTGCCAAATGTAATATCCTCTGCCAGGCCAGCGCCAGCGGCGCCGAATAGCAAGGCGCAGGTCTTCGTTCTTGAGCCCGGTTCCTCGGTTGCGCGCCGTGCCACTGTACGATATGGCAAGATCTCCGGTCCTCTCATCCAGATCATTGACGGACTCACACCGAGCGACCGCGTGATCGTCACCGACATGTCGAAATGGACAAAGTACAAGCAGGTCCGACTTCAGTAACGATTGCAAAAACGAAGCGATGCTGTTGAAAACTCATTTCTGATCACAGACCTCCATCTGGAGGGGATCAGAAATCTCTAACCCCACTTTGGCAATCGCTTATAACGCGTTTAATCGCGCCGTTTCCTTCGGGCGAAGTCACGCATGCGCGGCAAGGCGAGTTTTTCAACAGTATCCTAAGCAGCCCGGACTGCATTTCAAAACTGGGTGATGTCTATTCGAGCCTTTCACAGTCGGATAACGCCGCCGAGCAATTTCAGCTGGAGCAGGCCATTGATCCCCGAAACTGCATGGTCGAATGAAAGCTCGGCGATATCTTATCTGCAGAAAAGCGTCTAGCCAGGGGAGTCTCTGAGGCGAATCGATAAAGCTCTCGCGGCGTGCCCGAACTTAGCGGAGGCGCGAGCCGATCGTGGGCGCGCGGCCAATCCGGCACAGCCAAGTACGCATTTTCTGCGGGCGCAGCCTTATCTCGCGACGGGTAAGAGCGAAGAGGCCAAAGCGGAGATGAAGTCCTTTAGCGAGCTCGAGCAGAAGACAAGAAACACTGCCGCCGAACGCGCCAGCCAAGCGATCCAGGAAAACCGGAACGCACATTAGTAATCCAGCCGTTTTTACCGTTTTAACCATTTCCATGTTCTGACTCAACCCACACCCATCGAGCAGCTTGAACCCGCCTTGAAATTCCGCATCAAGTTCTGACTATCTGACGCTAGGCGAACAAGCCCCTTAATCCGAGTCGAAAGCAGTCACAGCCGAGCAAATTTTTTGCACCGCGCAATCACAGCGCTTTAGCGCGGATCTCAAACAGTGCCTTGAATTCCCAGCCGCGAAAAAGCCTTTGTTTACCAATGTTTCACGTGAAACATACCTTGTTTTTCGATGCCAAAATGCGCCACGTTCAATCGCCTCATTCCGGCGCGCCCGAGTTACTACCGCCGTTTCCTTTTATAGGCGGTAAAAACCCCGCGCTCAGCAGGTGTACAAAGGATGAATGACGACAGGTTTTGTAAAGTGGCCTGGCTAGCCCGTCGCCATAGCGACCAACTTAGCGACCGTATTGACGTTTTGCGCAGTGGCCGCATCTCCCGGGAACCGAAGCTTTAGTTTCGACCGGCCCATGGCCTCGGGATAGTAGATGTAACCTCCCTGAGCCCCAGTCGGATTTCTTCTCCGCCCGGTGCGACTGCGGTATCGGGCAGATTCTTCGGCATGGGATTGGATAGGAACACAACACCAACTCTCGACGGGTGAGTTTCGGGAAAAGGATTGGCGCGGTTTGCGCCGCGCCAGCGGCAACGTCCCATGAACGAGTTGCTTTCTGGAGACGAACAAAGTCCCGAACTGGACTTGCCGGGATCTCTTATCGATGCCCGCGCAATACGGAATCTAATTCTCCGGTAGACATGCACTGGCTGCTTGCTCAGATGGGTTGAGCCCCAGAATCAGGCGCTTAATGCCGCGTCACTGCTTTGGGTGGCGCGATGGCACGATTTTTCATCCATTCGATGCCGATGTTTTGAGTTGCGGTGTTTTGCGGAATTGTCGAGAGATCGGGCATGAATATCTGGAGTCCGGCTTCCGGGGTCATGCGGGTATAACCGTTCACTAGCTGCTTTTGATAATTGGTCAGGTCAAGATCGAACCAGGGGTCGCTCGAGATATCGATCATGACGAGATCGACATTATGCATGGTCAGTTTGCCGAAGTCGATGCTGCCGCCCGAGAGGCGGAGGAAATTTCGCCACTGCTCGACACGCGCAGCTTCGGTTTCAGCATTGCCGTAGACTGCTTCGAGATCAGGATTCATGACGTGTATGGCGCTCAACTGCCCGCGAATGTGCGGCGGGGGAAGGAGCTTTTGCGTATCGAGGAAGATGTCGTTTCCGACGACCTGGAGCCCGGCGATGTCCTTCGAGTTGAAGAGATCGGAAATGGTGACGTGCAAGCCGCCGAGGAGCGCTTTGAACGGAATCTTCAGAACATCTATCTTTGTGACATGGATCTGAATGCGCCCATCGGGAAGAGCCGCGATCTGGCCTAAAACGTCCACCGGCAAAGGGACAACCTTGTGCAGAGTTCCGGTGAGCTTTATCTGATTGCCGTTGCCCGAGAGCGTGACGTTTTTCAGCGGCGCGTTTCCGAGACCGCCCGCATTGAGGTAATTACCGATGTCTCCGATGTTGGCGCGAAGAACACCCGTTTTGATATTGAGGTAAAACGACTCGGGATCGTCAAAAGAAGGATCGACATTGCGGCGACTGCGCGCCATCTGGCCTTGCAGCCAGCGAACATAGACACGAAAACTCGGCCCCTTTCGCAACATCAAATTGTGCGCGTAAATGTTTGTGGGAGCAGAATCACTTGACGGTGTGACAGCATGTCCCGGAACCGCGGCAGCCGTAACCGGAGCATTTGACATCGAAGATTGAGATACACCGGTAGGCTTCGCTGAGTGGAAATGCCAGATGAGCAAAAGCAATAAAACAACGATGGCCGAGACGAGGAGAATGAGACGGGTGCGCGTGAACAGAAGGACCGAACCGGAGCCTGGCGTGAACGTAGTGTTCGATTACCAGCGATTCTTGCTGCCGCCGAAATCGCGCTGGTGACCGGCGCTGGTGCCTTGGGAACGTTCGCGCCGCTCGGGCGGACGGGCTTCGTTTACCACCAGCGCGCGGCCCATGAGCGTACGCCCGTTACAAGCCTGAATAGCCTGGTTGGCGAGCGCGTCGTCGTTGATCTCCACAAATCCGAACCCTCTGGCCTCACCGCTGAACCTGTCGCGAAGAAGATTTACACTATCCACTTGAACGCCAGCTTCCGCAAAAAAGGCCTGGATGTCGGATTCAGTGGCTTTATACGGCAAATTCCCAACGAACAGCTTTGTCACTTAAAAACTCTCTCCTTAACTGTGGTTCGGAACTCGTATTGAAGACTGGCGGACAACGGAAGCTCATCCAAGGCGGCAAATTCGAGAAGTCCAAACTTACTTCTTTATCGTCCCATAACAATGACTGGAAAAAAAGCACGCGTACCTCCTGCTGGAACTGTGAAAAAAACTAGCTGTTGCTTCCTTCTGAAGTGCCGTTCGGAAGAGGTCTATCTGGGGGTAATCAGGCCGCCCAGCTTGTCCTGCTCTGTTGCCGCATGGCGTGGAAAGCGCGTCGAGTAAAGTTCGACGTGTTTCAGTCCTGAGCCGGTACTGAAGATGACAACTTTCTCGTGAGTTTTGATGAACGAACTGGCCAAGAGAGATTTGAGCGCCGCAACGCAGGCACCGGTTTCGGGGGCTGCGAAGAGACCTTCGCGTTCGGCGAGGAGAAGGGCGCCATCGAGCATGTCTGGGTCCGACACAGAGACGGCGGTGCCCCCACTTTCGCGCAGCGCGCGAAGGACGAGGAAGTCGCCCAAAGCTTTAGGGACACGCAGGCCGCTTGCTACCGTGTGAGCGTCGCTCCAGAAATCGCTTGCCTCGGCGCGCTGCTCGAAAGCGCGAGTGATGGGAGCGCATCCGGCAGCTTGAACGGCGATCATTTTGGGACGCTTAGAACCGATCCAGCCGAGCGCCTCGAGCTCGTAAAAGGCCTTCCAGATGCCGATGAGTCCGACTCCGCCTCCACAGGGATAGAGAATCGCGTCCGGCAATTGCCAGTCGAACTGTTCAGCAAGCTCATAGCCCATGGTTTTCTTGCCTTCGATACGGTAGGGTTCGTTGAGACTGTTGACGTCGAACCAGCCTTCGCGCTGCGTTCGTTCGGTGAGGATACGCGCGCAGTCGCTGATCGGCCCGTCGACTAGAGTGACATGGGCCGCGTAGGCTCGGCATTCGACGAAATTAGATTGGGGCGCGTCGTCAGGCATAAAGACATGGGCGTCCAAGCCAGCGAGGGCGGCGTAGGCGGCGAGTGCGCCGGCGGCGTTACCGGCCGAGGAAATGCCGAGTTTGTCGATGCCAAGTTTTTTGGCCATCGTGACGGCGGCGGCAAATCCACGAGCTTTAAACGAACCGGTCGGATTCCTAGCCTCGTCCTTAATCCAGAGGTCGGTGGCACCCAGTTCGGGAGCGAGTCTGGCGGCTCGGTGGAGCGGCGTCCAGCCTTCGCCCAAGGTCACCGCCTCGCTGGCGGAAGCGGGAAGAACCGGAGCGTAGCGCCACATGCTGGACACGGAGCCTCGGAGAGATTCCCTGCTCCATTCTTTGCGAAGGGCTGGGAGATCGTATTCACAGAGGAGCGGACTTCCGCAGGAACAGAGGTTCAATGGCACAGCCGGCGAAAAGATCAAGTCGCAGCGGCTACAGGCGACTCGTATTGGAGATCCCATCTTTCAGCATGGTAACGTTTGCCGGTTGCCGCTCCGATAAACCTCAGTTTTTCGCCACAGTATGAAATTTTTATAGCCATAGAACCTTTTTATATGACACAATGTCTGAAAAGCGGTAAATTTTGCTAAGGAGCGCACGTGCAGTACCCTTTAAGCCGGGATGAACATGCCGCTATGGCGCGATACCTAACCGGTATCAGGAAACAACTACAGGACGTCTCTGACTTGTTCACAGCGCGCTATGGTAAGAACAGCAGTATCGCGGAAATCGCCGTAAAAACGTTGGTCTCCGCAACTTTGCTTGAACACGAACTGGCACTTCTGGAAGAGGCGGAAACGCCCGTGGAATTCGAATCTGGAGAAGTACCAACGATTGTTTACTAGAATCTACAAGTAGTGATACGCGCAGCTCTTGTTTGTGGCGGTCTCCTGCTAGGAGCGGTAACCTGTTTCCCGGCAGAGATGGTGTGTTTGAAGAGCGGCTTTTGCCTGCGGGCGGATGCCCATGAGGTGCGGGACCAGAATCTTTCGCTGCGGATCGGAGCAGGCAATATCGAGTTTCCAGCGGGGGACATCGCTAGCATTCAGACGCTCAGCGAACCTCCAGCCGTGACGGGAGAGTCTTCCAAGACAGAAAAAGTGCATGGCGATCCGCAGGCGGTGCTGGGCCAGGCTGCGGACATAGAAGGAGTGGACCGTGATTTCGTGCGAAGCGTGGCCCGAATAGAATCGGATTTTCAGCAGAAAGCCGTTTCAAATAAGGGTGCTATTGGCCTTATGCAAATCATGCCCTCCACGGCAAAGGAACTGCACGTAGATGCCACTGAAGAGCAGCAGAACGCGCTCGGTGGCGCGAAATACCTTCGAATGCTGCTGCTTCGCTATCATGGCAACTCCGCCCTGGCTTTAGCGGCTTATAACGCCGGGCCGGGTGCCGTACAGAGATTTGGCGGGGTGCCTCCCTACAAAGAGACCAGAAGCTACATCATGAGAGTGACGCGGGACTATGACCAGCGGCACTTGAAATCTGCTCAGCCGGGTGGAGCGGCTAATAGGCCCATCGCCAAAGACTAGCGCCGGCAGTATACCCAGCGCCGACGGCGGCGAAAAGCACGAGATCTCCCTTTTTCAAGCGACCTTCGCGAATGGCATCTCCCGTGGCGAGCGGTATCGTGCCAGCGGTGGTGTTTCCGTACCGATCGAGGTTGATGACAACCTTTTCGGGTGATAACTGCAGGCGTTCGGCGGTGGCCGTAATGATGCGTTTGTTCGCTTGGTGCGGGATGAGAAGGTCTACGTCCGACGGCTCAAAACCGTATTTGGAAAGCAGTTGCTCGCAAATCTCCTGCATTTTGCGAACTGCGAATTTGAAGACCTGTTGGCCCTCCTGCTTGACGTAGTGAAGACGCTGGGCTACCGTTTCGGCGCTGGCTGGGAGCCGGCTCCCGCCGGCAGGCATGCGGAGGTAATGCGCGCCGGAGCCATCGATCTCGTTGTGGTGGCCGATGAAACCTACGCCCTCATTTTCCTCAGCGGGCTCGATGAGGAAGGCGCCGGCGCCATCGCCGAAGAGAATACAAGTAGAACGGTCCTGGTAATCGATGATTCGCGACATGGTATCGGAGCCAATTACGAGGACATAACGATGTGTTCCGGCAGAGACGAGATGGGCGGCGACAGTGATTCCGTAGAGGAACCCGGAGCACGCGGCGATCAGATCAAAGCCCCATGCTCCGTGAGCTCCGAGAAGATCCTGAACCAGACAGGCAGTGGAAGGAAAGAGCATGTCGGGCGTAACGGTACAGACCAGAATGGCATCGAGTTGCGACGGCTCGATGCCGCGCTGCGCGAGTGCCTCACGGGCGGCGGCGACCGCCATGTCCGAGGTGGCGGTCGCGGGGTCGGCAATGCGCCTTTCCCTTATGCCTGTGCGCTCGACTATCCAATTGTTATTGGTTTCGACTATGCGCGACAAATCATCGTTGGTCAGGATCTTGGGCGGCAGATAGCATCCCAGAGCACTAATTTTGGCTGTCGGCAAAACGATACTGTACCTTTCCGCAGGTGCCGGATGGCCGGAAACGCATCCGAATCACCATGTTACAGTTAGGGGAAAATGCAAGTCGCGAAGGCGGCCGGTTTTGAACATGAAAACGGGCGCGCATTTGGCTCATTAGAAAACGTCGAAGTAATCTATGCGCGCGTTTTCAGGACGATGAAGCCGAGAACGCCACTCCCGAAAATTACGGTTCGCTTTCGCAAGTATGCGAACGCGAACAGCCGGATCAGACTGCAAGACGGGCATCTCACAGTGGATATCAGCGATTTGCTCGAGTTCGCGCCTGGTCCGGTACAGGAGGCATTGGCGACGATACTGATTGGCAAGCTTTTTCGCAGAGATCCGGATGGCAGTATTCTTTCCAGATATCGCCGTTATCTGAATCGTGCGGAAGTACGCCGGACGCTGCATGTGATTAAGCAGCAGCGAGGCCGGAAAATCATTTTGGAACCATGCGGAGAAGCCTACAATCTTTGCCAGATTTTCGAAGATTTAAACCTACAGTACTTTAACGGATTGATGGCCCGGCCTCGGCTGGGATGGAGTGTGCGGGCATCGCGCAGCGTGCTCGGCCATTATGATCCGTCACATCACACCATTGTACTTACCAATCTGCTCGATTCCCGCGACGTTCCGGAATTGGCGGTGAGATATGTCTTGTTTCACGAGATGCTGCACTTGCGATACCCGGTCCAGCACCGGGGAGCTAAACGCTGCGTCCACACTCGGGAATTCAAGAACGCCGAGAAGATGTTCGAGGGATACAAGGATGCCCAACGGGAACTCAAGACGTTTGCGGAGAGGCCCAAGCCAGAGGTGGAGAAAACTCTCTTAGAATAGCCGTGGATGACGCGGCGCACCACACGCTTTTGTTAGCGGCAGTTTCCGCCAGTTCGGAAATACAGAGATCAGTTTAGTGGCTTGCCTGAGCCGCGGCGACCAGATTGAACTGCAGATTCATATGTTCCAGTTCGGAAATGAGCGAACGGACCGCGAGGTTTCCAATTCCGAGCAGGCACAGACGGTAGCTGATCTCTGCGCGGATTGCGGCGCAGGAGAAGCGAACTTTCAGCCAAATAAGACGGCTAATCAAATCAGACCGATCCTCGGCGATATGGGGAACAATGGCCCGAACCGCAGCATGCAACCGGTTGAAATCCACGATGGAGCGATTCAGATACTGCTTAAAGATATGGAGGCGATCTCGCCGGAGTTTCCGATAGAGGGAGAGATCGAAGCCGGGTTGTCGGCTGAGGAACTTAAAATCCTCCTCTGCCAGCAGTTTCTCCATAGGGTAATAGGAGGAGACGGAGAAGTTTTCGAGCCAGTCGGCCGGGATCTCCCGCACGGGGCACGTCCGCAGTAGCCGCATCAGCACGGGCACGAGCAAGGCCGTGAAGAGTCCAAACAGCAATAAGGGCGTAAGTACTAGAGCTGATGTCAAACAGTCCTCCGTACCATATAAGGTACAGTATTGTCGCTGCACGTACAAGTCCTTCCTTGCATTTTCGCGGGCTAAGGTGGGCGGTTTTCTCAGAATCAAGAAAACGGAAAGTAAATGTCAAGAAACACGTCAGCGGCGACCAGCGCGAACGAGCAGGGCATTCAAATGCTCCATGTCGCCCAAAAGCTCGGATTGACGATTAGACTGCCAGCTATGGCCGAGCGTTACGGGTGCGGTCTCGCCTGACTTATTTAAAAAGATAATCCAATAGGCCAAACAAATACACAGGATTAACGTGACTCCGTCACCCAATAAACGCTGGTACTTGGGGAGCCAGAAGCTCTCGAGTAGTAGCAGCGTGCTCTTCGCGGTGAAATAAACCCCAAATCCGATGCTGAAGACGGCCAAATTGCGAGGCATGGCAACAGGGAACCACAGAATGAACGCGAGTGTGAGGAGCAAAATCAGCAAGGCAATAGTGGTCACCAGCCTTTCGAGAACGAAGGCGACCTTTAGAACGTAAACGATGGGAGTGCGATCCTCTGAAACTCCGGAAGCAACGAATTCCGGACCGGCGCTCAGTAAAGCGATAACAAGAGCCAGCGCCAGAGAAACGTTTAAAACCTTCCGCGAAAACCGTAGAATGCCTGGCAACCTTCGCAGAATGTCGTGTAGGAGGGCATAGACCATCCAAATAGAAATTACCCAGGAGAAAAGTTGTATGCCAAGCCAAACAAAACGATAATCGATCAGACGGCCGAGTTTAGTGAATCTCTCGACCATCACGAATGACTCGGAAACCACCTGGAAGATTAGAAAAGCGCAAAAAACTCTATAAATGTCATGCAGCCGGAGAGCTATCAGACGGACGATCAGAACAACGCTGAGAGCGTCGCTCAACACGAAGGCAAACCGCGCCCAATTCATGAAAAATCCATCTGTTTTCCTTGGATGGTAGAGGAAAATCGCAAAAAGGGCAAGTACACGGTGGGAGCTGGCTCATGCTCCCAGGCCATTCGGAGCCGAACGACGGCTAATTTTAGAGCGCCAGGGGCGGTTGTGGACTTTTCGGGTCCGGGCGAGGAACGTCGAAGGCCAGGGGCGGTTGTGGACTTTTCGGGTCAGGGCGAGGAACGTCGAAGGCCAGGGGTGGTTGTGGACTTTTCGGGTCGGGGCGAGGAACGTCGAAGGCACGAACATGGCCTGTCGTAGCCGTCGTTGCGTGGAGGCTAGGTGTGGCAACCAGCATGGCAAAAGCGGAGAAAAGGGAGGTGTATAACAGTCGTTTCATAGGTCGATAGCGTCTTTCTACTTCGTATTTATTACCGTCGACCGCTACTGTAACTCGAAGAAAAGGTTGGTAGTTGTTTGGTGAACGACGTTTTCCGGCAACGGAACGTATAGTTCTAGTAGTACCAGAGGGTGTTGTATGCCCTACGTAAGTGTGGCAGATTTAAGGAAACTGCTAGATGCCATCGAAGAAAGGACAGCATGTCACGGCTGACACACTCGAAAGGGCGTGTTCGCGAGACCTGTCCCAAATCGAGACGTCTTACGGGCGATTAGTGTATCTCGCCGGCTTGCGCAACCTTGATACTGGCAGATATGAGCACTACGGCGAAACAAGTATTATCGCCAGTGCCCATGAGTCCAGCAGAACGTTGAAGCGCATCCACGAGCAGGTTTTCACGGAATGGATTGGTTACCCACTCGAACGCAAGAAGGCGGATATCGAGCTATACATCTCCGGAATCTGGCAAGTGGATCGAGTGGAACTGATCGATGCCTGGCTGCGCCTCACTCCTTACAAGAACCTGGTTCCAGCTTCTATTCAGGGGCCTGAGCGAGAGCGGCACGCATCCGACTTCGAGGCTATTTTGGGGTTACTCAAGAACGTATATGGGATCGGCTCACCCGATCCAAGCGTTTAGCTACGCCGACCACACGGCCCAGGATATCCGCATCGCCCGGGTAGCGGAAAGCCTCTAAACTCATACCGGAAGCCGAGTGCGGTTGAAGGATCAGAAACCCGTTGCGCTCCGTACACCAGCCGCAACGGTAACCCTTGCGATGTTCCACAAAGTGGATAGGGCGCTCATGCTCGTGAAAGGAAGGCTCTTGACTCAGGCGTTTCCGTGCCTCGTCGATCTGCACAAACGAGCCCGGCGAGAGAATAGGATACATGAACCAGTCATCCGTTCCGATGAAAGCGTAGCGATGGCGCTTAAGGTCGAGAGACCCGAGAATGGATAAAGGAAGTTTCCCCCAGCTGCGGACGTGCTCACTGAGATAAATTGTTTTCGTCAAATCCAGATTTGGATCCAGCTCAATTGGCAAGCCGTCGACAGAAAAATCCTCGGAAGAGACCGAAATGGGGCGCGTTTCCCGAAGCGACAATGTGGAGGCGTCAGCCATCTGCTGGCTGAGATCAACACCATACCACGCGAGCACCGTGCGGAAATCGAGACCGTAAATGACACAGAGCGAATAAAGGCGGTAAAGCGAAGGCAGAGTACCTTTATTTTCGATATCGGCCAAGCGGCTCAGACCTACCAGGAACTCCTGGCTGTCCCGATTCCTGGCGATCTGGTGACTGGCTTCCTCCACATCGCGATATCGCAAACCCAAGTGTTCGCGCACTCGCCTCAAGTGCCGGCCAGGATCTTCGGTGCAATTCATGGGAGTCAAACGGAATTTGAAGGAGAGCAGATCAACTCAAATCCGTTCCATTTCCAGAACAAGCAGTCGAGTATATCATCTTTGAGAGACTAGGCAGGAGGCAAGAACGCCGGATGCATTTGTCGCCGACGCGATTCGCGTTTCAAGGAGAGCCCGGGGCTTTCAGTCATGCTGCAGCGCTCAAGCTGCTCGGCGAGCGCGCGACGCCGGTGCCTTGCACCTCATTTAGAGACGTCTTTCAGGCGCTCAAAACCGGCTCTGCCAACTGGGCAGTCGTGCCGATAGAAAACACGCTCCACGGCAGTGTGCACGAGAATTACGACTACCTTCTGGACTATAACTTTGTTATCTCCGGCGAAACAAGTATCCGCATTTCACACCAACTGATTGTTCTGCCTGGCGTGAAATTAAGCGGGATCAGGCGTATCCTGTCGCATCCGGTAGCTTTGAACCAGTGCAAGCGGTTCTTCGAAAAACATAAGAAGCTAGAGCCGGTACCCTTTTACGATACTGCTGGGAGCGTTAAGGCACTCAAAGAGCAGCGTTTAGCAGATTGCGGAGCGATTGCCTCGGAGACGGCCGCCAGCACTTACGGAGGAATTATACTCCGTAGGAATATTGAGGATATACGGGAGAACTTTACCCGATTTTTTCTGTTGACGAAACAGGCAATCAAGTCTCGTGGCGCAAGCGGTCCTAAGAAGACGTCGGTAGTCTTCTCGACCGCCAACAGTCCGGGATCGCTTTTCCGCGCCATGGCCTGCTTCGCGCTGCGCGATCTGAATCTGACGAAGATCGAATCCCGGCCCTTTCGGGGAAAGCCCTGGGAGTACTTGTTTTATGTAGATTTTCTCGGAAGTCTCGACGAGAAAAAAACTCGGAATGCCCTAGCCAACCTAAGGGAATGCACTGAGTTTGTCAAGTTTCTAGGTAGTTATACGCCAACTCCATAAGTGCGAAGATCATTAGGCCCGGCCAGTGCCACAGCTTACAATTTCGCCTTATATGTCGTAATACAGGGCGAATTCGTACGGATGTGGTCTAAGACGAACGGCTTCGGCTTCCGCTTTGCGCTTATAGGAAACAAACGTTTCTATCAATTCCTCGGAAAACACGTCCCCCTTCGTGAGGAATTCGTGATCTTCCTCCAGGCAGGTAAGGGCCTCATCCAAAGAAGCGGGCATGGAGGGGACCTTCTTCATCTCCTCTGGGGAAAGGTCATAGATGTCTTTGTCGAGCGGCTCGCCCGGATCGATCTTATTGAGGACGCCATCGAGCCCGGCCATCATCATGGCGGCGAAGGCGAGATAAGGGTTGGAGGCTGGATCAGGGGGACGGAATTCGACGCGTTTAGCTTTCGGGCTGCTGGAATACATCGGGATGCGAACGGCGGCAGAGCGGTTGCGGCGCGAATAGGCGAGGTTGACGGGAGCCTCGAAGCCGGGGACCAGGCGTTTGTAGCTATTGGTGGTCGGAGCAATGATAGCCGAGAGGGCCCGAGCGTGCCGAAGGAGCCCCCCTATATAGCTAAGCGCGACCTGGCTGAGGCCCGCATAGTTATCCCCGGCGAAAAGCGGCTTCCCTTGCGACCAGAGGCTCTGGTGAGTGTGCATGCCGTTGCCGTTGTCGCCGAACAGGGGCTTGGGCATGAAGGTTACCGTTTTGCCGTATTGGTAAGCCACATTGCGCACGATGTATTTGTAGAGCATCATGTTGTCGGCCGATTTCACGAGCGTGTCGAATCTCTGGTCGATCTCGCACTGGCCGCCAGTGGCAACCTCGTGATGATGGCACTCGATGCTGAGGCCACACTCAAGCATGGTGGCCACCATCTCGCTGCGCAGGTCCTGGTAATGATCAGTGGGGGGCACTGGGAAATACCCCTCTTTATAGCGGGGACGGTAGCCCAGGTTGTTGTGCTCGCGACCTGAGTTCCAGCGGCCTTCTTCGGCATCGATGAAGTAAAAGCCACTGTGCTGGTTCTGATCGAAGCGGATGTTATCGAAGATGAAGAACTCGGCCTCGGCTCCGAAATAGGCGATATCGGCGACCCCGCTATTCTTGAGATGGAGTTCGGCCTTCTTAGCGATCCAGCGGGGGTCCCGGTCATAATGCTGCCGGGTGATCGGATCGACGATATCGCCGAGCATAACGAGAGTGCGCGTCTCGGCAAAAGGGTCTGTGAAAGCGCTGGAGGGGTCCGGTATGATGAGCATGTCGCTCTCATTGATGGCCGCCCAGCCGCGGATACTCGAACCGTCGATGCCAAAGCCGTCCTCAAATGAGCTCTCTTCGAGCATGTTGATCGGGTAAGAGATGTGCTGGCTCAAACCCGGCAAATCCGTAAAACGCAGATCAATCTGGCGGATATCGTTCTTCTGGGCAAATTCGAGAGCTTCTTTTCCGGTCATAGTTGAAGGTTTGTATCTCCTGGCGAAGCCGCTAGAATAGCGCATTTCGAAACAGGTTCCAACCTCGGGGGCGGCGTATGGCGCAGCTTAGCGCCACAGGCGATGCAAGTAGGCG
Organism: Terriglobia bacterium; assembly: GCA_963799755.1. Classification (GTDB taxonomy): domain Bacteria; phylum Acidobacteriota; class Terriglobia; order Bryobacterales; family Bryobacteraceae; genus Bog-105. Next base: position 97,693 of record CAWCYQ010000048.1, on the reverse strand, counting down.
ACTCCTGGAGCAATATCCTGACGGGAACCATACAGAAGCTTTGCCGCCCGTTCGTCTTGGTTTCCATGCATCACCGTATAGCAAGCGCCTGAAAGAAGGCCGGCATGGTGCACCGCGGAGCGCCAGAGTGGCACGAAGGTCAAAGCTGACCAAACCAGAATCAGCACGACGGGCGCTTGCACTTGCAGGAAGTGCAACGGCCAGAGGCGCGAGACACTAATCAGCAGCAGCGCGCAAAGCGAGGCCCAGTAAAGCATGGCGGGAGTTTGATAGCGGCCGGCAAACGCTTGCCCTACGCCCATTTGCAGCCGGCCCAGCGCGGTGAGCAGCGCGGTTGCAATGACCAGAGAACACTCGGCGACGCAGAACCATTCGAAGCTCGTGGTTCGACTGCGATGACGCACTGCTTGCGTTACCAGATAAGCAAACACGATGAAGGATAGAAAACAGATCAGACGTTCTTTATGCGGAAGCAGCTTGGTCCAACTGGCGCCCAGGTAAGTGAGGACATAGACGAAGAGCTGTTTACTATGCGGAAGCGCATCGAGAACCGTGTGCTGAGGGTCAGAAGCTTTGTAATCGATGAGGTAAGCAACGCAACCAGCGAGGAACAGCGCGGCGATCGTAAGGAGATAGCGGCGGGGCAAGCGCCTGAAGAGAGCAAAGCCGATGGCAACCGGGCCAATCAGTAAACCTCCGGCTAAATTCAAGCCTGCGAGCAGAGGCGCTAACCCAATTGCTACGGCGGCCAGCACGGGACGTAACCGTTCGAAAAATGCTATCCCGAGAAGAGTAACAGTCGCAAGCGAGAATGCGAGGATGAATGAGACCTGGAACGCCCACGTCAGATTTTCAGCCTGATTCAGGTGAAAAAGACAAAAGCCGAACAGACCCTCCAATGTGTTCTTAAGAGATCGTTCGAAGCCGGTGAAGCGTTCCACGGCGTAACAAATGGCGCCCCACGCGAACACTTGACAGAAGTAAGTCTCTACGAAGAGAGATACATTCTTTCCGCCGAAGGCGTGCAAATCGAGCAGCAGGAGAAGCCGCGTTATCAGCAGGCGATGTTCATTGTGCTGGCTCCACAACCAGCCCCATGAGCTCCAATGCGCGCCGTTCGCGATGGCATTGATCTCGGCCCATTCGTCCCAGAACGGGCAAGGCATGTAGGTGCGAACGGTGAGGGCGACAGCGCACAGCAGAGCCCCTCCGCCTAACAGCAGCGTGAGTTTGCCGAGCCATACCTCCGCGCTCGCCGCCCGTTGCATTCCTGCATCGCACTTTAGCAGGCACGATACTGAAAGGAATGATGTCTTCGGTGCCCGACGCTTCTACGGGACAGATGAAGCTTTCGCTAGAAGCTGAGCGGCGAATCTTTGAAGTGAACGAGCTGAACGCAGTCATCGGACGGCTGTTCGAATCCGATTTCCGGAACATATTCGTGGCGGGTGAAATTTCCGGCTGCAGGCTGGCGTCGAGCGGGCATCACTATTTCTCTCTCAAAGACGAAAAAAGCCAGATCAAGTGTGCTTTGTTCAAGGGAGCAGCAAGATTCGCCCGCTTCAAGCCGCAGGACGGCTTGGCAGTGATTGCGCGGGGAAATCTGGAGGTGTACGAGGCACGCGGCGAGTATCAACTCATTGTGGAGACGCTCGAACCGCAGGGAGCGGGCGCGCTGCAGTTGGCGTTTGAGCAACTCAAGAAGAAGCTGGCAGAGCAAGGACTATTCGAGGCAGCGCGGAAGAAGCCGCTGCCGAAGCTGCCGCGGCGGATCGGGATTGTTACTTCGCCTTCGGGCGCAGCCATCCGGGACATACTACATGTGCTCGAGCGGCGTTTTCGAGGCTTGCACGTGCGGCTGTTCCCCGCGCAAGTGCAGGGTGAAGGCGCGGTGGAGCAGGTATGCGCCGGATTGCAGTTTTTCAGCCGAACGAGCTGGGCGGACGTTATCATCCTGGCGCGGGGAGGCGGATCACTGGAAGATCTATGGACTTTTAACGAAGAGGCGGTGGCGCGCGCGATCGCGGCATCGAAGGTTCCGGTGATCTCGGCGATCGGGCACGAAACCGACTTCACGATCGCCGATTTCGTGGCGGACCGGCGCGCTCCTACGCCGTCGGCAGCCGCCGAAATAGTGGTTTGCACCAGCGAAAGCCTGCTCGAGCAAATAGCCGGCTGCCGGGCGAAGGCCGTGCAGGCGATCAAATACCGGCTGCTGATCAGCGGGCGCGATCTGCAGAGGCGCGGTACGGAGCAATCGGCCAGGCTGATTCAGCGGCGGATTGCCGGGGCGGCACAGCGCCTGGATGAACTGGAAGAACGACTGCGGCGCACGCAGCAGATCTGGGAGGAAAGGCGCGTGAGACGCCTCACAGAGATAACCGGGCGACTGCACGCAACGAACTTGCGGCTGCGATTTACGCGGATCAGGCATCGAAGCGATCTGTTGACACGAGAGCTGAGCAAGCTCACTGAAGCCAGGCTGTGGAAGGCTCAAACCCGCCACGAATCGCTCGCGATGCATCTTCGCCAGTTGAACCCCTTGACGATCCTAGAACGCGGCTACGCGATCGTCGAGAAGCCGGACGGCAAAATCGTGAGGGCCGCAGGGGAGACGCGCCCAGGCGACCCGTTGAAGATCAAGCTCCATCGCGGCGGGCTCGACGTGGATGTTGTGACCACGAGGCAGGATCAGTGACGAGACGGCCAGCGCTCTTATACTGAAATTTGGCCGACAAATCAAAGATTCCAGCGGTTTGTCTACTGAGCGGCGGCCTCGATTCGACGACCTGTCTCGCAATCGCGCGTCAGTCAGGTTTCGATTGTTATTGTCTCTCGTTCGACTACGGCCAGAGACACCGCGTGGAGTTGGCAGCAGCGGCACGCGTAGCCGCTAGTCTGGGCGCGAAGGAGCATCGGACAGCGGTGATCGACTTGCGGGTCTTCGGGGGCTCGGCACTCACGAGTTCGCTGGATGTTCCAAAAGACCGCGACGGAGAGGCCATGGGCAGTGACATTCCGGTGACCTACGTACCGGCGCGGAACACCATTTTTCTTTCCTTCGCACTGGCGTACGCCGAAGTCACCGGGTCTTCGCACATTTTTCTAGGCGTGAACGCCATCGACTATTCAGGCTACCCGGATTGCCGTCCGGAATTCATCGAGGCTTTCGAACGTATGGCCAATCTGGCGACAAGAGCAGGCGTTGAAGGATTGACCAGGGTGCGTATCGAGACCCCGCTGCTGCACATGACAAAAGCGGATATCGTGCGCAAGGCTCTGGAGTTGGGAGTGGACCTCAGTCTCACATATAGTTGCTACGATCCGGATGCAAAGGGCCATCCCTGCGCGCGCTGCGACTCGTGTGTCCTGCGGCGTAAGGGGTTTGAAGAGGCCGGCGTGGCCGATCCGGTGGTCGTATGAAGCGGCTGGAGTTGCGTTGAAAATCAGCGAGATCTTCTACTCGATTCAGGGCGAGGGTTCCCTCGTGGGGATGCCTTCCGTATTCGTCCGCACGTCGGGCTGCAATTTGCGGTGCGTCTGGTGCGATACACCGTACACATCCTGGGACCCGACAGGACAGGACCTGTCGCTAGAGGAGATCAGGGAAGTGGTGACCGACTTCAAAGCCTCGCACGTGGTGATCACTGGCGGCGAGCCCATGATCGCGCCGCAAATAGTCGCGTTAACGGAGCGGATGCGAGCGGCGAAGCTGCACATTACGATCGAGACCGCGGGGACAATCTATGCCCCCGTAGCATGCGACCTGATGAGCATCAGCCCAAAGCTGGCAAATTCAACGCCGGTAGAAAGAGACAGCGGCAGATGGGCCGCGCAGCACGACCGGCTGAGGTTTCAGCCTGAGGTTTTGCGGCGCTTGACGGCGGACTATCCATTTCAACTGAAGTTTGTGGTTTCGTCGCCTGAGGATCTCGCTGAGATTGGAGTCATTCGGGAAGCGTGCGGCGCGCGACCGTGCGAAGTGATTCTGATGCCCGAAGGCACGGGGCGGGAACTGCTGCGTGAGCGGGCGCGCTGGATCGCCGAAATTTGCAAAGAGACGGGCTATAGGCTAAGTCCGCGCCTGCACGTGGATTTATGGGGTGATCGCCGGGGAGTTTAAAGGGTAAAAACCCTTTGTCTCCACAAGGCTCAAAAACGGCTGCACAACGAGACGGGCGATATCGAACTTACCACCGGAAAGGCCGTGTTCAGCGCCTTCTACGACGCAAAGCTCCGTTTTTGCCGGGATGAGCGGCAGCGCCTGGAGCATCTCGGAAACCGATCCAAAGGGGTCGTTTTTACCGTGTATAAAAAAGGACGGAACTATCAATCGGTCGAAGTGGGCGGTTCGCCATTCATCGGGCTTTTTTGGCGGATGAAGCGGATACGAAAGCAGCAGGAGTGCAGCGCTGATGTCGGGATGTTCCGATGCCAGGATGCTGGCCTGACGGCCGCCGTAGGAATGGCCGCCGAGGAAAATCCGGCCGGGTACCTGGCGGCGAATTCGGAGACGGCCGTTTGCAAACCTTTCCGGTCGTCCGCTGAGCGGCCGGGAAAAGGCGGTCCGAAGCTTCTGATACGCCGAAATGGAAGATCGAAGCGCAGCACGAGGAGACCGGCTGCTGCAAATGCGTTTGCAAAGGCGAGCAGTAGCGGAGAGGCACAGTTGCCGCCGGCACCGTGAGTGAGCACCAAGGCGTCCTCGGGCGGATTGGACGGTAGGTGGAGAAAGCCGTGGATCGATTCGCTGGTGAAGGTCTTAATCTCGGACATGCACTTTCAGTTGAGCAGAACGCAGTGTGAAAAATTTGACCGCCGCTTACTGGCGTGCGCGGTTCTGTTTCGGCCGAATGGCGGGGCGCTTCGCTAGACTGAAGGTTGGTACGGGAGCGGTCAAAGTTCAAAGTTCGCGCTGTCAGCTATCTCAACACGGTGCCGCTGGTGTGGGGGATGCTGCATGGTCCGCAACAGAGCGTAGTTGAGCTTTCTTTTTCCATACCCTCGGATTGCGCGCGCGATGTAGAAGAAGGTGTCATCGAAATTGGCCTGGTTCCGGTCGCGGAAATAGCCCGGCAGGAGATGGAAACTGTCCCGGGGGTGGGAATCAGTTGCGAGGGGGCGGTCCGTAGTATTCTGCTGTTCTCGCGCGTTCCCTGGAAACAAGTTAAGAGTCTGGCGGCAGACGCGAGTTCGAGAACGTCGGTCGAACTGGCGCGCGTGATCCTGAGGGAACGCTACGGCGTAGAACCGATTGTTACGCGGCAACAACCATTTTTGGAGGAGATGCTGGCTCACGCAGATGCTGCGCTGGTTATAGGCGATCCGGCACTGCGGGTCGAGCCCGAGGCCTCGGGCTGCGAATGGCTGGATTTGGGCGCAGAGTGGTTCGAGTTGACGAAGCTTCCATTCGTGTTTGCAGCTTGGGCGGGAAAGTCGGGGATTCCAGTTAGCGCTTTAGCGGAGATCACGGTGGATTCGTATTCGTTCGGGAAAGCGCGCCTGGAGGCGATTGCCGATCACGAGTATGCCCGCCGCGGCATTTCGAAAGAGCTGGCTCATCGCTACCTGACCGAACACATTCGATTTTCGATCGGCAGAGCGGAACAGCGCGGGCTTGAAGCTTTTCTCGAGCTAGCGGACCTTCGCCGCGACCTGGCAGTACGAGTCAGATAGGATCGGATCGCTGAAGCAATGATGACCCGGCAGCAAGCGTTGGATTTTTTTGAGAGCGACGACCTTCTAGGTATCGGGATGGAGGCCGACAGCGTTCGAAAGAAACTGCATCCGGAGGGCATCGTCAGCTATATCATCGACCGTAACATCAATTACACCAACTTCTGCACCGAGTATTGCAGCTTTTGTGCGTTCTACCGGCCACTGGGACACAAGGAAGGTTATATCCTGCCGGAGGAACTGATTCTCGAGAAGATTCAAGAGACCCTCGACCTGGGCGGTACAGGCATTCTGATGCAGGGTGGGTTGCATCCGGATTTGAAGATCGAGTGGTATGAAGATCTGCTACGCCGCATCAAGGCTCACTCGAACATCTGGTGTCATTGTTTCTCCGCGCCGGAAATTGTGAATATTGCAGAGGTCAGCGGATTGACTCTGCATGACACGATCAAACGCCTCCGAGATGCAGGCCTCGATTCCATTCCGGGGGGCGGAGCGGAGATTTTAGACGACGACGTTCGGTACCGGATCAGCCGTCTCAAGTGCAGTACGCAGGAATGGATTGACGTCCATCGCACGGCGCACTCGCTGGGCATGCGAACGACTGCAACGATGATGTTCGGCACAGGCGAGACAACGGAGCAGCGCGTCAATCATCTCGAAATCGTGCGACAGATCCAGGAAGATACCGGCGGCTTTACCGCCTTCATTCCCTGGTTCTTCCAACGGGAGAACACTTCACTCGGCCGGTTCGTCAAGGAAGAAGCTACGGCTGTCGAATATCTCAAGATGCTCGCACTTTCGCGGGTCTATCTCGATCATATTTTGAATGTTCAGGCGTCGTGGGTCACGCCGGGTCTGAAGGTGTGCCAGCTAGCGCTGCGCTTCGGAGGGAATGATGTGGGGAGCATCATGATTGAGGAAAACGTTGTGTCGGCAGCGGGAGCACATCATCGGGCGACCGAAGAGCAATTGCGGAGACTGATTCGCGATGCGGGATTTGTGCCGAAGCAGCGGGATACGCTGTATAGGACGTATTTTTTGAATTAAGGGAGCGTGAGCGACCGCTCCCCGCTTCTGTTCCATGGGCCCCGATGAGTCTGGACGCGGCGGCCGCGCCCCACTCCAAGTTTGAGCCTGAAAGGAAGTGCTAAGTGGCTTGCTTCGCCTGCGGGCGAGAGGCTTTGACCCGCTTCATGTTAAGCGATTTCTCCATCCAATCGTTAGCCTGAGTGGTTAGCGCCTTTGCTTCATCCGGAGAGTCGGCCAGGTAAGCCTTCTCTCGCAAGAGTAAGCCCAGGTAGGACATCGCATCCTCGTTTTCTTTGTCGATGCTAAGAGCTTTCTTGACCTGGTCCAGTCCAGTATCGATGGACTTACCGTACTTCTCTTTCAGCTCTTCCTTCGCCTTCTTATCTTTGAGCGGGCCAGGAGCATCCAGCGGCAGCTTCTCATTCACGCGGGCCGTCTGAAGATCTGCCAGGGCGTCGTAGTAGTCGATCACGCCGAGATAGTAGTAGGCTTCGGCATCTTTGGGATCGACCTCGATCCGGCGCTCATTCCACTTACGAGCGTCCTCGAACGCGGCTTTTCTTTGTTCGGGCGTTCCGGATTGCGCGGAGTTATAGGCCATATTCGCCATGGAGGCGAGCGCCTGCGAGTTGGTGGGATCGCTTTTCAGGATTTTCTGAAACTCCTGCTGCGCCATGTCGTAGTTCTTCTTATTGTCAGGCGAATCCGCACCGGGCACCCATTGGATGAAATAGGAAGTTGCCAGATAGGACTGAGCGTTCATATTGCTGGGGTCGAGCCGCACAGCCTCTTTAAAGTGCTTCACGGCGTCAGGGTAGTGGCTATTCCTGAATGCCTGCACCCCCTGGTTCATCTGATCGCGCGACTCCAGCTTGCCGCAGCCTGTCAGCATGATCAAGCCGGAACAACATACTAGCCGCCGGCAACAATGTAGACTTCCAAATGGTCCGCATGTTTTTCGCTCCGGAATTTACTGTCCTGCTTCTACTTTCGGCGTCATGATACCGACTTTGTCGAGACCGGCGCCTTTGGCATCGTCGATGGCTTGCGCGACATAGCGGTAATCGATATCCGGATCGCCCTTCACAAACACGACCTTCGTAGCGCGGGTCTTGAAGATATCTTCCAGCCGTGCCTGCAAGTCCGCTTCCTTAATAGGCTGGCTATTGATTTGCAAAGCGCCATCCTTCAACACCTCTACGACCACGTTTGGATCCTGATTAGGCGGCGGGGGCGGCTGGTTGGGCGGCGGAGGCTGCGGCACCAGCGTATCAAGGCCATGTGGCGTCAGAGGTGTGATGACCATGAAAATGATCAAGAGCACCAGTAAGCACATCGATCATCGGCGTAACGTTGATATCTGCTATCGCTCCGCCCTTGCCGCCTACTGCCATTGACATAACGATTCTCCTTCCTGGCCTGAACTAGAGGCCCAGGCTATCTTTCTTCTTGTCTTTCACGCTTTCGGTAATCAAGCCGACCTGATCTACAGCCGCGGTACGCAGACTGTCGATGACATCGGTTACGCTCGAGAACCGTGCCCGGGCATCCGCCCTAATGTAGACGGTTTTGTCCGAACGATTGGTCTGCAGGTCTTTTACCTTACCGGGAAGGTCAGCCGGCGAAATCAGCATATTTCCGGGACTGAGAAAGTCTCTGCCATCCCGGGTGATCGCGATCAGAATCGCATCTTCTTTATCTGCTTCCTGCATTTTGATGTCGTTGTGAGTCTTGACCATATTCACCTGTTGGCCTTTCGACAACATAGGAGTGATGACCATGAAGATAATCAGAAGCACAAGCATTACGTCGACCATTGGAGTGACGTTGATCTCCGAGACTACCTCCGGCGCCTTCATTAATTTCATTTCTGGCTAACTCCTTTCGATGATACGACTAAAAACTTGGCCGGCTACCGTTTTCGCCGCACGCTCCGCCTGCCATAACGAGATTCTATGTTGGGAACGAAGGCATAACCCACGTTCCCAACGAACCGATTCAGCTCTAGGAGCCACTACCCGGAAACCAGCTACTTGGCGACCGTTCGCTGAGAACGCTTGAGGAAGTAGTCGATCAGCTCAGAGCTGGAGTTCCCCATTTCGACGTCGAAGGCTTCGATCCGATTGCTGAAGTAGTTGAACATCCAAACAGCCGGAATAGCCACGAACAGACCGACGGCGGTGGTGATCAGCGCCTCAGAAATACCGCCGGCCACGGCACCGAGACCGGTCGACTTGGACGTCGAGATGGACTTAAACGCATTCATAATGCCGACGACGGTACCGAACAGGCCGACGAAGGGGGCGGTAGATCCGATGGTGGCGAGACTGCTGACACCACGTTTCAGTTCGGCATGCACGATGGCCTCGGCACGTTCCAGAGCACGGCGGGAGGCTTCGATCTCCTCGCCCGGAATTTCAGTGTTCATCTGGTGGGCTTTGAATTCCTGCAACCCAGCCACAACGACTTTGGCAAGATGGCTCTTGTTGAAGCGGTCCGCGATCTTGATCGCCTCGTCCAGCTTACCCTCGCGCAGCGCGCCGGCAACCGCAGGCGCGAAAGCGCGGGATTGTTTACGCGCGGCGTTGTAGGCGATTAGACGGTCGATCATGACGCCGATAGACCACGCCGACATAATGAACAGGACAAGGACGACTAGTTTAGCCGCAACGCCCATGTTGCCCCAGACGGATCGCGGGTCAAAACTAATTCCTTCGGACTCCTGGAATAACCAGAACGCCCATACTTGAAGTTGCAATAGCAATACCATGTTTATCTCCTAGGTTGAATCGGTAACTGAACTGAATTCAAAACTAACACTAACCCTTACTGACTCAGAGTAAAGTTTACGATGATATCAGTAATAACCTGCACTGGCTCCCCGTTGAGCAACGTGGGTTTATACTTCCACTGCAAAACTGCTTCTTTCGCCGCGTTGACCAGCAGCGGGTGACCCCGGACGAGCTGTAGATTTTCGATATTGCCCGACTTGCTGATGACCGCGGTAAATTCCACCGTTCCCTGGACGCGCGCGGACTTCGCGAGCGGAGGATAGACGGGTTCAACCTTGCGGATCAGGTTGGCGGCCATCACGTTTCCGCCGATTCGCTGCGGTCCCGCCGCCTTCTTCGGCGGAGGGGGAGGAGGAGGAGCGCCAGGCACGCCGCCTAGTACTCCGCCCAGAACGCCACCGGCTGCGCCGCCGGCTTCGCCCGTGCCACCGACCACACCGACACCGGCGTCAGGAGGCGGCGCTTCTTCTATTTTGTTGACCTGTTTTGGAATGCTTTTCGGAGCAACCAACTGGTTAGCAATGAACTGTTTGATGACCGGCTTCTGGATCACTTTCTGCGCGGGCGGCGGGGGGGGAGGCGGCGGAGGAGGTGGCGGGGGGGCCACCAGCATACTTTTCAATTGCGCCGTAGGCAGGGTCTGCGTGTAAATCAACGGAAGCAGAATCGCGACGCCTATGATACCGAGCTGCAACAGAAGCGACAACAATACCGTGTAAGGCTTCTTGGTTTTCGTTGTCCCGTCTACAAATGTTTGATCAAACATCTTGGCTCCTCAATTTCCCGGAAACAGCGGGGCTAAGAACAGTCGGCCGCTTTCCCTTTGTAGCTACTTCGCGGTTCGCACCGCCTTTACGTTCTTTTCAGACTTACCCACCGGCTGCGAGCGGCTGCTAACCGCAGCAACCGGCCTCGTCCGCTTCCTGCCTTCCGACAGATCATGCCAGAAGACCAGAATCGGACTAGCGATAAATATAGACGAATATGTTCCCACGATGATACCGATGACTAATGCAAAAGAAAATCCGCTTAAGATCTGGCCGCCGAAGAGGTAGAGAGAAAGAGCCGTGAGGAACGTGAGCCCCGAAGTGAGAATGGTGCGGCTCAAAGTTTGGTTGATGCTCCTGTTAACAATCTCCCGAAATGTGCCGCGTATCTGCAAGTGCAAATTCTCACGAATACGATCGAAGGTAACGATCGTATCATTCATCGAGTAGCCAACCAGGGTCAACAAGGCGGCAATCACCGTGAGATCGATCTGTTTATTGAATAAAGAGAACAAACCGATGGTGATGATCGTGTCGTGAAAGACCGCGATCACGGCAGCTACACCGTAAATCCACTCAAAGCGGAATGCGATGTAGACCAGCATGGCTCCCAGAGCGATGAGCACCACGTTGATGGCTTGCTGCCTCAGGTCGGCGCCGATCTTAGGGCCGACAAAGTCGAAACTACGAACGTTAAAGGCGCCCGGAAAACACTGCGCCTTGATGACGTTGAGAGCCTGCGGCGTGACACCCGGGACAGCGGATAACTCGTCGAGATTTCGGACTAGACCGGAGTGAGAGTCGCGATACTGGGTGATCCCTTTTACCAGCGCCTGAAGCTGATCGTCCGACAGACTCACGCCGGCGCTGGTCAGAGGATCCCGCAAGCGGTTGGCCAGGGCAGTCTGGCTGGCCGTATTGATGTCGAGCCTGCCTGCGGCACCCGAATTGAACACCGAGTTCAGTGTGGCCATCATGTTCGCACGGATGGCCTCCAGGCCGGTTTCGTCGCGGGCACCCGTAGAAATCTGCATCTCTTGTGAACCGGCGGTACTGACTTCCTGCACTTCAATTTCGCCGGAGATCTTCTGACGGAGTGCGGCGCGGATTTGCTCCGCGGGAGGACGCTTGATGAAATTCACATCCATGAGCGCTCCACCAGTAAAATCGATCCCGTACCTCGGTCCACCCTTAACAAAGAGACTGATCAGACCCGCCGCCGTAAGAAGCAGAGACAGGGCAATGAACGGCCATTTCCTGCCAAGGAAGTCAAAATTCGTTTGCTTGAAAATTTCCATCGAGCTCTAAAGGCAGGCATCTATAGCACATAGACACCGGTTTATTATAAATGTTCCCAATACACTGCAGAAGAGAGGCAAATAAGCTTTCGGCATGGCCCAAAGTTAAATGCTGAGGGCCGCGACCGGCTTTGGCCTCGATAGTTCCCAATCGAAGATAAACCGCGATACGAACACAGCAGTAAAGAGATTGGCCACCAGGCCAATTACTAATGTGACCGCGAATCCCTTGACGGGACCCGAGCCAAAGAGAAACAGAATGGCACAGGAAACCACTGTAGTGACGTGGGTGTCAATGATGGTAACCAGGGCTTTGCTAAATCCGCTATCCAGAGCGGGTAAGATGGATTTGCCTGCGCGCAGCTCCTCGCGAATCCGTTCAAAGATCAGCACGTTACTGTCGACCGCCATACCGATCGTCAACACGATGCCGGCAATTCCGGGCAGGGTCAATACGGCACCGAAGTAGCTGAGACAAGCAATCAAAATGACAGCATTCAGGATCAGGGCGAGAGTTGCGTTGATACCGCTCTTCTTGTAGTAGATGAGCATGGCAACGATTACCGCGAGCACGCCCGCTACGCCGGCCGCGAAGCCCTCCTTGATCGAATCGGCCCCGAGGGATGGGCCGACGGTACTTTCCTGCTCGTAGGCCACTCGAGCCGGAAGCGAACCCGCTTTTAAATTCAAAGACAAGTCGGAGGCTTCCTGCTGATTGCCGATGCCCTGGATGACGCCATTATCGTTGATCTGGCCATCGATGCGGGGCGCGCTTATCACGTTGCCATCGAGCACAATAGCGGCCCGATTGCCGATATTGGCGCCTGTGTAGGCAGCGAACCTCTTGGCCGCGTCCTGACTGAGCACAAAGGCTGTTTCCCAACCACCGCCCATCTGACTCTGCTCGGGGCGGGCGTCACGAATGTCGGGGCCGGTCACGATGGGTGTGCGAGCGACCAGGTAAACTCCGCCGCCGCCCCGGCCATTGGTATCGGAACTCGGATTGCCGATCAGTTTCGTTCCGAGCGGTAGCACGCCATTGTTCTGGGCCAAAGCCGCCTCGCGGCTGGCGTAGGGACCGCCCTTCACGTCGTACCATTCGAGTTTTGCGGCGGTTTGCAGGATCTCTTTCACATGCGCAGGATCGTCAATGTTCGGCAACTGAACAAGCAACTCAGAATCCGCATCTTCGCGGCGTTGTTGAACCGTGGCTTCGCTCAGACCGAGGGCATTAATCTTCTTATCGAGCGTATTCTTGGTCTGAGCCAGGACGCGGCCCCACATGGCGAGCGCATCGGAAGGCCGCAAGGTGAGGCGATAATCGGTGGGACTGATCGGCGTCATCAGCCATTGTTGAAAATTCTCATTGACGATGCCGCGCAGAGTGCCGGCCTGGGTCGGGGGCACGCCTTTGATCACGATAGCCGCTTTTACCGCGGTCTTGAGATCCTTGGCCTCTTCGACATCGACACTCGAGAACTGCAAGTTGCCCTTGGTAGCGGCGGCTTTGAGACGGTCCGCGTCGGTACCGGCCAACTGGTTGAAGGCATCCTGCTGCTGGACCTGCACGACGAGGTAAGTTCCGCCGCGAAGGTCGAGACCGAGATGGATATTCTTGTTCCAGTTTTCTATCAACTGGGCTTTGCTGGTTGGGATGCCGATGATGCCGTATACGCAGACGAGTACGACAGCCACAATGAAGAAAAACTTAATACGTAAATGGCGTTTCATTTTAAGTACAACGAGTGTGTTCTGGTATGCCGCTGACTACTTCTTGGCGACACCGTCCGCGGCCACCAGGCTGGTAACGGAGCTCCGGGAGACCTGCAGCTTCAGATTGTCAGGTTTAATACGCAGTATTAGCGTATCATCGTTCACCGAGACTATGGTGCCGATGATACCGCCTGAGGTAACGACCGTCTGACCGCTCTCCAAAGCTTTGATCATCTCCTTCTGATTCTTCTGTTGACGCCGCATGGGCATAAAGACGAGAAAGTAGAAGATAGCGATCATCAGGACAATCGGCCCGATTCCCGTGAGGAAGGAAGCCGGGTTACTAGCCGGAGTGGCCGCCTGTAGAAGGAGAAGAAAGTACGACATAGAGTCCTGTTCTTATGGTATTCGCCGGGAGCGTCCCTGAATGCTGCTGCAGGCTACTGGGGAACCGTCCTGGTCATTTTACAATTGGCGGCGGCTCCGTAAAGCCGCTGTTGAGCAGCCAGGGCGGCGCGATCCGGGGATCCGTCCCACTTGGGGTCCTCATCCGCCGCGCCATGGGGCACGCCTCTGAAACGGCGCTTCTTGCAGTCGCGGCTCGGTTGAGCCACACGGGGACGCCCTCCCTCACGGTCGCGGTTCCGATTCGGCGCTGGACTGGAGCATGCTCAGATAACCGGGGAAATTCCCAAGTAAAATAGACTCCCTTATTCGACGCATAATGTCAAGGAAGTAATGAATGTTGTGGAGCGTGGCGAGAGTAGAGAAAAGGATTTCGCGGGCCAGAAAAAGGTGGCGGAGATAGGCGCGGCTAAACGTCCGGCAAGTATAGCAAGAGCATGAGGGGTCGAGAGGCGCTTCGTCCTCCTGATAACGGGTTTGCTTGATGACTACTTTGCCTTGTGAAGTGAAGAGGTAGCCGTTGCGGGCGTTGCGAGTCGGTAGAACGCAATCCATCATATCGACACCGAGCGCCACGTAGCGCGGAAGTTCTTCAGGCATGCCGACTCCCATCACGTAGCGCGGACGTTCGGCCGGTAAGCGAGCTGCGGTCAGGCTCGCCATTTCCAGACTGACATCGCGAGGCTCGCCGACTGACAGGCCGCCGATGGCATAGCCCGGAGCATCGAGCTCGAGCAGCGCATTGGCGCATTCGACGCGCAGATCCGGAAACATTGAACCTTGCACGATCGGAAAAAGAGCGCAATGAACACCTGTTTCCCGCTGCAGGTAATGACGGTAACCGGCCTGCGCCCAGCGGATGGTGCGGTGCATAGATCGAAGCACGAGGTCACGCGAAGCAGGATAAGCCAGACACTCGTCGAGCATCATTATGATGTCGCTGCCAAGTGCGAGCTGGATATCGACAGTATTTTCCGGCGAAAAGAAATGCGCGTCGCCGTTCAGGTGGGAGCGGAAGAGAACGCCCTCGTCGGTGACCTTGCGCAGTGTTTCGAGACTGAAGACCTGAAAGCCGCCGGAATCGGTCAGGATGGCTCGGGGCCACGCCATGAAGCGATGCAGACCGCCGAAGCGGCGGATCCGTTCGTGACCGGGACGGAGAAACAGATGATAGGTATTGCCCAGAATGATTTTTGCGTCGAGATCGTCGAGCAGCTCGCGGGGAGTGAGACCTTTTACGGTGCCTTGCGTTCCGACGGGCATGAACACGGGAGTTTCGACGACGCCATGATCGGTGTGGAGTAAACCAGCGCGAGCGCCTGTATGAGGGCAGGTGGCCTGAATTTCGAAGCGAAGAGCGGACGTCAAGCTTTTATTGTGGGGGATGGAAGTGATACGGTGCGTCGAAATGGCTTTTGCAGAACAAGAAATGAAGAATCCGAACAAAAAAGCATTTGCCGGACTCTTTTTCCTTATTGTTGTCCTGGCGGCAGCACTGTTTTTTCCGGCGTGGACCATCAATTACTGGCAAGCGTGGATGTTCCTCGCTGTATTTTCGATATCGGTGGTCGCAATCACTCTCTACCTTGTGAAAAAAGACCCGAAGCTCTTGGAGCGACGGCTACGCGGAGGCCCAGGCGCCGAAAAGAGGAAAGGCCAAAAAGATGTACAAGCCCTCGCACAAATAGCATTTATCGCGGTGATCGCTTTTCCGGCAATTGATCATCGCTTCGCTTGGTCTAAGGTGCCGCCGTATATAACCGTAGCCGGAGATGTTCTTGTCGCGCTCGGCCTGCTTATCGTATTTTTCGTGTTCAAAGAAAACACCTTTGCCTCAGCCATCATTGAGGTCAGTGCCGAACAGAAAGTCATTTCGACGGGGCCGTACGGATGGGTGCGCCATCCGATGTACGTCGGAGCCCTTGTCATGTTGTTTGGCGTGCCTCTCGCCCTTGGCTCGTGGTGGGGATTGTTGACGATCATTCCAATCACCCTGGCAATCGTCTGGAGGCTTCTTGATGAAGAACAATTTATGGTGAAAAATTTGCCGGGCTATGCAGAATATCGAAATAAGGTGAGATACCGCCTAGTGCCATTCGTGTGGTAACAGGAGGAAGTGCGAGACTGCCAGGTACGCTTTCAGCCCTCAGGATTGATCCTTCGCGGGCGCCCATGACGGCAGGAGAGGTATCAGCTGCTTTCCCGGTGCAAAATTATTCACAAATCGCTCGCTGACCGTCGGAATTCTGAACCGCTCAGTACTTACACCCCGATCGACCATTGGACAGATAAGGTTTACATGGCTACACTTATTCCCAGGCGGTTTCCTCAAACATGAAAAGATTTCTTCCGTGCGCATTGCTGATCCTGGCCGCAGGCACGGTGCAGGCGAGCATTCTCGAATCGATCACCTTTGATCTATCGACACTGCATGCCGGCTCAGCCCTGTCAGGTACGTTCGCTCTGTCCAACTCGCCTACGGCCGGGGATACAGCATCCGCTCAGCTGTCGTTTAGCGACCCAGCGGACTATATTCCATCGTCACTGACGGCAACGATCAGGATTGGGAGTGGCACGATTCTCGCGTATACCGTCGGCTTTGACACCATCACGTTCATTAATCCCAGCGGCAATACGTTTACCAAGAACGTCAATCTCATGCCGAACGGCATGGCCCAATGCGCATCGTTTCCATGCACGGCTACCGGTGGTTTCGCAGATGGTTCGCCGCCCGCGTTTACCGCCACATACAAGATTGCTCCGGCGGCGGCCACAATCCCCGAGCCCGGCTATGGCGGGCTGCTAGTTGCGATTTTGCTCCTGAGCTTCGTTCTAAGAAGGCGAGCCGTTCAAGCGGGGTAGTATCTCTCGCGGCCGTACAAAAACGTGCGCAGAGTGTTTTGGCAGCTATCCTTCGAGTGATCGCCGAAATGCTGGACAGGGCGGTTGCGAAACTTGCGGCTCTGCCCGCCGGGGAACAGGATCGGATCGCGCAATGGCTTCTCCAGGAACTCCCGGATGAGGAGTATTGGGATGAACTTCAAGAGAGTTGATACTCACGAGCCTGTCTGCGTAATCGAGACATCTCTCGGGACATGCACAAACGCCTTGTTACGATTGAGGCTAATCCCGAATGGCGCTGCGGTTTTACAACACTCTGACCCAAGCGGTAGAGGTCTTCCATCCGCGAGAAGGCAATCTGGTCCGAATGTACACCTGCGGACCGACCGTTTATAACTACGTTCACATCGGAAATTTCAGGACATTCACCTTTCAGGACGTGCTCAGGCGCTGGTTGAAGTATCGGGGCTACGAACTGGATCACGTGATGAATGTGACCGATGTAGACGACAAGATCATTGCCAACGCGGCGCGCGAAGGCAAGTCGCTCGAAGATTACACCTCGGCATACACGAAAGCTTTTTTTGAAGACGCGGCCACACTGCGATTGCAGCAACCGGAGCGGGTGGCCCCTGCGACGAAGCACATTGGTGTGATGGTAAAAGCGATCGAGGAACTGGCGGCGCGCGGCTCGACTTACACCAATGACGGCTCGACCTATTTCCGGATTGCGACTTTTCCGGATTATGGCAAGCTCTCGCACAACGACTTCAGCGGCATGCGAAGCGGCGCACGGGTGGACGTGGATGAATACGACAAAGCCGATGCGCGCGACTTTGTACTTTGGAAGGCGCGCAAAGGCAACGAGCCGTTTTGGGAAACGCCATTCGGGGACGGACGGCCTGGCTGGCACATCGAGTGTTCGGCGATGGCGATGAGCTATCTGGGAGAAACGCTCGATATTCACGCAGGCGGCATCGACCTGGTTTTTCCGCATCACGAAAACGAGATCGCGCAATCGGAATCGATCACCGGCAAACCGTTCTCGCGTTTTTGGCTGCATTCGGAGCATCTGCAGATCGAATCGCAGAAGATGTCGAAGTCGCTGGGGAACTTTTTCACTTTGCGCGAACTGCTCGAAAAGGGCTACCCAGCGGAAGCGATCCGTTACCTGCTGGCTTCGGTACCGTATCGCAAGAAGCTGAACTTCACGTTTGAAGGTTTGCGGGCAGCGGTGAAGACAATTGAGCGGCTGCGCGACTTCGAATTGCGGCTGACATCGACCAAGTTGCCGGCCGGCCGGAATGAGGCGCTGGCAGAGCGCTCGGAGGAAGCGGTCCGCGAGTTCGAAGAGGCGCTTGATGACGATCTGAATACTGCCGAAGCGCTCGCGGCCATTTTCGAATACGTACGGGAAGTAAACACAGCGCTCGATGGAGGGGAGTTTCGGGAGGAAAATCGCTGGGACGCGGCGCGTGTTCTGGAGGTATTCGACAGCATCTTCGATGTATTGAAGCGGGGCGATCGGGCGCAACCGGCGAGCGAACGAAACGGCAGCGGTGAAATCGGGCTGAGCGATGTCGAGATCGACGGGCTGATTACAGAACGGACTCAAGCCAAGAAATCGAGGGATTTTTCGCGTGCGGACGAAATTCGCAAGTCGCTACAAGATAAAGGAGTCATCCTCGAAGACACGAAAGAGGGCGTGCGCTGGAAGAGGAAATGAAATTTCAAAGCCAAGTAGTTCATGCCGGGGATCGCAAGCGGCGTCCCGGTCAACTCGTGCCAGCGACAACGCCAATTCACCTCAGCTCGACGTATTTTTACGATTCTGCGGCAACACTAGACAGAGTACTCGGACATGAGGAAGAAGGGTTCTGTTATGCGCGCTATGCCAGCCCGACCAATACCGCGCTCGAAGAACTGACCACCGAACTGGAGCGGGGAGCAGGGTCGCTGGCAACGGCTTCGGGGATGGCAGCGGTCCAGATTGCTTTTCAGGCGGCATTGCTTGACCGGCCTCACAGCGTGGTGGCCTCTCACTCGATTTATGGCGCAACGGTGGGTTTTCTGGATCAGGTTCTCGAGCCTTCCGGCGTAGAGATAACCTACGTAGACATCTGCGACCCGGCGAAGCTGGAAGAGATTGTGACGCGCAAACCGCCAGGCTGTATTTTTGTTGAAAGCATCTCGAATCCGCTGCTCCGAGTGGGAGACATGAAACGCATAGCGGACCTGGCAAAGGACTCGGGGGCCGCCTTTATCGTGGACAATACGTTTGCCACTCCGATGATGATTCGGCCGCTGGAGATTGGCGCAAATATGGTTGTGCATAGCGCAACCAAGTATCTGGCGGGCCACGGCGATGTGCTGGGGGGCGTGGTGATCAGCGATGAGCCGCACCATGAGCAGATACGGATGCTTTCCCGACTGGTGGGACCGGTTTTGGGACCCTTTGAGAGCTATCTAACAATGCGCGGGATTAAGACCCTCGCTCTGCGCTTCGAACGGCAGTGCCGGAATGCGCAGCGCCTGGCGGAGTGGCTCAGATCACATCCTTGCGTGGACCGAGTTTACTACTGCGACGACCCCGCGCATCCGGATGCGGAGCAGATCAAACGGTATTTCGAGCCGGGATTGTATGGCGCGATTCTGAGTTTCGAGATCAAGCATGCCTCGAAGGAGCACGTCCTGCGTTTCATGGACCGGCTCAAGATGGTAGTGCCAGGAACTTCTCTGGGCGACGTTCACACGTTGCTGCTCTATCCGTGGATCGCATCGCATCGCAATGTCGCGCCGAAAATGCGAGAGCGGATGGGCATCAAGGAAAACCTGGTGCGCATAGCGGTAGGCATCGAAGCGCTGGACGACATACGCTCGGATCTCGATCAGGCATTAGACGGCCTAGGCTAAATCCGCTTGGCCTGATAAAGTAAGGGGGCGGCCGTCGTGTTTGCGCATCAGCGAAAAAAAATACAACTTCTATTTGCCGCAGCGGACGCCATCCTGATTTTGATCGCCTTTCAGGCGGCTTACTTTACCAGGACCAAGCTCACTTTCGAGCACGTATTTTTTCTTGTTCCCAGAATTCACTTCCTGTTTCTTTGCTTCGCGGCAGTGGCCTGGGTCTCGCTTGGATCTCTTTACAGAGTTTACGAATACCTGGATTCTGCCGACCCGCTCCGGGTGGTGAGCCGTACGGCGCGGCAGAGTTTTCTGGGCATTCTGCTGGTGATTCTCTTTCAGTACCTGGTTCACCTCGATCCGCCATTAAGCCGCAGCTTTCTGCTGCTGCTTTTCGTTTACAGCGTGTTCCTGCTGACGACTTTTCGCTACTACTCGCCGGTGTTCGTCAGCGCTTTCCAACGCGGGTTCGGGAGCCCGTACCACGTGGTGGTCGTCGGTAATGAACAAAAGACGGCTGCCCTGGCCCAGATTTTAAGCCAAGGCTCGCCTTTCCGAATCAAGATCGTCGCGGCGCTCAGCCATGAGGAGTGTTCCTCGGGTCTGCCCGCGCTGCTGGCAAGCCGGATCGTGGACGAAGTGATCTTCAACGTAGACAGCAGTCAACTGGCCGGGCTGGAAGACGTCTTTCTGCATTGCGATGAACAAGGCGTGCGGACGAGAGTGGCAATTGACTTCTTCCCTCACGTGAACAGCGACATTACGCTCGACCGGGTGGGCGGAGCACCGCTGCTGACGTTCTCGGCTGCGCCACTCGAAGATGTTCGCCTGGTCGTCAAGCGCTTCTTCGATATCGTGGTGTCTCTGGCGGCCCTGATCGTGACCGCGCCTTTCGTCGCGGTGGTCGCGTTGATCATCAAGATGACGTCGCGAGGGCCGGTTGTCTACAGCCAGGTACGCTGCGGCCTGAATGGCAGGAAATTCACGATGTACAAGTTTCGATCGATGGTCGAGAACGCGGACGAGTTGAAGAGGCGCTACGAGCATATGAGCGAGCGCTCGGTGGCGTTCAAGATACCGCACGATCCGCGTGTCACTTGGATCGGAAGATGGCTGCGGAAGTTTTCCATCGACGAGTTGCCGCAGCTTTATAACGTGCTGCGGGGAGAAATGTCGATTGTGGGTCCACGCCCGCCTATTCCGGAGGAAGTGGAGCGATATGAGCTGTGGCAAAAGAGGCGGCTGCGGATGCGCCCGGGTTTGACATGTATTTGGGCGGTCTGCGGACGGGACCAGATCGACTTCAATTCATGGATGCGGATGGACATTTCCTATATAGAGAACTGGTCGTTGAAGCTGGACTGGTCGATCATTTTGAGAACCATTCCGCATGTGCTGGCCGGGAAAGGGGCACACTGATGCACCTGGTACCGACAAATGACGAAGTGATCGGGCTGCTTCGGCAGACCGGGGCGTTGCGGGACGGCCATTTCGAGTATTTAAACGGCATGCACACGGATGAGTATTTGCAAGTCCCGCTTGCTTTCCGTTACTACCAGCATGCCAAGGTGCTGAGCGTGGGTCTCAGCCGCCGGCTGCGGGCGGACACGGAGATACGGGCGATGATTAAGGAACTGTCGATCGTGTGCCCGACAACGCAAGGCCTGCCGATCGCATTCGGGGTTTGTGAAGCGCTGCGCGCTCACCAGGTCTATTGGGCCGAGCAGGACACCGAGTCTTCTCCGATGCATTTTCGCCAGTTTCTCGAACCCGAAAAGGGTGAAAAGATTCTGATTGTAGATGACATCCTTCGTTCCGGACGTCGCATGACTCTGCTGCGCAAGCTGATCGAAGAAAAGCAAGGGGAAGTGGTTGGCCTTGCGGTAGCGGTCTACCAACCGAACCCGACTATTGCGGACTTCGGCAATCTGCCGCTCTTTTATCTGGCCAAGATGAACGCCCTGTACTACAAGGATTCGAATAGCTGTGAGCTGTGCCGCCGCGGCGTGCCGATACAAAAAGTCTGGACCTGAGAAATTGAGGGAGTTCGCGGCACACCGGTTCTGAGAAGGTTCTCAGATCTCATGCGAATTTCCGTCTGTGTCCTCACTGTTTGCGTGCTCTCGACTCTGGTCTTCGCCGGACACAACGGCAGCCGCGCCGAATACATCGGCGGAACGCGGGCCGATATCCCGGCCAATAACGCGGGAGAGATCGAAGTCTCGGACCATATGTATTTTGTCTTCGCGTCGAAGCACACGCAAGTTAAAGTACCTTTCGAACGCATCAACCTGCTCGAGTACGGGCAAAAGGTGGACCGGCGCTATCTGGCGGCGGTGGTCATTTCTCCACTGTTCATGCTGGCTAAGAAGCGTGAGCACTTTCTGACGATAGGCTTTCAAGGAAACGATGGCCAACAGGAAGCGATGGTGTTCAAAGTGGATAAGAATGACATACGCCTGGCACTGGTGACCTTGGAAGCACGGACAGGACAAAACGTTCAATATCAAGACGATGAAGCGAGACTGGCAGGTAAAGGTTGAAACGTCTCGGCTTGATTCTAGCTGCGGCGTTACTTGCTGCCGGAGCACAGGCTCAACAATCGGGAGCGGGTTCGGCAGTCACGAACCTGGCTGGAATAAAACGGATCTATGTTGCGGAATTGATCGGATCGAATGCTGATGCGCTTCGTGAGCTGATTATTGCGAGTCTGGATTCTACGAAGCTATTCGTCCTGACGGACAACATCGAGCGAGCAGATGCAATTCTCAAGGGCGCGGCCGATGACAAGGTGTTCACCGAGTCGGTGGATATACAAGAAGGTATCAGCGCGCGCGAAAATCTGGGCAAGTCCAGCTCCAGCAGCTCGAGCTATTCCAGTCGCAGCGGCACCTCCGGGGGGATTTCGATCTCGGACAACCAGTCGCACCATTCGAAGGAGCGCAAGCATGAGGCTTATGCCGCGGTTCGTTTGTGCAACAAGGATGGAGACGTGCTTTGGTCGACGACGCAGGAGAGTCTGGGAGCCAAGTTTCGAGGAGCGAGCGCGGACGTAGCGTCCAAAATAGCCCGACAACTCGCGCTCGATATGGAGAGAGAGCAGCGTACCTCCGCCGGGCAAACGGGCAAGCAGTAAGACGCTTACGACTGAGCCTTTCTGACGTTTTCGATTTCTTTGAGTCTTTGAATGAGGCCGGCTGAAGGAGAGCCCTTCTCGATCACGGCGTCCATCAGAGAGCGCTCAGGCCTGCTCTCGAACACGCTGCTATTGGAGCCTGTCAGCACCACGATATATAGCCCTCTATCCAACTCCTTGAGTTGACGTATCAAGCGGAACGCCGCGTCTTGAGTAGGCAGGTGGAGATCAACTATGGCGCAAGCGGGACGCTCTCTCACGGCTGCCAAGAGGGCGGATTTTGCATCGGTGGTTGCAACTGTCTCGAAGCCGAACTTCGCGAGCAGCATTTCTCGAACGGCTAATTGATCCCGATCATCTTCGGCCAAAAGAATTTTCATGACGGCGTTGGCGTTACTGAGCAAAAGTGATCTGCGCAATCACCATCTTGGGTAGTGCCTGATCCCAGCCATCCGGAACGGCATCGAAAGGCAATCGAAAAGCACGAGTTTCGCCGGCGGCGAGAGGAGGGCCCTTGGGATTCAATAGAGGAAGGCGTTCGCGATGAATTTCCTTCCCGCCCGGACCATAGAAGAGGCAGTAGACGTCCACCGTCTTGAGAGCTCTGGGGCCATTGTCGGTGATTTTCCCCTTGACCTCGATGACCTGCTGCTTCATGAAGTTCTCGCTGGCCTGCATGGAGACGTCGCTCAATGACAAGTGGGCCAGATAGGCTGTGCCTTCGCTAGAAACTGTACTCTGAGCGGATTTCTGAGGCGTCCGTTTCAGGTATATTGTCCCGGCTATCAATCCGCCGATGACGATAAGGCCCACCACGATGGGGATGAGAGAGGGTTTTTTTTGGATCGCCGGCGAGGCCATGACCTAAGAGCAAGTCTAGAACAATGCTGAGGGGCATTTCCCTCGAAAAAAGCGCTAAGCCACTCGATAACAAAGAGTGGGAGTTCGACTTGAGACGGCTAGCGATCTTGCTACCATTCAAGAGTCTGGAATTTATACCAGCCGCGACAAAGAGAGCACCGAAATTCGATTCGTACGATGTGGAATTTCTGAACCGCAATGCTCTTTGATTCACCTGTTTTCTTCGTTTTTCTAATTATCGTAGTCGTCGTTTACTGGCGTCTCCAGCGGCGCGCCCAGAACATATTTCTGGTTCTGGCGAGCTACTTTTTTTACGGTTGGTGGGACTGGCGGTTTCTCGGGCTGATCATGATTTCGACGGTAGTCGATTTCGTTTGCGCCAGAAACATAGCACGGTCTTCGAATCCGGTGAAGCGTAAATCGCTGCTGACCTTATCGGTCGCTCTAAACCTCGGATTCCTGGGATTTTTCAAGTACTTCAATTTCTTCACTGACTCGCTCGCACATACCCTGACTGCAGTGGGAATTCCGGTGAACATTGCGTTCCTGCGGATTCTGCTGCCGCCAGGCATCTCGTTCTACACTTTCCAGGCGTTGGCGTACATCGTGGACGTCTATTTTGGCCGTCTGGAACCGGCCGGTTCCTTGCTGGATTATGCGCTGTTCATAAACTTCTTCCCGCACCTCATTGCGGGCCCGATACAGCGTCCTTCACATTTGCTCCCCCAGGTCCAGTCGAAGCGGTTCTTCAACCAGCACCAGTTCACAGACGGCGTGATGCTAATCCTTTCCGGACTGTTTCGGAAATGCGTGATAGCCGATAACTGCGCGCTGCTTGCGAATGCCGCCTTCAACGGCAAGATGGGAACGCCAACGCTTCCGATCGTCGCCCTCGGCACTTATGCTTTCGCATGGCAGATCTATGGCGACTTCAGCGGTTACAGCGACATTGCGCGGGGCGCGGCGAAATTGATGGGCTTCGAGTTCATGGTCAATTTCCGCCAGCCATATCTGGCGTTCAGCCTGCAGGACTTTTGGAGGCGGTGGCACATCAGCCTGAGCACGTGGCTGCGCGACTATCTATACATCCCACTCGGCGGAAGTCGACATGGAGAGAAGCGCACGTATCGCAACTTAATGATTACCATGCTATTAGGTGGTCTATGGCACGGAGCCAATTGGACTTACGTGATCTGGGGTGGAATTCACGGGGTGGGACAAAGCATTGAGCGCGTGGTCCGTGTAGCGACGACAGACGGTAAGGCTAGCCAAAAACCCGGTTTGGGCTGGGTGTGGTTTAAACGCATTTTCATTTTCCATCTGGTTTGCCTGGCATGGATTTTCTTCCGCGCACAGTCGCTGCACGAGGCGGTGGGTTTTCTAGGTGCGTTGCGGGTGTTTGCGTGGAGGCCTGAGTTGATTGTGGCCTATAAATTCCTCGCCCTTTTCACGATTCCGCTCTTCCTGCTTGATGTCCTGCTTGAGGCACGGAACGAAGAGTTTCTCTTTGAAAAGACCGCTGCGCCCATGCAGTGGGCCTATGCCTCCGCGCTGGTCTTGGCTGTCGCGTTATTTTCAGCAAACGAAGCAAATGCCTTCATCTATTTCCAATTCTGACGAGGAGACGGCCCTGCACGCGACAACCGGGACCCGCGGAATGGTCGTGCTGCTGGGCATAATCATCGTGCTGCTGGTCTCATTTGAAGCTTTTACACGTTCAGTTGTCGAACGGAGGAGCAACGTTCAAAAAGAATTGAACCGGGAATTTAAGGATGCAGTGCAAATTCGAAGGGACCGGATGTCGCCACATAAACAACTGCTCGTGGTGGGCAACTCTTTGGTGGGTCACGGACTTGATTTCAAGATCCTGCAGAAATCTTTGAGCCCTGAATGGCAGGTTCACCGGTACTGGATTTATAACACCGCCTATGAGGATTGGTATTACGGCTTGCGGCGTCTCTTCGCCGAAGGAAGCAGACCAGATGTGGTGGCGATCGATTTTGCAGCACTGCATTGGTACGCTTCCGGAATTCGCGGCGATTACTCATCGTTATACATGTTCCGGACGCAAGATATCCCGGACGTTGCTTCAGATCTCGGCCTGGACAGGACCAAAACCTCTAACCTGTTCTTCGCAAGGTACAGCAAATTCTACGCTCTGCGTAGCGAGACTCGCAAGGTAGTCCTACAAGTCTTATTGCCGGACCTTTCGAAGATGTACGATCTGTTCAAACCGACGGTGAGCAGGCACCTATCGGACCAAGAGGTGCTCGCACTGCTGGAGCCCAGGGTCGCGAAGATGAGCAAGCTGGTCGAGGCGTACGGCGCAAGTCTCGTGCTGATTGTTCCTCCGATCCCAAGGCCGGGAGAAGAATATCATGCGGAACTGATGACTGCCGCGCGGCAGGCAGGCGTGGAGGCGCTGATTCCGATGTCTTGTAGCGACGTGCCGGCGAAAAATTTTGTGGACGACATGCATCTTTCTCCGCAAGGCGCGGCACTCTACACCACCAAGCTGGTAAGCGTGATGCGGCCTGTACTCGAAGGGGAAAGCGCGAGTAAGCAGATTGCGTCGAAGTAGGTGTGGCTTACGACGGTTTCTTCATCATGCCAGCACGACATTTGTAGAAGTAGGAAGTGGTCCGATGCATGACGGTGTATGTACGTCGTGCCTTCCGTGAGAATCCCTTTGTCCGCGGAACAATCGAAGGCGAGAGAACATCATGCATAATGAGCGAACCGCGACACCAGAGAGCACGGCAGTTCGGGTCGCCTTATGGAGGGCGATGCATGTCCAGGTCGTTCCGCCGCCGCATGTGCTGGAAGACGAAATTGGCCTCAGGCTGGTGGCTCCGGAAGACGGCTGGCGCCGTCGACCGGACATGGACCCAGACGCCACGAGGCTCTTCCGCGCCTCTATCGTGGCCCGTAGTCGTTTTATCGAGGATCTGGTTGTGGAAACAGGCGGGCCGCGGCGTCGGGCAGTACGTCATCCTCGGAGCCGGCCTGGACACGTTCGCGCAGCGCAGGCCGGAGATCGCCTCCCGGCTGCGGATATTCGAGGTTGACCAGCCTGGTCCGCAAGTCTGGAAACGGCAGCGCCTGATCGAGCTCGGCTTCGGCATCCCGGAGTGGCTGCCGGCAGCTCGGTTGAAGGCACGGTTGAGGAGCCGGGCTTGGGCGCCCGGCGGGGATCCGCCTACGTGGCGTCTTGATCCAGTTGGGTCGCCCGCAGGAACCATGCGGTACTCCGGGGCCGTCGCGGTTCCGTCAACTGCTCCACCTTAGCGGGCGGTTTATTTTCGTGCGATGATTCGCAAGCGGCGGTAATCTGCGTGCCACTGACCGGCGAGATACAGCGAAGGGCGAAGATGTTCGACCACTTCGGTCAGCACCTTTTCGCAGTCGCCGGCACTTAAGGCTTCGAAGCTGTATCCGCGAAACTGTCGTAGCCAGTTCGCCATGCCCTGCTCGCCTTCGAGCGGCGTGGGCCGGTCGAAGAGTTGCGCCATGCGAACCTCGAAGCCAGCCGCTTCAAGAACCGCGGAGTACTCGCCAATTGAAGGGAAGTAGTTCCTGGAAGGTGGAGGCTGGCCCCAGCGGGATAAGACGGCGTGGAGAGCTTCCTCTATGTGGCCGATGTTTCCTTTGCCGCCCATCTCCGCAACCAGCCTTCCTCCCGGTTTCAAAGCACGATTCATGGCGCTCGCGACCGCTGCCGGGTTTAGCATCCAGTGCAGGGCGGCGTTCGAGAAAATGGCATCAAACTCAGCGGCGAATTGCATAGCCGCCGCATCACCGAGGACGAACTTGATAGCGGGATAATTCTGACGAGCCTGGCCGATCATCTCCGGAGAAGAATCGATGCCCGTCACTTGCGCTCCGGATTCGGCGATCCGCTGAGTGAGTTGACCAGTGCCACAACCGAGATCAAGAATGCGTTCATTCTTGACGGGCTGAAGCAGTTCCAGGACGCCCTGCCCCAGCTGCCAAACAAAAGAGTGACGAGCCTCGTATAGCTCGGGGTTCCAGTTTTGTTTTGCGCTCATGCCGTGTAAGCGTGGAGTATGAAGTAAACGATCACACCTGTGACCGAAACATAGAGCCAAATCGGAAAGGTCCAGCGGGCGACTCTGCGATGGAAGAGAAACTGGCTGCGGAGCGCATACCATAATGTTGCGAGAATGAGTGGCAGCGCGACCATCGAGAGGCCGATGTGAGTAATCAGGATGAAGAAGTAAACAGGGCGAATCCAGCCGTGGCCCGGAAATCGCGTGTCACCGTGAAAGTAGTGATAGGTAATGTAACTCAGCAGGAAGAGCGCTGAGAAGACGGTGGCGCTCACCATGAAGCGCATATGAACCAGGCGTTTGCCGCGCCTGATGTTGATGTAGCCAAGGATCAGACAAGCGGCGCAGAGCGAATTGAAGGCCGCATCAGCTCCGGGGAGATAACCTATCCAAGCCGGGCTGGCGACTCCTCCTTTGAAGTAGATCAGCCAGATGAGAAAACCGGCAATGCCCGCACTCAGAGCGATGATGACCGGAACGGGTTTGCGCGACAAATCGGAGTTGTAGGTCGCCACTTTTGCGGAGTGCGCCATGACTAGGATTCGTTCTGCAGGGCGGCGAGATCTTTCAGGAGCGTCGGCAGACCGTCGCGATCAAAGGTTGAATAGTAGCCGCGTAGGTGCCCGCGTTTGTCGATCAACACAAATTTCGTACTGTGATTGATCTTGTCGATCACATCACCGACATGGAAGGTGGTGTAGGCGAGCGTGTGAACGGTGGCGGGAGAGCCGGTGAGAAAGATCCACTGCTCAGTGGGGCCACCGAAGCGATGCGCGAAGCTCGCAAGAACGGGCGGGGTATCGCGCGCTGGATCTACTGAAATCGAGACCAGGCGCACATCGTTCTTCCCGTGAACCTGTTTTTCCAACCAGTGCATTTTCGACGTCATCATCGGGCACTCGGCTGGACAGTTCGTATAGATGAAGTCGGCGACCCACACCTTGCCAGCCAGCGAGGACCCATTGAAGGATTGGCCGGCGGAATCGGTCATGGTGAATGGCGGGACAACGCCGTAATCGGGTAGTTTGGCTGCGCGGTCAGAGCAGGAGATCGAGGCAAGGCCGGCGATAAACGAAAAGAGTAGATATTTACGCGGCAGCTTCACAGCCGGACCGGATCGAGAACCATAAGAGCGTAGAGCAGTGGCAAGTAGGCGACCGATGTAAGCAGAACTTTGCGCGCACGAAGCTTGGTGCGGTCGAGGGAAATCTGGATACCAGAGTAGAGAAACCAGACTCCTAAGGCCGCAGCGCCGATCAGATAGAGGTTTCCGGCCATGCCGGCCCACTTAGGAAGCAGACTGACTGGAATCAGCAATATCGAATAGAGGAGAATTTGCCTCGCCGTAGATTCGCCATCAGGTTCAACCACCGGGAGCATTTGAATACCGGCGCGCGAATAATCTTCTCGGTACATCCAGGCAATCGCGTAGAAGTGGGGAAACTGCCAGAGGAAAAGAATCGCACCCAAAATCCAGGCCTCTGCGGTGAGCTTGTCCGCAGCGCCCGCGAAACCGATCAGCGGCGGCATGGCGCCTGGAAATGCGCCGATGGTGGTGGACCACCAGGTTTTCTGTTTGAGCGGCGTATAGATGCCCAGGTAACTGAGCATGGTGACCAGGCCCAGAGCGGCTGTGAGCCAATTCGCCCCGAGCCCAAGTTCCAGCGTGCCGGCAACTGCAAGCGCGAGCCCGAACCAGAGCGCCTGATTTGGCTGCAGCCGGCCCGAAGGCAAGGGACGCATTTGAGTGCGGCGCATGTGGCGGTCGGCATTCCGTTCGTACCATTGGTTTAGCGCAGCTGTTCCCGAGGCGATTAATGCAGTTCCGAACAGAGTGTGAATGATCGTCCAGACGGCCCACGTTCCGGAATGCCCGAAGTAATAGCCGACGGCAGCGCTCATGACGATGAGCCACGTGATGCGGGGTTTGGTGAGCTCGATGTAGTCTTTCACTTTGCGATTCGAGAGATCGAGTAAACTCCGAAGTCCCTAAACGTTTCTGGCAGCCGAGACCACCACTGCCAGTGTACTCCTTCCGGTTTAACGAGAATTTTTATTACGTTTTTTCGGGCAGGAAAATGTGTTCGACAGGCGCTCTGGTCTAATAATTCTGTTACCTATGGCATCGAACCTTGTTCCTATCACCGTCGCCCATGGCGACGGCATCGGTCCGGAGATTATGGCTGCTTCGCTCCAAATCATTAAGGAAGCAGGCGCCCGGATCGATACCGAGACAATCGAGATCGGCGAAAAGGTGTACCTACGGGGGATCAATTCGGGAATTGAGCCAAGCGCGTGGGAGTCTCTGCGCCGGACTAAAGTTTTTTTCAAGGCGCCGATCACCACGCCGCAAGGGGGCGGATTCAAATCCTTAAACGTGACGACCCGCAAGACCCTGGGGCTTTACGCTAACGTGCGCCCCTGCGTTTCGTATCACCCATTTATAGAAACCAAGCACCCGGGAATGGACGTAGTAATCGTTCGCGAGAACGAGGAGGATCTCTACGCGGGTATCGAGCACAGGCAAACGGACGAAGTGTATCAGTGCCTGAAGCTGATCAGCCGGCCGGGTTCGGAGAAGATCGTCCGATATGCATTCGAATACGCCCGGAGGAACAATCGCAAGAAGGTTACCTGTTTCACAAAAGACAACATTATGAAGTTCACCGATGGCCTGTTTCACAAGGTCTTCGATGAAATCGGCGCGGAGTATCCGGAATTTGAGAAAGAGCATTGGATTGTCGACATCGGCGCAGCCAAGCTGGCGGACACGCCGGAAGCGTTCGATGTGATCGTGATGCCCAATCTCTACGGCGACATTTTGTCCGATGTAGCGGCGCAGATCGCAGGCTCGGTTGGCCTCGCCGGGTCAGCCAATATAGGCGATCAGTGCGCCATGTTCGAGGCAATCCACGGCTCCGCGCCGCGCCGCGCAGGACAGAATCTGGCGAATCCCTCGGGACTGCTGCATGGCGCACTGCTCATGCTGGTACATATCGGCCAACCGGATATAGCGGAGCGAGTACACAACGCGTGGCTGCGCACAATCGAAGATGGCGTACACACGTATGACATTTACAAAGAGGGCGTGAGCAAGCAGAAGGTTGGCACGAAGGAGTTTGCCGAGGCGGTGGTAGCGCGCCTCGGGCAGAAGCCGCAGACATTAAAAGAAGCCTCTTATTCGAAAGAGCCGAAGCAGACGGCGACTCACAAACTTCGGGAAACGAAACGCGCGGCAAAACAACTGATCGGAGTAGATGTTTTCTTTCAGTGGAACGAAAGGGATCCAATCGAATTCGGCAAGAAGCTGGAAAAATTCAATGGCGATGGTATCAGGCTGACGTCGCTGAGTAATCGCGGCGTGAAAGTGTATCCGCACGGCTTTGAAGAAACGTTCTGCACAGATCATTGGCGGGCTGGATTTATGGCCGAAAAGGAAAACGGTCCTGTAACGCACGGCCAGATCGTCAAGCTGCTCGACGGGCTGCAGAAAGCCGGCCTCGATTTCATCAAGATCGAAAACCTCTACACCTTCGACGGGCAAAAAGGCTTCGTTGCTTCGCAGGGAGAGTGAGGCGCAAGCATGAACGACACGCAGGCTGCCCACCCGAACAAGGCGCTCGTCGGAGTGATCATGGGTAGCCGGTCGGATTGGGAAACGATGCAGCACACAAGTGAGACACTCCAGAAATTGGGGATACCGCACGAGTGCCGCATCGTCTCGGCCCATCGTACGCCGGACTGGATGACCGAATATGCAAAGACGGCGGAAGGACGGGGCCTGGAGGTGATTATTGCGGCGGCCGGCGGGGCGGCACATTTGCCCGGGATGGTGGCGGCGCATACTTCGCTTCCCGTTCTGGGCGTGCCGATCAAGAGCAGTGTACTGAATGGCGTGGATTCCCTGCTCTCGATCGTGCAGATGCCGGCCGGAATTCCGGTCGGTACGCTGGCGATCGGCAAAGCGGGCGCAGTAAATGCTGGTTTGCTCGCGGCCGCAATTCTGGGAAATAGCTACCCGGTGATCCGTCAGGGCCTGAACAAGTGGCGCGAAGAGCAGACCGAAACAGTTCTGCAAGATCAAGTTCCGTGACGCTGCGCAAATCGCCCGAACCCATTCTGCCAGGTAGCGCCATAGGTGTTCTGGGCAGCGGTCAACTCGGACGTATGTTCGCTATTGCGGCCAGGCGCATGGGGTACCGAGTACATACGCTTTCGCCTGATGAAGACACGCCTACCGGACAAGTCGCCGATTTAGAAATCAAAGCGCCTTACGAAGACCTGGACGCTATCTGCCAATTTGCCGGCGGTGTGTCGGTCGTGACGTTCGAGTTCGAAAACGTTCCGGCAGAAACGGCGGCGGCCGCGGCCCGGTGCGCTCCGGTTCGACCAAGCGGCCATGTGCTTCACATTACCCAGCATCGCTTACGCGAGAAAACATTTCTGGCGAACAACGGGTTCCCGCTAACGCCCTTCCGAAGGGTTGCCACACGCGAGGCTTTGGAACGAGCAGCCTGCGAAATCGGCCTTCCGGCCATTCTCAAAACCGCAGGCTTCGGTTACGACGGCAAAGGCCAGTTTCGTATCTATAACTCCACAGAGTTCGATTCAGCATGGCGGGCCGTAGGCGAGCAAGAAGCCGTCCTGGAGGCGTTCGTCGAATTCGAGCGTGAGATTTCGGTGGTGGCGGCGCGCTCCGTGAGGGGTGATTTCATTCACTTTGGAGCGATCGAAAATCGTCACGAAAACGGCATTCTGGATATTTCGATCGCACCGGCGCGAGTGCCTGCCCATGTTGTGCTAGAGGCAGTTGAGATTGCGCGGGCGGTCCTGGACAAACTCGAAGTCGTGGGAGTGTTATGTGTCGAGTTCTTCGTCGGGAAAAATGGCGAGTTGCTGATCAATGAACTCGCGCCGCGCCCGCACAACTCGGGTCACTTCACCTTTGACGCTAACGTCACCAGCCAATTCGAACAGCAATTGCGGGCGGTTTGCGCATTGCCCTTCGGAGCGGTCACGCAATTAACGCCTGCCGCCATGGCGAACTTATTAGGAGACCTGTGGGAGAAGAGTGAACCGGAATGGGCCGCAGCGGCCGCTATCCCGAACGTAAAGCTGCATCTGTATGGCAAACTGGACGCCCGGCCGGGGCGGAAGATGGGCCACTTGACGGCACTCGCCGGAACAACGGAGCAGGCGCTGGCGGATGTGAAGAAAGCGAGAGAGCTATTGACTGGAGACAGAAGGCAGGAAAACGGAAAGCTTTCGTGCTAGTCGAGTTCGGCCCACATATGAGCCAGGTTTACCTTAAGCTGCCCATCTTCCGAATCCGCACTGAGGCATTCAATAGCTTCATGCATAGCATCCTGCCGATAAATCCAAGCCTGCCGGCGTTCAGGCCAAATTATCCAACAGGCAGGTGTTCCGGCTGCGAGCAATCGCTCGGCTTTGTCAAAAAGGTTGGAAAGCGCTTGTCCGGGAGAAAGTATTTCCACGCATAGGATGGCGGGATCGAGCAGATCGCCATCGCGATACGTTGCGTTTCGCGGCACCACCGTAATATCGGGTACGAGACGATCTTCACGATTCGCTCCACACAGGACATTCAACTCAGGCAAAATGCGAAATTTCGCGCGTGAGAGGATCGATGCAAGGGCGATCTGGAGATAACCTTGAATGATGGCGTGGAGATCTTTCGGCGACGGCTTTTCGATCTCCCGGCCATCAATCAATTCCAGATGATAAGCGGCATGCGCCAGAACAGTGCTCATGACCTCTGCTTGATCCTAGCATCAACAACAGGCGCCCTGTAAACTGGTTGTTTAGCTTCCAGGCGGCCGGGCTGCCGCGCCTTTCTCCATGAAAATCTGCTATTTCGACGCATTTTCGGGTATCAGCGGCGACATGACTGTAGGTGCGCTGCTTGATGCCGGCGCCGATTGGACGGCGCTCGAAACGGCGTTAAAGAGCCTGCAGCTCGAAGCAGAGTACCGGGTAGAGAAAACCAAGCGCAAGGGGATTGCGGCCTCTAAGTTTTCGGTCCAGTTCTCGGAACAGAAGAAACACCGGCATCTGCCGCACATCGAAAAGATCATTGAAAACGGCGCCTTTTCCGCAAAGACGAAGGAGAATGCCCTGGCCGTCTTTCGCAGGCTCGGTGAAGCGGAAGCAAAGTCGCACGCCGTGGCGATTGAGAAAGTGCATTTCCATGAAGTGGGCGCGGTGGACTCGATCTCCGATGTGGTGGGCGCGTGCGTGGCGCTCGATCTGCTGGGCATCGACGAAATTTACAGCTCGCAAATCAATGTCGGTAGTGGAACGGTGAACACGGAGCACGGCGTGCTGCCGGTGCCCGCACCCGCCACCGCCGAATTGCTCAAGAGCGCCCCAGTTTATGCCGCAGGCCCGCAGTCGGAGCTGACGACTCCCACCGGTGCGGCACTCATCACGACGCTCGCAACAGGATTTGGTGCCTTGCCGGCTGTTCGCGTACTTTCTCAGGGCTTCGGCGCCGGCGACAAAGAGTTTCCGCAACAGGCGAATGTATTGCGCGTGCTGATTGGCGAGCGAACTGAAATGAACGAGGCCACTACTGTGACTGTTCTCGAAGCGAATATAGACGACTCCTCGCCGCAAGTGCTCGGTTACGCCATGGAGCGGTTATTCGCCGCAGGCGCACTCGATGTGACATTGACACCGGTATTAATGAAGAAGAACAGGCCGGGAACGATGGTGTCCGTAATCGCCGCGCCCGAAACAGCGGAGAATCTCGCCGGAATCCTCTTCGCCGAAACCACGACACTCGGTATCCGTACGCATCCGGCCGATCGCCGCGTGCTTGCCCGGCAGTTTGCGCAAGTCGAAACCGTGTACGGGGGAGTGCGCGTGAAGTATACCGAAGGAGGCGGCTTCGCGCCCGAGTTCGATGACTGCCGAAGTCTCGCGGTATCTTGTGGCGTCCCGCTTCGCACGGTGATCGCCGAAGCCGGCGACGCTTTCCGAAAACAACAAAACTCTTGATGAGCTCAGGCAAGTATTACCTCACAACTCCTATCTATTACGTCAACGCTGCGCCGCACATCGGTCATGCATACACGACCATCGCAGCGGAAGCTATCGCGCGCTTCAGGCGCATGCAGGGTTACGACGTTGTCCTCACTTCGGGTACCGACGAACATGGCACCAAGGTAGAGCGGGCGGCCAAGGCGCAAGGCAAGACTCCCGAAGAGTTCGTCGATTTGATCTCGAGCGAATTCCGCGAGCAATGGCGGAAGCTCGATCTCCGGATTGACCGCTTCGAACGGACCACCTCGCCGAAACACGCGAAGTTAGTCAACAAGCTCTTCGAGGCATGTAAGAAGAATGGCTACATTTACAAAGGCACTTACACGGGACTTTATGCAGTCGTAAGTGAATCGTTTGTTAATGATGCTAAGCCGGGTGATATCGATCCGGAAACCGGCAAGCCGTACGAGGAAGTTACGGAAGAGAATTACTTTTTCAAGCTTTCTGCGTTTACTGATCGCCTGCTCGAATTTTACGACGCCAATGCCGACTTCATTGGACCTGAGATTCGGCGCAACGAAGTT
This sequence comes from Terriglobia bacterium, assembly GCA_963799755.1. Taxonomy (GTDB): domain Bacteria; phylum Acidobacteriota; class Terriglobia; order Bryobacterales; family Bryobacteraceae; genus Bog-105. The sequence goes on along the minus strand of CAWCYQ010000048.1, from coordinate 62,609 downwards.
CTTGCTTTCGTTAAGCAGGGTCTTTCGGACCTCTCCATCACGAGAACCAGCATCACATGGGGCATTCCGGTAGAGAGCGATCCGGCGCATGTTTTCTATGTCTGGTTCGACGCGCTGATGACATATTTCACCGCGGTAGAAGGCGAAGACCGCTGGCCGGCGGATCTGCACCTGATCGGCAAAGAGATCCTGCGTTTTCACGCCGTGTATTGGCCGGCTTTTCTGATGGCGGCGGGATGGCCGCTGCCGAAACGAGTCTTTGCGCACGGATGGCTGCTCTTTGAGAACGACAAAATGAGCAAGTCGCGGGGCAATATTGTGCGGCCCTCGCCGATCGTCGACGTGATGGGAGTGGACGCCCTTCGCTATTTCCTGCTGCGCGAGATTGTGTTCGGACAAGACGGCAGCTTCAGCTTCGATGCGCTGGTGGGCCGCTACAATTCCGATCTGGCGAATGGATTGGGGAATCTGGCCAGCCGCACGCTGGCCATGATTCAGCAGTATCGCGAAGGAGTTATCCCGGCGAGTGAGGGCGACAGAACGATCGCCGACACCACGCTAGCCGCAGCGCGAGCCGCCACGGACGCTTACGATAAATTCGAGTTTTCGCGGGCGTTAGAGCAGATCTGGAGCGTCATTTCAGCAGTTGACAAATTCATTGTCGAGCGAGCGCCGTGGAAGCTGGCGAAAGAACAGTCACCTCAAGCACAAAACAAGCTTGATGAAACCTTGTACACAGCGGCAGAGGCTTTGCGCATAACCTGCGTGCTGGCGTATCCGGTGCTGCCACACTCGACTGAAGAGATCTGGCGTCAACTCGGTTTTGTGCAAACGCTCGACGAGACTGGGGCCAATTCGCTGGTCTGGAGTGGGCTGAAGGGCAGTCAGAAGATAGGCGCAATCGCACCTGTCTTTCCCCGGCTGGATACGAAGGCGGCAGTCCAGAAGATGCAAGAGCTCGAAGAGATCGAGAAGAAGCGCCAGGCTGCACTGATGGGTAAGACTCTGGAGCCGGATCACTCCTCTCCCGACTTAGTGCCCATCGCCAGCACCATTTCCATCGACGACTTCGCAAAGGTCGATCTGCGCGTGGGCGAAGTGAAGTCGGCCGAGCGAGTAAAGGGCGCCGATAAACTACTGCATCTGAAGGTCGACATCGGCGAGGCAGAACCGCGTACGATCGTGGCTGGTATTGCACTTGCGTATAAGCCGGAACAGCTTATAGGACGCAAGGTTATCATCGTCGCCAACCTGGAACCTCGCAAACTACGCGGCCTTACCTCGCAAGGCATGATTGTCGCAGCGAGTCTCGCAGGCGAAGCACCTGTGCTTGCCGGATTTCAGGAAGAGATAAGATCCGGGGCGCGCCTGAAGTAACGGTGAAGCTCGTCGACTCTCATTGTCACCTGGACGACGCGCAGTTTGCCGAAGACCGTGGCGCGGTCATCGAGCGTGCGCATGCGGCCGGCGTCGAATACATGCTCGCGATCGGGACCGGCGACGGGCCGCCCGATCTCGAAGCTGCCGTTCGGCTAGCCGATGAGTGGCCCTCGATCTATGCGACGGTTGGTGTTCACCCAAACGATGCCGCGAAAACCGACGATCACACTTTTGAACATCTGAAGCGCTTGCTGGCGCATCCTAAAGTCGTAGCGATAGGTGAGATCGGGTTGGATTATCACTGGGGTGTTCCCAAAGAACAACAGCTTCCGGTGTTCATTCAGCAGCTTGCTATCGCTTCAGCAGCTCGGATGCCTGTCGTAATCCATACTCGTGACGCCTGGACGGACACACTCGACGCGCTCCGTACGCATTGGGCCAGTACCGGCTTGCCCTGCGTGCTGCACTGCTTCACTGGCAACGAACAGCAGACTCGCGAATGCATAGACCTGGGCTTCTATCTCGCTTTCGGGGGCGTGACTACGTTTCCTAAATCTACTTCCGTTCGCGAAGCTGCCCGGATCACACCGCTCGACCGGCTGCTGATTGAGACCGATTCGCCGTACCTCGCGCCTGTTCCTCACCGCGGTAAACGGAACGAGCCTGCTTTTGTCGCGCACACTGCAAAGCTCCTTGCGGAGATCCAGCATTTATCCCCTGAAGAGCTGGCAGACGAGACGACACGGAACTTCATGCAGGTATTCCAGATACCTTTGCCCGCAAAGACTGGACCAGACCACCAGCTAAACTGAGGTCTGCCGCAGAATTCAGAGAAACATGTTCAGCAAGATCCGGCAATCCGTCTCGGCCCGCGAGGCATTCGAACTGGTTAAGTCCGATCTGCTGGCAGTAGAGCAAGAAATCGGCATCGAATCTGCGGCATCCATCGAAACGATCACGACAATCAATCAGTATCTGCAAGCTGGCGGTGGCAAGCGCCTACGCCCGGCTTTACTATTGCTATGCAATCGGCTGTTTGGCCCTTCGAACGATTGTGCGCGCCGGCTCGCCGCGGTAGTCGAGATGATCCACACTGCAACGCTGGTGCATGACGACGTTATTGATATTGCGAAGTCGCGGCGTGGGCGCCCCGCCTCAAATGTGGTTTGGGGCAATCACGTCTCGGTCTTGGCGGGTGATTGGCTGTATATGCAGGCCTTCCAACTCGCCGTGCGAGAGCGGAATTTTCACATCCTCGACGTACTGATTTCGCTGACCCAATCGATGGTAGAAGGTGAACTTTTACAACTCGAACGGCTGCATCGCATCGACATCACCGAAGCCGACTACATGGAATTGGTGGACCGGAAAACCGCTGGCCTGTTTTCGGCGTGCGCCGCTCTAGGAGCAAAGGCGGCGAGCGCGGACGAGGCAATAGAGTCGAATCTGCGCGAATTCGCGTGGAATCTCGGCATGGCGTTCCAACTGGTGGATGACATTCTCGATTTCACCTCGAGCGAGAAGATCCTGGGCAAGCCGGCCGGCAATGACCTGCGGGAAGGCAAAGTGACGCTACCGATGATCTATGCGCTCGAGAACGCTTCCGAGGAAGAGCGGCGAATTGTGGAAACGGTAATGAACGAGGGCAGCTACGAGCAAGTTCCGTTCATGCGGATTGTCCAGGTACTCGACCGCCATCAGGCGGTGGGGCGTGCTTATGATAGAGCGCGTCACTTCACAGAGAAATCGCGCACTATTCTGTTGACGTTTCCGTCGAGCGAGGCGCGGCGCGCGCTGCACTCGATACTGGATCTGGTTACCGAGCGGAGTTCTTAGGAGGCAACCGCAGGGCGTCAGTTACTCGCTCCGTCACCGTCGCGGTTCCGTTGACGATTTCTGTTTCTTATTCATTCCGGCAACTACCTGGGCGTGGTTGACGGCTGCCGTGAGTGAGACGCCTCCGAGGATGTTGCCAATCAGAGTAGGCACGAGGTATCCCCAGGCCACGCTGATCCAGCTTCGCGCACCGACCATCACGAGAAATAGTACCTCGACAGAACCTGCAATGATGTGGGTTAATTCGGCGAGTCCAACGACGTAGGTCAAGATCACAATCACGGCGACCCGGTCCGAGTCGATGGCCGCCAGCATCCATACCACCATCGCGATGAGCCAACCGGCAAAAATTCCCCGCAGAATAGCAGCGCCGAATGTGACGTTGGCGGCGCCCTTCGCGAGCTCGAGCATTGCGTGCTGCACATCGTGATTGAACATGGGTGTGTTACCCACCACCCAGGCGAACAGATGAGCGCCAACCAGATTCGCGACCAACACGACCGCCCAAAGCCGCATCACCTGGACCAATGTGCCAAGATTCCGGCGCGCCAACAGCGGAATAATCGCCGTTAGTGTGTTCTCGGTAAAGAGCTGCTGCCGCCCGATGATGACGATCAGGAAGCCCAGCGGATAGCCAAGCCTCACGAGTAAAGGCCGCCAAGGATGGTCCGGCAGGTAAGCCCTTAGGAGTGCCTGAGCAACCAGCGAGAAGCCCATCGACATGCCGGCAGCGAGTCCCGACCACGCCAGTGCCGAGGTCGGGCGGTTCAACTCCTCCTCGCCGTCGTAGCGAATCGCCTCGTGAACGACGATAGCGCTGACGGAAGTCCGGTCCTCGGCTTCCTGTTGTTGCTTCTCGGTCAGGTCCGGAGCCGTGACACCGTCAGACAGCTCACGTCCGTTTTCATCCAGCAGCACGCAACATAGAGAACCGCCAGAGGCCATTCAGTTTCTCCGAGCATTTCTCGTTCGTAGGATCAATTCTGATATATAATCGCGCAGACTCCGCGGCAAGCGGAACCGGGAGGTTGTTACCATGACGTCGCTTCGTGGGAACTCCTGCGTTGCATTCCTGTCTATCTGCTGGTTGGTCGCCTCAAGCGCCTTCGCGGATACCATTTCTACCTGGAACGGCAGTACTGGGAACTGGAGCAATTCGACGAACTGGATCCCTGCAAGCGTTCCCAACAACACTCCGCACCAATCCTATGGCGTGGTTATTAATAGTGGACAACCGAATCTGGATATCAATGCCACTGTCAATACCATGACCTTCGGCTCGGGAGGGAGCGTTTACTTAGGCGGTGATTCCGCTTTTCCGTACCCGGTGTATGACCTGACTTTGACGGTCAACCGCGGCAACATGAATCTGGACAATTTTTCGGGCGGCGGCCTGGCATTCCCTGGAGGAATTGGTGATTCGCTCACTTTCGGAGGAAATGTCACCAATCCCGGCGGCTTCGTTATGAGTGGAGCACTGTCTGCGGCCGGCAATTTCACAAATTCCGGCTCGATGCAACTCCTGGGGGGTAATAGCCCATCGGCGCCGGGCGCTATTTCTGTTGGAGGCACATTTACCAATAGCAGCACGCTTACATTTGGCTTTGGCGATCAGCCGATAAACCAGTTCGCCGTAGGCTATGGACACTTCGGCTCCCTTATCAATAAGGGAAGTATCCAAATCTCGCTAGGTTCCTCGGTGGGTGTGGGAGGATCTGGAGTCACCCATATCCTGACCGGTTCTTCCTGGCTGGTTGAAGGAGCTTTCGGCGGCTTTCAGAACTTGACCAAGATCGATGGGAGCCTTAATCTCGAGAGTCCCGCTGTTATGACCCCTCGCGGGGGAACCTTGACCAATTCCGGTACTTTCGCGATCGGCAGCTCGAACCCACCAGTTCAAAACATCGTCGCGATCAACGGAAATCTCTCTAACTCCGGCAACCTCACAGTAGGCGTCTCGCCCTTTCCTTCCACCCCTGGACAAGGAGGTACCCTGAACGTTTCGGGAACTCTTACCAATCAGGCGAATGGCATGCTGAATCTCAACGACCTGCCGCCGGGTTATTTCGGCCAAGTGGCCCTTCCCTCCCAACTGAGTGCGCAAAGGCTCGTCAATTACGGTACCGCGACGTTTGAGTACGGCACTACCACGACGCTCCAAACCCTGGAAAATTACGGCAGTCTGATCGCTTTCGAGTTTGGTAACGCCACTCCGACCGTTGGTACGCTGACCACCGGAACTTTTTTGGCTGCAGGCAGCCTAATCAATATTGGTTCCGGTGGTGAATTCGTCGTCGGATCGGGAGCGGTCCCGGCTGGAGCGGGGGGTACGACCAACTGGCCAACGGCATACTGGAGTTCGCCGGCACACCGATCGGCGGGCAGGCTGCATCACTGAACGGGACTCTCGATATCATGCTCGGCGACGGCGCCAAGCCGGTCGGCACGGTTTTCGATATATTGTCATATACTCCGTTCACAGGCACCTTTTCGAAGGTGGAAGGCCTGGTCTTCGATGGAGGCCACGAAAAGTACGCACTGGACTACGACACCACAAATGGCATCGTTAGTCTGACGGTTCAAAAGAACATCACGCCCGAACCCGGCTCAGTTTTTCTGCTGGCGCTCGGTTTGGCAGGCATCGGCGGAGTCCGCCGGTACAGGCTCCTGAACCAGTCCTAAACCAATTTCTGTTTTTTGAGAGGCAGCTCGCGAATCCGCTTGCCGGTAGCGGCAAAGACGGCGTTGCAAATTGCGGGCGACATGGGCGGCACTCCGGGTTCGCCCGCTCCCGTAGGCGGTTCTTCGCTAGCAATCACGTGGACGTGCGTCTCGTAGGGAGCTTCGTTGATGCGCGCCACGGGGTACGTATTGAAATTTCCCTGTTGTACACGGCCGTCGGCGGCGGTGATTTCGCCCATCAGAGCGATGCTTGCGCCGAATACGGCCGCACCCTCAAACTGCGCTTTTAGCGGGTCGGGATTAATTACGCGGCCGCAATCAACCGCCAGGTCTACGCGTGGGATGCGCAGCTTGCCGTTGTGATCCACTTCCACCTCGACGACGGCCGCCACATACGTGAGAAAACTGCGATGGGCGGCGAAGCCCCAGCCTCGACCGGCGCCCGGCTTCTTATTGGCCCAGCCCGAACGTTCGAGCGCGAGCTCGGCCACCCGACGCAGCTTGCCGGTATCGACCGGAAATTGATCAAGCGGCTTGCCGTAATTGCCGTACTCCGCCTTCTGTGCCTTGAAGTCGATATGGCGGGGAGCACCGAGAGATTCCAGCCAATACTCCGCCGGATCTTTGCCGGCGCTTTGCGCCAATTCATTGATGAACGATTGAACACCAAATGCGTGATAGACGTTCGCTACCGAGCGCAGCCAACCAATACGCAGATGAGCTTCGGCGGGACCATTCTCCGCGCGAATGTGCGGAACATCAAACGGCATATCGGTGAAACCTTGCTCGAGATCCCCGGTTTCCGCGTACACCGTTTTACTGTCGAAGGTTGAACCAATCGGCGGAAAAACAGTGCGCTGCAGCCACGCGACTGGCTTACCCGAACGATCGAGAGCGGCTTTGAAATACATCGCCGAAGTCGAATGATAGTAATCGAAGTGAATATCTTCTTCGCGCGTCCAGGAGATCTTTACCGGCTTGCCAATCTTCTTCGAAAGAATGGCCGCTTCGGCTACGTAGTCGGGTTTCGACTTGCGCCCGAAGGCGCCTCCGAGCAGCGTGACGTGGCAGCGGACATCGCCGGTCTTGATGCCCAGCGCGCCAGCCACAGTCTTCTGAACTTCCTGAGGATTTTGTGTGGCCGTCCAGATCTCCACCTTGCCCGCGCGATATTCGGCGACCGCGGCAGGCGGCTCCATCGGCGCGTGCGCCAGGAGCGGAGTGTAATAGGTGGCCTCGACGATCTTCGATCCATGTGAAAAGGCGCTATCTACATCACCGGCTACCCGCACTACTTTCTGCGGTTGGTGAGCTCGTTCCACGAGCATCTTCTTGTAGGAATCCGATTGAAAGATTGCATGCGGACCGTCTTCCCACTCGATCTTCAGTTTTTTGCGCCCTTGCGATGCCGCCCAAGTGTTATTGGCAATCACGGCGACGCCACCGAGTGCCTGAAAACCGTATGGTGGTTTGGCACTTTCAATCAAGACCGTTTGCTGCACTCCGGCAACCTGCCTAGCCACGCTATCGTCGAAGCTCTTCAGCTTCCCTCCGAGCACCGGGGCACGTTCGATGGATGCGTAAACCATTCCCGGCACGCGGGCGTCGAACCCGTACATGCCGCGTCCGGTGCAAACCTTTTTGAGGTCGACTCCTGGTACGCCCTTCCCGATGTAGCGGAAATCTTTTGGCGATTTGAACCGCAACTCGGCCTTGGCGGGGACGGGCTGTCTGGAGGCTGCCGCAACCAGCTCGCCGTACGACAACTTGCGTCCAGAAGCAGTGTGTACAACCTGATGATTGCGGCCCTGGCATTCGGCGGGTGACACTTTCCACTGTTCTGCGGCCGCGCGTTCCAGCATGAGACGAGCCGTGGCGCCGGCCTGGCGCATTGGTCCGTAGAAATCGAGGATCGAAGCCGAGCCGTCGGTATCCTGCGAACCGTACTTCTCATCGCCGAGCGCCTGTTCCACTCGAACACGCGACCAATCCGCCTCGAGCTCGTCGGCTACCACCATCGGCAAGGATGTGCGAACGCCGGTTCCCATCTCCGAACGGTGCGCGACAATAACCACTGATCCATCGGTCTCCAGTCCCAGGTAGACGTCCGGATTCCAGGCAGGTTTCGTAACATCGGGCTCGCTCGACGTGCCGCGCGCGGAAACCACGCGCGCTCCGAGGACCAATGCGCCCGCGGAAAAGATACCGCCGAGGAAATCGCGCCGGGAAGCTGCTTTCACTTCGCTCATGCTCTTACCCCAGCCGCCAGTTTGATGGCTTTGCGGATACGCTGATACGTGCCGCAGCGGCAGATGTTGCCCTGCATGGCTTCGTCGATATCGTGATCGGTGGGAGTTGGCTTGGATCGCAGCAAAGCCGCGGCCTGCATGATCTGCCCGCTCTGACAATACCCACATTGCGGGACGTTCACTTGTTCCCAGGCCTCTTGTAATGGATGCGCGCCGTGCTCGTCCAGACCTTCGATGGTAACCACTTCTTTGCCGGCGAGAGTGCGCATCGGCGTGAGGCAACTCCGGGCTGCTTCACCGTTTACATGCACAGTGCATGCGCCGCACAGCCCCATGCCGCAGCCAAACTTCGAACCAGTGAGTTGGAGCTCGTCGCGCAGATACCAGAGCAGCGGCATTTCACCGTCACCTTCAAATTTCCTGGGCTGGCCGTTGATTTCCACCTGTATCATGCGATATTCCTTCCCAGTCCACTCCCTTAGGTCGTGGTTCCGTAATAGTCAGTGTAGCGTCAGAAAGAGTTGTCGCGCCACTCTGCTGCATCAGTTTTGCCACCAGTCCGGTCCAGCCAGTCTGGTGGCTGGCCCCCAGCCCCTTGCCGTTGTCGCCGTCGAAATACTCGAAGAACAAGGGGTAGGGCTGAAAATTGGGATCAGTTTGAAAGAGCTTATCGTCGCCATAGATGGGGCGGCTGCCATCTTTCGCCGGCAGGAACAAAGCTCCTAAGCGTCTCGATAGCTGCGCCGCGATCTCTGCAAGGCACATCTTCTGGCCGGAGCCGCTCGGAAATTCAACGGCGACGGAATCGCCGTAGTAGTAGTCGAAGCGCTGCAAGGCTTCGATGATCAGGAAATTCATAGGGAACCAGATGGGTCCTCGCCAATTTGAATTTCCTCCGAACATGTTGGTCTGCGATTCGGCCGGTTCATAAGCGACACGATGTGTCGTCTCGAGCGAGATCTCGTACGGATGCTCGGCATAATAGCGCGACATCGAACGAATGCCGAAAGGCGAGAGAAACTCCGATTCGTCAAAGAGACGCTGCAGAATACGTCTCAGCCGATCCGGGTTTACCAAAGAAAGCAAGCGGCGCTGGCCTATGCCGGTCTCCGTCAGCGAGGCCAAGCCGGAGGTCAGATCGGGCCGATTCTCAACGAACCAGTTCATTCGCTTCTGAAAACCCGGATGCCGGCTCAGTGCTGCTGAATCCAGAGTTTCCACGGCAAACAGCGGCACCAGCCCCACCAGAGAACGAAGTTTGAGGGCAATGGACTTACCGTCTTTGCTCAGAAGACGATCGTAGTAGAAGCCGTCTTCTTCATTCCATAAGCCGTCACCTCCGTGATGATTAATGGCATCGGCAATGTACAAAAAATGCTCGAAGAACTTGCTCGCGATATCCGCGTATACCGGTTCGGCTTCGGCAAGATAAAGAGCCATCTCCAACATCATCAGGCAGTACATGGCCATCCAACTGGTGCCGTCGGATTGTTCAAGGACCCAGCCGCCGGGCAGCGTGGCATTCCGATCGAAGACTCCGATATTGTCAAGGCCGAGAAAACCGCCTTCGAAGATGTTGTTCTCTTCCGAATCTTTGCGATTGGTCCACCAGGTAAAGTTCATCAGCAGCTTGTGAAAAGCGCTCTCGAGAAACGGACGATCAGGTTTGTTCTTGATCCGCTGATCGATTTTGAAAACACGCCATACTGCCCAGGCATGGACGGGCGGATTCACATCACCGAAATTCCATTCATATGCCGGAATTTGTCCGTTAGGATGCATGTACCACTCACGCAGGAATAGCGCGAGCTGCTCTTTGGCGAAATCGGGATCGGCGGGCGCAATTGCCACCATGTGAAACGCAAGATCCCAAGCCGCATACCACGGGTATTCCCACTTATCCGGCATCGAGATAACGTCCTCGTTGAAGAGCGTGTCCCATTTGTGGTTACGCCCCTTCAGCCGTTCAACGGGAGGCGGAGGCATGGTGTCATCGCCCTTGAGCCAGACATCGACGACGTAGTGATAATACTGCTTACTCCAGAACATTCCGGCGAATGCCTGGCGCTGCACTTGCTTCGGCTCCGGCGCAAGATCGTCGGCTAAACCCTGATAGAACTCATCGGCTTCCTTGAGCCGTGCGGCAAAAACTCCTTCCCAAGTTTCGCGCGCCAGTTCCGGCTGGCCCTCTCTACTCAGCCGAAAGTGGAACGTAGCCTGCTGACCGGGGTCCAACTCCAGCCGATAGACTGCGCATGCCTTGGTGCCTTCGCTGCGCGGATTAACGGCAGTCTGCGTAGCATCCACAACGTACTCATGAAAGGCATCTTTGTAATAGGAATTTCGGCCGGTCCAACCCCAAATGCGCTGCGTGTTTGTTTCGTTCTCAGTGAAAAGCAGTTCCGGTTTCCCATCAACCTGGAGCGTGAAATTGCCGAGGTTAGGGTGAATCGCCGAAACAGTACCTTCGGACGATTTGCTTAGCTTGGGCCGGGTTGACTGATCGAAGTCTTTATTCCAAGCCCAGATGTTGCGAAACCAGAGCGTGGGCAGAAAGGTCAAAGGGGCCTTTTCGGGGCCACGGTTCACAATCTCGACGCGAATGAGAATGTCATCGACCTCCTGCTTGGCGTACTCGGCGAACACGTCGAAGTAACGGCTCTCATCGAAAACTCCGGTCTCGTGTAGCTCGAATTCGGGTTGTTGCCGGGTGCGTTTGGCATTTTCGTTTACGAGCTGAGAGTAGGGAAATGCAGCCTGGGGATATTTGTAGAGACCCTTCAGGTAGGAATTGGTCGGAGTGGCATCCAGATAATAGTAGACCTCTTTAACGTCTTCTCCATGGTTTCCTTGTGGTCCGGTCAATCCGAAAAGCCGCTCTTTGAGGATTGGATCTTTGCCGTTCCAGAGGGCGAGCGCAAAACAGAGATATTGATGGTTATCGCAGATCCCGAGGATTCCGTCCTCAGTCCAGCGATAGGCGCGGGAACGCGCGTGATCGTGAGGCAGATAGTTCCAGGCATCGCCATTGGGACTATAGTCCTCTCGAACGGTCCCCCACGCTCGTTCTGCCAGGTAAGGCCCCCACCGCTTCCAATGCTTCTGTCGTGCTTCGGATTCAGCGAGGCGGATTCGTTCCGCTACAGTGTCGGCCATAGAGAGCTAGGAAAGGAATTTCTTCGCTTTTGAGGAACGCGCGCAAAACGGACACGGTGTTGGGCGTGCCGCCCGAAGCGCAAGCGAGTTCTTCTCCTGTTTGGCGGCACGCATCCGTGTCCTTTGCGCTCCCTCAATATAGAACGCGATTCAGGCGACGCTCGATTCAGCGGGCAACTCCAGCGGATGTTTGTATTTGCATTCCGCGTTTGGGCATTGCGCTACAGGGCCCGCTTTCAAATACTTTTCGATGAGATAACTACTGCCACAATCCGGGCATTTCTCGGCGATGGGTTTGCCCCAGGCAACGAAGTCGCATTCGGGATAACGATTGCAACCGTAGAAGGTCTTGCCGCGTTTCGAGCGCCGCTCCACCACTTCGCCCTGTGAACAATTCGGACATGGGACCCCGATTGTTTTTTGCTTCACGTATTTGCATTTCGGGTAGTTGCTGCAAGCGATGAACTCACCATAGCGGCCGAACTTCTGGACAAGATTGCTGTCACATTGCGGGCATTTTTCCTCTAGCGCCACGTCCTTCCGCTGCTCGCCGCCGATCTGCTTGGTGGTTTTGCAGTCCGGATATCCGGAGCAGGCGTAGAATTGGCCGAAGCGGCCCTTTTTGAGCACCATCGGACGGCCGCAATTCTCGCAATATTCGGTTTCATCCTGCTCGCCGAAGGCGCCCTTTTCTCCCTCGGGTGTTTCTACGGCCACTTCGCGCGTATTGGTGCACTCCGGGTAGCCGGTGCAGGCGACGAAGCTGCCGTGCTTGCCCCACTTGATGACCATTGGTTTGCCGCACTTCTCGCAGATGAGATCCGTGGGCTTCTCCATCCGCTTGATGTCCGTCATGTGGCGCTCGGCGTGTGCCAGATCCTTTTGGAAACGGCCGTAGAAGTCGGCCATCGCGACGCGCCATTCGATCTTGCCTTCTTCGATTTCGTCCAGCTCTTCTTCCATGCGAGCCGTGTACTTGACATCGAAGAGGTCACTGAAATTTTCCAGCAGCAGGTCCGCCACCACCATGCCGAGCTCGGTTGGATTGAACTTGCCGCTTTCCTTTTTCACATACTCGCGTTCCTGAATCGTGGTCAGGATGGAAGCATAGGTAGAGGGGCGGCCTACGCCGTCGGCCTCCAGCTTTTTGACCAGAGTGGCCTCATTGTAACGAGGAGGAGGTTCGGTGAAGTGCTGCTCAGGATGAATTTCCTTGAAACGCAGAGCTTCGCCTTCGGTTACAGCAGGCAGTTTGTGTTTGAGATCTTCATCGTCATCGTCCCTCTGATCTTTGCCTTCTTCGTAAATCTTCAGAAAGCCATCAAACTTCAGGACACTGCCGGTGGCGCGGAAAACATACGCTGTTTTGCTCTTGCCGAGAGCATTGATGTCGATTGTCGTCTGATCGAGCAAAGCAGGATTCATCTGCGATGCGATGAAGCGCATCCAAATGAGCCGGTAAAGTTTCAGCTCGTCCTCGGCGAGAAACTTCTCAACCGATTCGGGCGTTCGCAAGGCAGATGTCGGACGAATTGCTTCGTGGGCATCCTGCGCGTCTTTCTTGGTTTTATAGACGTTCGGCGAAGCAGGCAGATAATTGGCGCCATAGCGCTCGCCGATCATACTCCGAACCTCCGCCAGAGCGTCTTCTGAGACACGGGTCGAATCCGTGCGCATGTAGGTGATAAGGCCGACCGCGCCTTCCTTGCCCAGTTCCCTGCCCTCGTAGAGCCCCTGGGCCAGCATCATGGTCCGTTTTACGCTGAAGCGCAGCTTCCGCGAGGACTCCTGCTGAAGTGTGGAAGTAATAAAAGGCGGAACCGGGTTTCTTTTTTTCTCGCGGGTAATTACCGATTTGACCGCGTAGCTCGCACCCTCAAGATCGGTGACGACGCCCGTGGCCGTCTTCTCGTCCTTGACCTCCGGCGCGTTCTCGGCGATTCTGTTGAGCCGGGCCGTCAGGACTGGCGGCTTTTTGGCATTCAGCGAGACATCGATCGTCCAATATTCCTGTTTCTGGAAGGCTTTGATTTCGCGTTCACGGTCAACGATGAGCCGCAAGGCGACTGTCTGCACACGCCCGGCGGACAAACCGCGACGGACTTTGTCCCACAGAAGAGGCGAAATTTTGTAGCCTACTAAGCGATCCAGCACCCGCCGAGCCTGCTGTGCGTCAACCAGATTGACATTGACAGCCAGCGGTTTATCGAAAGCCTTCTTGACCGCATTCGCAGTGATTTCGTTGAACATCACTCGAAAAATGGCAGGCTTTTCAGACTTTTTGGGCTCCAGTTCCTCCTTGAGGTGCCAGCAGATTGCCTCGCCCTCGCGGTCCGGATCGGCTGCCAGATAAACAGAATCCATACCTTTGGCCGCCTGTTTGAGCTCCGCGATGAGCTTTTTTTTGCCCTCAATGACCTCGTAGCGGGGTGTAAAATCCCGATCCACATCGACCGCTAAGTCATTCTTGGGCAAGTCTTTAACGTGTCCCAGGGAAGCTTTCACCACGAACTGCTTTCCCAGGTATTTCCCTATAGTTTTCGCCTTCGCTGGGGATTCCACGATGACGAGCGATTTAGCCATACCTTACTTACTCTGTAACCTTAATTAATGTGATTCCAGGTCCAGCCGGAAGATTCCAGCCCGAAGAACGCTACCCTTTTACCACACCTTCACAAAGTTCTTCCCGGGAAGCTGTCTTACAAGGCCTGACATCTCCAGGTCAAACAGGGCGCTGATCAGCTCAGATGAAGAGACGCCGTCAAAAGTTTCAACCATCGACTCAAACTGTTGAGGGACATCGACTTTCAGGGAATTCAGTAGCTTTCGAGCGAGCGTTTTCAGCGGCTCCTCGAGAGTACCGCCGGAGGCTGTGGAGGGGCTTTGTTCTTCGATGGGAATTTGTTGTTGCGCCCGAGCGACCAAATCCCGCCGAACGGCTGCCGGAAGCTCGTTGGTGATGTCGCTCCATTCCTGGACCAGTTTCGCGCCACCCTCCTTGATCAGGAGATTGGGACCCCAGCTCATTTTAGAAGTAATGTTGCCCGGAACGGCGAACACATCCCGGCCCTGGTCCGCCGCCAGTTTGGCCGTAATGGCTGACCCGCTATACTGCGCACCTTCGACAATGATGACACCCAGGGAAAGGCCGCTTACGATACGATTACGAACAGGGAAATTCTGGGGAAAAGCTGGAGCTTCCATAGGAAACTCGGACAGCAGGAGACCACGCTTGGCGATATCGTCGTAGAGCTTTCGATTGCTTGAGGGATAGAGTACATCCACTCCGCATCCGAGAACAGCAACGGTGGTTCCATTCGCGGCAAGCGCGGCGCGATGGGCCGCAGTATCGACTCCCCGAGCCATTCCGCTTACGATTGTCAGGCCGGCTCTGGAAAGGTCGGCGCTCAGCCGTTCGGTAGCTGCCAAACCGTACGGGGTTGGATTTCTGGTACCGACGACCGCAAGGCAATAAGAGCTACTTAACTCAATCTGACCGATGGCGAATAGAAGCAGAGGCGGATCGAAGATCTCCCGAAGCCGCTGCGGATAGAGAGGATCGTTGATAGTGAGGAGTTGGGCGCCGCACGCCATCAATTTCTGTTGCTGATTCAGGGCGTCATCAAATGAACAGCCGCTCGAGACATTTCGGGCCTGCGCCGGGACTGAGACCGGCAGCCTCGAGTTCGGTCGCCGAGGCGCGAAAGATTGCCTGGGGAGATTTGAGTTTTCTGAGCAATTTGAGCGTCCCGAGGGTTCCCAAACCCGGCACCATCCGCAACGCCAGCCATTGCAGAGCTTCTTCTTGAGCGACAGCAGTTTTCACCACGTCAGATAGGTGGTTGAACGATATAGGATTTCGGGTTCGGGTTTCCCTGAGCGGCTGGGTCATTCCCGCCGCAAAATACAAATGGCACTTACTACGTTTGCGCGGTTCTGAACCTGGCCGTGCGGGCTAGCTGGCCAAAGTCTCTGGCTGCGCCGGCTTAATCCAGCGCTGGATCACGTCGTCAAGGGCTTTGCGGCTAACGGGCTTGGCCAAATAATCGTCCATACCGGCAGCCAGGCACTTCTCGCGTTCATCGAGCGAAGCATTAGCTGTCACTGCTACTATCGGAACTCGGACTGAAGACTCGCTTTTCCGGATGATCCTGGTAGCCTCAAATCCGTCCATGACCGGCATTTGGCAGTCCATGAGAATCATGTCCCACAACTGTTGTTGCGTGGCCTTTTCGACCGCCTCCGCGCCATTTTCCGCAATCTCAACCAGATAGCCCGCCCGCGATAGCAGATGCTTCATAACCTTCTGATTGACAGGATTGTCTTCGGCCACCAAAATGCGGCCACCCTGGCCCTTGAAGGCGATGTTGCCCTGAGGGGCCGGAAAGGCTTGAACTTGCGTGGTCTCTAACTCAACGATCACCCAAAAGGTGCTCCCGCAACCCGGCTCGCTCTCCACCCCGATTGATCCGTTCATCATCTCGGCCAGGCGTTTCGAGATGGCAAGACCGAGACCTGTTCCACCAAATCTGCGGGTGGTCGAGTTCTCGCCTTGCGTGAAACTCTGGAAGAGTCGATTTTGTACTTCCTCAGCAATTCCAATCCCGGTATCGGTGATCGACAGTCTAACGATAACCGCGCCATCCTTCTTTCGCTGCTCGCGAACGGCTCGCACAGTAATGGTTCCGGCTTCGGTAAACTTAGCCGCATTCGAAAGAAGATTCAGAAGGATCTGTTTGAGCCGCACCGAATCACCGATGACCCAGGACGGGAGATCCTGATCGATATTCATCACGAGTTCGAGACCTTTTTGCCTAAGCGGTTCACCCACAATCCGGGTGGCCTCTCCGAGGACCGCCCTGAGTTCAAACGGCGCGCATTCGAGGGTGAGCTTGTCCGCCTCGATTTTTGAGAAATCAAGGATGTCACTGATAATCGCGACGAGCGCACTCCCAGACTCACGAATCGTGCTCACGTATTCCTGTTGATCCCGCGAGAGCGGCGTATCGAGCAACAGGTCGGTCATCCCGACTACTCCGTTCATCGGCGTCCGGATCTCGTGGCTCATCATGGCGAGAAATTCGCTCTTGGCGCGATTGGCCCGATCAGCTTCAGCTTTAAGCAGCTTTTGTTCGGCTAGCCGCCGATCAATTTCGTCGGTGCGTTCCGTCACCAACCGCTCCAGTTCTCCTCGGCGGAGGGCCAGTACGTGCTCCCGCCATCGCCAGATGCCTAATGACAGGAGTACGATAGCGGCTGTCAGGAGCATGATAAAGCTCTCCGAGTACCACCAAGGCGGCGTGATGGTGAAGCTGAGGGAGTTGACAGGAGAAATCAAACCGGTGTCTTCGTCGACTGCCTTCGCTTCAAAACGATAGGAGTGCGGGTTGAGGGCCGGGTAGCGGATCTCCCGTCCGGAGGTCTCTACCCAATCTGGCTCGAGGCCAACCAGACGGTAACGGAACTTGATACCTCTTTCGTTTCTTAGCGCGAGCGAAGCCAGGCTGACCGTAAAGGGGTTGCTTCGCCACCTTAGATAAGGCTTACCTTTTAGAAGGTTCCTGTCGCCGTAGCTTGCGGCAATGAAGATCGGCGGACGGGGCGGGAGTGCCGAGTTGTCGGCCGGTACATGGAAATGGGAAAGACCGCCGCTGGTTCCCAGCCACACCGATCCATCGACATCTTCGAAAAACGCCTCGGCATCGACATCGTTCCAAATCAACCCGTTCTCGACGGTGTACTTCCGCCAAGAGCGTCCGTCAAAGACCTGGACGCCCTGATCTTCGCCCAACCAGACCCACCCGCGAGCGTCGACTCGGATGAAGAGGATCATGTTCGAGTTGACCGGCTGTCTTTCAGATTTGACTACTCTGTCTGCAGCCAACTGCAGCCGAAACACTCCGGTGTCATCACCGTCGATCCAGACGGCTCCCGAGCGATCAACGGCAATCTCGGAGAGGTGACTGCCCAAAAGAAACGCCGACAAATCTATGTGGCTCCAGATCCCGCCTTTACATTTGAAGAGGTCGGTAGCGGATAACAACCAGATGTTCCCGTCGGAGTCTTGCGTGATATTTGAAGGCAACTGTGAATGGCTCGATGGAATCGGGACTCTGCCGAATTCCCGTTGCGGGCCGGTTCCCTCGCTCACAAAGAAGTCCTTGAGCGTAAGAACCCACAATCGGCCTCCCCGATCTGTAAACAGTTGAAAGACGCCGTTCAGCGCGTAGCGTCGCATTGCCCGAGTGCGCGGATCGATGCGAAGAAGATGCCGATCGGCGGAAGATGCCCAGATGTATCCGTCGGGCGTAGAAGCCAGCGATCTGAACCGTCCGACCGGTTCAGCGGGCATCTGCCACTTCAGGAACGAGTGTCCGGCAGGAGCTAACGTGCTGAGGCCTGCCTGCTGTCCTACCCATAACGTGCCGAAAACATCGCGCGCCATCGACCAGATCTCGTTGTTGGGCAAGCCTTGATTTTTCGTCCATTGCTCCCACTGGCCATATCCGATCCATTTACGCAAGCCATGTCCCAGAGTGCCGAGCCAAACTAAATGATCGCGATCGACAAAAATGGAGCTGAGAGCACCTTCCCCAAGGCCGTTCACCGCGGAAACCAGATCCCAGCGACCGCCCGTATATACGCCCGTGCTGGCGCCAAAACCTGCCAACACATGACCCGAAGCATCTTCCGCGAGTGGCATGGCGAATTCCTCTTGCTGCACTCCAGGCGGACTCCGGTCCTCCCAACGTTTACGGGAAGCGGAGTAAACGGCAACATGCTTCGACCCACGCGCCCATAACTCCCCATCTTTCTTGAGGAGCAATGATCTCCAGGTGTCCTTCGGCAAGCCGTCTTTGATACCCAAATTTGTTATGCGGCCGGCCGAATTGGCTGGAAATCCCATCACCGCAGCCGAACAAGACTGATCCATCCTGCCTGGCTAAGACGCTAGACTGCCCGCTGGGACCACAGGCTCCGGCTTGGCGGGAAGACACTAGAGGTGTCTGCGTTCCAAGAGCGGCCATCGTCGCCGGGCGTGAACCTGAGAACTCCAAATTGAGTGACTGCATAGACTCTTCCGCTCTGGTTGGAGGAGATGGCGGAACCATAAGCGATGTTTAGAGGGGTATCTTTGTATTTGAACTTCCCGGAAGCGGCCATCGTGCAGACTAAACGCGAGCCCCTCCGTTGTGCCGACCCAGAGTCGCCCCGCGTGATCGAGGTGTAAGGCACGAACGAAAGTGCCGGGCAGTCCTTCGGAACGTCCGTATTCAGTGAAGCTCGATGCGTCGTAGCGGAAAAGCCCATTTTCGGTCCCAATCCAAAGAAACCCGGCGCGATCCTGGACGATCGAGTTTATGTTCAGATTTCCGAGACCTTCGATATATTCCTTGAAGGTATACCTGCTGGGCAAAGGAAACGGCGGGCACAGCGAATACCCACAAGAGGATGCAAACCAGCAAATTTCGAGATTGGCGGAGATGCATCCAGGAATCTATCGGAGAGAATCAAGAAAGGCTTTAGAGCCCAGATTGAAAATTCGCGATCCTCATGATGTTTCGTGCCGGAAAGCCGAGATTTTTCTAAGGGACCGCGCAGTTTTCGATTTCAAATGCCATTACCTGCACACCGCATATGAGAATCCTGGCCGCTGAGAGCGCACTTCCGCCGCACTACTACCCACAAGACGTGCTGATCGAAGCTTTCCGAAAGCATTGGGGTAAACGTCTCGAACGGTTCGACATCTTGGAGAGACTGCATGCGGCAACGCAAGTGGGTGGCCGATATCTTTCTCTACCATTGACTTCCTATCCCTTCAAAAACTGGGGAGAAGCGAATGACGTTTGGATCGAGACTTCGCTGACCCTGGGACAACAGGCGATTTGCCGCGCAATCACGCAGGCGGGAACAGGCGCCGGCGGAATCGATCCGAAAGATATCGGAGCATTCATTTTTGTTTCCATCACCGGTGTAGCTAGCCCGTCGATTGAAGGACGGCTCATTAATCGAATGAATTTGAACCGGCGAATGAAGAGAATCCCTATTTTCGGGCTAGGGTGTGTGGCGGGTGCAGCAGGAATTGCGCGGGCCGCCGATTATGTGCGGGCCTTTCCGAATGAGGCCTGTCTTCTCCTTTCAGTGGAGCTTTGCTCGCTCACGGTTCAGCAGGAGGACTTCTCAGCAGCCAATCTCATCAGCACGGGGCTTTTCGGCGACGGGGCAGCAGCGGTATTGGTAGGAGGCAGCGCTTTCTCCGGCACGGCTGGTCCGGCCATCATCGCAACCAGATCAACATTTTACCCGGATACAGAGCGCGTGATGGGATGGGATATATCCGAGAAGGGATTCCAGATCGTTCTTTCCCGCGACGTGCCTGAGGTGATACGACAAAACCTTGGCCGAGATGTTGACGAGTTCCTGGGCGATAACGGGTTGAGCCGGGCAGACATCGGCAACTGGGTCATTCATACGGGCGGCCCAAAGGTGCTGGAGGCGACGCAGGAAGCCTTGTGCTTACCCGACGGAGCACTGGATGTCTCGTGGGAGTGTCTGGGCCGGACTGGGAATCTATCTTCGGCTTCGGTGTTGTTCGTCTTGGAAGAATTCTTGAAGAATCGCCGTCCGGAACCCGGCACCTGGGGTATTCTTGCCGCTATGGGGCCTGGATTCTGTTCAGAACTGGTGCTTCTGAAGTGGTAGTGTGCAACCTGGTAACCCGCCGGGCAGCAGGAGACATCTAAAGAGACGTCCATGGGTAGATTTGCATTCGCGCTGTTGATCGTTTTTCCCCTTGCTGCATTTCAATATCCCGGGCAGGTGCCGCCCGGGCAGTACCCACCGGGACAATACCCGGGCGGCCAGTATCCCGGTGGTGGCCCACTAGGCGGCGGAGGCGTCTCGCTGCCCTCCAGGGGACATAAGAAGAACCAGAAGCAGAAGCAGACGGAACAGCAGCCAACCATCGAAGCGGACGGACTAACTGTCTCCAACGATGGTAAAAAGCTGCTGGTAGCGACACAAGATGGCCGGACACTGACGATGACTATCACTCCGACGACTAAGTGGGTACGAGCGGGAAGTGACATTGATGCCAACAAGGTGATACCACGGACTACCGTCCATGTAGTAGCGGCCGAGGACGATGAAGCGTTTCTGACGGCAATGACCGTAACGTTCCTAAAGGACGCGCCCACGGAAGCACCTGAAACGCAGGGCAATTCAGTCGGGGCCCGAGCCAGGCCGACGGCCGACGACGAAGAGATGGCACGCCCGACGATCTTGCAGGCGCCGGACGCGCCGGGCCGGCCTGAGTTGCGGCATGGCAAACCGACGAACCCAGACTTGACGGACGATTCCTCGCCGGCCACCAGTCCGGCGAGCAGCTCCACGGCCCCGAAGAAGAGCAGCTCGGCTGCCGCCAAGCCTCCTTCAGATGGTCCTGTCGATTTTACGATCAATGGCGACGCCCCAGCAGCCAAACAGCATACGAACGCCTATGACCAGCTCATCGATCGAACGCATGACTGGGCGATGAGCTTCACGAATGGGCTGCCAAATTTTCTCTGCCAGCAAAGTACAACTCGCTACGTGGAGCAATCCAGATCGGAAGGTTTTCAGCCGGTTGATGTTGTGACGGCCAAGGTTCTTTATGAAGACGGCCATGAGAAATACAGCGAGATCACAGTCGGGGGCAGGAGAACGAATAAGAGCATGATGGAGATTGGCGGGACGACTTCGACCGGAGAGTTCGCGTCGGTACTAAGCGGGCTTTTCGAGGAAGGCGCCCGAACCGAGTTCAAGTTTTACCAATCAACGACGGTGGCGAGAGAGCCCGCAGCGATTTACGACTTCAAAGTAGCCCTGCGCAATTCGAACTGGACGATTCAGGTGGGTGGGCAAACGCTGCGGCCTGCCTACAGCGGCAGTGTCTGGGTGGACAAAGCTACTGCCCAGGTAAGGCGAATCGAGATGCAGGCCGACAATGTTCCAAAGGACTTTCCAGACGACACTATCGCGTCGGCGGTCGACTATGAAGAGATTCCGCTGGGCACAACCAAGTTTCTTTTGCCGGTTCACGCGGAGAACCTGAGTTGCCAGCGGGGTAGTACGATCTGCAGCAAGAACGCAATCGACTTTCGGGATTACCACAAGTATTCGGGCGAGAGCACGATCGAGTACAAGTGATCTGGTCAGCCGATTAGCGATCAGCTTTCAGCAATCAGTGAAGCCGCGGCGATGTCGGGAGCACGCGATGGATTACGCCGGTGAGGGCGCGATCAATGCGGTTAGAATTGAACGCATGCCTGAGGCGAACGACAGGGGAACTATCATCAGCATGGCTGTGCTTGCTGCTGCGGCAGCAACCCTAATCCACGAGGGTGTTGGCCACGGTTTACCGGCTTGGCTAAGAGGCGATATTCCGACGCAGCTTACGAGTAACCATCTCTCGAGTCTGCATGCGGACCGGTGGGTCGAAGCCGGCGGGACGATTGCTAATTTGCTCGCTGGCGCCATTTCCCTGCTGGCTTCGCGAACGGCCGGCAATCGCGCGAACCTTCGTTACTTTTGCTGGCTGCTGGCGGCGATGAATCTGCTTCCAGGAGCGGGTTACTTTGTCTTCTCAGGAATTTTTGGCTTTGGCGACTGGCAGGAGGTGATCCGTGGATTACCGCGTCAGGCAGTGCTACGCATCACCATGACGATTTTTGGCGTCGCGCTGTACGTGGCTGTCGTGCGCCTGCTGGCCGTCGCGGTTAGACCCTTTTGCCCGAATCGAGGAACCTACAACCTCGTCGGACGGCTGCCGTACCTTGCGGCGGGAGTTTTCAGTTGCGCGGCCGGCGTATTTGACCCCCTCGGGTTAAAGCTGCTCTTTGTCTCTACGATCCCAGCAGCCTTCGGTGGGTCTTCCGGACTGCTATGGGCGGACAGCTTGCTTCCCAACCGCCCAGCACGGGTCCCGTTCCGGGTCCATCGACAACCCGCAGTGTGGATCGCTGCTGCAGGGATCGGCGTCGCTTATATCGTTGTTCTCGGACGGGGAATACGGTTCGGGCGGTAGGGGCACCAGAATATCTCAAAGTCATAGCAGCGCCCGTTCCCACACGTAGACGCATTGAAGATGCAACTCGACAAACCGCCTTTATGGATCTCGCTGCGGGGCCAGATCAAAAGTTCTCTGGAGAGTCCAGCGCGCCGGCAGCGGCTCGCGTAAGCCCAGGTGTTTCGGACCTTAAGTGGGAAAAGTTTCAGGACCCGTTCGAGCACGCATTCACAATAGAGGTGCCACAGGGCTGGACCGTTAAGGGAGGACTGTTCCGCGTGGGGTATTCCGACTACCGTCCCATGCTGGACTTGCAATCACCGGACGGCAAAGCTCCAGATCCGGTCGGGCGATGTGGCCATCCCGTCGTACACACTTCCGAACCAGTACCACACGAGAGAGGGCGAGATTGATGATCTGGGAGCGCAAGCCCAGAGTGTATACGCCAGCTATCGCACGGGGAAGGAGTTTGCGGGACTATACGCGCTGACGCACTTTAAGACGTTGTGCCAAATCCTCACTCCGCAGGAAACCGACCAGACTTCGCCGGTAAAGAGCACGATGCGGGACAAAATGGTGCGAGTTCAAAGACCTCGGCAGGCGCGATAGCCTATCGATGCGATTCCCGCCAGTGTTTGCGGGGCCAGATCAAAACGTTCGTTAGCCAAGAATCTGGACGAAACGTTGGCCAGACCTGACGGGCAGCCCACGAGAAATCTCCCGGAGTGCTCCCATCTGGTAGTGGATTGGAGTTGCGTTCGTTTTAACGTTCGCATAATAGATAGGAAAATCGGCCGCGTTTTTGATCGTATACCGTTGCGACTTGAACTTAGAATGCGTGTACACGAAGAGGAGAGCATCCACTTTCAGCTCTTGCGCCACGTTTTGTGCTTCCCAGATCTCCTCATCTGAATCGTTGAATTCGAAAAGAATATACTTCCAAACCACATACTGCCTCTGCTCCTGATCTTCTTCGGAATAGCTCGCATGAAATCAAGAGCGAGATCCACTTTGCAAAACACACGGTATTGCTCATAAGAGTTCTGCCTCACACCGTCGCAAGAAACAAAGATCTCCTCTATGGCCTCTCCCCGCGCAGCTTTGAAATAGTTAAAATTGCCATTGGTTATCAGCCTTTGACAGGTCGCCGGAAGATACCTACGAGCTAGGCTTACAAATTTAGAGAATTCGCGTCCCTGCGTATGTCGATTCGGGTCAATATCCGTACCGCGGATTAGAATTATCTCAATGCGAATCGGGGCGACAAGCCGGCCCGCGCGATTGCGCATCGGTCAACTAGGGCACTATAAATCGCAGCTATTGGGGATGCTGGGAGGTTCGGGCATGTTCGACAAAAAGTACTTCTCTCCGTGTGAGCGCGCTGAGGCTTTGAGGGATCGTCTGGGCATTCGCCTGCCGATTCTGCTTGCACCCATGGCCGGAGCGTGCCCACCCTCATTATCGATCGCTGTGGCTAACGCCGGCGGTCTGGGAGCATGCGGAGCTCTGATGATGAAACCGGATGAAATAAAAGCCTGGAGCGCGGAATTCCGCGGAAGCAGCCATGGCGAATTTCAACTCAATCTTTGGATTCCGGACCCGCCGCCGACCCGAGATTTCGAGTTGGAAAAACGGCAACGGGAGTTCCTTGCGAGTTGGGGGCCTGCGGTTCCAGCAGAAGCGGGCGATGCGGTACTGCCGGATTTTGATTCCCAATGTCAGGCCATGCTCGCGGTAGCGCCGAAAGTTGTCTCCTCGATTATGGGGCTGTACCCGGCTACCTTCATAGCGGAATTGAAAGCACACGGAATCATGTGGTTTGCTACGGCTACAACAGTTGTCGACGCGAAGGCCGCTGAGAGCGCGGGCGCCGATGCCATCGTTGCGCAGGGTATGGAGGCGGGTGGGCATCGTGGAGCGTTTGATGCAGAGCAAGCCGATCATCAAATGGTAGGTCTGATGGCTCTCTTACCGCAGGTTGTTGATGCCGTTGCCGTACCGGTGATTGCTACCGGTGGAATCGCGGATGCGCGTGGAGTAGCCGCGGCGCTGATCCTGGGTGCGAGCGCGGTGCAGATCGGAACGGGTCTACTGCGAACTTCGGAAGCCACGACACCTCCCGCATATGCGGACAGACTCGCGCGCACTGAAGCTCACGAGACAATCGTCAGCCGTGCATTCAGCGGGCGGCCGGGCCGGAGCATCGCGACAGCGTACGTCCGCGCTGCGCTGAATGGTCCTCCTCCCGCACCATATCCCGTGCAGCGCGGACTCACCTCGGCGATGCGAGAATCGGCGCGGAAGGCTGGAGACTCCGAACGCATGCAGATGTGGGCTGGACAAGCTGCCAAGTTGGCTCCGGCCGAACCGGCCGGCATCATCGTCCAACAACTCTGGGAGGATGCGTCGCGGCTTCTGGCAAAGCCGGCCAGATCCTAAATCCGGCGGCCCCCGCGAGCATTTGCGCTGGCCTGTCGAGATGAGAAAATACATGGCAGATAGACCGGGCGGGCGCGCCACCACAGAACGGCGGCGGTTGAGGGAGATAGAGTTTCATGCGTTTGAATACACTCTTGTTCGCGATTTTGTGGTTGAGCTTCAGCATGACAACCCAGGCATTCACCATCAGCGTGCCTGCCGGTACGCTGATAAATCTGAGGCTCACGACGGAGGTGAGCAGTGACAAGCCATCAGGGCAGGCGGTCTCGGCGGTAGTGATCGCGCCTGTTCTGGTGAACAACGCTCCCGTTATCGGCTTTGGCGCGCAAATAGACGGTGTGACTGCGGACGCGCACGCAGACCAACCCTCCGCGAACGGAAATGCTGAGCAGCCGGCTACTCTTCGCCTGCAGTTGACGAAGATACACGATAAATCAGGGCAGTCGAAAGCGGTTTCGTGCGTCTTGGCGGGCATAGACAACGCGCGAGAGGCGGTAGATCAATCGGGCTTGATTACGGGCATTACAGCTTCTCAGACTTTCACGTCATTAGCGGATTCCGGGGTGAATAAGGTCACAGAGAAGAATGCAGAGTTCGGTCAACTGCTGTCAAGTGTCAAGAGCGCAATTGTGAAGCAGGCAAATCCGACGATCGACTACAAGCCCGGAGTAGAGTTCACGGTAAAGTTGACGCAGGCACTCGATTGGAATCCTCAGAGCGACGCAAAGCTTCCGGCGGCGGTACAACCGGCGGCGGAACTTACCGCTCTAGTGCACGAACTGCCGTTTCGCACGGTTGCTCTGAAACCACCGAGTCCCTCCGATTTGGCGAACCTGTTGTTCATCGGGACGAAAGATCAGGTTGAGCAGGCTTTCAAGGACGCGGGCTGGTTTGCGTCCGACCCGCTTGGCAGAGCCTCTACATTCCACACCGCGCAGGCGATTATAGAAAATCAAGGCTACGATGAAGCACCGATGTCGATACTGACGCTAAATGGCAAACCGCCCGATATGACCTATGAGAAGCAGAACAACACGTTTGCCTCTCGTCACCACATACGGTTTTTCCAGATGCCGCAGACCTTCGCAGGGAAGCCTATTTTCGTCGCGGCCGCGACACACGACATCAAGATCTATTTTTCCAAAACCAGCAGGTCGATTACTCACGGTATCGACCCTGATATCGACAACGAACGGACAAAGGTCACCAATGACATGCTGTTTACTGGCAAGGTAAAGGGCGTTTCCCTAGTGGACCGTACCAACATCCCGAAAGATATCTCCAATGCCACAGGCGATCATTTGAAGACGGACGACAAAATGGCCGTCATCGAGTTCTAGGTGTCCACATCAGCCGTGGAGAACCGCCCTCTGCGGACCACGGCCAGCGTTCTGCCACCTTTGTGGGCGTTCGCCTTCCTGAGCTATCTACTGAGAACAAACATAGCCGTTGCTCAGCAGTACATGGCGCGCGAGCTCTCGCTCAGCGATATTCAGATCGGCTATGTTTTTAGCGCTTTTCTAATCGGCTACACAATTTTTCAGTTACCGGCAGGCGTCCTCGGCGACAGATTTGGACCCCGAGCCGTGCTCACTGCGTCGGCGCTGATTTGCGGAGCGGCGACTCTTTGCACGGGTCTTCTTCCCGGTCTGCTGTTCAAGGGAACAATTCTGGCCATCGCTTCCCTGCTCGTCGCCAGGTTTGTACTGGGTCTAGGGCAAGCCGCCACTTACCCGGTAGCAATGACGGCCGTGGGAGATTGGTTTCCGCCATCGAAGCACGCCTTTATCAATTCGCTCATCTTTACCGGATCCACTCTGGGAGCGGCGTTTGCTCCGCCGTTGGTGGCATATATCATGAGCGCACTCGGCTGGCGAGCCACTTTTTATTGGACCGGCATAGTTCCCATCCTGCTAGCGGGTTGGTGGTTGCGGCAGACCAGGGGCCTTGCTCATCGCGGCCGCACCGATTCGAAGCAACTCCCTCAACCTGCCGTCAGTTGGTGGAGGCTGATTGTTAAGAGGAATGTTCTTTTCCTCTGCATCAGCTATTTTCTTTACTGCTACGCCATATCGATTTATGTTTATTGGCTATTCAAGTATTTGGTGGAGGTGCGGCACTTGAGCATCGTCAACAGCGGTTGGGCGAACAGCCTGCCATGGATCGCAGCGACGGTGGCGGTTCCGCTACTCGGGAAATGGAGCGACCGGCTGTCGAAACTGAAAGGCGCGTTGCACGGAAGGCGCCTGCTCGCGACCAGTTGTTTGACGAGTTCGGCTCTACTCATGTTTGTGGGAGCCGGCGCCCAGAACATAGGAGTTGCTATGGCTGCCATCGCTCTGAGTGTCAGTTTGCTGTTTAGCACGGAGGCACCTTATTGGTCAACGGCGATAGAGGTGGCGAAGGGAGAAGCGGGCACAGCGGGCGGCCTAATGAATCTGGCAGGGAATTTGGGAGGCGTGGTCTCGACGACTCTGGTTCCGCTTCTGGCACACAGTTTCGGGTGGTTCAATGCTTTGCTCTCGGGCTCCGCATTCGCATTGGCGGCAACGTTGTTTTGGTTCCTGATTCGGGAAGAGACCGATTGGCCCGCTGATTCTGCGCCGGGCTGGAAACTAATATAGGCGAAATGCGTCGGGCAGCAAGTCGTCGATCGAATACTCCCGGTCGTGCCCAGCGATCAGGATGACGGCGTGCGGAGCCAGTTCCGAGATCCATTGGCGGCAGGCGCCGCACGGCATCAGGAAACCGATCGATGCGCCCGGGTTGGCATCGATGCAAGCAATCGCGATTGCTCTAATCTGTCGATCACAAGCAGCAACCGCAGCAGAGAGCGCCGACCGCTCCGCACACAGACTCAAACCCGAGCTCCCATTTTCAACATTGGTTCCGAGATAATGCCCTCGCTCGCCCAATACGCCGGCACCGACCCGAAATTTCGAATAGGGCGCGTACGCAGACTCAGCGACGAGGCGTGCCTGCCGGATGAGTTCGTTTCGCTCTTCAGATGTCAGTTTCTTATCCATGTGAATCTTGACCACCATTGTCCAGTCTTTTGATTTGCAGCGTAATACCGAAGGCCGCCCGTTATATTCGAGAGATGCGATTCCAGTTCTTTGCGCTCGCGGCTGTGCTGAGTCTTTCTGCCGAATTTTGCGTCAGAGGCCAAGTGGTACCGCAGAGTGTAGCGACGGGATATAAGGACATAACAGAAGCGGACTTGAAGGCAAATCTGGCATTTATCGCGTCCGATGCTTTGCAGGGCCGGATGTCCTTGCAACCGGGCGATGATGTGGCGGCACAATGGGTGGCATCCGAGTTTGCAAAAGCAGGACTCGAGGGCGCAGCGCACGGCAGTTATTTGCAACCGGTGCCGCTGATCGAATACCGGGCAGATCGCACCCTAAGCTACGTCGCCTTGAAGCGGGATGGCAAGACGGAACAGTGGAAATTCCCCGATGCTTACGGGACATTCCCGCGCGATGTGGACGTAACGGCGAGTGTGGTCTTCGCCGGCTTCGGCATTACGGCGCCCGAGCTAGAGTATGACGATTATCAAGGGATTGATGCGCACGGCAAAATTGTCTTGGTGTTCGATCACGAGCCGCAGGAGACAGACGCTAACTCGATCTTCAATGGAACGGGCAACACGCGCTACGCGACCACACGCGTGAAAGTACTGAACGCGCAGGCTCATGGCGCGGTTGGGGTGTTGATTGTGGCCGAGCCCAATCGAAAGCATCCGTCGAATCAGGAGCGCGTGGCACGTATTGGAGGAACCACGACACGCGCAATTCCGCTCCCGCAGCAGGCATTGGCGGAGGACGAATTGCACACGCCCTCGGCCGTAGTTTCGGATGCGATCGGCAAAGAACTGCTGACGAACGCGGGGGCTACTCCGTCCGAGATTCAAGCAGCTATCGATCGCGATCTGAAGCCGCAGTCGAGGGTGTTACCGGATACAGACGCGACGATTCATTTCCGGAACCTCTCGACGCGGTCCGGCACCAGCTACAACGCTGTTGGCTTGCTCGAAGGCAGCGATCCAAACCTGAAGCAGGAGACCATTCTGATTAGCGCCCACCACGACCATGACGGAATGAGTCTGGATCAGATCTGGCACGGCGCCGACGATAACGGCTCGGGAACCGTGGGCGTGGTAGAACTGGCGCACGCCTTTACGGCGAATCCGCGCAAGCCGAAGCGCTCCATTTTGTTCGTGGTGTTTGCCGCAGAGGAACGCGGCTTACTGGGGGCATTCTACATGGCCGCCCATCCGTTGTGTCCGCTCGATACAACGCGCGCGATGATCAATTTCGACATGATCGGGCGGGATGAGAAGCCGAGCAATCAAACGGATGGTCTGATTAACATCCCGGCGGACACAACAAACCGGCTAAACCTCATCGGCGCAACCTACAGCCCCGATTACAACCACACGGTGCAAGAGGAAAACCGCTACGTGGGGTTGACGCTCGATTACCGTTTCGATCACGAATCGGCCCTGAACGTGTTTTTTCGCAGTGATCAGTTTCCTTTCGTGCTGCATAACGTGCCTGCTTTCTGGTGGTTTACCGGCTTTCATCCGGACTATCATCATGTGACGGACACGGCGGACAAGATCGACTACACGAAGATGACAAAGATTTTGCGACTGGCCTACTTATCGGCCTGGCAGTTCGCAGACGAGGCGAGCACTCCAAAATTCGTGGCGAATCCGGGCGGCAAAGCCGAGTAGAGCAGGCGAACCATTTAGACAGGCAGCGGAATGCGTTCGGCGGCTTCGAGGCGCTGGTGCCAATAGGGATAGGGAATATGGACAGAGCTGGCGGCATCGAGCTTCGCCACCTGCTGCCCGCTGAGATTCCAGCCAACAGCACCGAGATTTTGACGAAGCTGTTCCTCGTTGCGGGCTCCGATGATCACAGAAGAAATAGTGGGCCGTTGCAGAAGCCAGTTCAGAGCAACCTGCGGAACACTCTTACCCGTTTCTTTAGCGATCTCATCGATCGCATCGACAACTTTGAAGAGATGTTCGTGCGGAACCTGGGGCCCTCTATCGGCGGTCTTGTGCAGACGGCTCTCCTCCGGAAGCGGCTGGCCGCGGCGGATCTTGCCGGTAAGTCTTCCCCAGCCGAGCGGACTCCATACAATCGTGCCGACCTGTTCCGCTATGGCGAGGGGCATCAACTCCCATTCGTAGTCGCGGTTAAGAAGCGAATAGTAAGCCTGATGGGCAACATAACGCGGCCAGCCATAACGATCGGCTGTGGAGAGGGATTTCATCAGGTGCCATCCGGAAAAATTAGAACATCCGATATAGCGAACCTTACCTGCAGTGACGAGATTTTCAAGCGCGCTCAGCGTTTCTTCGGCGGGCGACAGGGCGTCGAAGCCATGCATCTGATATAGATCGACATGATCGGTGCCCAAGCGGCGAAGACTTGCTTCACAGGCGCGAACGATGTGATACCGTGAGTTCCCGCGATCATTCGGCGCAGGGCCCGTCGGAAACGAAGCTTTCGTCGCGATAAGTACCTGGTCCCGACGTCCCGCGATCGCCTTTCCCAGGATCTCTTCCGCCAAACCCTTCGAATAGACGTCGGCAGTGTCGAACAAATTTAGCCCGGCTTCAAGGCAGATATCGATGAGTCGTGCGGCCTCCTGTACATTGGTGGAGCCCCAGGCTTTGAAAAACTCGCCGCTGCCGCCAAATGTACCGGTGCCGAAGCTGAGAACAGGAACCTTGAAACCCGAATGACCTAAGCGTCTAAACTCCATTGCTTCTGTGATGAGCAGCGCCAGAGGAGGGTTGCGGAAATTGGGGACGCTAAGCTAGATCACTGCGGGATGAGCTGCGCGGCCGGGAACCGCTGTTTCCGGCTGATCACCGATTGTGAGAAAACGCCTGGTTGCTTCGTCATACATATCCACATGACCGTTGCCAATGTCATATACCCAGCCATAGACGGCAAGTGTCTTTTGCGCGATCTTGCCTGCGACCGAAGGGTGAGTGCGCAGATGATTGAGCTGGAGCAGAACGTTTTCCTGAATGAGATGGTGCAATTTGAGAGGTTCGTCGGCAGCGCCGTCGCTGGCCTCCACAACGCTCAGAGCGGCCTCCGCATACTGCAGCCAGGCCTTCACGGTGGGCATGTTGACGAGTTTTTCGCGATGCAGCAAACCTTTCATAGCGCCGCAATCGGTATGTCCGCAGATGACAATCTGGGCAACTCCAAGAGCCTGGACCGCATATTCGATGACAGAAGAGACGCCGCCCAGCATCAGCCCATAAGCCGGCACGAGATTACCGATGTTGCGCGTAACAAAGATGTCGCCAGGACCGGATTGCGTGAGAAGCTCGGGATCGATCCGAGAGTCCGCGCAAGTGATGACAAGCGTGTGGGGCGACTGCGGCTGGCTGGCGGCTCGCTCGTAACGCTCGCGGTTCTTGGGATAGACCTCGCGGCGAAAACGCCGTACGCCAGCGAGAAGATTTTCCAATGCGTTATCTGAACTCATGTGATTCATTTTAGCGGCGAATGGCGCTTCCCTCGTTTCAGGAAAGTTTGAGCGCCGGATAACGTTCCGAAGCCGGCGGTAACTCCGGAAAATCCGTAAACGGCTCACTCTGATACCAGTAACCGACCGAATAGAAGCAGTCCGCACGATCGTTGCCATGTCCGTGCTCGATGGTGAACTTGAGTGAACGTTCGAAGGCGATTGGATTATCCGCGTGCCAGCGATAGAGGCAGTAATGACCGCCCGCCCTCTCTCCCACGCCGATGAACGGCGCCCCGTTATAGAGATTGGCGAATGGATAGGTAACTCCGAAATCCCAGGCGCCGCAGAAGTAGTCTTCCGTGCCGGTTCCGTTAATGGCAGGCTTCGAATTGTCGTCGATAAAAATCATCTCGTCACCCTCCCCAAACCAGCCATCGGTGTTTTGGACAACTCCTAGCGTGACACCCATGGCCTGTCCTCTACCCTGCGTTTCGAAAAAAACATAATTGTCACGGCCATCCAGATTCTTGTCTACGCCCTTGATCGCCTTATTGGGAGTTGCCTGGCGGTATTGCGCGTGGAAGTAGAGAGCCTCCGGCGGCAGAGTGTGGACAAGCTGATAGTCGATGTTGGAATAGAAAGAATCGACAGGATGGCTGCTCTGATTTGTGATTGAGATCCGTGCAGAGCGCTTGAACGGCATGGCAAAGTAGCAGTTCATCGCCTTGATGGAAGAGCAATTCATGAAGGCCGATTGATAGAGGAAGTAATCGCCAAGGTTCAATCCGAAGAAATCGCCAACCGGTACCTCGACACTCGGATGCGCGTTGCCGTCCCAAAAAATACGCAGAACTAGCTCTTTCAAATGGCGAGAGCTGCGCGAGTTGATAGTGAACCAGATGTGCGTGATAATTCCCGGGCCCTCCGACTCGAAGACGTTCAGGCTCTCGCCAGGAGCGATGTGAAAGTAATCGGCATTACCGCCCGTGCGGTCGTAGCTCGATTGCTTAAGGGTCTTGTGCGCAGGGGCCAGCGCGTAACCGGGAAGCGAGGGCGCACTTGAAGCAGAATTCGTGACCTGCGCCTTTGCGGCATTCCCTTCCGCGACTAAAGCAGCCCCGCTTAGAGTACCGAGCGAAGAGAGAAAACGTCTGCGAGGAGAGAAATCAGTCATAGCTGTTTGTATCGCCAGCATCATATCTTACTCGACGAACTGCGTAACGCCTTACTGCCCGTTGAGCGAGACAGGGCCGAACCAAACTCCGCGAAGCTGCCGCTGCCAGATCGCTCCCGTGCGCGCGCGTTCTGCCGGAGTGGTGAATTCATATTGATAAACCAGCGCCCGCAAATAGCGGGGAGGATGATCGAACGGAGGCGGATTCAGAAGGTGATAGACGGACGGTTCTCCCGTGAGTATGCGATACATCAGGCCGCCAACCCAAGTGCTGCTCTGATAATCGCCGAGAGCAGCGAACCACATCTGCCAGTCGAGGCGGGGCTGGTAAGGGGCAACCCATGGAAGACTACGATGCGTGTTGCCGGGCTTATACGGAAACTGGTACTCGCGCCAATCGAGCTGATCGTTTGAGCCTTCGAGAATGATCTCCGGACGCGTGGTCGTCATGACCGCAAAGAGACCGTAGCCGTTCACGATCTCGAAAGGCTGAATCGCGGTGAGCGGCTTCGAAACTGTGGAAGCTATGCGGGGAACCAGGGAATCGAGGAGTTGCATGACCGCGAGCGCCACGAGTGCAGCAACTACGCAATTGCCGGCGACTCGAAAAGCTTCTGGCTTCGTGCTGGGCGAGGCCCGCGGGAATCGCCA
Organism: Terriglobia bacterium; assembly: GCA_963799755.1. Classification (GTDB taxonomy): domain Bacteria; phylum Acidobacteriota; class Terriglobia; order Bryobacterales; family Bryobacteraceae; genus Bog-105. The sequence continues at coordinate 29,491 of CAWCYQ010000048.1, read as the reverse complement.
GAGCAGCAATCGACTGAGCGGCGCGAAAATCCTATCGTCGAGGCTCCAAAGACAAAGAGCGAGCGCCAGCAAGTTAAAAAAGGCGTAGTTGCCGGTCAGGAGAATCGAGAACTGGAGCAGCATGAGAAGCGCTACGCCGATATACCGCGCGACGCGAGGTCCGAAGAGGAGAAATGGCGCGAGTAATTCGATGGCGAGGGTGACACCCGTCAGAAAATCAAGCAGACCGGCGGGCGCACGGTAGACGTAGTAAGCAACTGGATTTGGTAGAGGCTGCGTCATAAAGTGAAAACGCAGCGCGTGAAGATTTCGCCAGTTGGGATCGTGAGAGGCAAACTTGACCCAGCCCGACTCAAACATCAGGCGAAAGAGCAGCAGACGATAGGCCCAGACCAGCCAGGGCGCGCCGGCGAATATCGCCAGGAATCCGGCTTCCAACAGAAGAGCGTCCCATTGAAAGGACATAAATGGCTGCCCGACGGACGATAAGGAAAGATACAGGATGAAACATGCGACCGTAGAGGCGCGCGAGAACACACCAGCCGCCATGAGGAGAGAAGCGACACAACCGAGTGCACAGGCCAGCAACAGGACTGCGTCGCTCGAAGTGAACCAGAACAGGCTGGGCGCGTAGAAGAATGCACGCGGACCGAGTTCGGAGTGAAGGGCGGCAACGAAGCGCGCGACCGGGGCGATCCCCCGAGATCCCATGAGGCCCGGGATCTGCGGCCACAGAGATCCGAAGGCGGACAAGTAGATGAGACCGAGCAGCCGGAGAAAAAGCGCTTCGGTCAGATGGAAGGCGCCGGGAGCGCGCAGACGGGCGGCTATTCTTCTGGTGAGTTCCACTCGCTATATTCGGTCAGGGCCGTTGAGAGGCAAATTTAGAGCGTAGCGCGGGGAGCTTTGTCTGGCGATATGCTATGTTTCGGAGAAAGAACCGTACAGGCCGGGCGCGGTAGCCAAGTGGTAAGGCAGAGGTCTGCAAAACCTTTATTCGGCGGTTCGATCCCGCCCCGCGCCTCCAAGCTTTTCAAGCATTTGCTCGAATTAGCATTATCTACCGCGTAGTTCCTCGGTCCGCTTTCGTCCACCTAGTCTGTCGATTTGGATTGAATTTACAAGAGCCTCGCTGAAAGACGGAACAAGCGCACAACTAAGGCGATGCTTATAAGCCTTGGCTGCCAGCTGAGGATAGTACCGTAATAGCCAGTCCCATTTTCGGACATCGACTTCGTGCCGAAAGTCAGCAGTATGAGGCGTTTACGTGTGGCAGAGTGCGTGCAGAAATTAGGGAAACGCCATGGACCTGAAATTTGCTCTACGCTCTATTCGCCGTTCGCCAGGTTTCACACTGCTCTCGGTTTTGATACTGGCTCTTGGGATTGGAGCAAATACCGCCATCTTCAGCGTTGTTCAGGGAGTTGTTTTCCGACGGCTCAGCTATCCGAACCCTGAACAACTGGTTTCAATCAGCTCAAGTTGGAAAAACGATACTCATTTCGGGCTGGTCTCCGGACCCGATTTCCTCGACTGGCAAACGCAAGCTTCTGCTTTTCAATACATGGCCGTACATGGCGACGACATTGTCAGTGTCTTGGCGAACCGGAAATCGGAGTTTACTGGCGCGGCCGCGATCTCACAGAATTTTCTCAAGGTCTTCAATGTCCGACCAGTTGCGGGCCGTCCGCTCGCCGATAGCGATTTCAACGGTAAACCAACAGTCGCTCTCGTTAGTGAAGGATTCTGGCAGCGCCACTTCGGTAATGTGCCATTCGCGCATGGCCGGCTCCTCCAAGGCTTCGGAGTACAGCTGGAAATAGTCGGCATTCTGCCGACCGGTTTCCACTTCCCCGAAACCGATCAGACCAACGTGTGGGTTCCGATCTTTGATGTTCTTAAGGATACGAGCCGTAGCGCTCACAATTACAAAGTTGTGGCCCGACTAAAACCCGGCGCGAGTGTCGCAGAAGCGCAGGTGCAGCTCACGGCCGTCGCGAGCCGCCTTGCCAGAGCCTATCCTGACTCCAACCAGAACAAGGGCGCTTACGTCACCTCGCTCACCAACTTCACCGTGCGGCAGGTCAAAACTAGTCTGTACATCCTCTTGATCGCCGTAGCGCTCGTACTCATGATCGCTTGCGCCAACATCGCCAATTTATTGCTGGCTCGCGGCACTGGCCGTATGCGCGAGCTTGCGATCCGCGCCGCCATCGGTGCATCTCGCACCCGCATCATCCGCCAACTGTTCACCGAGACTCTGTTGCTGGCAGGCATCGGAACTGGGCTCGGCATCTTGCTCGCTTATGCGATTCTGCCGCCACTGCTCGCTCTCGCGCCCACTTTTGTGCCTCGGTTGAATGATATCCGTATCGATTGGACCGTTCTGCTCTTCTGCACCGCCGCCGGTCTCTTCTCGAGCCTGCTCTTCGGCCTTGCCCCGGCCCTGCAGGCGAGCCGTGTTGATCCTAACCGTGATCTTCGCGGCGGCGGTTCGCGCGGAGTGGTGGGCGGGTCAACCGGCCATCTCCGGCGCGTTTTCATCACGATTGAAATCGCTCTCTGTCTGACTCTGCTTATTTCAGCAGGTCTTCTCCTGCGTACTTTTTCCGCGCTGACCAAAGTGGATCTGGGCTTTGATCCGGCTAATCTTCTCGTTGCCCAGATCAGCGTTCCAACCGGCGATAAGTTCACTGCCACCAGGCGCGTTTTTACTCCTCTGCTGGATAGACTCTCTTCTGACCCGGAAATACAATCGGCTGCCATCGCGCGCACGTTGCCCGATGCGGACTTCCGCTCCAGCGTCAGCTATGCGGTCTCCGGCCAGAGCACCGCGCTCAACGTGAATGGCCCACAAGCCGGCGTCAGCGTCGTCTCGGGATCTTACTTCGATGCCGTGCGTACTCGATTAATCGATGGCCGGACGTTTTCCTCGCGCGATGATGCCTCCGTCCAGCCGGTGGTCATCATCAACCGCGCATTGGTGCGCCATTCTTTCGCCGGGCTTAATCCTATCGGTCGAAAGATTCTTTGCGGCTTCGATCAAGCGGTCTCGAATAAATGGATGACCGTAATCGGCATTGTAAACGACGCCCGGCTGGATAGTCCTCGGGAACCGCCCATGCCCGAGCTCTATCTGCCTTACCTTCAACATCCCAGCCAGGACATCAATGTCCTTGTCAAAACCCGGACGAATCCTCTCGACGCCGCTCAACCGGTTCGCGAGATGCTGAGCTCAGTCGATCCCGAAGCCACCCTAAAGCTGACTACCATGGAAAGCCATCTCGCCAGCGTGGTGGCCACACCGCGGTTCAGCAGTGTGCTGGTTTCGACGTTCGCCGGGCTCGCTGTTCTGCTCGCCGCCATTGGCATCTATGGCGTCATCACCTATTCGGTTAGTCAGCGAACTTCGGAGATCGGAGTTCGTATGGCGCTGGGGGCCGGCCGCGACAATGTTATCGCAATGGTCTTGCGCGAAGCGCTCAAACTAACCGGCGTGGGATTCATGATCGGTTTGCTCGGAGCGTTTGCCGCGGCGCGAATGCTGAAATCGCAGTTATTCGAAATCTCGCCGCTCGACCCGGCGCTTTATTGCACTATGTTGGCACTGCTCATCCTCATCGCGCTTGCCGCGGCGTGGCTGCCCGCCTGGCGCGCTTCGCGGGTTGAGCCTCTGGAGGCTCTCCGGCAGGAGTAAGTTCATGCACAGGACCTGGTTCTCACGCTTTGCGGTAGTGGCGATCGGCTCTCTCGCGCTGAGCATTGGCGCGAACACTTCGATTTTTCCTTCGTCAATGCCAATATGCCAAAGCGTTTGCCAATGCGCCCGCACGAACAGAGCCTTAGAAGCCTGGCGGCACGAGTAGCTGCAATGGTTCCATGAGGCTTCTCTGAGCCAGGGATCATGAAAATATACTAATACAACGTTACCTCCCAGGGTGGTAGTCGTCCAACAATTTGATCTAATGAATAGTCGTCGGTTTTCCTTCCATGTTGGAGAGTTAGCACGGCTTTGAAGAGAGTTTTTAAGGAGAATTGAAATGAGAACGAGTCTAGCTTGTATGTTCCTCGCTGCCTCGCTGATGGCGGTTCCAGCCTTCGCGCAGGGTTCCGACACCGTCAGGAGCGTGCAGCAGGCCTTGAAAGACAAGGGGTTTGATCCAGGTGCTGTGGATGGGGTAAATGGTCCCGCCACCCGGGCTGCCATAAAGAAATACCAGGCCCAGCAAAACTTGACCGCTGACGGGCGTCTGGGTCCAAAAACGCTCGACAGTTTGGGAGTCAAAGATGCCTCCCCGAAAACGCAGTTTGCCGCCTCGGGTGAAAACGTAAAGCATTCGTACACGAAGGGTGCCAAGGACATCGGCAGCGGCTCCAAAGGTATGGCCAATCAGGTGAAGACCGGGCATGTGGGCAACGGCGCGGTCGACTTGGGCAAGGGCGTCGGCAAGGGCGTCGCTAAAATGGCGGTCGGCACGGGGCATGCAGCCAAGAACGTCGGCAAAGGGGTAGCCAATGCCGTGGTGCCGGACAAGAACAAGAGCACGAATCAATAACCATGAGCCTTTAGCCTCCCGCAGCAGGCGAATCACACGGTCTAGGATTCTGTCGCTTGAGGCGATATCGAACACACACGCCAGGTAGCGTAAGCGCTTACCTGGCGTATTGCTTTTTGAGCTCCACGGCAAACCCGGGGGCCACTGTTCCTGAAACTCATGCGGTTAAATAGTTAGTCGGAAGTCTCACATTGTTTCTTCGCAGGCGTAAAGGAAAGCTCTCGCTTTGACATCTCCGGGAATTTCCCCAAAGACCAAGGTAGTGGTCGCCACGACAGTCATGCTGTCGTTCATTTCGTTCTGGCGGGCAGCCGCCATCGTGCTGAGCGACCTGGCTTCTTCGGCCTACTACGCGGGTGGAATTGCCGAAAGGGCTATCGGCAAATCAGCTCCCTGGTTCATCCTGGCGATCATGCTTTTTGGTTTCGCCATTCGCGCCATTTACGTTGAAAGCTCAAGCATGTTCGTGCGCGGCGGCGTGTACAAAGTCGTCCACGAAGCCATGGGCGCGACTTTGGCAAAGTTCTCTGTTTCGGCGCTGATGTTTGATTATGTGTTGACGGGCCCAATCAGTGCCGTCAGCGCCGGTTTGTATTTGGCCGGTCTCATCAACGAGCTGGCGCAGTATGCGCATACGCCCTATCACGTCAACCCTCCCTTCTTTGCCGGTGGCTTTGCGCTTGCGGCGACGGTCTATTTCTGGTGGCAAAATACCATCGGGATTCACGAGTCGAGCGAAAAGGCTCTGAAGATCATGCACATCACAACCGTCATGGTTGTCATCCTGATCGGTTGGTGCGGCCTAACGATGGCAATGAAAGGCTTCCAGCCGGTCCCGCTTCCCTCGAGAGCGAATCTGCACTATGGAGCTGGTGCGCTCGGCTGGCTGCAGGGGACGGTAGCGCCTACTATTACCGCGGTTGCCATTCTGATCGGGCTGGGGCATTCTCTGCTAGCCATGAGCGGCTTCGAAACGCTCGCCCAGGTTTATCGCGAGCTCGAAGCGCCCAAACTGCAGAATTTAAAAAAGACTGGCATGGTGGTGATCGTATACAGCCTCTTATTCACCTCGTTAGTCTCCTTCTGTGCGGTGATGCTGATTCCCGACAGCCAGCGCGGAAAGTATCTGGATAATCTCATCGGCGGCCTCTCCATGTATCTGGTCGGCCCGACACTACTAAAGCTGCTGTTCCATGCCTTTGTCGTGCTGGTAGGTACGCTGATCCTTTCGGGCGCTGTGAATACGGCCATCATCGGCTCCAACGGCGTGCTGAATCGGGTAGCCGAAGATGGTGTTCTACCGGATTGGTTTCGCCAGCCCCATCGTAAGTACGGCACTACGCACCGTCTTATCAATCTCGTTGTCATTCTCCAGATCATCACGATCGTGCTCAGCAAAGGAAATGTGGACACGCTGGGTGAAGCTTACGCTTTCGGTGTGATCTGGAGTTTCGCTATGAAGGCGCTCTCTGTCCTGGTTCTGCGGTACAAGCGGCCGGAAGCGCGCGAGTGGAAAGTTCCATTGAACTTTCGCGTGGGCAAAACTGAAATTCCTCTGGGTCTTATCCTCATTACGGCCAGTTTGTTTCTGCTCGCCATCGTCAATGTTGTCACCAAGAAGACTGCGACCATCTCAGGGTCAATCTTCACCATCGGCTTCTTCACGGCTTTCGCGCTCTCCGAACACCACAACCGGCAAAAACAAAAAGAGGTGGAGGCCGAGGGAGAGAAGTTTCGTCTGGAAGAGCATGGGGCGGTCTCGGTCGAAGGCGTGCATGTGCGTCCGGGTAACGTTCTTGTAGATGCGAGCAATTCCAAGCGCCTGGAACACATCAAGTTGATCCTCAATGAAATTAATCCCGCCAAACAGGACGTCGTCGTGGTCGCGGTTCACCGCCTCGGACCCATCAGTTCCAGCGAACATCGCCTGAATCTTGAGCAGATCTGCGGCGCGCGGGAAATGGATACGTTCACCCGCGTCGTCACCATTGCCGAGAAGGCCGGCAAGCATGTTGAACTGCTCACCGTCACCGGAAGGGATGAGCCTTCAGCGCTGGTTTCGACCGCCCAGCAGTTAAATTCTTCGCGCATCGTAATTGCCCGCTCCCCCATGCTTTCGCCAGACGAACAGGCCCGCCTCATCGGAGAAGCGTGGGAGCAGCTCCCCAGTCCGCGCCCCGCCCTGAGTCTCGAGATTCTTTCGCCGGACCTCGATGGCGCCCACATGTACTCCTTAGGCCCCCACCAGCCGCGCCTTTGGCCCAGCGACATCGATCTCGTGCACCAGCTTTGGCAGGAATTAGCCGATCGGCCAGGCATAGGAGGCCGCCTTCATCATCGCGATGTAGTCGGCGTGGCTCTTCGCCGCCTCGAACAGCAACTGCATTCCAAGTCCCACACCGACGTGGTTGCCGACATGGAACGGGAAATGTCTCGCGAGAAGCCGGATCTGAGCTTTAACGGTGTAAGTCCGGTGAAACCAGACGACGACGTTACGGGTCTGTCCTAGCACAATGCCCAACATGAAGATTGTTTCCTCTAGGGAATTGCTCAAGAACAAACTCTTCACGATAACCGATGAAGTGGCCGTCGATCCTGACGGGTTTCAAATTCACCGCAACATCGTCAGGCACCCGGGCTCAGCCGTCATGCTGGCTGTCGACGACAACAGCGGAATTCTTCTCGTAAGACAATTCCGTTTGCCGGCCGAACAGGAGCTTTGGGAATTGCCCGCCGGCCGGCTGGATCAGGGTGAAGACTCGCTGGAGGCAGCCAAACGCGAGCTACGCGAAGAGACCGGCTATGTCGCCGCCACCTGGAAGAAACTTGTCTCCTTTTGGCCCAGTCCCGGATACGTGGGTGAGAAAATGGACATCTTCTCGGCCACCGATCTCACGGAAGGCAAGCAGGAATTAATGGATGATGAACGCATCAAAATCCAGTGGTTCTCAGCAGACCAAGTCGCGGCCATGATTCACAGAGGCGAGATTCAAGACGGCAAAACGCTAATCGGGTTTTACACTTGGCGCGATCAGCAAACCAAGTCCTAACGCTCACCGGATGCCGGGCCTGTCCAATAGCCCTTTCTGGCCTTTACAGAGGCGTCCGGGCGATTGCGCACCGTGATCTCGAGCTTGTGGAAGCTTGGCGTCGGATCGTCTTCCGGCGTGAATGAAATCAGATATCGGCTGTGAATGTCACCGCCGAGTTTGATCAGGTCATTCTCCAATCGCGCCTTCGTTTCGAAATTCAGCAACTGACCGCCGGTGACTTGAGCAAACGCTGCCGCCGTGTTTTTCTTGGATTGATGAATCATCTCCGAGATGATGCCCCCAATTGGCACTGAATCGCGCACACCGGGCGATTCCTCCATCTCGGGCGGTGTGTAGTCTGCCGACTTGGTGGTGAACGCCGTCGCATATGCGGAGTAGGTCAGTGCGTAAACTGTGATGCCGGAGCGCTGAATTCTGCTGATCACGTCGCCCAGCTTGCTATGACTGCCCCGATCGCGCGCTTCGCTGATGAGCAGGATACTTGGTCTACGAGGGCCAGGCCGCGCGGCCAACATCTTTGAGGCCTCCGCGACTGCATCGATCATGTGTGCTCCTGCTGCATCGGCGGGCTTGAACTCGGCCAGAGCGTTTTCTATTGCGTCCGCACTTCTCGTGAAATTCGCTAAAACCCGCACTTCTTTATCGAAACCGATGATAGCTGCTTCTCCGTTCGCTCCCACTACGGCTTCGGGAATCATGGCGGCGGCCTTCCGCAGCTTTGCGATTGCCGGCCAGGAGAAATCGGTCGCCTGCACGACTACTGCCAATGCAACGGGAGGGAGTTGACCGTCGCTTTCATCCACTTGGACGACTCGCGGCTTGCCATTGTCCAGCACCGTGAAGTCCGATGCAGTCAAGCCCATAATCGGGTGTCCGCTTCGATCCGCTACGCTCGTCGAAACCACCACCAGCGGGACATTCGTCCGGATGGTCGTGCTCTGCGCGCCGAGCAAGCGCGCGAAAATGAGCAACCCGGCTGCGGGAGCGGCCTTCACCATTCAACCGATGTACACCGGCGCGAGCTGGTTTCTTCTTTCTGGCAACCAGGAGAATTCACTCACTCGTGAGCGGACGCTCCATCAATTCGCGAATTGCTTCCCGCGGGGCTTTGCCCTCGTATAAAATCTCGTACATCTTATTCACAATCGGCAAATCGACGTTGTGTTTCCGCCCAAGCCGGTAGGCCGCGCGGCAAGTGCCCACTCCCTCCGCAACCATCGTCATGCCGGCCAGGATCTGATCCAGCCTGTGACCCTCGCCCAACCGCCTCCCTACGCAGCGATTGCGCGAAAGATCCCCGGTTGCAGTCAAAACCAGATCTCCCAAGCCCGCTAGTCCGCTGAGAGTTCGCGGATTGCCGCCCATTGCCACCGCGAGACGAGTGATCTCTGCCAGGCCCCTCGTAACCAGAGCGGCGATGCTGTTGCTGCCCAATCCCAACCCCTGGCATGCGCCTGCACCGATAGCGATAACGTTCTTGAGCGCCGCCCCGATCTCGACTCCCATCACGTCGGTACTGGTGTAAAAGCGTAGCGTGCTTGTCGAAAAAGCCTGCTGCATCTCCGTCGCGAAAGCGATATTTTCTGACGCGATCACGAGCGCAGCCGGTTCGCCCGCCGCAATCTCTTTCGCGAACGTCGGACCGGAGAGCACCGCGACGCAAGTTGAAGTATTTTCGGTTATGACTTCGCGCATCACCTCTGACATCCGCCGTAGCGAATCTTCTTCGATTCCCTTCGCAGCGCTGACCAACCGCACATCATGAGAAACATGCGGGTACATCGTTGCGAGAACCACACGCATGTGACACGAGGGTACGACCGCGAGGACTACGTCCGCTGCGTTCACAATCCGGGCGATCTCTGAAGAGACCAACACATTAAGGGGCAGCCGGAACCCTGGAAGATAGCGGCTGTTCTCTCTCGACCGGTTGATTTCGGCTGCGCGTTCCGGCTCACGCGCCCAAAGGCGAACATCCGGAAAACGTGGCGCGAGAGCGATCGCCAGTGCGGTACCCCAGCTTCCGGCGCCCACCACGGCCAGACGCTTCAATCCACTTTCCTCTGGAACGAAAACGTGTTCTCGGTGCCCGCGCGCAAACGCATGATATTCGGCCGGTGACGATAGATGATCAGCGCCGCTGCGAAAATGCAGGCATAGAGCAATGGCGGCCGAGGATGGTTTACGAACCAAAAGATTAGCGGAAAGAGGAACGCGCCCACAATTGACCCCAAGGAGACATAGCGGCTCATCACTGCCACCGCCACAAAAGCGAGCGCTGTTACCAAAAGCGCCAGAGGTGCGATGAACCCGAACGCTCCAATGAAGCAGGCGACGGCCTTTCCGCCGCGAAACTTCAGAAGAGCGGGATAGCAATGGCCCACCACCACCGCTGCTGCTGCCAACGCAACAGCATCTGCATCGCCATGTGTTACTGCCCAGGCAATATAAACCGCCAGCAGCCCCTTAAGAATATCGAGTACTAGAACAATGAATCCAGCCTTCCCGCCCGCTGTCCGATGCACATTAGTTGCGCCAATATTGCCGCTGCCCATAGTGCGGATGTCCTTCCCTAGATGCAGATGCACAAACCAGTAACCGAACGGGAGTCCTCCGATGAAATACGCCAGCAGCGTCAAAGCTGCCAAGGTCAGAAAAGAAGGGCTAATCACTGCGCAGTGCCGGCGGCTAAAGCGGCTTCGAATTTGTATTCACGCAGTTTGCGATAGATGCTCGAATTTGGTCCGGGATCGCTGCGGTATAAGTTAAACTGCGACACCTGGAATTCGCCGATCGTGGCATTTCGCATTTCCTCGACCTTCTGCTGTAAACCTCGAAGCACAATCGGATTCTTGATTCGGGCAAGCGTGAGATGCGGTGAGAATTCCCGTGTTTCGTGACCGATACCGAGCAACGCCAGTTTCGCATCCGTATCGGAAGCCAGCCGGCTCAGCGAGTCTCCGCCCTGTACACCCGCCCAGAGAACGCGCGGAGTACGCGCATTTGGGAACCAGCCCAAATCCCGGATTTCGACTTGGAAAGGAAGCCGGGGAGCAACGTTGAGCAGCGCGCCATGCAATTCATCCATCCGCTCCTCCGGCCACTCGCCGATGAACTTTGTGGTGATGTGCAGATTATCGAGTGGGCTCCACTTTATCAGGGCTTCCGGACGGAGTGTGGCAACCAGGCCGTCCAGCCTCAGCAGAACTTCCTGGGGCAGGTCGATAGCTGTGAAAAGTCGCATGAGGGCCGCGTCAATGTTCTAGCGTATCGTAGTAATTGCGTCTCCGCCACGCCTCGGATATTCATTCGCTCGATGGTTTGAAACGTCAAACCGTGCCACTGAATATCTTTGAGTTTGAGCGCCCGGCGAACGAATTGGCGCGCGATCTGCTCGGCAAGCTTTTGATACATGGCGGAACCGCAGGTATCATCGTGGAGACCGAGGCCTATCTCGGTCTGCAAGACCTGGCTGCTCACGCATCCCGCGGCCGTACCGAGCGCACCAGGATCTTGTTTGGGCCGCCCGGCCGCGCCTACGTCTATTTCATCTACGGTATGCACGAATGCCTTAATGTGGTTGCCGATCGAGAAGGGGAGCCCGGCTGTGTTCTCATTCGGGCGCTCGAACCAGTTTCGGGCATCGCCGAAATGTTTGAACGCCGCCAGTGGCGTGGCCCCGTAACAGGTTTGGCAAACGGTCCCGGCAAACTCACGCAAGCGTTGGCGATTACCCGGCAACAGTATGGGGCCCGGCTCGACAAAGGCGATCCCGCCATACGCGCCTGGCGTGAAAAACCTTCCTTCCCTATTGCCGTTACCCCACGCATTGGAATTACGAAGTGCGTGGATTGGCCGTTGCGTTTCGTCTGGGAGGGCCATCCTTGTCTCAGCAGGCGTGAGCCAATTGCGGGAGGCGTACAAGCCCATGCCCGGTAGAATGGCGAAAATGCGTTTTCGAGTTTTGACGGTTCTTTTCTCTACCGCTCTTTGTCTCGGGGCGCAGCAGACGGAGGCGTCGGCGAAACTCGATCAAGCTGTCAAATCGAAGGTCCGAAGCTTCAAAGGAAAGGTGGTTTTCTATGCCAAGAATCTCGAGACCGGCCAAAGCTACAGCCTTAACGGCGAAACACCTGTCCGGACAGCAAGCACAATCAAACTGGCCATCATGACCGAGTGCTTTGCCGAGGCCGCCGAAGGGAAGCTCGATTTGACTGAACCTCTTAAAGTAACCCCCGACGAGAAGGTATCCGGAAGCGGAATCTTGCAGGATCTCTCGAACGGCGACCAGCTTCCCATTCGCGACATGATCGATTTGATGATCGTGCTCAGCGACAACGCGGCAACCAACCTCATTTTGAACCGGATCGGCGGGAATGCCGTGAATGGTCGCATGGCTCAACTCGGTTTGTCGCAGACGCGAGTGATGCGAAAGATTTTGGGCGACCGCAACGAACTCAAGCCGGTTCCCAGCGGCATCACCGAGGAGGGCGCCAAGCCTGAAAACAAAAAATGGGGAATCGGCCGCAGCAGCCCGTTCGAAATGGCCACCCTTCTCGAAAAAATCTACCGCGGCCAACTCGTCAGCAAATCAGCCTCGGACGAAATGCTTGCCATCCTCAAGCGCCAGCGCGACCATAACGGACTCGCCCGAGATATGAAAGACGTGACCGTCGCCAATAAGACCGGTGCGCTGGATCGCCTGAGAAGTGATGTCGGGATTATCTATGCCGCTGGCGGTCCGATTGTCATGGCAATTACAATCGACGATATGCCGGAGAGCAACTGGACCCCCGACAATCCGGGAGAGCTTCTAATCTCGCAATTGTCGGAGGTTATTGTGGACGGGCTCAAATCGAATACGAGCCCATCCGCCGCCAAGAATTAGTAACGATAATGTTCTGCCTTATACGGTCCCTCAACCGGAACGCTGAGATACTCGGCCTGCTTCGGTGTCAGAGTGGTCAACTTAACGCCAATTTTTTCCAGGTGCAGCCGCGCCACTTCCTCATCCAGCTTCTTAGGCAAGGTATAAACGCCAATCTCATATTTGTCGCGATTCTTCCATAGATCGATCTGCGCCAAGGTCTGGTTTGAGAAGCTATTGCTCATTACGAAGCTCGGGTGACCCGTCGCGCAGCCGAGATTGACCAGCCGCCCTTCCGCCAGCATAAAAATGCTATGGCCGTCGGGGAATGTGTATTGGTCGACCTGCGGCTTGATGTTGGTGCGCTTTACGCCGGGCGCTTCATTCAAGCGATCAACCTGAATTTCGTTGTCGAAGTGCCCGATGTTGCAGACAATCGCCTGGTCCTTCATATATTGCATATGCTCGAGCGTAACGATATCGAGATTGCCCGTGCACGTCACGTAAATGTCGCCCCGCCCCAGCGTATCTTCGAGTGTCGTCACCTCAAAGCCTTCCATGGCGGCCTGTAAAGCGTTGATCGGATCGATCTCGGTGACGATCACGCGTGCGCCCATGCCGCGCAGAGAATGCGCCGAACCTTTGCCTACATCGCCGTATCCGCAAATAACGGCTACTTTGCCCGCCATCATCACATCGGTCGCGCGCTTGATCCCGTCTGCCAACGACTCACGGCACCCATACAGATTGTCGAACTTGGATTTCGTCACCGAATCGTTTACATTGATAGCGGGCACAAGTAGTTTCCCTTGCTCCTGCATCTTATAAAGCCGGTGAACTCCCGTCGTCGTCTCCTCGGAAACTCCTCGCCATTCTTTCGCTAGCTTGTGCCAGTGCTGCGGATCTTCCGCGTGAACTTTCTTGAGCAGATCCTTGATCACTTTTTCTTCATGGCTCGAAGACGGAGTATTGACCCAATCGCTGCCTTCTTCCAATTCGTGACCTTTGTGAATCAGCAGCGTGACGTCGCCGCCATCGTCTACCACCAGCTCCGGTCCTTTACCATCCGGATGGCTGATCGCCTGATAGGTGCACCACCAATATTCTTCGAGGCTCTCGCCCTTCCAGGCGAACACCGGAACCCCGGCCGCCGCTATAGCCGCTGCCGCATGATCTTGCGTCGAGAAAATGTTGCAGCTTGCCCAGCGAACATCGGCACCCAGCTCCACCAAAGTCTCGATCAAAACCGCGGTCTGTATTGTCATGTGAAGAGAGCCCGTAACACGAACGCCCTTCAGCGGCTTCTCCGCCGCATACTTCCGCCGGATTGACATCAAACCTGGCATTTCGTGCTCGGCGATCGAGATTTCTTTGCGGCCCCAGTCCGCCAGACTCAGGTCCGCTACCTTGTATTCCGTTGCTGCTCGATTCAGTGTTGCTGTACTCATGTCCTCAAACCTCTCCTGGATTGTATCAAAATATCTTGATATCTTGATGGATGTATGCCGGCCGTCCTCAAATCGCTCCGCCTACTGGGTGATCCCGCTCGTGTTCGGCTGCTGCTCCTTTTGGAGCGCGAGGAGCTTTCCGTCGCCGAACTGCAGGAAATTCTCGCCAAAGGCCAGAGTCAGATCTCTACCCATCTGGCCCAATTGAAGCACGCCGGACTCGTCGAGGATCGCCGCACCGGTAAAAATATTTTCTATCGATTGAAACCGGCTGCACTAAACGAAGAGCCAGTGCGCGAACGCCTGCTCGCCCTTCTGCGATCCGCGGCAATCGAGATTCCTGAAACGGCCGAAGACGATTCCGCTCTGGATCTCGTATTAGCGAAGCGTCAAGATAACATGCGCAGCTATTTCGATGCGCTCGCGGGCAAATTCGGCCGCGCGTACCTTCCCGGCAGATCCTGGAAAGGTCTGGCAGAAGTCCTGCTTCGTCTCATGCCTCCCATGGTCGTAGCCGATCTCGGAGCGGGCGAGGGTACCTTCTCGCAATTACTCGCTCAGAGTGCCCGCCGCGTGATAGCAGTCGATAATTCGGAGAAGATGATTGAATTTGGCGTCAAGCTCGCGCGAGAGCACTGCCTGCAGAACATCGAATACCGCTTGGGAGAATTGGAATCCGTGCCGCTCGCCGATGGCGAAGCGGATCTGGCATTCTTCAGCCAGTCGCTCCACCACGCGCAGCATCCCGAGCGTGCGGTAGCCGAGGCGTGGCGCATCCTCAAACCCGGGGGACGCATCGCGATCCTCGATCTTCTTCGCCATCAGTTCGAAGAAGCCAGAGAAATGTATGCCGACGTGTGGCTCGGCTTCACCGAGCTTGAACTGCGCCGCTACCTCCAGAAGGCCGGCTTCAGCAACCTGCACACAGCGGTCGTCCATCGCGAATCCGAACCGCCTCATTTCGAGACACTCTGCGCGTTGGGAGAAAAGCCGCTGTAGGAGATTTTCGACAGGACCGAAGAGTTGCTGGTCGATGAAGTGGCGCAGCACTACTGGCGCATGAAGCGTTACCGCGCCTTGGAAGCGCAGATGTACAAATCCCAGGGCACGAATGCGAATGGCAACACGGACCTGGATGTAGAGAATCTGGTGAGCTGCATCGAGCTCGGATTATTCACCTCCATCCAGCGTGTTCTGAACTCCGCCGAGCGCAGCTTCTATAAGGCGCTCAAGACTTTACGCGAGTTGCAGAAGGCCCGTGGCTTCGTTCCTGCAAAGGCTCAAAACGCCGCTGTCGCTCCCACCCCTTTTCCTGCCAAACAGCGCAGCGCCGCCGAGGAATGGGCCGAAGTGGAGGCCGCTACCGGCATGAACGAGGCGCAATTGACCGCCCTGTTCCGCAGAGCCGCCTGACCGGCCCACATTTCCCCTGGTTTTTACAACTGTTCGGCACGGCTCGCACTCGCAGTGTCGCTGCAGGGCAATTCCCTCACTCAGGATTCGATTCTTTTTTTAAGCCGTGAGTGAAAGCAGTTGAAAATATCGCTTCTCCAGTTAGAGGGCTGATGACTACACAGACGAAATTCCCGATTCCAGGAGTCTGCTTGGTTGCGCTGGCATTGTTGATGATGCCCGCAATTTCCCAGGCGGCCTCGTACAACTTTCAAAAGATCAACAACAAGAGCGACCCCAATTTTAACCAGTTGCTCGGAATCAATAATTCCGGCACCATCGCCGGATATTACGGCGACGGGAATACCGTGCCTAATAACGGCTACACGGTTGCGCCTCCCTACGGCCAGGCAAGCTTTACTCTTGAGAACGTTCCGGGTGCGGCTCAGACGCAGGTCGTCGGGCTGAACAACTCGGGAGTCACGGTTGGCTTTTCGGTGGACGCAGTTGGAACTAATGCTGGATTTGTGCGCAGCGGGAGCACGCTTTCTACTCCTGTAACGGATCCCAATACGCCGCCTACCTCACCGTCCGCACCCAGCACTAATCAACTGCTGGGCGTCAACGACAGCAATCTGGCCGCGGGATTTTATGTCGATAGCAGTGGCAATGCTCATGGTTACATTTTCAATATCGCCGCTCGAGCATTCACAGCGGTGAATCCAACCGGCGCAACCTCGAGTACCGCAACCGGGATCAACAATGCGGGAGATATATCGGGATTTCTGACAACTGCCAGCGGGAATACGGCAGCTTACTATCACAACAAGGAATTCGAGGTGCCGGGATCAACCAACACCGGCTTCTTTGGCCTGAACAATAAAGACATGGCGATCGGCTATTATGTGGATGCCAGCGGCCTGACCGACGGGCTGGTGTATAACACGGCAACCGGCTCCTGGTACACGGTGGACGATCCGAATGCGTCTCCCAATCCTGCCTTTGATATCACCGGAACGACAATTAACGGGATCAACGATCTCGGGCAGTTAGTCGGGTTTTACTCCGATGGGACGCATGTGAATGGTCTGTTAGCTACTCCAACCCCGGAGCCAGCTTCTCTTGGCATGATGGGCGCGGGAGGCTTTTTAGCACTGGCCTTGTATCTGAAGCGGCGTCAGGCGCGCGTATAAACAGCAGTCCTGAGTTGACTGGGTAACTCGAATAAGATACCCAGTCAATGATCGAGCGTTATTTACTCAGAAGATCGCCGCTGGCATTGCGGATTTCAATCGGACCAAGGCTCAACTTTTCGAGCCCCGGTTCGATTTTTGCGCGATCTCCTACGGCGATAACGATGAGGTGATCGGGCTGGACGTCGGTTTCCGCGATGTCCTTCACGGCGGCTGGCGTGAGGGACTCATATTGGCCGGGCAGCAATCGATAGTAGTCATCGGGAAGCTGATAGGTAAAGAGATCCGCGATGAGCTTCGAAGTCGACGCCGCCGTCTCAAATTTACCCGGCAGGGAGCGCAATTCGCCCTCGCGTGCGAGTTTCAGTTCGGCCGTCGTGGGCGGATCGGTTCGAATGCGCTTCAACTCTTTAAAGAGTTCGCTGGCCGCGGGAGCGGTGACATCGGTACGCACCAGGGCTCCCGCAAAAAACGGGCCGTCGCCGCGATAGAAGAGGTACTCGGAAAAGCCGTCGTAAGTAAATCCGTTCTTCTCGCGTAAATTCATGTTGATGCGGCTCGAGAACATTCCGCCCAGAACGTTGTTCATGACGTTCACCGCCGCGTATTGAGGCGTATCTCTGGAAAGGCCAACACCAAATGCTGCTAGAGCGGTTTGCGGAGCGCCGGGTTTATCCACAATGACGACACGCCGTTCAGGCATTTGAGGAGCGGGCGGAATCCGCGAAGCGGCGACCGTTCCACTCGCTTTCCACTCTCCGAAATATTTGTCTGCAAGAGCGCGCGCTTGGGCTTGGGTGATGTCGCCGGTCAGCAGGAGAGCGGAGTTCTGAGGAGCATAGTGAGAGCTCCAGAACGTTTGCAGCTCTTCGCGCGTGATCGTCTTCACCGAGTCGGTTGTCCCGTTCGAGCGATAGGCGTAAGGAGAATGGTCGCCATAGAGAGCTTTCAAGCCCACGCGCAGAAGCGAAGCAATTGGAGTGTCAGCCTCCTGAAGAATGGCCACGAGACGATCCTTACGGACACGCTCCACTTCGTCAGCCTGAAAGGCTGGATGCACAGTGATGTCCTGAAGTAGATCCAGCACGGCTTCCGTGTTATTGCTGAGCGCACCGATACTGACCGTTGTGTTATCTACGGTGGCAAGGGCGTGCAAGCTCGCTCCGATCAGAGCTGTGTCGTCCGCTAGCTGCGTTGCCGACCGGTCTGTTGTGCCTTGCGAGAGCATGCGCGCGGCAAAGGAAGCAAGCCCCGGCTTAGTTAGAGGGTTGTCTCCGCTGCCGGCAAGGGTTACCAGAGTAGCGTCGACGACTGGCAGCGCATGATCTTCGACCAGGTACACCTTCATGCCATTCGATACCGTTAGGGTTTGGGGAACGGGAAGATGCAGCCCCGGTGTTGGTCCGGGAGCAGGAACTTCCTTCCGCCAGGATTGCTGCGCCTCGAATTCCGGCGAATAAGGATTGACGACCTTCACGTTGGCATCCGTATCGGCGGGACTGCGCGGCACGTCATTGAGGACTTTTTTGCCTGGGACGGTATCAACCACGGCGCGCTGATTGCTACCAAAGTATTCTTGACCAGCTTTCTTCACCGAAACGATTGTGGCGTCCTGGTAGCGCTGGATGTCTTTAGGAAGATAGCCCGGGTCGCCCGTGTATTGGTTGTAATAGTTGAGGCTATCGGCAATGCCGCCGAAGCCGCCCAGGCGCTGCAATGCCTCGATTTTCCGGGAAAGAGTGACGTTGCGGGCGCGATCCAGTTCAGCTTGCGTTGGACCGTCGGCTCGCAAGCGCTCGATCTCCGCATCTATCGCCTTTTCCAGATCGGCCAGCTTTACTCCGGGACGGGCGGTGACATCACAGTTCGCCACGGATGCGATCTTCAGAGACTCGTTATTGCATTCGACGGTTTGAGCTATCTGCTTCCTGTAGACCAGCGTTTGATAGAGACGGCTCGATTCGCCGCCCCCGAGGATCTGAATGAACAGATCGGTATCGGAGTCTCCCGGCTTGAGCGCGCTGGGCGTGAGCCACCCGATTGAAACGCGAGGAAGCTGAACGCTGTCTGTCACGGTGGCTCGTTGCTCAGTCGTGATCGGATGTGCCGGAGTGAAAGTCCTCTCGACAGGCGGTCCCTTCGGGATCGGACCGAAATATTTATCGAGCAGCGGCTTGAGGGTGGCAGCGTCGAAATCCCCCGCAATCGCGAGCGTGGCATTGTTGGGAGTATAAAAATCGTGGAAGAATTCGCGCACGTCGTTCAGGCGGGCGGCCTCGATGTCGGCGTGCGATCCGATGATGGCTGCATAATACGGATCGCCCTTTCGAAAGAGGAGGTGAAACATCTCCTCGGCGCCGAGTTGATATGGCTGGCCTTCAAAACTTTGGCGGCGTTCGTTACGCACTACGTCCCGCTGGTTAGCCAACTTATTGCGATCGAGCGTCTCCAGCAGAAAGCCCATGCGATCGCTTTCCAGCCAGAGACCAAGTTCGAGCTGATTACTCGGCAGAGTTTCGAAGTAATTCGTCCGATCGAAATCCGTAGTGCCGTTGATGCCCGTTGCACCGGCCCCTTCGAGATAGCGGAAGTGGGCTTTCTCGCCGACATGCTCGGAGCCTTCAAACATCATGTGTTCGAAGAGATGGGCAAAGCCTGTGCGTCCTGCTCTTTCGTTGGCCGGACCGACGTGGTACCAGGTATCAAGCGCAACCAGGGGAAGCCGATGGTCCTGATAAAGGAGGACCTGAAGGCCGTTGGGCAATTTGTATTCTTCGTACTTCAAGGTGGGAACCTTGAGCGGCTTGGCGGCCGGCAAATCGGCCGCAAAAGCCTGGGAACACAGCAGAGCAGGTATGGCCGCGAGGGCCAGGCGAAGAGTTCGGATGGCGAGCATATTCAACAGTTAGAACAACTGAGCTAAGTGTATCTAGATGGAATGAAAGATTTGAACGTTCAATTCAAGAGGGCGTCGCGGCGATATAGAGTTGCTGAGCTTGTATGCGGACACCTTTTCGCTTACAGCTCACTCGGACCTTGTGCAATTTGCCGTCCCAATTCTTCGGGGATGGCTCATACGCAAGAGAGTAATACACCTCGACATCGGGCCTTCCAGGTCGCTTGAAAACGAAGATACACTTGGGTTTCGAGTTCCGTTGGTCGCAACCGATTCACTTTATTCATAGCCGCCTCGAGGAGAGGACCGATGTTGCGCATCCACGCGGTATCGGAGTATTGCGGAGCAGCGCCCAGCTCGGGCAAAGCGTGTACAGCATATAAGCTACCGTCTTTTACAAGCAGGTAAAGATAGAGCACGCTGCTTGCAGGCATTTCGGGGAAGGACCGTTTCAATTCGTCCCAGACAACGCCACGAGACGACATGTTTAGATTCAAGAGATCGAAGAGAAGAACCAGGGCGGCGGGGCCGTCACTGTGATTCAACTGCAGCGAGGTGGCCTGTTGCCGCTTGCCGTTATCGGAGATGTTGAGCTCGGCGGCTGTAAGATCGGTCACGGGCTTACCGTCGGAGTTAGTCGCGACGATCGGCAGCGTAACCGATTTCTGTCCGTTGGCCGGGGCACCTGCCCGCGCAATGACGGAGGCTACCGAGAAGCTCAAAAGCTCTCTTCTTGAAGTTTTCATTAGATATGTCCTGCACGGAACCCGTCCTCGGAAGCGCTAATTGCGAGATCCGACATTCTCGGTCCGGCCTGCTAACGGTTTGACAATGGGACCGCCGCACACGCCGACTCCTGTATTCATTAACGCGCTGAGCAGGTTGAAGAGCACGGCGTAGACAACCTGCTCGGTCACCAGTTGCCTTCCGGGCATGCGAAACGTTCCGGGTAGTTCTTTGGCGATCTGCACCCGCACAGCATGGGGGGAAGCGCGGCCCGACTTATCTTTATGGTTGGCCAATGAGAGAGGTGTCTGCAAAACGCTGCCGGAGGTTCCGTCAACATAGAACTGGCAGCGCGAAAACCAGCCGAGATTTCCCGGATCCGCTGCGTCGAACAGAAGCAAAGGTGCTTGCCGATCGCTTGCCGAAAGCTCCAGCGACATGACTCGCGGCTGGTCATCTATTTTGAAGCCGAAGCCAGCCTGCTTGGCTATGCTGCCGACGAACTCTGGATCGAGTTCGAGCAGTAAATATTTATCAGGTCCAGCCTCCAGGACTTGCATGAATAACTTACATTCTAGCCGCCGCTACCCGCGGCGAGATTACCGTGTAGCTTCTGAGCGTGTTGGCGATAGATCTGATGATCTCCTTCGCTGAACTGAACTAGCTTCACCGTATGCAAAGGGCCGCGATGCTCATGTAGCCAACCAGCCACCGTTCTCACCGCGATCTCTGCGGCCTCGCCGATCGGGTAACCATAAATCCCCGTACTGATAGACGGGAAGCTCATGCTCTTCACGTCGCGCTCCACAGCCAATCGCAGGCATATTTCGTAGCAGGACTTCAGCAATTCGCTCTCGCCATGCTGCCCGTCACGATAGCGAGGACCTACGGCGTGGAAGATATACTTCGCCGGCAAACGTCCTGCGCCGGTGACAACAGCGCTTCCCGTGGGACAGCCGCCTTCCTTTTCCCGGATCAGGTCGAGTTCGCACATGATCTCCGGACCGCCAGCGCGATGGATCGCTCCATCGACACCTCCGCCCCCAGCCAATTGCGAATTCGCCGCATTGACAATCGCATCCACCTTAATCGTCGTGATGTCACCTTTCAACAACTGCAAGTGAGAGAGGCCGAGCTGTATGGAAAAATCCGAAGCCATGCTTGTCGATTTGCTAATTACTGTCGAATGCAGTCCTCGATCGCTTCGAGGAGGATGTCTACATTCGCATCGGTGGCGAGCGGTCCCATCGTGCCAATACGCAAAATCTTGCCGGCAAGCTTGCCCAAAGCGGGCGAGATCTCGATATCGTGTTTATCGAGCAGCATCTGCCGAAGCTTAGCCTCGTCCGTACCCTGCGGAGGTGCCACCGTCGTCAGGTGCCAAAGGCGATCTTCGGAGCGCTTAACCAATGGTTCGAAGCCAAGATGAACCAGGCCGGCGACTAGCCTTTGGCCGGCGCGCTGGTGACGATCCCAGCGATTCCGTAGACCCTCTTCTTCGATAACCGCGAGGGCCTGATGCATGGCGTAGTAGAGCGGCGGCGAAGGCGTGTGATGGTAGACATGTGGCGGCTCGAAATACTTCGCCAGCAACTGCAGGTCGAGATACCACGTAAAGAGCGGTTCGCTGCGCCTCGCCAGCGTCTCCCAAGCGCGGTCGGAGACAGAAATCGGAGAGAGCCCGGCGGGGCAGCTTAGACCTTTCTGGGAACAACTGAAGGCCACATCGATTCCCACGCCGTCCAATTCAACCGGCATGGCGCCCAAAGAGGTAACGCAGTCCGCGATCACCAGGGCTCCGGCTTTCTTGGCCGCCGGTGCAATAGCCCGGCCGGACTGATAGGCGCCCGTCGATGTCTCGCCCTGCACGAACGCGACTACGTCCGGTCGGTCGCGGTCAATTGCCCGGGTTGCTTCCTCTTCGGTGAATACTTCGCCCCAGGGTCTCTCAACGCGAATCACCTGGGCGCGCTGCCGTTCCGCCATGGTTGCAATCCGATCAGCAAACACACCCGCTGAAAAGATCAGGAACTTCGATTCCGGTTGCACAAAATTCGCGATAGCCGCTTCCATGGCGCCGCTGCCGGTCGTTGGCATCAGGAAGGTTCGCTTGTTCGCAGTGCCGAGAGCCTCGCGTAGCCCGGCTTGAATCTCAGCCACGATCTCTAGAAAATAAGCATCTTTCATTCCGACAATAGGCTGAGCCATAGCCGCGTACGCTCTCGGATCAACCATCGCCGGGCCAGGGCCGTAGAGCAGTCTTTTCGGAGGCGCAATGCGCCGGGTGGCAGTAGTAGTCGCCATTTCTTCACGTTACCAAGTACCGGGTTGGATGGATTTTCGAGCAAGAAGCGGAGTGTTCTATTCGTCGCGGGCGGTTGAGAATAACAGACAGAGGCAGGCATGAAATTTTCCGAACAAGTGAAAGCGCTCGATTGGAAGCAGATCGATTCAGAGCTCTCCAATTATGGGAGCGCCGTCATCCAGTCGCTTCTTTCCGCGCAAGCGTGTGAGTCGCTCGCGCGATGCTATTCCAACGACGAGATGTTTCGCAGCCGCATTGTCATGGCTCGCCACGGATTCGGGCGCGGCGAGTACAAGTATTTCCGGTATCCGCTGCCCGAAACGATCGGCGCAGTGCGGGCCGCGCTCTACCCTCCGTTGTCTCGCGTCGCGAATCGGTGGAATGAGATTATGGGAATCGACGTGCGATACCCGGAGAATCACGCCGCGTTTCTCGAGCGCTGTCATCAGGCCGGCCAAGCCAAGCCGACGCCGTTGCTGCTGCAGTATGGTGCAGGCGATTACAACTGCCTTCATCAGGATCTCTATGGCGAGCACGTATTTCCGCTGCAGGTTGCTTTTCTTTTATCGGAGCCGGGTAAAGACTTCTGCGGCGGCGAATTTGTTCTAACCGAGCAGCGCCCACGAATGCAATCGCGCGCCGAAATAGTGCCGCTCCGCCAAGGCGATGGAGTGGTCTTTGCGGTTCATCATCGGCCTGTTCAGGGCACGAAAGGCTTTTATCGGGTAAACATGCGACACGGTGTAAGCCGCGTGCGTTCAGGCCAGCGGCATACATTGGGCATCATCTTCCACGACGCATTATGAGCGGCAGTTTGTTCGAAATACCAACTAGCGAAAAGCGAACGGAACAGCTCACCCAAGGGGCAATCCTGTTGCGCGGATACGCTCGCGACAGCGCTCCAGATCTTGTGGCGGCGTTGGAACAAGTGGTGGCGGTCTCTCCTTTCCGCTACATGGTGGTGCGCGGCGGCCACCGCATGTCGGTTGAGATGACCAATTGCGGACGCCTCGGCTGGATCAGTGACGAAAGCGGCTATCGCTACGACTCTCTCGATCCCCTGACCGGGCACAACTGGCCTCCAATGCCGGCAGCCTTCCGGCGATTGGCGGCGAGCGCAGCAGCAGAAGCGGGGTATCAGAACTTCGATACTGACGCCTGCCTAGTAAATCGCTATGCGCCCGGCGCGCGTATGGGATTGCACCAGGACAAAAACGAGCAGGATTACAATGCACCCATCGTGTCGGTCTCGCTAGGCCTGCCTGCCGTTTTCCTCTTCGGCGGTATGCGCCGCAGCGATAGCACCAGGCGCATTCTGCTGGAAAGCGGAGACGTAGTCGTGTGGGGCGCGGCTGCGCGCCTGGCCTATCACGGCGTGACGAAACTTGCGGACGGCGAAGACCCGCTCACCGGGCGATCCCGTATCAACCTTACCTTTCGCAAAGCTGGCTGACACAGCACGTCAGAAGGAATATCCGACTCCCGTTATAAATGTCGCGCGGGGCGCGAGAAATCCACTTACGTAATACGTTTCATTGAGCAGGTTATCCACCCTGCCATAGAAGCGCGCGGACTTATGTTCGCCCGTCCAAAACTTGTAGCTGGCAACAACGTCGGCCTTGCCGTAACCGGGAAATAGATAAGCCTGCAGATATCCAACAGACGGATCGTAGTAGCTCGAGTAATGAAAGAAGTCAACAGTCGTAGTGAAACGGCTGGTCCACTGCTTCGTGACGACGAGAGTGACGGAATGACGCGGCGCATCGAAGACCCGGAAGAAGCCCGGAACCTCGGTGTCTTGATCGGTATCGGCACTGACGTAGGCGTAGGACGCGGAGAATGTCAGAGTGCTGATCGGATGAGCTTCCACGCTCACCTCTGCGCCGCGCGAGATACCGCCTGCTCCGTTTATGTAGCCGGAACTTCGCCCAAAGGGATCGGTGTTTGGATCGATCATCCCATTCGAATTGAAATCGATCAGTTGCACGATGCGGGTGTAGAAAACGGTGGCGGATACACGCAGGCGGGTTCCGAAGAGATACTGGTCGACGCCGGTGTCAAAGGAGTTATAGCGATCGGGAGACAGGCGCGGATCTCCATAGGGAGTGAAGATCACTGCTCCTGTGACCGGATCGTTGTAAAAACCTCCACCGAAGCGTTCGTAGAGAGCCGGCGCGCGATAGGAATTTCCTACATGAGCGCGCAATTTCGTGTTAGATCGCGGGATCAGGTAAGCCACGGAAGCATCGCCGGTAAGGGCACTGGGCGCATTGACGGAAATTCCCGCATATGGGTTTTGCGTACCGCCGTATTGGAAATCGGGAGTAGATAGTAAGTAGTTCTGCGCCCGGCCCGAGAGTGAGATCTGAAGGCGTTGATTGAGTAGCGAGAGCTGGGTTGCGAAAAATCCACTGTTTGAATTCTGGTGAATGTTCGTCCTTTCGATTATGCGGTCTGGAGCAGGAAGGTTGTTGCCTTGGTGATCGAAATAATCTTCGCGTTCAAACTCATAACCCGCAGTCAAGCTCATCCACGGAGTCAACTGCGCCGTTCCGCGCAGTCCGGCCGTCTGGATCGTACCCGCGTATTTTCCGTAGTCGAGTGCCTCGGGTTGGAAACCGATTCCCAGCGGGCCATTCTCATAGACACGGTCGGTATGGACTAGCTGATAACTTGCCTGCCAGTTCACTCGAGGTGTCAACAGATCGCGAAAGATGAAAGCGGCATTCTCAAAGCGAGACGATAGGCGGCTGTCGGGATCGTTGGCATCGGGGATATACGTGGCGTTACCGAAATTGGGAGTTCCGCCGGCGAGCAGTGCTCTCACTCCGGCAATTGAGAGCGGAATGGCCGGCACTAGAGTTGTGTTTGGGATGTCCGCTGCAGGAATGCCATAGGATGTTGGACTGTTATTCAACTGCGTGAAATTGTCCGATCCCCAGAAGCGGCCGCTCACGCTCATCTTCGGAGTGAAGTCATATCGGATGAATGTCTGGAGGCCAGTGCTGCGATTCGCGTCCTGTCCGTCGACTCCGCTCATCACATTCAGATGCAAGATGCCGGCCGAATACTGGAGGCGATCACCTAAAGCGGCCCCGGCAATACTTCCGCGTGTTCTGAAGAAACCGATATTGCCGCCCTCCACCTGCAAGTCGCCGTGCGTCGGACCGCCGCCCTGATCGCTCACGACATTAACGGCGCCGCCGACGGCATTCGTGCCGTAAAGAGAAGAGCCTGACCCGCGAAGAATCTCGATGTGGTCCGCGTCTATGAAATTCAGCGCCGAAAAGAAAGAGCTGGCGTCACCCTGAGTGGTGGAAGCATCACGGAAGCGCAATCCGTCCACTAAAATCGCGCCTGCTGAATTGGGCAACCCGCGAAACGACATGGCCGTGAACTGTCCCGGTCCTCCTTCGTTTCGAATCTGCAGGCCTGGAATCGTCGTCAGAATATCGCTCAGCGAATAGTTATCCCGGTCGATGATCTCGTCATGCGAGACAACGCTGACAGCTTTAGAAACTTCGTCCGGTGTTTGCGCCTGGCCGGCGGCAGTGACAATCACGCTTTGGCTCACCCCCGCCAGCGCAAGCGATATATCGACCTTCTTTAGCGCTCCGCGCTCGACCTGAACGGTAACGATCGAGGTCTGAAACTGATCGTGTTCCGCCTCCAGAAGAAACATACCCGGTGCTAAGTCGCCAAAGCGGTAGGTGCCGGTTTCAGAACTGGAGGTGGTGCTCGCGGCGGATCTCGCATCCTTCCGGTAAAGGTGCAGTTGGGCGCCCGGCACAACCCGGCCCTGCGGGTCTCTGACGGTTCCCGTGATCGCGGTGACATCCTGTGCTCTCAGCAAGGCGGCGCACGCCGCGAGCGCCCAAATAAATCGAATCATGAATGACCGTTTTTCCGAATGATTGTTTACCGGTCCGGCCGGCGATGAAAAAGATAGAAAGGTTGTCCGCTCCGCGATGAGAGAACTTCCGTATCAACGCCGAATACATTTCCCAAAGCCGCCGGCGTGAGTACCTGCTCCCCTTTGCCGTGCGCGACTAACCTGCCTTCGTGCAGGAGCACCACCGCCGTCGCATAGCGCGCGACAGCATTCAGATCGTGTGTTGTGACAAGTACCGCTTTCCCGGATTTTGCCAAGGTCGAGCAGAGATCGAGTACAGCCAGAGAATGCTCCACGTCAAGGTTCGATGTAGGCTCGTCCAGCAAAATGAAATCTGGGTCCACGGCCAGAGTGCGGGCGATCCAGACCCGCTGCCGTTCGCCATCCGAAAGCGTGTTGGCGTACCGGTTCGCAAGGTAGAGCACGTCGCAGCGGCCCATCGCCGATTGAATAGCTGCTCGATCGATGGCGCCCTCCCGCGCGAAGCGGCCGCGATGCGGATAACGCCCCATCGAGACAAGTTCTTCTACCGTGAAGGCGAATCCGATGCGGGTGTCCTGCGGAACGAACGAGATATAGCGCGCCAATTCGCGGCGCGAGTATCCTCCTAAGCTTCGTCCGCCCAGGAAGACTTGGCCTCCGGAAGGCTCCCACAGACCCGATAGCGCGCGCAGCAAGCTGCTCTTGCCGCTTCCGTTCGGTCCAACGATCGCGAGCAGTTCGCCCTGTTCGAGGCGCAACGTCACGCCATCAAGAATGGCTCGGCCGCCGCGCCGCACCGCGAGTTCTTTTGCTTCGAGAGACCTCATTCGCCGCTCGACTCCCGGTAGCGATGCAGCAACATTGCGATGAACACCGGTCCCCCGAAAAGAGCCGTTACAATACCCAGGCGAATCTCGGTCGGCGGATGGATTGTTCGTGCAATCAAATCGCACAGAATCAGAAACGCCGCTCCGGCGACCGCACTCGCCGGCAGCAGAACGCGATTAGAAGGCCCTACAGAGAGGCGCACAGCATGCGGCACCACGAGGCCCACAAAACCGACCATGCCGGCGACCGCAACGGACGCGCCCGTCAGAATAGCGGCCGTCAGAATGAGCAGACGCTTGGCTGTTTCGACATCGACGCCAAACGAGGCAGCGGTCTCCTCACCTTGCTGCAGAAGATCCAGATCGCGAGCCTGCACGATGGCCGCGATCAGCCCCAGTGCGACGAAAGGCGCGCAAAGCCACACATGAGTCCAACTGCGGGCATCCAGACCGCCCATCATCCAGAAAACGATGTCCTGGGCCAGTTGCCAATTGACGATATTGAGAGACAACAAAAGGCTGGAAACCGCGCCCAGCAGAAGCCCGACGGCTATGCCGGCGAGCAGCATGGTAGTCACAGGCGTAACGCCGCCCCGTGTGGCCATGGCATAGACGAGGACCAGTGCTAACAGAGCCCCAATCATGGCGGCGACTGGCAGTGAGATGACGGAGGTAGTGCTCCAACCCGCCACAAACGATAGAACGCCGCCCAGAACAGCTCCTGCGCCGGTCCCCACTAACCCTGGTTCCGCGAGTGGATTGCGGAACAGCGCCTGCATGACGGCGCCCGAGACAGCTAGGCCAGCGCCCACAAATGCGGCGACGATCACACGCGGCACCCGGATTAACCACACGACTACGACATCGGCCTTCGTCACGCCGACCGTACTGACCAGCCCTGCGGGCAGCAGCTTTACGCCGAGAACCCGCACGATCAGATTCCACGAAAGATGAGTGCTGCCCACCGCAATCGCGACTATCGCGCAGACGAGCAGGGCCGGCAGAAGGATTCCGTAAAACAAGCTGATTCTCAGTCGGGGATGGCGAAAAACTGCCTGAGTGCCTCGGACAACACTTAGCGATGTGCTGCTCATGCCGCTCCCTTGAGCTGCTGCCTGTTTCCATATATCGCTTGCGCGATGGCAGTAACTAGCCGTGTAGTGAATGGCGATAGCGGTAGGAAGATATGATTTTCAAGGACAAGAACGTGTCCGTTGCGCGCCGCCTGGGTGAGCGCGATGGCTGGGTCGGCGAGCAGCTTCGCCAGAACTTGTTGCACTTTATCGGGGTCCGCGCCCGCTACAATCCATTCCGGATTCCAGCGGATAATCTGCTCGGAGTTGACAGAGCTGTAACCCACAAGACCGCCCTCGGCGCCTACATTCACGCCGCCAAGTTGTTGCACAATGTCGTCGAATAAGGTACCCGTACCGTAGCTGAAGCTGCCGCCGAGTCCCAAAACGCGCGGTTTGTGAGCGTGAGTCGGACGCAACGCGCGAGCCCGTTCTATCGCCTGATGGAAGCGCATCGCTTCGTGAGAGGCAGCGGTGTCTTCGCCGGTCAGATAACCGGTCAAACGAATCGTTTCTTCGACTTCCTTGAGCGTGTGGAACGTCGTCTCCATCCGATAAACAGGAATACCCGAGCCGCGCAGCAGGCTTGTGTAATCGGAGCGCCCATCGCTTGAAACTAGAATCAGGTCGGGATCGAGCCGCACCACCTTTTCGGGATCGGTCGAAATCGCTGGTTGGAAACGCTCCACGAAGCTGTATACATTGCTGAACTGTGGCTGATACGCGTTTGCGCTGACAGCAACGACGCGTTCCGGCGGAACGATCGAATACAAGTAATCATCGATAGAGAAGAATTGGGACACAATGCGACGGGGCGGGCGTGGAATGCGAACTCGCACGCCATCGCTATCGACTGCTTCGCGCGGGTACTGCTGCGATCCGATTCGAATTTCGACCCTGCCTTCCGACTCGCGCGCCTCGGGCAACTGCAACCCGCCTGGAGGCACCGCGTAGTGCTCTACGGCAGCCCCGGTAACTCCAACCAATGCGATCAAAACGAGCGGAGCAAGGACGGCGCGGATTGTAGAGGTGGTCAGCAAGCTGTTCCCACGCCCCATCTGGATGAAATGTATCGAATTCGCATGCCCCCTGTTCTCCGCAGGAAAGTCCGCTGTCCATGTTCCCGGTAGGTCTCCTGGCTCGGAGGGACACTTGCGTGCTAAGCCATTCCCCCTTCCCCAGCGCGAACGCTGAGTGGGACAACTGAATGACTCCCTCTCTCACAGTGGCGGGACCGCGCCGGCATTGCACCGGACTTCCCTATTAAGCCCTTGCGGGCAC
>CAWCYQ010000047.1:0-26237 GCA_963799755.1 Terriglobia bacterium | reverse complement strand
GCGCCGCTCACAACAACAGTAATGAGCTCGGTTTCCCAAAGCCGCGCCGGCGCCGCTTCGGGCGTCAACAATGCAGTCGCGCGGATCGCGGGTCTGCTCGCCGTCAACGGTTCTTGGCTTCGTGCTGATCGGCGTATTTAATCGAGATCTCGATCGACGCCTGGATCGTCTTTCTGTCTCACCCGAACTCCGTCGGCAAATCGATTCGCAACGATCCAAACTTGCCGCCATTCAGACGACAGACTCTGATGCTCGCAAAGCCATCGGCGAATCTTTCGTTGTAGGGTATCGATCGGTATTGTGGATCGCGGTGGCCCTGTCGATGGCAAGTTCTCTCACCGGCGCGCTCTTCGCCATGTGGCAAAATTCGCGCATGAAGGGAGCGCCGAGCATCAAACCGTCTGCGCCTTGGACCTGCGGGCCAGCCGGAGCAGCATGAGGCCAAGCAGAACGCTGGCAAGGATACCGGTGGCAGCATCTATGGCCAGGCTGCCGGTGATTCCTCCTTCGGCAAAGCCGAAGGCGTCGACGTAGAGCATGTACGAGATTGGCACGCCATAGGCCGAGGCAACGAAGCAGAAGGTGGTGGAGGCCAGCGCCTTATCGCGGCCGATGGTCTCGAACGTGACCGCAGTGCTGGTGGTGATGGCCAAGGATTGAAAGAGGTTTTCCGTGATCAAAATGATGGCGTACGACACCGGATTGTGCGGCAGTAGCGTGAGTCCGAGCGTGCACAAGGCACCGATAATCCCAACGGTAAGGTAAAGAGGTCGCAGCGGCATGACGCGGCTGAGCGCCGGAAAGACCAGGCAGCCGACGATGCCGCCTGCGGCCACCCCGACGCCTCCGACCAAGCCAATGAATCCGGGCGAAGCATGGAAGTCGTTGCCGCGGCCGCCGAGGAAGTTCGTGAGCGAGAAGGTGGCGGCGGGAGCGGCGAAGAGGACGATGGCGACGAGCACCTCGCGCCGCTTGACGAGCGAGACAAGATCAGCGAAGAACTGCGGGAAGGACTCGCTCGCGAGTCGGCGGTCTGGGCCGGGCGCCTTCATGAAGGGAAAAACTATTGTGGGCAGCAGGATGGATGCCCCGACCACCAGCGCGACCGCAAGCGGAGAAAGGTGGCGCACAAGTTGGTTGCAGCCGATGGCCATAATGCCGAAGCCGCCGACATTGCCGATCGTGACCCAGACACTGACGGACTTTTCCTCCTCGCCAGACGTGATGGACGAGAGCCAGCCGCCGAGGGCGCTTTGATACAGATAGGCGGCGAAAAAACCGATTGTGAGCATGGTCTTCAGGAGCGCGAGGTGATCGAGGTTCAAAAAAGCTACAACGAGCGTGAGAGCGGCGACAACTGCCAGCGTGGCCGCATAGCAGCGGCGGCTGAAGCGGACATCGAGCATAGGGCTGAGGAGAAACGCCCAGAAGCCTGGAGAAAACGCTACGGCGGTCAGGCCTGCGATCGCTGCTTCGGGAATGTGGCGGTCGCCCAGGAGTTGCGGAACCCCGAAGGCGACCACTCCGCCATAGAGACCGTAAGAAAGGTTGGTGAGACCCATGAGCCAGACAGGGATTGGCATGCGGCGGGTCTCCTGTCCCAAGAAGTTCGGCTCAGTCTAGCACGCCAAGTCGGCTGGTATCCGCCATCCGTGGCATTGCTTGACAATTAGCGCTGGCACGAATTGCCCATTGCTAATGGAGGAGGGTTTAGCTAACCGAGAATGCTACTTGCCTGATTTGTCGGCGACACGCTCGGTAGCCGATCCGCACTACGGTTCGATGCCGATGCGGTCGTTCACTGCTCCATGAATCCGCTGTTTGCAGCCGAGATAACGCTCGGCAGTCTGTACAGAAACGTGTCCGAGAGGGAATTGAATTTGCTCCAACTCTCCACCGGCAGAATGGCACGGCTGCGCGCACGAGCGCCTCAAATCATGAGGAGCGAGTCCGGTAAAGCCGAGTTTCTTAGCGTAATGTTTCACGACATGCTACACATGTCGCTCCGGCACGCCATCACACCACCGCTTTCCAGCTCGGCATACGCATCGAAACAGTTTTCCAGAGTAGAGTCCGGCCTCACCAGTCCAAGCGTCTACTTTGGATTTGACCCAATCAGGCATCGGCACAGTTCGAATGTGGCCACCTTTGCCAACTAGATCGACGATCCCCAATGCGCCTCTCGCTGTTGTAAATGCGCAAATTGCAGATCAGCTAGCTCGCGCCGCCGAAGTCCGCATCCGAGCAATACGGAAAGGATTGCACAGTCTCGCTTGCCCTTCAGGGTGGTAACGTCAGGCGCCTGCCCGAGGCGGCGGGCTTCTTCTGATGAGAGCCAGTTTCCAAGCTGCACGCTCAGTTTTTTTAACCCCTTTCACACGCCGGATACCGACAGCCAATTCGAGACTGAGTAATCCAGCGTCGGCTGCCTCATAAGCCAAACGCCGTACAGCCGCGAGTCGTCCGTTAATAGTTCCTACGGCGAGCGGCCGGTTTTCGAGGTGAATACGGTAACGTGTGACAACAGTCTTGTTGAAGGAGAGTCGCGGTTCGGAACAGTACCAGTGCACGAACTCATCGATTGCGTGTCGATAGCCCCGTTTGGACTCGGGCGACCCCAGGCTATCGAGAACGGCGGACCTGCTGTGATCTAAATCGGAAGGCCGAGCTTGGCTTTCGGTCTTTTAGGCTTAGGTGACTTCCGGATGTGCTTCGTGCCCATCCCAGCCGCCTCCACTGCGGCCGGCCAAAGAGGCTACTTGCCCTGCATGCGGGCGGTTCGCGCCTCTATGCGGACAAGGGTAACTTATGCTTGAGCGCTGATTGTACGGTTGAGCGGTACATTGGCAGCCTGCGGAACGGCCGCCGGTGGACTACCATAACTCAGGAGGGAGCACCAATATGAAGTACATGATCAGTTGGAACGAGCTGCCACAAGGTTCGCCTATGGAGTTCGAGAATGCCCAAAAGCAAACTCTGGAAGTGTTCAGCCCGTCGAAGGCACCGACCAATTTCAAAATTGAGTCGTTCGTCATCCGCGTCGGCGATTGGGCGGGTATATGTTGATGGATTGCGACGATCCGCTGGAAGTTCACAAATTCTGTTCGATACTGCCGGCTTTTGAATCCAGGCGTGCCCCGGTATTCCTGTCGCCGACGCAATTCGAGTCGAACTAGAAGCAATGGCTTGGCGCGATAGCCTCAAAGACAAGTGACCCTGTTCGGGCGAAGGTCCGCGGTAGCGCGTTATCCGTCAAGGTGCAATACCTTCCGTACGGCGTGTGGTCCAAGTACGATTTCTCGGTATAAGCTATGGATCCAATGAGACCACAACCCCTCTGATCGCGCTGTCCGTTCCGGCCTTTCTAGCTGGTCATGATGAAGATACTGCCAAGCGGAAAGCCACAGCCTGCAAACGAGTTCCATCGGACTGCGCCACATTCCCAGGGCGTGAACACGGCACAAATGGCCCCGACGATAGAGAACGGACCGAAACTCCTAACGCATGAGGTGAACATCTGTACCTGAGTCATCGGATGTCCTGTCGACTCTGGCGCTGTGATGCTCCTTTGCCAGCACTTGCAATGTCGAGATAGTTATCGTGCCAGAGCAGGACGTCTGACATGTTGTCGTTATTGAAATGGCCAACCGCAGCTGCTCCGGTTATCGCAATATTCGCAAAACGCAGCTGTTTCCAGCCACTCGTTCCGTCATAGGAGACTTTCCATTGGCATACTCTTCCAACTATTCCAACTGGCGAGCACGCAGAGCTGGCGACATCGTCGCGGCTGTTGCCATCGAAGTCGGGACAAACGGCCCTACTCCGCCGTCAGATACAAACCACTGATCACCGCTGGCGAACAAGACCACCTCCAAGGCTGCAAATGGCACCCGGTTCAGGGCAGTCCGGAAGGAGGAAAGGGCAGGGCAATCGTAGTACGCCGATTACGCTGTTAGTGTACGAAATCGAATAACGGAGTAGACGGTGCGCGAAAGATCAGGGAAGTCTTCAGACAGAAAGTTTGGGCGCGTTCGACTCTTAGTCATCCGCGTTGTGAGTCAGAAGTCGATGATGGTTTAAGAACTTGTCTTGCAAGTCCAAAGCAAAATACGGACAATCTGCGTGGGTCGAACCTATGATGAAGTCGCCATCGTCCGATGCTATCAGGCCCCGCCAATAAGGTAGAATGACCCCGCCTCGATCGTATCCTGAACTTGTCCACGAAGAGTCAGTGGTATTTCTCCGGGCAGGGGTCGGCGGACATCCGCGTTGCGTGCAGCACTCGCGCCCGTTCGTTAGTAAAAGTGATGCCCCGGCCGTTCGTACTAAGTAATGCAGCTTGACTCCACATGCATAGGAATGGCTGGACGCTGCATCAGAAATGCCTGATGCGAGCGGGTGACGTTGTGGGCAATTTCCCCTGTCACAGCTTTATTGTGGGCCCACCATTTCACGCGATTCTGGCTAAGCCATGTCTCCAGCAACCTAGACGAAGAACTTTATCTTTTAGTGGGTTTCTGGTAGAATTTGCTCCCATGATCAGAAGTTCTGCAGATAAGGGTGCTCATTCGCTACTTCCTTTCTGGCTGTTTCTCGGCACGGCCTCGGCAGTATTCTGCCAAGGAGGGCCGCAGGTGCTCGGTCCGGGCTCTGTCGTGACGGGCAATTGTCAAGGACACGCATCGCAGCCGGGTTGTGTGCTGCCGAGCCTTTTTGGTCCCGGCGGTTTGAGCCTCAACCCAAGTTTTCCGCACTATGCGCATTTTATCGGTTCTGCGCAGCAGACACTAAACCAAACTCTAGGTACGGCCATTGCGACTCAGCTTGCGCTCTTGCCGATCATTTCGCCGGCCTCGGGTTTCACCTACAAGTACGACCCCAGTGCCGGAGCTTTTGAGCGGAGTACGACTACATTCGGTCCCATCTATACGGAGCGCGCCGAGACGATCGGCGAGGGCAAATTTTACTTTGGCGTGAGTTATCAGAGATTTCGATTCGACAAACTCGATGGCATCAGTCTCACGAACATTCCTTCCGTTTTTACGCACGTGAAAGGCACCGGCCCTTCAGGAGTCGACGAACCGTATGAGAACGACGTAATCAAGGCAACTAATAGCGTCACGTTCAACATGGATCAGACGATGTTTTTTGGAACTGTCGGCCTGACAAATCGTATTGACGTTTCTCTTGCGGTCCCGATCGTCTCCGTGCGAATGGATGCTAATTCAGATGACACAATCATCCGGGTATCCGGTCAGATGGTTACGCTGGCCAACGGGCACAAGATTCCTAACCCCCATGCGTTTGCCGGGGGGAATTTGACGAACGTCTACTCAGCAAGAGGAAGCGCCTCCGGTGTTGGCGACACGACTCTCCGCATCAAAGGAAGTTTGATCGACAATGAAAAGTTTCGCCTTGCGCTCGCGATGGATTATCGGATACCAACAGGTAACGCCCGCGAACTGCTTGGATCGGGATCGACGGGAATCAAACCTTTCCTAGCCATTTCCACCGGCAGAAGAGTTTCACCACACCTCAACGTGGGGTACCAATGGAACAGCAGATCCATCCTGGCCGGGAATATAACAGGCTCCACATTTTCCGAGAATGCGCTAGGCCAGGAGACAATTCAGAACGGACCGGCGACGACGGGGCATGTACCGTCTGACTTCTTCGTCTCCGGGGGCGTTGACGTCGGCGTCACTAACCGCCTGACTCTGGTCTTCGATTACCTAGGGCAAACTGTCTTCGATGCGCCACGCGTGTTTAACGGGACCACGACAACGGTTGGTAATATTCCGGGCGGCCTGCCCGCTATGACCTTGCCTACTATTGAGGGCCGAAATGAGACGATGACGCTCAAGAGCGGAGCAGCCGGGCTGAAATTGAATTTATTCGGCGGTCTTTTGCTCACGGCAGACGTGCTCTTCCGGATGGATGATAACGGGTTGCGACAAAATGTCACGCCGCTGATCGGGTTGTCTCGTAGCTTCGGTAAGTAGCGGTTCACTTGCCCTTTCAGAAGCGCGTGATGGATCGGATCGTCCATTGAGACCCCGAGCGCACTAACGCAACGTTAACCTGATCATTGGTCTCCGGCGGACGCTGGCCGTTCTTTGCAATAAATTTCAGCGATCGGGCGCAGATCACGGTTGCATCATTTCCATTGATTGTGGGCTGTCCGGACGGTGTCAACCGGAAATCGACCGATTTCGCGTCGCGAAACTGGTTTCGATAGATCTCGGCTGTACTCTTCGGCATGCCGGTCCAAAGGGCTTGCATAGATGCAAGAGACTTCTGGTTGTAGGCCGCTTCGAACTCTTTCAGCGCATTGAGCACAGCGGCTGAATCCGCAGCACTGCTATCGGCTTGTTGTTTGGCCAGCGCGGCGGCCGCATCTCGCTGTTGTTTGTCGATAGCGGCGATCATGGTACTGGCGTCCTGCGCATGTGAGCCGTCACCATATTGGTTTAAGAACTGCTGAAGCGCCGGTTTACTGTTTTTGTCGGTGGCGTTCCAGGCTGCTTCACGGGCAGCCGCGGCTTGTTGCAGCTGCAGTTCTTTCAAGCGCGTTTGTGCTTCATTACGGTGGATACCCGCGGGATGATTTTTGAGGAAATCCTCAAGCTGTGCCGTAGTTCGCGTCCCCTGGATGCGCTGCCAATCGGCCTGCTCCGCCACGTTAGGATCGGGTTTGGCAGGCGGCGGAGATACCGGAGCAGGCGGCGGAGTCACGGCGTTGGCGACCAGGAGCGCCTCGCCGCGGCTGATATTTATCTGCCGACCCGGTTCGAATGACCGCTGAACCGTCGCGGTCGAGTAGCCATCCTTCCTGAACTCGATGCGATGAGCGCCCGGAGTCACTTGCGCCGAAAGCGATCCATCAGGCTGGACAGTTCCGACGAGCGATCCATCTATCCATACCGCCGCGCCCGGAAGCTGGCGTGAAACCAGGAGACGTGCCGGCTCACGGGTCAAATTAAATCGGGCCTGGAACTGGTCCCCCTTTTTCAATTGGGCACGTATTTCAGGCGGATCAACTTTATAACCCTCTTTCACCACCCTGATCGTGTGCTGCTTGGCTTCCGCCGGAATCGATAGCTGTCCGCGGGAAGTCAGGCGCGAGTATTTCTTCCCATCGACAAAGACAACAGCATTATCTTCGTTCGCTTCGACGACGAGTGCGCCGAAGTTCCGGTTGGAGTTTACCGCCAGGTTGATTCCGGGCGCTGCAGCGGTTGAAAAGACCAGGTTCCGATCTTCACCTACTTTTACACGATGGGTCCCGGGCGTGACATTCTCGATCGTAATTGCGCCATCTTTCAATTCGCCAATCTGGCGCTCGTCCATGCTCACGGCTCCGGCACACGCAGAGCAGGCGACGATCGCCCGATTTCCGAAGGTTCCTGACGCGATCAGATCCGTGTTTTGTTGAGAGAGGTTCGTGAAAACGGGAAGCTTTGCGTACTGAGCATCGAAGGAAACCGAGGCCGACCCCTCGCGGCCGGAGATGCGCAGGTTGTGGGGCCCGGGAATTAGCTGGTCGATGACAAATTGTCCGTCCTGCATATGGCCCGCTCTGCCGTTATCCAGCAGAACATCTCCATCTGCGAAGTTGGCGGCCACCCGAAGGGTGGGGCTGAGGGGCTCCAGAGTAATCGTCATCGGCGGCTGAGTGCCCGCGCGCCGAAGAGTAACCGCCTCTGTTCTTTCCTGATAACCATCCGCCGAGACCTTTATGCCGTACTGCCCGGGTTTCAGGCGAAATTCACACGTTGCCGTAGAGCACTTCTGATCGTTCACACTAACGGCAGCGCCTGCTGGTGAACTCTGGACTCGCAAAACGGCTAGTTTGGGAGTGCGAACCATCCAAATCACATCGGTCAACAGCACCAGCAGCAGCGCTGCCGCACCTCCGATGAGCCACCGATTCCGAAGCGCGCGACCGGTCGCAGTCTGGACTACAGACGGCGGAGCGCTGACTTCATTCCCGATGCCTGGGCCGAAAACCGCAATGGGCTTGTCCCCGTGCTCGTCAGCGACTGAAATTTCGTTCGCCGGCCCGCTTGCGTCGTCCAGCAGGGTATGTTCCCCGGTTTCATCTTTCACCGAGGCCACTGGACCTGACTCTCTATGCAATGAGGAAGTGGCCGCGGCCGCTACCGCCGCTTCGCTATGGATCTTGCGGCCGATTTCAGCCTGCTGCTCATCACTTTGAAGCCGTAAGGCCTGTTCCAGGGTGTGGAACGCCAGGTCAAAATCGCCGGTCAGCATATACTGCCGCGCGTTTCGACAGATTTTGTCGATGGCGCCAGTGCCTGCGGCGCCCACAGCCTCGATCGTGCCCACGATGGCTGCAACCAATTCGGGATTGGCCGGGTGTTCGTTCAGCGCCCGTTCAAGGACCGCGGTCGCTTCATCACGCTGCCCTCGCTCGCTTAAGGTTTGAGCGGACTGCACAACGGATTTGATCTCATCGGAGACGCGCTGCGCTTCCGCCTTTGCTACTGAAATGAATTCCTGTAGTTCCTGGAGCCGGCGATCGTTCGGGTGCTCTTTGAGGGCCTTTTCTACTTGCTGCAGGGCGGCATCGAATTTTCCGCGGTCCAGCTGTCCACGGGCTTCCGCGCAGATCCTGTCGATGGACTCTTCGCGCCTCCTGAGCTCAACGGCATCACGAGCGGCGGCCAGCGCATCGACCAGCAGCGGATCTCCCGGAAAGCGCGCTAACGCCCTTTCGAGGAGGCGACTTGCCTTCTCCGGTGCGCCTTGGCCGATCAGTTCGTTTGATTCGTTGACCGCCTGATGCAGCGCGCGCCTGCGCTCCCAGTCCGCCTGAGCGGCGAGGACACTTTCCCGAAGATCTGCCAGCCGTGTTTCCGGGCCATAAGTCTTAAGGCCTTCCTCCGCCATCGCGAGGGCGGTGGCGAAGTCTTGGGTTCCGATGAACGCTCGCGTTTCTCTAGCTAAGTCTGAGATGGCGGTCTCTTTTTGCATGGCTTGAAAAACCCGTCGCGTTTCGGCGAGAGCCTGCAAGAGCTTCGGTTCGCCGGGGTAGCTGGCCAGCGCTCGGTTGATGAGTTCCATCGCCCCTGCGAAGTCGTTCTCCGAAACGCGCTTGCGCGAGTCTTCCAGCACCGGGCGGATGGCCTGCGAACGTTCCCAATCCGCTTTCGCCGTCATGACTTTGTCGCGAACCTCGGTAAACCGCCAGTCTTTGCCTATGGCGTTCGCTGCTTCGTCAAGGACATCGAGGGCGCGGCCGTATTCGCGCCGGTCCAACAGCGTCTGAGCGGACCGGCAGGCGCTTTGGATCGCCTGCTCCGTTTGCTTTGCCGCAATTGCGTCTCGCGCCTCCGCCAGTGTTTCTTGAAACTGAGGTTCGTCTCCAAACTGGGATCCGGCGGATTCCAGCAACTCCGCGGCGCGCTCTGGCTGTCCGGCTGTTATTTGCTCGCGCGCCTGATTTACGAGCTGGAGCAGAGCCTGGGTTCGTTCCCAATCGGTTCTGGCAGATAGAACCTTTGCACGAAGGTTTGAGAGTCTACTGTCGGCGCCGTAATCCTCCAATCCGCGATCGAGGGCATCGAGCGCGAGCCCGAATTCACGCGATTGCAGGTCGCGCTGCGCTTGCTGGAGGAGCGCTTCGATGGCTTCGTCGCGCCGCAACGACTCAAGCGCTTTCTTGGCGACGTCCAGTGCTTCCGTTAACTGCCGTTCGGCGGGGTACTGCCGGAGCCCGCCTTCCAGCAACTCCGCGGCAACGCCTGGTTTTCCTTGTGCGAGCCGGGTGTTGGCGTTCTCGAGGGTCCGGCGGATGACTTCGGCGCGCTCCCAATCGGCTTTCGCCGAGAGAACCTTCTTCCGCATTTCTGCCAGTCGCCTATCGCTGCCATAATCCGTCAAACCCCGCTCGACGGTTTTCAGGCCTCGCGGGAAGTCACGGTTGTCGATCTGCGCCTGCGCCTGCCCGAGTAGTGCCTCGATGGCCTCATCACGCCGTTTGGTCTTCAAGGCGGTTCGAGATAAGGTGAGTGTTTCCGCTAACCGCGGTTCCGCAGGGTAGCGTTTAAGGGCCGATTCGAGCAACGAAATCGCTTTGTTTAAATCCTGCTGGGCGACGAAGTTGTGCGCCTCTTCTACGATCTGGCGGACGGCTTCGGCGCGTTCCCAACCGGCTTTCGCCGAGACGACCTTCTCTCGCATCTCTGACAGCCGCCGATCGCTGCCATAGTCGGCCATACCCCGGTCGACAATCTCCAGGGCGCGCGGGAAGTCGCGTTTGTCGATCTGGGTCTGCGCCTGTCCGCGTAGCGCCTCGATTTCCTCGTTCCGTCGCTTCGCGGCTAATTCTGCGCGTGCGGCATCCATCGCCTGCACCAGCTGCGATTCGCCGGGATACTCGTTCAGCGCCGGTTCGAGTAGCGCGACGGCTTTCTCCAATTCTCTCTGCGCGACGAGCTTTCGAGAGTTCTCCACAACTCCAGCAATGGCGGCACGTCGCTCCCATTCCGCCTTTGCCGATACGACCTTCGTTCGGAGATCCGCGAGCCGAGGGGCTCCACCGTAGTCCTCCAAGCCCTCATCAAGAAGCTCCAAAGCTTGCTGGTATGCGCCCGCCGCTAATTGCCCCTGAGCTTGCCTTCCCAGGGCGTCAATCGCTTGCTCGCGGCGCTTGGCCGCGAGAGCTTCCTGCGCCACGATCCTGGCTTGTAGGAGTTTGGGCTCGTTCGCAAATTGCTCCACCGCCGACTCCAGCGATTCCAGCGCGCGTTCCGGCTGTCCTTGTGAAAGGTGTCGTTGCGCGTCCTCAACGGCACGACGAATGGTCTGGGCGCGTTCCCATTCGGCTTTCGCGGAGAGGACTTTCTCTCGCATTCCCGTCAGCCGCAAGTCGCTGCCGTAATCTGCTAAGCCTCGGTCGACAATTTTCAGCGCGCGCGGGAAGTCGCGCTTGTCGATCTGGGCCTGCGCCTGTTCGCATAGCGCCTCGATAGTCTGGTCCCTTCGTTTGGTCACCAAGGCATTGCGAGCGGATTTCAGTGCTTCGGCTAACAGCGGTTCCCCAGGGTAGCGTTTCAGGGCCGATTCAAGCAGGGCGATGGCTCTCTCGAAGTCTTGCTGAGCCACGGACTTTTGTGAGTCCTCTACGACCTGGCGCACAGCCTCGGCACGCTCCCATTCGGCTTTTGCTGAAGCAATCTGCTCCCGCAACCCAGCCAGCCGCCGGTCGGCGCCGTATTCGGCCAGTCCCTGGTCGACAGATTCTAATGCTTGCTGGTATCGGCGCTCGTTCAGCTGCACTTGCGCTTGAGTGCAAAGCCTTTGGAGTCCCTCTTCGCGCAGCTTGGCTGCCAGCGCATCGTGAGCGTAGCCGAGCGATTGAACGAGTTGGGGCTCGTCGGGGAATCGCTGCAGGCCCGAGTGAAGCAATTCTAGGGCCGTTTCGAAAGAATCTTGCGCGACAAGCTGTCGCGACTTCTCGATAATTTCGCGGATAGTCTCAGCGCGTTCCCACTCCGCTTTTGCCGTGGCAATTCTTTCCTGGATCCCAGTAAGCCGCTCGTCAGCGCCATATTCAGTCAGTCCACGATCAATGAAGTCTAACGCCTGCTGGTACTCGCGCCCGTTCACTTGCGCTTGCGCCTGCCGCAAGAGATTTACGATTCCCTCTTCGCGCCGTTTGGCTCTCAGCGCATCGAGAGTCGAGGCGAGCGATTTAGCCACTCGGGGCTCGTCAGGATACTGCTGGACGGCCGCCTCCAGGACTTCTACCGCTTTCTCGAGCTCGTTGTCCGCGCAGTAGCGTTCTGATTCTTGGAGCAGCTGGCGTATGGCGGCTTCCCGTTTATTACGCGCCCAGTCTTCCTCAATCTGGCGCTGGGCCTCGAGCAAGCGCGGCTCCGATGGGTATGTATTCAGCGATTGAGTGACCAAGCTGAGGGCCCGCTCGAAATGTCCGCTCGCCGTCAGCCGGCTTAGCTCGTTCCCGAGTTTCTCCAGCGCCTGCGCTTTCCGGTGAGCGGCAAGTCCTTTATGTGCAAGGATGAAGAGTTTGGTGGGCTCGACCTCGTCCGGGAACCTGTTCATCAAGAGCTCAACTTTTTTGATGGCCGCTTCAAACTGCCCCGCAGTAAGGAGATCCCGTACTGCGGCGATCTCCCCATTCAGCTGTTGCTGCCGCTCGAAGAGTTCCTTGCTGGAGCGGATCTTAGCTGCGAGATTTTTTGCCTCTTCGCGGTTCCTGAATTCCGGATCTAACTCCTCCAGGAGCTTCCCGGACTCAACGAAGTTGTTCGCCTGCAGCAGGTCCTTTGCCTGTTGCAGCTTGTCCTCGTACTTTCTCTCTTCCTCACGACGGGTAAGCGCGGTCCGAACCTCATCGAGCAAGCGCTGGCCATCGGGATTTGACGGGTCTTGTTCGAGGACCTGCAGCAGAATCTCGAGCGACCCCTCCAGGTTCTGCTTCGAGAAATGCCTCCGAGCATCAGCGACCAGGCCGCCCATTTCGCGGCTTAAGACCAAAAGCCGGCGCGCTTGTTCGAGCCTTTCCGCAACTGTTTGGTTATCACGGTCCAACCGCAAAGCCGCTTCGAAGTTTTCGATCGCCTCCTCAAACCGCCTGGTAGACACAGCATCGTCGGCCTTCCTGACCAACGCTTCGACTTTTGGCCGGATCAGACGATCCAGAAGCTGGCGTTGGATGATCTCGCGCAATTGGCGAGCTTCCCGATTTGCCGGATCGAGATCGAAGACTTCGCCGAGAACCGCCTGCGCATTTTCAAGATCTGCGGCACCGTACAACCGTTTGGCCTCCGCGACCAGCGATCGCCGCACGTTCCTGTCGCAAGTCGATCAGGATCGGCTCCGTGTCAACCTGGACATCCCGGAGGCTTTGGTACCGGAGGTCTCTGTCTTTTTGAAGAGTACGATTAACTATTTTCTCGAGGGCTTCGGGGCAGTCCGGAACCAGATTGCGGATCGGCTCCGGATCTTCAACGGTGATTTTGTGGAATACCAAGCGGGGATCAGACCCCTGAAAGGGATGCTTTCCCGTGAGCAGCTCGTAGTACGTACTGCCGTAAGCGAAGATGTCGGACAACGCATCCACTTCTTCGCCCAGAACCTGCTCGGGCGCCATGTAAAACAACGTTCCGATGACGTGACCTTGACGCGTCAGGCGGGTGCCTGCCGAGCCGGCGACCAGGCGCGCAATGCCGAAGTCCATCAGCTTGACAGTGCCATCCGGCAGTAAGCGGATGTTCCCCGGCTTAACGTCGCGATGGACCACTCCCGCGCGATGGGCGGAACTCAGGCCACTTGCTACCTGAATCATGATGCTGACCTTCTGCAGCAACGGCATAGGCTTGCGTGCCGCTATGATCTGGTTGAGATCCTCACCTTCGAGAAGCTCCATCACGATGTACGGCAGGCCGTCATCGTCGCCGTAATCGTAGATCGTAACGATATTCCTATGCCGGAGATTGCCAGCGGCGGCGGCTTCGTTCTTGAAGCGCGTGAGGAGTTGATTGTCTCCGAGAGCAGTGAGGACTTTGACGGCTACGGGCCGGCCGACGGTGGGATCGTACGCGCTATAAACGACTCCGAACCCACCCCGGCCCAATTCGGCCCGGATCTGGTATTTTCCGATCTGCCGTCTTGTGCTCTCCGGCATGGCGTCGTGGTAGTCACCCTGCAATACTTGGACTTCCTCGCTCTAGCAAATGAGGCGCCAATCAAGTGACGCGGCAGCTCTTGAGCACGCAAAATGCGACACACCATAACGACCCCATGCGCGAGCTCGTTATCGCAACACACCAACTAGCGTCGCGACACGCTCCCATCCGGTGGCGAGTGGCCCGATTGGGTATGATATCAGTCGCCTTATGAGTAAGGCAATTGACCTGGAGGGCGACATTACAGCTCTGCCCCGGTTGAGAAGTCCTCCTAGCCGTATTATCATTTGGAAACCGGCGAGTCATTTAGGAGGAACCGCGTGTTGCAGTATCAGGGCGCTTCGGATGCTGGGCGCGTCCGGCCAAATAACGAGGACCGGATTCTCTTGGACCCCGATCTCGGGTTATTCGCTGTCGCGGACGGCATGGGGGGGCACCGGCACGGTCAGATGGCCGCTGAGTTGGCTTGCGCTACGCTCAGGCATTATCTCGAATCATCCCGCAATCCGGGCGATGTGACTTGGCCTTTCGGATATAACTGGAAGCTCGGCCTGGACGAAAACCGGCTGATCACGGGAATCTTGCTTGCAAACCACCATGTCTGGAGACGCTCGGAAGAGGATCCTGCATATGCCGGAATGGGCTCCACTCTGGTGGCCGTTCTGATTCAGGAGGAAAAAGCTGCGATCGCCAATGTCGGCGACAGCCGGGCTTACCTCTTCCGGAGAGGACAACTCTCGCAACTCACTACCGACGATACCTGGCTGAATACGGTGTTGAAGCAAGGCGCACTGGACCAGAAGGCCTTGCTGAAACATCCCATGAGGAACGTTCTTACTCAAGCGGCCGGAACGCAGCGTAATTTAGATGTTCACACCTGCGAATTCGAACTACAGGACCGAGATGTGCTGCTGCTGTGCAGCGATGGTTTGTACGGCGTGGTCTCTGAAGAAGGCATATCCGCGATACTTGCGTCCGAAGAGTGTATCGAGCAACAAGTCACACAGCTGAACGAAGCCGCCTTAACTGCAGGCGCGCCGGACAACGTTTCTTGCATTTTGTTAAGTTATGGACTGGATCCGAGCAGCTAAGGGGGCCGCAAGCAATCCGGCGTACAACGGACCGGGATTGTTCCAGCCTGCTTTCGCTTCCAACAATTAGCCAATTCCGTTAGGGACGCGGAGGTAGCTCTTTCGTTCCCGTGCCAATCCGAAGATACGTTCCTGGCCGTTCACGGCTGGCCAGAGCACACAAGGCCGCACATACTAAGCAGGCGAGATTTCACTGAAATCGGCTTTGGAGATTCCTTTGCAGGCATGAATCGTACCTTATCGTAGCGCCGGACCCGGAGGTTCTGAAAATGAATGTCAGCTTGAAATCGCTCATCGGAAAGATGAACGCAGCTACGCGTAACGCGTTGGAAGCCGCCGCGGGTCTCTGCCTTTCACGCACTCACTACGACGTGGAGCTGGAGCACTTTCTTTTGAAATTAATCGATGAGCATGACAGTGATTTCAGCCACATTCTCCGCGCTTTCGAAATCAATAGCTCACGGCTCGAGGCTACTCTCAACCGTGCTCTCGATAAATTCAAGACGGGGAATGCGCGCACCCCATCCCTTAGTCCGCACCTCGTAAATCTCTTTACAAAAGCCTGGATGATCGGCTCTGTCGATTACGGTGAAAACCAGCTCCGCTCGGGCTTTGTAGTTGTGGCGTTCCTTTGCGATGAGGAGGCGCGTGTCTCCGCGGACATTCGTCGGGAATTAGCGGCCATTACGCCGGACGTTCTTCGCCGG
This sequence comes from Terriglobia bacterium, assembly GCA_963799755.1. Taxonomy (GTDB): domain Bacteria; phylum Acidobacteriota; class Terriglobia; order Bryobacterales; family Bryobacteraceae; genus Bog-105. The sequence continues at coordinate 10,763 of CAWCYQ010000047.1, read as the reverse complement.
GATTTTGCCAAACTCGCCGCCGGGTCTTCTGAAAATGTGAATACGCCGCAAGAAGTTCCACAAGGCGAAATCAGTGGTAAGCCGTCAGGCAACTCGCCAAACCTGGACCAGTACACTGTCAATCTGACCGAAAGCGCCCGCACTGGCAAAATTGACACCATCGTGGGAAGAGACGCCGAGATCCGCCAGATTATCGACATTTTGATGCGTCGCCGGCAGAACAATCCGATCCTGACGGGTGAAGCGGGGGTGGGAAAAACAGCCGTTGTAGAAGGTTTTGCGCTCCGTGTCGCAACTGGCGATGTGCCGCCCCCTCTCCGAAACGTTGTCGTTCGCGCACTGGACCTCGCGCTCCTGCAAGCGGGTGCGGGCATTAAGGGAGAATTTGAAAACCGGCTGAAGGGCTTGATTGAAGAAGTAAAGAGATCGCCGGCCCCCATCATACTTTTCATTGATGAGGCGCACACCATGATCGGCGCCGGAGGTCAGGCTGGACAAAACGATGCGGCGAATCTGCTCAAGCCGGCATTAGCTCGCGGGGAACTCCGCACCATTGCTGCGACCACGTGGTCCGAGTACAAGAAGTACTTCGAAAAGGACCCCGCTTTAGCACGCCGCTTCCAAGTCGTAAAAGTAGAAGAACCGACCGAAGCGCAGTGCATGGTGATGATGCGCAGTATCGTTCACTCCCTTGAGAAGCATCACAAAGTGCGAATTCTGGACGAGGGACTCGCCGCCGCCGTGACTTTCTCAAATCGCTATTTAGCCGGTCGACAGTTACCGGACAAAGCCGTGAGTGTACTAGATACGGCATGTGCGCGATTGGCGCTCGGACAAAACACGGTTCCTTCCGCAATCGAAGATCTGAGTCGTCGCATCGATGATCTCGAGGTGCAGCAGCGAATTCTGCGCCGAGAGGTCGCGACCGGCACGGATCACCACGAGCGCTTAGAGCAGATGACTCAGCAAAGGGATTCCTTGCTGGGCGAGCGCGACAGCTTGGGTTCGAAATGGCAGCAAGTGAAATTACTTGTGGAGCAGGTTCGCGACATACGAGGTGAACTCGAGAAGAGCATAGACGAACCTCCACCTCACGCAGCGGAAGCCAATAATGGAAATTCGGGCAGCGCTCCTGCTGCAAGGAAACGCAAACCCTCAGCGGCAGCCGAACGAAGGTCCGCGGCCACAGCTGCAATGAAGAAGAGTTCCGCGGCAGCAGAGGTCGAGCAAAACGGGCCAAACGGGGGGGGACTTCGCGAGAAACTCGCGACGTTGACTAGCGAGTTAGAGGAGCTACAGGGCGAAAATGCGCTTACTCAAATATGCGTAGATGCCCATCTGGTCGGCCAGGTTATCTCAGCCTGGACTGGAATCCCACTAGGGAAAATGATCAAAGACGAAATCGGCACTGTCCTCGAACTCGACCGGCATCTCGAGCGGCGAGTTATCGGTCAGAGACACGCCTTGCGTCTTCTAGGCCAGCGCATCCAAACCGGGCGGGCAAATCTGGATGATCCAGGCAAACCGGTCGGTGTCTTTCTCTTAGTAGGGCCGAGCGGCGTTGGCAAGACCGAAACGGCTCTCGCCCTTTCTGATCTCTTGTACGGCGGTGAGCAAAATCTGATCACTATCAACATGTCCGAATTTCAGGAGGCCCACACTATCTCCACTTTAAAGGGGTCGCCTCCCGGTTATGTCGGTTATGGCGAGGGAGGCGTGCTTACCGAGGCCGTGCGCCGGCGGCCCTACTCTGTCGTGCTGCTGGATGAGATCGAGAAGGCACATCCAGACGTGCGCGAACTGTTTTACCAGGTTTTTGATCGGGGCATGATGGAAGACGGCGAAGGCCGCGAAATAGACTTCAAAAACACGATCATCATGCTGACCACCAATGTCGGCACAGATGAACTCATGGAGTTGTGCGCTGATCCCAAAGCACTACCGGACACCGGGGACATTATACAGGCCCTAAAACCCAGTCTGAACGAGATTTTTAAACCCGCATTTCTGGGGCGAATGGTAATCGTGCCCTATTATCCGATTGGTGACGACACGCTGAACAAGATCGTTGAGCTGAAGCTCGCTAAAATCAAACGGCGTATGCTCGAGAATCACAAAATCGCTTTGCGCTACGACGCCCAAGTGGTGAAAGAGATCGCGCTCCGTTGTACGGAAGTCGAGAGCGGAGCGCGAAATGTGGATAACATCCTCACGAATACTCTGCTACCGGACGTCTCGCGGCAGGTGCTCACCAGCATGGCCTCAGGAGAGAAATTAACGGAGGTAAGTGTCAGTCTAGGCGCCGACGGCACCTTCCAATACTCGTAAGTCTACGGAATTCTGGAATTAAGATAGATTGCTTTGGGCAACGGGAATTAGCTTATCGGGATTTGCCATTATCATTTCGGATAAGGCAGAAAGGGCGCCAGCATTGTACCCGGAAACAAAAAAGAATGGCGTCTTGGTCCCAAACGATAAATAGGCAACGAAAATGCAACTCGCAATGGCCTGAGCGGTAAAGATGCGTTGGAGTCGGTCGTAACTGTGCCTGAAACCATAAGCTCTGCGGGAAAAGCGAAAATGCAGAACAAACTCGCGGCCGGCCGCTACGAGCTTAAAGAGCTGTTGGGCGAAGGCGGAATGGGGCTGGTCTACCGGGCGGTAGATACGCGAACCGGCGGTTTTGTTGCCATCAAAACGATGCGCGATCTCTCCGATCCTCGTTCGGTGGAGATGTTCAAGAAGGAATGGCGCGTCCTCGCAACTTTGAGTCATCCCAATATCGTCGATATTCGCGATGTCGACGAGATCGAAGAAGGCGGAATCCGTAAACCTTGTTTTGTGATGCCACTTTTGCCCGGTATGACCCTCGCGACCTTGATCAAAGATTCCGGGCACCACCTAACAGTAGAACGCGCAGTAGGCATGCTCTGTCAGGTGTGTAACGGCTTGGAGGCCGCTCATAAAGCTGGCCTGATCCATCGCGACTTAAAGCCCAGCAACATCTTTGTGATGGAAGACGACACGGCGAAGATCATCGATTTCGGTCTTGTCTACTCGGCTGATGCCAAGTCGGCTACCGGACACAAAGGAACTTGGCAGTACATGGCCCCGGAGCAAGTCGAAGGAAAGACCCCCACCGTGCTTTCCGACATTTTTGCGTTGGGCGTAGTGGCCTATGAAGCACTCACTGCCCGTAAGCCATTTGCCAGGACTACTGTCGAAGCCACGGCTGAGGCGATCAGAACATGCATACCGCCTGCGATTTCGGAGATCAATCCGAAAGTCAGTCAGCTTTTGAGCAAAGTCGTGCATAAGGCAATCGCCAAACAGCCGATGCATCGTTACGCTAGCGCCCGGGAGTTTGCGGAGAACCTGCAGAAGGCTTATCACAATCAGCCGATCGAACGGTTCGAAAAATCTCGTATTCTACCCAGGATCGAGCGCGCCCGGAGAGCCTTTGAGAAGGATGATTGCGCTTTTGCCTCAGAGATTTTGACGGAGTTGGAAGCGGAAGGAAACGTCGATCCCGAGATTACTCTGCTCCGGGCTCAGATTGAAGAAGCGGTCAAGGAGAAACGTATTCAGCAGCTCTTCGAGGGAGCGCAAACCCGACTAGAACAGGATGAGATTCCCCTTGCGCTCGACAAGCTGAGAGAAATTTTAGAACTCGATCCCGAGAACGCCGACGCTCTTTCTATGCGGCGCCGCGTAGAGGAACAACGAAACAGCCAGCAAATATCGGATTGGTTGAATCTGGCGCGCCAGCATTTAAAACTGCAGGACTTTGCAGAGGCTCGGCAAGCGCTGAAAGAGGTTTTAAACATTCGTTACGACGATTCCGCAGCGCTCCAGTTACTGGCCGATATAGATGTTCGGGAAAAGGAAGCAACCAAAGCGAGATCGGAAAAGGAGCAGCTTTATGGGTCGGCTCTGAGGGCTTATCAGGTTGGAGAGATCAGCACAGCGCTCAGCAAGCTCGAAAAAATCCTGGAGGTGTCCCGGCGCACGCCGGGCGCCACAATACCGGAACGCGATGCCGTCTATCAGAGCTTTTACAATCGGGTACGCTCCGAACGGGATACCATCGACAAGGCTTACGACGATGGCCGACGCCTGCTTAATGAAAAAGAGTTTCAGAAGGCGCTGGAAATCTGTAACCAAATGCTCGGCCAGTACCCGGCAAGTGCGCAATTCCATGCGCTCAAGCTGAAAGTTGAGCAGGCCGAACGCCAGGAACTGTCGGCTTATATAGCGGAAGTCGGACGATCGGTCGATGGGGAGCCCAACCTGGATCGCCGGGTCAACATTCTGGAAGAAGCGTGTCGACGGTATCCGCAGGAACCGCAGTTCCAACAATCCTTGCGTCTCGTACGTGAACAGCGGGATCTTGTTTTTTCCATTTCAACCAAGGCGCGCCAGTATGAGGAACAGAGCCAGTTTGCTGATGCAATCGGTCAATGGAAGATATTGCGGAACATCCATCCGCAGTATCCCGGCGTTGAACTGGAGATTGGCCAACTTGAAAAGAGGCGTGAACAGCAGGCGCAGGAAGAGAAGAAGGCGCGCTTTGTAGACCAGATCGATCACGCGATCGACAACGGCGCACATGCAAAGGCGGTCCGGCTAGCGGGCGAGGCTCTGACTGACTTTCCCCAGGATTCAGAGCTGATCGTTCTCGAGAAAATTGCCCGCCAAAATCTGGAGCGGACTCAGGAAGCTGAACGGCTTTTCGAAGAAGCCAGAAAACTGCGTTCTGCCGGACAATTTGAAGAAGCGACAGAGTTCCTGCAACGCGCTCTAAAATTAGACGAGCGCAATACGGGAATGCGCAACGCTCTGGTCAGCCTACTGGTGGAGCGCGCCAACCTGCTTTTGGAGAAGGATTGGCACCCGGCAGAGCCGCTGGCCGAGGCTGCTTTGAAGCTTGACGGCCAACATCCGGCAGTGAAGCGCCTTCGCACTCTGATCGCTGAGGCAAAACGTAAAGACTACGTGACGCAGTGCATCGCCGAAGCACGGGAATTGCAGGTGTCAGGAGACCTTCCCGCGGCCCTGGTGCGACTGGGCGAGACACTGAGACGATATCCAGACGAAGCGCGGCTGGTCCAGTATCAAACAAGTCTGCAGACCGGTCTGCAGCAGAGAGAGCGAAAAGCGCAAGAGTCTCAGGAGAGTAAGCCGCTGGTCGAAAAGCAGGTCTCTCCTGAACCGGCCATTGCCTCCGAAACTGGGTTCACTCATCTGTACGACCGATCCGTCGTACTGCCAGATTTCATCGCAAAGACAACTGTGGTAGCACCTTCCGAAGCCGTGAAGCCCGCGGCGCAACTCGCCATTCCGAAACTCTTGGACACCAAAGGTCCACATAAGCCGAAGCTTTGGGTTTTGGTAGTAGCTGCCGCGTTGGTTCTCGGCTCAGCTGAAATCTTTCTTGCCATTCACCACAAGCGCCAAAATACAAAACCGGGACAGAGATCCATCGCGTCCATTGAGGTGCCAGTGAAGGTGGCGCCGGCTGACGCGCAGTTCGTCGTAGACCATATTGTTAACCCCGAGCGAACGCTTCACCTTGCTGCCGGCCAAAAATTCACTGTCTCCGTATCGAAAATCGGATACAAACCCTTCACGACGACGGGTTTATTGCCGGAGCGGCAAGGTTGGAGGTTCTCCCTCGAACCGGAGCAGGTTCATCTCCAAGTTCTCACTGCAGAACGCTCGGGCAGAGTGTTACTGGATGACCACGGCATCTGGAATCTCGAACGAGGCGACATGCTGGATTTTCAGCTTCCTGCGGACGGCGCGCAGCACAGTCTCACAGCCCACAGTCAGGCCGGCGAGCTATTCAGTGTAGTTTTTCGTGCAGATCCAGGGCAAACGCCAGCGATTGTGCTGCTAACCGGCCGTGAGCTTGTTGTAAGCGGTCTCGGAAATGAGGCGAAGATCTTCGGTGCCTCCGCTATGTCCTCGGTCAGTGTTCCGGGCAAGCCGCCGGTCGGGCTCACGAAAGAAGGAGCTCGCCTCGATCTCACGGACACCGATCCGGACCAGGCGTTGCTGACGATCTCCGGCGCGGAAAAACCGCAGTCTATTTTGTTTCCCCACGGAAACGCCCCGGTTCTGTTGGTCTCCTTGAATGCGAATCCAAATCTGGGCTCGGCAACCGTAAGTACGACCGTTGAGAACGCCAAGTTGCTCTTCGATGGCCATGAAAGGAAATCTCGGAAGCCGGGTCACTGGCATGTCTCGGCGGCGGCCGGCTCACACGAATTGCGACTGATGGCTGAGGGATACACCCCCGAAGCGCGCACAATCAAGATCGAGAAAGGTCAAGATCTAAGCCAGACTATCGAACTGACACCCGCTTCCGCTGAGCTTGCTGTTCGGGGGGGAACTGGCGGTGCACAAGTCTTCGTCGATGATAAATCCGTCGGAACAATCGATTCGGCCGGTGCCCTCGACGTTTCCATAGCAGCTGGCGACCATCAGATCGAGCTGCGTAAAGCGGGTTTTGAGAATCTGACGTTGTCGCGCACTTTTGTGGCCGGCAAAACTCTTGCGCTCGAAGATAGTGCACTGAAACTGTTAGGCACGATTAACTTCGATGTCACGCCCACCTTTACAAGGGTCCGTTACCGCCGGGCCGGTGGAACCGAATGGCACTCCGGAGCGGTGGGGAGTTCCGCGAGAGTGAAATCCGGAAAATATGAGGTGGCGGGTACAGCTAACGGATACGAACCTTCCCAGCAGGATATTGACGTCGGCACTGGCGAGGTCGTTGAAACGAATTTGCACTTGCGCCCACTGCCTCAAACCCCGACTCCAAGAGCTGTTGCCGTATCTCCCAAAGGCTGGTTTCAGCGGCCCGAGGAGCTCGAGGAAAAACCTGGCCCCTGGTTAACCGGAAAGACGAGCAGGTTCCTTGCGCTGCGCCCAGCAAAAAAGTACACCCTCACCTTTCTCAACCCAGCCGCGATGCCCGGCAGATTTAACGCACTGACAGGCAAGCATAGGCCGAAGTGGAACGTCGTTGTCCGTCAATCTGACGGTCGGCACTCGCTCGTCCAGGACGCGGAAATCGAGTATGAACTCGAAGCACATCAACTCATGCGCAGGGTAAAGGTGGACGGGAAAGTGGCGAAATCAAAGGTCACTGCCGATTTCGCAGACGGACAATCCGCCTATTCAGTAGACGTCGTGTTGCAGGGCGATGGCATCCGAACCATGACTCGGGAGGGCAAATTGCTCGATGAATTTACAGACAATCGGTTCGATTGGGCTAATCCTACCGTCGCGATCAAAGGCGATACTCTTTTCGTGGTCAGATGAGTTTCTGTGTCCCAGTAGAGGTTTTATCCCCGGCATCTTGCACGCCGAAATCATAGCCTTTTCCGAAGACTCCCTTGGCCGGTTCGGCTGAACCCATGAACAGGAACAGGTATTCTCCCGGTGTAAGTTGTTGGGTGCTTAACTTAAATAGCCGCGGTCCAACCTCCAGTGATTCTCTCGGCCGGATGTCTTCAGCGTTCAGCTCCTGTTTAGGGCCGGCAGGTCCAAGCTCCAGTTCGCGCCGGTCATTCTTGCCTGAAAAGCTCACGAGGACTAGCTCCTCGATCTCTTTCCCGTCTGGGAGGCGAACGTAAAACGTCTGACCGGTTTTCTGTATGCGCGTCTTCGAGTGTGGGCCGATCAGATAACCGATCGTCTTGCCCTTCTTCAATAGCTTCTTCGGCGTTTCAGTTCCCAGCAGAAATTTTAGCTCCACCTTAACGGGGAAAGCTGCCTTTTCGGGAAAGAAGTAAAGGCCGGGTTCGGCCGGAACATTGCTTGCGTGAGGGTCTGCTGGATATTTCTTGCCGGGGTCACGAGGCTTTGTTGGGCCCGTGGCCGACCCCGCCGGAGGCGCGGGCGGCGCATACGGCAGAGTCGGATCTAAAAGGTACTTGATGACGTTATCGCTGACACCCTCCTTCTTTAAATCGATCAGTTCGTCTGTATTCAGGTCAAAGGCCTTTGCATTCTTCTTGATCTTCGTTATGATGATCTCCTCCGCGAATCCGGAGTGGGTCAGCTTTACGACTTCTTCGACTGTCAGGGCTGGCTCCCTCGCGGCCGTCTGGGCATTGACGCGTACCTGTCCAAGCGACGTGAAGCACAGAAGCTGAAGGACTAAGAATGAGGCAAAAGTGGACCGAGTCATAGAATTCAAACTGAGCATAGTTCAGATCACCGGTCGTTGCAATTTTCGGCCCTTCGCGTGTAGAGGTATTTGTAGCCATGTCTTCGAAGAATCTCGCGATGAACACTCGCCCCGAGGACGCTGACGTTACAGCTCGAGCTGAGAACTTGGCGCTCATCTACCAGGGTCTGCTGACCGGAATCGTGCGAATTCAGTCAGGACGGCAGCACGTCGGCGACGCTGAGAGCTTTCGAAGAAGGACGCAGGCGGCGCTGCAGGAAATTGAGCGTGACGCGGTTAGCGCAGGCTATGACGGAACCGATATCCGGGAAACCCACTTCGCGGTAGTCGCGTACCTGGATGCCGTCATCTTGAACTCGAGCGAGCCAATTCGTGCGGAGTGGGAACGGAAGACTCTGCAAGAAGAGCTTTTCGGCCAGACTGATGCCGGGGTGGTCTTCTTTGAGAAGCTGGAGCGGTTGCGTTCGCGACGGGATTCACGTCATCTGGCAGACGTATTGGAGGTCTTCCTGCTCTGCCTCTTGCTCGGTTTTGAAGGTCGCTACGCCGGCGGCCTGCGCGGCGAGCTTTACAGCATCACCGAAAGGCTAAGGACGCGCATCGATGACGTCCGCGGTACTACGCGCCCGCTCTCGTCCGCACCCCCGCCGCCGACAGGCCCAGTCGACATAGTTCCGACGCCACTCGTCGCCGCGCCGCCTTATGGCGTGATCATGCTGTTAGCCGTACTCCTGACGCTCCTGCTTTTTGTGGTAGCAAAACTGAACCTGATTTGGACCAGCGGTGAAATTCGTAGCCGTTTGTTTTAAGAGGCTCAATGACATTTAAGTCGATCCTATTTTGTCTTTTCCTTTACGTGTGCCTGGTATGGGTCGGTGCTTACTATTTCTACTCGGGCGATAGGGTTCAGCAGATCGGGCTTCTCTGGACAGGGGCAGGTCTTCTGGCTCTGCTGGTTCTGATGTTGGCTTCGCGATTATTTGGGTGGTGGCGCATGTGGCGCGCCAGAAAGGCTACCCAGCCTGCGGTAAATCAACTGGCACAAGAGCGCGCTCAGCCGGTTCACGAGGACGAAGCGGCATTAACGGTTCTAATCAATGAAGCGAATGCTGTCCTGAGTCGCACAAAAGCATACGCGAATAAGGCGGAAGCCATAACGTTATCCGACTTCCCGATCTACCTCTTGGTCGGGCCGGAGGGCTCTGGCAAAACCGATGCTTTTTTGAATGCCAATCTTGAACCGCAGCTTCTGGCGGGACAAGCGACTCGTGCTGGAGCAGCTGGCGCGACGCGAGTCTCCAATATCTGGCTAGCTCAGGAAAGAGTATTCGTTGAGCTCGCCGGCCGGGCCTTCGGCGGCGAGCTCGACCGCTGGCAAGCGTTGCTTCAAATTCTCCAGATGCGGCACCCGGCCACTCGCTGGCAACGATTGTGGAACGAACCGGAACAAGGGCCGGATCTGCGGGGTGTGATTGCCTTTTGCGACGCCACAAGCTTTACGGCCGCGGTAAGTCCACAAGGGCGTGAACGTCTTGAAACACAGATACGCCAATGGCAGGAGCGCCTGGGAGCGATAGGAGAGGTGTTTGGCATCGAGTGCCCGGTGCATTTGCTAGTGACGAAAAGCGAGGCCATTCCATACTTTTCAGACTACTTTCGCCGCGTCCCCGAATCCGAGACCGGACAGGTCTTGGGCTGCGCAATGCCGGTTGACAGTGGATCTCAAAGGCAAGATGCGTCGGCGGAAGCCGAATCGAAGTGGCTCACGAAATCGTTCAACGCACTCTACTACTCGCTGGCCGAAAAGCGGATTGCACGTCTATCCCACGAGCCAGATATGACGCGTCGACCTGCCATTTACGAGTTTCCTCGCGAATTGAAACGAATTCGGGGGCCGCTTGTGCATTTTTTGACAATGCTGTTTCGACCCAACCCGCTCCGGCCTGGACCTAGGCTGCGCGGTTTTTACCTGAGCGGCACCATCGAACGGGAGATGACGCTGAGTTTGGCCGACAGCAGAACAAATTGGAAGCAGCCGAGCAGCAACCTGGAAGCCACCAGCCTTTTCCGTTCAGAAGCTACGCAAATCATGAGGGGTGGAGGCGGCGTCGCAAGTCACGCAAACTTCGCTCCCGCGGGCCCACTGGTCCGGCGCTGGTTGTTTGTCACTGAGCTGTTCGCAAGTGTAGTTCCGGCGGACCTGCATCCACAGCGTGCACCGAAGTTCGATTCGCGGCGCCAGTTTTACCGCCAGCTGGCCTGCATCGCCGTCTGTGGGGTCTGCTTGGTCTTGTGTTTCGCCCTTTTAAACTCCTGGATCGGAAATTCGCGACTGCTCCACTCCCTCCGTAACGAAACTGTCGCTCAAAAGAAAGGTGCCATCCCGACTGTCGCAGAACTCCAGTCCTTGGACGACCTCCGTGCGCAGCTCAGCGAGCTCAGCCGTTATGGAAAGGACGGTCCCCCGGTCGGTCTGCGTTGGGGACTCTATAGTGGCAACGGAATTCTCGAGCCGATGCGGCAAACCTACTTCCGCCGCTTCCAGAATCTTCTCCTGAATAGT
>CAWCYQ010000046.1:0-46168 GCA_963799755.1 Terriglobia bacterium | reverse complement strand
AGCGGACCTTTCGGTAGCCAGAGATCAGCCCATCCTGGGAACTGTCCAGCGGTAGGTACTACTCCTACGATTCTCAGCTCTTGATCGTTAAAGCGTACGTTTTTGCCAACTACCTCCGGATCCCCGGCAAAACGACTTCGCCACAGATGTTCACTGATCAGCGCCGACCATGGGTCTTCCGCAGCGCTGAACGTCCGTCCGATAAGCGGTGAGACTCCCAACATCGAAAACAAATCCGCCGACACGAAGTCTGCATGAACGGCGATTGACTCCGAACCGGGTGCGGACAGATCGCCGTCCCGAGGTACGATAGCGATACCACGCTGATTCGCAAAACAGATCTCTTTGCATTTGCCACACCTGGAGTTCCGCAGGAGAGACGCCTACTTTTGAGAACTGAGGCAAATATGTATCCCAAATCACGAGAAGTTTCGACGAATCACGGAAAGGAAGTGGTTTGATGATCTCGGAGTTGACGATGCTAAATACTGCCGTGTTGACTCCGATGCCTAGGGCGAGCACGAACAGGATAAGAGCAGCGAAAGCCTTATCTCGCCAAATGCCTCGAAAGGCATACCGGGAATCCTGAACAAAATCCTCTGCCAATCTGGTACCGCCGAGCGCTTTTAATCGACAAAAGAGGTCGTGGAGCACTTTTGTTACTCTACGCCAGATTGAGAACCTGGCGGCCCCAGTTGCCAGTCTGCGCCAGACGCCAGTCTGCTCCCATTCTGTTCGGGAACGAAAAGCACGCTCACGGTCCGGTGGGGAACTGTTTGGAGAGATTCTTGATGATGAAGTCCGAGGATGTGCCGCCCTTGCAGGACGGATGTCCGAATCCGCTAGGGCTGGTGTTGTTCTGCCAATCCAGGATCATGTTGTCGTCGTGCGCGGGACTCGGCCCCATGGGAACGGCATTGAGATGAAGTTGGTGCCGCACCTTCCATGCGATGACGTGATCAGTGCACGAAGTATCGCCGCTCAAGCCGAGTCCGCCGACGATCTTGCCCTTAGCGCTGTAAAGAGGAAGGCCGCCACCGAAGACGATAATTCCTCCAATGGCTTTGCCAACCATCGGATCGTTCGGGGTACCAAACGAAGCAGGATTGCCGAATACCGCTTGGGGATTCGGAGGAGCACTGGTCGCCAGGCTGTAGAGGCTCTGGCCGGGCTGCGAAGCGGCATAAATGTTGGCGGTCGAGAGCGCGTAATCTGACCTGCTGAGGCTGTTCGCGGTGTTCGCTTTCGAGGCAGCGATGACGCGACTGCCCGGCCATTGATCTCCGCGGGTGGTTCCGCTAAAGACGATCGCGCAAACCATGCCATCGCGATTGACGATGGCAGCCCACTCCTGATTGCCCATCCCTCCATTCTTTGCTGAACCCTCGCGAACGACCGACTGCAGCATCGAGCGCAAACGCCCCGCATCCGGCAGACCGGAACAGTCGAGCTTTTCCTGCGCCATACCCCGGACGCAAGCCGCCAAAGCAAGCGCGACGACCAGATGAAATCGAAAGTTATTAGAGTTGTGGTGGGCTTCTGACATGACGGTGCTCCTCTAAGAATCGATTCCGGGATCATTGCAACTGACGAAGATAGGCGACCAGATCGCGAAGCTGCTGACCATTGAACTGCGTGAGGTCGGGCATCTCCGCTTCGGGCTTCAGAGATTGCGCGTGAGTGACCCACGCCTCCAGGTAGGCGTTGTTGTTCGGGAAAGAATTCGCGGCTATGTACCGGCGGCTTGCGATATGTGTGAGATCCGGCGCAACACGGCCGCCCGCTCCGGTCCCGCGTACCTGGTGACACATCGAGCACGGTCCGGCTAGAAAGGTCTGCTCGCCCGCGATCGCGGCAGTCGAGTTCGGCGGGGCTGCAGGCTTGCGCTGCTGATCGAGCCATGCCGCATACTCGTCCGGCTCCTCCGCCACTACCAGCAGGCGCATGTGGGCGTGCTGCGCGCCGCAGTATTCCGCGCATTGGCCAGCAAAGTTTCCCGGTTGACTCGCCTCAATGCGGATGAAATTAGGATGACCCGGAATCAGATCCACCTTCCCATGCAGAGCCGGCACCCAAAAAGAGTGCATCACGTCATACGATTCCAGCTCAATGTTGATCGCCCGATGCGCCGGAATGTGGATTTCGTTCGCTGTAGTGAACTCCTTGTCGGGACTGTCATTCAAGTATTGGACTTCCCACCACCACTGGTGGCCGATGATGAGAATGTCCGGCTTCATCGGATGATGGTGCGGTCCGTGAATCGGGAACTCTGCCAGCAACCGCAGGCCAAGTATAAAAAGGATGCTGAGAACGACAAGCGGTATAGCGAGCCCGCCGATGGCGATCCATCCCTGGCCGCCGCCGATGTCTACTGGCGCATGTTCTTCAAGCGTGCCGCGCCGTTTTTTGGCAGCCCAGGCGATCAGCACCCACATCACCAGCGTGATAACCAGAAAGAGAATGGTCATCAACCACGACAGGCTGGCAATTCGTTGTGCCGCGGGACCGTGTGCATTGAAGGTAGATTGTTCCGGCGCACATCCGGTAAGCAGCATCGATAGCGAACTGATAAGGGTAAAACGGCGCATAGGACTCTATTGCGGCCGAGGCCCTATGCCCGAGGGCGTGTTCTTCTCCGGATTTGGCACCTCTTCATCCGCGGGTTCCACCGGAGGATCGGGTTCCTGCGGAGTTCGCATCGATTTGATGTAAGCGACGAGCTCCCAAATCTGGTGTTCGGGGATCTTCGTTCCCCAGGCGGGCATTCCGTTCGAGCGGCCTTCCGCGATCGAATCGAAGATCTGGTCGTCGCGATCGCCGTAGAGCCAGACAGGATCACGTAAGCTCGGCCCCATGCCCCCGCCGGCGTGCCCGCCATGACAGCCGGAGCAGTTATACCAATCGAAAAGTCTGCGGCCATCCTGTAGCGCAACCGGGTCGTTTGCTAACGGGTTCGCCCTCTTGTGTGCGGCTGGCATCGCTCCCGGAACAGGGCCAATCGTGGTGGGTACAGGCGGAGCAGATCCTGCTCCTACCGAGGTAGGTGTGTTTTGACAGCCTGCGGTCGCAAGGAGCAACGCACTCGTCAAAATGAACAGGCAGGTTCGCATAGATCAGTACTCCGCCGCCGATGCGGTTAACGGATTCACTTGTGGAATGCCGTAGGAGCGGAGCAGTTGATGAATTTCCGGCTCCAGGCGTTTGAGTTCTCCGTCCAGGCGCTGCTTAAGCACTTCGTTGCCATGCCGAACACCAATCGCGATATCAAAGGTAAGCGGCAGAGTTGGGTTTGCTATATCGCTTGTAATTGGATCAATATCCAGAGGGACGGACGAGCGCCGGGCGAAATAACCGGCTAGCGGACCCCACGCGACCGCGATATCTACTTGCTTATCGGAAACTGCTTTGATTAGATCGGCCGGCGGGTTGGTCTCGGCAAGATTGCCGAAAATGCTGTAGCCAACAAGGTTGCGCACGATTCCACGGCTGATGAGCGCCTGAACAGGCGGCAAGCTGCTGTCGCTGTCTCCGAGAACATGCACTCCGATGCGCAAATGATGGAGCTGCGGATCATCGAAGGAGTGAATGTGCAAATTGCGATCGCGACGGGAGACGAAGACGTAGGTCGATCGGTAGTAAGGGCGCGTCGTGCTCGCCTCGTCGAAGCCAGTGGGAACACCCATCACGACGTCGCAGATTCCGCTCTCGAGCGTCTGGCGAAAGAATTTCTCGCGCTGCGGATACCAGGTATAAGACACCTCGGTGCCGAGATCTTTCGCGACCATTTTGGCAAGCTCGTTTTCAAATCCCTGCTCTTGCTCATTCGAGTACGGCAGATTATTCGGGTCGGCACAGACGCGCAGTGGTGCAGTCGCGCGGCTACGCAGCGATGCTCCGGAGCAGAGCAGAATGCAGGCGAGCGCTTTAGAAGCCGAAAACATAGAGCAGGTCTCCCGGCTGCGTCTTTGCTTTTATCTGTTTCATCGCGCCAACCACGCCAAGCGCGGCGTAGGGATCGTCGGTCGAGACCGAAGGCAGCGCTGTTGCTCCCATCCACCCGCCGACCCCGGAGTAGATGGCGACATACTGTTTACCGTCCGGACCCAAGAACGTTATCGGATCGCCAACAATGCCGGAAGCGGTCTTTATCTGCCACAGGATCTTGCCGGTGTGCGCATCCACGGCGCGAAACCATCCCTCCATGGTCCCGTAAAAAACCAGATCGCCGCCGGTGGTCAGCACGCCGCTATAGACCGGAAGGTCGGGGTCTTTGATTGTCCAGACTTTTTTCGCATGATCCACGTCCCAAGCCACCAGCTCACCCTGGTAATCGCCTGGACCGGGATACATGCGCACGCTAGCGCCCAGGTACGGAGTACCGGCGATGTAATTTACCGCCGTGCCTTCATAATCCATGCAGGTGTTATGCGCCGGGATGTACAGGTAGCCTGTACGCGGCGAGAAAGACGACGGAACGAACTCCTTCCCGCCAGTCGAGGAGGGGCAGATGTGTGTCGCGTAATGCCCGAAGTGCGTGCGCTTCTCCAGGTCAATGTCGGGCTCTCCGGTCTTCAGGTTGTAGTCCCTCGCCCAGTTGACTGGTTCGAATTTTTCGGCGGAGAGCACTTCGCCCGTCTCCCGGTCGAGCACGAACATGAATCCGGTCCGCCCTGGATGGAGCAACAGCCTGCGCGTCCGCCCCTGCCAAGGCATGTCGATGAGGACATTCTCCATGATTTCGTCGTAATCCCATGAGTCGTGCGGCACAACTTGATACGCCCATTTGGCGTAGCCAGTCTCCGGATTGCGCGCCCAGATCGTGACGGACCACTTATTGTCTCCGGGTCTCATATCGGCGTTCCAAACGCCGGGATTTCCGGTGCCGTAGTAAATGAGATTTAGCGTTGGGTCGTAGGAGATCCAGCCCCACACCGTACCGCCGCCCATTTTCCACTGCCCGGGCGTCCAACTGCTCAGCCCAAGATCCTTGCCGCGATCTTTGGCGTAGAAGGGTTTGAAATCCGGCCCGATCCGGGCATCTGCATCCGAGCCGCTGTTAAAGGCCCGCCATAAAATTTTTCCGGTCTTTACATCCAAGGCGGTCAGCCTGCCTCGTACCCCCAACTCTCCGCCACTGTCACCCACCAGCACCACATCTTTCACCACAACCGCGGCCATCGTGGTCGTCTCACCATACTTGACATCACCGACTTGCGTTTCCCAAACTGCCTTGCCCGTATTCGCGTCCACCGCAATGGTGTGATCATCCAGCGTGTTGTAGATAATTTTGCCGTCGGCGTAGCTCGCACCCCGATTCACAACATCGCAGCAAGCTATTCCGACGGCCTGATTATCCGGATTGGGACGGTAAATCCATTTCTGCGGAAAGCCCGGCTTAGTCATGTCGAAAGCAATGAGATTGTTCGGAAATGGAGTGACCATGTAAAGCGTGTTGTTTACGGCCAGAGGCTGCCCTTCATGTCCGTGAGCGATCCCGGTCGACATGCTGGCGACTATATGCAGGTTTTGGACATTGTGCGTGTTGATTTTGTCTAGTGGGCTGAAACGTGTATTGCCGTAGTCGCCAGCGGGCATTGTCCATTGGCCGGCGGCTGCGGGCGAGATCAGGCGAATGCCGGGGAGAGCCCCTGGAACATCATTCGTGCCGCCGGCGACCTGTGCTACCGCCAACCCCAGGCCGGCTTGCAGTACTGCCAGCACGACAAGTGCTGTGCCCGGGATTCTAATCACTCTTTTCGTTCCATCCATCTCGATTCTTTCCGTTCAACGTAAGCCATACAGGTAAGCCGCGACGTCATGAGCCTGGTTATCCGTGAGACCCAGGTTGGGCATCGCAGTTTTAGGCTCGACCGCGGCCGGATTCTCGATCCAGCGCACCAGATTCTCGGGTGAATTCGGCAGCTCTCCGGCGATCATTGTTCTGCGCGCGAAAAACATCAATGGCGGACCAACGACACCCCGCGCCGTCCGAATGCCGGGAATGGTATGGCAGGACCCGCATCCAAAGGACTGAATTAGCTGCTTGCCATGTTGTGGATCGCCGTTGACAACAATGCTATATGCGCGCGTGACTTTGCCTCCGCTGCAGCCGCCGAGTGTTACGAATGTTCCCAGCACAAACAACGCTTCGATTTGGCCCAGAGCCTTCACCGCGCCCTCACACAAAGGTTTAGGATCAGTAGCGGGATCGTCAGCCATACCAGGCCGACACCGAGCGTGAAGCTGACGAAAACGCCGAGCAGCGCCATAAACTCCTGCCGCTCTCTGCCCTCGGCATCGCGCAGGCGGGCCTCGCCCGACAATTTCTTCCAATTGCGGTACGACATCGTCCCCGCAATCACCGCGAGGGTCATCAGCAGAAAAGTGGCGACGAAGTACGCCACTGCCGCGCCTAAATGAAGTATTCCGTTGCCGAACTGCTCGTTATAAACGCAGGCCACGCTCGTGATCACTATGTCACCTACGCCGAGCGCCACCCAAGCGAACGCCGAAGCGCTAAAGCCGAACCAAAGTCTCCCAGGGGGCACTCGATCCTGACGAACTGTCGATTCACTTTGCATACAAGGTGAAATGAGGAATAATGTACAGAATTAAAACCACGAGAATCCAAACAACATCGACGAAATGCCAGTACAGAGATGCGGTCTGATATGGACGATAAGGCGATTCGTGCGTGGGCCCGTACCGCGGCAGAAACGCTACAAACAAAAGAATGAGCAGACCCACAATGACATGCGCTGCATGGAAGGCGGTAATGGTATAGAAGATCGAACCGTAAGAGTCGCTGTCCGGCGTAAGATCCTTCCAGTGCGAAAGGTATTCGAAACTCTGCAATGTGAGGAAGACCAGGCCGATAACGATCGTGACGACAAGAGCCACTCGGCCCGCGGCATATCGCTCCTGTTTGACCTGCCGGCTGCCCCACTCCAAAACGAAGCTGCTGCTGAGCAGCACCGCAAGCATGATGAGCGCCAGGAGCAGCTTGGGAGGCTCATCGATCGGCCAGCGGTCTTTAGTGCTGCCTAGATAAAAGTAGCTAACGAAGAGACACACAAACAGAGAGAACTCCGTGGCAATCACGCACCACATCGCGTAGATACCCCGATGGTCATCGAGCGGCAGGTTTTCGAGGGAGATATCGCGGCGGCCGGGAATCTGTGCGACAGAACTCATGGCGCGATCTCCCGCGGGCGCGGCCACATCCAGTAGCAGCCGACAGCAAATGTCGCGATGAATGAGGCCAGCCCCAGCCAAACGAACTGGAACACAAAAGCCGCGAAGAACACAAACATCGTGATCGAAAATATCAACGGAGCAAGCGTCTCTTTCGGGATGGTTGAAATTGCATACGGCTTCGCGTCAAGCCAGGTGGTAGTAAGCGTCAGGCGTCCTTGGTCCAGGATGCGGTCGTTGTCAGGATCGGCTTCCTCGTCATGGTCGTCCCACAGCGGGTGTCGTGAGACAACGGTCGGAATGTGAACGGTACCGTACGGTTTCGGCGGCGAGTCGGTCTCCCACTCAAGTCCGTCGGCATTCCACGGATTCTTTCCAGCAACCTGCCCGAATCGCATACTGACCACCAGATTAATAATGCTCATCAGAATGCCGATTCCGAGAATGAATGCACCAATCGTTACGAGCATATTCATCGACTGGAGCCCGAGGCCGGATGCATAGGTGTAGATCCGGCGCGGCATGCCGATCATCCCCAGAATGTGCATTGGGAAAAACCCAAGATTGAAGCCAATGAACATGACCCAGAAACTCCATTTGCCAAGAGTCTCGTCTAGTTTTCGCCCGATCATCTTAGGCAGCCAGTAATAAAATCCGGCGAAGACAGGGAACAGGTTGGACCCAATCAGGACATAGTGGATGTGAGCAACAACGTAGTAGGTATTGTGTACCTGCCAGTCCACTGGAATGATTCCGGTGAAAACCCCGCTAAGGCCGCCAATTACCAACAGCGCGATAGAGCCCAGCGCGAAATACATCGATGTCGTCAGAACAGGACGACCCTTCCAGACCGTCGCCACCCAGGCAAACACCTGCACGATTGTGAAGATGGAAATCATCATGCTGCCGGCGCTGAAAAAACTCATCGCCATATCCGACATCCCGACCGTGAACATGTGGTGCAGCCAGACACTGAAGCCTACTAAGCCGGTGAGTATCGTCGCAATCGCTATATAGGGATAACCGACGATCGGACGCCTGGAAAATACGGGAATAATCAACGAAATCATTCCGGTTGCCGGAAGAAAGATGATGTAAACCCAAGGATGTCCGAAGAACCAAAAGAGCTGTTGCCACAGCACGGGATCTCCGGCTCCCGCCACTTGAAAGAAGTGAGTCCCCCAGCGGCGGTCCAGTTCGAGGAACACGCAGGCTGCCGTGAGAGCAGGAAGTGAGAAGAGAATAACGAATGAGATGGTGCCCGTGCTGTAGAGGAACAGCGGCATGCGGCTGATTGTCATGCCCGGCGCGCGCAACCTCAGGATCGTGATGATGAAGTTGACCGCGCCCGCGGTTGTGGAGATGGTGAGGAAAATGAGCGAAAGTGCGTAGAAATCCATTCCGTAGCTGGGCGAGTAGTTTGTCCCTGTATACGGCATGTAGGCGAACCAGCCGGCGTGCGGCGCTTGTCCGATCAGCGGCCCGACATAAAGGAAGATTCCAGAAAGCAGAAAAGACCAGTAGCTAAACGCATTTAGCCGTGGAAACGCCATGTCTCTGGCGCCAATCATCAACGGCACAAGATACACCGCGAACCCGGATAGAATCGGAGAGGCGTACCAGAAGATCATGGTTACGCCGTGCATCGTGAAGATCTGGTCGTAGACCTCCGGCGACAATACAGCTTGATCAGCGCGAGCAAGCTGAATCCGCATGAGCAGCGCTTCGATGCCACCAATCAGCAGGAAGAGGAAAGCCGTGGCCAGATAGCGTAGACCAAGTTCCTTATGGTCTACCGTCGCAAACCAACCCCAGGCGCTCTTCGGTGTTTCCCAAAGCGCGGTTAACTGAGCCTCTACTGTTGTGCTACTCATGTCCTTCCGAACGACGAGGTACGGCTGCTAGAGACAAGGTGCATGTATACGGCGACAAGCAGTATCCCTGGGGCTCCTCTCTAAGAAGCCTCAACTCTGCAGGAATGTTGCCGCACATATGGATCAGGAACTATATGTAAACGTTT
Source organism: Terriglobia bacterium (assembly GCA_963799755.1). Classification (GTDB taxonomy): domain Bacteria; phylum Acidobacteriota; class Terriglobia; order Bryobacterales; family Bryobacteraceae; genus Bog-105. The sequence goes on along the minus strand of CAWCYQ010000046.1, from coordinate 36,954 downwards.
CGCGGCAATGCGATGTGGTGAAACGAAGATCGGAACGCGATTCCGAGGCAAGATAGTACTTGTCACAGGTCCCGCGCCGCCAAGCTTTTGCTTAAAGGCTACAGAAGGCGCGGCAGCAGGAACGCGGAGCCAACTACGGACGCACAACCAGTGAGCTGAGTTTGTTCAGACGCAAGGTCCATTTGCCGGACGCAACTGAGATATAGTTCCCCTGATTGACGTCGCTTGCATCACCTAGCAAACCTGTATACTCTCCCGGTGCAATGCCGAGCTTGCCGCTCAAGCTGACGGTTTTGGCTTCGCCGCGATTGACCGCCACCAAGACAATCTGACCTTGATACACGCGCTCGAACATGAGGATATCGTTGTCAACATATACGGTGCGGTAGCTACCTTCCGATATCGCACGGCTTTCTTTCCTTAGTTTCGCCAAAGTTCTGATTATTTTGAAAGCCGGAGTATTTTCGTCCCATTGCTTCATGCCGGGACGATTGAACGGATCGTCATTGTCGGAGTTTACGTATTCGGGCAGAGTCGAGTGTTGATCATTGTAATCCGCAAGATATTGCTCATCGCCGTAATAAATGATGGGTATGCCGCGTACCGTCATCAGCAGGACGGTGGCAAGGTCCATACGTTCTTCTTGCTCGTTTTCATCTGTCAGGCCCAGTTTTCGCAGACGCACCATGGTCCTCATCTGGTCGTGATTATCGATGAAGGTGCCTTGCCAGCTATCGCGTCCGTCAAAGGCCTGCATGCGTTGGTGCAGAAAATTGTCCAGATCGAAGGCGTTTATCTTTTCGGTAACATATTCCAGGTCGCCGCCAATGAATCGGTTCAAAGCGAGAGATAACTTGAAATCCAGAATGTTGGTCCCGAAGAATTTGTAGTTATCGGCGAAGCGAATGGACTTGGCATCGCCCACTCCACCGTTCGACCATTCACCGACGAAATAAGGCACGGGGCGATCTAAAGACGCGAGATGCTCGCGCATCGTGCGAGTGAACGTGGCTATGAACTCCGGAAACGGAAACTTGACAGCGTCCATCCGGAAATCATCGACGCCGTGATCGATCCATGTTTTGCCGGCGCCAAGAAGATATTCTGCCATCTGCGGATTCCGCTGGTCATAACCGCTCAGGTCGGCCAATAGGCAATGGTGTAGCTGCCAATAGCTCCAGTTATAGTCCGGTGTATTCTTGGCATCCTGACAACGTTGATCTCCCTGGTAATGCTTGTAGTAGCGCGTGCCGGTGGCCGGGTCGAAATCGTCATGGTAGCTCTTTATAAAGACCTGACCGGCTGTACTTGACTCGAATAATCGGCCATAAACGTGATTATCTTTTGGATTGGAGTGATTTAGAGTGATGTCCTGTATGTAACGCATGCCGTTCAAGTGAAGCTGATCGCTGAGTTGTGTGACATCGTTCCAATCGCCGAAGTGGGCATTTACGCGATAGTAATTTTGCACCCAATACCCGTGATAGCCGGTGCCATACCCGGTTCCTCCTACATAGGCCCTGACGTTCTCCATCAGAGGAGTGAGCCAAAGCGCTGATGCGCCGAGGTCATTCAGATAATCGAGCTTCTGAATGACACCCGGTATATCTCCACCCCAGTATTTTCGAAACTCCGTGTCGGAGGTACAGTTCTCAACGAAGCAATCCACAGTGTTAGTCGCGTCAGGGTACTTTGGGTCCACATAAGGTCGGTATGGCTCGTGCGCATGGAAGCGGTCCGTGATCAGGAAATAGATCGTTCTGGAGCGATAGTCCCTGGGGGACGATGAGTCAGGATTAGATTGCTGACTGCCCGTATCTTGCGCTGCAGCGCCGGCCGCCGCAATCACGAGAATCGCGATAGGTACTAAGTTGGAGATGCGCATCATTTCGACTCGTCTATCCAGCCTTGAGCTGCCAGTGTTTTTGTGATCTGTTTCGCTACAGCTTTGGCCATCCGGTCGGTATCGCCCTCGGCGCCTTGCTTTAGCTCCGTGGCGCCCGATACTGCTGCGGCGGCCTCTGGTGCGGCTCCCGCTCCCATCGTTTCCGCCGCGCCAGGCTTTCTGGAGCTTTCGGAAGTGGCCTTGAACTCAGCAACCAGGGTGTTTTGGGCGGGCTGCGTCAGATAGCATTCCACGTGCGCCACTACCTTCGAACTTCCTGCGCCGAGACCTATTGCCATTCGTCTGGCCCTGTTTCCCTCGTCTATCTGAAGGAAATCGCCCTGCACTGCGAAGCTGCCCTGCGGGGGCAGATCGCCTCCGATACCTCGCGAGACGGGAAGCCCGGTCTTTTGCAGATCTTTGACAAGTGCTTCGGAAAAGCTATCCGCAACCTGTTTTGCCAGCTTTGTTTTTTCATCATCCGCCGCACCACTCAGTCGCATGCGGACGCGATTGAGCGCGGCGCTATTGAGTTTGACCTCCTCCGGCGTAGTGGCGAAGTTGTAAACCACAATCGCCGCGGGTCTGGTTAAAGGCACGGTGCCGGAATACGACTGAATGGGGTCAACGTGAACTCGACCGGTACCGGGCACCTGTGCGCTGCAGAGGCACACGCTCAGGCAGGCGACTGCCGGCCCGGATATTAGAAAGCGCTTCGCCATTTTATTTTCCTCGTGCAGCTTGCTGCGTATAGTCGTATGACTCGACCGTGATGACAAGACCTTTGGCGGGAGCTGAAACTCTCATGGTCTTCATCATGTTCGGACCATTCGGTATCGGCCCATAATCCTGAGCGATGGTCATCGGTCCACCCTCGTACTCGGTCTTGATATCGACGTGTGTGGCGAGATGTGTTGTCGAGTTGACCAGCATCGTCATGGCGTCGGCCGGCTGTATCAAATCGCTAGCCTCTAGGCGAATCGTACCGGCGCCGGGCGATTGCGAGATCTGTGCTTTTTTTACAGCCTCGACCATCTGCTGCGGCTTGTTATATTGGCCCGCTAGTTGCATGATTCCCTTCACGTCCTGCTTTACGCCGGCCGCGATTCTGCCCCGTATGCCCTTCATGTCCTTCTGTTCCGGCGCCGATATCGTCGTGCGCTGCATTTGCCCGGTCGAGTCGAAATGGACTTGGTCGATGATTGGCTGAGACGGGTTCCCCTTACGGACCACTGTTATGCGCTGCTTCCAGTCGTACTGCACGACTCTCTTGGCATTCGCCGCCATCGCCAGCAGAAGTGCGCGCCCTCCAGCCGGGCGCATCTGGCCGAAAATCGGCAGCAAGCACGTCAATACACCGAATGCCAGAACAGCGGGTACAGTCTTGGGTGAACGCTTCATAACGGAATCGTCTAGCTATCTTTGCAGGCTTGAGCGCGCCTGCCAAGTGTCATACCGTAGGATGAATCTCCGATCGATCCGCCTTACGGTATGATTCTTCCGCCACCCCGTAGGTTGTGCGTATACTGACTAAACGTCACCACAGCAAGAATATTCACTGACATGAGGGCTACGGCAGCGGGATGCGCACTCGCTCTATTTTTCATCGGTTCCAGGCTTGAAGCGGAGGAGTTGCAATTGGATCAGGCGGTCCACCTGGCTCTCAAGCAAAATACGGAGATCACAAATACACTGCTGGACGTATCGAAAGCGGGCGATCGCTGGGCGGCCTTCCATACGTCGCTTTTTCCCAAGTTCTCTTTCTACGCGCTCGGTTCGGAGCAGCTCAAGCCGGTGAATATCACGATCGCGGCCGGAACGTTTGGAAAGAATTACCCGGCAATTGGGCCGATCCCGGCACAGGACGTTGTATTCAGCACACCCGTTCAGCCGACCGGGTTTTTGGTCGGTCGTGTCAGCCAGCCTCTATCGACGATTTACCGGATCCGGCTCAATTTGAAGGCGCTCGATTTTTCGAAGCAATTGGCAAGCGAAAAGCTGCGCGGAAAACGGCAGGATGTGGTGCGCGATGTGAAGCAGCTCTATTACGGCATCGAGCAGGTCCAGAGTTCGCTCGTCGCCGTACGTGAGACGGTACAGCTCTACAAGGAGATCGAGCGAACTACGACCGACTACGTAGTGAAGCAGACGGCACTCGAATCAGAACTTCTGCAGGTGCAGGCTAATCTTGCCGACGCCGAACAGTCGGAAGTGGTTTTATCCAATCAGGAAGCGGGGCAGAAGGAGAAGCTCAACGACCTTCTGGGACGGGACGTGCTAACCGAATTTACTGTTACGCCAATCAGCGAAGCCGAGAATTCCCCGATCGATTTAGTCGCAGCACGCAAGGCAGCGCTCGCCCAGCGCCCGGAACTACGACAAGCGCACCTCAAGACGATGCAGTCCGAAGAGGAGCTGCGAGCCAAACGCGCTGAATATATTCCGGATATCGCGGCCGAATTCAACTCGGTTTCCCTGCTGAATTTCAGCCCATTCCTGCCGGGCGGAACTTATAGCGCGGGAGTGAGCCTTTCCTGGGAGCCCTTCGACTGGGGAAGAAAGAAGAATGAAATTGCGGAAAAGCGGGACACGATCACGCAGGACAAGAACACGGAGACATCGACCGGCCGCAAAGTGATTATGGACGTAGATGACAAATACCGGCAGATGCAGCAGGGCTGGTCGAAACTTCACGCCGCAACACTCAGTCAACGCGCCGCCTCTGAGACACTGCGGGTCGACAAAAATCAATATGAAGTGCATGCCGCTCTGCTCAAGGTTGTCTTGCAGGCAGAGACAACTCTCGCCCAGGCAAACTCCGATTACCAGCACGCCCTAGCTGACTACTGGAGCGCCAAAGCGGATTTTGAACACGCTATCGGCGAGGATCAATGAAACAACTGGCGCTCTTATCTCTGATTACCTTTCTGTTCTCCTGTAACCGGCCGGCGCCCAAGCTGGAGAAAATCGCCACGCCGGTGCGTCTCTCTGCAGTCGAAATGTATACGCCCTCGCAGGGACAACGCTATTCTGCCTCCGTTCTCCCAAACCGGCAGGTCAACCTCGTGTTCCGGGTGAACGGATTTGTTGAATCGATTTATCAGGTTCGGGGAGCGGACGGAAGGCTGCGCAGTGTCGATATCGGAGATGTCGTGAAAGCGGGCGCGGTGCTCGCGCGTGTGCGGTCGAAGGATTACGAATTGCAGGTGTCTCAGGCGGAAGGCCAGGTGAAGCAGGCTAGTGAAACAGAGCAAACGGCCCGTGCGCAACTGGCCCAGGCCGAGGCGGCTGCGGTGAAGGCAGAACAGGACTTCGACCGGGCCAGCGCGCTGTTCAAGGAAAAATCGCTTACCAAGTCCGATTATGATGCTGCCAAAGCTAATTACGATTCCACACGCGCCCAGGTAGATGCGGGGCGCTCGCAGGTTCAGGCGAGCGCCGGAACCGTCAACACGGCGCAAGCTTCGCTCGGAACCGCCGGTCTCGGCCTGCACGATTCCTCGCTAACTGCTCCGTTCACTGGTGTCATCGTTCAACGTTCGGTTGAACTCGGCACCCTGGCTGGCCCCGGCACGCTAGCCTTCGTGCTTGCCGACGTATCGTCCGTAAAGGCTACTTTTGCGGTCTCCGACATCGTGATCGCACATCTGAAGAACGGCTCGAAGTTAGCTGTCTATACCGAAGCCTTTCCGAACCACCAGTTCCGCGGGTTTGTGAGCGCCCTTGCTGCTGTCGCCGATTCCAGTACGCGTTCGTTTCAAGTGGAGGTGACCGTACCGAATGAACGCGCCTTGCTCAAACCAGGAATGATCGCTTCGCTCGACCTGGGCGGTTCCCCGGCGTCTCGACCCGTCACAGTTGCGCCCCTCGACGCCATCATTCGCGGTACGGAGGACTCATCTCAATTTGCCGTGATGATCGTCGAGAGTGGAGTGGCGCGCCTGCGGCCAGTCACCCTCGGCACCACATACGGAGATCGCATCGCTATTACCGGCGTGGCGGCCGGAGAACGAGTCGTGCGCTCGGGCGCGAATCTTGTCTCAGATGGCGCACGGGTCAAGGTGATTCCGTGAGCAACGCCCACCACCAATCCGACAGCGAAATAATTCGCACCACTCGCAATACATCGCGGTTTTTTGTCGAAAACCCACAGATTGCCTGGGTGTTGCTGGCAGCTACCGCGGCATGGGGTTTCTATGGCTACGCCAGCATGCCGCAACGCAAAGATCCCGACATTCCGGCGAGACAGGCGATGGTAATCACCAACTGGCCCGGCGCCAGTGCAGAGAAGGTGGAGCAGCTCGTCACACGTACTATCGAGCAGACGGTCGCTTCAAATTCGAATATCGCCCGCATTGAGTCAACCTCCCGCGCGAACGTTTCGTATGTGACGCTTACTCTCGCGGACAAATTAAGCGACACCGGCCAGACCCTCGATGATATTGGAGGGCGCCTCGCCGCTGTCAATAGCCTGCCGCAAGGTGCGGGACCCATCAATTTTCAGCGCGATTTCGGCGATACGGCAACCCTGTTGCTGACCATCGCAAGCCCCAAGGCCGACGAGAGAGAAATCGATCTCCGCACGCACGCGATTGCTCAGGCGATCAACAAGGTCCGGCCTGCGCATGCTGCCAATCGCGCTTCGTTACTGCTCTGCCTTCCTATTACTGTAGATAAACGGCTACTGCTGCTTGCGATCCCACGATTTGAGGAACAGCTGCGCAGATTGGGAGCCGCCACCGACGTGCGAGTTCTCGATGGGCCCGGGTTCGTCGGAATCGATTTTGAGAGTGCCTGGAAAGACCAGGCCATTCTTGGTGCGCTCGAAAGTTTTCGCACCGAAAACTACGGCGATAGCCCGATCCATCCGGATGCGTGGCAGCCTTTCGTTGTGCGCGCGCCGTCGGAGATCTCCTCGAAGCTGAAAGAGGTCGCCGGTGAAAAATACAGCTATCGAGAGTTGGATGATTTCACAGACGGTATGGCGAAGGCGCTGCTTGCTACGGCACGGACTGCCGACGGGCCGCCGCTTGTCGCAAAAGTCACCCGTAGCGGCATCCTCAATGAAAAGGTTTATCTGCTCTATTCGCAGGAGCGGCTTGCTTCTTACGGGCTTAAGCCCTCGAATCTGCAGAACGCTCTAAACGCCCGCAACATCACGCTGCCGGGCGGCCAGTTGACAGTTGGCGGAAAGAGTATTGTTGTGAATCCGTCCGGCGAATTTCGCAGTGAGGCTGATGTGGGCAATGTGGTGATCGGCGTTACCCCGTACGGCGCTCCTATCTACCTGCGCAGCGTAGTTGACACCGTCCGCGCTTATGACGATCCGCCACAATTCCTGAACTATTATTCCTGGCGCGATGCAAATGGGCAATGGCAGCGCACGCGAGCCGTTAGCGTCAGCATTCAGATGGGCAAGGGCGAGAAGGTAAGCCGTTTCGCCGCCGCAGTCGATTCGGCGCTAGCCAATCTCAAGACGCGTCTTCCTCATGACCTCATCATTGCTCGCGCCAGCAACCAGGCGGATCAGGTCTCGGAAAACATTCACCTCTTCATGACCAGTCTGTACGAAGCGATCCTGCTGGTGGTGATCGTTTCGCTGATCGGGTTCTGGGAGTGGCGCTCGGCGCTGCTGATGGCTCTGGCGATTCCCATCACTCTGCTGATGACGTTCGGAATGATGGACCTGCTCGGAATCGACCTGCAGCAAGTCTCCATCGCGACGTTGATTATTGCGCTCGGCTTGCTTGTGGACGACCCTGTCGTCGCGGGTGACGCGATTAAACGCGATCTGGCAATCGGTCACCCCCCTCGTATCGCATCGTGGCTGGGGCCCACAAAACTGGCGACGGCGATCATGTATGCCACAGTCACCAACATCGTTGCGTATTTACCGTTCCTGTTGCTGACGGGCGATACAGGAAAGTTTCTGTACTCGCTTCCGATCGTCATCTCTTGCGCGCTCATCGCCTCGCGTATCGTCTCCATGACCTTCATCCCTCTTCTCGGGTATTATTTGTTGCGGCCGAAGCCGGAGCCAGGCATCGAGGAGCGGCGCAAGCGCGGATTTGGCGCGGCTTACTACCGAATCGGAACGATGGCGATCGAGCATCGGTGGCTGACCCTGCTGCTCTCGTTCATTGTGCTCGGTATCGGCGCCTGGATCGGATCAAGTCTAAGGCTCCAGTTTTTCCCCAAGGATCTTTCGCATCTCGCCTACATTAATATCTATCTGGCCGAGGATGCACCGTTTACCCGAACGAACACCATAGCTTCAGCGGTCGAGCGTGTTGTGGAGCAGGTAGCAGCGGAGCAACATCGACCCATTGAGTCGCTCGATACATTCATAGGTGGCGGCGCTCCACGCTTTTGGTATTCGCTCGCCCCAGAATCCCGTCATGCCAACTACGCCCAAGTCGTGCTTGCTTTCCGGGACGAGCATGATACGGAGCCGCTCCTGCCGGTTCTGCAGAGCCGCCTCTCGCGCGAGATTGCAGGCGCCCGGATCGATGTTCGTCAGCTCGAGACAGGTGCTGCTGTCGGCTTGCCGATTCAAATTCGGGTATCGGGGGAGAATATCGATGCACTCCGCGCCGCTGCAGATCGCGTGAAGCGGATCATCCAGGATATTCCCAAGGCCACAGGAGTCAGGGACGACTGGGGTGAAGACCGGTTTGCAGTGCAGCTTAAGGTGGATCCGGATCGAGCAAATCTTGCCGGAATCACAAACCTGGATGTGGCTCACGCGTCCGCCGGCGGCATCAACGGCGACCAGCTTACCGTTTTGCGAGAAGGAGATAAGCAGATTCCGATCGTGGCCCGGCTCCGGCCGAATGAGCGTGCGGGACTGGACGACGTTGAGCACTTATATGTGTACTCCAGTTCGGGAACCCAAAAGATTCCTCTCGGTCAGATATCCCGCATCGACTACAGCCTTCAGGACGAAGTGATTCGACGGCGCAATCAGTTCCGTACCATTACAGTCTCCGCTTCGCCTCAAGAGGGCGTACTGGCCTCTGAAGTTATGAAACAGGCGCAACCGAAGCTGGCGGCGGTCGCGGCTGATCTTCCTCCCGGATACCGGCTGGAAATTGGCGGTGAGAAAGAGAAACAGGAGGACGGCTTCCGGCAATTAGGCACCGTGCTTGCAATTTCTTCAGCGGCCATCTTTCTGGCGCTGGCTTTTCAATTCAAGAGCGCGATCAAGCCTTTCATTGTGTTCGCTGCCGTTCCTTACGGGGCGGTGGGTGCATTGATTGCGCTTTGGATCATGGGTGCGCCCTTCGGTTTTATGGCGTTTCTGGGTGTCGTCAGCCTGGTCGGTGTCATTGTCAGCCACATCATTGTGCTTTTTGACTTTATTGAGGAGATGCACGCCAAAGGCGAGCCGTTCGAGCAGGCCGTGCTGGACGCCGGTATCATGCGGCTTCGGCCGGTTTTGATCACCGTCAGCGCAACCGTCATTGCTTTGTTCCCGCTCGCAATTCACGGCGGACCTCTTTGGGAACCGATGTGTTATGCCCAGATTGGGGGCTTGACGGCGGCCACCTTCATAACCTTACTTCTGGTTCCGGTGATCTATTCCATCTTTGTGCTCGATTTGAAGATCGTGAAGTGGCAGACCTCCGGCACAATTGAAGGAGCTGCACCTGAAATGATCGGCGCGGCGAAACCGTAACCATATGTAAGTCAGGATGCCATGTCCTGGCTTCTGATCTCGAGCTGAACTCCCAGATTTTCGCGGAGCTCGAAATCATATGTCCCGGCCCAAACCTCTGCCCCATCGGCGGTCCGGGTCAAATTGACGGTCAAATGATATTGCCTGCCGGCAGGTGTAGACTGCGGACGCGAAACCGAGCTGAAGACCGGGACATACCCACCCTTCGGAACGTCGATGATGACGCCCTCGCCGTCGTCTTCGGAGCGCGACCGCTGATAATACTCGAGCAGTTTCTGACGCAGCCGGCGCGCGTCGTTTCGGACGATAGGATCGACCGCTGGCTCGAATGATTCATCCCGCTCAAAAACTGAGATCCCGATGTTGTATTCACAGAGCTGGGTGGCCCGGCCGGCTAGAGTTTCCCCAACAATGAACTCGAGAAACCGCCTCATCCGGCGGGCATGCGCGAACCCGTCGCTTTGCAGAATTCTGGAAAGCTGGTTTCGCACCGCTTCAGGAGAGACCAGACGGCGTTGCATGCTTACCGGTTTGGGCGAATAGCGATTAGTAAGCGGGAACACGATGGCTGGGTTCATAGATGGATTATCTAAGGCTATTCGCGTTTTCAACTGAATGGAAGTAAGACGAGGAGTCGCCTGGGTAGCTTTCGGGGTTAGATTTGTCGCCTACCTCGGGGTATAATAGCCAGTTCCAGTTAGCTAAATCACTAAGGATCGCGCGGGCGACCGAGCATGCAGACAAGCAAGCAGCAGCGGCCAGTTCCTGCCGAGGAGATTCGCGATCACCTGCGGAGGATTCTTGCGAGCCCTGGTTTTTTTCGGGCCGCAAGAATGCAGCGGTTCCTTATGTTCGTCGTCGAAGGTGTACTCGACGTCAAATCCAAGGCCGAGAGCCTGAAGGAAACCGTAATCGGCGCGGCTGTATTCGATCGTAAGGCCGATTACGATCCGAAGAGCGATCCGGTGGTGCGCGTGGAGGCGCGCCGCCTTCGGGCCAAACTTGTGGAGTACTACGAGGGCACCGGCAAAGAGGAAACCGTTCGTATCGAGATTCCGAAGGGCTCCTACGTACCTATCCTGCGTCGGAAGGACGAAACCGCGGTTGCGACGAAACAGCTTTCCGGAACAAGAGTTAAGCGCTGGGCGCCCTGGGCGATCATCGCTGCGATATGCGTGTTCGTGGCCGTCGCCATTTTGGCGAGCAGAGCGGATTGGCCCGCTCGCTTATTTCAGGGGACCCGCGCTGGTGGGACCGGTACGAGAATACGATCTCTCGCCGTCCTTCCCTTTCGAAATCTATCAGCCGATCCAACACAGGACTATGTAATTGACGGCTTGACGGACGAGATTACAACTGACCTGGCTAAGATCGCAAGCCTGACAGTAATCTCGCGCACTTCAGCGGATTGCTATCGCAAAACAAGCAAGCGCCTGCCTCAGATCGCTCGTGAACTCAAGGTGGACGCCGTGGTGGAAGGGACCGTTCTGCGCTCCGGGGACCGCGTCCGTGTGACTGCGCAGCTTATCCGCGCGGCTACCGATAGTCACCTGTGGGCTGATACCTACGAGCGCGACACTGCCGATCTGTTTGCGCTCCAAACCGAGATCGCGGAAAACATCGCACGCCAAATTGGCGCCACGGTAAGACCCGCTTCGAGCAACGCTGTAAGTCAAGCAACCAATCCCGACGCTTACGACGCGTATCTCCGAGGGCGTTATTTCTGGAACAAACGCACCCTGGATAGTTTGGAAAAGTCGATCGTCTGTTACCGGCAGGCGATTCAGATCGATCCGAATTATGCCAGAGCATACGCCGGCCTCGGTGATTCTTACGTCCTGTTAAGTTCGTTCGGAGGACCTTCTCCCTCAGAATCGTTTGCGCGGGCTCGAGAATCCGCCCAGCGCGCTCTGCAACTGGACAGCAGTCTAGCCGAGGCGCATACGGTCTTGGGAGCCATAAAGGTCAGTTACGACTGGAACTGGCGCGGAGCCGCTATCGAATACCAGCGCGCTGTGGAGCTGAACCCAGGCTATCCGACAGCGCATCACTGGTACAGCCTGCTGCTTTCGCGGCTGGGGCAGTATAAAGAAGCGAAAGCGGAAATTCAGCGCGCTCTCGAACTCGACCCGCTCTCTTTGATCATTAATACCGACGCAGGGGAAGTATTTTATTGCGCCCGAGAACCAGACCAGGCCATGCTCCATCTCCGCCGGGCGCTCGAATTGGATCAGAATTTCGCCGATGCCCATTTGGTATTGGGGAAGGTCTACGAACAGAAGCGGGATTTTACCAGGGCGGTTGAGGAGTTTGAGAGTGCCGATAGGCTCTTCGGGGGCGCCCCCAATGTCCGGGCACTCGAAGGCCACGCGTTCGCGCTTGACCACCGGCGCGATGAGGCTCTACGGATTGCAAAAAATCTGGAAGCAACCTCTGCGCAGCGCTATGTATCGGGAGTTGACATCGCTATAGTCTATAGCGGTCTGGGAGATTGTGACAGCGCAACGCGCTGGCTGGGCAACGCCTTTCGGAAACGCGATAAAGGACTCGACATCATCGGCACCGACCCGCTTTTCGACGCGTGCCGTTCAGATCCGCATTTTCAAAGTCTGCTCCAGCATCTTCATCTGACTTCCTGACAAGAATCAAAACGGCGCAGCGCAGCCTAATCGGCGCATCGTTTACAGTGGACGAATGGTTTCGGAATCTATGGTTACGACCGCATTTGAGCTGCATGGCTTCAGAGTGAAACGAGATCTGGGCATTGTGCGCGGAATCACCGTGCGCTCCAGGTCGATACTTGGCACGATTGGCGGCTCCCTGCAGACGATTGTGGGAGGAAACATTTCGGCGTTCAGCAATCTCTGCGAGAAGTCGCGCGAAGAAGCGTTTGAATTGATGGTGCGCCATGCAGCGGATAGAGGAGCGAACGCCATTATCGGAATGCGCTATGACGCGAATGAACTTATGGATGGCGTGACGGAAGTTCTTGCGTACGGGACGGCGGTACTGGTGGAAGCGGCGGCGGAGAATGCCTAAGCAGATTGAGAGTCGGCGCTCTCAATCTGTCCGGCAAATGCTCGTCTAGGGGATAACCAGTTCTTGCCCCACCTTGATCAGATCGGGATTTTGAAGCTTATCCTGGTTTGCTTCGAAGATGCGATTATAGTCGCTAGCGTTTCCGTAGAATTGTTTCGCAATTTTCGAAAGCGTATCGCCCGGCTGAACCTTGTAGGTCCGCCCCGCACCGGACCCGCCGCTAGCTGCGCTTGCAGTCGCTGCCGCTGCCTGTTGGGGCTGGGGTAGGCTTGTGTCTACTGTGATATCGGCAGTCAAGTCGCTGTAGCTGCTGTCGGCAGCTTTGATCTGGTTCCAAACTTCGTTCTTAATCTCTTCAGACGGTGCTGCACCCTGAATGAAGAGTTTGTTGTCCTGCACGTGTAAATGGGTGAGGCGAACGCCTTTCTGCTGAATGGTGTCGAGCGCACCTTTGTATTTGTTCTTTAGTTCTTCCAGTCGGTCCATGACCTCTCCTTCCGTTATTGGATTCAAAAACCGCCCAAAGTATTGCATTTCAGCTTGTACCCCCCGGGTTTGGCGCTTAATTCTCGGCTGGGCGCGAGCTGGAGTGGTAGTCTCTTATACACCGAAAGGAAAATTTTCTATGTCGTTCCTGGCCTGGATTGTTCTTGGTTTAATTGCCGGCTTCATTGCAAGCAAGATCGTCAATCGCTCCGGCGAAGGTTTTTTTCTGGACATCATCTTGGGAATTGTGGGCGCCGTTGTGGGCGGGTGGCTTTTTAACATGTTCGGCGCTCACGGAGTCACCGGGGTCAATCTATACAGCATCCTGGTGGCTGCGATAGGCGCCATTATCGTTCTGGTGATTTATCACGCTCTGTTTCGCCGGAGCAGATAATTTCGCTTTTGCTTACTCATAAGCTGCCGCCGCTCCGTACTCTGGGTAACACGATCGTCAATTCTGAAACACTGCGGCCTATCCGGCTCCGCGGTATCAATCGCTCTGGCTTGGAGTACGCTTCGGCGGCAGCACCCGGTTTTCTCGCCAATGCCGGCATTTCTCAATACGAGTTTGACCGGATCGCAGCTTGGGGTGGGAATGTAATACGCCTGCCGTTCAATCAGGCGCGTGTTCTGGCAAGCGCGCCCCTCGATCGCGAGTCATATCTGGAAGCGCTCGATCAGGTTATAACGCTCGCCGCGGAACGCGGCAGTTACACGCTGCTGGACCTCCAGTGGCTGGATTCCATATCGCCGCGCGGGCGCCTCGCTAACGGAGAAGCTAATTTCGTGCCGCCGCTGCCCAATCGTGCTTCGATGGAAGCCTGGTCACAGCTCGCGCATCGCTACCGCTACGAGAATGCAGTCCTGTACGACTTATTCAATGAGCCGCACGATCCGCTGCCGGACGATACGGGCGAGCTCAACGGCATCCGGCCGGATGGGAGTCTCTTTGCGCTTCCCCGGCGCCACGTGCGCCTGGGCGATTGGAAGGCTTGGGCTAGTCATCTGGCGCGCGCCGTTCGGAGCCAAAATCCGAATGCCTTGATTTTCGTCTCTGGTATCGACTGGGGATATGACTTAGGAGGTTTTCCGGCTTCCGATCTGCCGGATGTAGTTTATTCCTCGCATGTGTATCCAGGCAAAACAAGAAGCTGGCGCTCGGCATTCGGCAGGCTCAGCAGGCAGGCGCCGGTGTTCATAGCCGAATACGGCGGAACTGAAGAAGACTTAAGTTGGGGGCAAAAGCTTCTCGATTACCTGGATGATCTGGACATCGGCTGGGCCGCCTGGAGTTGGTCTGATCGCCCTCACTTAGTGAGGTCCGCAAACGGATATGAACCAACTCCCTTTGGTGAGTTAGTACGCGATGGTCTTCGCCGCACAGCCTGAATTTAGGCACTAACCTCTACTGATAGAATCTCTTGATATGAAAATGCTGCGTTGGCTCTTTATCTTTTCTGTCGTTGTCTTTATTGCGGCGGCTCAGACCTCCTCTCCAAAGAAGACCGCTGCGCAGACGGCTACATCCGCTGCCGCTACAGACCTCGTCGATATCAACACTGCCACTGCGGATCAACTCAACGCGCTGCCGGGGATTGGCTCGGTGCTTGCTCAGAAAATAATCGCCGGCCGCCCCTATCAGACGAAGACGGAACTCGATACCAAGAAAATCATTCCTCACGCGACTTACTTGAAAATCAAGAACCAGATAGTTGCTCACCATGCTAAGTAAGTGGCCTGCGCGGGAAGCTGAGCCCAAATAACTGTCGCTGTGCTCTCGCCGTCAACGCTCTGTTAGCTGGTTGCGCGGGCGCTTCGCGACTTCTGAAAAAATCGCGGTTCGACAACTAACGCCAGCCGGCCGCCCTTAACCGATAGGGAGGCCAAACGTCGGGGGAAAATGTCGTCTTCGGGCTCCGTCCGGGCGTCTGGCGGAAGAAAGACATCCAGGAGTTTGCGCTCGTGCACCTCTTGCAGTACGGATGCTGCCTGAGTCAATAACTCGCGATCGTGCAGTTCCCGATAATAGCGAGACATACGAAACTATTACCGCACAGGTTAGTCGATTCGAAAGCCCCTGCGCAAAGTCGGGTACTGGTTAACGGTGAGAAAGGTCGCGGATCCAGATATCTTTGAATTCCATGTTGCCGTTGCCGCCGGCATGCAGTTGCAAGGCGATCGTCCCGTCTGGAGCACCTGGCTTAGGATCGGTGAAATCCACCATTTGAACGCCATTCAGCCTTGAGCGATATCGGTTTCCCTCCACCTCCACCAGGTAGTCATTCCAATCGCCGTTTCTGACCACGCTTTCATTCTCTGGCGCGGGCCATACCACCCAATGGCCGCCCTCTTCGGCATAAACGCCGCCCGTATGATGCATCATGGTGCAATCGATCTCGAACTGCATCCCTTGCGTCACATCAGCCGTCCCAGGCTTAAACGCCGAATGAAAGAAGACGCCGCTATTTCCATCTGCGACGCACTTGAACCGCAGCGCAAGCTGAAAATCTTTGTAGGGCTTATCCGTTTGTAGGTATCCGTAATCGTTCGTCAGTCCTTTCCCGTGGATTAGATTGTTCTCCACGGTCCAGCTTTCTTTCCCCACCTTCTCCCAGCCTGAGAGATCATTTCCGTTGAAAAGTGATATCCAGTCCTCGCCGGGTCGCTTTGGCCGCTTCTCCTGCGAAGAGCTTGCAAGTGTGAACAGGCAGATTGCGCCCAAAAGAGCGGCACCGTACGACAATTTTTTCATCATTGTGTTCTCGAGATTCTATGTTCACCAATAGCGTACTCGATCCCGTATCCAACTTCGTAGAACTGCTGGCTTTCGAGTTCCGCGTCACATTTTCGCGCAGCCGCTACATCTACCGGTGAGAAGCTGAAAGAAGATTATGCCTCGCAAACCCAAATTGACCGACTGGCCGCTCGTTAAACAGTTTCAGCGCCGTGATCCGCATGCTCTTGGCGAAACATCGGCCTCCCCGCGCACCCGCGAACTTTCCCCGCGCACCCGGAACGTCGACCGCATCGTGGCTTCCGTTTGCCCGTATTGCGCCGTCGGCTGCGGCCAGTTGATTTACGTCAGAGATGAGAAGATCGTCGACATAGAGGGAGATCCCAGTTCTCCCATTTCCGCCGGCTGTCTCTGCCCAAAGGGTTCGGCAACATTTCAACTGGTCACCAGCCAGCATCGGACTCAACAAGTTCTTTATCGCCGGTCTCATTCGACATCCTGGGAGCCCATACCTCTCGAGACCGCGATGGAGATGATCGCTCAGCGGGTCAAGAAAGCGCGGGACGAGAATTGGCAGGAAAAGAGCGAGGGCGGCGAAGTGGTGAATCGCACGCTGAGCATGGCGCACCTGGGCGGCGCAACGCTCGACAATGAAGAGAATTACCTGATCAAGAAGCTTTTCAATTCGCTCGGCATTCTCCAAATAGAAAACCAGGCCCGTATTTGACACTCCGCTACGGTCCCCGGTCTGGGGGCCTCGTTTGGCAGAGGCGGTGCAACCACTTCGCTGCAGGATCTGGCGAATTCGGATTGCATCGTCATTCAAGGTTCGAACATGGCGGAGAATCATCCCGTCGGCTTTCGCTGGCCCATGCTCGCCAAACAACGAGGCGCGAAGATCATTCATGTCGATCCCCGCTTCACCAGGACTAGCGCGGTTGCGGATATCTATGCCCCGATCCGTGCCGGTTCCGATATCGTTTTTCTGGGCGGCCTGATCAGGTACGTCATCGAGCGGGAGCGGTATTTCAAAGACTACGTTGTGTCCTACACCAACGCGCCGGCGATCGTCTCCGCGGACTATCAGGATACGGAAGATCTCGATGGCCTCTTTAGCGGCTGGCAACACGGTGACGGTCAGTACGAGGCCGAAAGCTGGAGCTATGAGGGGGCCTCGGCCGGAGATCGACAAACTCACCAGGTCGCAGAATCTCATGCCGAGAAAGCCGCCCATTTTCGCACTGAAAAATCGAAGGACTACGCGCGCGACGAGACTCTTCAGCATCCCCGATGTGTCTTCCAGATCTTGAAACGCCACTACGAGCGCTATACCACCGAAATGGTTCAGGAAGTCTGTGGCACGCCTCCCGAGCTCTTCGAAAAAATAGCTGAAACGATTTGCGACAACTCCAATCGCGATCGCACCACGGCTTTTTGTTACGCGGTTGGCTGGACCCATCACTCGGTCGGCGCTCAGATGATCCGCGCCTGCTCCGTTCTGCAATTGATGCTCGGTAATATCGGCCGTCCCGGAGGGGGCATCATGGCTCTGCGAGGGCACGCCAGCATTCAAGGCTCGACCGATATCCCGACGCTATACAGTCTTCTCCCTGGCTATCTACCGCAGCCCAAGGCTTCTGCCGATACCTCGCTCCAGAAATACATTGAGAACTACACGCCTGCATTGGGGTGGTGGGCCGAATTTCCCAAGTACATCGTCTCTCTCCTGAAAGCCTGGTACGGCGCAGCCGCCAAGCCTGAAAACGATTACTGCTTCTCCCATATACCGCGCATGACGGGCGACCACTCTCATATGACGACCGTCAATGACATGGCCGATGGACGTTTGAAGGGCTATTTCGTCATGGGGGAGAACGCCGCTGTTGGCTCACCGAACGCCGCTCTTCAACGCAAGGGTCTGCGCAACCTGGAATGGCTCGTCGTCCGTGATTTCTCGCTTATCGAAACGGCCGAATTCTGGCGCGTCTCTCCCGAGCATGAACGCGGCGAAGTTCGCACCGAAGAGATCGCAACCGAGGTCTTCTTCTTTCCCGCCGCTACTCACACGGAAAAGAACGGCAGCTTCACTCAGACCCAGCGTGTTGCGCAGTGGCATCACCTCGCGATCGAACCACCGGGCGATGCCCGCAGCGAGCTACATTTTGTCTATCATCTCGGCAAGCGTCTTAAAGAGCTGTATGCCGATTCCCGAGACCCGAAAGCCCGTCCCATTCAGGACCTGAGCTGGGATTACCCTGTCGAAGGCCGCATCGAGGAGCCGGATGCTGAACAAGTGCTGGCCGAAATCAACGGATACACCGTGGCCGATCGCCGGCCGGTAAGCGGCTACACCAAATTGAAAGACGATGGCTCGACTGCCTGCGGCTGCTGGATCTATTCCGGCATTTATGCCGATGGAAAGAATCATGCGGCGAATCGCACACCCGCCGCCCATCCCGGCGACTATGGCCACGAGTGGGGATTCGCGTGGCCCTCGAATCGCCGCATTCTGTATAACCGCGCCTCTGCTGATCCACAGGGACGACCCTGGTCGGAGCGGAAGAAGCTTGTCTGGTGGGATGACGTTCAGAGAAAGTGGACGGGCGATGATGTCCCCGACTTTATAGCTGATCGCGGTCCGGGATATCGCCCGCCGGAAGGCGCGAAAGGCACCGCTACTATCGCCGGCGACGACCCCTTCATCCTGCAGCCGGACGGCAAGGGTTGGCTCTTCGCGCCCACTGGGCTGCTCGATGGCCCGATGCCGACTCATTACGAACCCGTCGAATCGCCCATTCGCAATCCACTTTACGCACAGCAATGCAATCCGGCCCGCTTTGAATATCCGCGCCGCGAAAATCGTCTTGGCGCGCCCATACGATGATGATCGCTTCCCATTCGTCCTCACGACCTATCGTCTGACGGAGCATCACACGTCGGGGGCTATGTCCCGCTGGCTGTCCTGGCTCTCTGAACTCCAGCCGGAGATGTTCTGCGAAGTTTCGCCGGAGCTCGCCGGCTGAGAGAGGGTTGAAAAATGGCGCATGGGCTACCATCTCCAGCGCGCGCGGTGAAATCGAGGCGCGCGTTCTGGTGACCGAACGCTTGCGCCCTTTACGGATGGGCCGCCGCTGGATACACCAGATTGGGCTGCCCTATCACTGGGGAGACACCGGTCTAGTCAAAGGCGATTCCGTCAATGAGCTTCTCGCTCTCGGCTCCGACGCGAACGTGAGCATCATGGAATCGAAAGCCATCACTGGAAATATTCGCTCGGGTCGTCGCGACCGCAGTGCGCCCAAGTCATTTTCCACCGACTTCGCGCCCGGCGATAACCTTCGCGATTCACCACAAACCGGATCGCTGCCCGTCGGAAAGAATAATGTGCACGCTCCGAAAGCCAAGCAAGGAGACCAAACCTGAAGATGGCCACCGGCTTTTTTACTGACACTACGCTTTGCATCGGCTGCAAAGCATGCGAAGTCGCCTGCAAGCAATGGAATCAGCTACCCGATGACGGCTATCACTTCAGCGGCATGTCGTATGACAACACCGTCGCGCTCAGTGCATCCACCTGGCGCCATGTCAGTTTCATCGAGAGACCGGTTCCCATCACGGGAGCGGATACCGGTCTCTCCTGGCTCATGGCATCCGATGTTTGCAAGCATTGCGCACGCGCCGGGTGTCTCGAAAATTGTCCTACCGGGGCCATCATCCGAAATGAATTCGGCTCCGTTTACGTGCAGCCCGATATCTGCAATGGCTGCGGATACTGTGTTTCCGGCTGCCCGTTTGGTGTTATCGATCGAAGCCACGAGGACGGCCGCGCCTGGAAATGTACCTTGTGCTATGACCGCCAGAAAGACGCGATGACCCCCGCATGCGCCAAAGCCTGTCCCACTGAATCCATCAAGTTTGGAGAGATAGAAGAGCTGCGCGAGCAGGCCCGTCAGCGCGTTACCGAACTCCATGGCCTCGGCATCAAAGAAGCGTATTTGTACGGCGAAGATTCCGAGAGTCAGCCTGGAACCGGCGGGCTGAATGCATTTTTTCTGCTGTTAGACAAACCCGAGGTCTACAATCTTCCGCCCCATCCGGAAGTCCCTACCTACAAAGGAAACAAGAGCTGGATCTCGACCGGCATGGCCGCGCTTGGCGTGTCGCTGGTTGCCGTTGCTTCGGTGATGCTCGGCAATTCCGCCGCGCACCGGCAGTAAACTCCAAAGCAATGGCTCGCGACATAGATCAAACGATTGGCACTCTTTCGGGCGAAGCCGCGGGGCAGCGCTCGGGCCGGGAAGTGGCGCTTCGCGCACAAGCTTTCCCTTATGTCCCGAGCCGGCAGCCGGCAAACGGTCCCAGTTACTACGATCGCCCCATGTTGAAGGACCCGACTTGGATCTGGTCGATCCCGACTTATTTCTATGTTGGAGGCGTCGCGGGCGTCGGCGCAGCCCTGGGGGCGGCTGCGCAGCTCTGCGCGCCGGACTCCATGCGTTCGCTCGTAACCCGTTCTCGCTGGGTCGGCGCCGTCGGAGGTGCCGTAAGCGCTGCGCTCCTAATCCATGATCTCGGACGCCCGGAGCGTTTTCTGTACATGCTTCGCGTCTTTCGCGTAAGTTCGCCGATGAGCATGGGCTCCTGGATTTTGTCCGCTTTTTCGACCTGCGTGGGAGGCGCCGCCGTGCTTCCCATCGGGCCGCGTTTCTTCAGGCCTCTTGCCGCTCCACTTGGATTTTTAAGCGGTTTGCTCGGCCTGGGCCTCTCTGGCTATACCGGAGTTTTGATTTCGCAAACAGCCGTTCCGGTCTGGCAGGTTTCCTATCGAATCATGCCTGTTCTTTTTCTTGCTTCAGGAACCGCTGCCGCTGCCGCCTTCTTCGACTTCTTCCACCTCAACCCGCAGGAGACAGCGGCGATCGAGCGTTTTGGGACGATGGGCAAAATCACCGAACTACTGGCCGCTGTCGCTTTAGAACACAATGCTTCTCGCGTCGAACGCGTTGCGCGTCCGCTCAAGACCGGCTTCAGCGGCTTTCTATGGCAAACGGCCAAGGTGTTGACCGCGGCCGGCATCATTATTTCTATACTTCCAGGCAAAAGCCGCGGGAAGCGAATCTCGTCCGGCCTGATCGGAACCGCGGCCAGCCTCTGTCTCCGCTTCGGTATATTCTATGCGGGCAAAGCCTCTGTACGTGATCCGCGCGCCAGCTTCGAACAGCAAAGAGCGCTTACTAAGCCAGCGCCTTAGCTCCCACCACCGGCCGCAGCCAGCCATGCGGGTCAGCGATCTTTCCGTATTGCACGCCAACGAGTTGGGTGTGAAGCTTTTCGGAAATCGGACCCGGCGCCGGAAGCGCGAAGGCAGCACCCGATTCCGTCTTGAACTCTTTGATGCCGGTGATAGTTGCGGCCGTTCCACAGGCAAAAGCCTCTTGAATCGAGCCGTCTTTCAACTTCGAAGTCAATTCCTTGAAGCTATAAGATTCTTCGCGCGTGCGGAGTTTCAGGTCGGCGGCCAAGGTCAAAATGCTGTCTCTTACGACGCCCGCTAGTGTCGTATCGTTAAGCGGCGGCGTCACTAGCACCCCGTTCTCGACGAACATGATGTTCATGCCGCCCATCTCTTCGACGCGCTGCTCTGGACCAGCATCGAGGAACAGGACCTGCGCGCAACCGTGCTCTTTTGCATCTGAAATGATCTTTAACGTTACCGCGTAATTGGCGGCAGCCTTCACGGCCCCTGTACCGCCGCGCGCTGCTCGCACGACCGAATTCGAAATTAACACCGAAACAGCTCCGAGGCCGCCATGAACTCCCGGAAAATAGGCTCCGCTCGGCAAAACCATTACGTAAAACAAATATTCACTCGAGGCGCGCACCCCGATACAGGCTTCGGTGCCGATCATTATCGGTCTTATGTAGAGACTGCCGGGATAGGGAAGGACCAACTCCTCTTCTATCCGTGTCAGTTCTGAGACGGCGCTCAAAAAGAGTTCCTCCTCTACCCGCGGCATGCACATCCGTTCTGCCGACTTGTTGAACCGCTGAGCGTTTTTTTCCGGTCTGAAAAGTGCGACGCTCCCATCCTCCTGGCGAAAGGCCTTCATACCCTCGAAAATGGCCTGCGCGTAGTGCAGAACGAGAGCGGCCGGATGAAGACTGAACGAGTGCAGCGGCTCGATTCTGGCATCCCGCCACTGCCCCTCCCGGTACTCGCAAAGAAACATGTTGGGAGCGAAATTCTTGCCAAAAGCGATTTTTTTCGGATCGAGCGTGCTCGGCAGCGGACGCCTTACCGATTCATCCCTGATAGTCACTCTTTTATCTTCACATTGAAGCGCCTGGCTCGTCATCAGGCGCTTTTACAGCGGCTACATTAAACATTTTTAGTACTGTGACAATCTACCAGGACGGGGCGTCTTGTGAGGGTAGCGTATAGCGCTCACTAGGAGAAAATCACCGCATGAAAAAACTAATCGTTTCCGTTTTGGCCCTGGGATTCGCCGCATCCACTGGCATGTTTGCTCAGAATACGAGCTCCACGACCAGCACGACAACCAGCAAGCATAAGAAGCACAAGAAGAAGAGCACCACCGAGAGCTCTACAACTTCTACCACCAAGTAACTCAATTGAGGCAGGCTGTCTGTTGCAGATGGCCTGCCATTATTACAATCAGTGCCACAATCAACGTCGCTTTGATCGGACGCGAGAGGTGACGTGTGGCGGCCGTTTCGATTCTGTCCAATATCCGCTTGCGGATGTACTCCCGATGGACGTCACGACCATCTCGATGGCGCTAACCCGATCAGTCGCAATCCAGAGCGGTTCATCGATTTTCAAGTGCCGGTGCGTGAACGCCCTTCGCCCGGTAATCACCCGGATGTCATAGATCTTCTTTGCCGGATCCGTTTTTATCAGCTTCAGCCGGACAGAGCGAATCTGCTCTGTAGACGATTTGTTAATGCTGAACTCTTGCTTTGCGGGCAGAGCGGCGGATGGCTCGGGGTTTCGAAGCCCATTCTGGAGCGCACTCTGAGGTGGCGTTGGACCCTGTTTTACCAGCGGGCCTGCTGTGCTGGTTTTGCTTTGTGTTGCGGCTGCAGTCGGCGCGGACTGCTCGTTGACCATGATGTTCGCATGTCCGTGGTCCCGCAAGACCAGAACACCGAAGGCCATCGCTCCAAACAAGGCCAGGATGACGCCCGCCCATACGACAACACCTAGCTTTTTCTTGATCCCGACCGGTCCCATGCCAGCAGTTGGAAGTGTGGTTCTGGCTAACGCCATGCGCTTCTGTTATATTCTCAGGCCAGACGCGAAGGCGCAAACCAAAGACGTACAGTGTAAAATATCCGGCTCCGCGCGATCATTCGCAAGATTTCTTCGAATTTCGAGTCTAACCTAAAGATATGCGGATAAGGAACATTGTCATAGCTGCAGTCGTTCTGGTCATCGCCCTGGCGATCGTTGTGGGCATTCTCGCCGGTAATGTCGATAAGTACCGGCCCCGGGTGCAAGCTGAACTGCAAAAGAAACTGGATCGGCAGGTCACTATCGGTCATCTCGGCTTGCATTTCTTCCCGCTCTCGATTGGCGCCAATGGTGTCACGATTGCCGAGGCTCCTGCCTTCTCGTCTTCCCGTCCGTTTGCTACCGCGAAAGCTCTGTATATCAGCGTGGGACTGTTCTCGCTAATCGGCGGCAATCCTGAAGTGAAGGAACTTATTCTTGACCAACCCCAGATTGAGCTCATTCACAACCCGGCGGGTGTCTGGAATTTCTCGACAATTGGCGGTCCATCCACCCCGGGAGCCTCGGGCAGCAGTTCATCGGTCTCGCTCAACGAATTGAAAATCACTGACGGTCAGGTGGCGATCACGGATCAGGCGGCCAACGAACCCCGCTCAGTCTACGATCACATCGACCTGAAGCTGACGGATTTCGCGCCCGGCAAGAAATTCGGCCTGGATGTAGCAGCGCATTTCCCTGGCCAGGGCAAGCAGCTCTTATCGTTCAAAGGCAAGGTGGGTCCGCTCAACTCGACCAATTCGGCCGCCACGCCGGTCGATGGTCACATTTCGCTGCAGGAGGTTTCGCTGGCCGCGGCAAATCGCTTCGCGGCCGGAACTCTTCCGCCGCAAACTGACGGTATCGCGTCCGGCGACGCCGACGTAAATTCGCAAGCGACTCAGCTCTCTGCCAAAGGCGATCTCAAACTGCAGAACCTTGTGCTGAAAGGTTCCAAATTGGATTTCCCGATCGGCGCGACTTACGATCTCACTGCTGATCGAGCTCAGAACACCATCCAGGTCCGGTCCGGCAAAGTTGATCTTGGGTCTACTTCCTTCAATATTGCCGGAACCGTGGACGGTCACGCAAAACCAGCCAATCTGAATGTCCAACTGAGCACCAGGAATTCTTCTATTACGGAATTGGCCAAGCTTGCTGGAGCATTTGGAGTTGCCTTCAATCCGGCTTATCAGGTGAAGGGCACTCTTACGGCGGACGTCTCGGCCAAAGGTCCGATGACTGCGCCACAATTGAACGGTTCACTCTCCGCCAAACAGGTTCAAGCGAGTGGTGGCGAGATTAAACAACCGGTCTCGGTGCCGGAAATTGATCTGGCGCTCTCACCGGATGCCGTTCGCTCCAATACTTTCACGGCAACCAGCGGCTCGACCAGCGTGGCAGTAAACTTTGCGCTCTCGCAATACACCACACCCAACATGAGTGTGGATGGCACTCTGAAAACCGACCGCGCCAATGTCGCCGATTTGTTAAATATGGCCAAAGCTTACGGCGTCGATGCCGTCAACGGCGCATCCGGCGCTGGCCAGTTGTCGGCCAACATTCACGTGCAAGGTCCAGTTACAAAATCGTCGGCGCTAAACTACTCGGGGACGGCCAGCCTCGCGAATGTCACTCTGACAACGCCGAGTCTCACAAAGCCTCTCTCCATCAGCACAGCGAACGTGCAGTTTTCGCAGAATTCGGCAGCCATAAGCGGATTGAACGCTGCTATCGGAAAGACAAACCTGCAAGGAAACGTTTCGGCCAAGAACTTCGCTGCTCCGGAAGTGGAGTTCAATCTGGCTTCGGATAATGTCGATGGCGATGAGTTGATGACCCTTACGCCTAAGCAGCCGGCGAAGGCTCCCGCGCCAGGCAAAGCTCCCGCTCCCAACCAGCCGAGTCTGCTAACTACCATGACTGGATCGGGTAACCTTACCGCTAAGACCATCAAAGCTCAAGGATTCGTACTCAATAACCTGCACGCAGCCTGCAAACTCAATCGGGGCGTGATTACTCTCTCGCCGCTTACTACCGGCATTTTCGGAGGTACTGAGAACGGCACTTTGACTCTGGATGTTCGGCCGGCAGATCCGCTTTGCGCGGTGAACGCCAAGTTCTCAGGCGTGGATACCAATGCTTTGCTCTCCGCCGTCAGCACCGCCAAGAACACGCTCTATGGCAGCCTTGCGGCAGACACAAACTTGCATTTCGCCCTGGTCTCTAGCAATGATCTTCCGCGTACTTTAAATGGAACCTTGAGCTTCAATGTCACCAACGGCCAGCTTAAGAACGTGAACATTCTGAATGAATTGTCGAAAGTCGGTAAATTTCTCGGTAGCGCTCCGGGGCAGGGCGGATCTTCTACCGCTCTCAAGAAGCTCTCCGGTACGCTCAACATCGTAAATGGAGTAGCCTCCACCAACAACTTGGATGCCGCTTTAGATGCCGGATCTCTCGCCGCAACGGGCACGATGAACCTCGTCAATCAGGCGCTCGACATGCACATGACCGCTGCCCTCGCAAGTGGTGCCAGCCAGGCAGTGGGCGGCAACAAAGTCGGAGGATATCTGAACACCGCCCTAGCCAATAAACAGGGTGAGTTGGTAATACCGGTCCTCGTCACAGGTACCATGTCCAGCCCCAAGTTTGCGCCCGACGCCCAGGCACTGGCCAAGATGAAGCTAAACAACTTGCTTCCTTCCGCCAGCGGAATCCTGGCAGGGAAGGGAGGAGCTGGGGGCATCGTGAATGGCTTGCTGGGAGGCGGCCAGGCGCAACAGGGCAACGCTCAGAAGCAGAATCCTCAGTCCACCGTCAATTCGCTACTGAACCAATTCGGCAAGAAGAAAAAGCAATAGCGCAGATTTGAGGTAGCGAGCATTAGCCTAGATGTGCCTGCTACCTTGGTCGGAACTATGCGCTCTTCTTCCTTGCCTGCTTTAATCGCTGGTGTCGCGCTCTGCTTTATTCTCGTTTTTATCTCGAAAGCGCAAGAAAAAGCTCCTGCCGAGCGGCCTGAAGACTACGTGAAGGCTCATTACACGAAGTATGAGTTTCGGATTCCCATGCGCGACGGCGTCCATCTTTTTACCAGCGTGTATGTGCCTAAGGATCAGTCGCAAACCTGGCCGATCCTGATGGATCGAACGCCCTACTCAGTAGCTCCTTACGGAGAAGATGTCTACAAAACAAGTCTCGGGCCCAGTGACGAATTCGAAAAAGCTGGTTACATTTTTGTCTATCAGGACGTTCGCGGCCGCTACGAATCCGAAGGAAAGTTCGTCGAGATGCGGTCCCACATCGACAAGAAATCCGGCCCGAACGACGTCGATGACTCTTCCGATATGTACGACAGTGTCGAGTTTCTGCTCAAGCATGTGCCGAACAATAGCGGCAAAGTTGGAATATGGGGCATCTCTTACCCTGGCTTCTACACATCGGCGAGCATCATTGACTCGCATCCCGCAATCAAGGCCGCCAGCCCGCAGGCCCCCATGACCAATCTCTTCCTCGGAGACGACGCCTATCATGGCGGAGCTTTCATGCTCGCCGCAAACTTTGGCTTCTACACTTCGTTCAAGCCGATGGATGCACCGGCCAAGCCGCCTAAAGTCCAGGTGCCCTTCGAAATGGGAACGCCGGACGGGTACGACTTCTACTTGAAAGCCGGCCCGACAGCTAATCTCGACAAGGTCTATTTGAAAGGCGGAAACTCACTCTTCGCCGATCAGCTCTATCACGACACCTTCGATGAATACTGGAAGATTCGCGACCTTTCGCCGCATATGCACAACATTCACTGCGCGGTCATGACAGTCGGAGGTTGGTACGACGCCGAAGACTTGTCCGGTCCCTGGCGCACCTATCGCGCCATTGAAAAGGACAATCCTGGCACAGTAAACACCATTGTCGAAGGCCCGTGGGTGCATGGCGGCTGGGCCAGGAGCGACGGCGACCATCTGGGCGATGTTGTCTTCAACGCGAAAACCGGAGACTTCTTTCGGAAAGAGATTCAGTTTCCGTTCTTCGAGTTCTATCTGAAGGGCAAAGGTCACGCCATGCCCGAGGCGTACATGTTCGAAACGGGTACAAACGTCTGGCGCAAATACGACCAATGGCCTCCTAAAGGAGCCGAACCGAAAATGCTTTACTTCCGCGCTGGCGGAAAGCTTAGTTTCGACTCGCCTTCGAACGACGGCAGCCAGACTTACGATCAGTACGTCAGCGATCCAGCACATCCCGTGCCTTTCGTCGGCTATACCACCGATACCGTGCCGCAGCGCTACATGGTTGACGATCAGCGTTGGGCTTCGCGCCGCACTGATGTACTGACCTATATGACGGACCCGCTCACCGAAGACATCACCATTGCCGGCCCCATTTCCCCCAAGCTGAAAATCTCTTCCACCGGCACGGATTCGGATTTCATCGTAAAGTTGATCGATGTTTATCCCGAGGACTATCCTGACTCTCCGGGTGAAAGCTCCGGCAACAAACGGATACTCAGCGAGCCTCCGTTGCATATGGGCGGCTATCAGCAGCTTCTTCGCGGGGAGCCTA
The DNA here is from genome assembly GCA_963799755.1 of Terriglobia bacterium. Lineage (GTDB taxonomy): Bacteria > Acidobacteriota > Terriglobia > Bryobacterales > Bryobacteraceae > Bog-105. The sequence continues at coordinate 9,275 of CAWCYQ010000046.1, read as the reverse complement.
TGCGTGCGAAATTTCGTGACAGTTGGGAGAAACCTGAAGCCTTGACCCCCGGCAAATTAACCGAGGTAGATTTCGAGATGCCGGATCTCAACCACACCTTTCGCCAGGGCCATCGGATTATGGTGCAGGTGCAGAGTTCCTGGTTTCCCCTGGTAGATCGCAATCCACAGACCTTCGTGGACATCCCGCACGCGAAACCGCAAGACTTCAAACCGGCCATGGAGCGCCTCTTTCACGGCGCTGGCGCGGCCAGTGGAGTTCAACTCATGGTAGTGCCACAGCCCTGATGTACGGCATAGATTTTAAACTGGCCTGCACCTACTTTCGAAAAGTAATAAGGGCACGCATTCCGGTTAGGGAGATCGGTGATCTTCAATAGGCACAGGGTGTTCGCAGAAACGCCTTCTGCACCCTGGTACCTGTAGTTTCTCCTGCACCGAATTCATCCTTCCGGCCGCGTCGCAGCACGGATTTTACGTTAGTACAGCTGGCCCTGCTGTGCCTTGCGGTGCCTGCGCTTTACCACCGAAACTGCATTCATGCACGCCAGATCAGCGTGCCGAATTAATTCGGAGGCTAAAAACGCAATGCGTTTTTGTAAATCAATTCTTCTCACGGCAGCGATTTCTTTGTTACCACTCGCCAGCCAAGCGACTACCGTCAAATCCGACCCGACGTTGTCTATCGACGGCCTGACATTCAATGACTTTTCGTGCAATGTTACCAGCGGGGGTATCGCCAGTCCCGGTGGCTGCGGAAAGATCGCTGTCTCGACCATCACCCATCCCGGAACCGGTCTTCAGTTCTCCAGTGGTTTTACCGCAGGCTCTTTTGGATTCGTCTCTTTCGATGATGCGACCATCAACTACCACCTAACATCCAACGCCCCTATCGATTCGATCGGCCTGGATTTCAACGGCACGTTCTACGGATACGCCATCTCGTCCGTGACGGAGACTGTTTATAGCGGCGATAAAGAAGTGGGTTTTGCCACCGTTGCCTGCGGCACCGGAGCTGGTTGCACGCGCACCGATAACATCTCGTTGGACGGGAGCTTCACCAATCTATGGGTGACCAAGGACATCAACGTGTCGAGTTTTTTGGGCATTTCTCAGATCAGCTACATCGATCAAACCTTTGATGCTGCTTCCGCTCCTGAACCGTCCTCGATCGCCATGATCGGCGCCGGTCTCTTGGGTGTTGCCGCTTTACGCCGGCGTCGTGCCAAGGGGGTGACGAAAGCCTAGTTCACTCTTCCCTCTTCCTCCTCAATTGAAATCAAAGGGCCGCCGGCAAAACCGGCGGCCCTTTGCCATTCCCACTGATATACTGCTGTTTTCTCGCGCGGTCGCGTGGACTAAAACACAGGAGCAGGATGCGAAGGAAAGTAACGGTTGTCGGTGCCGGGAACGTCGGAGCCAACACCGCCCAGAAGATTGCGGCTAAGGAACTGGCGGACGTTGTCATTGTCGATGTAGTCGATGGGGTGCCACAGGGCAAGGGGCTGGATATGCTGGAGTCCGCGCCCATTGAAGGCTATGACGTTCGCATCACCGGAACCAACGGTTACGGAGAGACGGCAGATTCCGATGTTGTAGTAATCACCGCAGGCTTCCCCCGGAAACCTGGTATGAGCCGTGACGATCTTCTGCTGGCGAATTATGAAGTGGTAAAAAGCGCCACCGAGCAGGCCGTCAAACATTCCCCGAACGCCATTCTGGTTCTGGTCACCAATCCTCTCGATGCCATGTGCTGGACTGCATTGAAGGTCTCGGGCTTCCCGCGGGAGCGGGTGATCGGCATGGCTGGCGTGCTCGATACGGCCCGCTTCCGCACATTTATTGCAGAAGAACTCGATGTCTCGTTCGAGAATGTGACAGCCGTGGTGCTTGGCGGCCACGGCGACACCATGGTTCCCCTCGTCCGGCTGACCAATGTCAGCGGAATTCCGCTCTCCGAACTCACCGACAAAGCGACAATTGATCGTCTGGTGCAGCGCACGCGCGATGGCGGCGCTGAGATCGTGAAATATCTCAAAACGGGTAGCGCCTACTATGCGCCGGCTGCTTCCACCGCCGAGATGGTTGAGTCGATTCTCAAGGACAAGAAGAAAGTTCTTCCTTGCGCGGTGTATTTGCAGGGTGAATACGGTTTGAATGAGCTCTTTGTCGGCGTCCCGGTGAAACTCGGTAAGAACGGAGTCGAAAAGGTCTTTGAGATCAAGCTGAACGAGGACGAAATCACCGCCCTGAAAAAAAGCGCCGCCGCGGTGGAAGAACTCGTTCAGGTGCTCAAACGGAAAGTCCAGTAAGTTTTGCCCCGCGTGTCCGCTACACTTGCTAACACTGAAGACGGTTCCCCGCGAATCGATCCCAAACACTCGAATTTCCTTCTGAAACTCGCGCCTTCCAAGATCCATCGCTGGGGTGTCTATGCCGGCGAGCCCATTGCTGCCAATCGCAAGGTGATCGAATACACCGGTGAAAAAATCAGCCGCACCGAGACGAAGCGCCGGGCTCAATCCGCCGCTTTTATCTATCTATTTACTCTCGATTCCTATTGGACGATTGACGGTGCGGTGGGCGGCTCGGGAGCAGAATATATCAACCATTCCTGCGAGCCCAATCTGGCGTCTCGGATAGTGAAAGGGCACATCCTTTACGTCAGTCTGCGGCATATCAAGCGCGGAGAAGAGCTGACCGTTGACTATCGCTTCGACAAGAAAGTGGACCGCATCAGTTGCAAGTGCGGCGCCCCAGGGTGCCGGGGAACGATCAACCTGCTGGATTAGCCGCGGCCTCGGTCACTGGCTCACTTGCAGGTCATTTACGACTTTTGTTACCCCGGGTATCTGGGCGACGGCTTCCCCGGCCTGCTGTTTCTGTTCGCTGGATGAGACAGTGCCTCGCAACGTGACGATGTGCGACGTGGCGTCCACTTCTACGCCGGTTACGGTATTAAGCCCCACGTCACTGACCAGTTTGGCCTTGATCCTGGCCAATAACGCCGCGTGATCAAGCTTCTCGGTGGCGCCCTGTGCCGGATTGCCGTTGGTTCCGGAGGCCAGCGAATCATTGACATGGCGTTTGAGATCTTTGGCTTCGTTTTCCGCTTTCCGGCCGAGTTCACGAGCCTTTTCGCGTGCTTCGTCGGCTTTTTGCCGTGCTTCCCGCCGATCCCCGCGGTCGCAAGCTGCCAGCCCCAGGAACGCTAGAAGAACTACACACAATGTCTTGATTCTCATGTTGGCTAACGAATAACAGGGCCCCCATTGAGAATAATTCATTACGAGGAACACTCACGTTTCAGGAGTGTCCACCGATAGGATGGTGAGCGCCTATGAACCTGGAACAAACAAAACGTAAGAAAGTCGTTTCTCTTTGTGAAACACAGCCGCTGACTGTTTTCGGCTTGGAAAATTTACTCAAGGGAACGGAAGATCTCGAGTTCGGTTCATCCCATGCTTCTCCGGCAGGATGGCTTCAAACCCCTAATGCCGATCGCACGGATATTCTGATGATCGATAAAGGGCTGGGGGTGAAAGTTGTCCTGGACACCCTGACCCAGCTTCCGCTCGGAGCATGGAAGTAGCCGCTCCACAGTCCCGGCCGTGGTGGTATGGGGTACGTCGATCAGCGAGGCGGAAGCTCTCCGCTTCCTGCAGGCAGGCGCGAAGGGCATCATTCGAAAATCTGCCGACGGTGCGACGCTTCTGGCCTGTCTCCGGTGCGTTGCGCTAGGCCGTAGCTGGATGCAGAATTCCGTTTTTAGGGATGCCGGTACCGGTGAATTGGAGATCCGGACCGACTTAACGCCGCGCGAACACCAAGTCATGGAACTGGTGGAGCAAGGCTACAAAAATCGCGAAATCGCTCAGGAACTCGGTATCCGCCCGGGTACGGTCAAGATTCATCTCAAGCATATTTTCGAGAAAACCGGTGTTCGAGGCCGGCACGGACTCGCGCTGAACGGATTGCGGCAAAAGGGAGTCATCTCGCTGCTCGCGTCTTAATTCAATGCCCTTGACTATCGGCGAATAAAAGGCGAAAATACAGCGAGAGGCAATTCTCGTTGCAGGAACTCGTCCGACTCAGTGGTATTGCCCGCCTTGCAGCGGAGGGATCTCTACTCGCAGAAAAGCAGCGCGTAGAGTATCGCAGCCTGCCGACAAGGAAATGGCTGAACCGCTGCGCATCGGGCCGCGTTCCGTTCAATTGGACAATCAACCCTTATCGAGGATGTGAGTACGGCTGCAAGTATTGCTATGCCAGGTTTACTCACGAGTTCATGGAGCGGCGGGACCCTGGATCGTTCGAAACCGAGATCTACGCCAAAGATTGGGATCGCGAAGCGTTCCGCCTGGAACTGAGAAGCTTAAAGCCGGGCGACGTAATCGGCCTGGGAACCGGAACCGATCCTTATCAGCCAGCCGAGCGCAGATTCGGTCGCACGCGGGGAGTTCTCGAAGCTCTGATTGAAGTTCAGGGCATCTCGATTTTCATCACGACGAAATCCGATCTGGTGGCGCGCGATGCGCAGCTCCTCCGTGAGTTGAGCAAACACAACGAGGTGAGGGTGACCGCATCCGTTACCACCATGGATCGTAAACTGGCGCGTCTCATCGAGCCATTCGCTCCCAGGCCGGATCTGCGCATGGGGGCAGTCGCGGAACTCAGTCTTGCCCACGTAAGCGCGGGAGTAATCGCCAGCCCGGTATTGCCGCTATTGACCGATTCGGAAGAGAATCTGGAAGGCGTCGCACGCTCCGCCAAGCGGGCTGGAGCCGATCAGTTCGGAGCGAATGTGCTCTTTCTCAAACCGTGCGCTCAGAAAACCTTTTTCCCCTTTCTTGAATCACGTTTTCCGCAGTACCTTTCCCGCTACCGCAAGAGCTACGCTGCGCAGGCCTATCTTCAGGGCGTCTATCCGGAACGGATAAGAAAACGGGTGGAAGAGATTCGACAGCGCGTGGGTATCGGGAAGCGCGATCTTGGACATAGCGATCCGCCGCTTCCGCCACAGTCCCAACTGCTCCTGTTTTGATACTCTCAACATCACGAGGGAGAAACGATATTGAGTCCAAAGCAGCAGTTTGCCGTGGGCCTGTTACTCGGTTGGTCGCTGACCGGAGCAATTGCATACGCACAGAGCGGGCCTCCAGCTCCGGTTTTCACGTCGCCTGAGGTAACTCCGGACCGAAAAATTATTTTCCGCATTTTCGCGCCGCACGCCCTGGCGGTTACGCTGAACGCCGGCGACATTCCCGCGCCGGATCACAACTCGCCGCCCTTTACCAAGAATGATCAGGGAATTTGGGAGGCAACAGTGGGGCCGGTTCCCGCTGGAGCATACCGCTACACCTTTGTGGTCGACGGCGTTACCGTTGTCGACCCGCGGAACCCTGCGGTCAGCGAATCGAATACCACGTCGTGGAGCGTCGTCGTCGTGCCCGGCGGCGATTTCGTCGACGCGGCAAATGTGCCGCATGGCGCGGTCGCATCGATCTACTACTATTCAACCGCTCTGCAGCGCATGCGCCGCATGCATATCTATACTCCGCCGGGCTATGAATCGGGCAACACCAGGTATCCTGTGTTCTACCTTCTTCACGGTGCCGGAGATAGCGATGATTCCTGGACCTCAGTGGGGCGGGCGAACTTTATCCTGGATAACCTCATCGCCGCGAGGAAAGCAGTCCCCATGATTATCGTCATGCCCGCCGGCCACACCACCCGTGAAATGATGAGGCCGCCTTCCAGTGGGACGCCCGTGCGTGACGAATTCGCTGAGGATTTCGTGAATGATATCAAGCCGTACGTCGAAAAGAATTACCGGGTCCTGACGGATCGCGCGCACACCGCAATCGCCGGATTGTCCATGGGCGGGGGCCAGACGCTGAACATCTCGATGTTGCACCTCGATCAATTCGCCTACATTGGCGTGTTCAGCTCGGGCGTGTTCTCGCGAGGGCCGCGGCGTCCGCCCATGCTCGCCGGCACTGCCCCTCCGCCAGTCGTTCCGCCAGAATGGATACAGCAACACGCAAGCGACCTCGACAACCCGGATCTGAAGCAGGGAGTCAAGCTTCTCTGGTTCAGCACGGGGAGCGATGACCGATTGCTCCCGGTTTCGAAAGTGACTGTCGCCATGCTGAAAGAGCACGGATTCAAGCCGGTCTTTCTTGAGAGTGCGGGCGGTCATACCTGGCTCAATTGGCGCGACTACCTCAACGAATTCGCCCCGCAACTGTTTCAGTAACTGGCAGAAATCTCTTCTATGTCTTCCACTGTGACTCTGCGCGAGATCTCCTCGCGGCACCTGCCCGCGCCTGTCCCCTACGCCGTCCTCGCGCCAGACCAGACGGAATCACTGCCCCTCTGCATTCTTCTCTTAGGCGCCGGTGGCACGCGCGATGTCTTGTCCGATCTTCAGCCGCTGTTCGATCGCTGGTGGGCCGAAAGGACCGTTCCCTCCATGATCATCGCCACGCCTACCTCCGGCCTCGATTACTACATGGAGGACGCCGCTGGACTGATTCGCTGGGATTCCTTCCTCACCGCCGAATTTATTCCTCACCTTCGCTCCGCCTGCAATGCCGGCCAAACCGCGGTGATCGCTGGCATCTCCGGCGGCGGATACGGTGCACTCAAGGTGGCCTTTGCGCACCCCGATTTGTTCGCTGCCGTCGCCGCCATGCAGCCCATGCTCGAACCCGGCCTCCGGGAATCCGATATCGGGGCGCGTAACCGGCTCCATCACGCTGCCGGTGGACCGACGCAATTAATTGGTCCTGCCCGCGACGCTTCCCTCTGGGAGTTGAACAATCCCGCCAACCGGGCCCGCGAGAATGCACAGCAGATTCGCGAGTCCGGTCTAGCCATTTATCTCGAGGCCGGTGACCGCGACTTCCTCAATGCCCACGATGGCGCTGAATTTCTCCACCGTGTCCTCTGGGACCTGGATCTCTCGCATGAGTACCATCTTCGGCGTGATGCCGACCATGGCGGCCCCACCATGCGCCCACGCATCTTCGCGATGTTCGCCTGGTTTGCATCCTTTGGTTCGAATCTCTGTGGAATCCGGCGAGTGCGGATGCTGCTACCGAACAGGCCGCGACTCTCTGGCTCGAATCCGGCATGCAGGGCAACGCTCCCGCCGGCGCGACCACCACCAACGCCTTCATCCGCTCTCTTCGTGACCGCTTCGAGCCTCTCCGCGCCCAGGCCGCTGAGAGCGACCCCACTACAAAACGCCGCTTGGGTCTCTTGAATCCGCGCACCTAGCCGAGGCTCTGCAAGCGCCCCCGCAGCTTTCTGAGCCGCGACCAAAGGGAGCGGTCTTGTAACGCTTGGTGTGACCAACTTCAGCTAGCCGTTGCCCGCGTGTTCTTCGAGGAGCGCTGCGATCTCATCGAACCCCTTGTCCCGAGCGAGCTGCAACAGCGTTCGGCCGTCGGGGTGATGCACCGTTGTGTCTGCGCCATGTTCTAGCAGCGAGCGCACGGCCGTGATGTTGCCGCGATCGACCATCCGAACAAGAGGCGTCTGCCAATCGTCCGGCTTCGGCTCCCGGGTAAGGCATTTGGCAAACGGACGTTCCAGTGCCGCGGGGTCGCGCGCCAGGATGTCCGGAATATGATCGAACCGCTCGAAGTCGAGCGCGTCGAACAGGCAGATGTCACGTTCCTCGAGCAGCTTGTCGCGGAGCTCACGGTAATCGAAGAAATCAGCCCAACCGATCCCCGTGCTGTCATACCAGGGGTCGCGCAATTTGAGAGATGCTCCGCGCGCCAGTAGAATCCGGAGAATTTCTTCGTTTCTTGCCAGCGTGCCGGCTTGATGGATGGCCGCATTATCTTCCACCGCATTGGGATCGAATCCTAAATCCAAGGCAAGACTGACCGCTTCTTTCCTTTCCGTGCCGACTGCCCTCTGCACCATGTTGTAGGGTGCGCGTTCTACGATATCCGGGATACGCTCCAACATGGCGCGGGCGCCGTTTTCATCGCCCGCCAGGCAGAACGATACGAATCGTTCTACCTCGTTGAGCTGGGTTACGGGCGCACCGGCTTCCTCCAGCATGCGCGCTATTTCCAGGTGGCCCCTGGACATGGCGTGTTCCCACGGAGTTTTGCCGTTGAATCGTTCGCCGGTCTTCGCGCCATTCTCGAGGAGCAGTTTGACGCTACGCGCCTGACCATTGCGAGCCGCTCGAGAGAGCTCGCGGCCAAGCAGAGTGATACTTCCCGCTTCTGTTTTTGTTTCCACGTCTGGTTTCAGGCCGTAGCGCAGCAGCAGCTCTAGCGACGCACTTTGATTGATCGATAGGGCCTGTTCATCTGCCGGATTGGCCCCGTGTTCAAGCAGCAGTTCGGCTAACTTACGCCATTGCGGATGTGGCGGCTGGTTTGCAAAACCCGTAGAGCCGCCGCCGAAGATGCCTGCTAATGCCGTGAAGCGGCGCGCGCGGTCGCTTCCCGGCGGGTCATTGTGCTTCAGCGTGTACGCGTTCGGATCGCCGCCACGCTCGAGAAGAAGCTGCGCTACATGGTAAGTGGAGTGGCTTGGATCAACGGATTTAACACGTGAATAACACGCGCAGATCAGCGGCGCCCAGCCATACGGTCCTGGGCGGTTCACCATATCCGGGCTTTGGTCGAGCATTGCTGTTACAGCGAGCACGTTGCCCGCTGCCGCAGCCGACCAGATATCAGCCGCTGCCAGCCATGGGTTCTTACGTAACATCTCCTGCGCCCCGACGTGAAACTGGCGATGATCATAATGCGGGTCGTCATAGCACAGACACGCCAAAGTAATAAACTCCTCCGGCAACTCGCGGTTTGCCGATTGAATGCCGACCCTCAACTGCGGCCAACTGGTAAAGCCGGCTTCCCGCGCCAGCACGAGCTGGCAATCGGTCAGGCGCGGCTTCGCCTGCCGAAGTTCCTCTTCCGATAGGTTGGCGAATTGCGGGTGAACGGTGCGGATCCGCCGAACAGCGTCCGCGTCGCCGGCCTGCCAAGCCCGTTTCAGGGTCTTGGCCTGTTTTTTCAAGTTTTCGAGCGATGGATTCGCGTGTAAAGACGTGGTCATGACGACCTCCTTTCATGGGGCGTAAGTGCCCGGCTGTGCCCGATTGCTCGCATTTCAGGCTGAAAGGACAGTCGTTATGTCCGGATTCCAGTGAAGTTCAGGAGGGCTTGGCCCTTTCCGCGAGCTGGCGGCACCCTGAAGTGCTCGCATCCAACATAACAATGGGAGCTTTTTACGTCAACA
>CAWCYQ010000045.1:0-28681 GCA_963799755.1 Terriglobia bacterium | reverse complement strand
ACTACGACTGAGGAGGCGGAAACTGCTCAACGTGAAGCTCACCCCTACGGCCAATGTAGGTCACGTTTTTGCCCGTTAGAAACGCCCAGTAGCCGATTACACCTGCTGCGGTTGCGCGTTTCACAAACTCCGGATAGCGGATCGTATCTGTCTGAGCCGCGCGAATGGCTGAGATAATCCCTGACAAAGAAAATTCTCGGCTATTGCCGTTGACGGGAGATTCATCTTCTCGACATGCGTTCTACCATCGGGCATGTAAAACGTCTCCTCTCCCTTTGCCAGATCAGCGAAATAAGACTCGACGCCCACCTGCAAGAGTCTCCTCACCACTTCGCCAAAGGTCAGCTTTCCGGCTTGCGATTCTGCCAGAACTTCGTGCATCACTTCAGTATTCATGCGTTTTCCTTATTGGGTTGGTATTTCGCGCAGGCCGTGTGCCTGCATAATTTCTTATCTCTGCTCATCAGCCGGGTCATTTTTCGAAGCCGGGTCGCCGGTCAGCCATCTCGATGTGTATCCTGCGGGGATGACAATATTGGCATTACCTGGGCCGTCGTAGAAGTGGAGAGCACGATCCCATTTCTGATCGCTCATAGTAGCGATCGAACAAGGGTGTTGGGAACCGAGATCGTCTCCGTGGGTCAATCGGGCACGGATCGACGAAACGACGCCATTCGCTTCAATCGTGTCGAAATCGATCCAAATCAGGAAAGAGTACGGCTTGCGCATGCGGTGTTCCAAGCGCATGATCCGGCCAGTTAAGATTGCACCCTCAGGTGCCAAACTCTTCAAGGGTCCCACTACGGTTCCCAAAAGTCTTGCCGTAATCACATCTCCCGCAGCGGCAGTTGATGTATCGATGGCAGTGGTAAGCGCCAACTTGAGTGGAGCAGCAAAACCAGGCGGAAACAGCGCAGGCCTCGGGCGCTCGGAAGCCTTCTCGGATATGTCGCGGCACTCCGAAAACGCGGTGACCCATTTCGTTTCGTTGGCGTCGCGGCTGAGGTCCTGGGTCCGGGCTGTACTTGGAAGGAGGATTCCCTTGCTGCCAGTTGGATAATCCATAGTTGTGCTCGATTCGCACAGGAAAGATTCGGCCGGTAGTTCGTCAGTTTCGACGGTCAGCCGCTTGAGTCCAAGCGATGCGGGATCGATTGCGAGAGAGCCGTCATAGCCCGTCTCGCGCCACTGGACACCAGCTTTGGCGAGGTAACTGCTGGCCTCGACCGGCACGCGAAAACCGAATTCGAGGTTCTGGCTGCTTTGACTGAGGAGCCGAAAGCGGACGAGCGGGTTAGCAAATACTGCATCGAGATGGGCCGCCAACGCGCCGGTACCGATGTCTCCGGAATGCACGACCTCTTCGACATTGCGCGAGAAACCGGTCGGCCCGGTCCATGAATAAATTTCACCCCCGCTTGTTACAAGCACCTGGAGCCGTAACCGATCGGTCTTGTCGAGTTGTAATTTGGTCCGAGCCTTCTTTCTGTCCGCGGAGATCTGCTCGCAGGATTTTGGAGTCACCGGCGGCGTCCGTGGGCTGTAATAGCCGCGATCGATGGTAGCGATACAGGCATATCCAACCGGAGGCACTCGTGCGATCAGTTTGTCGCGCGCACGCTCCAGCAGGTCAGCAGGATCTGGTGACTGAGCGTTCATGAGCACAACGCCAACAGCGAAGAGTCCCAGAACCTTCACGGCGTAACTGTGGTCCATTTGGATCGAAAGCCAGCCGGGATCACATAGTCTCCTCGCTTCGCCGGAAACACGAAGCGACTACCCGACTCCGGCGAGGCGTGCACCGGGAGTGAAAATTCGGCACCTGGAATGATTAACCCTCCGTTAGTACGCGTCTCGGCCTTTATTTCGCGAGTCAATCGGATCGAAAGCGGCGATACTGCGCCACCTATTGCAAGCGTATCGAACCGGATGGAAATTAAAAATTCCGAGGTTGCCAGCTCATGCCGCATTACAAGAATCCTGCCCCTGGCAATTGCGCCAGCGGGCACTAGAACCTCTTTAGAACCTCGTGCGCGAACGGGGTGGACAACTTTCGCGGATACAGGGTCGCCTGCGGCGGCGGTGCCTAGATCGATTGCACCGGCTAGCGCCAGAGTGAGGGAAACGCCTGGTGGAAGGGAGGGAAGGCGCTGTAGCACGGCCTTGCTCGAACCCATGGACGTATCCTGATCATCGAATCGAATGCTCGACTCAGCCGTATATTCACGACAGGCTGAAAACTCGGTCACGCTGTCCGTTTGGCCACCGTTAATGTCGAACGTGTCGAGTTGGCTCCGGCGCGGGATTAGAAATTGGCCGTCGCCAATTGGCATGAAGTGGTAGGCGGTCGAGATTTTGGCTCGGCACATTTCCGTATCGGGCGGGAGTGGGGCCGTTTCGAATACGAGCTGTATCAACTCCGCTGTCGCTGCGTCGATCTCGAACGAACCGCTAAATGCGGTTACCTGCCATCCGCGCCTCCCCTTGACGCCATTATGGCTAGCCTTAAGCGGCACGCGGAAAGAGTATTCGAATACGTCTCGAAGTCCGTCCTTCCTTCTGGCCGTGAAATTGATCTGTGCGCCCGGGTTTGCAAAAACGTCGAGAAGAGACGTCCCGAACGATCCCGTGCTGAGCGGCCCGAAAGGAATCATCTGATCGAAGGAGCGCGTGTCGAACCGGCTCGCACCCGGCCACGAATGGATTTCAGTACCTCCCGCTGCTGCGACTTCCACTCGCAGCCGGTCCTTCGCTTTCAGAGACAGATGCCCGTTGCGATTTCCGATGCACGCGGTCGCCGGACGATACTCGGTCATCATATGGGGACTGTGCTTCTCCCGCGGAGGAACGTAGTACGTGCGGTCCACGGTTTCGAGGCAGGTGTACTTCGGCAGGCGGCGGGTCGAGTCGAGGATCCGCTCTGTCGCCCGAGTCAGCAGAGCGGACGCACCTTCAGGTTGGCCAATGGCTGACGGCGCTGGCCATGCCTGCTCGAAGATGACGGGTGCAGCGACGAGCGCCACGATTAGAACACGCCGACACATTCTGCTCGTCCAGCCAACTTATTATATGTTGCGCAATCGGCAATCAGTCAGCGGCAGGGGAGCCGTCGCTGTAGCCAAGTGATGCCTTTGTGAACCTTCCATCTTTCGGAAACCCGGGCATTGGAACTAAGCGACAATCAAAAGACACCTTAGCCCCGTGCTGAAGGCAGCCCTTTGTCAATGAGCGGATTGCGCGACGAGATTACCAAGCGATTCCTGCATCCAAGTAGGTCGAGAGGTGCTACGGTTCCGCCTGAAAGCACGTCTGCAAGCGACGAAACCTCGGTTCCTACCGATCCGCGCGAAGGCAAACAGTTCGGCTCCTACCGCATCTTGCGCCGCCTGGGATCGGGCGGCATGGGGCAGATCTACCTTGCGCTCGAGACGCGTCTGGGCCGCCACACGGCGTTGAAGTTTCTTCCTCCTGAGCTATTGGCCGACGAGGAATCTCTTCGTCGCTTAGAGCAGGAAGCGCGTGCCGCTTCGGCGCTGAATCACCCGAATATTCTCACCATTTACGAAATTGGCGAGTTTCATGGTGAGTTGTTCATCTCGAGCGAATTCGTCGAAGGCGTGACTTTGAAGAAAGCGATTCAACGGCGCGCGATAGATGGGAGCATGGCCATCAGGGTGGCTACGCAGATTGCTTCGGCATTGACAGCCGCTCACTCTGCCGGGGTCATACATCGCGACCTGAAGCCTGCCAATGTCATGGTGCGGCCGGACGGTTACATTAAAGTCATCGATTTCGGACTGGCGAAGATTACCGATGACTCCCACGTGAGCGGGCTCAGACACTCGGGGCTGAGTCTTCCGGGGTCAGTGGTCGGGACGGTCGATTACATGTCACCCGAGCAGGCGCGCGGCGAAGAGGTAGACTCTCGCACGGATCTATGGAGCCTGGGTGTCCTCATCTACGAAATGTTGAGCAACCAGCGTCCTTTTGCCGGAGAGACTGACAGTCATGTGATTGTCTCGATTCTTGATCGCCCTGCGCCACCGTTGCCTAATCTCGCTTCTGTTCCAACCGGCGTCGGAGGCGTAGTCGCGAGGGCGCTCGTAAAAGATCCGGCGAAGCGCTATCAATCGGCCGCGGAGATGCTGCGCGATCTGGAAAAGATCGATACGTCTTCCGCCAGACGCTGGCCATTGCGGCAGGCCACGAGCACACGGCGCGCCACTGCCCGCTATCGAGGCCTGCCGGCAATTGTGTTGCTGGCTGTATTTTGCGCATGCTGGTGGGGCTTAGGCGGCCGGGACCGATTCGTGGAGCCCGACTGGTTCCATATCGAATCGGTGAAGCAATTAACTTTTAACGGCCGAACTTTATCTTCGGCAATTTCTCCGGACGGCAAATACCTGGCATTTGTTGTCGGAGATCCGGGCGGCACGCAGTCTCTCCACATCAAGCAGACCGATCAGCCATCGGACCAGGTACGTATTCCGAGCCGCAAAATCCACTACATCGGTCTTACGTTCTCACTCGATAGCCGCACCATCTACGAAGTCGAGGAAGATCCGAGCACGCTCGTCGGAAAGTTATTTGCCGTTCCCTTGGTTGGAGAACGCTCCAGTACTCCGCTCCTCGAAGACATCGACGGTCCGGTCACGTTTTCTCCTGCGGGAGACCGGTTCGCCTTTGTGCGTTGGGAGCCATTGAAGGGCGGCGCGGCCGGTACACGGAACCATATCGAAATTGCGGCGACAGAAAACTACCAGCTAACACCGCTGCTTTCCACTACCAGCCTGACGCTAATGTCGCATTTGGCCTGGGAACCTAACGGCAAGCGGCTGGCGGCTATCGTGAGGGACAACGCGGCCGCTTCCGACCAGGTGGATCTGAGCTTTGTTAGCGTGCGCGGCGGTCAAGTCACGAAGCGCTCCTCGGGTTGGGGCGGAATAGGCCAACTTGTCTGGGAAAAGGATGGAAGATCTCTTTTACTCAGCGCTTCTTTAAAGAGCGAGAACAGGAGCCGATCGCAATTGCGCGAGGTGGGCGCTTACAGCGGCCCGGCAAGGGATCTGACGAAAGATCTTAGTGGATACGGCAGCGTTTCCATGACCAGCGACGGCCAACGTATCGCCGCTGTCAAAGTCGACCCGCGAGCTACCTTGTGGGTTTCCTCCTCCAACGATTTTGCGCACGGGCGCAGCGCTTTTTCGGACATGCAAAACAGTGATCCAGTTTCAGGAGTGGCCAACGCCAGCTTGGCCTGGCTGGACGGCGAACACCTGTTAGTGAATTCGCGGCGCACGGGTTTCCCGAATCTGGCTGTCTTCAGCACGGCCGATCAAATTGAGTCAAGCCTGACGGCTGGGGCCGTCGTAGAACAGCATGCCGAACCAGTACCGGGCGGGCGTTTTATTGTTTACTCCTCAAATCGCTCCGGTAGTTTCCACATTTGGCGTTATGACCGCCATACGAACCGCTATCTCCAACTTACGTTCGGCTCGGCATACGACGATTCTCCTGCCGTGTCCCCAGACGGCAAATGGATAGTCTATGCATCTTCGACATCCACTTATCCGCTGCTTTACAAGATCCCGGTAGAAGGAGGCAAGCCGATCAGGCTAGGCCAGTTCTCAGCAGATCATCCGCAGATCTCACCTGACGGGAGATGGATAGCCTGCCAACTTCAAAAAGAGCCGGATCACTGGTCGGTCGCAGTTATTCCATTCGACGGAGTGCACAATGGCTTTCGAGAAGTGCCCAACGCTACCCCTCCTTTCCGCTGGTCGAGCAGTGGTGAGGCTTTGACCAGCTCCATCACAGACCCGAGCGGAGTTTCCAATGTCTGGCGCATCCCACTCGATGGGGGGAAGCCCCAACGCGTGACTCAGTTTGAAGATCAGAGTATTTTGGCCTTTGCCTGGTCGGCGGACGGAAGTCAACTGGCATGCGTGCGGCAACAGAATTATTCCGACGTTATGCTGTTTCAGCGCCAGCAAACGCGCTAGCCTGGCAGCCAAGCGGCGTTTGGTCAACACGGACGAGAAATCGCCAAGCCGCCGAGCCTGCGTTGCCGGCGATTACTTAGAAAATGGTTTGCAAATTGCTACGAGAATCGTTCATAGGAGACAACTATGGCATCTACACCGACACCTACACCCGGCAGAGGTCCCCGTCCTCCCCAGGACGAAACTGAGAAGTCTGGCACCGCACCCGTTCCACCGGCGGGCGAGGAACTCACAGCACAAGTAGAGCGCGGACCGCATCCGCCCCAGGATCAAACCTAGACCGGGCGAGAAGCGCTCGAGGCGTTTGGCTCGCTACAATAGAGCTAGTCTCGAAAATGCTCTCTTCTACCTCTGAGAGCCGGCGGGATCGTCGCCTGGCTCTCGAAGACGCCCTTTCCACACGTGTTCTCGTACTCGACGGAGCTATGGGAACTATGCTGCAGGCGCGCCATCTCACGGCAGCCGATTTCGGGGGACCGGACCTGGAAGGCTGCAATGAGAACCTGGTCCTCACGCGGCCTGACGTCATTGTCGATATCCATCGCGCCTATTACGAGGCCGGTTCGGACATTATAGAGACCAATAGCTTCGGCTCAACGAAGATTGTTCTTGCCGAATACGGCCTGCAGGATAAATCGTACGAGCTGAATTTTGTGGCTGCGAAACTGGCCCGGCAAGCGGCGGATGAGATATCGAAGGCCGGTCGGCCGCGCTTCGTCGCCGGTTCGATGGGCCCGACTACGAAAGCCATCTCGGTGACCGGCGGCGTCACGTTCCCGGAGCTGATCGCCAACTATTACGACCAATCGAAGGGACTCCTGGAAGGTGGCGCCGACATCCTGCTGCTCGAAACATGCCAGGACACGCGCAACATCAAAGCCGGACTGCTAGCCATACATCGCCTGGGCAAGGAACTGGGCTATGTCATCCCCGTCATGGTCTCAGGCACGATCGAGGCCACAGGAACCATGCTGGGTGGCCAGACAGCCGATGCCCTCTACGCTTCTATTTCACACGCGACCTTGCTATCGGTCGGCCTCAACTGCGCTACTGGCCCCGAGTTCATGACCGACCACATACGGTCTCTACATGAACTTGCGACCACGCGCATATCCTGCTATCCGAACGCAGGCTTACCGGATTCCGAAACCGGTCAATATCTGGAAACACCTGAGACTCTCGCCGCTCAGCTCGAGCGGTTTGTCGATCATGGCTGGTTGAATATTGTCGGCGGCTGTTGCGGCACGCGGCCGGACCATATCCGCGCTCTCGCTCAGATGGCTGCTGGCAAGAAGCCGCGGGTCGCGAAGGAACCGAGTCACCGGGCCTACTTCTCCGGAATCGAGGTTGTGGAAGCGGAGGAGAGCAATCGCCCTCTGATTGTAGGCGAGAGAACGAACGTCATCGGCTCCCGCCTTTTCAAAAACATGATAGGGGAAGAAAAGTGGGAGGAGGCGACAGAAATTGCCCGCCGGCAAATACGCAACGGCGCGCATATCGTCGACGTCTGCCTGCAAACTAGCGATCGCGACGAAATCAACGACATTCCGCCCTTCTACGAGAAGCTCATCCGCAAGATCAAAGCGCCTGTCATGATCGATACGACGGACGCGCGCTCGGTCGAGCTCTCACTGACCTACTGCCAGGGCAAGGGCATTATCAATTCCATCAACCTCGAGGACGGGGAGGAGAAATTCGAGCGTATTTGTCCAGTTGCTCGCGAATACGGCGCGGCGCTGGTGGTTGGCTGTATCGATGAAGATCCGGTGCAGGCGCAGGCTTTCACCCGTGAGCGCAAACTCGCCGTTGCAGAGCGCTCCGTCGCCCTGCTCACATCGAAGTACGGCATACCAGGCGAGGATATTATCATCGATCCTCTGGTTTTCCCGTGCGCCACCGGCGACGAGAATTATGTCGGCGGAGCGGTCGAGACCATCGAGTCAATCCGCCTCATTAAGCAGCAGATCCCGTACGTCAAGACAATCCTCGGCATCTCCAACATTTCTTTCGGTCTGCCTGCCACAGCCCGCGAAGTTGTTAACTCCGTTTTCCTCTACTACTGCACAAAGGCCGGGCTCGACCTCGCGATTGTAAACTCCGAGAAACTGGAACGATTTGCGTCGATTCCGGAGGAAGAGCGGCGCTTGGCCGAGGCGCTTTTGTTCAACACGCCCCCGATGCAGGTGTCTGCAGACCATCCGAATGCCTCCCTTCTTCTCTCAGAGAATAATGACTGGAGGTTGCAATCGCGTGACCAAAAAATTGCAATCAATCAGTTCCATATCGCGGCAATTTCTGAACACTTCCGCGGCGCAACAGCCAGGCAGAAGAAGAAAACGGCCGATTTGCCTCTCGATGAACGTCTTGCAAACTACATCACCGAGGGAACCAAGGACGGCTTGATTCCCGATCTCGATCGCAAGCGGGAAGAGGGCGCGGCGCCGCTCGATATCATCAACGGCCCGCTGATGGCAGGTATGGCGGAAGTGGGACGGCTATTCAACAAGAACGAGTTGATTGTGGCCGAAGTTCTCCAGTCGGCCGAGGCCATGAAAGCCGCGGTGAATTATCTCGAGCAGTTTATGGAGAAATCCGAGACCTCGGCGCGCGGCAAGATTGTTCTCGCTACCGTGAAGGGCGATGTCCACGATATCGGCAAGAACCTGGTAGAGATCATCCTCAGCAACAACGGCTACACGGTTATCAATCTCGGCATCAAGGTTCCGCCAGATGGCCTGATAAAGGCTTATCACGAGCACCAGCCCGATGCCATCGGGCTATCGGGTCTGCTGGTCAAGAGCGCGCAGCAGATGGTTACCACGGCGGGCGACTTCAAAGATGCCGGGATTAGTGTTCCGCTTCTCGTCGGAGGTGCTGCATTATCCGAAAAGTTCACGAAAACCAAAATCGGCCCGAGCTATGCGGCTCCGACCTTTTACGCGAAGGACGCGATGACCGGCCTGCGGCTCATGAATGAGATCACCGATCCAGGGTTGCGCGCCGAAGTGCTGAGTCAACATATTTTTCGAGATGCTCCGGCCGAAACCGCCACGCCTGAGCCGGTTACTATTCCTTCCGGCGAGTTTCGCAGCCCTAAGGTTCACACGGACATCCCGATTCCGCCCGCGCCCTATACAGACCGGCGCGTTCGAGCTGTCCCGAATCTGACTGAGGTTTGGAGCTATATCAATCCTTTCATGCTTTATGGCCGGCACCTCGGCTTTAAGGGCAATTTCGAAAAGTTACTGGCCGAACGCGACTCGAAGGCGCTCGACCTCTATCACTCCGTCGAAGAGGTTAAGCAGAAGGCTTCCAAATTCATGAAGGTGCGCGCCGTCTGGCAATTCTTTGAAGCTGAAAGAGCAGGGAACATGGTGCGTCTCTTCGCCCCTGGCACCGATGAACCACTCGAGAGCTTTCACTTCGGACGGCAGGCCAAATCCGATGGCCTCTGCCTCAGCGACTTCGTGCTCGATCCGCAGGATGGACGCCGGGATCAGATTGCGCTCTTCGTAGTGACTGCCGGCGAAAATGTCATCCATCAGTCGCAGGAGGCGAAATCGCGTGGCGACTATCTGGAGGCGCACGCTTTGCAGGCGCTTGCCATCGAAACCGCTGAAGCTGCGGCCGAGTGGCTTCATCGCCGTCTGCGCGAAGATTGGGGCTTTCCCGATGCTCCGACCATGACCATGCACGAACGCTTCAGCTCGCGTTATCACGGTAAGCGCTACAGCTTTGGTTACCCTGCATGTCCGAACCTGGAAGACCAGGCCAAGCTATGGAAACTGCTTCGCCCGGAAGACATCGGCGTGCAACTGACGGAAGGGTTCATGATGGAGCCGGAAGCGAGCGTCTCCGCGCTAGTTTTCCATCACCCGGATTGCGTGTACTTCAGCGCTGCGGAAGAGAAAGAGCCTGCCTACGCGTGATCTATCAGGTTTGGCGCTCCTAGAGCTTCAACTCTTAAAATCCGCATAAGAAAAGGCGGCGATAACCAAACTGAGGAGCAGAAACACCGTCGAAGCTAAGAACCAGCGAAGAGTCAGCCTGTACTCTTTCAGAAGCTCATCTTCCGGCTGCAACGACCTCCATAGCGCGATCAGTTCAAGCACCGTAGCAATCAGTAGGAGTACGGCAGCGATGACTCCTGAAATCGTCCACTCGCCAGGCAGCTCAAATACCCAGGAACGCAGAAACAGCAGCGAGAATCCGAGCATGACCGTGATGGCAGTGATGATTCCGGAGCGATATCCAGACGGAAGCGAAGGCTGCTGCTGATCGCTCGAAGCGGGGTCAAAATCCGTCGGTTTGCTGCTTTCATTCACGGCTGTTAGCCCTCCACATTTTGGAGCAGATTATTTTATGGCGCGGTATTGCGCGCCCTCCAGACTAACATTCCGTCCTCAATGCCTCGCGTTCAGCAATTGCGCGGTGTTCTTGGCAATCTGTTCGTCTTCCTGCGAAGGCAGTACTCTAACATCGAGCTCGCGTGAACTCAGGAATTTCAAGCCGCTAGTGATCTCGCTGCGAAGTGCGTCTGCGTGCTCGCCGATTCCGCCTGTGAACACGAGGGTATCCAAGCCGCCGAGGGCGGCTGACATACTAGCGATAGTTTTCCGAACCTCATAGCAGAACATCTCGAGCGCGAGCGCTGCCTGCTTGTTCTGGGCGCGGGCTTCCGATAATGTACGTACGTCGCTGCCCATACCCGATACCCCGAGCAGACCAGACTCGTGATCGAAAACCTGTTCAAGCTGTTCCGCTCGGACGTAACCGTGACGCATTAAATAGATCACCAGCCCAGGATCGAGATCGCCGCAGCGCGTGCCCATCATCACGCCGCCAGTGGGCGTCAGTCCCATGGATGTGTCAATCGAGATGCCCTTGAGAATCGCCGTGATACTCGCGCCGTTTCCCAGATGTGCCACTACCAGCCGGTCCGGCAGCACTGCAAGCTGAGCCACGATCGACTCGAGCGACAGTCCATGGAAACCGTAGCGTTCCACTCCGAGGTGACGAATCTTCTCAGGTAGGGCATAAGTTCGGCTCACCTCGGGCATGTGGCGATGAAACGCCGTGTCCAGACAGATCGCCTGTGGAAGTCCTGGCAGCTTCTTCTGCGCTGCTTTCAGAACCGCGAGAGCGGCCGGGAGATGCAGCGGTGCGTATTCAACGGCCGCTTCCAAATCCTTTGCCACGGCTGGGTTCAGCAGCCGGTGTTCTCTCAATCCGGGCCCGCCATGAACAAATCTATGACCAACGGCTTCGGCTTCCGGCGCTCCGTCCCGCCTCGCTACATCCAGCGCATGCGAAAGCGCAGCAACGTGATCGGCAAACTCTAGCTCTTCAACCGTTCGTTCCTTATCGCGCGCTGCGCTCCAGAAACGTCCGTTGCTCTTGCCGATCTCTTCAGCTTCGCCTTCATAGATAAGTTCAGCGGTATTTCCATCCGACTCATAGACACCGAATTTGAGGGAGGAAGATCCGCAGTTAAGAGCGAGAATCGCCTGTTCGGGAACTGCCATCAATAAGGCCACTTCCAGCCCGTGATCTCGGGCCGGTCGATTCCGTTCTCGTGCGCGTAGTTCACGCTATCGATGATTTCGTCCTTCAGCCATTCCTTCACGTGCGCTCCGACAGCCTGCAGCCGCGGCACACGATCAATGACGTCAATCGAAAGATTAAAACGATCCACTTGATTCTCGATCGCAAGCTCCAGCGGTGTATTGATGTTGCCCTTCTCCTTGTAGCCGCGCACGTGCAGATTATCGTGATTCGTCCGTTTATAAGCCAGCTTGTGAATCAACCACGGATAAGCATGAAAATTGAAGATAATCGGTTTGTCTTTGGTGAACAGCGTGTCGAAGTCGCGGTCCGACAGCCCATGCGGATGCTGCGTGTCCGGTTGGAGCTTGAATAGATCGACTACGTTCACAAAACGAATCTTCAGATCCGAAAATTTCTCGCGGAGGATAGCGACTGCAGCCAAAGCCTCCATCGTCGCAACATCGCCCGCGCAAGCCATTACGACATCGGGATCTTGACCGGCATCGGTACTGGCCCACTCCCAGATGCCGATCCCCTTTGTGCAATGCTTTACCGCCGCATCCATATCCAGATACTGCAGGTGCGGCTGCTTATCCGCCACAATAACGTTCACGTAATCCTTGCTTCGCAGACAGTGGTCGGCTACGCTGAGCAGGCAATTTGCATCGGGCGGCAAGTAAATGCGCGTGACGGTCGCGCTTTTATTGGTCACTACATCCAAAAAGCCCGGATCCTGATGCGTGAAACCGTTGTGATCCTGACGCCAGACCAGAGACGTGATCAGCAAATTGATCGACGCAATGGGCGCGCGCCAGGCCAGATCGAGCTTCGCCTTTTCCAGCCACTTCGCATGCTGGTTGAACATGGAGTCGATGATATGTACAAACGCCTCGTAGGTAGAGAAGAAGCCGTGACGTCCTGTCAATACATATCCTTCGAACCAGCCTTCCAGCGTGTGCTCGCTCAGCATCTCCATCACGCGGCCATCGAGCGCCAGTTCGCCGCCATCGGCATCTTCCGGCTTGTACTCCGCCAGCCAGGTCTTCTTCGAAGCCGCATAGATCGCCTGCAGACGGTTGGAAGCAGTTTCGTCCGGTCCGAAAACGCGAAAGTTCGTCATATTGCGCCGCATCACATCGCACAGGAAATGGGCCAGCACTTCGGTCGGTCCAACATCTAATGAGCCGGGCTTTTCAAACCTCACCGCGTAGTCTCGAAAGTCCGGCAGGCGCAATTCTTGACGCAGTAGACCGCCGTTCGCGTGTGGATTTGCGCTGATGCGCTTCGCCCCGGATGGAGGAAGGTCTCGCAATTCCTGAATCAGGCGGCCGTCTTTATCGAACAGCTCCTCGGGCCGATAGCTCCGCAGCCATTCTTCGAGCTGTGCCAGGTGTTGCGGTTTGCTCACGTCCAGAATAGGGACCTGGTGCGCCCGCCAGAAATCCTCCACCTTGTGGCCGTCCACTTCCTTGGGTCCGGTCCAACCTTTTGGCGATCGCAAAATGACCATGGGCCATCGCGCTCGCTCTGCCTTGCCGCCCTTTCTGGCGCTTTCCTGGATTGCATGAATCTCGACGATGCATTGTTCGAGCGTCGCAGCCATTTGCTGGTGCATCTTGGCAGGGTCGTGGCCTTCGACTACGTAGGGAGTCCAACCATAGCCTTTAAAGAGATGATCCAATTCCTCAGGCGTAATGCGCGCCAGCACCGTCGGGTTCGCGATTTTATATCCGTTGAGATGGAGAATGGGCAAAACAGCGCCGTCGCGAATCGGATTCAGGAACTTATTCGAATGCCAGGCAGTGGCGAGCGGTCCTGTCTCAGACTCCCCGTCTCCAACCATGACGCTGACGATCAAATCGGGATTGTCGAAGGCCGCGCCAAAGGCGTGCGAAATGCTGTAGCCCAGTTCGCCGCCTTCGTGAATCGAGCCCGGCGTTTCGGGCGTGCAGTGACTGCCGATACCGCCGGGAAATGAAAACTGTTTGAAGAACTTGAGTAGACCTTCTTCATCCTGGCTCTTATCGGGATAAATCTCCGAATAATGTCCTTCCAGGTAACAGTTCGCTAGCACGGCGGGCGCCCCGTGACCAGGGCCCGAAAGATAGATCATGTCGAGATCGTATTTCTTGATCAGGCGATTGAGATGAATCCAGGTGAAACTCTGGCCGGGATCGGATCCCCAGTGTCCGAGTAATCTGTTTTTGATGTGCTCCTTCTTCAGCGGCTCACGCAGCAAAGGATTGCTGCGGAGATAGATCATGCCGGCGCTGAGATAATTGCAAGCTCGCCAGTAGGCGTCCATCAGACGCGCTTCTTCGGGGGAAAGCGCATTCTTCTGACTATCAGTTGATTGCGGAGCTCGACTTGCCATGCTCCACCAGTATCATGAAGCGCCAGGCGGAAGATGATTCGAAGCGATTACCTCGCGCTGTTATTTCTTGAACCGGCGAACGTAATCCCCAGCTCCCGCAGTTGCCGCTCGGGCACACTCGAAGGCGCTTCGCACATCAAGTCAGTGCCTTTTGCGGTCTTGGGGAAGGGAATCACATCGCGTATCGACTGCTCTCCGGCCAGAATCATCACCAGCCGGTCCAGGCCAAGGGCGATGCCGCCGTGTGGAGGCGCGCCGTATTCGAGAGCTTCCAGCAGAAAACCGAAACGCCGTTTAGCCTCTTCTTCGCTGAAGCCAAGCGCCGCGAACACCTTCGTTTGAACGTCGCGCCGGTGAATACGAATCGAGCCAGATCCAAGCTCTACTCCGTTCAGTACCAAATCGTACGATTTCGCGCGGCAGTGAGCCGGGTCATCAGTTAGTTTTTGTAAGTCATCGTCATGCACCGATGTAAAGGGATGGTGCGCGGCATTCCAGCGTTTATCTTCTTCATCCCACTCGAACATCGGAAAATCCACCACCCACAAGAACTTGAACACTTCCGGGTCAAGCAGCTTGTGGCGGTCATTGTATTTTTGCGCGAGGTGCAAGCGCAGTTGCCCGCACGCGAGCAGCACGGTCTGGTCCGGCAAAGCGCCCTTGGGCTCGCCGGCGCCTCCGGCAAGAATGATGAGATCGTCTTCTGCCGATTGGATTCGCTCTCTCGCTTTTGCTACCGGCTCCGCATGATCGCGTTCCAGGCGCTTCATATCGTCGAACACGCGCAAGCCACGCTCCTGGCCAAAAGCCTTGATGTCGTCCCGCTCCTTGCGGCTCAATGGTCCGACCCCCGGAATGCGGATTGCGACCAGCGGCAGGCCGTGGCTAGACAATCCGGCGTCCGCGAACAGATCTTCGACGCGGTGAAACGGTGGTACGCGCAGATCGGGCTTGTCGCTTCCGTAGCAATTCATTGCTTGCGCGTAAGTGATGCGCGGAATGTGCTTTTCTACCGACTTCCCTGCCGCTTCACAAACGCTGAAAATCAACGGCTCGATCACGTCATAGATCTGTTCCTGTTGCGGGAACGACATCTCGAGATCGATCTGTGTGAACTCCGGCTGGCGATCGGCACGCAGATCCTCATCGCGAAAGCACCGTACAATCTGGAAATAGCGTTCATAGCCGCTGACCATCAGAAGCTGCTTAAAAATCTGAGGAGATTGCGGCAACGCATAGAACGTTCCAGGCTGCACCCGGCTTGGCACAAGATAATCTCGTGCGCCTTCGGGAGTCGAGCGTGTCATGAAGGGCGTCTCGATCTCCAGAAAATTCTGTGCGTCCAATGCCTGGCGCACCGCCAGCGTGATCTTCGAGCGCATGATGATATTGCGCTGCATGTGCGGCCTGCGCAAATCGATGTAGCGGTACTTAAGACGGACGTCTTCCTTAACATCAGCGTCGTCTTCGAGCGGAAAGGGCGGCGTGCGCGATTCATTCAGAATCCACAGCTTCGAGACGGCCACTTCCACTTCGCCTGTCGAGATATTCGAATTTACGGTGGTTTCACTGCGCAGGGCGACCCGGCCCTCGATCGCAACAACGAACTCGGAGCCTAGTTCCTGTGCTCGTCTATGGGTCTCTCGATTCTTACTTTCGTCGAATACGAGCTGTGTGATGCCATACCTGTCCCGGAGATGGATAAAGATCACGCCGCCCAGATCCCGGCGGCGATGCACCCATCCCATGAGTACAGCGCTCGTGCCCGCATCCGGCGCGCGCAACTCCCCGCACGAGTGAGTCCGGCGCAAATCGCCCAGAAAATCCAATTTCACTTCAGCCATTGTTCAGGTTCTAACAGGACTTGACGCGTGAGGGTTTGTTGCGTCCCCGAGGTCATGTTTTTCAAAGTGTAGGACTGCGTCGCAATTTCGTTATCCCCGACTATGAGTGCGTATCGGGCCTGCAGCTTATTCGCAAGTTCCAACATCCGCTTCAACTTGTGCTCGGTTCCGACCTCTATCGAAATGTCGAGCTTGCGCAGATCCGTTGCCAGCAGAGCGCAGTGCCTTAACGCTGCGACGCCCATCGGGGCGATATACAAGTCCAGTAGCTGGGCGGGTAGTGTGCCGCCTTCCTCTGCTGCCATGACCAACCGATCCTCGCCGATAGAAAAGCCAATACCTGGAGCCGCCACTTTGGATCCCAATACTTCGGCCAAGCCGTCATAACGCCCGCCGCCGAGAACCGCATTCTGTGCGCCAAGCGCCCCATGCGTTACCTCGAAGGTAGTGCGCGCGTAATAATCTAAGCCGCGAACCAGTCTCGGCTTCACGGTGTAACGAATCCGCTGATCATCGAGAAAATCACGCACTCGCCGGAAATGCTCGCGATCGTTTTCGTCCAGATAATCGAGAAAAGAGGGCAATTGCTCGATAATCGGCTGGTCTTCCGGCACCTTACAGTCGAGTACTCGGAGCGGGTTCGTTTCGGCACGTCTCCGGCAATCCGAGCACATGCGCGGCGCCAGCTCCTTCAGTTCCAAACGCAGCGCTTCGTTATATCGCTCGCGCGACTCCTTCGACCCTACGGAATTAATCAGTAGTTCGTACCCCTTAATCCCGATCTCGTCCAGTATCCCGAGCACCAGCTCGATCACTTCAGCATCGATCGCAGGCGAATCGGAGCCGATCGCCTCCGCCCCGATCTGATAGAACTGGCGATAGCGCCCTTTCTGCGGACGCTCCCTCCGGAACATCGGACCGATGTAGTAGAGCTTCTGCAAGCCCGGCTGCTGATCCAGGCGATGTTCGATGTAGGAGCGCAGAACCGGCGCGGTATTCTCCGGCCGCAAGGTCAAAGAACTGCCGTCGCGATCGGAAAACGTATACATCTCTTTGCTGACAATATCGGTGTCTTCGCCAACGCCGCGCGCAAAGAGCGCCGTCTCTTCTAGAATCGGTGTACGTATCTCGCGATAGTTGAAACGAGTGAAAACTCTCCGCGCGGCCGCTTCCACCTGGTTCCACACTGCGCTCGATGGCGGGAGAATATCCCGCATTCCTTTCACGCTGCCGAGTGGATTCAACAATGCTCTTCCTTATAAATTGCGGTGATCCGGACGTAGTTATCACAATTCTTGCGAAACCGGGCCTGTTCCTCTTCAGTAACCGGGCGCTTCACCTTCGCCGGTGTTCCCATCACGAGCGCGTTGGGCGGCACCTCCATGCCCTCGGGCACCAAGGCTCCGGCCGCTACCACCGCGCCGCGCCCGATCTTCGCCCCATTCAAGACAATTGCGCCGATGCCAATCAAGACTTCATCTTCCACTACACAGCCATGCAGCACGACGCTATGTCCAACCGTTACGCGATTCCCGAGAATGCACGGGTACACTTGATGATCGACATGCAGAACGCTGTTGTCCTGCACGCTGGTTTCGTCGCCGACCCGAATGTAGTTCACGTCTCCTCGAATTGCTACATTTAGCCACACGCTCGACCTCTCGCCGATGACTACATCGCCAATCACCTGGGCGCTTGCGTCTATATAAGCGGAATCCGAGATGCGCGGCATTACTCCGCGATAAGGTCGAATCATGATGGAAGCTGAATGAAGCGCCAAGACAGGTCGCCTCAGCACCGGTGTGTTCAGTATTTCCTTTTTAGCCATCCTAGCAAGCCGCTTCGGTCTACTCACTGCTTAGCCGCCGTTAGAATAACAAGCATGCGAATCGCTACGTTGTGCGCGGCCTCTCTGCTCACGCTCGGCGCCTCGGCTGCTTACTGTAAAGCGCCTTTTACCTTCGACGCGATGATGCGGCTCCAACGAATTGACGACCCGCAGCTCTCGCCGGATGGAAAGTTGGTGGCATTCACAGTCCAGACGGTCGATCTTCCTAACAACATCAAGCCTGTTCAGATCTATACGGTTCCTGTCGATGGCGGGGTTCCGCAGATGATCACTCACGAGGGCGGCTCCAACACGCGTCCGCGCTGGGCTCCTGATGGGAAGCGCATCTTCTTTGTTTCGGATCGCAGCAATGGGTCGCAGGTCTGGTCGATGAATGCAGATGGCTCGGATGCAAAGCCGGTAACCCACCTTCCGACCGAAGCGGGCGGTGTCATCCTTTCGCCCGACGGACATCTGATGGTATTTACCAGCGACGTATATCCCGATTGTGCCGCTCGCGACGCCAAGCCTGGGGCGCTCTACGACAGCGCCTGCAACAAGAGCAAGCTGGATGCTGAATCGGCCAGCAAAATGAAGGCCCGTGTGATCGACGCGCTGCTTTACCGCCATTGGACTCACTATCAAGGCGCGCGCCGCCAACACCTTCTTATTCAGTCTGCCGACGGCTCGGGCCAGCCTCGCGACCTGACGCCCGGCGGTTTGACTGTGCCGCCTTTTTCGCTTGGCGGTCCTGAAGGCTACGTGTTTTCTCCCGACAGTACGCAAATCACCTACGTCGCGAACACCGACGCCGATCCCTCCACCAGTACCAACTCCGATCTATTTACTGTGCCGGCGGCCGGCGGAGAAGCCAAGCGCATCACGACTAATCCAGGCGCGGATGAAGGCCCGCTCTATTCGCCCGATGGCAAGTATCTCGCCTACCGCACCCAGACGAAAGCCGGTTATGAAAGCGATCAGTGGCGGCTGGCGGTGCTCGATCTACAGAAGGGAAGTATGAACACTCTGGCGGATTCGCTCGATCGCTGGGTCGAATCCTATACCTGGTCGCCCGATTCATCACGGATCTTTTTTACTATTGACGATCATGGGACGAATCCGCTGCTCATGATTCCTGTTGACGGAGGCGCCATTCGAACGATCGCGCAAGGCCCTACTTCGGTAAGTGAAGTCCAGTTTTCGCGTGACGACAAAGCCATGATCTATCTGGACCAGAGCGGCTCGCGGCCGGCGGAGATCAATAGAGCCATGTCGAAAGGCGGATCGGGAGTAGCGTTGACTCACCTGAATGATTCGATCACCGGCCAGTACGAATTGACGCCGCTCGAGAGAATTTCGGTTGACAGCGGGTCCGAAAAGATTGAAAGCTTTATTGTGAAACCTCCCGGTTTCGATCCGGCGAACAAGTATCCGGTTCTTTTTGCCATTCACGGCGGCCCTCAAGGCGATTGGGGCGAATCGTGGAGCTACCGCTGGAATGCCCAGGTTTTTGCGGCCGCAGGCTATGTGGTGGTTCTGCCTAATCCGCACGGTTCGATCGGCTACGGGCAGAGTTTCACGGATGCCGTGAGTGGCGATTGGGGTGGCCGCCCGTATGACGACATCATGAGCACGGTGGATTACGTCAGCGAACTTCCTTATATCGATAAGGACCGCATGGTCGCTGCCGGTGCTTCTTACGGCGGCTACATGATCGATTGGATTCTCGGGCACACCGACCGGTTCCGCGCTCTGGTTTCGCACGCTGGCGTGTACGATCTGCGCAGCGAAGCCGGCACTACTGAAGAGCTCTGGTTTGTCAAGTGGGAGTTCCAGGGATTCCCGTGGGAGAATCCTGAACTTTACGACAAGTGGTCGCCCAGCATGTATGTCAAGAATTTCAAGACGCCCACGCTTGTTACGCAGGGAGAAATAGATTATCGTGTTCCGATTGGCCAAGGCCAGCAGCTCTTCACCGCTCTTCAGCAGATGAAAATTCCGTCGAAGCTGGTGCTGTTTCCCGACGAAGGCCATTGGATTCTGAAACCGCAAAACAGCCAGTTCTGGTACGCCACCGTACTCGACTGGTTGAGTCACTACACGCAAATTCCATCCGCAAAGGGCAAACCCGCACAGTAGCCACAGCCCGCTTCATTGTCTTGAAATCTGCGTAGTCAAGAATAGAAGTTTGCGCGCCGCGCGTCATCATGAGCCAAACAGCCGTTCGCAGGAGACCACCGTTTGCACTGATCAGCTCGCGACTGATCGCGATCCTGGCTGTTCTCGGACCTGGCTTTATCACGGCAAACGTCGATAACGATCCAGGCGGCATTTTAACCTACTCAAATGCAGGAGCTCAGTATGGCTACACCCTGCTATGGACACTAATTCCCACCACCATCGCTCTGATCGTGATTCAGGAGATGGCAGCGCGGATGGGGGCGATCACCGGCAAGGGTCTTTCGGACCTGATTCGGGAAGAGTTCGGCCTGCGCGCCACTTTCTTCACAATGCTCGTTCTGGGTTGTGCCGATTTCGGAAACATCGTGTCCGAGTTCGCCGGACTCGCTTCCGGTATGGGAATTTTCGGCGTCAGCAAGTATATGGTGGTTCCGGCCGGGGCAATCCTGGTCTGGGCTCTCATTGTTCGCGGGAGCTACAAGCCGGTTGAGAGAATCCTGATCGTTGCGTCGCTGGTCTATTTCGCTTATCCCATCTCTGCTTTTTTGTCGAAGCCCAATTGGGACGTCGCTCTCAAGCAAACCTTCATTCCGACTCTCAGCAGCGACCCCGCCTACCTCGCCGTGATAGTGGGCCTGATTGGCACGACTATCACGCCCTGGATGCAGTTCTATCTGCAAGCCTCAGTAGTCGAGCGCGGCGTCGATGCCCGTCATTATCGCCTTTGCCGGCTGGACGTCATCCTCGGCTGCATTTTCACCGATGTGATTGCTTTCTTCATCGTGGTTGCGTGCGCTGCCACCATTTACCATCCAAACCGGCCTGAATTTACCGACGTGGCGCAGGCGGCGGTAGCTCTTCGACCGTTTGCTGGCAAATTTGCCGCGCTTCTCTTCGCTATCGGCTTGATCAATGCCTCGCTGCTCTCCGCCGCCATTCTTCCGCTGGCGACCTCGTACAACATTTGCGAAGGCCTCGGCTTCGAGTCCGGCATAGATAAGCGTTTTTCCGAAGCGCCCATTTTTTACTGGCTTTACACCCTGTTGATCGGCGGCGGAGCGGTTTGTGTTCTTATCATTCCCAACTCTTTCCTGCTCAGATTCATCCTTTATTCGCAGATGGCAAACGGCGTTCTGCTGCCGTTCGTGCTCGTCTATATGCTGCTGCTGGTTAACCGGCCGCGCTTGATGGGCACCTTCAAGAACAAAAGATGGCAGAACGCGATCGCCTGGTTGACCGCAGTCACCGTCATCGTGCTGGCGGCCGCCTGGCTCTATAACGGGCTCGCCGGGTGAACCCTCGCAAATGATACGATCAGGTCGTAAAGGCCATGCTTCCGCAGGCGAACGACGCTTCTCATCCTCTGGCGGCGGTTCTTGAAAAGTCCGAACGGCTTGAATTGCCTTTCGAGCCACTTCCGCAATTTCGCCAGAATGCGCTTGAAGAAACACCCGAACGGGCCGGCAATCACGGCAAACGGATCGGTATCTTTATCGTTGCCTATAACGCGCTGACCACTTTAAGCAACGTCCTGAAACGCATCACTCCCGATGTCTGGCAAAATGTCGAGCAAGTCGTAGTTTTCGACGATGCTAGCCAAGATGCCACCTATGAGCTAGCGGTGGGCATCCAGACTATGACCAATCTCCCCAAGCTGCGGGTTCTGAAGCATGCCAGGAATCTCGGCTATGGCGGAAATCAAAAGGCAGGCTATCGGTATTTCATCGAACAGGGATTCGATGTCGTTGTCCTGCTTCATGGAGATGGCCAGTACGCGCCTGAGTTACTCTCCCATCTCTATGCTCCTCTGGTGCGCGGTGAAGCTGACGCTGTCTTCGGCTCACGCATGATGAAAGACTTCGGAGGACCGCTCAAAGGCGGTATGCCGTTCTATAAGTACGTTGGAAATCGCATCCTGAGCAAGTTCGAAAACCGGGCGCTTGGCTTGAACCTGACCGAATTCCATAGTGGCTATCGCGCTTACAACGTGCATGCGCTGGCACAGATCAAGCTTGATAAGCTCACCGATGACTTCCATTTCGACACGGAAATCATCATCAAGCTCCATCATCAGAACTTCCGTATTCAGGAAGTTCCGATTCCTACTTTCTACGGCAACGAAATCTGTAGGGTGAACGGTCTGAAGTATGCAAGGGCCATCTTGCAGGCTGTGCATCGTTATACCGAAACTTCACGCGCCGTGCGTAGCCACCCGGAATACGAAGAGTATTTTGTCCCATATGCAATCAAACGTGGCCGCTACTCGGCGCACTATTATGCGGCGCGCCTGGTGGGAACAGGTCAACGAGTCCTGGAGGTTGGTTGCTCAGATGGTGCCTTTGGCCGGGAACTGGTTCGTGCCGGCAACACAGTGACGGGAGTCGACGGCACGCCGGATGTGCCGGAAGACGCCGGATACGAAGATGTAGTTCAAGCCAACTTGGAAGACGGGCTCGGCGCTATGTCCCGCCTGAGAGGCGACCAGTTCGATCGAGTTCTTTTGCTCGATCGCGTGGAGCATCTTCGCGAGCCGCGGCATCTGCTGGAAGATTGCCGGCGCCTACTCAACGGCCGTGGAAAGCTAATAGTCTCCGTGCCAAACGCAGTTAATTTGACGGTGCGTTTGATGGTGCTGTTCGGCGTCTTTCAGTATGCCGACCGGGGCATTCTCGACTGGTCCCATCTGCGCTTCTATACGCGCAAGACCATTCGCCGGACCCTCGAGGCGTCTGGATTTCGGGTCACTGCGACTCATTTCACCCTGATCCCGCTGGAGCGTTTGGTCCCGATGGCTCCCGCGAATCCGCTGTTACGGCTGGCGAACGCTGCTCTGCGAGTAGCCACAGCGGTCCTGCCGGGCTTGTTCGCTTACGAGATCGTGCTGGTGGCGGAACGGTAAAAACTCCGGCTCAGGATGCTGGCTCAGCGGTTGACGTGGGAGCAGGAAGTAGAAGCGGTTCCTGCGGCATGACGACCCAGCAGACCAGGTAGAGAATCAACCCAATCGACGGGGGCCAGAACGCGAGCACCACAACCGCAATCCGGACCAGAGTGACATCAACCCCTAAATATCGGGCGATTCCCGCACAGACGCCAGCGATCTTCCGACCGTCGCGCGGCCTGCTAAGGGTTTTTACGGGCTTACCGGCCAGAGAGGTGAAGGCGTTTCTGCTGGTCGCCGTTCCGCATTGCGGACAGAAGCGGGCTCCATCCGAGACTTCGATTCCACATGAACTGCAGTACATTTTTACCCTCTATAAAAAAGAACGGGCAAGGTCAATGGAAGGTTCCGTTCATTGCGCACTCAAGCCGAGGCGCGAAGCGGTCAACTGAAGCTGATCCTGAGTCAGCAAAGGAAGCGCCACCTGCGCATGGGTGTTCTCTTGCACTTCGACTGACGTGCCTTCACGCTCCATCTCGCGAAGGAAATCCACATTCTGCCAGATACTGGTCCATTGCTGTACGGCGAAGGCCAGGTAGCGGCCGGGCGGCACATTCGGGATTGCGAAAGTTCCTCCCGGCGTGACTCGTGCGGTCAGGACGCCCGACCCGTCGGCAGGCAAAGTCTGGGGCACGAGCAGGGCCGTTCCGGAGGCGGGGGCGTTGTCCCCTGTAGCGGCCAACGTGCCATCCACCTCGGCTACTCCGGTTTTCAGGGTTACCTCCAGCTCACCGCCTCCGCCTTGCGAAAAGTCGATGCCGCTGGTTGTCACGTCCTGTCGGTTGAGCATTACCGATTGCAAATACATGCCTGTCGGAACATTCACCACCCGAACCATATATTCGCCGGGTTCGAGGTCCTGGACTGAAAATTCTCCGTCAGCATCTACCGCGATACTTTGGAAGACGCCCATTTCAGTTTGTGAAGAAGGCTGTAAGTTGACCCGCAGCTGCGAGACATTTGCATTCGCCGGCGCGTTCATCAGGACCACGTTGCCTGTCAGGTTCACGGGCGGCATAAGAGAAAGCACAATGTCGTTCACGTTGCTTCCATTGACGTCGACGTCCTCTCTTGCCAGGACGCGCCGGCGTCCGTAGCGGCGGTTCTGGCCTGCTCCGGGACCGTAGCTACCAATCAACCAGAGCGTGTAGCTTCCGGAGGGTACCCCATCGACGGAGAAAGATCCGTCGTCTTTGCTACGTAGCATTCTACCTAGACCGCTCCTCGGAGCGGAATCACGGGGAGCAAGCTCTAGCGTCCCTTTTGTCTGCAATACGCCGGGCAGCAGGCTCGCGATCTTGCCTTGAATGCGGAATGTCTCAGCCTGCTGCAGATGGATGTCAACGTCGGGGATGCTCACGCCGGCCGCCAAGTCGATCAGGGAAGCGTCTTCGACAGTAGTCGCCTTGGGATAGAAGGTGCGAACGGTGCTGAGGACTTCGGTTTCCGGCACATTGGCTGCAGATTGTTCGGCAGTAGAGTTTCGGGTAGCGTGGCGGCTCGCTGTACTCGCGGCAATGTAGTATTTGCCAGGAATCACCTTTTTAAATAGATAGGCGCCGCTGCTCGATACCGATCCATTCTGCATTCGCCTGAGCTCAACCTTGCCCCGCACGTTGCGAGCGATGAAAAGCTCAACATCGGTTCCAGCGGCCGGACGCCCCGCTGGGTCCAGAACTTTGCCGCTAATCGAGCCAAGCGGGTTGAGTTGAACCGCCACGCCGATGAGTTGGGAGGCGTTGCCGATCGAGACTCGCTGCGCGTTGGTTCCCCCATTGACGTAGTCGGGGTGATTGGCGAATAGAATGTATGTGCCCGGCGAAACAGAATCGAATCGGAAGCTGCCATCATCGAGCGAAACGGTATTGTACGGTTGCAGGCTTCCCGAGTTCATACCGGCGGTAGGGAATAGATGCAGACTAGCGCCTCCGAGACCGTTGCCAGTTTGCGAATCGGTCACACGGCCTTGCAGGGAGCCGGGAACACCGGTGGGCGCGGCAGTTTGCGCATATGCCGCGCAGGACAGCATCAAGAGGATGAATAAGCGCCGCGGCATGACTGGGTGCGCATCCGCTCCCTGACGGTCGCGGTTCAGTTACGATTGTGGCACCAACGCGCTGAAGGGAGCGGTAGAGGGTTGCTGGCTGAAGCTGCCGAACATTGGGTTTGCGCCTGCGTCGAAATGGGTCATCGGGCGCATTCCCAAAATCAGTTCGATGGTTCTGAGCACGCTTGCCTGATTGAACATCCCGGAATCGACAGCGCGGCGCTGCGTGTAGGGCGAGATTACTAAGGCGGGCATTCGATACCCACCTGCATCGTTGGAAGCTGCCTCGACCACAAAGATTGCCGTCGAGGTCCAAAGTTTGCTGTGAGAAACTGCATCGACGAGAAGCCCGACAGCGCGATCGTTGTCGGCGATCCGGGCGGTCGACGCAGCTTCGCCTCTTCCAGCCGTATCGTTACTCAGGCGGACAATGCTGAGCTGAGGCGCCTGTCCTTTAGCGTCGAAATCTTTCCATTCACGAACGAACTCACCGGCGCGATCGAGGTCTTTGTAGTTGGGATCGGCACCGCGAAAATTCAGATCCGTACTGTTTGCCAAGGACGGATCGTTCACCCTTTGAACCTGGCGTTGTCCGGTATTCTGTGCCCCCGGCAGATTCGTTACCCACTCGCCGTAGTTGCGGACCGTAAGACCCGCCTGCAAGGCGTTGCTCCATAGATAGCCTGCGGGAGGGAAGTTGGCAGGTTCGCCGCCTTCGAAGTTCGAGACTTTGCTGCGGCCGGCGTAAGCACTGGGCCAAAGCTTTACCGTGTAGTCGGGCGCGATTGCGGCTACGGCCCAGTTCTGGCCCTCCGCCGTACTTGCCGCGTTGCTGTAGAAGTTGTCGTATGCGACAAATTCCTGGGCAAGCTTGTGCAGATTGGGCGTCGCCTGAGGCGCAAATTGCGTGTATGCCTGATTGCCCTTGATCACATAGATGACATGCTGGATCGGCGATGGATGCTGCTTAACGCCGGAGAAGAAAGCCTCAGCCGGATCGGCGACGCGGCCGTAAATCAAGTCGTCCCGATAAGGAGAATCGGCCAGAACGGTCCGGGTTAGCGCGTCCAAATTCGCATTGCCGGGTTGAGGGAGGAGTTCGACAGATCCTGTAATTGTGCCACCTTGCTGGTCCGGCCCTTTGCCGTTGACGACAGCGAGCCGGTTATCGGAGAGCGACCGCACTGCCAGCGGATACCAGCCGGTCGGGATGAAGCCCAGCAGACCGGAAGGCGCACGCGAGATATCGGCGACCGCAAGGGCATTCGCGCCCGAGCAGGTGATATAGAGACGCGTGCCTTGAAGATCCGCTGCCAATGCAGAGGGCGTCATTCCCAAAGGGTGCATGGCGGTCATGGAGATGTTGATCGGATCGAGCGCGACGAGCTGCCCATCCTGAGTTACGCCAAACGAATAGACGCTATTGCTGCCGGACGCGGCAACAAACAAACGCGCTGTGTAGGTGGTCCCGTTCTGCTCAGGAGAAAACGGCTTGTTGATCCACAGCATGTCACCGGGATGCGCTCCCACTCTCAGCTTGACAGTGAGAATGCCGGTTCCGGACTCGTGCTCGTAAATGGCATTTTCGGCGAAACTGCTGATCAGCAGATGGGCTCCATCCGGCGGAACCAGAATCCGGTAGGGGCGGCGTCCGGTCTTCCAGTGGTCGACCATTTTTCCGCTCTGGAGATTGATCTGGGCAATGCTGTCGCCGTAGAGATCCGCGGCGTAGAGCACGCGGGCATCCGGAGACAAAGCCACGTCTCCGATAAACGGCGCGCCTGGAACCGGCGAGGTGGTTACGGCAAATTCGCGCGTGCGCGCCAGCTTGCCATCCGGAGAGAGCGAAAGCTCATAAACTTTTCCGCCGCCGCCGCCCCCAACATAGAACAAGTTGCTCGAAGAGGCACCGACCAAGCCGAGCCAGGCGTCAGGAAGAGGTGTCCGGCCCAACTCTTTTTTGTTTGCGATGTCTATCACGCTGACGCTGGGTGGATGGATACCGGCATTCAGCACAAGCAGGTACTTGCCGTCAGCAGATAGTGCTGAACTCATGGGGAGAGTATCGACAGCGACCTGTTCTCCAGCCGGATGTATCGTCCAGCCGGTGTTCAGCAGATAACCGCCGTCCGGCAGAGGGCCGACCTTTTGATTCGTGCTGGTTTGCGCGGGTACTTCAGCGCAAAGAACTGCGCCTAAAAGGGCAGTGATCAAAACGGAGGAGCATTTCATTCTATGAACCGGTGGGCAATTGGAAATCGCCGTCCCACGCCGAAGGCTTTAGGCGTGATTCTCAAGCCGGGCGCAGCCTGCTGCCTCTTATATTCGTTGCGATCCACTTTTCGGATGATGTCTCGTACCAGCTCCGCGGGCGCTCCGGTGGCGGCCGTAATCTCGGGAACTGATTTGTAATCCTCGACGTAATATTCGAGGATTGCATCGAGCACAGGATACTCCGGCAGGCTGTCGGTGTCCTTCTGATCGGGACGCAACTCGGCAGAGGGAGCCTTGGTAAAGGTGTTTTCCGGTATGGGTGGAGGCAGCCCGCGCTTTCGATAGCGGCAATTGGCAACTCGCCCCAAGCGATAAACCATGGTTTTCGGGACGTCGCTGATCACGGACAATCCGCCGCACATATCGCCGTAAAGCGTGCAATATCCGACCGCAATCTCGCTCTTATTGCCCGTGGTCAGCACGAGCGAACCGAACTTATTCGAAAGCGCCATGAGCACCATGCCGCGCAATCGCGATTGCAGGTTTTCTTCGGTGGTATCGGGGCTGTAGCCCTTGAAAAGCGGCTCGAGAGTGGCGAGCATGGCTTCGTAGCCGGCCTTTATCGATTCCACTTCAAAGCGGATACCGAGATTTTGAGCGAGTTTCCGGGCATCCTCCAGGCTATGCCCGGAAGAATAGGGACCGGGCATTCCGACTCCGGTCACGTTCTCTTTCCCGACGGCCTCGACGGCGATTGCCGCTACCATGGCCGAATCGATTCCACCGCTCAAACCGATCAGGACGCTGCGAAACCCGCATTTACGGATGTAGTCGCGCGTGCCTAAAACAAGCGCGTCGTAAGCCGCCTCGTCCGGCTCGAAATCGGTAGGCCGAAGGTCGCCTGTGCCGGTTGTTGTATCGAAAAGAATCAGATCTTCCTCGAAGGAGGCTGCTTGTGCCGCGAGTTCTCCGCGCGCGGTCAGCGCAAAGCTCGATCCGTCAAAGACGAGCTGGTCATTTCCGCCCACCATGTGGACATAGACAGCAGGCAGTCCGAAGCGTTCGGTGAGCGCCCGGAAGATCTCCTGCCGTAGCTTGCGCTTGCCGATGTTCCAGGGAGACGCGTTGATGGAGAGGATCAACTCGGCGCCCTGCTTCGCCAGCTCTTCGATGGGATCGCGCGAGTAACGTTGTCGCTCCCAATATTGCTTATCGTTCCAGGCGTCTTCGCAGATCACCAGAGCGACTTTGACGCCGCGAATCGTGCAGACGCTTTGCTGTGTGGCGGGTTCGAAGTAGCGGACCTCATCGAAAACGTCGTAGTTCGGGAGCAGCATTTTGGATTGGCGGAAAATAACCCGGCCGCCTTCGATGACAGCGGCACAGTTTTGCGCCCGCATCGCCGGATTCGAGGTGTGGCCGACGTAGCCGACTACCAAAGTGACGGACAGATTGGCCGACTCTCGAACAATGCTGTCGAGAGCAGTCGCGGTGCGTTCGAGAAAAGAACGTTTCTCGACCAGGTCTCGCGGGGGATAACCGGTGAGGGCGAGTTCGGGAAAGGCCACGAGTTCCGCGCCTGCCTGCCCAGCACGTCTTGCGAAATCGAGGATCTTTGCGGCGTTGGCCTCCAGATCCCCGACTGTATTGTTGATCTGCGCCAGCGCGATCCGCATTTGAACTTTTATTGTACTGGCGAGGGG
>CAWCYQ010000044.1:0-37379 GCA_963799755.1 Terriglobia bacterium | reverse complement strand
GGTCGAAGCAACCGAACAGGAGCCTTGCCTTGCGGTCAATCTGAAGCTCGACATCTCGATCGTTCGTGAGTTCCTCAGCCAGGAGGAGTTCCACATGCTCGAGGGGGCGCCGGAGAGTCCCGCGATGTCCACCGGTCAGGTGACGGCGGAGTTCCTCAGCGCGTGGTGCCGTCTGCTCGACCTGCTTTCGAATCCCGGGGACATCCCGTTCCTGAGCGGACTCGTCGAACGCGAGATTCTGTATCGAATTCTACGTGGCGCGGAAGGCGCACGGTTACGGGCGATCGCGACATTGGGAGATCAGAGCAACCGCACGGCCAAAGCAATTGCCTGGATTAAGGCGAACTATGCGAAACCGCTTCGGGTTGAAGAATTAGCTCAAGCCGCTGGCATGGCGGTCTCCACTCTTCACCACCATTTCCGCGCGCTCACGTCAATGAGTCCGCTGCAATACCAGAAGCAAATTCGATTACAGGCCGCTAGAGCACGAATGCTCGCGGATGATGTGGACGCGGCGACTGTGGCCTTTGAAGTTGGATACGAAAGCGCGAGTCAGTTCAATCGTGAATACAGCCGTCTCTTCGGCCAACCGCCTGTTCGTGATGTGCGCAACCTGCGTTCGCCAGGCGCTCCGAGACTTGAATTAGCCACGACCGCCTAGCCAGGTGTTTTCGATAAACGGTGTGATTTCGGTGTTGATTTAAACAACTCGCTCTGAGCGCTCCTGGCGTTCTTCCGAGCGGATCTTGCGCCATCTCCGACAGAACAAGCGGTGGATAGATCCGCTGTCGTCGCGAATGTTTACTCGTCCCGCCGGCAAACGTTTACACTGCGGCGTAGCCGGAATCTTCGTCGCTGGGCGTTTGGCTTCTCACGATTCGTAAAGGATCGAATTGCCGCGCATCTCGATGAATTGGGCGTTGTGAACCAAGCGGTCGAGGATAACGTCGGCCAGAGTGGGATCACCGACCTGTTCGTGCCACTTCGAGACCGG
The DNA here is from genome assembly GCA_963799755.1 of Terriglobia bacterium. Taxonomy (GTDB): domain Bacteria; phylum Acidobacteriota; class Terriglobia; order Bryobacterales; family Bryobacteraceae; genus Bog-105. The sequence goes on along the minus strand of CAWCYQ010000044.1, from coordinate 36,385 downwards.
CAGTTGCTCATCAGAATTGTCGGGCGCACAAGGGAGGTGGAGTACAGCCTGGACACGCTACGTTCCCGCGCCCGGACGGGTTGTACCGGATCATCTCCGCCCTCTGGCCCAGTACCCGATCCTTGCAAGCTCTACTATAACATAGTAGAATAAAGCACGAGATAGTAGAGCCACATGACCGGACCAAAGCTAAGCCGGCTCGAGCTGCAAATTCTGGAAGCCCTCTGGGCACATGGAAAAGCATCCATTCGGGAGATTCAGGAGTCTTTTCCGGAGCCTCGCCCCGCCTACACGACTATTCAGACGACTGTGTACAGGCTGGAAGGAAAGAACGTGCTCCGGCGCGTCCGCAAGATCAGCAATGCTCATATCTTCGAGCCGACGGTAGCGCGGGACGTGACGCGGCACCGGCTGCTTGACGAGATTCTAAGTTTCTTCGGAGGAAGAGCGCAGCCTATGATGGCGCAGCTAGCCGAAGCGGGGAAGCTTACGCTCGACGATATTCGCGAGTTGGAGACGACGCTCAAAAAGCTTGAGCTGGAACGAAAGCAGAAAGCACGCGTGAATCGAAATGCTCGGTGAACTGACCAATCATGTATGGCAATCGACGGTATTCGCAGCCCTGGCAGGGCTCATGACGGTCGCTTTCCGCAAGAATCGCGCGCATGTCCGCTATTGGCTCTGGCTGAGCGCGTCCCTCAAATTCCTGCTGCCGTTCTGGTTACTGATGGGTCTCGGCAGCCGCCTGGAGTGGGCTCCGGTGACTCACGCGGTGCCGGCAACATCTGCTATCAGCCTCTCTATGGTGCAAATCAGTGAGCCATTTCCCGACACCTTTTCGCTGATGCCCTCCAGGCGAGACACGCGCGATTGGGCCGCTGCCGCAATCTTCGGAGTATGGGCGTGTGGATTCGCTGCGATTGCGCTGATACGGTATCGGGGATGGCGGCGTATTCGGGCTGCGGTACGCTCCAGCACTCCGGTTGACAGTCTGGGAATCGTGCAGGTGCGCTCGGCTACGTTTGAATCAGGGGGCCTGCTGGAGCCCGGAGTCGTCGGTTTGTTCCACCCTATTCTGCTTCTACCGGCGGGTATCGCGGAACGGCTGCAGCCGCACCAACTGGAGGCAGTGCTTGCGCACGAGCTGTGCCACGTCAGGCGGCGCGACAACTTAACTTCCGCGATTCACATGATCGTAGAGGCGGTCTTCTGGTTTCATCCGCTGGTGTGGTGGATCGGCGCGCGGCTGGTCGAAGAGCGGGAGCGTGCCTGCGACGAAGCAGTGCTGAGTCTCGGCAGCAAGCCGCACGATTACGCCGAAGGAATTCTTAATGTTTGTAAGAGCTATCTGGAATCGCCGATGTCTTGCGTATCCGGCGTGACGGGGTCCAATCTCAAGAAGCGAATCCAAGCGATTCTGACTGGGCACATAGCGCGCGAGTTGACATTCGCGAAGAAACTGGCTTTGGCGGCGGCCGGAATAGCGGCTGTAGGCGTGCCGATCGTAATGGGCATCATCGGCGCGCCCCGCGTGCGCGCGCAATCGCAATCGCAATCGCAATCGCAATCGAGCTTGACGCGATCTGCGGTCACGCCGAAATTCGAGGTTGTCGCGATCAGACCGTGCCCGGCTTTTCGCAAGAGCAGCACAGTCTATAGCCCGTCTAATCTAACCGGCGTATCGAGAACGTGGCGTTCGGAGTGCACGACTGTGCAGCACCTGGTGCGGCAAGCGGGGCTAATGGCGAATGGCCATGCTAATCCGTTGTCGCATGTCACGGTCACGGGGGGCCCGGCGTGGACCAAGTCCGACCTCTACGAGATCGAGGTGAAAGCCGAGGAGCCGCAAAGCCCGGTAATGATGAATGGACCCATCCTGCAGGCGATTCTCGAAGACAGGTTCAAGCTGAGGGTCCATCGCGAGACCAGAGAGATCCCGGTCTATGCGCTTACGTTGATCAAGGGCGGCCCCAAACTGCAGCCATTTCGAGGAACTTGTATTCCCTGGGATTATGATCATCCGAATCCTGGTCCTCAGCAGTGTGCAACGTCCCGACGCACCAGTGACGGGGTTGACATGAAAGGTTGGACGATCCCGGACCTTTTGTATTTTTTTAAAGTCACCTTAGACCGGCCCGTGATTGACGAAACCGGGATGGCAGGGAGATATGACTTCCATTTAGAGCTGCCCGAAAGCCTCGGATTCTTTCGCCGTGCCCGCGGCAATCCCGCATTCGGTAATCCGGCGGTCCCCGCGACCGATCCCTCTGTCGTTTCTGCGATAAAGAATGGAATAGAGAAACTCGGCCTCAAACTTGAGCCGGCTACAGGGCCAGGCGAGTTCCTCGTCATCGATCACATCGAGATGCCCTTCCGAGAGCTAGTCTGGCGGCTCTCCCGGTAAGGTCTTTCGGACCTGAAGAACGCTTGCTGGCGCGGTTCAGTGATTGGCGAAGTAGGAACCGATGTTTTCTTCGGCGAGCCCAAGAGACCGGGCGAGAGAGACTTTGGCCACGTTGTACTGATACTGGGCGGAGATCAGGTTTTCATTGGCGTCGGCGAGGGTCTGTTGGGCTTGTACGACCTCGACCGTGTTCGTGACGCCAGCGGTAAAGCGATCACGGGCTTGTTGAACGGTTTGGGTGGCGAGCTGCAAATTGCTTTGGGCTACGTCCACTTGAGCTTGCGCGGAGTTCAGATCGAGAAGGGCGCTGCGAACTTCAAGATCAATCTGGCCACGCAGGTTTTCGAGTTCATTGCGGCGATTCCTGAGCTCGGCATCGTTCTGAAGGATATCGGCCTTGATGCGGCCGCCGTCGAAAACGTTGAACTGCAGCGAGCCGGTGGCATTGAACACGCCATGCGAATCTGTGAAGAGTTGCAGACCTTCGGCGCCGTAATAGCCGTTTGCGGTAATCGTGGGATAACGCTCGGCCTTGGCCCCGCGCAAGGAGAACTGAGCAGCTAGCACGCGCGCTTTTGCGGCCTGGTAATCGGGGCGATGATCATAGGCCTTGCCTAAAGCGTCCCGGAGTGAGATAGCAGCAAGAGGGACGGAGGGCGCGGGATCCGCGACGGTAAAATCCTGGCCAATTGCGAGGCCGATGACACGCCCGAGAACAAGCTTGTCCTTCTCGAACTGATTGGTGGCGGCGACTAGCTGCTGTTGCCTTTGCTTCAGCTCCACTTCGGAACGGAGAACGTCGATTCCGATGGCGGTACCGGCGTCGTGACGACGGCTGGCATTGGTATAGACTGCCTGGTCAGCGGCGATTTCGGCTTGTGCAGCGGTGATCCGGGCCGAATCCGCGATGATCTGTAGATAAGCATTTCCGACAGCCTGCACCACGAGATCGCGAGCATTCTTGACGGAGAGAAGGGCCGCTTTGGTGTCTTCCCGAGACGCTTTGTAGTTACTGATGGCGCTGAAATCAAACAGCGTCGCGTTGACGTTGGCCAGTGCAGACTGGTAATCGTAAGGACCGACGATAGTCGGGATACCGGGAACATGGAAGAGAAAGCCGAGTGCCTGAAGGTTGATCTGCTGGTCGACGGCGTTTACCTGGCCGGTGATTTTCGGAAGAAGCGTGCTGAGAGTGCGGAGGCGCTGAGCGCGAATTTCACGACTCGATTGCTGGCTGGTGAGGAGTCCCAAGTTGGCCTTTAATCCGCGCTCGATGGCTCCTCCGAGTGTCAGGGGAATCGCGGTGGCTGAGGCCTGACCTTGCGGAACGCTGCCTTGAAAGCTCTGGTCTCCGGCCTGGGGAGGGGGAGTCACGGCAGCAGGCACAGCGGTGCTGGACGATTGCATACCTGCGCCAGCGGAAGCGCCGTTTTGTCCCGGAGCCTGGGCTTCCGCCGAAGGCAGCGCAATCGCGAGAGAGATAAAAACTATGAAAAAAAGAGCAGTGTGCCTTGGTTTACGCATTCACTCTTACGATCAAATCCAAGAATAGCCGAGGGGCTATTACAGATTGCGTTTGAGGAACGAGCAGATCTCATAACCGGCAAGATACTTGAACGGAAAGGCACCGAGGGTGTAATGGCCGCAAGGAAGCACAGAGACATCGTAATCCCAGTTGCTCTTGCGCGCGCCCTGGATGACCTGCTGAGACAGATGGACCGGGAAGGTGGTGTCGTAACGCGTATAAATGAATTTAGAACGCTGGCGTTTGCGGGTGAAGAGGTCCCAGTAGCTCGGCGGGCTGACGCACGTCCAGAGCTTACGGAGAGTGGGAAGATCGATGGCATCCTGAAGACTCTGCCGGATATGACGGGTAGACAATCCTTCCCAGACTACGTCGGCAACGTAGGTAGAGCAGTGATTGAAGACATTCACGCGAATGCGCGGATCATGGGCCGTAACCAGGAAGGCGTAGCAGGAACCAAGGCTGGTGCCGACGATGCCGAGATCGGAGAAGCCTCGCTGTTCGAGCCAATCGAAGCAGGCGCGCGTGTCGATGACGGCCTGGCGAGTAGCGTCGATGGTGCGGCAGATATTGGCAGAAACGGCATAATCGGCGCGCGTGAGCCCGGCCGGCGTACGCGTGTCGTGATAGGGCAGGCTCAAGCGCAGGGTAGAGATGCCGAGCCGCTGGAGGCCGCTGCAGAGCGCATTGTGCTGGGGGAGTTTGGAATTCCAGTGCGGCAGGAGGACGACGGCCTTACGATGCCCTCCTTTGGCTGGAAACCAGCGCGCCCGAACCAGGTTGTTCTCCGGATACGGAGTGTTGACGGGAGAGGTGAAGGTGAGCCATTCGGCTTCCTCTGCGGGAGCGAGCTTGAAATCGCGCGGCGAATCGTAGCCGAAGAATTCGCGACTGCGCTCGATTACAGCGTGATTGAGCGCAATAATGATCTTCTACCGATTGGACAGGAGGGTGGCCGGAGAGCCAATTTCCGGTCCAATCCGTGCCGAGTTCGAAGGGGCGAACGACGCGATCATTCGAGCGAAAGCAGAGATCGGTCTCCCAGCGATCCATCCAGCGGCGGTAGCGGTGCGAGACAGGACGCAAAACCGCTTTCATGCGGTGCACGACGTTCCGGCACGGGAGGAATTCCAGACAGGTAAGAGCACCAACTACTATTTTAACGGGAAGCGCGCCGGCTTTGGCTCTGCCGCTGACGAAAGCAGGCCATGATTTTTTCGCCTACCTGGAGGAAGACTTCGAGATCGAAAGGCTTCTGAATGTGAGCATCGGCCTGAGGCGCCTGGCGCTCGATGGCATCCTGCGGAGACGAACTGAAGATCACAACGACGACAGCATCCAGCTTCTCTTGAGCGCGTATAAACCGTAAGACTTCGACACCGTCCCGCCGCGGGATGTTCAAATCGAGAACGACGATATCCGGGCGGTGCTGGGAGAGATGACGTATCGCGGACTCACCGTCGGCGATTGCCAGCGTTTCACAAGACGGTTCGGCAGCGCGCATCGCTTCCTTGATTAAGTAGGAATCGGCCTGATTATCTTCGACGATCAGGACCTCGATGCGAGATTTTTCAGTAACCATTCGCACGCTGGCTGCGCTGCGAAAAAGTAAGTCGATTGCAGTCCCACGACCGGCTGAATCGACATATGGCCCACATCACCATTACTGTTCGAGAGTCAACCACAATGATGACACAGGAAGGCGCATCAGGGAGGACTGTTATAAAACGGATATGCCCAGGTACGCAGCAATCGACATTGGAAGCAACTCGGTTCGAATGCTTGCGGCAGATGTCAGCCAAGGGGAAACACGCATTCTGGCGCAAGACCGGGAGGTAACGCGACTCGGCGAAAGTGTGTTTCGTTCGGGTGAAATCAGCAAAGAGGCGCTGGATTTTCTGTGCGCCACGCTGGCGCGCATGTCGGCGGCATACAGCCGTCTGGAGATCGTGGGAATCAGAGCGGTTGCGACGAGCGCGGTGCGCGATGCCGGTAATCAGGCAGAATTCCTGCAACGGGCGGGGAATGCGTTAGGGACCAAGGTCGAGATCATCTCAGGTCCGGAGGAGGCGCGGCTTATTCATCTGGGGGTGGAGGCTCGATGGCCCCGGCCCAAAGAGCGTACGCTGATCGTGGACGTGGGTGGAGGAAGCGGCGAGATCATCATCAGCCAAGGCGGCCAACTCGTCGATGCGGTTTCGAAGCCGCTGGGCGCGGTCCGGTTGACTGAAGTTTTTCTGGAGAGTGATCCTCCGGCTCCGGAAGAACTCAAGCGGTTGGAGGCATACATTGAGGAAAAACTAAATCCGTTCGTCAAGCAACATGTAACGGAGAAGTTCGACCGCGCGGTGGCGACATCCGCCACAGCGGCAGCGCTGGTCTGCGCGATCAATCAGATTCCGAGAACCAAGCGAGAGAACGCCGACCGTTTGAAGGCGTCGGCGGCGCAGATTCAGGATTTTTTCAAGACACTGAGCGCGAGCGATCTGGCGGGACGGCGCAAGATGACCGGCATCGGACCGAAGCGGGCGGAGATCATAGTGGCGGGGACGGCGGTTTTTCTCGGGGTGCTGCGACTCTTCAATCATCGCTCGCTGTATTATTCGGCGGCCGGCGTACGGGACGGCATCATCGCCGATCTGGCGGCCAGGGGCGTGGGACGCGAGTTCTCCCGACTTTCGCGAGAGCAGCGATCGCTCGTGGAGAACATGGCAAAGCATTATGGCGTTTCGCTGCGCCACGCGCGCCATGTTGCGAGTTTGACGCAACAACTTTTCGAAGCCTGGCAGCCGCTTCATCAACTCCCCCCAATGACGGGCAAGCTGCTCGAAGCAGCGGCATATCTGCACGACATTGGACACTTCGTCAGTTCGACCGCGCATCACAAGCATTCGGCTTACCTGGTGGCGAATTCCGATATTCCGAGTTTCACCCATAAGGAGAGGCTTACGATTGCGGCGCTTTGCCGTTTCCATCGTAAGTCGATGCCGCAAGCGCGCCACTCTCATTTTCAGGCGTTGGACGAAGACTCGAAGCGGGTCGTGACCTGCCTTGCGCCGGTGCTGCGGATCGCCGACGCGCTCGACCGCGGGCATGAGCAGAAGGTGAAGGCCGTGGCGAGCAGCATGCGTGACGGGAGTCTAAGCCTAAAAGTGGAGGCGGAAAGCGATCCCGATCTGGAGATTTGGGCCGCGAATGAAGCAGCGGACGCGTTTCGCGAGGTGTATTCGAAGGAACTCAGTGTTCAGCGGGCGAAGCGCTGAAGGGCCATTAGGAAAACTTTAAGAGTTTCTTAACGCCACGGCTTACTGTTTTCCAGTTGTTACGGGCTTCGGTTAAGCGCTTGCGACCGGGAGTGGTTAGTGCGTAGAAGCGGGCGCGCCGGCCATTGTCGGTGGTTTTCCAGGACCCTGCTATCAGCTTCGCGCGTTCGAGGCGATGAAGGGCAGGATAGAGAGACCCTTCCTCTATCTGCAACAAACCTTCAGAGGCGGTCTGAACATGGCCAATGATGCCGAATCCGTGATTGGGCGCACGCTCCAGCGTCTTCAGGATAAGCAATTCGAGACTTCCCTGCAGGCTATCGATTTTCTTGGCCATGATGCCCTAGCGCCCTAGGGAATGGTGACGCGGAGAGAACGGCGATGTCAAGGGCCAAGTTTTCGGCACGCCGGGCACTCACACCTTAGAACGCAGAGATTCCTACGTGCCAGTTTTCGCGTTTCGCGCATCCAGATAGGTATAGCAATGGGATACCTCGATAATCTAGAAAGTTCCCTCAAGAGCCTCGAAACGCAGGAGGAGCGGGACGGAAGCGAACGCCAGCGGAGGCAAAGCGACCGGTCGCGGAGTTTGGCGATTGCACCGTGGTCGGAAAAGCTGAGGAACTCAGCGTATACCAAAGATCTATTCGACAAGGCCGTGGCGACCGGCCACCGGAGGCGCACGAAAGTTTACCTGGCGTGGATCGAGAACACGGTGCGGCTGGAAGCGAAACAAAGACGGCTCGAGCTGAGGCCGACGCCGGATGGCATTGTGGCTGAGTACGTGGAGCCTAGTGGCGAGTTGAGGACGGAAGCAGTTGATCTGAGCGGAGATCCTCAGGTGCTAATCGACAAGTGGTTCGGCGAAGATCAGGTGGCAGAGGAGAAGGAACGATGACGGGTTCGCAGGTGTACGGAGAAGCCGCGGCGCTGGGAGTAGTGGCGGGAATGCGAAGCATGTCCGCGCCCGCGTTGATCACACGGATGGCTCGCAAAGGGCAACTGGCGGCAGAAGGATCGAAGTTGGAATTCCTGAACAGTACAGGAGCACTATCCGGGGCAGTTTTACTCGCTGTGGGCGAAATCATAGTGGACAAACTGCCGAAGACACCAGCCAGAACAAAGCCCGGGCCACTGGCAGCGCGGGCTGTTTCGGGCGCTCTGTGCGGCGCGGTGCTTTGTTCGGCCAGGAAGAAATCGCCCTGGCTGGGCGCTTTGTACGGAGCTGTGGGAGCCGTGGGCGCCGCATACGCCGCGTATCACTTGCGGCGAGCGATGGAAGAGACTCTCCACGTGCCAGCTGCCGTCGTAGCAGTCGCGGAGGACGCAATCGTGGCGGGGAGCGGACTGCTGATCGCATCGCGGCTGACGGAAGAACTGGCTTAGCTTCCGAAGGCCCGAGCAAGCGAATCGGCCGTTGTCTGCTTGCATCTAAATAGGAGATGGAAGAGAGTACTCTGCGCGTGAGTGTGCTGGATCAATCGCCGATCCCGGAAGGGTTCACGGCCGCTGACGCGCTCAGAAACACTCTGGATCTAGCGAAATGCGCGGAGCGCTTAGGGTACAACCGCTATTGGCTTGCGGAACATCATGGCACGCCGGGGCTTGCCTGTAACAGCCCCGAGGTGCTGATCGGTCCGGTGGCAGCGGCAACGTCGCGGATAAGAGTGGGAAGCGGTGGGATCATGCTGCCGCATTACAGCGCGCTGAAGGTCGCCGAGAATTTCGGCATGCTCAGCAATTTGTACCCGGGAAGAATCGATCTAGGCATAGGGAGGGCGGCAGGAACGAGCCGCAATGTCGCACTGGCGCTGCAGCGGGACAGGCGGCAAGCGTCTCCAGACGATTTTCCAGAGCAGCTTGATGAATTGCTCAGCTACTTAGGGGGCGCAGCGGAGGAGGCGACTCCGTTCAAGCAATTTCCGGCAACGCTGGAGCTACGAAATAGGCCGGAGATTTGGCTGCTGGGTTCCTCGCCGCAAAGCGCGATCTGGGCCGCTGAGTTGGGGTTGCCTTATTGCTTTGCAGATTTCATTAATCCGGGTGGGGCTGAGATCGCACGGCATTATGCGCGTGCCTTTGCGGCTTCTAGTTATTCGCCGAGACCGCGGACGTCGGTAGCAGCCTGGGCGATCTGCGCGGAGACAGACGAAGAAGCACGGGAACTTTCACTGAGCGCCCGTATGATGCTGACGCTGCTTTTTCGCGGCAGGCAGGTGCCGGTCCCCACGGTTGAGCGTGCGCGACAATTTCTCGACGAGGAAAAAGTGCCGCTCGAGATGCTGACGGCCGGGCGCAGGTTCATCACGGGATCGCAGGCGCGAGTAAGGGCCGCGGTCGAGTCGCTGGCGCGAGACTATGGCGCTGAAGAGGTTTTCCTGGTGAATATTCTGCACAGCCACGCGGCACGCCGACGATCCTACGAACTGATCGCCGAAGCATTCGGGCTGCCGAGATCAAGAGAAAGAGAGAGCGCCGTCGCTTAACGACGACAAGCGCTCGACAACGGTCTATTCGGGTTTGCGTTTGCGCGGGGGGCGACGGGTGCCGCCGGAAGGGGCACGCTTACGAGCTGGCGCCTTCTTGGGTTTCGGCGGTGGTGGATTAGGCTCGAAGATAGTCGGCTGCCCTTCCACGATGGGCTGAGGCTCATCCTCCTCTTCTTCGACGACGGGCTCGGGCGGCCGTTCCGGCAGCGCCGGCGGGTAGAATTCCGCGCCGAGCTGCACGATGAGGCCGCGCTCCTCGTCCGGCTCGGTGCGGACAACCGTTTTGTCCTGAGCGTAGTTCAGAAATTCCGAGAACTGCTGGAAACCGTATTTGGGGAGTGAGAACTCAGGGTGCTCCGCCTGCATCCACTGTTCGAGTTCTTCAGCGCTAGCGCCCTCTTCGAGCTCCATGCGGTGCGTCTCGAGGACATCGCGTAGAGCGGGAAGAGCTTCTTCGGGCCGAGGCGCAGCTTTCTCCGGACCGCCGCCGCCGCGGCGTTCGATGATGTAACGGCCACCAGAACCGCTAACGTTGATGAAATCCGCTTTTTTCAGCTTATCGACGAAATCGGAAAAGCTGCCGGCACCATAGGCACGTTCGCTGAAGGCGGCATCCAATTGCAGCATGGTGCTTTTCAAGAGGCCGAGCTGCGGCTGGACGGCGCGGCGCTCCAGCACTTGCAAAGCTCGCTCGACCAGGGGCAAAGCCTGGCCCAAATCGAGCGGAGCCGGCCGGGGACCTTTCTCCCGTCTATCCTTACGGTCACGATCGGGCCGGTCGCGATCGGGTCGGTCCTGCCTCTCGGGGCGATCCATACGATCGCGGCGATCGGGCATCGGCTGAGCGACGATCCGGTCTCCATCTTCGAGCAGAGATTCATAGCTCACGAATTCGTGGCAGTTCTGCTGAAGAATCGTGCTGGTGAACGCTTTGCCGCCGAGCACAAATACGGTCTTGCCGTATTCCTTGAGCTTGTTTACCAGCGGAATGAAGTCACTGTCGCCGCTGACGACAGCGAAGGCATTCACGTGTGCGTGGGTAAAAGCCATTTCGAGGGCGTCCAGCGCGAGATTGATATCCGCGCCGTTCTTATCGCCACGCGGCGACGGTATGCGCTGGACCATCTGCACTGCATTTTCGGCCATCTGGCGGGTAGCGCCCTCCTGGCGGCCCCAATTCGCGTAAGCGAACTTAGCGACGATATCGCCGCGCTCCTTCAAAGCAGCGAGTGCGAGCGACACGTCGAATTCGCGGCGCAGGGTCGACTTCACGCCAATCTCAATGTTGTCGTAATCGACGAAGACCGCGATGTTCAGTCTGTCTTGCATCTATTTCCTTTTCCGTCCGCTGCACCATTCCCTTTGCGATTGGGGCAGACCGGACCTTATATTTGCCGAGCCTCGGCTCAGGCTAACTGTTTTACCGAATCGCGAATGAATTGAATGATTTTTTCAAGAGAAGCGCCGGGTTGAAAAACTTCGGCAACGCCGAGTTTCTTGAGTTCAGCCGCATCATCATCGGGGACAATGCCTCCGACGACGACCAGTACATCATCCATCTCCTTTTCGTGTAGCAGCTCCATAACACGCGGCACAATTGCATTGTGAGCGCCTGAGAGGATGGAGAGGCCAATTACTTGAACGTCCTCCTCGAGAGCTGCATTAACAATCATCTCCGGTGTCTGCCGGAGACCGGTGTAAATCACCTCCATACCGGCATCGCGAAGGGCACGTGCAATGACCTTAGCGCCGCGGTCGTGTCCGTCGAGGCCAGGCTTGGCGACGAGTACACGGATGGCTGTGTGCATCATTACACTGTCCAAATTATAGAACGCCCGCGCTTTTGTTCGGGGCATTAGGGCTGACGGGGATTTGCGCCATGTCTACGGCGCCGGCCACAGCTCTCAGACGCGTTAGACTCTAACCTTGAGCGAAGATACCTTCAATGAACCGCGGATTGCCCTGAATCGCATTTACACCCGCGCGGGCGACAGCGGGCAGACGCGCCTGGTGGGCGGCCAGCGGGTGGCGAAAGACGACGGCCGCATCGATTGCTACGGAACGGTCGATGAGCTGAATGCGTTCGTGGGAGCGGCACGCATTACGGCAGACGAGCTCGCTTCGAAGATCGCCGGCCTGGGCGCGCTGGCGCTGGTCCTGAAACGCGTGCAGCACGAATTGTTTAATCTGGGTTCGATTCTGGCAACGCTGCCAGAGGATGTGCATCCGAAGCAGCCGCGCGTGACCCCAGCCGAAGTCGAAAGGCTGGAGCGGGAAATCGACGAAGCGAATGCGGTGTTACCGACGCTGCGTTCGTTTGTCTTGCCGGGCGCGAGCCGGCTCGATGCGGAGCTGCATGTGTGTAGGACGGTGTGCCGCAGGGCGGAGCGGCTGCTCGTTCGTCTGGCCCGCACCCAGAGCGTGCCCGAAGATGCCGTGCGCTATCTGAACCGGCTGAGCGATGCGCTATTTGTCTGGAGCCGCTGGGCAAATCACACATCAGGCGTGGCCGAGGCGCTGTGGGAGCCGAATGCAGCAGCCAGCGGAAGCGCAGGCGAGTGAGCGGTTCGAAAGGCTCAGGAGCGGCTCTGAGCGCGGGCTTTCTCGGTTGGACGCTCGATGCTTTCGATTTTTTCCTGGTCTCGCTTTGCCTGACGGCTGTGGCGAAGGACTTCGGACGATCCGACGCGGCGATTACTTACTCACTGGCGCTGACGCTGGCGTTTCGTCCCGTGGGCGCCTTCCTCTTCGGGCTGATAGCAGACCGTTACGGAAGGCGGCTGCCGCTGATGATCGACCTGGTTTTCTATTCGATCGTCGAGGTGGCGACGGGTTTTGCACCGAACTTCACAACTTTTCTGGTGCTGCGGGCGCTATTCGGCATTGGCATGGGCGGCGAGTGGGGGGTGGGCGCGTCGCTGGCCATGGAGAAGGTCCCGCCTAAATGGCGCGGCGTGCTTTCGGGGCTGTTGCAACAGGGCTACGCGCTCGGATATCTGCTAGCGGCCCTGGCTTACGCTGTAGTGTTTCCACGGTGGGGATGGCGGCCGCTTTTCTTCCTCGGTGGGCTGCCGGCTCTACTGGCGCTCTTTGTGCGGTACCGGGTGAGTGAGTCAGAGGTTTGGAAGGAATCAAAAGGAGCAAGCTGGAGTCAACTGGGCGGCACCGTCGTCGGGCATTGGAAGCTCTTCGTCTACCTGGCGCTGCTGATGACGGGAATGAACCTGGCATCGCACGGCACTCAGGACATGTACCCGACTTTCCTGCAACGTTTCTGGCATTTCGGCTCAACCCAGCGCTCCATCATTACTGCTATTTCGATGCTGGGCGCGATTGCGGGAGGTGTAACGATCGGTTTGTTATCGGACCGTTATGGGCGCAAGCGGACGATTGTTTTCTCCTTGCTGGGCGCGATCCTGGTGGCGCCGCTCTGGGCCTACGCTCCCAAAGTTGGCTGGCTCGTGCTGGGAGCGTTCCTGATTCAGTTTTGCGTACAAGGCGCGTGGGGCGTGATTCCGGCCCACCTAAGCGAGCTTTCACCGAATGAGATTCGCGGGTTCCTGCCCGGCTTTGCGTACCAGTGCGGGGCGGCAATTGCCGGTTCGGTAGGCACCTTCGAAGCGCTGCTTGCCAGCCACATGAGCTACGCTACCGCGATGGCGGCAACAGCGGCGACGGTGTTTGCCATAACTGTCGTAATGGCTATGTTGGGGCCGGAAAAACGAGGTATCGATTTTCGGTCACGGCCTGACTCTAGCTAGCCGGCCAATCGCGTTGAGCTCATCGATTCCGAATGCGGCGATTGTGCCGAAAGCGGCGGTCTGAAATCGGGGTTTTTACCGTCTATAAAAGGAACAGACGGGTATTAACTCTCTGAGGTAAGCGACTTCGGGCATACGAGGTATGTTCCACGTGGAACATTGCCGCATGGAAGTACCTCATTCTACGAATCTTTGTTGCGCCGCGATGCCGTCGGAAGCGTAAGAAAGCTCAGCGTGACGCCACAACCTTGAGTTGCGATTTACGCACAATTCGAAAAACGGCAAAACGGTAATAACTCCCTCCTGAGTTACAGGGTTTTTGGACGTTTATTGATGTACGAACAGCCGATGCATCAGCCAGGTGTGGGGGCGTATGCGAACTGCTCCATGCCACGGCAAATACAGCAGTTGTTTTGAGAAATGATTGTGACCGGATCCGGTTCACGTCAGCAGGGCTCACCCGAAGTCAAACATCAATGCCAGCCTGCCAAAGCACGAAGCCTACGGCCTGCTTGAAGTAGCGCCAGCGGAGTTCATTCCGGCTCACTGAACCGGCGGGAGGACGCGGCGAGCCATATACTTTAAAGCCGTGCGCCTCAAGAAGGCGCTTGACGCGATAAATGTGGTAGCCGTCACTCACCACAATGCAGGAATGGAGATTCATGCGCTGCATGGTTTCGGCGGCGGAATCGAGGCTCTGGACGGTGGTCGAGCCTTTGCTCTCCGTAATGATCGCTTCGGGATGAACGCCGTGCTGCGCGAGATAGGCACGCCCTACTTCACCTTCTGTAAATTCGGGGTCGCCTCCCGCGCCACCGGTCGTCAGAATGTACGGTGCAAGCCCGCGTAGATAGAGCAGCAAGGCATGATTCAAGCGGCCTTGCAGCACCGGAGACGGACGCCCGCGATATTCGGCCGCACCCATCACAATGATGACGTCAGCCCTGTGTGCGTCGTCGGTACTTGACTGCTGCGCGATTTGCTTTGCTACGTAAAACAGGTAGGCTAGGAGCAGAACCGGGAGCAGGAGAAATAGCGCTAAGAAAGCACGCCGCATGCCTCTTTAGTCAGTTCTTGCATGTGAAGTTTCCAGTCTACGCCCGCGATGACGCTATTGAACACCGTCCAGCAGATCCGTCTTAAAGAGGTCGGAAAAGCCGCCCGTTCCGGCCGCCCTACGCCGTATGGATTGATTGTGGCAGAAGGACCGCATTTGCTTGAAGAGGCTCTGGCAAGTAGCTGGAACGTGGACCAGGTTTTTTGCACGGAAGAGGCAACTTCGCGATTTCGGGACCTTTTGGAAAATGCACGAGTAACGAAGCTGGCCACGCGCGCTTTTGCGTCCATTGCAACTACGGAAACGAGCCAAGGCCTGGTGAGCATGCTCCGTCCACGGCGCTGGATCTGGAAGGACGTAGTGGAAGGCCGGACGCTCGCCGTGATACTCGACGGTATTCAGGACCCGGGAAACGTGGGAGCGATAGTCCGGTCCGCCGAGGCATTTGGCGCAACGGGCGTTATCTTTTCTGATGGTTGCGCGAGAGTATCGAACGGCAAGGTATTGAGGGCAGCGGCCGGCTCGCTGTTCCGGCTGCCCTTTGTCGAAGCGGCGTCGCGAGAGGAGATCGTGCGGCAGGTCGCCGGTTTGAAAGTGTACGCGCTAGCAGCTTCGGGCGAAAGGGACTTGACAGATGTGAACCTGCTGGATGGCTGCGCTCTGGTGGTTGGCAACGAGGGCGCAGGAGTTTGTCCGGAGCTGCTCACGAAGGCGGAATCCTTGAGAATCCCGACTTCCCGAGTGGAATCATTAAACGCGGCAATCGCCTGTTCGATCGCGCTCTTTGAAGCGGCCCGGCAAAGAGGCAGCGGATGAGCCTTTTCGATACAACTCCGCCGGCGGGAAACGACGATCTTACAGGACGTCCGCTGGCAGACCGCATGCGGCCCCGCAGCCTCGAGGAGTATGCCGGACAAGAGCACATCCTGGGACCCGGCAAGCCGCTCCGGGGACAAATCGAGAGCGGCCATCTAACATCGTTGATTCTGTGGGGACCGCCGGGATCGGGTAAGACCACGCTGGCCAGACTGATTGCCGAGCGCAGCCGGGCCGACTTCATTTCGTTCAGCGCGGTGCTGAGCGGGATAAAAGAGATCAAGGCGGTGATGGCCGACGCCGAAAAAGCCAGACGCCTGGGACGTAAAACCGTTCTTTTTATCGACGAGATTCACCGCTTCAATAAGGCGCAACAAGACGCATTTCTGCCGTACGTGGAGCGGGGCGATGTGGTGCTGATCGGAGCCACTACGGAGAATCCTTCTTTCGAGGTGGTATCGGCTCTGCTGTCACGGACGCGAGTCTACACACTGCGGGCACTCGAAAAAACCGAGATCACCATGCTGCTGCGCCGAGCACTCGACACGCCGGGGCGCGGATTAGGCCATCTCGAGCTAAAGATTTCGGCCGAATTGCTCGATGAGATAGCTACAGGGTCGGATGGAGACGCCCGTTCGGCGCTGAACACGCTGGAGATAGCGGCGGAATCGGCGCTGGACGGGCGTATCGGACGCGAGGCCGTTGCGGATGCCCTGCAGCGGAAGGTACTGCTATATGACAAGTCGGGGGAAGAGCACTACAACCTTATCTCGGCCCTGCATAAATCGGTGCGCTCGAGCGATCCGGACGCGGCTCTGTACTGGCTTGGACGAATGATGAAGGCGGGGGAAGACCGGCTGTATTTGGCGAGAAGACTGATTCGGATGGCGATGGAAGATATTGGAATGGCTGATCCAAGAGCAGTGGAACAAGCGATTGCGTGCATGCAGACCGTACATTTCTTAGGGGTACCCGAGGGAGACTTGGCGCTTGCTCAACTCACTATCTATCTGTCTATTGCTGCGAAGTCGGATGCGGCTTACCGGGCGTTAAATAAGGTGAACTCAACTATCGATTCTACGGTTGCCGAGCCTGTACCGCTTCCTTTGCGGAATGCGCCGACGCGTCTCATGAAGGAAATCGGGTATGCGAAGGGATATCGCCATGCGCATCTTGAGCAAAATGCAGTGACGGATATGCAGTGTCTTCCGGACGGACTGGTTGGAACCATCTTCTATGAGCCATCTAACCGAGGCTTCGAACAGCGGGTTCAGGAGAGGCTGAGTTGGCTTAGAAAGCAGCGGGAGAGCGGCCAGGAAGCTGAGTCGACAAATACGGAATGACTGATTTCATTGTAAATTTAAAGATCGGGGTCTTTTAGGCGTGTCGGAAAGTACACTTTTTATGGGCAAAGGTCAGTCTGAAGCGGGAGCTTCGGACCGGCGAAGGTCGAGCCGTTTCCCGATCGAACGAGACGTGCGCTACAAGACTCTGAATCAACGCACGGAGACGCTAGCAGGAAGCGGCAAGACGCTAAATATCAGCAGCTCGGGAGTGCTTTTTACATCGGATCATGACCTGCCGGTGGGGACGCGTCTGGAATTGTCAATTAGCTGGCCGGCGCAACTAAACGATCGCTGTCTGCTAAATCTGGTCGCGCGCGGCCGGGTAACGAGGCACATCAAAGGCCAACTGGCATTGCAGATTCAGCAGTACGAATTCCGTACCCAAAGCCGACCGGCCAAGTAGACGCAGGGGCTCAGGATTAATCTGAGTCTGCATCAAAGAACTTCTTCAAAGGTCCGCTTGCTGGAGCGCGCGTGGGTTGCTCTGCGCTTCAGGCGGGCGAGGTGACAGGAGCGTTTGGCGCCCCTTCTTCCTTCTTCTTTTTGGGCACTGCGGTGGCCTTCACCGGGCTGATAATCAGGTGAGCATTGCGACCTTCGAGCCGTGGCTGACCTTCAATAGAACCTACTCCGTTCAGATCCTCGGCGAATTTGAGAAGTAGTTTCTTGCCCAAGTCGACATGGGCGATTTCACGTCCGCGGAACTGCACTACAGCCTTTACGCGGTTGCCATCCTTGAGAAACCGGATAGCGTGATTCTTCTTGAAGTCGTAGTCATGGTCATCGGTATTGGGGCGAAATTTCAGCTCCTTAACCTGAATGACGTGCTGCTTCTTCTTGGTCTCGTGCTGCTTTTTCTTCTGTTCGTACTGCCACTGGCCATAATCCATGGCTTTGGCGACGGGAGGCTCAGCGGTGGGAGCAATCAGAATCAGGTCGAGCCCCAATTCCTGTGCTTTGCGCACTGCAGCAGGAGTTGGCATGATCTCAACCGAGCCGTCAGGGAACACGGCCCGGACTTCTCTTGCACGGATTGCTTCGTTGACGTTTTCTCGAATGCGGGGCCGGCGAGGCGGGAAATTACGAGGTGGATACATGCCGGACTAACGGACGGCGCTAACCCGCGCCAGAGGATACGAAAGGAATAGGGTCAAATGTTTTACCTTTTACCAGTGTACACGCAAATCGGCCTCCTGGAAATGATCTATTCCGCCTGGCGTGCTGCACGAGAATTGACCAGTAAAAATAGCCTATGCTAGCGTAAATCTTTAGGGACGGTCCGCAGTCATCCGAAGTGTGCTTCAGCGATAGGCCACACCCCGGTCATCTTCTTCCCTAATCCAGCTTTGTAATGAACGCAACGCTCAAGGCCCTCGTCGACCTGCTGCTCGAAGCAGTTCCCACCATGATTTGCTTTCTATTTCTGGTGTGGTACCTGAAGCGCGTCTTTTTCAAGCCCTTGAGCGCGATTCTGGAGGAGCGGCGGAAAGCAACCGAAGGTGTACGCGAGTTGGCCCAGCGCGCCTTTGAATCCGCGGATCAAAAGGAATCCGAATTCGAGCGGGCAATCCAGCTCGCGCGGGGCGAGATTTACCGGGAGCACGAAAAGCTCCGCTGGGAATGGTCAGAAGAGCAAACGGCAGCTATCGCAAAGGCGCGCGCCGAAGTGGACGCGCAGATTGACGAAGCGAAGCACCAGATCGCAACGGAAGCAGATCGGGCGCAATCAGAGTTAGACAGCAGGATGGAGAGCTTGAGTGAAAGTATCGTAAATTCCCTGCTTGCGAGCAAGGCCGCATGAGAATTCCGGGGATCGCTATGCAGCGCCTGCTCCTCCGCGCGGCTTTCTGCGCCGGACTGCTCTTCATTTCCGGTTCGATTCACGCCTTCGGCCAGCAATCGCAATCTCAGCAGCAGGCGGATGAGACAGCCGCGCTCGATCGGGTGGGCAAGTGGAAGCTAATCAATACCGCGCTCTTCGCAGCCGGCATGGCGTGGTTGCTCGCCAAATACGCACCGGGCTTTTTCAACGCGCGGTCGTCGGACATTCAGAAAGCGATTCAGGATGCGACAGGCCTGAAGATCGAGGCGGATTTTCGCTACTCCGAGATCGATAAAAAAATGGCCAACCTGGCGGGAGAGATTAACAAGATTCGCGCGCAGGCTGACATTGAGATGGAACGCGAGCACAAGCGTATCCAGCACCAGACGGAGCTCGAAGTAGCGCGAATCCATCAGAGCGCGCCGAACGAAATAGAAGCGCTCCGTCAGGAGGCAGCCAATCGCGTTCAGTTGCAAACGGCCCGGATCGCGCTGGAAATGGCGGAACGGCGTCTGCAGGAGCGTTTTGCGCAAGGCGAGCCCGGCAATCCCGTAGACGATTTTATCCGGCTCATCGAACGTGGAAAGAACTAGATGATCGACGCGCTCGCCAGACATTATGCCGAGGCTCTGGCCACAGCAGTATTCGCGGCAAATTCCGGTTTAACGCCCGAAGCGGCTAGTGGGCAACTCAGGGACGCGACTGGTCTGCTGAAAGCATCGAAAGATCTGGAGCGGGTGCTGCTTTCGCCTGCGGTTAACAAAACGCGCAAGCAGGCGGTAATTGGCAAGCTGGCGGACGAAATGGGCTTACACCGTCTGATCAAGAACTTCTTACTGATGGTTGTATCTCACCGGCGAACACGTGAGCTGCCCTCCATACAGGAGAGTTTTGACTCTATCGTGGACGAGCGGACGGGGTGGATCCCGGCCGACATTACATCCGCGCATGAGCTGAGCGGGGGACAGCGCGAGCAGATTGAGCGAGTTCTTGGCACCAAGCTGGGAAAGTTTATCCGGGGACACTATCGGGTGGACCCCGCAGTGATTGGCGGGATCCGAGCGCACGTCGCCTCGGTAGAGTACGATGCCACGGTTCGCGGCAAGCTGGAGAGTATGCGGTCGCGGCTGGTGTCGCACCTATAGAGAAGACCTGAGAAAGATTGGAACAGTATGGCTCAAATCAGAGCAGATGAAATTTCGCGCATTCTTACGTCGGAGATACAGAACTTCGACGCGGTTGCGAACGTATCCGAAACCGGCTCGGTCATCAGCGTAGGCGACGGAATCGCTCGCGTTTTCGGTTTGGAAAACGTGATGGCGGGCGAATTGGTCGAATTCGGCCCGGAGACCGTGGGCATCGCCCTGAACCTGGAAGAAGATCAGGTGGGCGTAGTGTTGCTTGGGGACTACAGCAACATCAGGGAAGGCGAGCAGGTACGGCGAACCGGGCGCATCATCTCGATTCCTGTAGGCGACGCGATGATCGGACGGGTAGTCAACGCGCTTGGGCAACCGATCGACGATAAGGGAGCGATCGCGACGACCGAATTTAATCCGCTGGAGAGACTGGCTCCCGGAGTGGTGGATCGGCAGTCGGTCAAGCAGCCTTTGCAGACCGGAATCAAAGCGATCGACGCCATGGTGCCGATCGGCCGCGGTCAGCGCGAGTTGATCATCGGAGACCGGCAGACGGGCAAGACCACGGTGGCGCTCGACACGATCATCAACCAAAAGGGCCAAGACATGATTTGTATCTACGTCGCTATTGGCCAGAAACGTTCGACGGTTGCCCAGGTTGTGCGAATCCTGGAAGAGCATGGCGCTATGGAGTACAGCATCGTGGTGGCAGCAACGGCTTCCGATCCGGCTCCCATGCAGTACATAGCGCCGTACACCGGCTGCGCGATCGGCGAATTTTTCCGGGATTCAAAGCGCCATGCGCTGTGCGTGTATGACGATTTATCGAAGCACGCGGCGGCGTACCGCGAAATTTCGCTGCTTTTGCGGCGGCCGCCTGGACGCGAGGCGTTTCCAGGCGACGTATTTTATCTGCACAGCCGGTTGCTCGAGCGCGCGGCCAAGTTAAACGATGAAAAAGGCGGCGGTTCATTGACCGCCTTGCCATTCATCGAAACGCAGGCTGGCGACGTTTCGGCGTACATTCCGACGAACGTGATTTCGATCACCGATGGACAGATCTACCTCGAAACGGACCTTTTTAACTCGAATGTGCGCCCCGCTATCAACGTTGGTCTCTCGGTAAGTCGAGTGGGTGGAAGCGCGCAGATTAAAGCGATGCGTTCGGTGGCAGGCAGTCTGCGCCTGGAACTGGCGCAGTACCGGAATCTCGAAGCGTTCGCACAGTTCGGCTCGGATCTCGACAAGGCTTCGCAGGATCAGCTCAATCGGGGAAAGCGTTGGGTCGAGGTGCTGAAGCAGGGGCAGTATTCGCCGATTCCGGTCGAAAAGCAGGTGGCCATCATTTTTGCGGGTGGAAACGGATTTCTCGATGATGTGGCGGTCGAGGATATCCGGCGTTTTGAAGCTGAGCTCTACCAGTTTCTCGACAACAGTAAGCCAGAGGTGCTACAGGCCATTCGCGAAAAGCGCGAATTGAACGACGAGATTAAACAGCAGCTCAAAGACGCTCTGAAGGAGTTCAAGGAGCAGCGCTTCAGGAAGAAGGAAGAGAAAGCAGCCAAGCCCAAACCGGCAGCAAAGGCTGAACAGACGGGCGAGAATCGCTCTGCCGCACAGGCCAACAGCAATGGAAACGCATCGAGCGCCGCGGACGAAGCGAGGAAAACGCCAGCGCAGGTATAGTCGATGCCGAGTTTAATCGACCTCCGGCGCCGCATTCGCAGCGTCAAGAACATGCAGCAGATTACCAAGGCCATGAAGATGGTGTCTGCCGCGAAGCTGCGGCGCGCGCAGGAGCATGCGCTCGGCTCGCGGCCTTATGCCAATATGATGGCGCGAGTACTAGCGAATGTGTCGCGCGCTTCCGCGAATCTGGATGAGATCACGGATATGCCCCTGCTGCAAGTTCGGGAAGAGAAGAAGATTCAGCTTATTCTGGTCAGCAGCGATACAGGTTTGGCGGGTGCCTTTAACGCAAACTTGTTCCGCATGGCGCAGCGCTTCATCGACGATCATCAGCAGGCGGAGCTGCAGATCGAGGCTATCGGCCGTAAGGGGCGCGACCACTTTCGCAGGCGCAATTATACCCTTTCGGGCGAGCATATTGGAATTGTCGAGAAGCCGAAGTATGAGCAGGCCCGGGAGATCGCCGACAAGATGATCGATGCCTACACCAAAGGCGAAGCCGACGCGGTTTACGTCGCAGTAAATGAATTCAAGAGCGCGATGGCGCCGAACCTGGTGCTGCGAAAAATCTTACCGGTCGAATTGCCGGAAGAAAAAGAGCAGGAAGGCAAACAGGAAGGCAAAGACGAGCGGCAGGTGGACTACATCTATGAGCAGCCGCCACAGGAGTTGCTGAAAGCACTGCTGCCGCGGTATGTCGAGATGGAAATTTATCGGGCCATGCTCGAGTCGGTCTCGGCCTATCATGCGGCGCGCATGACTGCCATGGATGCGGCGAGCAAGAACGCGGGAGACGTCATTCAGGATCTGACACTGAATCTGAATCGCGTCCGGCAAGCGAGCATCACCCGCGAAATCATTGAAATTGTGAGCGGCGCCGCGGCGCTGGCGTAAAGCGGCGAGCAATCGACCGGCTAAAGGCGCACGAGATTAGGAGTGAGGATATGGCGACAGAGGGCGTAGCGGAAGGCCGCGTGATACAGGTGGCGGGTCCCACCATTGAGATCCAGTTCCCGGAAGGGCACGTGCCCAGGCTCTTCAACGCGGTACATGTGACGAGTGAAGGCTACGACACGCCGATGAAGATCGATATCACCGCGGAAGTGGCGCAGCAGATCGGCGAAGGACGCGTACGCACGATCGCCATGGAGCCCACGGACGGCTTGGTTCGCGGCATGAAGGCGGTCGACACCGGTGCGCCGATCACGGTCCCGGTCGGCAAGCAAACTCTCGGCCGGGTGCTGAATGTTTTGGGACAGCCTGTCGACAATATGGGGCCGATAGAGACCGAGAATCATGCGCCTATTCACCGCGCGGCACCGGCCTTTGACGAGCAGGCGACAAGTCTCGAGATGTTCGAGACGGGAATTAAAGTGGTGGATCTGCTCGAGCCTTATCTGCGCGGCGGAAAGATCGGCCTCTTCGGGGGCGCGGGCGTCGGCAAGACGGTTATTATTCAGGAGCTGATCAACAACATTGCGATGAAGCATGGCGGTGTTTCCGTGTTTGCCGGCGTGGGCGAGCGGACCCGGGAGGGCAATGATCTGTGGATCGAAATGCAGGAAGCGGGCATTGTGGATCCGCACGACTGGCGGAAATCAAAAGTAGCGCTGGTGTATGGGCAGATGACGGAACCGCCCGGCGCGCGTCTGCGCGTAGGTCTGACCGGTTTGACAGTAGCTGAGTATTTCCGCGACGAAGAGGGCCAGGACGTGCTGCTCTTTATCGACAATATTTTCCGGTTTACACAAGCTGGTTCCGAAGTCTCCGCGCTGCTCGGGCGCATGCCGTCGGCGGTCGGTTACCAGCCGAATCTCGCTACCGAAATGGGTGATCTGCAGGAGCGGATTACCTCGACGAAGCGCGGCTCGATCACTTCTGTGCAGGCAATTTACGTGCCGGCCGACGACTATACCGATCCGGCTCCGGCAACCACGTTCGCGCATCTCGACGCCACGACCAACCTTTCGCGCGCGATTTCAGAACTTGGAATATATCCGGCCGTGGACCCGCTGGCTTCGACGTCGCGCATTCTCGATCCGAACATTCTAGGTGAAGAGCACTATGACGTGGCGCAGCGGGTCAAGCAGACACTGCAGCGGTACAAAGATCTGCAGGACATCATCTCGATTCTCGGAATTGACGAGTTGAGCGACGAAGACAAACAGGCAGTGGCGCGGGCGCGGCGTATTCAACGATTCCTCTCGCAGCCATTCCACGTGGCGGAGCAGTTCACGGGGCGTCCAGGCAAGTACGTGAAGCTCGAAGACACGATTCGCAGCTTCAAGGAAATCGTCGAAGGGCAGCATGATGCACTGCCGGAGCAGGCATTCTATATGCAGGGCACGATCGAGGACGTGCTCGAAGCAGCCAAGAATATGAAGAGCTGATATGGCGCCGGATACGTTCCACCTCGAGGTAGCTACCCCGGAGCGGCGGTTAGTGGACGAACAGGTTCGAGAAGCCGAGCTACCGGGCAAAGAAGGGTACATGGGCGTGCTTCCCGGGCACGCTCCGCTACTGAGCGCGCTGGGCGCAGGCGTATTGACCTACGAGGGCGGCAGCAGCGGCAAGCAGGTGCTGGTGATCGACGGTGGGTTCGTTGAAGTGTTCGACAATCATGTGCGCGTGCTGGCGGATAGCGCGGAGTACGCTCGGAACATTCAGGTGGATACGGCGCGGCGCGAGCTGGAAGAAGCGAATCAGGCATTGAAAAACGCACATGAAGCCGATGCCGCGGAGACCGCTCTACGCGCTTCGCAGCGCGCCCAGGCTAGAATCGACGCAGCCGAGCGCGCTTGAAGTGCAGGTTATTCCCTAGCTCTTCTCGACTTGAAGATTGTTCGTGACCTTGAAGACGTTCGGTACGGAGTTCGCTCGCACGTTGATCAGATTTTTATCAAACTGATTGGCTACGACGCCTTCGAGCGTGACATTCCCATTCTCGACGATTATGTGAATGCTGGGCAATGCCTGATAGCCATAGCGGGTGCCGATCTGGGGGTCACCATAAATAGCCCGGGCGACCGCGCGGCGGATCTGCCAATCCATCGGAGAGAGAGGCAGAACCTTGATCTGATTAACAACCTGCGTCACACCCTCAATACGCTTCACCACGTTCTCAGCGTCGGATTTGAGGGTAGGCCTGGTAACTGCTCCCACAAGGGTCACGGTCGAGCCGTTCACACGAAAGCCCAAGTCGTCGAATACGGAGTAATACGGGAGCATGAGGAGCTCATGACGAACCTGCTGAATCAGCTTGGATTCGCTGGCCGATCCCTGAACGTAAGGATCATCGTGAGTGCTTTGGCCGATCGCAAACGAGCAAGGAACGAGAACCAAAGCGGCCGAAATGATGAAATAAGAGACTCTACGCATATCAACTCCCCTCCTGACACAGGGACTTACATCGACTTAGACGCTTACATAGGCTTTTAGTATCGGGAGGCTTTTACCGGGACAATTGCCGGTGAAACAGCTCAAAAATCAGACCGTAGCAAGCGTAAGCGAGAGCCGGATCGTAGCGGTATCCTTCATCGCGCATGAAGGCGTGCGCGCCGTTCACTTCGAGCCATTGAAAATTGGCGCCGGCTTCTTCCAGCCGCGCTTTGATGAGATTGCGCCCGGCGAGCGGGACATGGGGATCCTGACGCCCCCAGATGTGGAGGAGCTCGCCTTTGATCCCGGAGGCACGCGCGAGCGAATCGTCTTGCTTGCCTTTGCCGAGAGTGCCGGAGTGGATATCCGTGGCATAGAAGCACGCAGTGGCCCGAATTTCCGGGTTCATTGCCGCGCGGAATGCAAGATGACCGCCCAGGCAAATGCCGACCGCTCCCAAACGTCCGGTGCAGTCTTCGCGAGAGTTCAGATAGTCAATCAGCGAGCGGGTATCAGCATCGTAGGACGATAGGTCCTTGGCGTATTTGTCAGCGTTGCCTTTATCTGCGCCGGCCTGATCATAAGCCAGCACCGTGCCTGCGGGTTCGATCTCGTGATACACCTCCGGTACTGCTACCAAGTAGCCTTGACCGGCGATCAGCGCAGCCGTTCGACGGATGGGGCCAGTTACCTGAAAGATCTCCGAGTAGAAGAGAACGCCGGGACATTTACTCGCGGCGGCGGGCTGAAAGATGTAACAACGCATCGGGCCGCTGGGAGTCTGCAGTTCAACGACCGCCTCTTCCTTGAGTGTCATGATTCAAATCCAAGACATCAGCCGGCGCGTTGTGCCTCTTCGAAGGCGACCATTGCCTTGCCGCTCGACAGGTTTCTCTTCTTGCAGCGGACCACTTGACCGGGCCCGTATTGCCAGGTCTCGCCTTCCGGCATTTCTTCGACGATTCTGTAGTAGTCACGGCCCAAGTTCTCGGCACGCACCGCCCGCAGCACGTTCAGACCTTCGCCTACCAGAGTGACGTAAATCATAGCTTCCTTACCGGGCGCTGCCGGCGCGACCTGAGGCGGAGGAGGTGGAGTAGGAGGAGGAGGAGCATAGACCGGCTGCGGCGGAGGAGCAGCGTAGGCTGGCTGTGGCGGCGGAGCGTAGGCGGGCTGTGGAGCAGCCATGGGAGGCGCCTGAGGAACGGGGGATGGTGCCGGAGTGGCAACGGGCTCAGGGGCAGACTGGCTGAAAGTAGGCTGCGTGAACGCAGGACGCGGACCAACTGCGGGAGGCGGCGGGGCGGGTGGAGCTTCCCTGGCAAGTGGGCGCGGCAGTTCCGGAGCAGGCGGTGCGGGAGCAGAAACAGGCGGTGCGGGTGAAGGAGCGGGCGGCGCGGGCGCAGGGGCGATGACTCTCGGAGCGAAGGGTGTTGATGGGATAGCAACTTGCGGCAGCCTGGCACCCATTCGGGCCCGGTCAATCAGGCAGAACACAACGGTTACGAATAACCAAATGGCCGGCATCCACTCGCTGCCGATCCGGCCTGCGATCGGCGCCGGTTGCGCCAGGGTTCCAGCTAACACACGCAGGATAATCGTCGACGCTATGGTGAGGCAGAGTCCGACCGTCGCCGCAAAGCCCATACTCTCGAAAACCGATCGATACCCTTCCCGGTCGTAACCGAGTACTATGAGCAAAAGTGCGAGGCCACAAATACTGCCCAACCAGTCAAACGGACCGGCTGAGAAAAGCATCAAGGACAATGCGGCGGCCGCGACCGCTACGAGCAATCCGGTACCATCTACCTGCGATTTGAACATTTGTTTTCCTGAAGGCTCAATTCTAGCGGACGCTTCCCGGTTCGATTGAGGTTACAGCATCTCCACTGCCCGGCCGGTCGTCTAACCTAGTAGTCAGCCACGAATGTCTTCGAGTGTGTTGAATATCCCCCAAGCGGAAGAGCTGTTTCGCAGTTTGGAGGAGAAGGTTCGCGAACTGCGACCGAAAGAGGACCTGAAGACACTCGATCGAGCTTACCGGTTTGCGGCGGAAGCTCACAAAAATCAACAACGCAAATCGGGCGAACCGTATATTACGCATCCGCTAGCAGTGGCCCATATCCTGGCGGACATGCAGATGGACCTGATCTGCCTGCAAACCGGCTTGATGCACGATGTGCTGGAAGATTCGGCGATCACGCTCGACCAGATTCGTGAAACGTTCGGCGAGGACGTGGCGCGCTGCGTAGACGGAGTAACGAAGCTGACCAAGATCAGCTTCGCCAACCGCGAGGACAGGCAGGCGGAGAGCTTGCGGAAGATGCTGCTGGCGATGACCACCGATATCCGGGTGATTATCGTGAAACTCGCCGACCGCTTGCATAATATGCGGACGATCGCATGCCTGCCGCGCGAACGTCAAGAGCACATCGCGCAGGAAACGATCGATATCTATGCGCCCATCGCGCACCGGCTCGGGATGGGGAAGATTCGCGGTGAGTTGGAGGACCTGGCATTCGAAACGCTTCATCCCGAGGCAGCGGCGGATCTGATACGGGAGATCGAATCTAAACGCCAGGAGTACGAGAAGTGGCTGGGCCGGGTACAGACCGACATCGAACAGCGCCTGGTTCGGGAGGATATTCCGGCACGCGTGGACGGGCGTGTGAAACGCGCGTACTCAGTCTATTTGAAGCTGAAACGGCAGAAGATCACGCTTGACCAGGTGTATGACATTCTCGCGATCCGCATTGTGACGGATTCAGTGAAGAACTGTTACGCCGCTTTGGGCGTGATCCATAACGAGTGGCATCCGGTGCCCGGGCGAATCAAGGATTTTATTGCCATGCCGCGACCCAACCTCTACCAATCGCTTCACACCTCAGTGATTGGGCCAGGCGGAGTGACGTTCGAGGTGCAGATTCGCACCGAAGAGATGCACAGAATTGCCGAAGAGGGCATCGCAGCACACTGGAAGTACAAGGAAGGCAGCAAGGGGCCCGCGCTGGACGACCAGCGGATCGCGTGGCTGCGGCAATTAGTGGAATGGCAGCGGGAGATGAAGGATTCCGGCGACTTCCTCTCTACAGTGAAGATGGATCTCTACGGAGAAGAGGTGTACACGTTCACGCCTCGAGGACGAGTGATCGTTCTGCCGCGAGAAGCCACGCCGATTGACTTTGCATACGCGATCCACAGCGATGTCGGCAATACGTGTACCGGCGCGCGCGTAAATGGCGTAATCAAACCGTTGAAATCGACTTTGCGCAACGGCGACGTGGTAGAAATTCTCACGCAACAAGGCCACCAGCCGAGCAGGGACTGGCTGTCGGTGGTGAGGACGGCACGGGCCAGAAACAAGATCCGGCACGTGATCAACGCCGTCGAGCGCGCAAAGGCAGTAGAGATCGGGCAGAAATCACTCGAGAAGGAAGCCCGGCGGATGGGCGTCAGTTTGGGCCGTCTTTCGCAGAATGACCTGGCCTCTGTTGCTTCCGAATACGGAGTCAGCAAAGCGGACGATTTATATGCCGCATTGGGTTTCGGACGGTTTTCGGCAAGACAGGTTTTGCAAAAAGCGATGCCGCAGGAGAACGCGGAGAACGCAGCCCCTACATTACCTTTGCCGCCGCGCATCCCTCAGTTGCAGACAGACGGAGCGCTGGCTAACGGCGACCTCACGATCCACGTGAAGGGCGCCGACGATGTACTGGTTTACCGGGCCAAGTGCTGCAATGCGGTTCGGGGCGAGCAAATAGTGGGGTACATAACGCGCGGAAAGGGCATTGCCGTCCACTCAGCCCAGTGTCCGAATGTGCAGAAGCTGCTGTATGAGCCGGAGCGAAAGATTGCAGTGGACTGGACGCGCAGCGCCAGCGAGCCGCTGCCGGTAAAAGTAGTCATCTACACAGATGACCGGCCCGGTATTCTGCATCAACTGACGTCGATTCTGGATGGCGAAAAGAGCAACATCCGAACCCTGGAGGCGCGCGGCGACGAGAAGCGGACGGATAACAGCGCGGTGATAGACATCACCATCGACATCAACGACAAGAAGCAACTCGAACGAGTCATTACAGCTTTCCGGAGGATTCCGGGCGTGCGCGATATCGAACGCATGCAAAGCGGTACTTAGAAGCAAATGCGAGAAGAAACGGAAACTCTTCCGGCAGCAGCCGATCCGGAACACATAGCGATCTCAAAATCGACCGGCATCAAAATAGACTGGCGGGATGGGCATCACAGTGATTATTCACTGGCCTACCTGCGCGACCAATGCCCCTGCGCGACCTGCTCCGGCGCCCATGGGACGGAGCCGCAAAAATCGAATTATTCAAAGCCTGAGCCGTTTCCGATGTTCAAGCCCACGTTGAAGATGAACTCCGTGGAAGCGGTTGGACAGTACGCGGTAAGGATCTACTGGAGCGATGGACACAGCACGGGAATCTACTCATTCGAACATTTGAGAAGAATCTGCCCGTGCGAAAATTGCCGGAGCAATAAGATCGACTGGTGCTCCGACATTTGACTATCGGATTTACAGCAGCCGGAAGCTCACTTCTATGGTGGCCTGCGTAGCAACGGGATGGCCGCCCTTTACGCCCGCACGGAAGCGCCATTTCTGAACCGCTTCAACAGCCTTTTCATCCAGGCCAAGACCGAGCGGGCGGATTACTTTGATATCGCGCGGCAAGCCGTCGGCGCCGACCACAAGAGACAAAAGCACTGTTCCGGAATATTTCGCTTTGCGCGCCTCTTCCGAGTATTCCGGTTCTGTCTTGCTGATCAGCACAGGAGCCGATACTTCGCCGCCGACCCTGTAAACCCCGCCGCCCATTCCGCCGCCGCTACCCGGTCCGTATCCGTCACCGTTTCCGCTTCCGACGCCGCCGCCCGTGCCGCTGCCCAATCCATGCGCGCCCTGGCCGCCCGACAACGGCGAAATCTTGGATAAAGGATCACCATAATCGGGGGCCTGGATCTGCGGCACGGGCGCTGTAATAGTGGGTACAACAGGGAGCTTCGGGGTCGGGACCTTGAAAGCGGGCGGGATGAACTGCTTGGGCGCAAACTTCGGGGGCGCACCTTTACTGACTGGCGTCGGCACCTTCTGGCCACCTCCACCACCGCCACCCGCTTTCTGAGCAGCCGCCGGCATTTTGTAGGGTGGAACGTAGACGACCGGGCCCCAGTCATGGATTTTCTTTTGGATGCTTGGCGCCTGGAAAACAAGCAGCATCAATCCAATCACGCCGACGTGGATCAGGATCGAGACGAGGCCGGACCTTTTTTCACCACCTCCGTAAGCACCCCAGATCGTCCCGACCTCGACCGGCTTGGAGGTGACCTCGAGCGGCGGAAGCTTAGGGGGATGGATCAGTTCCCTGATGTTGCTGACCAGGGATTTGAACCACGGCTGCTCGATCGAGACCATGTCCTCCATTTCGGCAGTCTCAATCGGCCGTGACGTCAATTCAAGGGGAGGCAGCTTGGGCGGATTCAGCGTTTCGCGAATCCCTCGAACGATCGACTTGTACCAAGGTTCCTCGATGTTTGTCGACATCAGGAGCCGATCTAAGTGATCGTTGGGCGCACCCCGATTTTCACCGGGCCTAAACCCATTCGCGTAATTAGCGGAATTGAACGTCTCGGGACGCTCCACAGTTTCCTTTTCCACGTCGCTCGTCACTACACGCTCCGGAAATAACACTTGTCGCGACTAGACTCGATCATGAGCTTGGACGTCACAGCCAAACGGCAGTTCCAAGAATATGACCGAGTGCTCTGACCGATGATTACAGTTTATATCAGCAAACCGTTGCGGAGCAGATCCCGCATCTCGAAAATATTTAGCCAAACACGTTCTCTCCAAGCAGAAAGTCCTCTGCATCCCGCCAGATACTCTCTAGTACGTCGGTCAGTTCGTGACCGGATTCACCAAAACGTACTAGCCTGGCATGGGGGTTGGCTTGCAAGAACTTCAGGGACTGCTCCACGGGTACCACAGGATCACGATCTCCATGAAAGATGAGCACCGGTTGCGGAGTGATTGGAAACGGATCCAAACTTTGGGCGTCTTGAATAAAACTGTAGGAGAGCGGCATTTCTTTACCTTCTCCATAATGAAAAACATTGATCGTCCCTTCGCTTCGCCAACTTGCTATACGTTCGCGCCCAAGTGCAGCCACCCAGAGATCGTAGAAGCCGAAGGCAGGCGCGAGCAATACGAGCCGTTCAACCTGGCGACAACGGGACGCGTACAAAGCTGCGAGATAGCCTCCGAGGCTGGAGCCGATCAGGGTAACCGCTTCGTTTCCGACACGCTCTTCGATAAACTTGATTTGGCGTCGAATCGTAAAGTGCTCGAAATCTCCTTCCACCAAGTCGGGGATATCGATACGTATTCCCAGGGAACCGAGTTTTACTCTAAAAAACTGCGCCTTACGCGATTGAGGGCTGGAAGCAAAACCGTGAAGATATAAGATATTCAAACCGGTTGACTATGCCTACATGGTAAACGGCTGGGCAAGAACTTCCAGACCGGCAGGAATGTCGATGAGGTACGGTAGTGAGTTGAACCGCGCAGCGTAACCGGGGCGGTACGGAGAATTTGCGAACACAGGAGAACACAAAATGCCGGTAGCAGAGAAAGTAAAGCAAATCATCGTGGAACAACTGGGAGTGGACGAGAACCAGGTGGACCCGAGTGCTTCCTTCGTAGATGACCTGGGCGCAGACTCCCTCGACATCGTCGAACTGGTGATGGCTTTCGAAGAAGCTTTTGACCTTGATATCCCGGATGAAGACGCCGAAAAAATCAAGACGGTCAAAGACGCTATCGACTACATCGAGGCGAAGAAGAAGTAGTTGCGGGCAGGCTTTTTGAGACGGCGCGGAAAGCACTCCGGAAGATCATGGCTCCGCGAAGAGTAGTTGTCACAGGCGTCGGCTTACTAAGTTCGGTTGGCATCGGCACGGAAGAGACTTGGGCCGGCATACGCGCGGGCCAAAATGGAATCGGCACGATCAGTCAATTCGACGCATCGGGTTTTGCTTGTCGAATCGCCGGCGAGGTGAAGAATTTCGATCCTCTTCTTTACGTCGATAAAAAAGAAGTAAAGAAGATGGGCCGGTTCATTCAGTTCGCGATGGCGGCTAGCGAATTTGCCATGCGGTCCGCAGGGCTTGGCGCTGCCACCGGTTCAGAGGCGGATACGACGGGCGTTTTCATCGGAAGTGGAATCGGCGGGTTCGAGGTGATCGAGCGTGAGCACAGGAACCTTCTCGAGAAGGGTCCGGGCAGGATCTCGCCATTCTTCATTCCCGCCATCATAGTGAATCTGGCGAGTGGCCAGGTCTCAATCAAGTACGGCGCGAAGGGACCGAATTCTGCTACCGCGACCGCCTGCACGACCAGCGCGCACTCGGTGGGCGATTCGTTCCGCCTTATTCAGCACGGCTATGCGGATGTGATGATCTCGGGCGGCACCGAAGCCTGCATTACGCCGATGGGTATCGGCGGATTTGCCGCGATGCGGGCTCTCTCGACGCGCAACGATGAGCCGCCAAGAGCGTCGCGGCCGTGGGATGCCGGGCGGGACGGGTTTGTGGTGGGCGAAGGGTCAGGCATCCTGGTGCTGGAAGAACTGGAACATGCCCGGCG
The DNA here is from genome assembly GCA_963799755.1 of Terriglobia bacterium. GTDB lineage: Bacteria > Acidobacteriota > Terriglobia > Bryobacterales > Bryobacteraceae > Bog-105. Next base: position 4,030 of record CAWCYQ010000044.1, on the reverse strand, counting down.
AAGAGGCGCCAGGATCCTGGCCGAGATGGTCGGCTACGGCATGAGCGCGGATGCGCACCACATCACGGCGCCGCCGGAGGATGGGGAGGGCGGCTATCGCGTGATGCGGAATGCGCTGCGCGACGCCGGCATCGAACCGTCTCAGGTGCAATATATCAACGCTCACGGCACCTCGACCGGACTCGGTGATCGGGCAGAGACGCTGGCGATGAAGCGCGCTTTCGGCGATCACGCCTACAAGCTGGCGGTTAGCTCTACTAAATCCATGACGGGGCATCTGCTCGGCGGGGCGGGTGGGCTCGAAGCCGGCCTTACGGTATTGGCGCTGCGCGACCAGATTGCGCCGCCGACAATCAATCACGAAGTACCTGACCCGGAGTGCGATCTCGATTACGTTCCGAATCAGGCACGGAAGCTGCCGATCGAATATGCACTTTCCAACAGCTTTGGATTTGGCGGCACCAACGGCTGCCTGATTTTCAAGCGATTTGAGCAATAGGCGGCCTGGCCATTCGCAGAATCGCCCGTGCCGGACTGGGTTTCCTTGCTCCCGTCATAATGGAAGAGTGCCCCAGGCCTGCCTTCGAATCCGCCTATGAAAATCATAGTTTCCGTCAAGCAAGTTCCCGCGCGGGATTCCTTACTACGGGTGAATAGCGAAGGCAAATGGCTGGATGAGAGCGAGACCAGCTATGAAATGAACGAACCCGACGCCTATGCGCTCGAAGAAGCTCTGCAATTACGAGAAAAGCTCGGCGGCGAAGTGATCGTACTCTCTCTGGGACCACAGCGAACCGCGCAGACCATTCGGGAGGCGCTGGCGAAAGGCGCGGACCGGGCGATCCATATAGAAACAGGAGAACAACCTGGCCTCGATGTGCTGGTGACGGCGCGGCTTCTGGCACAGGCGATCGCGGCGGAATCTCCGCAACTGGTCCTGACAGGGCTGCAATCCGATGATCTCGGTTACGGCCAGACGGGAGTCATCGTCGCCGAACTCCTGGGCTATTCGCACGCAACAATTGTGATGGAAGTAGAACCGCAAGATAATGCGGTCCGGGTGAAGCGCGAACTGGAAGATGGATGGTTTCAAAATATAACGCTTCCGCTGCCGGCCGTGCTGACCATTCAATCCGGCATCAAGAAGCTGCGCTATGCCACTCTGATGGGCATCAAGAAAGCCAAAACAAAGACCATACAGACGCTCGCGGCGGCGGAACTGAATGTGGACAGAACTGCTTCCGTCGCCATCGACAACATCTACGCTCCGCAACATACCAAGCAAACGCAAGTACTCTCCGGTAGTCCCAAGGAAATTGCACACCAACTGGTCGAGAAATTGAAGTTCGAGGTGCGAGTGATATGAGCGTTCTGGCGGTTCTGGAGCAGCGCGGCGGGAAATGGAACAAGTTGTCTTTTGAGGCGGTGGCTGCGGCTCAAAAGATTGCTCAAGCACTCAATACTCCATTGCAGGCGGCGGTTCCAGGCGCGGGTATTCAGGAACTCGCGGAAGAAGCTGCGACTTACGGGGTGGAAAAACTGTTCGCGCTTGATCATCCTCTGCTGGGCGACTACACGCCGGAGGGCTACACGGCGGCACTCGAACAGTTGATCACATCGCAACAAGCGAAGGCCGTGGTGTTTCCGCACACTTACCAGGTGAGAGATTATGCCCCCAAATTGGCCACCCGGTTTGGTAAAGAGCTGGTGAGCGACGTGGTTGACGTAAAGACGGAGGGCGGGCAGATCCTGTTTGTCAGGCAGCTCTTCCAGGGCAAGTTGAGCGCGAACGTCCGCGTCTCGAGCGATCCCGAGTTTATCTCGATCCAAGCTGGCGCATTCCGGGCCGCAGAGCCCGGGAGTAACAAGGCACCGGTAGAGAAACTCGCGGTTCACCTCGAGTCTTCACAGATTCGAAGTAAACCAGAAAAGCCCTTTCGGGAGGCTCAGCGTTCCGTCGATCTGGGAGCGGCCGAGATCATCGTATCGGTAGGCAGAGGCATCAAAGAAAAAGAAAACATGCCGCTGGTAGAGGAATTGGCACGAGCTTTGGGAGCGGAACTGGCGGCATCGCGCCCCATATGTGATAACGGCTGGCTGCCGATGGAACGGCAGGTGGGCAGTTCTGGCCAGACGGTTTCACCGAAACTCTACCTGGCGGTCGGAATTTCGGGCGCAATTCAGCATTTGGTGGGCATGAAAGGCTCGCATACTGTCATAGCCATTAACAAAGATGAGAATGCACCGATCTTTGAAACCGCCGACTACGCGGTAATGGGAGACTTGTTCGAAATCGTTCCGGCGCTCGTCGAAGAAATCAAGAGAGTCAAAGTCTAAGGTTGATGAGCTCGAGGATCAGGCGGACGGGATCTTACGGAGCAGCGCTGACCGTTTTGGGATGTTTAGCGCTCCTGGCAGGCTGCTCACATCCGATTTCGAAGAATGTGGCGGCCACGGTAAACGGCAGGCCGATCACTTACTCGGAACTGGATCGCGCGCTAGCCGCGCAGTTCTCCAACTCGCCCGCGAAGACAAGCGCAGATCAGCTTACGCAGATTCGGCTAGAGGCCTTGAGAACGTTGATCGATAACGAAATTCTGCTGCAGCGAGCGGAAAAGGAAGGGCTGTTGGCCTCGGACGGAGACGTGGATGCCAAGTTCAACGAGTTCAAGGCGCCTTACACCCGGGAGCAATTCCAAAAATTACTCGATCAGCAAAAGATGACTATACCGGATCTGAAGGCGCAGATCCGGCGCGGCTTGAGCGTCCAGAAATTGATCAATAAAGAAATCGGGTCGCATATCTCGATTTCGGATGCGGAAGTCGCGAGCTTCTACAATGCGAATAAGGCAAGCTTCAATTTGCCGGAGAATAAGGTGCGGTTGGCGCAGATTCTGGTAACGTCCAATCCCGACCCGAATGTCAACAACCTGAAGAACGACAAGGCGCAGAACGATCAGCAGGCGCGAAATAAGATTCAGATGCTCGATATGCGTATCCGGCAAGGTGAAGATTTCGGCCAGCTTGCGCAAAGCTATTCGGAAGATCAATTCGCGTCGAATGGCGGAGACGTCGGCTTCGTACCGGAGTCGGCTTTAGACAAAGCAAACCCGGAGTTACGGAAAGATATCCTGGCAATGACTCCGGGGCAAGTTTCGCCGGTGATCCATACGACGGATGGTTACCGCATTATTAAACTAATTTCCAAAGAACCGGCGGGACAAAGACAGTTGAGCGATCCGCGCGTTCAGGAAGAGATCAGACAAGGCCTGTTCCAGGCGAAAGAGCAGGTTCTGCGATCCGCCTTTTACGAAGTCGCGCGCAGCGAGGCTAAGGTGGTGAACTATTACGCAGAGTCCGTGCTGGCGAGCCGGGACAAGAAATAGCGGTGACTCTAAACGCCTATGTCTTCGTGCCAGAGATTTGGCTTGGCGGCGATAAATTCAGTCATCAGTTCGATGCATTCGCGGTCTTGAAGAACGTCCACTTGGACCCCAGCCGCGCGGAGACTTTCTTCCGCACCAAGAAAAGTTTGATTCTCGCCGACGACAACACGCGGAATTTTATAGAGCAGGATAGCGCCCGTGCACATCGGGCAAGGCGACAGCGTGGTGTAAAGGACGGACTGCGTGTAGACGCGAGCAGAAAGCCTGCCGGCGTTCTCCAGGCAATCCATTTCGCCATGCAGGATGGCACTTCCTTTCTGAACCCGACGATTGTGGCCGCGCCCGATTATGCGAGCTTCGTACACCAGGACGGAGCCGATAGGGATGCCGCCCTCCGCCAGTCCGAGGCGCGCTTCTTCTATAGCGGCTGCTAGTAACGGGTCTTGGGCCATCTCTTATTCATAGCAATCCGACTGATATAGGAGCAAAGCGAACGTGGGAATGGAACGGGAAGCGGATGTTATATTTGTTTAGGCGCTTGTCGCCACATCAGCCTTTCCCATCCTAAGCAGGGCGCGTAGCTCAATTGGCAGAGCAAGTGACTCTTAATCACTAGGTTGTAGGTTCGATTCCTACCGCGCTCA
>CAWCYQ010000043.1:0-52564 GCA_963799755.1 Terriglobia bacterium | reverse complement strand
ATCCTAACGGCGTATAACGAGGCTGTTATATGGGTGGTGCTCCCCATCTATTTTGCAGGGGGTGAACTGGTACTGAGAATCATTGACAACGTTTGAACTCAGCCGCTAGACTCAGCCAGGGAAATAGGATTACCAAGCAAAGGACGCTTTTGCTGGGTGCCCTGTTCAGCTTTGATAAAGCATATTCAACTTTCACGCTGCCTCGCGATTATAGCCGCAAACTGTTTGGCGATCCCCTGCCTGGCAATCCCAATCCGCTATTCGGTCGCGTTCACTAACGACAGCCCTTATTATGTGGACCTGTTGCCCACTGGGTCTTTCCTGTATGATGCGTCGTCTGGTCTCTTTTCGGAGTTTGTAGTAGCTGTTCCGTACCTGATATTTCCGGCTGATACTGAGACAATGACTTTTGACCTGACTGGCGCCGCGAACTCGGCAATGACGAACGATTGTCCATCACAGTCCACCAACAGCGAGTGCCTTTTTGAGATCATGCGGGCGAATGGATTTAACCGTTGGGAAGAAAGCGCTGGCCCCAGTGGCAACGATTTCTTTCTCTCAGCGCAGTTTGATCCAATTGGGCCAGTATTCGGCCAAATTTCGGTCGTGCGTGCTGGTACACCTCTTCGCTGGTCATCAGGAACCGGCTCCTTCACGGTTTCGGCTGATTCTGCCGCGCCAGAGTCAACTCCACTATCCTTGCTCATGGCCGCGGCAGTCGCGAGCCTGGGGTGGAAGATGGGGCTTTCTCGCCTGTTTCGAAATCATTGCTAACTTACGTTACGCAATGCTGTGGCTAGTCACGGATCGCGCCTCAAGCGCGTGGCGGATTGCCAGTCCGATTGCTTTCTATGTCTCTCTGCACATCGATTACTTCCCGGAAGGCGTCACGTCGGCTATATTCAGAGCAGAGCGCTAAGGCACCCGCTCTGCTGCGACCCTCAGGCGAATGATCGTGCTTTAGAGTGTAATGCGGACCTCTCCACCGCGCCGCCTTTTTATTGCATGAGAATTTTCCTACCTGACTACACCTAAGGAGTATAGATCCGGCGGGAGTATTGAATCCTGCGCCGATCTGAGCTATTTCATCAAGGTCAGGTATTTCATGTCACTCTCCGAAGCTCGCCAGCTGATCAGGTCTCACGGTTTTCACACGAATCCTCGTTTGGATTGGGAGGACCGCGACCACCTCTATTGCTATTCCAAGGAACGCTTTCAGAATCATAGTCATAGGCCGCAGTTCGTGGTCCATTTCTGCAAACAGTCCGGGGTGCTCGAACTGATTGGGGTTAACAGCAAAACGTGTCGCACGCTATTGTGCGATCCGACGATCAGTTATGCAGCTTGACGTGTCGATCTACAAAAGACGTCGCCGCCAGGCCTCTCACTTCTTGTCCTGATCCTTGCGGGCTGCTTCTTTCCAGCCTTCATGAGCGTCGTGCGCAGCCTTGTCCAGCTTTCGCGCGACGACCCGACCGGCTTTATCGGCCTCTACGGCAGCCTTATGAGCAGCTTGCCCGACCTTCCCTGCCGGCGAGTTCGCGTCGCGATGCCGCTGTTCTACGGATTCATGAGAGCCGCAGGCACTCAGGGCTAGTAGACCTGCTACGACAATCGACCCGATGAACCGCACCATACCGGTTATTTGATGACCGGAAATAGCAGGAAGTCGCTTCATGCTCCATTCGAAGCGCGGTGCGCGCTGTCGAGTAGGCGGACCACACCTCGTTTTCCACTTGATCGCGAATCGCATCCAGGTCCGCGGAAGCTGGCGTTGGTCAGCTTTAGCTTTGGCCAGCCGGTTTTCCCGCGCCCACCCGTCAAACAAGGTCCAGCTAAGCTGAGCCGGGCATTCCAGAACTCTTGCGTTTGGGAATAGATTCCCGGTGTTTGATCTTGCTGTCCGTAGCTCCGGGCCAAACCAGCGTCGCCGGTGATGCCCAGTGTAGGGAAATACGCCCACCTGGAAGATGATCCGGCGGTGAGTATCGTTGAATTGAAAGTCGGCGGCCAGAAGATTGCTCCTGCTCATGGCTATCTCCTGCGATCGCCTGCCGAAATCGAAGATGACGTACTCCAGATGAATCAAGGGAGAAAATGTGTCTGCAGTCTGCCGATAGAAATTCGGCGCGAAGAAAATGTTGTTGCGCGCACTCTCGGCGAGGGCAATGGCAGCGAGTGTGGGATAAAGTGCGGCTCTCGCAATCCCCAGATCGGCCGCGCGGGCCCTCGCGTTCTCCCATGCCACGCGTGTCTGCGGGTTATTCTGCTCGGCGATGTTGACCAGGTCGGCGAGACTGTAGATTTTCGCTGGATCCGGGAGAAAGGCTGGAGCTGGCCGCGCCGAGCCCTTCAGCTGCTGCTGGCCCGCAGGCACATCCCATGGACGGTCGGGAGTGGGAGGCGCCTTTTGAGCGAATCCTTCCGCCATGAACATGCAGAGCATGATGACTGATCGCGCACGAAATCGAACCATTCGCAAGCCACAATACCGTATCGGCGGCGCTCCTGAGTAGATGGATAATAACATGCTGCGGTTTGCGGAGGGTCGCCGCGGAGCGAACACAAATTAAAGCGAATGGATGGGCCTGAAGTTCGGTCGCCCGGATTGAGCGTCGGATCTCAGCGGCTGGCGTCTAACTGGAGATTTCCAGTCCGCTTGGACAGAAGCGGCTTTCTATTGGTTTCTTCCAACGAAAGCACGGCGTAGGCGGTGGCCGCATCGCTCATAAAGCGGCCCACGTCGGTGGATAGGTCCCGCTGCTTGTTCAGCGAGTAGGCGAGCCAACGGCCTTCCTTCTTGTCCTGATTTAGAGTCAACCATTCCAAGCCGCGCCGCAGTTGCGGCTGATCTCTCGGAACGCCGGCCTCTTGAAGCACAAGGGTCACGAGCCCTGTGGCCAAGCCATCGCTCTTCGTTTCTAATGGCGTTCCGTCTCTGCGCTTCCAATCTCCCACGAATGATGAAAGGCTGAATCCTCCGTCCGCCTGCTGTTTACTCAGCGCCGCTTCCGCAATCACCTTCTGCTGCGCCGTTGTGAGCAGTCCCTCGAGCCCGGCGGACGCCCACAGCAGCATTACCCGGTTGATCAGAATCTGCGAGTCCTGTTTACGTAGCAAATAGTCGCGCAGCAGCTTCACGCCATTGGGATTATCCCCGGCAATCCCTGCTGCTAGCGCGGCCAGTGTAGCGCCGTAATACTGTGAATCACCTTCCCAGGGAGCATTATGAAATTGCAGCCAGTCCCAGGCGCCAGCCGCTTCTCCAGCCGTCAACTGTAGAGCCCACATATTTTCCATTGCCAGGCGGGCATCCGGAGTGTTTCCCTCCCTCCAAACCAGGATGAGACCGTCCAGAATGGATTCTGTTCCGCGCGATTCGGCCGTCTTCGGCACGCCGCGCTCTGAGTCAGGATAGAAGGGTTCTACATCTTTCCACATGCGAACCCGCTTCGTCACATTCTCAATTAGCTTGCTTTCAATGGGCGAGGGAATCTGCTCACCGGCCGCTCCGCGCAGTGCTTGCCGCGCTAGAGCGTACGGCAGTACGGTATGACAGGAAATGCAGAACGTCTGATGATCGCGTGCCGCCACGGGCCAGGTTGACCACCACGTCATCCGCCCGTCCAGATAGGTGCGAGCCGCGTTCCCGCTCCAAGGCTCAACCTTCTGCGCCTTCAGGCTCGCGCCCGCCAACAACACCAACGTGCCCAATAGCAGAGCTTTGGTCAATTTCCCCAATGATAGCTGAAAATCGAGCGACTCCGCTCAATCATGCACGTTCCCGCGGCGTCCGGGCGCCGGACACGCTCACGCAGACTGCGCTATCCAGGATCTCGGCTGCTATCCCCTTTGAGAAAGGCGCTCTTCTCGACTCCGACGAATCATATCGTTTCAAGGGCGATCTTTCGGACGCGTTCGGCCAATCCGGCGGCGGTCATCGCGGGAGGACCAGGAAACAAGCCGAGACCCTGTCCAGAGGAGAGTACATAAAGGCGTTACTGGAATCCCGTATATTGAGAGCGCCCCGAACGCTGATTCGTGCTGGCGGATTGCGGTGCAGCTCTCGCGTTCGATCGACGATTCTCCGATGATTGCACCTATTCGAGCCCGGGCAAACTCCCTGCCAGCAGGCGGCGGATAAAATCCTAAGTCGCGACGTCGGCGCGGCCTGAGGATTGAATCACCGAGGCTTCGATACTAGCGCGCGTCGGCGCGCAAGCCACTGTCGTGAAAATCCTCAGCGGAGTGCCCGGACATAGAGTTATTCTTTTCGTCCACAGAACCCGCGCCAGGAGCCTTATAGATGCCGTATCTCTGCGTGCGATTGTTACTCCGCGTGTCAGCAATCTGATTTCCTTCTATAACTAAGTCGGTGGCATGCGCCTCTATGTAAAAGCCGTATCCTTCGCGTGCGTTGCCGTTGTCCAGAACTTTGTTATTGCGAAAGACGTTGCGGCTGCCGCTGTTCTCAGCCGTTTCCTGGCGGAAATACACGCCAGTTATACCGTTACGAGAGACGGTATTGCCGACGAACTCGTTATCCGTATCTTTGTGCCCGATAGAGATGCCATAATGCCCGTTATTTTCGATGACGTTGTTCTCGAAACGGCCGTGCCGGACTCGCCAGCAAAGAAACAGGCCGATGTCGCCGTTATCATGCATGCGGCACTCCGTCACCACAGAGCTCACGCTGCCCGTTCCTGGATGAATGCCATAACCGGCGTGACCGTACGATTCGCTGTCAATTACGTGAACGCCATCGCTGATCTGGAACGAAATGCCGTCACCGTTGTAGTTACGGGCGGTGCATCGGCGAACAGTGACGTTACGCACGCGATACATGTAGATCGCTCCTCCGCGGCAGCCGTCAATGTAGTCGTTCTCAGCCCGGTTTCCGTCCACAATAAGATCTTCCAGCACAATATTCGCGGCATTGATGGCACACAGAATGGGAAAGGTGTTCGTCACGCGGGCGTGGTGTTGCTGGCGATCATAGTCGCGGACCGTCATTGGATTGATGATCACGTAGGGCGGCTTTACACCGGCGATGCTCGAGACCGATATATCCCATCCAGTCTTCAAAGTATCGTCTACTATCGAGACTCCCATTCCCGGATGAAATTTCGCGGGCTGCTTCACCGCGAGGAAGGTATCCCCGTAATCGGCATCGTCAGCTAGCGGGCTCTCCACTCCTGCGGATTTGCGGAGAATCGTTCTGCCGGGCACTCCGCGCACTGTCACACCGGAGGGAACAAATAGGCTGTTCTCCATCTTGTATGTTCCGGCACCGATCGACAACACATCCCCGGGATGCAACAGGTTGGCTGCTTTTTGAAGTGATTCACTATCGCTGCCGACTATGTCAGCCGGACCAGCTTGGGCCACGGTAACAACCCGCGGCGCGGATTGCGAAACGCTGCGAGTGGCGCAGCTGGCGCTCAGGAAAATCATTGTCCCGAGCAGTGGAAGAGCGATGTGGAAGCAGGCTGGACGCATTGGGATTCTCCTAAGGTTTGGTAGTAGTATACGCGCCGCGGGTCTCGCCACCAAGAGAATAAGAACAGTCTTTGCAGGACGGATGCCGATCAAATCGGCTATCCTCGTCTTCGAGGGCTTACGTGAAACCTATTAGCGGCGGATGGCTCCCGGTGCTTGTTTTAGCTCTGTCCTCGTTGGGCTATGCTCAGACCGCCAGTCCGCCACCGCCGAGTGCAGCCGACCAGCAGTACCGCTTTTCGGTAAGCGTGGAAATGGTGGTGTTGCAGGCCACGGTGCTCACCAGAAAAGGTTCGTTCGTCAAAGGTCTTCGGCAAAATAACTTTCAGGTTTACGAGGACGACCGGCGGCAAAGCATCCAGCTTTTTCGGCACAGCGATAGCCCGGTAGCGATCGGATTGATCGTTGACAACAGCGGAAGCATGAGGCGAAAGCATGCTACCGTGTTGGCGGCCGCGAAGGCGTTTGCGAGGAACAGCAATCCGAAGGATGAATTATTTGTCGTCAGCTTTAGTGAACAGCCTAAGCTGGGTCTCCCGCGCGCCCGGCTCTTCTCGGCAAACTCGCGCGAATTGGAGCGTGCTTTGCCACCCACTGCTGGCGGCGGAAGAACAGCTTTGTATGATGCACTCGAACTAGGACTGATTCATGTACACGAGCTTAAGCAGGACAAGAAGGCTCTTATACTGATTAGCGATGGCGGCGATAACGCCAGTAGCCACACTTTAGAACAAGTTATTTCGGACGCGACTAACTCCGACGTGGTGATCTATACAATCGGGCTGTTTGGCAAATATGAGGAAGAGACAAACCCGGCCTTCATGAAACAAATAGCTTTTGTGACCGGCGGGGAGGCGTTTCTCCCTGCGAGAGCCGGTCAAGCCGCGAACAATTGCAAGCGCATCGCACAAACCATCCGCAATGAATATACGATCGGCTACTCGCCCAGCTATCAGCAAGCTAATGGAAAGATTTCGAGCGATCCAGTTGCGCGTAGCGAAACCGAAGTCCCCAAAACTTATCGCCAGAACGCGTATCGGGTACACGCCTCAGAATCCAACACAGTAGAGGATCGGCATAGCTTCTCGATCCGCGGCCAAACCTAAATGAATCTTACAAGACTTTCAGCAATTCTGTTGGTGCTCATTCCCGGTCTGCAATTTGGTCAAACTTCGTTCCACGATTCACGGAACGAGATCATTCCATCCACAGACACGCATTTCACAAAGCTTGACGTTCCTTCTCTTCCGCAATGGGAAGCGCGAAAGGAGCACCTTCGTAAACAAATTCTATTCGCCGCCGGCCTATGGCCCATGCCTCCCCGAACAGCACTCCATTCACACATATTTGGGGCAGTTGCCCGGAACGGCTACACGGTCGAAAAAGTGTACATTGAGACTCTACCCGGCTACTATTTGGGCGGCAATCTCTTCCGTCCATCGTCATACTCGTCCAAGCGGCCCGGCATTCTCTTGGCGCACGGACACTGGCAGTACGGCCGCCTGGAGAATCAGCCGCTTTTCTCCGGGCCGGCGCTGGGCGCAACCCTTGCCCAACAGGGCTATGTCGCATTTGCCTACGACATGGTCGGCTATAACGACACCAACCAGACACCGCATGAGTTCGGAAGCCCTGCTGAGCAGTTGTGGTCCTTTACGCCTTTAGGTCTTCAGCTCTGGAACTCTACTCGCGCGCTTGATTTTCTAGAAAGCCTTCCCGAAATAGATCCAGCTCGCATCGGCATGACGGGCGCATCCGGAGGCGGAACCCAGACCTTCCTGCTGGCCGCCGTCGATCAACGAATCAAGTTTGCCGCTCCAGCGAACATGGTCTCGGCAGAAATGCAAGGCGGCGACTTTTGCGAAAACGCCCCGGGCCTGCGCGTCGGTACGTTCAATGTGGAGATCGCGGCGATGATGGCGCCGCGACCGATGCTTCTTGTTTCCACGAGCGGTGATTGGACGCATAATGTCCCAAACTTTGAGTATCCGGCCATCAGGAAAGTCTATTCGCTGTACGACAAGAGCGCCTATGTTTCAAATGCACACTTCGTCTTTCCTGAACACAATTTCAACCAGAACAGCCGGGGAGCGGTATACCAGTTCTTCCAGAAATACCTGTCTCCTGAGGCAGGATCTCGCGCCATCGTGGAAGAAGAGGAAGACCCGCCGAGACTGCAAGACATGCTGGTGTTTGAAGGACGAGCCTTGCCGGCAGGAGCAAAGAGCTACGACGAAGTGCTGGAGTACTGGAAGCATATGGAGCTTGACACCCTGTCATCGCTCAGCAGGAACGACTTGAGTGAGGAATTGGGGCTTGCCTTAGGAACGGAGTGGCCGCAACAAGTGCAAAGCAATACGAGCGGCGAATTGACAGTTCTCAGCAGGCCGGAACATGGTGACGCGATCCCCTCGAAGTGGTATCCGGGTAAAGGTTCTCCAATCCTCGTCGTGAATCCTGAGGGATCGAGTGCCGCTGTCGAATCCGAAGAATTCCGTTCCGCACACGCTTCAGGTCATCCGATTCTTTGCATCGATGCCTTCCAAACGGGACGCGCGGTAACGCCCCGAGCCAAACAGGCAAAATTCTACTTGACGTTTAATCGAAGTGATGACCAAAACCGCATACAAGATGTCCTCACCGCGCTTGCATTTCTTCATGAAAAGGCCTCCGGTCCGATTGAAGTGCGTGCCGAAGGCAAAGCGCGTATCTGGTGCTTGTTTGCCGCTGCGGTTACTCCGATTCCGGTGCAGATAGCCAACACACCGTTGCGCTTCCATGGGACCGACAACGAATTCTTGGCCAGCTTATTTGTGCCAGGCATTCAAAGGGCTGGGGGCTTTGCGACGGCATCCATCTTGTTGGAGTCACAAGTCAGAGAGAATCGTTAGCGGGCAAACTCTGCTCTCGCACATCGCCTTTTCTTGTTCTATGCATGTGTTCATGCGCCAGAAGCCACCGTTTTCGTTCGATGCCTCCACCATAGCCGGTGAGCGCGCCATTGGAACCGATCACGCGATGACAAGGCACGACAACCCCAACTGGATTTGAAGCATTGGCAAGTCCAACCGCCCTGACGGCAGTCGCCCGGCCGATCCGCTCGGCAAGTTGTGCGTAAGAAATTGTTGTGCCGCAGGTGATTTTTCGCAAAGCATGCCAAACCTGGCGCTGAAAAGGCGTACCGCCTGCTTCTACGGGCAAGGTGTCGATAGCCGTAAGCTCTCCTCGAAAGTAGCTGCGGATCGCGTCGGTCAGACCATTCGGGTTACGACTCGGTTCGAGCCTGTATCTATCCTCGCCATAGTGACACCGCAGGAGGCGATGCATACGTCTTTCGTGCTCTGTCCAGTCAACGGCTCGTAAATTGCCATTTCGGTCTGCGATCAGCAACAATTCACCGATGGGTGTTTCGATTCGATCGATGTACAACTCCATCACTTCAGCCATGAGTGCTCCTGGTATTCGAGATGACGGTCGAAATCACCGGATTGTCAGCGGCCCAGAGATGCTGTGCGGCATAGGCGCGCCACGGCCGCCATGACTCGGCACGATGAAGAAGACGGGTCGAGGTAGATAGTTCCCGATCAATCCTGGCCGCACCGCGAAGCAAGCCGATGTCGGTCGCAGGAAACGCATCCATCTCGCGTAATGCACGTAAGGCGATATATTGCGCGGTCCATTCCCCAACTCCGCGGATTGTGCGCAAACGCGCAATTGCCTCTTCAATGGTTCCAAATGGACGAAACACATTCGGATCAGTTGCCGCAGCTTCGGCCAGCGCCTGTAACGCCGACTGGCGCGCCGCCGGCATGCCGAGGCCGAGGGTTTCCGCTGAGGCAAGACGTTCGGGTGTTGGGAACACATGCGACAGGCTTCCGTGAACACTGTCGCGCGCTGATACCAGCTCGCCATGCAGCGCAACGAGTTGTCCCGCGAGTCGTCGGGCGGCAGCTACGGTGACCTGCTGGCCGAGTATCGCCCGCACCGCCAGCTCGAAACCGTCCCATCCGCCCGGAGCGCGCAGCCCGGGGCGCCGCGCAATCAAAGGTGCAAGCAGCGGGTCGCGGGAGAGGTGCTCATCGATCATCTCTATATCCGCGCCAATATCGAACACGCGACGCACGCGAGCGACAATAGCGGGCAGAAATTGAACGTTGGGAAAGCGGATCGTAACACCCAGGCTGTCCCGTTTCGGCAAATGTCTAACTTTGACGCTTCCCACAAAGCCGCCAATCTCCACCGTACGTTGGTAACTCTCGCCCTCTACGCTTTCGACGCCCGGTATTGCACGCGCTTTCAGATAGCCGAGCATGCAATCCCAATCGTACGGCGGCCTATAACGCAACTGGAGCGTGACGCCCGCCTCTCCACTCGCAGGGTTTTCGGAAGTCTGTCGACGCAACGCACCGGGGGGCCGATGAAAAAGACTTCGGAAAAGCTCATTGAATCGCCGTACGCTGCCGAATCCGGCTGCTAACGCAACTTCCGTCATAGGCATTTGCGTTTCGTGAATAAGCTGCTTTGCGAAAAGCACGCGCCGGGTTTGTGCCACGGCTGTCGGGGAGGCTCCAAGATGCTGCAGGAACAGTCGCCGGAGCTGGCGCTCGCCCAAGCCTAGGCGTTCGGCGAGCGCTTTTATGCTTGCGCCTTCACCATCCAATGCGCCATCCGCAATCAGAGCCAGCGCTCGCGAAACCGTGTTCGAAGTTCCGCGCCACGAGGCCAGATCAGGAGCAGTTTCCGGCCGGCACCGCAGGCACGGACGAAATCCCGCCTCCTGCGCTGCTGCCGCCGAACTGAAGAAGCGGCAATTCTCAAACTTCGGGGTGCGAGCCGGACAAACAGGCCGGCAATAAACGCCGGTTGACCTCACGCCGACAAACAACAGGCCGTCGAAACGGCGATCACGGCTCTGCAGCGCGCGATAGCATAGCTCGCGGTCAGGCAGTTCCATACACGGATTTTCTCATCCGTTCGCCGGCGTAAGCTCGCGCTTTTCGGACTTGATCACTGGCTGGCGGCCAGCATCACTTCCGTTAAGGCGTGGTACTCGGCCCGGGAATTGCGGCGCGGACGGGACGGGGAGGCGGCACGTAATCCACGAGTTCATCGATCGGCTTCTTCGCAGCCCAGGCGATGCCTCGGAACAGCGTCCGCTGAATCTGGTAATTGGCGAAATTGGTGTAAATATGTCCCTGCATCCATACGAATGCTCGCGCGGGCTGCCCGCCGGGCAATGCGTGTTCGTAGGTCCACATCTGCGGCACGATTTCTCCTTTGTGGTCGCCCGCCCAGCGCGTCGGCGGGATCGCCGTTGTGGCCAGCACGTGAATACCAGGATCTTTCGCCCACGTCATTTTGAAAAATGCTTCATCCAAAATCGTGATATCGGACATGTCCTTCATGATTGGATTCGTCTTGTCCACAACTGTGTAGTGAATGGGCGCATCCAAGGTGTAGTTCACCTCGCCATGTTTTTTTGCGCCGCCAAGCAGCGTTGCGAAATAGGCCGGATCGGGACCGCATAAAGAGTCATGAAAATTGACCAGGCCGCCGCCGCGTTTGACGAACGCCTCAAGCACCACCTTTTCGCTATCGCTTAGGTATCCCGCGTCGCCTTTGTAAATCAGGATGACGTCGGTATGTTCGAGGTCAGCACTGCTGGGCGGATGCAAAGCTCCGTCGACGACGGCTCCATGCTCCGTCAAAAGTTTGCTCCAGTCAGCTAGCAACTGTGGGTAGTCATGCTGACCTGGTAGATGGGACTTTAAGCCCGTCCAGATGTAGATATGCATGCCGTTGGGATTCTGCCCCGGTGCTCGGGGAGCCGCTGTAGCGCCCGCCGATTGCGCCACGGCGTATCGTTGTACGCGGCCTGCCAGGGTAAGAAAAAATAAAGCGCTGAGGACAACCTGCCCGATCCTGCGCGGCCGCTTACTCACTACGCGTTGTCCTTTCCAGCTTGGAGATCAGCCAGCACGCGGCGCATATAGACGAAGCTCTTCTTCATGCCCGGCAGCGGATCGTTTTCCTGGACTTCATATTCCAGATTGACGCAGCCGTGATATTTCATCTTGATCAATTGCTTGAAAATCCCTCGTATGGGAAGCTTGCCCTCACCCACAGGCACTTGCGAGCTCTTCACCATTGGGTCGGCGAGATCCTTGATGTGCATATCGAGCAGACGCGGCCCCACTTCAGCGACCGTTTGCACGAGATCGACGCCGGTACGCGCCGTATGGCCGACATCGATGCACAGTCCGCAGCGCGGATCCATGTTCTTGACCACCGCCAGAACGCTCTGCGGCGTCGGAAAGTTTTTGTCTTCCGGGCCGTGGTTGTGAACCGCTATCTTGATGTTGAATTCGCGAACGTACTTCTCCAGTTTGGGAAGAGTGGTGTGCGTAGGAGCGCAGACAATCAAGGGAAAGCCCGCCAGCTTCGCGTATTGAAACTTGTGACGTATATCGGTGTCATCGTCCTTCTCGAAACTTACGTTGCCGCAGCCTACGGTGATGATTCCGGCGTCGGCAAACTGTTTTCGAGCCGCCGCGATCTCGGCTGGCGTGCTATCCAGTTTCAGGTGAAAGTCCTTCACGTTCAGATAAGGCGTGCCGAGCTCTTTCGTCATCTGAATCGCCTGTTCACGCGTAAATTTCCGGAATGAATAGGAAGCCACGCCGAGCTTGATATCGCAGCCCTGTATCCGGTATTCCTGGGCTTTCGCAGCGCCGCTCACCGCCGAGAGCGCCAGCGCTCCAGAGCTGTACAGCATCCACTGGCGGCGACTTAAAGATGGACCGGACATGGATTAAATTGCCTCCAATTCTTCTTCGAGTAATTGTTTTTGGTAAAGTTCAGCGTAGTAGCCACCTACGCGTTGCAGTTCCGCGTGTGTCCCTGACTCAACGATGTTACCGTGACTGAGCACGATGATCCGGTGAGCGTTCTGCACAGTCGAGACGCGATGCGAGATGAGGATGGTTGTTCGGTCGCGCATCACGCCGGATAGGCCGCGCAGGATTTTTTCTTCGGTAACTGTATCGACACTCGATAGAGCATCGTCGAGGATCAGAATACGTGGATTGCGGATGATCGCGCGCGCGATCGCGGTCCGCTGCTTCTGGCCGCCAGAGAGCGTCAAGCCGCGTTCACCGATCACGGTCTCCAGGCCGTGGGGGAATGCCTCGATATCGTTCGACAAACCGGCTATTTCGGCGGCCCAGCGAATCTCGTCTGTGCCGGCATTCGGCGCGCCCCAGGCGATGTTCTCCGCTAGCGTTGCGCTGAACAAGAAGGTCTCTTGTGGGACAAAGCCAATCTGCCGCCGCAGTTCCCGCGGATCGAAGTCTTTCACATCGACTCCGCCATATTCAACCGTGCCTTGCTGCGGATCGAACAAGCGCGGGATCAAACTGGCCAACGTGGTCTTGCCGCTGCCGGTGTGACCGACAACAGCTACCGTCTCACCCTCTCTGATCGTCAGATCGATGCCCGCCAGGGCTTGCCGTTCCCCGTGTGATACGTAAACTCCGCGAAAGCGAATTTCAGGAGAGCAAAGGGCAGGCGAGCGCAGCAGCCCGGCGGGGAGGGTGATAGTCGGCTTTTCGTGGAGCATTTCGTTGATGCGGTCGAGCGAAGCGGTGCCGCGCTGCATCAGGTTCACGACCCAGCCGAAAGCGATCATCGGCCAGATGAGCATACCCATATATGTGTTGAACATCACGAAACCGCCCAGGCTGATCCGGCCTTGCATGAGTTGCCGGCCCCCGGCCCACAGTACCAGCAGGAAGGTTAGCCCGATCAGAGCTTGCAGAAGCGGCATGAACATGCCTTGAATGCGCGCTAGGCCGATGTTCTCGCGGATATAATCTCGGTTCAGGCTCGCGAATTGCTCCACCTCGGGCTGTTCCTGCGCGTAAGCGCGGATGACGCGAACACCGGCCAGATTCTCCTGGACTTTGCTGCTGATATCGGAGAACATTTTCTGAATGTGCTCGAAACGCGTATGGATGCGGCGGCCGAAATAAACAACCGCCAGCGATACGACCGGGGCCGGAATGAGTGCGATTAAAGTAAGCCGCGGATCCGTGCTTAGCATGACCCCAACCGACAGCAGCAACATAACGGTGGTTTCTGCTGTGTACATGATGCCCGGGCCGAGCATCATCCGTACAGCATTCAAATCGTTTGTGCTGCGTGCCATGATATCGCCGGTGCGATAGCGGCTGTAGAAATCCTGTGAAAGCTCGACGAGATGATTGAAGAGATCGTTGCGTAGGTCGAATTCGATATCGCGCGAGATGCCGATAATCACCACGCGCATCCAGTACTGAAAGAGGCCTTTGACGAGCGACAAGGCAATCAGCAGCCCCGCCAGTTGAAGCACAACCCGCAGCACGAAACCTCGCGTAAGCGAGTCTACTCCATACTTAAGAACGATCGGTAGCGCGGCTGCCAGAACATCTTTCATCAGCAGCGACCCGATTCCGAGCGTAAGTCCCTTGCGGTAGCGCCGCACATAGGGCCAGAGTGTGGCGAGAGACGTCAGCAATCAGGTACCCCACCATTCCGTGACTGTCTTCGTCCACTCGAACAGAAATGTCTTCTTGCCGTTACGCGTTTTCCACCAGCCATCGGGCGTGAAGTACGGGTCCGGGGCCGGTATGGCGATCACCTTCAACCAAGGTGCTTCTTTTCGCATGAAGCGCGCTGCGCGCCGCGTGTGATAGTTGCTGGTCACAAGGAGTACTTTCTTAACCTTATTCCGCTTGAGAATGCCGTTTGCAAGATACCTCATCTCCGCGCTGGTGGAATTAAGACCTTTAGGTAGCCAAACCGCGCGAAAAAGAGTTGCCGGGAAACCCTGCTGCACCGCGTATTGGATGGTCGCGTCCGATGCGTGGCCGATAAGCGCGGCCGGTCCGTCCACCAGCACATAAGGGGCGTACCCGGCTTGAGCCAACTGCGCCGCCCGTACGATGCGGCTCCCAAAATCGTCCCCACCCAACACCAGGATACAGTCGGCTTTTTGCACTCCGTCATCTTCCACCAAAGCGCGGCCCAGGAAAGCGAAGATCGTATGGCGGAGCAGAAAGCCCATTACCAGTAACAGGATGAGGCCAAGAATAAGGTAGAGCAAGCCGCGTCGCCGGAGGATGCGGCCAGAGTTTTTAGCAGCGGCCAACAGCCGTTATCCGAATGAAATTCCTAGTCCTCATCGGAGGTGTTCGAGGAATCGCTTCTGGAATCGAGGCGGCCGACGGTCTTGAGCTTCTGGTACAGACGCTCGATCTCTTCTTCTTCATCCGTACTCAACATCCGGACCGGCTGCTCCAGGACTGTATTCTCATTATGCGAGCCGTTCAGACTCAGCCAGGTCCAGTAGTCGCGATGCGCGACCCCGTCGAATGAAGCAAGATGCGAATTCTTGCGCAATTGAAACAGAAGTTGCTCAATGCGTTCTGGTTCTCCGGGATAGACAAGCACGACATGCCGCGAGTTCGTGAGACGAATCTTCAGAATCAGCGGCGAGAGAAACCGGCTGCTATTGATCTCCCGCACTTCGCGCCAGGCAATCGCTCGCTCGCCTATATTAAATTGCGAGTCACCGGTGCGCACCGGCGGCCGCGCAGAGAGCCAGAAAAGCGCAGCCGAGGTGATGGCGCAGAGGAAGCCAGGGATAAAGGCCAGCGGGGCGCGGAACCCGCACAGCAGCGAAACTAGTACACCCGCCAGGGCCGCCCAGCCAACGCGAGAATACAGCCGCGATGGCACAAAGATCTCAACGCTCGGCTCCATGTCTACAGGCTACTCCCGGGTTTTACCCCCGTCAATGTAAGTTTAGGGAATGCGGCAGCGTTCTCGAAAGAATTTTAAACTACTCTGCCATTTGCAGGCGTCGCCGGGCAATCAGAATGCCTCGCCGGATATAGCCGAACCCGCTAAGCGCGGTAAAGAATGCACTTAGGCCGAGCGCTGTATATTTCAGCCATAAAAAGGCCTGTAACGGAAATGCGGCATAAACCAAAGCCAGCAGTACCAGCACAATCTGAAAAAAGGTACTCACCTTGCCGAGCGTGGAAGGCAGAAACTTCCTGACCCCTCGCAGGAGACGCACCAGCAGCGCCCCGATCACGATCACCAGATCGCGGCCGACGGCGAGCCAAAGCATCCAGAGCGGAATGAGGCGCAGAACGCCGAGCACGATAAAGAGCGTAACCAGCAATACTTTGTCGGCCAGGGGATCGAGAATTACGCCCACATGACCGGCCGATTTCAAGCGCCGGGCCGCAAAGCCGTCGAACCAGTCGCTGAGCGCCGCGAGCAGAACGAGAAACAACGCCTCATGGAAGCGCGAGGTCCAGAGCAGCCAGGCAACTACCGGTGCACAGAAAAGCCGAAACAGAGTAATGAGGTGAGGAATCGCCCGCAAGCCCACCGTTCACGCCACAGCGCCCGATGTTCTGCCAACTGTAACCATCTCATAGAACGATGGATCCGACATGAGCTTCTTCACGAGTGCGACATGCATCGCGTGGCCGGCCTTCTGCGCGACGACGCAGCCGAGCAGCGGCTTCCCGATTAGAGCAAGATCGCCAATCAAGTCGAGCGCTTTGTGGCGGCAGCATTCGTCGGGAAAGCGCAGACCGCCCGGATTGGCTACCCCGTCCTTGGTAAAGCAGATGGCATTTGTCAGCGATGCTCCACGGATCAGTCCCATGTCGCGCATCTGGTCGAGTTCGTACTCGAAACCGAAGGTTCGAGCTGGAGCGATCTCGCGCGCAAAAATGTCCGGCGTCACATCCAGTTCCAGCATTTGCTCACCGACGTAAGGATGGTCAAAGAAGTTATGGCACTTTAGCTGAAACCGGTCGGCGGGCAAAATGGTGACGCTCTTGCCATTCGATTCCACTGTGACAGGCTTTAAGATCCGCATATATCGCCGTGGACGGCCGGATTCCTGAACACCTGCCTCCTGAAGAAGCTCAACAAAGGGCAGCCCGCTGCCATCGAGGATCGGAAGTTCCAAGTTGTCAAGCTCGACAAAAGCGTTGTCGATGCTCATGCTGTAAAGTACGCTGAGCAGGTGCTCGGTAGTCGAGATAAAGATTCCCTTCGGGTGCATCAGGCTGGTTGCGTAGCTGACTCGTTCCACCAGCTTCCAACTGGCCCGGATACGGGTGCCGTCGAGATCGGTCCGGATGAAAACTATGCCGCTGTTGGGCGGAGCGGGCAGGATGCGGAGACGAACCGGAGCTCCATGATGGAGACCAATACCGCTGGTTTCGACAGGGCGGCAAATGGTCGTTTGCGAGTGCATGCGCGCCACTCCAGGATAGCAAGCCTAATCAGCTCAGCGATTCTAATTGGCTGATTATAGGCTAGTTACCGGCGCTCACTGTGGCTAAATCGCAACACTTCGATAGCCGTCGGCTCCAGAGGCGTGGCTTTTCGGCATCACAGCCGTCTTTTCTTGGATTTAGTCTTCCTCCTTGTGACCCTTAAAAACGTTCCCGCAGGTCAGCTCCACGGAATAACGGGGAATATCGGCAGGGCTCCTCAGATTCTCGAGAAGCCCTGTCGGTCCGGCGGCACGGATCAGTCTCCAGTGACACGTATCAATGTCGATTCCGATTCATCCACTCCGGAGCTTCCGGGCGCCGCTTTCGGTTTCGGGAAAATGTACCGTTTCCCCGTCATGCCGGATTGGTAAACGTCGACGTAGTATTGGCCGTTAATCTTCACCAGGTGAAGATAGTTGCGATTCGATTGGGGGATTAGTTCGGCTGTCAGCGGTATAGTCATCTGCGTGTCTCTATTGCTCGATAGAGAGATCAGAGTGGAGCCGATCGAGTAGGGAACTCTGATGGTGTGTTCACCGGCCTGCAGAACAGCAGTTCCCCAGTGCGCTTGAACTGGAAGATTGAACTGTCCCTGCTGCGCGTTTAAAGTTAGTGCAGTCAGACCGGCACCGATAACCAGTGCCGAAATCCGAACCATACGATTAGTTTTATTTTCCATGCGTATCTCCTTTGATCTGCTACGGATGATCTGCTACGGAACTTCGCTCCTTCGGAAGCCGTACAGAGATTCAGACGAGAGTTCGCTCTCCTGTGGCCCTCAGCAGAAGATCAGGAAATTGTCAAGAGATAGGCCCCTCTCTTGCAATGACTCCCGGTAGCGGATCAAATGAGGAGTTAAGAGAGAAAAGTAGAACTTTCTGATTTACTCGGCGCTGAACTGCATGACCGATCAAATAAACAGTTCTTCTTCCCCAATGCCGGCCGGCAGAAAACTTCGCTTCGGAGTTTTCGAAGTCGACTTCCGCGAGCGGGAGTTACGCAAACGCGGCATCAGGTTGCACCTGCAGAAAAAACCTTTCCAGATACTCGAACTTCTCCTGCGTAAACCGGGAGCGCTTGTGACGCGAACGGAACTGGAGAAGCATCTATGGCCCGATCTGCATGTGAATTTCGGTCACGGATTGAACACCGCGATCAACACTCTCCGTGAGGCCCTCGGCGACTCCTTGTCCGCTTGCCGTTTCATTGAAACGCGGCCTGGATTGGGGTATCGCTTTACTGCAGCCGTCGAAGAAGTGTCTGAGAACGGGTACGCTAATCCGCTCAAACCCCGCTACACACCTGACCCGGAAGCCGGCCAGTGCTATCGAAAAGCCATATACCTTCAACGCAAGATGACGGAAGCCGACCTGGGCAAGAGCATTCCTCATTTCGAAGCCGCCATCGCGCAAGACCCACGCTACGCCCTGGCCTATACGGGTGTTGCGGAAACGCACACGTTGTTCGCAGTATTGGGACTGCTTCCGTCCTCTGAAGCACACCGCCGGGCAGAGGAACTTACCGCCGTTGCGCTGCAGCTCGACGACGACCTGTCGGAAGCGCACACTTCCCTCGCGGCCATCAGAATGCTGTTTGATTGGGATTACTCAGGCGCCGAGCACGAGTACTCTCGCGCTTTGCAACTGGATGCTCGCAGTGCCGGCGGTCACCGCCAGTACGCCGCCTTCCTCACAGCGATGAGGCGCTTCGCCGAAGCTTCGGAAGAAATCCGACTGGCGCAAGAATTAGACCCGCTGTCGCTGGCAACGAACGTTGAGTCGGCGCGCAAGCACTATATGGAGCGGCGGTTCCAGGAATGCATTGACGAATCCTGGCAGATGCTCATTCTGGAAGCGGAATTCGCTCCGGCCCAGCACATCCTCGGTTTAGCGTACGAACAGATGGCAATGTATGATGATGCCATCACGGAGCTACAAAATGCCTGTATCTGCTCGGGCGGCCATCCTCCTGTGCTGGCTGCTCTCGGGCACGCCTATGCGCTCGCAGACAGGCGCAGCGAAGCACAAACCACCGTCCAAAAGCTTTCGGCGTTATCTCGCCAGCGATATGTCTCGCCCTACTGGCAAAGCATCGTCTATCTGGGTCTCGGTGAATACGATTTTGCGCTGGACTCGCTCGCAACGGCCTGCGACGATCGTGAAGTTTCACTAGTCTGGCTCAACGTTGAGCCCCGCTTTGATCCTGTGCGTTCAGATCCGCGGTTTCATAGGTTACTCGGCAGAGTGGGTCTGACCCTAGAAGGAGCACGTTCCTCTCGGCTCATCGCCAAGGCTCGACAGACCGCAGGCTGAGGCGCGCTGCAATCAGGCTCTGGACATTAACCTCTGCAGATAAGTAAGGTTGCGCTTCGTATCCTTCTCGACGTCTCCCGATGGTGAACTAGTCTCCAGGTTCGCGTAACCTTTGAATCCGATCTCATCGATAGCTTTCAGAATCGGTTCATACTTTACCGCGCCTTCACCCAGGTAGCCTTTATCTTTGAAATGAAACTGGCAAATTCGCTCGCGGCCGAGCATCCTGATCTCCTTCGGCACATCGTAGCCGTTGTAAGTCGAGTTCCCGACGTCGTACCAGACCTTGAACGATGGCGAAGCGATACGGTCGACGGCGTAGCGGTTATCCTCGCCCGATAATGTGTTTTCGAAGCCGAGAATTACGCCCGCTCTCTCTGCCGCTGTCGTGAGATCGCGGAAAGCATCGATCACGTGATCGAGCTGCTTACGATTCAGGACAGCGCATTTGCCAAAAAACACCGTCATCAGAATAGGCGCGCCTAGATTCCTGTTGATCTCGATGCCCTTCATGACCCATTGGGCGGCGTTAGGGTCCGATTTCAGACAGCTGACGTGGAGCATGTCTATGTAGGTAGAGTCAATTGGCATGTTCTGCTGCCGCGAGACGCTCCGATATCGTTCCTGTAGCTGCTTATCTTCGAGAGGAAGAGTCTTTCCATCGGCTGACACGCCGAGCGTCACCTGAACGGCAGCGAGGCCCAACTGTTTTGCCGTGGTGAGCGCTTCCGGTTTTCCGGCCTGCTTCAGCACCGTGTCCATCGTGCCGATCTGCAGACGGGCGTTCACGTTCGCTCGAAGCGGTATGGCCGCGGCGGCCAGAGTGCTGCCCAGAAAACTTCGGCGCGAGCGCATCGCGTTCGCAGCTTCGAAATGCGCCATTCCACTCCTCGACAGCTTCTTCATTACTGTTTCTTCGGCGGAAACCCGAAGCTGTACACGTTCGAATCATGATCAACCAGAAAGATCTGTCCGCCCGCAACCGCCAACCCGCTGAAATGAACCCAGGAGCTGATACTTGTGCCGCTGTTGTAAAGCTCTTTCCCTGTCCTTGCATCGAGCGCCTTCAATACAGCCGGATGCGTATCTTGTAACCTGCCCTTCTCGCCTCCCTTTTGCACCGCATTCTCCCCATTCGACAGCGCAAGCACCACGTCACCTGCAATTACGACCGGATCAGGTGAGGCAAAGCCGCCCGAAATCCACGCCGGATCGAGCTGCGGATTCTGAGTCTGCGGATTAGCAACCACCCGGAATGCCATGACGCTTCCCTTACTTGTATCGCCGTTTGTTACCGGGAACCTGGCCCCATCTTTCGCGGGAGGTCCGCCCATCGGCGCATAGAGCCATGTCTGGCCCTCTGTGTCGCGAGCCGTTGACAAGCCGCCCCAAATTCCCAGGCCCGAGCAGCATTCCGCAGCGTCGTTTCCCAACCGGGGCGATGTATAGAGTGTGGTCTGGTGGTCCTTCGATCCAAGCGAATCGGCATCCATCAGATAAATCACTCCCTCCTTTGCGCCATGCGCCAGAAGATAGCGATCCCGCCAGCCAAAGAACACCGGACTCGCCGAACCAAGATCGAAATCTTTCTTGTTCAGATACGCCCAGTTTGGCGGCAAGTAATAATCGACTACTTTCAAACTCTCCAATGACGCCGCGACCACCGTATTCGAGTAGTCTCCTGCGATGGGATCGAAGCCGCCGTCGCCGGTCCCGCCGTAAATACGGCCGTTACTCCCGATCACCGGCCCTCCTCTTCCCCAGATTCCGGCCGTATTGCTGTTCGAGAGCAAACCTTGTTCAATCACCGGCCGGTGAGGATCGCGTACGTCGATCGAGTAAAAACCCGAGAGCCCGTTGCCGCAGCCCTGAGAAAGCGTCGAGTAAACTTTGCCGTCTACCAGGCTCAAGCTCCAGTCTTTCGAGAAGGGAGCCACAAACTGGATCGGGCCGTATCGAATGGTGCCGCTTCCCAGATCGAGTCCGTACAGCATGCCGTCCGGCCCCAGCACATATAACGTGTCGCTTCGCTTATCGATCACAGGCGTCGCTGTGACTCCGTTCGGGCACAAGAACGTGCCCTGAAAAACGTAGACCTTCTTTTTCGATTCGACGAAGTTCTTAATTTGATAAGTCCAAAGAACGCTGCCCGTTTCGGCCTCGAGCGCGAAGACCTTGCCGGAAATTCCCACAACATAGACCACGGTCTTAACGCCTTTGGCTGTCGAGACCTTCTCCGCAACGACGGGCGCGGTAAGCGCCGATAGGCTGTAGAACTCGTTGTCAACCTTCGTCTTCCACAGCAAGGTAAGGCTCGGGACGGTATTCACGCTGAAAGCCGGTTCTTCCGCCGCCCACCCGGTCCGCTGTGGGTCATGCGCGTAGGTAAGCCAGTCAGCCGATCGCGCCGCAATGGGAAGAAGAAAAGCGCCGAGCGCGGCGCACGCCAGCCGCGAGCGTCGAAATTGAGATTGATGATAGGGCAACTCGCTAGCTTATCGCGATGCTTCAAGAGAACTTCTCGATACGATAGTTATTGGAACTCTGGCGGTCGATGGCAACTTTCAAACTCAACGTGAACGGAAAGGATTTCACGGTTACGGCTGGCGAAACCACATCTCTTCTCTCCGTTCTGCGCGACAACTTGCATTTGACGGGCGCGAAGGCCGGTTGCGGCGAAGGTGAGTGCGGCGCCTGTACCGTCCTGGTGGATGGCCGCGCCGTCCGGTCCTGCATTACCTCAATTAGCGATGCCGGCGCGCACTCTGTACAAACGATAGAAGGTCTCGCGGACGGTCCTAAACTCCATCGAGTGCAGCAGGCATTTCTCAACCACTCCGCCTTTCAGTGCGGCTTCTGTACTCCCGGCATGATCATGGCCGCCGTCGCATTGCTCAACAGAAATCCCAACCCGGCGCTCGAAGACATTCGCACCGGACTGAACGGGAACGTGTGCCGCTGCGGGACCTATTCGCGCATCGTCAAAGCAGTGCAGGAGGCAGCACAAGGTGCCGAACATGCCTGACCAGGCTGCCGGTATCCTTCAACTCAGTGCGCTGGCAAATCCCATTGGCAGCGATCTCCCGACACGCCGCGCCGTTCTCGAACGGCTTGGTTCCGGCGCTCTCTTCCTTTTCACACTGCGCAGCGCCAGGGCCGACGAAGAGAAAGCCGGTGCGCCTAAACATCCTCTACTTACTTCACGCTTACACGTTGGCGAGGACGGAACCGTAACGTTACTCACCGGAAAAATCGAATGCGGACAAGGCATTCGCACCACACTCACTCAGGTTGCCGCCGAAGAATTACGCCTGCAGCCCGAGCGAATCCAGTTGATTATGGGCGACACGGCTCTCGTGCCGGACGACGGAGGAACCTGGGGCAGCCTCACCACTCCCGAAACTGTGCCCGTCATACGCCAGGCCTGCGCGGCCATGCGCGATTTGCTCTGTCGCTGCGCCGCTTCGGAATGGAATGTAGAGCCCGAAAAGCTGACAGTCGTAAACGGAGAAGTGGCTGGGCCGGGCGCTCGCGCTTATTCTTATCGCGATCTCTCTAGGAGTCCTCTGCTAGCTGCCGCTGTCACCGCAGACACGCCCACCACGAACCCTGCTCAATGGCAAGTCTGCGGAACACCCGTGCCCAACGTAAATGGGCCGGCCATTGTCTCGGGCTCTCTTCGCTATTCCTCGGATCTCTTATCGGACGGTATGCTCCACGGCCGCGTGGCGCGTCCGCCAAATCATCGCTGCCGTCTGCTTTCCTATGATGCTTCGAAAGCGGCGCGCTTGCCGGGAGTTCGAATCGTTCACGACGGCGATTTTTTAGGCGTCACGGCGCCGACGGCAGCTCAGGCTGCCGCCGCCCTGGCACTTATCGATGTTCAGTGGAGCCCCGGCGAACTCGGCGATCCCCATACTCTGTTTCGTGATCTGAAGGCCAACGCCAAGCCACCCAACCAGAAAGAATCCGGCCGTTATCCTGCGCTCATCGAAGCCGGCTCGCTGCCCGCTGGAATGGCTGCAGCGTCGCACAAAGTCGCAGCCACATATCAAATCTCCTACATAGCTCATGTGCCGCTTGAGGCCCGAACGGCCGTTGTCCAATGGCAAGGCAATCATCTAACCGTCCGATGCGGCACCCAGGCGCCTTTCGTGGTGCGCGCCGAAATCGCGCAAGCGCTCGATATCGCAGAACGGAACGTCCGCGTCATCGTCTCCGATACCGGCTCCGGCTATGGCGCGAAACATAACTCCGAATGCGAGCTCGAGGCTGCGCGACTCGCCCGGGGCGCCCAGCAACCCGTGCGTCTCGCCTGGTCGCGTCAGGAGGAGTTTACGCAATCTTATTGCCGCCCCGCCGCAGTTATGGAAATTCGCAGCGGCATAGGGGATGACGGCAAAATCCTCGCCTGGGAGTTCCACAACTACAACGGCGGCGCAGCCTCGCTCGCTGCTCCCTACCGGATTCCGAATCATTATGCCGCTTATCATCAATCGGAATCGCCGCTGCGCCAAGGCTCTTACCGTTCTCTGGCAGCCGTCGGCAATACCTTTGCCCGCGAGACGCACGTCGATGAAATCGCCACGGCGCTTCGCATCGACCCGCTCGAGCTTCGGCTGCGCAACATCGATAATCCACGTCTGGAAGCGGTGCTCGCTCGCGCCGCCGAGCGTTTCGGCTGGGGCAAGCGCAAGAGCGGTAACGGCGTCGGCTACGGATTAGCCTGCAATATCGAGAAAGGCGGTCATCTCGCGCTCTTCACAGAACTGCAGGTAGATGGCGCGAGTGTCCATCTCACACGCCTGGTCGCGGCGTTCGATGCCGGCGCCGTCGTCAACCCGGACATCCTCTCCAATCAGGTCGAAGGTGCAATCGTTCAAGGGCATTGGCGGCGCGCTCTTCGAACAACTTCAGTTCGACAAAACCCGGATCCTGAATGGCCGCCTCTCCGCTTATCGCGTGCCGCGCTTCAGTGACCTTCCGAAAATCGAAGTCATTCTCAGCGACAATCGGAGCCTTCCCTCTTCTGGCGCCGGCGAATCTCCGATCACCGCATCCGCTCCTTCCATCGGTGCAGCCATCTTTGCCGCCACCGGCAAACGGATGCGGCAGCTCCCGATGCTGCCTGTCCTTTCCGGCGAGCGCGCCTAAAGCCTTACTGCAGAAGTTCGCGTTAGCGATTGGAGCGGCTCTATTTTTTCACAAGTCCACCAGCAAGCGGCGGTCGAAAGAGAGACTACTTACCGCCCGATCGCGGCAAAGTGAAGTAAAAAGTCGATCCTTCACCAGGTTTGGATTCTGCCCATATCCGGCCGGCGAATTGATCCACAATGCGCCGGCAGATCGTCAGACCCACGCCAGACCCCGAGTATTCCGACCCGTGCAATCGCGCGAAAGGATCGAAAACTTTTTCGGCGTATTCCTGTTTAAAACCGATCCCGTTGTCCGCAACCGCAATCGTGATCCATTTGTCGTCATTCCCGATCACCGAGATGTGAATCTCCGGCCGCCTGTCGGCCGCTCTATACTTGATGGCGTTGCCGATCAGATTCAAAAACAGACGGGTAACTTGGCTGTGTTCTCCTGTGACCGTAGGCAGAGGATCGTGAGTAACAGTCGCTCCCGAATCCTGAATGGCTCCCGCCAATTGAGAGATCGCCGACTCTACCTCTTCATCGAGAGAAGCTGTCACATGAGGTTCGGTACCCACTCCTGCGCGCGCATAGGCCAACAAGTCTTGTATCAGAGTGTTCATTTTTTCAACAGCACTGGTTATGTACTCCAGGTATTGAGTTCCTGTGGAACTTAGTTGGTCACGATCTTGCCTGACAAGAAGCTGTGCATAACTCCCGATAGTCCGAAGCGGCTCCTGCAAGTCATGGCTCGCCGCATAGGCGAAGTGTTCCAGCGCTGAGTTGGCCTTGACCAGTGAATCCTCCAGCTGCTTTCGGGCAGTTTCGTCGGAAATGATTTTGGTAAAACCTAGCAGCTCCGCCCGATGAATCGTAAACCGCATTGACCACGCCGTTGGCAAAGAGCTCTGTTCCATCCTTCTTCCTGTGCCAGCGAATGTCGGACGCCGTTCCCTTCGCGGTTGCAGTCCGCATTTCGGAGTCGCACAGCGCAGCTGCTTGGTCAGCAGGAACAAAGATGATCGACGTATGTTGATTCAGCCATTCCGATTTGGAATACCCCAACAGATGCTCCACGCCGGCATTCCAGGTCCTGATGACGCCGTCCTTGTCAATGAAGAACATGGCGTAGTCCTTCAGCTGCTCGATTTGGTGACGATATAGAACGTCCTGGTTCTCCATATCCGTGCTCCATTTTAAGCGAAGGCTCGTCGAGCTGCCGAAGAGCTATGTTAGAACCATGAACACGGCAGGTAGAACGCCGGATCGAGATGCTCTCTGGCCGCCTCTGCCATTCGCAGCATGGGAAGCGACCTGCGCGACTCTACATATGTGGACGCAGATCGTCGGTAAGGTGCGATTGGCCCTGAGCCCGCACGTGAACCATTGGTGGGAAGTTCCGCTGTACATCACCGCGCGCGGCATGACGACCTCTCCGATTCCGTACGGCGAACAAATATTCGAGATCGAGTTAGACTTCCTCGATCACAATCTCGCAATTCGCTCGAGCGATGGGACCGCGAAATTCCTGCCGCTTTACGCGCGGAGCGTCGCTGACTTTTATCGCGAGTTTATGGCGGCTTTACGCGCCATTGGTTTAGACGTAAGAATTTGGCCGAAGCCGGTAGAGGTGGCTAACCCGATTCCGTTCCCTGAGGATGAGCAACACTCGTCTTATGATCCCGAATATGTGAACAGGTTCCATCGCATTCTTTTGCAAACCGACTCGGTCTTTAAAGAGTTTCGAGGCAGGTTTATCGGGAAAGTGAGTCCGGTACATTTCTTCTGGGGCAGCTTTGATCTCGCAGTAACCCGCTTCAGCGGACGCCGCGCACCGGAACGGGAAGGTGCTGATTCAATCACCCGCGAAGCATATTCGCATGAATGCAGCAGTGTCGGATTCTGGCCCGGTGGCGGCGATATTACGAATCCGGCGTTCTATTCCTACAGTGCGCCTGCGCCGGATGGCTACGCGGGGTATCGGGTGCTCCCGTCGACTGCGTTTTATCACGCCGGGCTGGGAGAATTCGTTTTGATGTATGACGGCGTCCGGTCTGCCGCCCATCCGAAAGCCGCTTTGCTGGATTTCTGTCAGAGTACGTATGAGGCTGCCGCGAATCTGGCGCACTGGGATCGCGGCGCTCTTGAATATCCGCTGATCGCGCCATAATCTGGCAAGAGAAGGGTTCATATGGCCAAGAAAAAATGCACGCATCTTGATCAGATCCGGGTTACAACTACGGAAACGCACGTCTGCGAGGATTGCATCAAGACCGGCGATAGCTGGGTTCACCTGCGCATGTGTCTCACCTGTGGTCACGTAGCCTGTTGCGATTCGTCAAAAAACAAACACGCGACGAAACACTTTCACTCCTCGCACCACGCGCTCATGCGCTCCATCGAGCCTGAGGAAGGGTGGATCTGGTGTTATGTGGACCAGGAAACTCCAGCAGAGGTCGAGCCTAACGGTTCGATCATCAGTTAATTGGCGGGATTGCGCGAGACAACTCAGGACGCTACGGACAAGGGATAGGAGGAGATATGCGAAGAATTTATCCGGCAGTCCTTTATGCCTGCTATGCGTGCGTCGCACTGTCCCTTGACGGGCAAGAATTGCGAGGACGAGCTGTCGCTGGTTCTGCTGAGGTCGATTGGGGCCCTGGCCCTCCTTCACAGGATTTACGCGATCAGACTTTGGTTCCTCCCAATCTAAGCCTGCTCCCCAAGGATTTTAGCGTGGATGACGGCCCGATCTCCATAAAGATGCCCTTCCGGCTGTTCGTCAACGGCAAGGAATGGGAGGGGCACCCGATCGGCTGGCACCTGGAGTCCGGGTCGACGATGTGGTTGGCACTTCCTGGGCGAGGGAGATATGTTCTTTCTCTTGTATCTCACGCCGGCTATGACTTTTCCAAGAGCGGCTCCGTTCGCAACCATGTAATCATGTTCAAGGCTGACGGGGCCGAATATGAAATCCGGACTTCGGGCGCGATTGCCGGTATCAACAAAGCATGGAACCTGTATGTACTACATCAGCGCGAGTGGAAGCCCAAAGGACCCCTGTTCGGCTTAGGACGTCTGGAAAACCTGTTACGTTTGTCAACTTGATTTGGCGCGACAGCCATTTCGCTACTGCCGAAAAATTCACTGGCCGTCCCATAGCTGACGCTCGAGGTCTATAAAGGCTGCAAACGACGCATTTTCGGAGCAACCGAGCAGGTAATAAGCGGGCGCCTCAGGCTACTGAACTTCGAGCGTGACCGTCACCGTCGCTCGCACGTCTACGTCGCCCGCCTCAATCGGGGTTTCTGCTCGCATGGCCATCGCCGCCGGTGCAGCTTGAAATGATTTCGCAAGCGGCCGGATCACCGGCATCTCCGTCGGCTCGGCTGCGAGCAGCCCTACTACGTGTACGTCCAACGCCTTTGCGAGTGCCTCTGCGTTGGCCCGAGCCTTCGTCGCCGCCTGCGACAACGCCTGCTCCCTCACAGCCGAATCGTCCTTGAGCGTAAACGAGATTCCATTGATATTCGTGGCCCCCGTTCCCGTCGCCGCGTCAATCACTTTGCCGAGCAGCGAAAGTTGATCCACCGTCACATTCACGGTGTTATTTGCTTCGTAGCCGGTCAGCCGGGCCGCATGCCCATTCGAATAGTCGTACTGTGGGGAAAGAGAATAGCCTGATGTCTTTACCTCGCCCCCGCTGTCTAGAGCCTGCTTGATTGCTGCTTGCACTCGCGAACTTTCTTCTGCATTCTTCGCTCCAGCAGCCTGCGCGGAAGCGGCGCGGCTCGAAACGCCGATAATTATCTCCGCGCGATCCGGCTTCGCGTGGATGACAGCCTCCCCCGAAGCGCGCACGAAATGCGCGCGCGGTGATTCCTGAGCCGGCAGAACGGATGCGAGTAACAGCACGAGCAAAGGAGAAAATCGCAGCATCATTCGTTAACTTAACAGGTGTCCTCGCGTTCGCCAAACGAACCAATGTCGAAACATAAGATTGATAATACTGGCCTGGTAGGCAGAAACGTCGCTTTCTGCGCTCTGGCTCGCCCATTCTTTTCAACCCTTCGATGAATAGGGTACTCCGTTTCGTACTCGTAGCGCTCTGCCTGGTGCTTGTCGGTGGAGGAATCGCCGGCTATTTCTACGTGAAGACTCTCGGCCCGAGATCGAAAGAGCGAATCATTCGCGCGCTCGATGACCGCTTCAACGCCGATGTCTCAATTCGGTCGATCGACGTATCGATTCTGCCGCACCCTGCTGTCACGGTCGAGGACCTGACCGTTCGGCACAGAAACTGGCCGTCCCAACATCCTTTGATCTCTGCCCGCCGCTTCACCGCGCGCTTCGGGTTTTTGACATTGTTGAGCCGCGGAGATCTGGTGGATCTGGTCAAACTGGAAGGTCTCTCCGTCTATCTGCCTCGGCGTGAAAAGTCTTCCGGAAACGGTTTCATGGCGCCGCACTATAGCAACGGCAATGCACCGCGGCGTACAGGCAAGCCTCTGCACTTCTTGGTAAAAACTATCATCGCCGACGCCACTGTGCTCGAAATCGAGCCCAAACAGCAAGGCAAGCAGCCGATGCGCTTCGATATCGCAAAACTTAGGCTGACTTCAACCGGCCCTGGTCAGCAGATTGCTTTCCGGGCTGAACTGACGAATCCCAAACCGCCCGGCCAGATTGCCACTACGGGTCACTTCGGTCCATGGCAGACCGATGATCCACGCTCCACTCCGGTTTCGGGCCAATACAGTTTCGACCATGCGGACCTCAGCGTCTTTAAAGGGATTCGCGGCATTCTATCTTCCACCGGAAACTATAGCGGCGTGCTCGAGCGGATCAATGTAGAAGGGTCGACCCGTACGCCCGATTTCGCCTTGCAAAGCCGCGGCGAGCCCATGCCCCTCGACACCACCTTCCACTCTATCGTGGATGGCACTGACGGCGACACCATCCTCAAAACCGTAGATGCCAAACTCGGCAATTCCGAATTTATTTGCGAGGGAAGCGTTTCTCACATCCCCGGATCGGAAGGTAAGACGGTATCGCTTACCGCTGCGACTAAAGAAGCGCACATAGAAGATATTTTGAAGCTTGTTCTAGGGAGTGCCAAAGTGATGTTGAAGGGGAACGTGGATTTCGAGAGTAAAATCCTGATCCCGCAAGGCAACCAACCGGTTATCGAGAAGCTTCAGTTGGATGGCCGATTCAAGCTGCCGTCGGCGATTTTCACAAGTCCCAAGGTCGAGCAGACATTGACGACGCTCAGTTTGCGGGGCCGCGGCGTCGACAAAAAGCAAGAGCAAGAAGAGGGATACAAACCGAAGAATGTAGCCTCCAACTTCGAGGGGATTTTCAAACTAAAGAAAGGCGTCGCTTCTTTCTCTCGCTGTTTTTTCAGCGTGCCAGGAGCCACGGTCGACCTTACGGGCTACTTCAATTTGCGTACTGATCGGATCGACATGAAAGGCCTCTTCCGAATGGACGCTACTCTGTCGGACACCCAATCCGGCTTCAAGAGTCTGCTATTAAAGCCTCTCAACCCATTTTTTAAAAAGGATGGCGCGGGATTTCAGATACCCGTCAGCATCACCGGCACTCGCGATAAACCGGTGATTGGAGCCAGCGTCTTCCATCACAAAGTCACAATACATTAAGA
This sequence comes from Terriglobia bacterium, assembly GCA_963799755.1. GTDB lineage: Bacteria > Acidobacteriota > Terriglobia > Bryobacterales > Bryobacteraceae > Bog-105. Next base: position 22,608 of record CAWCYQ010000043.1, on the reverse strand, counting down.
TGATTAGGCTTATGAAGCGTACCTTGACCGTTGCTTTCTGTTCGCTCCTTTCGCTCTCCGCTCTGTCCATCGCAGCGGCTGCTGCCCCGCTTCCGAAAGAGCCCTTTGGAACCACGCCCGACGGCCATGCTGTTTTTCTCTATACTCTGAAGAATGCCGCCGGTATGGAAGTGCGAATCACCAACTATGGAGGAACGGTCGAGTCGATCAAGGTCAAAGACCGCCATGGCGAGTTCGGTGACGTCCTTCTCGGTTTCAGCAATCTCGGCGGATACACCTCCAAACTGAATACTGCCTATTTCGGCGCTCTCATCGGACGCTACGCGAATCGCCTGGCCAAAGGCACTTTCGTCCTGGATGGCCACACATATCACATCCCGATTAATGATGGGCCGAATACGCTGCACGGTGGCAGGGTCGGCTTCAACAAGCGAGTCTGGGAGGCAAAAGATGTTTCCACCGGCGACGAGCCCGCTCTTGAATTGCACTATCTAAGTCCGGATGGCGAAGAGGGTTTTCCCGGCAACCTGAGCGTCACTGTGCGTTATTCGGTTGAGCGCGATAACGGACTGCATATCGATTACTCCGCGACCACCGACAAAGACACGGTCTTAAATCTCACGAATCATTCCTACTTCAATTTGATTGGCGCAGGCAGCGCAACCATCTTGACCCACAAACTCACAATCGACGCGGATCGCTTCACTCCGATCAACAGCACGCTGATTCCCACCGGTAAGCTCGAAAGCGTTGCAAAAACGCCGCTCGATTTTCGGAAAGCAACCGATATCGGGGCTCGAATCGGCGCCAGATCGGAACAACTCAAGCTCGCTAAAGGCTACGACCACAATTTCGTGTTGAATCATCCGGGAGACTTGGACCACGTCGCGGCGATGGTCCAAGAGCCGAAGTCCGGGCGCGTTCTCAAAGTTTATACGAGCCAGCCCGGCCTTCAGTTTTACTCAGGAAATTTCCTCGAGGGCAATATTCATGGCATCGGAGGCATTTATCGCCACCGCTCGGCACTGTGCCTGGAGACTCAGCATTTCCCCGATTCTCCGAATCACCCCAATTTCCCGACCACTGTCTTACATCCCGGCGAGCAGTTTCATCAAACGACAATTTATCGATTTTCCACCGAGTAGACCCCGATTCGCCGCGCGGCCTGTTTACTTACTTATGTGTTCTGCGGAGTGTAAGTGCATCCGGTCTCAAAGTGTCATTGCGTAACTTATTGCAGTCGTCTGTTACGTGGATGAGTTTACCCGTTATGTGGTTCGATTCCTCTGAAGCGAGGAACGACGCGACTTTGAGTTGCAGTTCGGGCGAGACGCCGCCAGTCCGGCGGGTGTCCTTGGCTTCGCTTACCACCTTCGCTTCGAGACGGCTTTCCGCGCGAATGATTTCATCGGTAAGACTGGTATAGGCAGGCCCCGGATCGAAGCAGTTGATCTGTACGTTGTGCTCAAACACCTCGGCTGCTACCGTTTCCACAAAGCGAACCACAGCCGTCTTCGAAGTGGTGTAAGCGGATAAATTCAATCTCGGCGATTGGTCGGTATCGCACGTCAGAACGATAATTTTGCCGGAGCGCTTCTCCGCCATGGAGGGCAGAACGGCACGTACCGCATGCACAACACCCATCAGATTGATGTTGAAAGTCTCTTTCCATGCCTTCAGAGAATTCTGCATGAACGCATTGATGGGCCCTATGGTCGCTGCTGCGCAGATCAATACGTCGACGGGCCTGCCAAAGGCCACCCGCGCTCGATCCGCCGCCAGCGTAAGTTGCTCGGGGTCGGTTACATCTGTCCGAATTCGAAGCGCGTTTCCGCCTGTCTGTTCAATTTCGATGTGAGCCAGATCGATCTCGGCCTTGCTTCTTCCCACTAAGGCGATGCGCGCACCGAGGCCCGCAAAACCCAGCGCCAGCCGCTTGCCGATTCCGCGCCCCGCACCTGTAACCAGAACGTTTTTGTTCTTGAACTCGCCAGTTGATTTCGCCACAATTCACGCTGTCTTCTGCCGGACCAAAACCGGGGCCCCGACTCAAGGGTAAACCACCACTCCCCAGCCCGCTAGAACCGCCCTTGTTGTTCGCTGAAACCCCTTCAAAGAGCTGTCCTTGCGCTATACTGCTCCCTAGCGGCTACCGGCATCAACCTGGGTGCCGCGCAATCTACTTACTACGAGGCGAATGAGTAAAGAAGACAGCATAGAAGTAACTGGCACAGTGGTGGAAAAGTTCCCGAGCGGATTATTCAGTGTTCAATTGGATCAGGACCGAACAGTTCTAGCACATCTGGCTGGCAAACTCAGACGTAACCGCATACGAGTTCTCGCCGGCGATCGCGTCACCCTTGAGATGTCTCCCTATGACCTCACAAAGGGCCGAATCACATATCGCCACAAGTAACTCTCCCTTTTCTCCAGCAGGTTTCTCAAAGCGTGTTCTTATGATTTTTGGAACACGCCCCGAAGCGATCAAGCTCTGCCCTCTTATACCCGCTCTACAGAGGATCTCTTCCACAGCGCACGTTCATCCAGTGATCTGCGTTACCGGCCAGCATCGCGAAATGCTGGATCAAGTGCTTCGCATCTTCGACATTCGTCCTGATTTCGACCTCAACTTGATGCAGCCTGATCAATCGTTGCCCGGCTTGTCGTCGCGGCTCTTGACCGCACTGTCAGCGGTCTTCGATGAGGTCAAACCTGTCCTGACGGTAGTTCAAGGCGACACCACGACGACCTTGTGCGGTGCACTCTCATCTTTCTATGCGGGCGTTCCCGTCGCGCATGTGGAGGCTGGCCTTCGCACGTTCGACGCCCGTAATCCGTTTCCCGAAGAGATGAACCGCGTGCTCACGGGCGACCTGGCTAGTCTCCATTTCGCTGCCACCAGCGGCGCGGCCGGCAATCTGAGGCGCGAAGGCATTGACAGCCGTACGATAGAGGTGACCGGCAACACAGGGATTGATTCCATTCTCGCGATATGCGAGCGGCTGAACGCCGGCGCCCAGTCCGGTCTGGATCTGCCTCTTGATGAAACCAGGAAACTCATCGTGGTCACCGCGCATCGGCGCGAAAGCTTCGGTCCGGAATTCGAAAATATCTGCCGCGCCATCTCTAGTCTTTCGGATAGAAACGACGTGCAAATCGTCTGGCCTGTTCACCGCAACCCCAACGTGTCTCTGCCTGTTGAAGCCGCGCTCCATGGCAAGGCAAACGTCTTGCTGATCGAACCGCTCGACTACCTGCCGTTTGTCGATTTGATGCAGCGCGCTTATTTGTTGATCACCGATTCAGGAGGCATACAAGAGGAGGCGCCCGCGCTCGGCAAGCCTGTGCTGGTCTTGCGCAACACGACCGAGAGACCGGAAGCGGTAGAAGCCGGAACCGTCAAACTGGTTGGCACGGATCAGGCGAAAATCGTACAGGAGGCTGTGCGGTTACTTGAGAATACTCATGAATATGACCAGATGGCGTGCCGCCACAACCCTTACGGCGACGGCCACGCGAGCGGCCGCATCGCCCGCCGCATCGGGGAATATTTGCGGATTCCTTTAACATAGGGGTTTGTTAGCATCTACTTCATTGCGACCGGAGACACAGCACCCGAGCCGCCATCGGCCCTGGCCGCAGATCTACTTCGGCATCGCCGCAACTTCGCTCGCAACGCTTGTACTCGAACTGGCATTAACGCGAGTTTTCTCGGTAGTGTACTTCTACCACTTCGCGTTCCTGGCCATTTCTATAGCACTTTTCGGCTTAGGCGCCGGAGGTGTGTTCTCCTACGTGGTTGCCGCCTGGCCCGGCACGCTCTATCACAAAGTGGGCTCGTTGGCCGCTGTTAACGCTGTCGCCATCGTCCTGAGCCTTTCGTTTCTTCTCGGAAGAACCGGAGAGATGACCACCTTCGGGCTGCTCGCTGCTTATCTTGTCGCGGCCATACCCTTCCTGTTATCCGGAACGATAACTTCTCTCGTGGTTGCGGACACAATCGGCCGCGTCAACAAAGTGTATTTTTTCGATCTCGTGGGAGCTGCCGGCGGCTGTGCCGCACTGGTTTTCCTGCTTGATTCCGTCGGCGGGCCGAACACCATCCTGGTTTCCGCCGTTCTGTTCGCTGTTTCCGCCTCCATCTGGTTCCATTTGGCGGGTTCCTCGCGCGGGCGTGTGATCGCTGTTTTCCTGGGCTTGCTGTTGGTGGCCCTGATTACCCTTAACGCAAAGAAATCGTTGATCGACGTGAAGTTTGCCAAAGGGCAGCAGATCTCAAACGAAGAGTTTGTCCGCTGGAACAGCTTTTCCCGCATCGCTCTCAAACGCCAGCCGGATGGTGCTCAACTCATCATCATCGATGGCGACGCCAACACCTATGTGGCCCAACTCGATCTCAACAAACTGACGCCGAAACAGGCTTTCGATCTTAAATATCACGGCCCTGGCTTTCCTTATCTGCTGCGACCCGGAGCTAAGACTCTGATCATCGGCCCAGGCGGCGGCTTGGACGTTAGCCGCGCTCTCGCTTCGGGCAGCAAGGATGTGACCGGCGTCGAGATCAATCCGATCATCGCCACCGAGATCATGCGCAAGCGCTTTGCTTACTACAGCAACAATCTGTACCTGCGGCCCGATGTGAAAATCGCGGTCGAAGATGGCCGCTCTTTCGTGCGCCGGTCGGACGATCGCTACCAGGTTCTGCAGGCAACTTTAGTCGATACCTGGGCTTCCACTGCTGCCGGTGCATTCGCTCTATCGGAAAACAATCTCTACACCACGAACGCTTTCGTCGACTATCTCTCGCATCTCACTCCGGATGGAGTGATGGCTTTTACCCGTTGGGGATTTGATCCACCGCGTGAGTCGCTGCGCGTTGTTTCACTCGCCTATGCGGCACTTCATGAACTGGGTCAGACGGATCCCGCTCGTAACATTGCCGTTGTTCGCGAGCATGCCGGCGATCTCCACAAATTTGGCGCGCAAGATACCATCCTGGTAGCGCGCAATCCGTTTACTCCTTCCGACCTGGACCGCATAACCGCTGGCGCAAAGACCTCGGGAATGGAAGTTGTTTATCTTCCCGGCACGGTTGTGGATACGCCCTTCCGTACTCTGCTGACGACTTCACACCTCGACCAGTTCTATCACTCTTATCCCTTCGACGTTCGCCCGATCAGCGATAACCGCCCCTTTTTCTTCTACACCGTTCAACCACGCGACCTGCTCGATTTTGTCCTTCGCGGATCCCGTAAAACCGAAGATTTCAAGATCAATTCCGCGCTGCCCGTATTGTTCGCCTTGGTTGCCATCAGCATCATCGCGACTCTGATTATTCTTGCTTTACCGCCGCTGGTCTTGCGTCATCGCTTGCCGCGCGGCGAAGGCAGTTACCGCGCACTGTTCTTTTTTCTGTTTATCGGCGCAGGTTACATCGTCATCCAGGTCGCCCTGATTCAGAAGTTTGTCCTGTTTCTGGGGCATCCTACTTATGCTCTGACGGTGATCATTTTCTCTATGCTGCTTTCGAGCGGCTGCGGCAGCTTTGCCAGTAAAAAGCTTGTTCAAAACGACGCGCGCAGACTGACCCGCGTCTTGTCTCTGATCGTGATCGGTAATATTCTGCTGGCTCTCGTCGTATCGCCCATCTCCGAAAGCGGCGTTGCGTTGCCATTCCCGGTGAAGGTTCTCATCACAGTGGCGCTCATCAGCCCGCTCGGTTTCGCGATGGGAATGCCGTTCCCCACAGGTTTGACGCTGCTCGAAAGAGTGATGCCCGCTTCGATCCGCTGGGCATGGGCCATCAATGCTGCGTCAAGCGTCATGGGCTCCGCTGCCGCCATGTTTCTAGCCATCTATCTTGGCCTGAAGCTAACTCTGATCGTCGGCAGCTTATTCTATTTGGCCGCGCTGCTGAGCGCCAGTCGCTCGCCATTGGCCGATGGGTATTTGCGGAATATTACTGAGCCGAGATCGTAGGCAACCCACCTGCACAGTCCTATTCGATTATGTCCCGAAAATGCTTTACGCATTTCCGAAACTGATCAGAGAGACGCCAAAGATAATCAGCGCAAGTCCTCCGATCTTCGCAAGCGTAAATGGCTCTTTGAACAAAAGACGCGCCCACAGAATAGCCCAGATGTAACCGAGAGAAACCATCGGATACAGAACTGTAAGCTGTCCCTGCGAAACGCCCATCATGTAAAACACTGAGGAGAGCAGGTAGAAACAGATTCCGGTAGCCAGCCAGTAATTCGTAAGCAGTCGAGCGATGCTGCCTTTCAGGTGTTCCGCTCCGAGCTTCAAAAAAACAGCGCCGAATGACCCCAAAAACGAACTTACTAAGACCAGCAGGATGGAGCTGAGCGGTGTCTTCATTGGCTACTTCTTTAGCCCCAATATCGATACGCCGCCCACCACGAAGACAATTCCAATGGACTTGAAGAAGTTGAGGTGCTCGTCCGGCAGAAAATAAAAGGACAATACTGCTACCCACACGTAGGTCAACGCAATGATTGGATACAGCCTGGAGAGTTCGCGGCCCTTCAGCGCCAGTGCTATGAGAAATGTATTGACGCCGTAGCAGACATATCCCATAAACAATCGTAAGTTGCCGATCACACCGAAGCAGAAGCGCAGAAACAGAGAAGGTTGACGCACCAGATCCGCCAGCGTGATGTGTGCGCCTAGCTGAGCAGTCCCCTGTTTGATGAGCATTTGCGCCATCGCGCCGATTAGCGTGCAAAAAAACATCAAGAGGAAGGAGCGTCTTGCTGCCGTCCTGGTTGATATAGGGGAGGTCGGTTCGAAAAGCGTGGCTGAACTCAAACGGTAGATCCAGTTCGGACGTGCAAGCCTCCATTTTACGGCATGGGAGAAGCTGTTTCAGGTCCCCCACGGTCTTTTGGTTACACTTGGAGCAGTGTCAGCGCCGCTAGTACCTTCGCCGCTTGACTATGTCGGACGGCGCAGATTTGCTTTCTATCCGCCGATAGCACATCCTGACCCAAACGAATGGATGCTCGGCACAGGTTCGCGTTCCGAAGTGCAGGTGGTGAATGCGCGCACCGGCCGTGAGATTTGGATCTCACGCCAGTACATTGGAGCCGTCTCAGAGACCAGCAGCCCTCTTTTGATCGTCGGATTGACCAAAGCTCTCAAATTCAGCGAGGGCACGGTAGAACCAAGGGTGAAGCAGGTCATCGAAATGCCTCCTGTCTCGAAATCACAAGCTGACAATCGCCCTGGCTCATTGCCTCGCCACTCTCATCCGGCCTCCGTGATCGCCATACGGCTCGAATCCAGATCGGATTCGGCTTTAAATAAAGCGATGATCTTTACCTGCATAGGCACGATCGTAGTGGCCCTGGTGGCAGCGCTAATCGGCGGCATGATGAAGTTCTGATCCTTTCCTAATGCGACGTCATCTTGGAACCCTCTTTTGGGCGCTTGCCAGCGTACTCGCTGCGATTGCCCTCGGGGTCATCGCGATCAAGCGCGGCGAACCGGTAAATAGCCTTTGGCTTGTGGCAGCAGCAGCCGCGACCTTTATTCTCGGATTCCGTTTCTATGCGAAATTCATTGCCGCCAAAGTCATGGTTCTCGACGATCGGCGAGCCACTCCCGCCGAACGCTTTCGGGACGGCCATGACTTCGAGCCGACCAACAAGTGGATCTTGCTAGGCCATCATTTTGCCGCTATTGCGGGGCCCGGGCCGCTGGTCGGGCCAACGCTTGCCGCGCAGTTCGGCTATCTGCCCGGGACGCTCTGGCTTCTTTTCGGCGCAGTTTTGGGCGGTGCGATTCAGGATTTCGTGATTCTGTTTTGTTCCATGCGCCGCGACGGCAAATCTCTCGGACAAATGGCGCGCGAAGAGATCGGCAAAGTCGGCGGCTTTGTTTCGCTCGTCACCGTGCTCCTTATCATGATTGTCCTGCTGGCGGTGGTGGCCCTGGTTGTCGTGAACGCTTTGAAGGGGAGCCCGTGGGGAACTTTCACCATCGCCGCCACCATCCCGATCGCTCTGTTCATGGGCCTCTATCTGCGCTTCTTCAGGCCAGGCAAGGTACTCGAGTGTTCGGCCATCGGCTTCGTGTTGATACTCCTGAGCATTTACGCCGGCAAGCTTGTCGCCTCTTCCGCGAGCTGGTCGCCCTGGTTTACTTTCGGCGGTCTCGCTCTCGCCGCCGCCATTGTGATCTACGGTTTCCTGGCCAGTGCCTTGCCCGTTTGGCTGCTTCTGGCCCCGCGCGACTATCTCAGCACCTTCATCAAGCTGGGCGTCATTTTCCTCCTCGCTCTGGGCATCGTAGGAACCCATCCTACGCTCCAACTTCCGCCGCTCACCCGGTTTGTCGACGGTACCGGGCCGATTTTTGCCGGAAAGGTTTTTCCTTTTTGCTTTATTACGATCGCTTGCGGCGCGATTTCCGGATTCCATGCGCTCATATCGTCCGGCACCACGCCGAAGATGATCTCGCGCGAATCACACGCCTGGCCGATTGGCTATGGCGCGATGCTCCTTGAAGGATTTGTTGCAATTATGGCCATGATTGCCGCCGCCAGCCTGCACCCCGGCGTGTTTTTCGCCGTGAACTCACCTCCCGGGATTGTCGGGGCTGACCCTCGCGCGGCAGTGGCCACCATCACGGGCTGGGGCTTCCCCGTTAGCGCCGCGACGATGGCCCATTTAGCGCAAAGCGTAGGCGAGAAAACGCTGTTCGGCCGCACTGGTGGCGCACCTTCGCTTGCCCTCGGAATGGCTCAGATTTTCGGCAACGTTCTGCAGAAGACCGGCCTCGGCAACGGTTTTTTGAGCTTTTGGTATCACTTCGCCATCATGTTTGAGGCTCTTTTTATCCTCACGATCATCGATGCCGGCACTCGTGTGGGCCGCTTTATGTTGCAGGATCTGTTGGGCCATGTCTACGCGCCGCTTGGGCGAATCGGCTGGATGCCCGGCCTTCTGGCCACCAGCGCGCTAGTCACAGCAGCATGGGGCTTCTTTTTATATACGGGAATCATCGACCCGCTTGGGGGGATCAACTCGCTCTGGCCGCTCTTCGGCATCTCCAATCAATTGCTAAGCGCCGTGGCTTTGTGCGTCGCTACCACCGTGCTGATCAAAATGCACCGCATGCGCTATGCCTGGATTACGATTGCGCCGCTCGCCTGGCTGTTGGCGGTCACTTTCACTGCCGGTTTTGAAAAAATCTTCTCCGTTGAGCCGCGAATTGGCTTCTTGTCGCACGCGGCTTCGCTCGAAAGTGCGATTGCGGCCGGCAAAATCGGCGCTGCGAAAATCCCCGAGACTCATTCGGTGATCTTCAATGAAAGGCTCGATGCCGTTGTCTGCGCGATATTTCTTCTCCTGGTTGCGGTAATCCTGGTCGATTCCGTCCGGGTTTGGTTCGGCCTTCTGCGTGGAACTCAGGCCGCCAGCACTTCCGAATCGCCATTTGTCTCTTCAAGACTGGAGGCCGAAGGAGTATGAAGGTGCCATCAAGAATTCTGTCGCTCATCTGGAGTTTCTTCCGCGAATTATCCGATGAAGCGGCCTATGCCAGACACCTGCAGTTTTCTGGCCGCGCCCATTCGCCTTCAGAGTGGAGAGAGTTTTCTAACGACCGCTATCGCCGCAAATATCAAAACGCAAAGTGCTGCTGAGGTTTACTCAGGTTTCCCCAGTAGCTCCCAGCGCTGTAGCGCGATCGGGACGTTGCCATTCGTCCAGAGGAAGTCGTGGAATTTCAGAAGGCTGAACTGGTTACCTTGCGCGCGCCGCATGTCCGCAAGCAGGCTGAAGATCTGAATTTTTCCCACCTGATAAGAGATGGCTTGGCCAGGCGTGCTGGCGAAGAGGCTGGCTTCGGATAAAGCGGTCGCGGAATCCATTGGCACTGTGCTCGCCAAATAGTCGGCGGCCTGCTGCAAGGTGAACTCACCCAACGCTAGCTTCACGTCAGCTTCCACCCGCAGCGCTCGAAGCCGCACGAAACTATAAATGATCTCCCTGCTATGCGGGCTGTTGTCAAACAGACCGGCTTGCAGCATCATCTCCTCCGCATAGAAGCCGATTCCCTCGTTTGCGCCGGAATCGTAGTAATGCCTGCGAATCGGATCGGCATTAGCCCAACTTAAACAGAGCTGGAAGTAATGGCCGGGGACGCCTTCATGAACAATGATCGGTCTGGGATCATGCGCTGTCGATAAAGCGAAAAAACCCAGCTTCGTGCTCGGCTGCTCAATGTAGCTCGTGCCGTCCTGATCGAGGCGTGACGCGCTCGTGAGATCGTCGGTGACTCCGAGATCAGCGAAAGGCTGGACATAGGCAGGAACGGGAAGGTTGCGGTAATGTTTTAGCCACGCTGGAACGCTCAGGATCTTCTTCTTCACCAAAAGTTCGCGAATGCTTTGTTCATCGGCTCGCTCGCGTTCGATTTGGGCGGCCTGGCTGGCGAAGATCGGCAGCGCGGGAACAGCCGCGTTTCTCGCCTGCTCGTATGCTTCAAATGCCAATGCACGGCTCCATTCCTGCTTACTCATCTCCGTCAATTGCTCTGGAGAATACGGCATCATAGCGACATTGCGCAGAAAGTAGAGATAGTTATCGCGTCCGATTGCCGTGTCCTTTCGCAAATTTGGGAGTTGACGTTGAAGCCAGGAACGGTACGCTTCGAGCGCCTTAACAGCGGCTGCGGTTGATCGGCGCAAAGAGTTGCGTGTTTCTTCGCTAAGCAGGGGCGCAAGCGCGGCATTCATCGTTTCACAGCGTCCCGACAAATCGCTCAGCGCGCCAATCGCGAGTTGCGCGAATGGTTGGCGCATATCGATCAGGTTCTGGCGCGCAGCTGTAATTGTGGCCGGGATCGAATCCATTCGCGAAACAATTTCCTTCTGCCGTTCCTCTCCGAATGGCGGACGAGGCAGCAGTAGCACGTAAACGCTTCCGAGTGTTTGATCGACATAAAACAAAGGGTTTCGTTTCCAGCCCTGCTCGATATTGAGCTCCCAGTGAACCCGCGCCAGAGCCGAACCGATCAGCCGGTAGTCCACTTGTTCATGGATTGTCTGCTGTCGCGAAGGCGCGAGCTTCTCCCAACGCTGCTGAAATTGCGCAAGATCCACGACTCTCCTGGCAATCGCGCTGGCTGACCAGTCGATTGAGAAATCGGCAGGGCGTTCGATGCGCGGGATGTCATCGACGGTAAATGGCTGCTCCTGCGCGCGCCAGCTCCAGAAATTCTGACTTAGCTGATCGAGGCTGTCTCCCAGCATGGCGGCTGGCAGCAAGCAGAGCAAAAACAGAATAACGCCGCGCCGAATTGTCAAGGTGATCGCTCCTTTCGGGGAGAGGCCGCAGGGCCTTCCGGATTGTAGCTGAACCAAGATATAATCACGACTCCTTATGCCCAATTGGAGCCAGCTTCCGCGAACGGCTGAAGCAAGGCGACGATCGTTTCCATTTCCTTGCCCGCATTCGCGAGTTCGATGGTTGGCTCGATCTACCCTTCGGCCAGGCGCTCGTCGAGGCGCAAAAGGTCTATTCCAGCCTCACCGACGCGCAGGCACGGCCGGTTTACTCCGGCCTGATGTTTAAGCGCCTTCAGCTCCAGCGGGATGGCGGAATCAGCGGGGCTGACGACGCCGAGACCAATAAGCGAAGCCAGGAGCTCTTCGCCCTCGTCGGACAGGGAGGCGGTTCGCCGGCCCAGCAGCAGCTCGCTCTGCGTCTCGCAAACTCTCTCCAGATGAGCTGGTTTCTGACGCAGGCGCATCCCTCGCTGGCACAGGCGGTTACGCCCGAGACCGCCGCCGCGAATAAGGCGCTGGTCGATGCTGTCGGCGCGCTGTTCCCCACCTTTTCCGCGATTATGCGCCGCTCTCAAGCCGGTTCGGACCTCGACCAAAATATCTCTGGACTCCTGCAGCTCAAGACTGAGTTCAATCACATCGCCCAAACGGCAAACAACCCCTTCCAAACCAAATTCATTTCCGATCAACGGGCCCGCAGCAGTTATTGGTTGGCAGTCAACCACGCGCTATCGCAACATGTCGAAGAAAGCCTCGCCGAATACCTGGAAGCGGCAAATTGGTTCGATAAAGCGGAAGCGTCTGATGAGGCGGCCGATTGTCGAAAACGCGCCAAAGATCTGATGACCGGTCTCAAGGCGGACACCGACCAGGCGATGCGCGATAGTTTGGAGGCCTTGTTGAGTCGAGCTGGCGAAGACGACCCTCTCGCGCGCGCCCAGGCACTGAGTGCAAACGCGGATGCAGTCGGAGCCGCCGGTGATCATTTCGAAGCTGCCAAAATCTCGGCGCAAGTTGTAACAGAGCTCAAGAAATGGAATCTGCTCGATCCCCAGGAGGTTGGCTTCGATCGTGCCATCGATTCCTGGATCGAAAATCTTCCGGAGCGCTTCGTCGGCTCAGCATTCTTTCGCGCATTCTTTGTGGTTCATAACTGCTATCTAGCCGTCCTCGAACGCCGGTCGGGAGATCGAGACTCCGATGCGGTCCGCAGAGAAGAAGCATTCCGGCTCGTGATGAGGGACAAAGCCGAATCGGACGAGCTCGATGTGGTCACGCAGGCCAGCCGCCAGAACGCGCAAGCGCAAGCTGAACTGGCAAATGATTGGGCTCCTTATCTTCCACCCGGTTTATCGCCTCCCGCAGCTCCGCCTGCCACGGAGCATGCAGAGAAAGAACATTTCAATCGCGCCAGCGGGTTGCTCGAGCTTGCCTGGAACGATCTTCGTACGGAAAGCAGTAATCGCGATTCGACAGATTCGCAAGAAGACTTAATCGCGCGTGCTATCGAGCTCGAAAATCAGGCGAAGAACCTGAATCTCGATTTCTTCAATGCCAAGGCTAAGATGGCTCACGCCCAAATCTTGATAAATGCAGCGCGGCCGAAAGATGCCCTTCCGCTGCTGGACGATGCTCGCGCACTGATTCTGGCCGCGAAACCGATTACGTATGGAACCTATGCCGGGGGCGCCGAACGTGATGTCTATGAAATGATTCTCCGGTTCAAATGCATGGCGCAGGCGATGGCCGGCGACGTGCAGGGCTGGTCCGACACATGCGAAGAGGCGATCCGGTCCATTGAGAAGCAGCGCTACCTGGTCAACAGCCCTGAACGTCAGAACGCTTTTCTCGACTGGCGAGCAGACTTTTACGTGTATGGCGTTGCGGCGGCGCGGAAGCTAAAGAACTGGGACGCGATGCTCGAGCGAATGGAGTTGATTAAAGCGCGCTCCATCGTGCGGAGCCGTTTACTGCCGAACACGCCGGAACTCGACGTCAGTGATTTAGCTCGCCAGTTTCGGGACATTTGTGATCAGATCCAGGGTGCCCGAGATCCGCAAGCTCTTTCCGACCTTGCAGCACGCCGCAGGCAGCTTTGGGATCTGATGTCGATCGCTCGCGCGCGCCAGCATAGTGTGGCGGACCCTCCGGAAATAAATGTGAAGAATCTCCAAAAGACGCTTCAGGTCGACGAGGCCATCGTCGCCTATTTCTGGCAGACCGCTACTGTTTTGCTGGTGATGGTAATCGATCAAACCAATTTCAACCTGGAACGAATCGAATTTAGCAGCGACGATTTGAGCCTCTACTCAGATTTCGTGGATGCGCTCCAAAAACTCGAGACCTTTAATGGCGGCATGGATGATGTCACGGCGCAACTGGGCGAACTATTGCTGCCACGATCTGTTCGGGAGATGATTAGCGACAAAAAGCGACTGGTCATTTCGCCACATCGCACGCTGCACCTGTTTCCATTTCAAGCTACTGTTTGGGATACGCAGTTTCTCGCACAACGATTCGCTATCCGCTACGTGCCGAACCTCAGCAGCCTTCTGTTGCCGTGGCGGACCAGCTCAAAGAAACAGGTGCTTGCGTTAGGAATTCGCGATTTTCAGATTCCCCCTTTTAACCGGAACCCTTTGCCTCTCGCCGAAACGGAAGCGCAAAATGTTGTTGCGATTTACAAAGACAAAGGAATCGAAGTGGAGGCACTGTGTGGCGAGGAAGCTTCGCGCGTCCGGTTCCGCGAACTTCGCGACACAAACGAGTTGGCGCAGTTTCGGTTGCTGCACCTTGCAACGCATGGAACCAGCGTCTTTCAGGACAACACGCTCGATCATCCGATGGAGTCACAGCTCATTTTGCAGGACGGCTGGCTGGATGGCCTGGAAATTGCCGAACTGAATCTCGAAGCGGACCTTGTAGTTCTGAGCGCTTGCAGCTCAGGACAGCGTGCCGTGGCCGGGCGCGGGCTCAAAGAGCTTCCTGGAGATGATGTATTCGGGCTGCAATCGGCCCTCTTCACCTCCGGCGTGCGCAGCGTGCTGGGCGCGCTTTGGCCCTTGAAAGACGAACAGGCCTTCGACCTGGTAACCCGGTTCCATCGCCATTTTGCCCGGGGAGAACTGGCGGACAGATCCTTGCAACTGGCTGTCAACGGCTATCTGGAAGAGAACCCGCGGCGCGAGATTTTTTATTGGGCTCCCTTTTTCCTGAGCACCCTCGGCGTCGAGAATCAAGGCCTTTCAGAACCACTCGCGCTATGAGTTTACTGCGCGTTCCGGCGAAGCCTTTATCCTAGAGATATTGCCTGCTCCGCGCCTTTTTCTCATTGATAGTTTTGGGTTCATTTTCCGGGCGTACCACGCTCGTGCCCGTAGCGGCGCGCCCCCCATGCGAACCAGTTCGGGCCTTTCGACAGAAGCCGTCTTCATCTTTGGCAACATGCTGCGTAAGCTGATGACGAGTTTCAAGCCGGACTACATCGCAGCCGATTTTTGAAAGTTCCGAGCCGACCTTTCGTTCCGCCGCCTTCGCTGAGTACAAGGCAAATCGCTCTGAGATGCCGGCGGATCTGGGTCCTCAGATTCCTTACATCCGGCGAGTGCTCGAAGCGATGAATATTCCGGTCTTGGAATTCCAAGGTTTTGAGGCGGACGATGTCATTGGCGCTATCGCCTGGCGCGCACAGCCCAAGCCGCTCGACGTAGTGATCGTCTCGAGCGACAAAGACATGCTGCAGCTTGTCAACGACCGCGTCTTCATGTTGAATCCCATGAAAGATGACGAGTGGTACGACGCAGGCAACGTCGAGAAATTCATGGGCGTGAAGCCAACGCAAGTTGCCGATCTGCTCGCCCTGAAAGGGGATTCAATCGACAATATTCCCGGCGCGCCAGGAATAGGCGAGAAAGGAGCCAAAGATCTCATCACTCGCTTCGGCTCTGTGGAAGCGGCGCTCGACCGTGCGTCTGAGGTGGAACGCAAGATGTATCGAGAAAGTCTGCTAAACCATCGCGAACAAATTTTGTTGAGCAAACGGCTCGCGACCATTCACACCGATGTTCCTATTGAATGGGACTTAACTGCGCTGCGTGCTCAGACTCCGAATAATTCCGGGCTCAAAAGCCTTTACAAAGAACTGGAATTTTTCAGTCTGCTGAAAGATCTTCCGCCAGAAGACGACAGCGCTTCTCGCGACTATGGCGTTCTTTCCGAAACTGAAGCAATCAAGGATTGGCTGGCCAAGCGGCCGCCCGAAAGGCCGCTTGCTGTCGCGGTCGATTTGACCAACGGCTTTATCGGGCTGTCCTACCGAGTCGGGCAGGGCCGCGCCGTCCCGCTCGCCAGGATAGAAGACATTCGGCCGGTGCTTGAATCGGAAGCCATACCCAAAGTGATTCATGACGCCAAAGCATTTCTGGCTGCGCTCTTGCCTCTGGGCATCATGCCTCGCAATCTCGCAGAAGACGGGATGCTGTATTCCTTCCTGCTCACTGCCGAGCCCGGCGGCAATTCGCCCGAAGGGCTTGCGGAAAGGCTCCTTGATCGCAAATTGAACGCGGCGGCCGAGCAGCAGGCCGAAGCAACACTGGCAGTGGTCGAAATTCTTCGCCCACAGATTGAGACACAGGAACTCTTGCCGGTATATCACGAAATCGACCTGCCGCTTATGCCTGTCCTGGCCAGGATGGAAACGACCGGCATCCGTGTCGACAGCGCCGTGCTCGCAGAACTTTCGGTTCGCCTCTGTGAGCGCGTCGACAAGATTGCAGAAGAGATTTATTCGCTTGCCGGTCATCCATTCAACGTCAATTCTCCGCAGCAATTGGGTAAAGTGCTCTTCGAGGAGATGAATCTCCCCACACCGGTGAAATACGGCAAGGGCAAAGTCATTTCCACCGCCGCCGATGTTCTCGAAGGACTCGCGCCCGCCTATCCGGTCGCGCAGCATGTTCTCGATTATCGTCAACTGACGAAGCTTAAGGGCACGTACATCGACGCTCTGCCGCAACTGATCAGATCGCAAACCGGGCGCGTACACACGACGTTCAATCAAGCCGGCGCCGCTACCGGACGCCTGTCTTCCTCAAATCCGAATTTGCAAAACATCCCCATTCGCACAGAGGAAGGACGTGAGATCCGTGCCGCTTTTGTCCCGGAGGATGGCTGGGATTTGCTGGTTGCCGACTATTCGCAGATCGAGCTGCGCCTGCTGGCGCATATGTCCGCCGATCCGGTTCTGGTTGAATCCTTTACAAACGGGGAAGATATTCACACGCGGACTGCGGCGGAAGTCTTCAAAGTAAATCCCCTTATGGTGACGCCCGAGATGCGTCGCTCGGCAAAGGCCGTGAATTTCGGAATCGTTTACGGGCAGACTCCTTTCGGGCTTGCGCAAACTCTTTGTATCGACCGCAAGGAAGCAGATCTCTATATTCGCCGCTACTTCGAACGCTACGCCGGAGTTCGTGAGTTTATCGACCGGACGATTGCCGAAGTCAGACGGACGGGAGTCGCCAAAACGCTGCTGGGGCGACGCCGTCCCATACCCGATATGCAGAGCCGTAATCCAGCCGCCCGTTCTTTCGCCGAACGGACCGCGGTGAATACGCCCTTGCAAGGCACCGCGGCCGATCTCATCAAACTCGCTATGATCCGCCTCGACCGGTTACTTGAGGAGAAGCGAATGAGATCCCGAATGCTGCTACAGGTTCATGATGAGTTAGTGTTCGAAACGCCGCCTGAGGAGAAGAACGAGCTACGAGATCTCGTTAAAAGAGAAATGGAGACTGTTTATCAACTTTCTGTTCCACTGGTAGTCGACGTCGGAACAGGTCCGAACTGGAGAGACGCGAAATGAGACGCCATACTACCGGCATCGTGGCGCTGATTCTCGCGGCCTTAGTCACTGGAATTTCTTGTGGCGGGAGCAAAAAGAGCGCAAAGATGGAACGCGGCCCGGATCAGTTCAAGGTCCTGATGCAAACCACCAAGGGCGACGTAGTGATTCTTGTTCACCGCGATTGGTCTCCGCTTGGAGCCGACCACTTTTATGAGCTGACACAAATGGGCTTCTACGATAACAACGCCTTCTTCCGCGCGCTACGCGGTTTTGTTGTGCAATGGGGTATCAACGGCGACCCGTCAGTCAACAAAAGTTGGAGCGAGATTACGATCAAAGACGACCCTCCCAAGGTCTCGAACAAAACCGCTACGGTTGTTTTCGCGAAGACAGGCGCGCCGGATTCGCGATCTACCCAGCTCTTCATTAATCTTGGCGACAACAGCGCATCGCTCGACCCGCAGGGCTTTACACCCTTTGGCGAAGTTATCCAGGGAATGGATAACGTCATGAAGATCTACACGGATTACGGTGAGATGGCTCCCAATGGCACTGGGCCGAATCCAGCGGCCATCGCCGATATCGGCAACCCGTATCTCGAAGAGCACTTCCCGAAGCTCGATTACATCAAAAAAGCCAAGATCGCACCCTAGATCACTCGGTCTCTTTCGAAACCCAGCTACCTATTACTTCGAGCGCCGTCGGAGACATGGTTTCAGAGATAGTTGCATACTCTGTGCTCAATCCCGTGTTTGCCTTTTGGAAAAGATAATTCAGGCCGGGCAGAATTTTGACTTTGGCGTTGTGATTATGGCCGTGCGAAAAGGCCTTTTTCATGGCAGAGGCGTTTTGCTCGGGATCTATCGTCATGTCCTTGTCTCCGAAAAGAGCGAGCACAGGACACTCTATCTTTTCCAAAGCAGTAGCCGGATCATAACTGAGAAAGAATGCCAGCCAGGGAGACTGCAGCCGGGGAATCTGTCTTCGCCAGGATTCGGTAAAGGGCCGGTATTCCTCCGGCACGTTGGCTAACGCGCGCTCCATCTCGGCGCTGCTACGGCCCTGTTGAGCCATCTTGTAGAGGCCGCCGCCCAGTCTGAAATCCGCGTCGATCTGTTCTTCCGGCACGCCCGCGGCCGTTTCGGCACGGGCTGTTTGCGCCAGCAAAACGTCCCGGCCGGTGACCGCGGTGCCGCCGAGCAGAACCACAAAGGCGACCTGCGGATTCGAAGCCGCTACCATGCTTGCCACGATCGCTCCCTCTCCATGCCCGATCAATCCGATGTGTCTGCGATCTACATCCGGCCGTGTCATCAGATAGTGAAATCCGGCTTCAGCATCGGAAGCCAAGTCTTTGGTTGTGGCGTTATCAAGAGAGCCGCTTGACTTGCCGACGCCCCGATCATCCACGCGCAGAACCGCTATGTTGCGGCGTGTCAAATAATCAGCTAAGACCAGAAAAGGTTTGTGTCCGGCAATCGTCTCATCGCGATCTTGTGGCCCGGCGCTCGAAATCAGCAGGACGGCTGGCACTGGCGAATCCTGGTTGGGCTTGGTAAACGTTCCGGCCAACGTGATTGCCGGCGCCTCCGGGTTCGAATAGGATACTTCTTCCGTGCTATACGAGCGAGAAAGCTCAGCTCCCTGCGGGTGGGCCACTTGCTGGCTTGCCGATGTCTGCGGCGAGTTCTGCGCGATTGCGAGCCCATTACACCAACACCCGGCCAGCAACACTATCGATATTCTCGTCCTTCTCCGGTTCCCCATGCTGCTCATCATACGATTTATTCCCGGATGCGAAACTGGAAGCAAGCAAATTGATGACTGGAAACGAGATTCGCGCGAAGTTCCTCGACTACTTCGCCGGAAACGGCCATCGTGTCGTGCGCAGTTCCTCGCTGGTGCCCGCGGATGACCCGACGCTGCTCTTCACTAATGCCGGAATGAATCAATTCAAGGAGATTTTCCTTGGACTGGAAAAGCGCGACTACTCACGCGCGACCTCCTCGCAAAAGTGCGTACGAGCGGGTGGGAAACACAACGATCTTGAAAATGTTGGCTATACCAGCCGCCATCACACATTTTTTGAGATGCTGGGGAATTTTTCCTTCGGCGATTATTTCAAAAGAGATGCCATCGCCTACGCGTGGGAACTGGTCACAAGTCCGAATTATTTCGGGATGCCGAAAGACCGCCTCTATGTTACGGTTTTCCGCGCAGACGACGAAGCTGAAGAGCTGTGGCAGAAAGTCGCGGGGATCTCGAAGGACCGCATCTTTCGTCTGGACGAAAAAGATAATTTCTGGCAAATGGGCGAAACCGGACCTTGCGGCCCGTGCTCCGAGATTCACTACGATCTGGGACCCGAAGCCGCCGGAAAGGGCCATGAACAGGAGCAGTTTCCCCTGGATGGCGGCGGTCGATTCGTCGAGATCTGGAACCTCGTCTTCATGCAATTCGATCGCGACCTGAATGGCAATCTTACTGCTTTGCCGCGTCCTTCGATCGACACCGGCATGGGCCTGGAGCGTGTCGCCGCAGTATTACAAGGACATCTCTCGAATTACGACACGGATCTGATCCGGCCGATCATCGAACACGCGGCTCACCTGCTGCACGTCCGACGTCATCAGGACGAAAGAACGGATATCGCATTGCGCATCAATGCCGATCACGCCCGCGCCACTGCCTTCCTGATTCACGATGGCGTCATTCCATCGAACGAGGGCCGAGGCTATGTTTTGCGCAAGATCATGCGCCGTGCTCTGCGGAATGGAAGGCTGGCAGGCGCCAGCGAGCCTTACCTGCATAAGCTCACAGCTTTCGTCGCCGACCTGATGAAGCCTGGCTATCCGGAGCTACAGGAAAGCATCGAGCGCGTCGCCCGAGTCGTGCGTGAAGAAGAAGGCCGTTATGCAACCACTTTTCAGGTCGCGGAACGCTTTTTCCAGGATGAAGCGAAGTCGGCCGCCAATGGAGTTCTCCCGGGTGCCGCCGCGTTCAAACTTTACGACACTTACGGCCTCGCTTTGGACGAGCAGGAAGAAATGGCGCGCGAGTTCGGTCTCACTATTGACCACGAAAGTTTTTCGGCGGAGATGGAGAAGCAGCGCACTCGCGCGCGAGCCAGTTGGAGAGGAGCGGACAAGGCCCACATCGCCGAGGTCTATAAGCAGTTGGCTCCGGTCGAATTCGCCGGACGCGAAAACCTCGAAATACCCGTCCATGTCGATCGTCTCATTGTGGACAAGACTCCCGTCGAAGTGATGGAACATGGCAAAGGCGAGGTCGTCTTTGCGCGGACGCCTTTCTATGGCGAATCAGGCGGTCAAGTGGGCGATGCCGGCCGCCTGCTGAATGCGGAAACGCGCGAACCGGTAGCGATCATCGAAGGTGCCTACAAGCCAACACCAACCACAACCGTACAGAAAATCGAAGTCCTGCAGCCGATACGAACCGGCGACAAGCTCATCGCTGCGGTCGACCAGCCTTTGCGCGGAGCAACGATGCGCAACCATACGGCAACGCATCTTCTTCACGCAGCGCTCCGCCAGGTCTTAGGAACGCATGTGAAACAGGCAGGCAGCGTGGTTGAGCCGGGCCGTCTGCGCTTCGATTTTACGCATTATTCCGGCTTGACCGATGACGAGCGTAGCGAGATAGAGCGGCTAATCAATCACCAGATTCTCGCGAACCATGAAGTGAAGACGGACATTATGGAGCTGGAACAAGCTTTGAACACGGGCGCCATGGCATTATTCGGCGAAAAATATGGCGAGCAGGTGCGCGTCGTCAGCATTCCGGGCTTCAGTCGCGAGCTCTGCGGCGGCACGCATGTTTCGCGAACCGGCGATATCGGTCTCTTCAAGATCGTTTATGAAGGTAGCATCTCCTCCGGTGTGCGGCGCATAGAAGCCGTCACAGGCGAAGGCGCTCTCGATCGTTTCCAGGATGCTACCGCGCAACTCGCGCGCGCAGGCGAGCTACTGCACAGTTCCGAAGCAGGGCTGATTCCGCAACTGGAGAAATTCCTGGAGCAGCATAGAAGCCTTGAGAGTGAGGTCGACCAACTCAAGACCGAGCTGGCGCATCAGCAGGTCGATAAGCTGAAGGGCCGTCAAATCGGCGGTGCAACCGTGATCGCTGAAAGAGTGGAAGGTCTGGATTCGAAGCAATTGCGCACAATAGCCGACTCGCTTCGGAACAGATTGGGAAGCGCCGTAGTCGTCATTGCGTCTGTCAATGACTCGCGTGTTTCGATCATCTCGACGGTAAGTAAGGATCTTACACAGAAGGTGCAGGCCGGCAAACTTGTTGCCGAAGTGGCCACAGCGGTTGGCGGAAAGGGCGGCGGACGTCCGGATATGGCTGAGGGCGCGGGCAAAGACGCAAGCCTGCTTCCGGCCGCGCTCGCGGGCGTCTACAAAAAAATCGAGGCGCTTCTCTGAAGCTGACATTTCGAGAAGGGAAGAACTTGGAACACTTTGATGTCGCGATCGTAGGAGCCGGGCCAACCGGACTGGCCTGTGGCATCGAGCTCCAACGGCGCGGCTTGCGTCCCGTTTTGTTTGACAAAGGATGCGTGGTGAATTCGATTTATCACTATCCGATCAACCTGGTCTTCTTCACAACTCCCGAACTGCTCGAGATCGGCGATATCCCGATGACGTCGCTGAATGAGAAACCCGGGCGCACGGAAGCGCTGAAATACTATCGCCGCGTGGCGGATCACTACAAGCTCGACGTTCATCAGTACGAAAGAGTCTTAGGCTTCGATGGCGCGGATGGTCACTTCACGATGCGCACGGAGACCCGTCTCGGCGAACGCCTCTGCTATGTCGCAAAAAAAGTGATTCTGGCAACCGGCTACTACGATATTCCCAATCAGCTTGACGTTCCCGGTGAAGATCTAAAGAAGGTCATTCATTACTACCGCGAAGCTCATCCTTATTACAACCAGGATGTTCTCATCATCGGAGCGAAGAACTCCGCCTGCATTGCTGCCTTGGAACTCTTCTGGACGGGCGCAAGAGTCACGATGGTGCACCGCGGGGCCGGGATTTCCCATAACGTGAAATACTGGATCAAACCGAACATCGAGAACCGGATCAAGAACGGCGAAATCAAAGCGTACTTTCGCAGCTCGGTCAAGGAAATCCGCCCGTATGACATAGTTCTCGCAACTCCCGAAGGCGAAATAACGCTCAAGAACGATTTCCTTTTTGCCATGACCGGCTACCGGCCCGATTTTGAATTCATGGCGGCACACGGCATTCATCTGGATGCCGCAACTTCGAAGCCGATTACCGATCCTGCAACTTTAGAAAGCGAACGCTGCGGCGTGTATCTGGCCGGTGTAATCGTCGCCGGCACGCATACCAACGAGATCTTCATCGAAAACGGAAGATTTCACGGCAAAGTAATCGCCGAAGCGATAGAGAAGAGCCTG
>CAWCYQ010000042.1:0-49017 GCA_963799755.1 Terriglobia bacterium | reverse complement strand
CGGTAACCTAACCTCCCGCCCGGACATCGTTTCTACCAGTACTTCACCCGATTGAGTCTTTCTTTGTCGCGCTCAGCTTTCCTACTCCTCGCACTCTATTTCTGCGCCACCGGCCTCTACGCGCAAAGTGGCTTCGTACGGTCCGGCGGCCAGCCTATTCCCGGCGCGACCGTAACCGCTTCGCAAGGCTCCCAGACTTTCACTACCGTCACCGATGCCGATGGCCACTATGGTTTCCCCCCACTGGCAGCAGGTGCGTGGACCGTGTCCATCGATATGTTTGGCTTCGATCCGGAAAAACGGCAAGTAGACTACGAGGCGGCCAAAGGGCCTGTCAATTTCGACATTCAGTTGAAAGAATCTCCGCTCGTCCGCCGTATGCAGCAGTTCGCTGCGCAACGCACTCGTCAGGGTGCCGCTGGTGGTACCGGTAATCCACCGGATTTCGCCACTCAGGCACTCGAAGCGGAGCCGCAAAACGGATTGCCCAACGAAGGTCAAACCCTCCCGTCGGCGCCCGGAGCCCCGCAAAACGGCAATGAATCGTACTTGATCTCCGGTAGCCTCAGCCCTGGCATGGCGCAGGGAGCCCAGTCGGATTCCGGCCCCGATATGCGGTTCGCCGGGCCCAATCCTTTCGGCGGCGGATCTCCGCGGCAAACGGCAGCTCGAGCGCTCCCGGTTTCGGTAGTCAGGACGGTGGCATCGGAGGCGGTCTTGGCGGAGGAGGTGGCGGTGGCTTCGGAGGAGCCGGCGGGGGCGGAGGGCGGTTCGGAGGTGGCGGTCGCGTGGCTTCGGGGGTCCCGGCGGACGACGTCCCGGTCAGGTCGCTGGCGCGCAATTCGGCCATTATCGGCGCCGCAATCAGCAGATCCATGGCCAGGCTTCCTTCACCATCCAGAACTCTGCTCTCAACGCCAAGCCTTTTTCCCTAAATGGCCTGGATATTCCGCAGGCGGCCTATGCCCAAACCCGCTTTAGCTTTATAGTCGGCGGGCCGCTCGTATTACCCAGACTCGTCAAAGACCCGAAAACCCAGTTCTTTCTCACCTACTTCGGAACGCGCGCCAAAACGCCTGAGCTCTTCGCCGAAACCGTGCCGACCGAGGCTTTCCGCAATGGCGATTTCTCGCAAGCCACTCAATCTCTTGGAACCTCTAACACCAACGCGCCAGTAAACATCTACAACCCGATTACCCATCAGCAGTTTCCCAACAACATCATCCCCACCAGCATGCTGAATCCCATCGCGCTAGGCCTGCTGAAGTTTTATCCCACGCCCAACGAAACCGGTAATGCCAATAACTACCAGTTCGAAACGGCACAAGCGGCGAACGCAGATAACCTGGGCTTCCGGATTCAACGTTCGATCACCAATTACGATCGCCTCTCGGTCAATTTCCAATATCAGGACCGCAATGGAACCACCGCCCAGCCCTTCGGGTACGCCGATTCAACCAATGGCTACGGCCTGAATGCAACTCTCCAGTGGACTCGCAATCTTTCGCCAACATCGGTAAACAACGCTCAGATCCGGATTAATCGCAACTACACACAGATCACGCCATATTTTTCGACCGGCCCTAACGTCGCTGCCCAGTTGGGCATTCCCGGTACGTCAACCAATCCTCTCGACTACGGGCCCCCGACCCTGAACTTCACCAACTTTGGCGCTTTGTCCGACTCTGCAGCCACCCTGAATCGCACTCAGTCGCAAGGATTGAGCGACAGCATCAGCCTTTTGCACGGCACGCATAGTATTAGCATCGGCGGCGGTTACACTCGTCCGGATGTGAGCGTAAGAACCGACCCGAACGGCCGTGGAACCTTTAACTTCACCGGTGTTGCCACCAGCGAAGTCAACGCCAAAGGCCAGGTGGTTCCGAATACCGGTTACGATCTGGCTGATTTCCTGCTCGGTCTGCCACAGTCCAGATCGATTCAGTACAGCGGTTTCAACGAATACTTCCAAGAGAATCAGTGGAACGGCTATCTGCAGGATGAGTGGAAAGCCCGCGCCAATCTGACCATCATCGCCGGCGTGCGCTACGAATATTTTTCGCCCTTCAATGAAAAATATGGCCGAATGGCCAACCTGGATATCGCACCCGGTTATAGCGCCGTAGCCGTTGTCACTCCGAATCAGCCAGGGCCCTACACCGGCGCTTTCCCGAGCGGTCTCATCAACCCCGATCTGAATAATTGGTCGCCGCGCGTGGGCTTGGCCTGGAAACTGCCCTGGACCAAACGCTCGACCATCTTTCGTGCCGGTTACGGAATCTACTACAACGGCCAAGCCTATTATCAGTTCGCGAGCCTGCTCGCCTATCAGCCACCCTTTGCGGTCTCGAATAGCCAGAACACCAGTGCGGCGGATATCTTGACGCTCGCCAACGGTTTTCCGAATACACCCACCGCCCGGGTGACAAATACTTTTGCAGTGGACCGCAACTATCGAACGCCCTATGCCGGCACATGGAACGCCTCCCTCCAGCATGAATTCGGCGGAGGCTTCTTTGCGGAAATCAGCTATCTCGGAACCAAAGGCACTCGCCTGGACGTGCGCACGTTGCCGAACCAGTCGCCGCCTGGAGCTGCCATCGTTTCTGCTCTGCCGACCCAGGTCTTGAATGCGACCGGCTTTACCTACGATCAGTCGATCGGCGACTCCATCTTCAACGCCCTGCAGCTTCGTTTGAACCGCCGCTTCAATCGCGGCATTTCGCTCGTTGCGTATTACCAGTTCGCGAAGTCGATCGATGATTCGTCCACCTTCGGCGGTGCCGGCAATACCGTTGCCCAAAACTGGCTGGATATCTCCGCCGAGCGCGGCCTGTCGAGTTTCGATGTGCGGCATGAGTTCAGCGGCACTTTCGTCTTCACCTCGCCTGTTGCCGGGCCCGGCTCTCATATTGCCGCTGACAGCAAAACCGGTCGCCTTCTCAAGGATTGGCAGTTGAGCGGCGGCATTACGGCTCAAACCGGCAATCCGCTCACGGCCCGCATCCTTGGAAACACTCAGCAGCTCGCTCAAACGGGCGGCGTGGGCAAGGGTCGAGCTGAAGCCACCGGCGAACCCATTGAAACCGGCTCCGGGTTCTTCAATCTCGACGCCTTCACCGCGGTACTCCCCCCTGGAGAGTATGGAAATGCCGGACGTAACACTATTCCGGGCCCCGGTCTATTCAGTGTAAATTTGGCGTTCGCCCGTTCCTTCACTTTTGCCGAACGGCGTCGCCTGGAATTTCGCTTCGAAGCAAACAACGTGTTCAATAACGTCAACTATACGAATCTTTATACGGTCGTAAACGCCACCAACTACGGTTTGCCAAGCGCTGCGGGAGCGATGCGTACCGTTGATGCTGTTGTGAGGTTTAGGTTTTGAGAATTCTTACCTTCTGCTTGGCGGCTCTTTTTTTTAGGGCGGTAATAACTGCCCAGCGGCCGACGTTCTCCGCCACCACAAACGTCGTTATTGTTAACGTCACCGTTCTCGATCGGAACGGCAAACCCATTGATAATCTTACGGCTAAGGACTTTCAGGTCTATGAAGACGGCAAGCTGCAAAAGCTGCAAGCCGTAGATCTGCAGCGCCTGAGCGATAAGTTATTACCCTCGGCCGAGCAGGCATTCGCTCAACGCCCGCCGGAAAAGCCAAAGGGCTACAACCCGGAAGCCGAGAAACAAGCTGAAAAAAACAACCTGCTTTCCAAGTATCAGGACCGCCGGCTCATTGTCATGCTCTTCGATTTTTCCTCGATGCAGCCCGCCGAGCAGATCCGCGCCAAACAAGCTGCGATCAAGTTCCTCAACAGCCAGATGACTTCCAGCGACACGGTTTCCATCATGTGGTACGGCAGTTCTTTGCAGACAGTCCAGGACTTCACTTCCGATCGCGACCTGCTGATTAACACCATCAACAAATTCCGCGTCGGAGATTCGAGCGAGAACGCAACATTCGCCGACGAAGGCGCGGATGCTCAGGATCAGAGCGGCCAATTCGTTGCCGATGAAACCGAGTTCAACATCTTCAACGCCGACCTCAAGCTGGCTGCTCTGGAAGACGCCGCGCGTGGTCTCGCTCAATATCCCGAGAAAAAGGCCCTGGTTTACATCTCGAGCGGTATTCAGAAAAACGGAGTCGACAACCAATCCCAGTTGAGAGCCACTGTAAACACCGCGATTCGCGCGAACGTCGCTTTCTACCCGATAGATGCCCGCGGCCTCACGGCGCTGGTTCCCGGCGGCGACGCCACCCAGGCTGGAGCCGTAGGCAACAACCTCTACAGCGGCGCCGGACAGAATACTCTGAAAAACAACTTCAACAACCAGCAGGAAACGCTGGCAACCCTGGCGCTGGATACCGGAGGAAAGGCGCTGCTCGATTCCAACGACCTCACCGATGGCATGCGGCAGGTCCAGAAAGATTTCGGAACGTATTACGTGCTGAGCTATGTCTCGTCCAATACCGCCCAGGATGGCCGCTACCGGCGCATTCAGGTGAAACTCGCGCCAAATTTGGCTGGTTTAAAAGCCAAACTGGATTATCGGCAAGGCTACTATGGCCCGACGACCTTCCGGCATATGCAGGAAGGAGACAAAGAAGCGCAGCTCTCCCAGGCCTTGTTGTCCGACAATCCTGTTACCGATCTCCCCATTGCGGTGGAAGCCGATTATTTCCGGATCGACAAGGATAAATACTTTGTGCCGATCAGCGCCAAAATCCCCGGTTCTGCCCTCGCTTTTCAGAAAAAGGGCTCTAAACAGGCCACGGAACTGGACTTTATAGCAGAAGTTTTGGACGCTCGCCACAGGCCGGCAGCCACCGTTCGTGACACGATTCCACTCAAAGTGGCGACTGACCTGGCGGGCCAGGTTGTCCGTAAAAGCATTCAATACGATACAGGCGTTACACTTACGCCCGGTAAGTACAAACTCCGTTTCGTCGCTCGGGAAAACGGCGAAGGTAAAGTTGGCACCTACGAGGCCGATCTCACAGTGCCCGACCTGGATCGCGGGACCGCTTTGCGCGTCAGCTCTATCGTGTTGAGTAATCAGCGCGAACCCGCCGGTACGCAGGTCGCGGGCGTGAAGAATAGCCGCAAACTCACCGCCAACAATCCTTTGATTGCAGATGGTCAGAAGCTTGTCCCCAACGTTACCCGCGTTTTTGATCCGGGCCAGAAAATGCTCGTCTACCTTGAGGTCTACG
Organism: Terriglobia bacterium; assembly: GCA_963799755.1. GTDB lineage: Bacteria > Acidobacteriota > Terriglobia > Bryobacterales > Bryobacteraceae > Bog-105. The sequence goes on along the minus strand of CAWCYQ010000042.1, from coordinate 43,805 downwards.
ATCCTAAAATCCCCGACGGAATGCCGCAAAACTTCCGCCGCGCCGACGTTGAAGCCAGTCTCGCTCTCTATCGGGATAAGAAAAAAGTCTTCGAAACTCCCGCCGTGCGAGCCAATCGGCTGAGCGAGGAACGGGAAGGGACCCTGCCTGTCTGGCTGCAATTTCCGACTTCGTCAATCCCGCCCGGCCGATACGACTGCCAAGTAAACTTGATCGACGAGTTCGGGCGTAAATTTGCATTTCCCAGGACCTCGGTTGCATTCCTGTCTCCGGCACATACCGAGAACCCGGCTGCCACCAAGGCTAGCTTTTAGGCTCCAGGTGCGGCCTAAGCTTCTGCCTTGTTAGCGGAATACCCCTCGTATTCGTCTGGTAGTATAGCTGTATGCACGTTGGTTATAAGTGTGTACAGACCAGCCTGCCCGCCGCATCGAAGCGCATATTGGTTGCCGCTTGTCTGATCCTGCTTCCGCTGAGTGTGCAGTTGGAAAAAGCCGCTTCGGTCAGGTCTATTCCTGACGCCAAGCGCAGTTCGACCAAAGTTTTACCTCCTGTGACAGTGTCTAGGCAGCCCGTTGCTCCGGACCCGCGCACGATGCGACTCAAGAGGTTCTTTTCGAGCCTGCATTGTCCTGTGGTCAACATGGCCGAAGATTTCATTCATGCGGCGGACGACAACCACCTCGATTGGCGTTTATTGCCGAGCATCTCCGTAATTGAGTCCAGCGGCGGAAAAGCATACATAAACAACAACATCTTCGGCTGGGGAACCGGGGGCCCGCTGCCTTTCCCTTCGATCCGCGCTGGATTGAATACGGTGGCTTTTAAGTTAGGGCAGAGCTCTCTTTATCGAAACCGCGACATCCTTGGCAAGCTTAAGATATACAATCCTGACGAAAATTATCCGTACAGGGTGATGAGTGTGATGAACCGGATTAGCCCGGTGGTCGACTTAGCTAAATTTGATCGGCAACGGGCGTCCCTCCGCTTCTGACGCCCGCCGACGGGTTCTCCCAAACTCACCCAACTAGCTTTTTAGACGAGGCGAGTCACACAGATGTTTACCTGGCGATACTGATGGAGCGGCGTCCGGCATTGCTGGGCAACGGCGGCGGTTCTTCGACCACGACCTTCTTCGGCTTCGCATCCAGCCGTGTGGCGATAAGCTGCCATCGCAGCTTTTCAAATTTGGGCGTTCCCGGCACTCCGCCCTTTTCGACCACGTCGCGATCGGTGATTTCCTGTGCCGCAGGGAGATACTTTTGCAGATAGTTCTTGATGCGATCAAGGACGAGGCGCTGCCCGGATCGTGCTAGCAGGAAGACCAGAATCTCCCCTGGAACCTTGTGAAGCAAGGAATAGAGCGCCGACGGACGCGTCAATTTGGCGGTTGCCAACTCTTTCTCGAGTTTGGCCGCCCGGGCCTCGAGTTTGCCGGCGGCTTCCACCTGAGCTTTGGGAAGCGCAATTGTCTTGATCAGTTGCGAGCGCTCGCGCGGCGACAGTTTCTCAAAGAGCAAAAACAAGAAGATTGCTTGAAAATTTGCTCCGATATCTATCCCAAACGGCAGCGATTGACGTGCTTTCTGAAGCCGTTGAAAGCCGGCCAGGTTTAATTTGGGGCCGGATAAGGCGGGGGAAACAAACCGGATAAGGTTTTCTTCTTCGAGTGTCTTCAGGATGTCCCCGGCCAGCGGATCGGCAGCTACCTGCAGAAGCTCGTGCTCCCACGCGGCCGCTGAGATTTTGCTGTCCAGTCCCGCTTCCCGGACGTTTTGATACTGGCTCAGAGTGCGTTCTTCAATAGAAAATGCCAGCCGCACGCGTAACCGAATCATGCGGAGAATCCGCGAGGGGTCATCGTACAGTGTGTAGTTCGAGAGCGCTCGCAGTTCTTTACGACTGAGATCTCCCAACCCGTTCGCCGGGTCCAATAGCAAACCGCGGGATGCCTTGCCCAAAGAAAGAGCCACGGCGTTGATGGTGAAATCGCGCCCGCGAAGGTCCTCGTGAATCGTGGCCGGTTGTATCTGCGGCTTAGAGCCGGGCTTGCCGTATCTTTCGTGCCGCGCCATGGAAATGCTCGCGCTGACACTCCCCGGAAAGCGCAACTCAACACTCTTCCGGCTCTCGTCTACTTCGAGAATCTCGGCCGAGGCCTTCTGGGCCACGAACTTGGCAAACTTTACCGTGCCGCCCTCAACTGTAAAATCGAGGTCGCGGATCGGAAAGCCACCCATCATGTCACGCATCGCGCCACCTGTGAGAAACAGGTTCAGATTGGCTCGTTCGGCAGCTTCCCGAACTTCGGCGAGCGTTTTGCTTTGCTCGCCATTCAAATGGCTGTCGAGCATGAACATGTAATCGCTCATAAGCTCTTACGCTCCTATCCCGGACAAACCTCCCCGCTTGCGTCGCGCACGCGGATGGTGCGCATCCACTATCTGCTTCAGGCGGGAACGCATCACGTGTGTGTATATCTCGGTGGTTCCAACGTCGGAATGCCCCAACATAGCCTGCAGGCTGCGGAGGTCCGCACCACCCTCGAGCAGATGAGTCGCAAAAGTGTGTCTCAAAACATGAGGACTCAGCGACCGGAAAATACCGGCATTCTTGCCATGGCCTTTCAAGAGTTTCCAAAAACCCTGACGTGTCATCGCTTTCCCGCGCGCTGTAACGAACAGATGAGGACTCACTCGTCCTCTGAGCAGAAGCGGCCGCTGTTCCTGGTTGTACTGATCTAACGCCCGAAGAGCTGCTCGCCCTACCGGGATCAGTCGCTGTTTATCGCCCTTTCCAATAACGCGAATCGTGCCGGCGGCCCCATCGATATCCGAGATGCGAAGCTTGATCAGTTCACTCACCCGCAGACCGCAACCGTAAAGGAGATGAATCATCGCCTGGTCACGCAGACCGGTGCGAGACTGGCGATCCGGAGCCGCCAGGAGTCGGTCCACTGCCGGTAAATCGAGATACTTCGGAAGCGAGGAACCGATTTTCGGCGCGGCCAACAGCTCAGTCGGATTTGTGCTGACTTCCCGCTCGTCTGTTAAGAAGCCGAAGAGGCCACGCAAAGTAGTGATTTGCCGAGCTATGGAGCGGTTGGAGAGCGCTGTCCCTCTCAAGTGGTCAATGTAATTCCGAAGAGTATCCAAGGTCACTGAGCTCAGAGGAGCATGCCCGAGAAAGGCCTGAAAATGGTGCAGATCCTGCCCGTAAGCGCGTAAACTATTAACCGATAGCCCCTTTTCGACACGGCAGTAGTACAGATACGAACGAATCTTCTCTTCGGATGATGCCGTTCCTACCATTCAGCCAATGATACAATATTCGACAAATTGTTTGAAACAAAGAACTAATAAACCTCCACTTGGCTCCTAGTACAACCAAACGGGTTATTCTGTACCGCTGGGACCGACTTCCCTCTGACGGCATCATCAATCCCTCGTCTTACCTCTTGGATGATCGTATCGAGTGGATCACTCTCGACGGAAGGCTGCAGTTTTGTGCACTGGAAGACTGCAAAGCCCTGTGTTTTGTCTCTGAAAGCGGAAAAGCCGACCTGTTCACCGAGCATAATCTGTTCGAACGGCGGCCGCGAGTTCCCGGCCTATGGACGCGATTTCTTTTTCGCGACGGCGCAGTGTTGGATGGTGTGCTCTCGCACAATTTAATCGAGTGGCCGACTTCGGGATACCTGGTTGTACCACCGCAGGCGAGAGCGAACAGGCAGCGAGTCTTCGTCCCGCGGATCGCGCTGATGGGTACGGAATTACGAGGTGTGGTCGGCGGCTGGGGCCGACCGGTCGGCAAAAGCGGTGAGATCGGGCTGGATCAGCGCTCCCGTCAACTTACCATCTTCGATTCGTGAGCTTCCGGGCGCAGTTCCCCGTCACGCCCTTCTCCGGCACGTAAGAAAAAAGACCGATAACGGGTCCACTCAGTGCCTGCGCTCTCCGGATCCATCCAGAGGCAAACGAGCTCATCGATAAGGATCCGGCGAGGGCAGGACGAGGAGTTCCATTCTCTTTCAATTCGTTGGCGCTCACCTTCCAGCGATGACTCCCGGATCGGACCGCCCAGGGTCACATGCGGACGAAACTCATAAAGTTCGTTGTACTTGAGTTCCCCAGAATTCAAATTCTGATGAATTTCGCGCAGTTTGCAACTACCTTCGGCAACATCAAGGTAGAGAAAATCCGTTTCCGAGAAGTAGCAAACGTCTGATAATTCTGCGGCAAATGCGGGTAGTCTGTTGGCAAGTTCGGCGATCAGAGTACAAGCCCGGTCGATCGAAAAGCGAAGAGGGCGAGGAGGCAAAATCGTAAGATGCACCGGCGCAACCTCCCCGCCGGGAATCGAGCGACGCAGCGAATCCAAGAATTCCTTTTGCGGCTCCTGTATATAGCAGACCAGGGCAAACCACCCGCAGGCGCAGGGCTCAAAAGCGCCGTGGTGCCGCGCGATATTCTTGGATCTGATCAATGCCGGTCCGCTAATGCCGTTTCTGAGAAGGATTCCGTTGCGGCACTCGAATTTTCGGAGGATGCCACCACTTCTGCCGCAGGCGCCTTCGGTTCGGGAATAAACCATCGAGCGGGTTCAAATCCGATGTATTTCGCGATTTGCAGGTCTCCGGCGGATTCATCAGAGCCGCCTTCGAAATTTAACCTCTCCAATACGTCGCCGGGGTGTAGAGGACGCCCTTCTATAGTCATGCTTTTCCAAATCTCGTAAGGATTACCTGCTTCCATCTCTTCCGCCGCCTCGTAATCCTTCTCTTTCACGACCGCCACTCCGCCAGTGTGCGCTGCCCAACGAAAATTTTCCCTTGGAGCATCCTTCATCCGGTGAATACGATAGCGCGGCATTCAGCCAACAGTCTAACGCGGACACAGCGGACTGGACGTAGCTTTCTTAGACTTACAAGTCTGTCACAATGTTGACGGGACCTGAGGATGTATCCAGACAAGATCCAGTAGATGAAGAGATATTGGTGGCTGTTGATCTTGCCGGCGAGCCTGCTCTTATGGTGGGCATTCAGCCGTGACCAGTCTGCAGTGGTCATTCACTTCTCGACCGCAGAGTACGGCAGCTTGTCGAGTGTTGTACCGACAAATGGAAAAGTTGAGCCAGCCGAATGGTCGGCCGCCCGTTCCGAAATTTCGGGAGTGGTGCGCAGCGTGGCCGTGCAGCGCGGACAAGATGTGCAGGCAGGTCAAACCCTCGTTACACTGGACACCACGGCGGCGCAAGCAGATCTCGCGGCGGCCCTGGCCAAGCAGCAAGAAGCGCAAGCTGAAATGCGAACCCTTGCTCAAGGCGGCAAGGCCGCTTTTGTGGCAGGTCTGGAGGATCGTATCCGGAGCGCTGAGACGGCGGTCGAGGTCGCCCAGCGCATTTACGACTCCGACAAAAGGCTGCTTCAGCAGCAGGCCATTACGAAGTTGCAGGTTCAAGCCGATTCCGACGCTTTGGACCGGGCCAAACTGAACCTTTCGGCTGCACAAGATCAGAAGAGGACCGCGGTTACCGCAAGCGACCGCAGCGTGGCGGAAGCCCGCCTTCACGATGCCGAGGCCGCAGTCGGCGTTGCGCAGCATCGTGTCGACCTCAGCGTTATAAAAGCTCCCATGGCGGGTACTGTCTACCAGTTGGGCGAGGGTGGAACAGCAGGCGATATAAAGGTGGGGGCATACTTGACGCCAGGCTCCCTCGTCGCTCTAGTGGGCAAGATCGATCAGGTGAAGGTCATCGTCTATGTGGACGAGCCGGACCTCGGGCGAGTCGGATTAGGAATGCCGGTCAGCATCACCTCCGATTCGCGGCCAGGTGCGAAATGGTGGGGAAAAGTAGACAAACTACCTACTCAGATCGTGCCGCTTCAGTCTCGGACGGTCGGCGAAGTCAGCACCATTATCGAGAACCCGCGCCATGATTTGCTGCCGGGCGTCTCCGTGGATGCGCACATCGTTTCTAAGGTCGTGAAAAACGCCCTGATTGTTCCTAAGGCGGCTCTACGCAGGTTGGGAAACACGGATGGCGTTTACAAGCTCAACGGCGATGTGATTAGCTGGACGGTCGTTCATCCCGGTATCAGCGACATTAATAATGTTCAAATCTTCTCGGGACTGAAGCGGGGAGATCGCGTGGCCGACCGCATTGTGGACCCGCCAGACGCTGAAATTCGAGACGGCATGCGCGTGAAGCCAGTATTCAATTGAGCAGCAAAGCCATTTTTGCCCTTGCGTTACTGAATGGCATTCTCTATTGCTGTGTGCTCCCGCTTTGGGAAGGCTTTGACGAGCCGTTCCACTACGCTTATGTGCAATCGATTGCGCGGTCACACGACATTCCTGTGATCAACCGCACGCCGATCTCGCAAGAAGTGCGCGAATCGCTGGAGGCTGTACCGCTCAGCCGTCTCCTGAGCCAGGTGGTTCCCGGTAGTGTGTCTTTCGAGGAATGGTCGAAGCTAACCGAATCGCAAAAACTCGCTCGCCGGAACCAGCTTCAATCGCTCACGACGGCTATGGGCGCCCGCAGCGACTCGATCGTAAATTACGAGGCGCAACAGGCTCCGCTGGCGTATTTCGCCTATGCGCCGTTTGATTGGCTCCTGTCAGGTATGGCCTTGCCATCGCGGATACTTTGTTTGCGTTTGCTTGGCATGATCGCGGCGGCGGCCTCCACATTCTTCGCAGTGAATCAATTGACCAGCGCACTTGCCGTTACGGGTGTTTTCCGAATCGCGTGCTTCGCAGTCATCTTCGAAGGCCAGATGTTCTGGGCCTCAATTGCCCATGTGGGAAATGATCTGTTTGCCATACCATTGACGCTCTGGTTTTTTACTCGCCTCATAATTACGGCCCGCAACAGCAATTCGAAAAATGTGCTCATCCTGTCGGCACTTTTCGCAGCGGGCTTGCTGGCGAAGGCGTATTTCCTCGCTTTTGCTCCTTTGCTGCTCTGCTTTGTGATCTGGCTATTGCTCACACACAGAACGTCTTCTAAAACCGCCGCGATGAGCGCCGCGCTGGTGGTGGGAGTTGCCGGGCCCTGGTATCTTCGTAACCTGTTACTGTATGGCAGCTTCAGCGGTACGCAACAGAGCGCAGCAGGAATCGGCTTCCGCCAGGCGATCGCCGCCCTCGCGCATATTCATTGGTTCAGAAGCCTTGGCGAGTTTGCCATGTGGTCTCTGTGGACGGGGAACTGGTCGTTCCTGTCATTTTCTAAAGCGACACTGTGGACTGAGTTGCTGCTTCTTTCGGCAGCCTTTCTCGCCTACCTGCTTCATATCCGGCGAATTACCAAAGCAGAGTTGTGGCTGCTCGCCGGATGCGTTTTATTCGGCTGCGGGCTGGTTTACCAGACGTGCGTAACCTGGGTGCATACACTGGGCGAATCCACTCATCCGGAACCGTGGTATGGCCAAGGCGTCCTGATTGTTCTGATCGTCCTTTGCTTTCGCGGACTTTCACAGAGCGCCGCAGTGGGGCGCGGAATTGCCGCTGCCCTCTCGATGATTACCGCGTGGATTGCCGCTATGACCTATCTGGCCAAGCTGCTGCCGTATTACGGAGCCGCAGTCACGCGATCTAATCTCAGAACCTTGTGGGTCTGGTGGCGTGCTCATCCAACGCAGGATCTGAGTACCGTGACCCTGGCGCCGCCCGCTTTCGTATACGCGTTGCTGGTGCTGCTGATTCTCCTGCTGGCGATCGTAACATCGCAACTGGTTCTGCGCCTGCGAGCTCGTCAGGCTATGGATGAAGCTTGACTAGCGATTCGTCGCCGGAGGCGGCCAGAATAGCGGCGGCTTCTTCTTCAGTAAACTCCTGCGTCTTTGCGGAATGATTCATCGAGCAGAACTTCGGTCCGCACATGGAGCAGAACGCCGCATCTTTGAAGCCTTCCTCCGGCAGCGTCTCGTCGTGATATGCCTGAGCGGTTTCCGGATCGAGGCTCAGTTCGAACTGGCGCTTCCAGTCGAAGCTGAACCGAGCGCGAGATAATTCGTCGTCGCGGTCACGCGCGCCGGACCGATGGCGGGCAACATCCGCCGCGTGGGCAGCAATTTTATAAGCGATGATGCCTTGCTTTACGTCTTCCCGATTCGGCAACCCAAGATGTTCTTTCGGGGTGACGTAACAAAGCATCGAGGCTCCGTGCCAGCCTATCATCGCTGCACCGATGGCGGAAGTGATGTGGTCGTATCCGGGGGCAATATCGGTAACCAGTGGGCCCAGAGTGTAGAAAGGCGCCTCGAAACACATTTCGCGCTCTTTCTCTACTTGCAATGCAATTTGATCGAGTGGAATATGGCCGGGCCCTTCGATCATCACCTGCACTTCCTGTTCCCAGGCTTTTTGAGTAAGCTCGCCTAGCGTTTTCAGCTCCGCGAACTGCGCCGCGTCGCTCGCATCGGCCAGGCAGCCAGGGCGCAACCCATCACCGAGCGAGAAGCTTACATCATGTTTCTGGAAAATCCTGCAGATCTCGTCGAAGTGTTCGTAGAGCAGGTTCTGTTTGTGCTTCTTTACCATCCACTCGGCAAGAATCGCGCCACCCCGGCTCACAATTCCTGTAATCCGTTTGGTGGTGAGAGGAATGTACTGGATCAGGACTCCCGCGTGGATCGTCATGTAGTCGACCCCCTGTTCCGCCTGCTCCTCGATAACCTCGAGGAGGACCTGGATATTCAAGTCTTCCACCCGGCGAACGCGGTTTAGCGCTTCGTAAATTGGAACTGTGCCGATCGGCACCGGAGATTCATCGATGATCGCCTGGCGGATGCGCGGGATGTCGCCGCCAGTTGAAAGATCCATCACCGTGTCCGCGCCGAATTTGACCGCGTATTGCAGCTTCGCAAGCTCCTCGTCAATATTGGAGGTTGTTGCCGAATTTCCGATGTTGGCATTAATCTTGCATTTGGACGCAACACCGATGCACATCGGCTCCAGGCGCGTGTGATGAATGTTGGCCGGAATGATCATGCGGCCGCGCGCCACCTCCTCGCGGATCAGTTCCGGAGGCAGTTGCTCGCGTTCCGAGATATAGCGCATCTCTCCGGTGATCTCGCCCGTGCGGGCATAATGCATCTGCGTACGGACAGCATCGGTAAGGCGAGGCGCAATCCACTCATGGCGATTCATGCTTAGATTATCCAATAGGTTGACCGCCGTCGATCTATTCCCCGTAAAACATCCAGGAAAAAAGATTGCTGTAGGTCGCGCTCTCGGCTTATTGCGCCACCCACTACGGAATCAAGTGATCTTCCAACCTTTGCGAACACTGGGTTTCAGCAGCTCATCGGCTTCCGAGTTGTTGGTGATCTTCATTTTCTCCGCATCCCATTCGAGCCTGCAGTTCAATTTCAAAGCGATCGCCCCGAGAGCTATCCACTCCGTAAAGGGAGCAGACACACTGAAGTTGGAGCAAGCCGGCGCGCCGCCTTTGCAGGCACGAATCCAATCGCGATAATGCCCAGGGGATCGAGGAATGAATTCGGCGGGAAACTCGTAATCCCTCATTTTTTCGACCGGAATGAGTCTCGTGTTTTCTCCGTACGTGCCCGTAGTGATCATGCCCTTACTGCCGACCAGAAGGCTTCCGTTCGTTCCCTTGTCGATAAGGCTCATCCATTTCTCGAGTTCACGTTGGTGAGGCGTTAGTGACGCCTCGTCCCGACTGGGCTGCCGCGGCTCTTCGGGAGGCGCGGGTTTTGGCGAGAAGAACTGATCGGTGAAGACCTCTCCGACAATCTGATGCTCGGCCGGCTTTGCGCTGCTCTCCGCATTTCCGATACGATTTTCCGGCAGATCGCCCAAGATTTGGTCCTTCGGCGCATTGGGCAAATCCGGCTGATCTTCCCGCTTCGCGTCGTACCAGAAGATCTTGACCGGCGGCATGGAGCCACGCGCAGGAAAATCGAAACGGATTACCGATTTAGCCGGGAAGAAAGTGTCGCTCTTGCCTTCCGCGCTTACGCACTCAACAGACGTGGGAGCGGTGAGTCGAAGAGCCATATTCGGCGCTCCGAGAATGTGGCAAGCCATGTCCCCCAGTGACCCGGAACCAAAGTCATAAAAACCCCGCCAGGTGAAGGGAAGGTAGGCATCGCTGTACGGCCGTTCTTTCGCGACACCTAACCACAGATCCCAATCGAGGGTGCCGGGAACGGGCATGGATGTAGGAGCGGGCAGCGCGCCCTGCGGCCACACCGGCCGGTTCGTCCAGGCATGTACTTCCGTGACATCCCCGATGGCGCCCGACCACACCATCTCCGCGCACTGACGTGTGCCCTCGTTCGAGTATCCCTGGTTCCCCATTTGAGTGGCGACGCCGTATTTCTGGGCTGCCTTCAAGAGCTCGCGGCACTCCCAAACGGTGTGGGCCAGCGGCTTCTGTACATAGACGTGCTTACCGAGCGACATGGCGTGAATCGCTGCCGACGCATGCATGTGATCCGGAATTGTCACAATCACGGCGTCGATGTTGTTGCCCTGCTTGTCCAACATCTCGCGGTAATCCTTGAACTTCGGCACATTCGGGTATCTCTCGTAAGTCCTTGCCGCGGACGTTTCGTCCACATCGCAAAGGGCAACAATATTTTCGGTTTTCGAACACCCAGCGATGTCGCTGCGGGCCTTTCCGCCAGCCCCGACCGATGCTATGTTCAACTTCTCGTTGGGCGACTTGTACCCCAGCATCTTGAGTGAGGCTTCGCTGCCAAATCCGGCGAGTGGAACAGCTCCTGCCAATACGCTGCCAAAGAAGAAGTATCTTCTTGAAATGCCATCAGATTTCATGATTCGGCTCCATACGAATCATAGCGCCATGAATATGCCGCACGGGAGATCGACTTGTCGATTCTTGGCTGGGGGCCTCTGTTGGTCACGCCGCTCCGGAGCCACCCCGCCTCAAACTGCAGCGCTCGTATCCTAAGAGGGAGACGATGCTTCGGCGGGTATTCCTTTCTCTGTGTCCCTTTGCCTTTCTGCTCGGGCTCGTTGGGTGCGAAAAACAATCAATCACTCAGGTTTCTATCGATCCTCTCTTAGGAAAGCTGGTCGGGGCCGACACAACGGCGCTCCTCGCTTGTAACCTCGCAGCTCTGAAAACTACCGCCTTTTATGTGCGCCACCAAGCTGCAATAGACATCCCGCTTTTGAACGACTTGGCTGGTCGAATCGGTTTTGATCCGCGGCGCGACATTTCAGATCTCTTGCTCACTTGGAATGGGAAAGATCTGCTGCTCGCAGCCCGGGGCCGCTTCGATAAACCGCAGATCGAGCTCCGCCTTGCGGCCACTTCCAAACCAACCGAATACAAGAATTATGCGATCTTCGGTAACGGTCGGGAGACTGTTGTGTTTCTGGATTCAGAAGTCGCCGTCGGGGGCAGCCTGCGAGCGGTGCGCAGCGCCATCGATCTTCGCAAAGAGAATACTGGCCGCGTACCGGAAGAGTTTTCCCCGAGTTTGGCCCAGCTTTCGAAAACCGAGCAGATCTGGCTCGTAAGCCGCGGGGGCCTGCCGTTCGCCGACATGCCTACTCGCACTGATATTGCTTCGATCCTATCGAACTTCGCTGGATACGTTAAATCCACTTCCGTCGGAATCGGCGTTGACGCTGGATTACATCTGAAGAGCGAGATTGATTGCTACTCCGAGCGAGGCTCGAAGAGGGTCGATGACGGCTTGCGCGGCGGCATCGGTCTGGCCCGGCTAGCCACGCGAGACAAACAGCCTGACCTTCTGCAACTTTACGCTGCGATTCATGAGCGAAAGGACAAGCAAATCGTTTACGTCGATGCTGATTTGCCGCCGGCTTTAGCGGATGATCTGCTTAGCCGGTTGACAAACGTTAAGCGGAAGTGAATGTTCGTGCGCGTTCCCCTTTCCGGCATACTGTAGTTCAGTGTTCCAGGAGATCGAAAACAGCATCATTGCGGTAGTCGAACGCCGCTTGGCTGAGCAGTTCGGGATAACAACCAAGGTATCGCTTGAACAACCGAAGCAGAGTTCGTTCGGCGAATTGGCCATTCCGGTAGCCTTCCAGTTGGCGCGCCAGTTAAGAAGGTCACCCCGGCAAATTGCTGAAGAGCTCGCCAGTGGCCTCGCGGGTATTCCCGGGGTTGGTTCTTTCGAAATCGCCGGCAATGGCTATATCAACGTCCGGCTCGATCGTGGGCAGTACACCCGATCGCTGCTCGTTCCACCTGCCTCCGGGCCGGCGGCCACTTACGGGAAGATCGTAGTGGAACATACCAACATCAACCCGAACAAGGCGGCTCACATAGGCCATCTGCGCAATGCCGTTCTCGGGGATACCTTTGTGCGTATGTTGCGCCAACGCGGCCGTCAGGTCGAAGTTCAGAACTATATCGATAACACCGGCGTTCAGGTAGCGGACGTAGTCGCCGGCTTCCACTACCTCGAACAAAAGAGTCCCGCCGAGGTGACCAGCCTGATTGAAGACCCGACCTGCCGCTTTGACTATCTCTGCTGGGATCTTTATGCCAGGATCTCTTCCTACTATCGCGACAATCCGGCTGCCCTTGCGTGGCGCAGCGAGACGCTTCACGCGATCGAGGCGGGTGAAGGCACTTTGGCGGAACTGGGCCACCTGGTAGCGGATTCGATTGTCCGTTTTCATTTGCGGACCATGTACCGTCTGCGGGTTGTATATCAATTGCTCCCCAGAGAGAGCGAGATACTTCACTTGCAGTTCTGGGCCACTGCTTTCGAACTGCTGAAGGAGCGCGGCGCGATCTACTTCGAGGAGCAGGGCAAAAACAAGGGCTGCTGGGTCATGCCAGGCTCCGCCTTTCGCGCGGAAAATGCCGCGCAGAGCGAGGAGGAAACGGACGACGATGACAGTAAGGTTATCGTCCGCTCGAACGGTACTGTCACTTATGTAGGCAAGGACATTGCCTATCAGCTTTGGAAATTCGGTCTTCTCGGCAAAGATTTTCATTACCGGCTTTGGTCGGCTTATCCCGATGGACAACAGGTCTGGGTCACCACGGACAGAACTTCAACTGATGGTGCTCCGCCGTTCGGCCACGCATCCCGGGTTTTCAATGTAATCGATTCCCGGCAATCTTATTTGCAGGATGTGGTGGTGGCTGGGCTTCGCGCCCTCGGCTTCCGCGCGCAAGCCGATGCTTCCGATCATTTTTCGTACGAGATGGTCGCACTCTCACCGCGCACTTGCATCGAGCTCGGAATTTCACTCTCCGAAGAAGATAAAAAACGTCCGTACGTCGAAGTCTCCGGCCGCAAAGGTCTTGGTGTGAAAGCTGACGACCTGATTGACAAACTGATCGAAACGGCTCGGCGTGAAGTAGAAGACCGTCATCCGGAAGCGTCTCCCGCCGAGCGCCAGCGTGTAGCCGAGCAGATCGCTATCGGAGCGTTGCGCTATTTTATGCTGAAGTTCACCCGCAATTCGGTAATCGCCTTTGACTTCCACGAAGCCCTTAGCTTCGAAGGCGAGACTGGACCCTACGTGCAATACGCCGCGGTTAGGGCAGGGAACATCCTGCGCAAATATGAAGAGCGATTCGGGCGGCTTCCCGACTTCAAGGGAGTCTTATCTCCGGAGATTGTTACCCGCATCCTGGCGGAGGAAAGTTTATGGCAGGTTCTGCTGCTTGCCTCTAAATCCGACAACGTGCTGGAGCGTGCAATTTCATCCGGTGAGCCCGCGCATGTTGCGAAGTACGCCTTTCAACTCGCTCAGACCTTCAACAACTTCTATCATGAACACTCCGTGATCGCCGAGCCCGACGAGCAACGCCGGAATCTCTTGCTGTGGCTTACCCTCTTCGTTCGCGATCAGCTTGTGTCCACTATGCGAGTCCTTGGCATCGAGCAACCGCAATATATGTAACTGGCTTTGGCGCGGATCTAAGATAGAAGTAAATGGCCAGTAAGAATACGTTTGGTTCGGCAGCTACCCTGCGCGTCAATGATGACGAGTTTCAAATCTTTCGACTAGACGTTCTCGAAAAGGCCGCCAGCGGCGTCAAGCTTTCTCGCATACCGTATTCCATCAAAATATTGCTCGAAAACCTGTTGCGATTCGAGGATGAACGAACTGTCAAAGCGAGCGATATCGAATACATCGCGAAATGGGATGCGAAGACCGCTGCTCAGGAAGTGCAGTTCCGTCCGGCGCGCATTCTGCTGCAGGATTTCACCGGTGTTCCTTGCATCGTCGATCTGGCGGCCATGCGGGACGCCCTGAAGAAGCTTGGAGCAAAACCTGAACTGGCTAATCCCCTCATCCCGGCAGACCTGGTGATCGATCACTCGGTTCAGGTTGACGCTTTCGGATCTAATGGAGCTTTCGCGGAGAACGCTATTCTCGAATTTTCTCGCAATCAGGAGCGTTACGCTTTTCTGCGCTGGGGCCAGAAAGCATTCGACAATTTCCGCGTTGTTCCGCCCGACACCGGCATTGTTCACCAGGTGAACCTGGAGTACCTTGCCAGCGTCGTATTCACTGATCGGAAAAACGGTGTTCTGCACGCGTATCCCGATACGTTAATGGGTACCGACTCGCACACTACCATGATTAACGGCGTTGGTGTTGTGGGTTGGGGCGTGGGCGGGATCGAAGCGGAGGCCTGTATGCTTGGGCAACCGATCTCGATGCTGCTGCCGCAGGTGGTCGGCTTTAAGCTCAGTGGCCGTTTGCCTGAAGGTGCAACTGCAACCGATCTGGTTCTCACCGTCACACAGATGCTGCGGAAAAAGGGTGTCGTTGGTAAGTTCGTCGAATTCTACGGGCCTGGTGTCAGCGCGCTCCCCGTCGCCGATCGCGCCACTATCAGTAATATGGCGCCCGAATATGGCGCGACTATTGGATTCTTTCCGATAGACGATGTCACATTGCACTACCTGCTCCTCACTGGTCGGGCGCCGGAGCACGTCAACGTGGTCGAAGCTTACGCCAAAGAACAGGGACTCTTCCTAACGCCCGATGCGCCGGACCCCGTCTATTCCGACACACTCGCCTTGGATCTCTCCAAAGTCACCCCATCTCTGGCTGGCCCAAAACGTCCTCAGGATCGAATCGATTTGCCCGACGTGAAGGAGAATTTTCTTTCTTCGCTGGGCGGCGCGCAGAAGACTGTCCCCCTCTCAGTCAATAGTCACAAGGAAAAAATCAGTGATGGTGCGGTCGTAATCGCAGCTATCACCAGTTGCACCAATACCTCGAATCCCTCGGTTATGGTGGCCGCCGGACTTTTGGCGAAGAAAGCCGCCGAAAAGGGTTTGACACCCAAGTCCTGGGTCAAGACCTCGCTTGCGCCTGGCTCCAAAGTGGTTTTCGATTACTTAAATGATGCCGGTTTGATGCCCTATCTGGAACATTTCAAGTTTCATCTCGTCGGCTATGGCTGCACCACTTGCATTGGCAACAGTGGGCCGCTTCCCGAGAACGTCGCGGCCGCCGTATCGGAAGGCAAGCTGAACGTGGCTGCTGTGCTAAGCGGCAATCGCAATTTTGAGGGAAGGGTCAATCCTCTCGTTCGCTCCAACTATCTGGCTTCGCCGCCGCTGGTCGTGGCCTATGCCATCGCCGGCCGAGTCGACTTGGATCTTACGAAGGATCCTCTGGGAACGAACGCGGATGGCGAGGACATTTATCTCAGGGATGTATGGCCTTTGGCAGAGGAAATTGAGACCGTCGTGAGAGCCTCTGCCCGAACCGAATTTTTCACGAAAGAGTACGAAGGAGTCTTCACCGGCGATGCTGCCTGGAATTCGCTGAAGGTGCCCGACGGCAATATCTACGAGTGGAGCGACGAATCCACCTACATCAAGCAACCGCCTTACTTCGAAACCATCCCGGATCCGGCGACTTTCGTGCGCGATATTACCGGCATGCGCGCCTTGGCCGTGCTCGGAGATTCCGTTACCACGGATCACATTTCACCCGCCGGATCTATTGCGGTAGACAGCCCCGCGGGCCAGTACCTGATCGGTCTAGGCGTCAGACCTCCCGATTTCAACAGCTATGGTTCCCGGCGCGGCAATCATGAAGTGATGGTGCGCGGGACTTTTGGCAATATACGTCTCAGAAACCAGCTCGTTCCCGGGGTCGAGGGCAGTTGGACCCGTCACATGCCCGATGGCGAAAAGATGTTTATATATGATGCAGCGGTGAAATATAAGTCCGAGGGTGTGCCTCTGGTGATTATTGCCGGCAAAGAGTACGGTTCCGGCTCCTCTCGCGACTGGGCCGCAAAGGGCACGCTGCTTCTTGGGGTGCGCGCGGTCATCGCCGAGAGCTTCGAACGTATTCACCGTTCGAATCTCGTTCAGATGGGCGTGCTGCCGCTGCAGTTGGCACCCGCTCAAAGTCACGAGTCGCTCGCGCTCTCGGGTGAAGAGTTATTCGATATTTCGGGCGTATCACAAGCTATCGCGTTAGGTGGGGGTTTTGTGCACGTCACCGCCACTGATTCCAAGGGCAAAAGGATCGAGTTCGACGCGAAAGCCCGCATCGATACGCCTCAGGAAGCGGAATACTACCGCCATGGCGGCATTCTCCCTTATGTTCTCAGGCAGTTGATGAGAACCGAAAAAACTCCAGAAGTTTTGGTGTAATTTTCGCGGCGATGAGTCTACGTCCACCGCTGCTCGTCTCCGCCGGCATCATCCATCGCAACCACCATGTCCTGGTTGGCCAGCGTCGTAAAGGTGATCGGCATTCACTCAAATGGGAATTCCCGGGCGGCAAAGTCGAGCATGGCGAGAGTCCCCAGCAAGCTCTCATTCGTGAGTTGTGGGAAGAGTTGCACATCAACGCCACCGTGGGTGGCGAACTCGCCCGCTACCAGCACGATTACCCGAGCGGCAGCCGGGTTCATCTGATCTTCTTCGCCGTATCTGACTTCAGTGGCGAACCCAACGCTCGCGTGTTCGAACAGATCTCTTGGATCGGGCTGCGCGATCTGCCTACGCTCGATTTCCTCGAAGGCGATCTCGATTTCATCCGCCGTCTCTCCCGCGGTGATTTTTCGCTGCGCCTGGAAAGCCTGTGAAGGGGAAGTGCGAGAAGCTCCGCACCCAGGCAGTTGGGTGATCAAGGGCATGTTCTGCACGCAATCGAATGAGACTGTAGGGCGCTCAACGCTCCGCCGTTCTAGTACCTTGATCCTTGCGAATGACGAAACGAAACGGGTGTCCCGGCAGTCGATCAGGCATGAAATCAGTACTATTCGCTGCCGTCTTGTCGCTACTGCCGCTCGCCGCGAGTGCGCAGTACACAAATGGGCTCAATATGAGGATCATGTCTGCGTCGGGGAAGGGAAATTTCTGCATGGGTTCCCAAGAGGAGAGGGGAGCGGACGGCGAAAAGGTCTTTATGCTCCCGTGCCGTGGGGTACCGAATGAACGCTGGACCATAACAACAGCGGTCGGGGGCGGAGCCGCGATAGTGGGTGAGGGCGGCTATTGCCTGGACGTTCGCAGCCACTCGACGGCCGCTGGCGCCCCGGTTCAGCTTTATGCCTGCCACTTCCAGAACAATCAGCGCTTTAACGTTGGTCGTGACGGAACGATCAAAGAAGTGCAGTCTGGTAAGTGTCTGCAAGCAGAAGGAGACAAGCCTGGGGCAGCGATTGTCTTAGAGGCTTGCAAAGGCGGCCCGTGGGAAAAATGGCACATCGAGCAATAGATCAAATTAATTTGCAGCGATAGCCCTCTCTCCAGACGCCTGTCGGGGCCGTCCGCGAAACGGCGGCCCTATGTAGTAAGCTGCTATCTGGCGCCGGTGTAAGCATGTTTCGCCGCTTCTGCGATACTTTACTGCAAGACCTCCGCCAGGGAACGAGAGCCCTGGCGCGAAATCCGAGCTTCTCCATCACCGCAATTCTAATCATCGCCGTCGGGCTGGGTACAACCACCGCCGTCTTCAGTGTTGTCGATCGCCTTCTCTTCCGCAGTCTGCCGTATCCTCAATCCGATCGCCTCGTCTCACTCGGCATCACGATTCCTTGGGTTGAGGGTGAATTCCTGTTCTCGAACGACTACTTCCGTCTTCGCGAACACCAGGCCGCAATTTTTTCCGCTCTCACTTCTTGGACCGGTATAGCCGATTGCGACCTCTCCGAAGTGAACCCAAAGCGGCTAGCCTGTGCACAAGTGGAATCCAATTTTCTTCCGGCTCTCGGCATAGCTCCATTTCTTGGGCGTAATTTTCACGCCGATGAAGACCGGATGAATGCGCCACAAGTTGCCCTCGTATCCTACGGACTGTGGAAATCACGTTTCGGCGGAAACATCGAGCATTCTTGGGCAAACTGTTCGCGTAAACGGCCTGCCTACTCGCATCATCGGCGTGCTGCCGCCGCAGTTTGAACTTCCTAATTTGGGGAGTGCCGATTTATTGATACCGCAGGATCTCGCTTTCATGCAGTACATCAATGGAGGCGGCCGGGCTATCCGCGTATTTGGGCGATTGCAGAAAGGCGTTTCAGCCGCTCAAGCCCTGAGCATGGCGACACCCTACCTGTTTGAATCCTGGATGAAAGCTCCAGGGCTACGCACGGTCATGCGCTCTCTCCGCGACTATCAAATCGGAGACGTAAAGTTCGCAGCGTGGTTACTTTTTGGCGCAATATTCGCGATCCTCCTCATCGTTTGCGCAAACGTAACGAGTATCTTGTTGGTTCGTTCCTCTGGCCAGCAGCGCGAAATCGCTGTTCGCGCGGCTTTGGGCGCGGGACGCAGGCGTTTATTTTTGCTACGCTTCGTAGAGTCGGCGCTGTTGACGGCGCTCGGTTCGGCGCTCGCTGCCTGTTTCGCCTGGATTCTTCTACGGATCTTCAAGAGGCTGGCGCCGGCCGGCATTCCCCGGCTGCAGCAAGCGTCCGTCGATAGCCATATCCTCCTTCTCCTCATCGTTTCGTCTTTCGTTTTGGCTGCGATCTTTGCCCTATTCACCGCATCCTACAAGTCCGAACCAGAGCTTCTCACTGTGGGCGGCCGGGTCGCCGGACGCTCGAGCAACTTTTTTCGGCCGCTGCTAACAATCGCCCAGATTGCCGCTTCGCTCACTCTCCTCGCGATCTCAGGGCTGCTGATTGAAAGCTTGCTGAACCTGCAAAACGTCGCGCCTGGCATTGCCGTCGATCATGTCACAACAGCCGAAATCGCCGTCGGACCGCCTCGTTATCCCAATGCCGTCAGCCGCCAGCAATTCTTCGAAACCTTGGCCGGCCGTTTACGCAGCCTGCCTGGCGTAAACGCGGTTGCACTCAGCGATACAGCGCCGCCGATCGGTTTCGTTCACACGCGGCCCGCGCGTACATTGCGCGTCTTTGGACAGCCTGTAAGCGGCTCTGTGCCCAGCGGCATTGTTGCCTGGCGATCGGTCAGCCCCGATTATTTCAAGGCCTTGAGCATTCCTATTCTGGAAGGACGATCCTTCAACGCGCAGGACGCCACCGGCAAAGACAATCCGATCATCATCAATCAAACCTGGGCCCGCCATCTCTTCGGAAATGACGATCCGGTCGGCAAGGCCATCAAGCTCAATGCCGGTTCGCTTCTCACCGTTGTGGGCATCGCGGCAGATGTCAAGAACAATGGGCTCTCCCAGCCGACCGAACCCGAATACTACACCATTCGCAAACAAGTGACCGACCCCAATGAAGGTCGTGGCGAAGTGCTCGCCAGTCGCGCCCTCCATTGGTATGACGGAGATGCTTTTGTCATCGTACGAGGCTCGGCGCGTCCGGCTGCACTGGCCAGTTGGATACGTAGCGCCACCGTGGCCCTGGACCCAACGGTTCCCGTTTCGATCAGTACCATGCAGGAGCGGGTTTCCACTCTCTCACAACGCCCGCGCTTCACGACAATCTTGCTTAGCTTCTTCGCTCTCATCGGCGTGGCGCTTGCCGCGATTGGTCTTTACGGTCTCATTTCTTTTTTAGTAATTCAGCGCACCCAGGAAGTCGGCGTCCGCATGGCCATGGGCGCGACACCCGCCCGGATCGCGCGCCTCATGCTGATACAAGCCCTCTATTGGATCTTGTGCGGTGTAGCGATTGGCGCGCTGATCACGGCACTCGTTGCGCGCTCGCTGCGCAGTCTGCTCTTCGAAGTTCCCGCCGAGAATCCAGGTCTCTTCTGTCTGGCCGCCGGCCTGATGATCGTAGTGGGTTTAGCCGCTACCGTCATCCCGTCTCTCCGCGCGGCGCGCATCGATCCGGTTGCCGCGCTTCGCAGGGAGTAGCCCAATTCCGCGTCACAGGTTTTCACCAATTCTTCAGACGCTGCCAGTACACTGAGTCATCAATTGCGCTTCCATGCATACTAAATTTATTCTCAGCGTACTATCGCCCATCCTCCTCCTGGTGCTCGGCTCGAATCCTGCCGCGGCCCAATCCTACAAGAAAACAGGCTCCATTTCGATAGGCGGAGTCGGCGGCTGGGACTATCTCACCGCCGATAGTGAGAATCACCGTCTGTATGTGTCGCACGGCAGTGAGGTGGAAGTGATCGATACGGAAACTGAAAAGCTAATCGGTAAAGTTTCCGGGATGAACCGAATCCACGGCATTGCAATCGCGAACGACCTGAACACCGGGTTCATCAGCGACGGCGGGAGCAATCAGGTTGTTCTTTTTGATCTCAAAACGCTCAAGGTCAAGAACAAGGTAAAGGCCGGCTCAAATCCTGACGGAATCGTCTATGATCCTGCGTCGAAGCGTGTATTTGCCTTCAATGGGCGCAGCCAGGACGCTACGGCGATCGACGCCTCGAATGGGCATGTCGATGGAACCATTGCGCTCGGAGGCAAGCCCGAATTTCCGGTGAGCGACGCAGCAGGAAGTGTCTACGACAACATCGAGGACAAGAGCGAGATCGTGCGAATCGACTCGAAAACGCTGCAGGTTAAGGCGCACTGGTCTGTCGCTCCCTGCGACTCTCCTTCCGGACTGGCCATCGACAGAGCGGGCCGCCGGCTATTCGCTGTTTGCGACGGCAAGAAGATGGCGGTAGTCGATGCGGACAGCGGGAAAGTTGTGGCAACGCCCGAAATCGGCGAAGGACCGGATGCGGCGGCTTACGACCCCGGCACAAAGCTCGCTTTTTCATCCAATGGCGAAGGCACTCTGACAGTAGTGCGGCAAATCGGAAAAGACGAATATGCCGTGGCTGAGAATGTACCAACCGCCAGGGGCGCCCGGACCATGGCTCTCGACACCAAAACTCACAAAATCTACTTGTCCACAGCGGATTTCGGACCGGCGCCGGAAGCTACTGCGCAGAATGCTCATCCGCGGCCCTCGATCCTTCCTGGCACGTTCAAGATCCTCGTTCTCAGCAAATAGCGTCCCGATCCGATTTCAGCCGGTCTCAACGACTTCGATCGCGTTCACTTCCGCGTAGTTTTCGACCGGCACAAAGTCTATCAGCAGGAGACCCTGCGCATTGGGCTCGAGGTTCTCGAATACTTTCCGGACCTCGCGGTTGGGGCCGCCTGCGTCCTCGATAACTTGATAATTTCGCAGCAACGTGATTCCGTTGGCAAAGACGTTAAAGATGCGGCTTCCGTAGGCCGGGTCATGGGACTGCGGCGTTCCGAACCACGTCTCTGCAAAGTGGAGCGTAAGCCGATATTTCCCCGGTGCCACCGGAATGCGATAGGAAAAATTACCAAAGCGCTCGCCATGATAGAGCCCATCTTCACTGTTCTGGACAACGGTTTTTCGACAAACCGTCGTTCCGCCCGTGAAGTACTCGTCGGCGGCCCAAAGGCGGCCTTCGGAGTCAGTCAGGGGGCTTTCCTGCGCAACGATTCTGATTGGATGGATGCGGCCGCGCGGGCTCGGAAGAATCTCTAGACCGTTCAGCAGGGCAGGTCCGGTGATCGGATCGAAGGTGAGATGCAAGATGCCATCCGGTCCTGGCAAGATGTCTTTGAGCACTCGCTCGTACACGTGGTTCGGGCCGCCGGCTCCAGCCAGTGGATCCAGGAATTTGAGCTTGACTGATCCGTTCGCCGACACTTGAAAAGCTCTGGTCGATTCTCCTCCGCCTTTGGGATTGCCGGGGCCATACTCGGTCTCGATCATGTAGAGATGCAGCTCATATGTAGTTTGCCGGAGCGGAATGTCGTATTCGAATCGCCCGGAACGCTGCGCTCTCAGGAACGTCGTATCATCCAGCAGGCGATCACGAGCGATCGGAGAAGAGACCCCTCCTTTGTAGAAGGCGTCGGCCGTCCACTCATGTTCCTGGCGGTCGCGCAAAGGCGGTCCATGATAACCGGCCAGCAGCCTGAATTCCGCGGCAGTTCCCAAATCAGCCGAGGAGCCCTTCCAAACTTCATTGATTTCCCGAGGGGAAGTTGCGGCCTTCGTGTGCGGGCCGTAAACAACCGCCATCGCCAAAACGGAAGCGCCGGCGAGGACAAGAAGCGAGGGCCAGAGCCATACGCCGTACTGGCGCTTGTCCTGAATCGTCGAAAGCGCTGGTCCTGCACCCGGCAAACTCTCTGCCTCCGCCGTGGGCTCATCCTTCGCGAAAACTGGCGTGTCCGGGGAGACGAACTCAGGCCGGTACTGTCCGCAAGGAATACGGACATGAATCGGATGAGAAGCACCGGCTCCGCGATAGTAATCCTCGAGGCGTTTCCGAAGGCGATGCGCCTCTACCCGTACGATTGAATCTTTTTTAGGATCGAAATCGCCGGAGCGGCCGAGCGCTTCGACTGCGATGCTGTATTCCTTGAGCTGATCGCTTTCTCCGCGAAGGTGCCGGTCACAGATATAGCGGAAGAACCTCTCCAGACGTGGTGCTTTAACAAACAGCCCCGATTGGAGCACACGCTGGATCTCCGCTTCCTGGAGCTCGAGGGCGGGTGTAGCTCCCATATTCATTTGTAAAGCTTTGGGGAAAAGTATATCAGAGGTCCTTCGGGTTGGTTGTAACGGCCATGACAAGGAAGTAACGTGACTAGAAACAAAGGGGTTAGCTCTGTAACCTCTAAGTAGCCACAGGGTAACCCGCAGCCCGTTGCACGAGTATCGCAGCTTCTTTATAGTAATTCCAGCTTTGCGGAGCTCTCCACCGTTGGTGGGATGTTCCGCTCTAACCAAGGGGCTTCCATGTCGAAACAAACGGGCAAAGTAGTATTGGCCTTCGCGGCAACGCTGTTATTGGCCGCAACAGTCTGGGGACAGGCGATTTTCGCGACCCTGACAGGTGTCGTTACCGATCCTTCGGGCGCTGTAGTCGCCGGCGTAAAGGTAACTCTGCGCAATGCCGATTCCGGGGATTTGCGGGACACCGTTACGGACAACCAGGGATATTACACCTTCGCTTCCGTACCGGTAGGGAATTACAATCTGACCGTCACCCAGCCGGGGTTTCAGACCTTTCAGGAAAACGGAATCGCCTTGGGTGGTGGCGAGAAACGCAATGTGAATGCCTCGCTGCAGGTGGGGAACACGAATCAGACCGTGGAGGTTTCGGGAGCGGCGGACATCATTACACCGGTCGATTCGGGGGAAAAGGCGCTGACGCTGACCACACGACAGCTTGAGAATTACGTGCAGGTGGGAAGTAACGCGGCGGAGTATCTGAAGATCATGCCGGGGTTCGGTGTCCAGAACGGAGTTTCCAACAAGCAGAACTACAGCGGGCAGACGATCGGCATCAACGCGAACGGGGACTCGGGAAGCCAGAGTCCGTTGAATGATGCATTCTCCTATAACGGCCTGCCCGGCAACACGCTCGATATCGTGGCTGACGGCGCGCATGTCTCCGATCCAGGCTGCAACTGCGATACGCCTGTCAACCCGAATTCGGATTTTCTGCAGGAGTTCAAAGTGCTGACATCGAATTTCAGCGCGGAGGATCAGAAGGGTCCGATGGTTATCACGTCGGTGACGAAGGCCGGCGGTTCTAGTTTCCACGGAAACGCGTTTTTTTCGGCCCGCAACTATGTCTTAAATGCCAACGATGCCTATTCGAACGCGATCGGAATCAAGCAGCCGCAGGATAAGTATTATTATCCGGGCGGCAGCATTGGCGGCCCGGTGCTGATTCCCTGGACGAACTTCAACAAGAATCACGACAAGCTGTTTTTCTTTACCGGATACGAATATTTCTATCAGGTGCTGGACACCGGCGATTTGACGGCGACAGTGCCGACGGCAGGGATGATCAACGGGAATTTTTCGCCGTCTGAGCTGGCCAAGTTGGGCACTGTCACGGCTTCCGGCGGCCCTCCCGGAAAGGTGCCGGCCTCGTGGCCAGGCGGGCAGATGCCCGCGAGCCTGATCGATCCGAACATGCAGGCGTTAATGAAGTTGTATCCGGCGCCCAATGCCAATCCGAACACGACGGGTGGCTACAACTATGTTCAATCGGAAATTTTCAATCAGAACAATTTTCAGTGGACGAGCCGGGTGGATTACAACATCAGCGACAACACCAAGATGTTCGTTCGTTACAACATGCAGCGGGAGACACAGCAGTTTCCGGTGGGGTTGTGGTGGCGGAATACCGATCAGGTACCCTATCCGACTCCGATCGAGGGGAAAAACCGGTCGGATTCCGTTACCGGAACGCTAACGCATGTATTCAGTCCTACGATGACGAACGAAGCGGTGTTCGCCTATACCTTTGTGGGATTCCCGAATGTGTTTCAGAATCCGTCGAAGGTGGATCGCAAAACAGTCGGCTATAACGATCCAACTCTTTTTAATCATACGGTACCGGTGGCGCAAATCCCATCTTTCGAAGGTAATGGCGGCGCGAGCGAAGCGGCCACCATCTTCAATCCTGGCGGCTTTGAGGCGGGCGGCCCCTCTGCGGGACTGTACGCCAATAAATACATGCCGAGCGTGAGCGATACGCTGACGAAAGTCTGGGGCACGCATACTGTGAAAGCAGGCTTTTTCTACGAATGGATTCGCAACGCTCAACCGGCAAACAATGACACCAATGGCCTCATGCAATTCTACCCGGCCAATATTCCGACGTTGACCTACGGAGACGCTTACGCCGATATGCTGGCCGGCAATATGTCAAGCTACACGGAGCAAAACTTCAACCGGATTAACGAGATCTCCTATGAAACCTATGAAGGCTTCTTGCAGGACTCCTGGAAAGTGAATTCGAAACTCACTCTGGAGTTGGGTTTGCGCATGACACACTTCACGCCGTGGTCGGATGATGAAGGCTATGGCTATTCGGTGTTTATTCCGTCGCAATATAGTCCCGCAAACAGCGGGGCATGCGCGGCGGGGCCGACATTCTGCGGATTCAACTGGCATAGCCGCGATTCAGCCGTTCCGCTCGGCGGGTTTCCGCAGCGGACACTTTTCTGGCAGCCGCGCTTCGGTCTGGCGTATGATCTGTTTGGTCACGGAAAGACTGTTCTGCGCGGCGGCTGGGGCCGGTTCTACTACCACTCCGGTCAGTTCACGAGCGGCCTGGACACCTCGGCCGGATCGGAAGGCATCACGCTGAACCCAAGCAACATCAGTGCGACGGGCAACAAGCGATTGCTGGCCAGCCAACTGAACACCATCTCTTTTACAGCCGTGCCGGGTGTCCCAACGGGAGTGGTCAGCAACGATAGCGCACAGCCCTACACCGACAGTTATAGTTTCACGATCTCGCAGAAGACCCCCTGGTCGGGCCTGCTGGAAGTGGGCTATGTTGGCAATCAAAGTCACGATCTGCAAAACGGCGCAGGATACGGCAGCAACATCAACATGGTTCCCGTGGGCTCCATGTTCTCAGCGGCGAATCCGGGCACGGCGAACCCGAACAACTATCGGCCGTACCTCGGTTACAGCGATATTAATCTGGCAGCGAACAACCTGTACGCAAACTACAATGCGTTTCAGGTCACCTGGGCGCACCAGGCTAGCCGGGGCATTATCACGTTGAATTACACCTATGGCAAGTCGCTGGGAATTGTCGGCCCGGGCGGAGGCGAGCTGGGCAGCCTAGAAGCCACGCTTGACCAGTTCAACCTGAGAAATAACTACGGCATTCAGCCAGGGGATCGGCGGCAGCTTTTCAACGCAGCGTATTCGATCAATCTGCCGAGCCCGATCCACGGGAACAAGTTCGTGGCAGGGGCGATCAACGGTTGGCAGCTTTCGGGCATAACACAACTCGAGAGCGGAGCTAATCTTACGGGCCAGGCGGGCGGTTACAATTTCAACTGGAACCTTAATGGCGCGATCGTTCCGGGTACGCAGAACGTTGTCAATCCAGGCGCAACCAACGGTATTCCGATCAATAACCAGTCTCTGCTTGGAACATCGGACATCCAGCTCAATCCGATTCTGACGTGCAACCCGACGGCGAATCTGGCCCCGCATCAATTCATCAATGGGAACTGCTTTGGGGTGCCCACTGCAATGGGCCAGAACGGTCCAACCGTGCTGCCGGCAATCTACGGACCAGCCTTCTTTAACTCCGATCTGGGGATTTTCAAGAATTTCCAGATTAAAGAGTCCATGAAGCTGCAGTTCCGCGTTCAGGCGCAGAACTTCTTAAACCACCCGCTGTGGTCGTTCCCGAATACGAACAACTTGACGCTGAATTTCTCACAGGCGTCGCTTGGTAGTTCGACGATTACGCAAACGAACTCGAACTTCGGGTACACCACGTTCAAGCAAGGGCAGCGGATCGTGGAACTGGTGGTGAAGTTCTACTTCTAATTCGTCGAGGGGGCGAATCGCGAGATTCGTTCCCTTACCCTGCGTCTGAAGGTCGCGGCGACCATCATATAATTGCACTTACCGGATGTGCCGCGTTGCTTTAGCCCTGTTGTGCCTGTGCTGCGCCGCGCAGAATTCGCCTCAGGAAATCATGAAGCAGGCGCTGGAAGCACAGCAGGCGGGACATTTCGATGAAGCCGTTCGCGATTACCGCCTGTTGCTGAAGCAGTATCCGAACATTTTCGAGATCAGGTCCAATCTCGGTGCCGCTCTGGCAGGCCAGGGTCTCTACACCGACGCCATTGCAGAGTACAAGCGGGCTCTCACTCTGAAATCGAATCCGCAAGTGCGGCTCAATCTCGCTCTGGCGTACTACAAGACTGCCGATTTCCGGCGGGCGATCGCGACCCTCAAGCGTGTCCATTCGGAAGAGCCCGGCAATATGCAGGCCATCACCGTGCTCTCCGACTGTTATCTCAAGTTGGGGCAAAACAAGGATGTGATCGCTCTCTTGACGCCAATTCAGCAGGTGCAACCGGATAACGAGACGTTCATCTACCTGTTGGGTACTGCGCTGGTTCGTGACGGGCAGGCGCAAAAGGGACAGGTAATCATCGATAAGATTCTGAGGAACGGAGATTCAGCGGAATCGCGGCTGCTGATGGGAACGGCCAAATTCATGGTCTCGGACTTTGCGGGTGCGCGCGAGGACTTTGGAAAAGCCGTTGCGCTGAATCCGAACCTGCCGGAGGCCTTCGCCTATTACGGCATGGCGCTCCTTTCCACCGGCGATCAAGCGGGTGCTCGAAAAGCTTTCGAGCGCGAGCTGCAATCGGATCCGAATAACTTCGTTTCTAATCTGCACATGGGTGTTTTGCTGCGCGAGGATCAGAGCAATGATGCTGCGATGAGGTATCTGCGCCATGCGCTGCAGATTCGCCCCGATGATCCTGGCGTGCGGTTCCAGATTGCATCGGTAGAGCTTGCCCAGGGAGACTTACCCGACGCAACCCGCGATCTCGAATCGCTGGTGAAAGACTCACCCAACTTTATCGAGGCCCACGTCTCCCTGGCGACCCTCTATTTTCGAGAAAAGAGAAAGGCCGATGGGGAACGCGAGCGCGCTGTTTACGCCAAGCTGAATGCGGCACGACAATCACAAAACGAGGTTGCGGCCAAGAGTGCTCAATGAGAGCTGCGGCCTTCGCATTGTGCTTCCTGTTCTTGCTGCCGTATGCGGATGCGCAGAGGAGGAGCGGCCTGCGCTCCAGAGCTGTAAGGCAATGCGCCACCTGCCATCCTGCGCAAGCGAAGCTTCATCCGGCGACCTCCATGGCTCATGCGATGGAGTTGCCGGCGGAATGCAGCGTCCTGAAATCGCATCCTCTGCTGACGTTCAGGGAAGGTGCCTACTCGTATCGGATCGAGCGCAAAGGTGACCAAAGCATATACAGCGTGACCGACGGCAAGCAGACGATATCAGTGCCGATTGGCTGGGCATTTGGCCTGGGAAGCGCAGGCCAGACATATGTGTTTGAGAAAGACGGCACGCTGTATGAGAGCCGGGTCAGCTACTTCAAAGCGCTCGACGGGCTCGATCTGACTATGGGTGCGATCAATCTGAAGCCGGAAAATCTTACACAGGCGGCCGGACGATACATCGGACACGCGGAAGAGATTCGCTGCTTCGGATGTCATGCGACGAATGTCGGCGAAGGCGTGAAGGTGGATCTCGAAGACCTCACGCCCGGCATTCAGTGCGAGCGTTGTCATGGGCCGACAGAAAATCACATCGAAGGAATCAGGCAGGGAAATGCCCAACTTGCGCGTATGAAGGATCTGCGCACGATGTCGGCAGAGGACACAGCCAATTTCTGCGGCCAGTGCCATCGCACTTGGGCCGAGATTGCCGGCTCCGGAGTGCTCGGTATTGCGAATATCCGCTTTCAGCCATACCGGCTCATCAGCAGTAAATGTTACGACTCGGACGATGCCCGCATCCGGTGTACGGCCTGCCACGATCCGCACAATGAAGTAAAGAGAAACGACTCGGATTATGATGCAAAATGCGAAGCGTGTCATGCTGGCGGCAAACCGGCTGCCCGGCATTGCACCGTAGCCAAAGAGAATTGCGTCGGGTGTCACATGCCAAAGCTGGAGATGCCTGGATCGCATTACAAGTTCACTGATCACAACATCCGTATCGTGAAAGCCAATGCGCCCTATCCCAACTAGCGTTTTGGTTTGGGTGGCACTTGCGGCGGCCCGATCCTTTGCAACCCCGCAAGCCGCAGAACCGCAAGCCAAGACTTTCGAGTCCGTTATCGAGCACGCGGTTCAACTGCAGCAGGCCGGCGATTATACAGGCGCGGCGAGCGCTTATCGGAATGCGCTCAAATTGCAACCTGACGATGTCGCGACGCATGTCAATCTGGGCGTGGTACTCGTCAAATTAGGACGCTTCGATGAAGGAATCACACAATACGAAGCGGCAGACAAACTGCTGCCGGGCGATAAGCGCATCGCGCTGAATCTGGCTCTTGCTTATGAAAAGAGCGGACGCTTGCCGGAGGCCATCACGCGACTGGAAGCATTACACGCGTCTTCTCCGCAGGAGAGGCAGGTCACAATGCTGCTGGCGGACGGCCATCTGCAACTGGGCGACAACCGGCGCGTGATTGAACTTTTGCAGCCTCTTGCGACGGAGAACACAGAGGATTTGGGAGTCGCCTATATGTTGGGAACGGCCCTGCTCCGGGAACAGCGCATTCAGGAAGGGCAGTTGTTGCTCGACCGCATTCTGCGCAACGGCGACAGTGCCGAGGCGCGGTTCCTGCTTGGCACGCGGATGTTCGAATCGGGAGATTTTCCGGCGGCGGTGAAGCAATTTGCCAGCGCGATCGATCTGAATGCGCATCTGCCTCAGCTACAGTCCTTCTACGGGCAGGCATTACTGAATACGGGCGATCCCGATGCGGCATCTGCGGCGTTTCGGCAAGAGCTGGGGTCTAATCCAGGCGATTTCGATTCGAATCTCGGGCTGGCTCAGATTTTGATAGCGCGCAAGCAATTTCACGAATCTGCCCCGCTCGCGAAACGTGCGCTGCTGCTCCATCCCGATTCAGCCGCTGCGAAACTGGCGTTGGCCGAGTGCTTGAGCGGTTCCGGCCAATTCGGAGACGCGCGGCCATATGCCGAAGCGGCAGCAATAGAGCTGGCTAACTCTGCCGAGCCGCATGAAACACTGTCGGCCGTCTATCGAGGTCTCGGACTAAATGCCAAGGCCGTGCACGAGCGTCAGCTTGCTAAATCAATTGAGAGCGCTTCCGATCCCGGCCCGAAACTGAATTCCTTGGCGCCCGATTTCGAACTGAACGGCTCTCTTTCGAGCAAGAAGACCGGACTGCGCGATTTTCGCGGTAAGAGTCCGGTCGTACTGGTATTTGGCAGCTACACTTGTCCGAACTTTCGCGAGTCTGCTGAAGCATTGACATCTATGTACCGCCGTTACCGGGCAAACGTTCCGTTCCTGCTGATTTACATCCGCGAAGCGCATGCCGCCGGCGATTGGCAAAGCACCCGGAACGAGCGGGAGAATGTCTCGCTGGCCCCTGTCAGCACATTAGCCGATAAACAGGAACATGCCGCAATGTGCAGCCGTAAACTGCATCTGCCCTTTCCGGCCCTGGTCGATGGTATGGATGGAAGAGTGGAAAAATCGTACAACGCCTGGCCGAGCCGCGCATTTATCATTAGCCGCGACGGCCGCGTTTTGTACAGCACGAGGCTTACCGAATTGAATTTTCACGTCACAGAGATGGAATCGGCATTGAAGGAGGCGATCAGAGGCCGCACATGAAATTCAGCAGAAGAACCTTGCTGAGCCTTCCCTGGGCCGCTGGCGCCGCGCATGTTCTGAGCCGTATCGCAAGCGCCGATCCACCGCCGCTTTTTGAACAAGTCCCAACTTCGACGAGTGGTATTGAATGGGTGCACGATAACGCCGCCTCGCCTGAGCATTACCTGCCCGAGACGTTAGGCCCCGGGTGCGCTTTCCTCGATTTCGACAACGATTGCTGGATGGATATCTACCTGGTGAACAGCGGTCCGTGCGATTTCTGGAAACCTCCCAAACCCATTCGCAACGCCCTCTACAAGAACAACCGGAACGGCACGTTCACAGACGTAACGGAGAAGGCCGGTGTCGCGGGTGGCACATTCGGAATGGGCGTTGCAGTGGGCGATTTCGATAACGATGGTTGGCCCGATATGCTCGTCACGGCTTACGGGAAATGTATTCTCTACAAAAACAACCACGACGGTACGTTTACCGATGTGACCGCGAAAGCGGGCGTGGCAACTCCCGGCTGGACCACCAGTGCGGTCTGGTTTGATTACGACAACGACGGCCGCCTCGATCTGTTTCTCTGCAGTTTCGTCGACTACTCGGCCGGTCACAAATTCGAGTGTGGCGACAACAAGATCGGTAAACACTACTATTGCATTCCGCGTGTCTTCAAGGGCACGGCCAGCTTTCTCTATCACAACAACGGAGACGGTACGTTTACCGACGTCACAAAAGGAACGGATATCGCCAAGTCGATCGGCAAAGGCCTGGGCGTAGTGGCGACCGACATCAACAATGACGGCCGAATGGATCTGTTCGTCGCGAATGATACGGTGCAGAATTACCTTTATGTCAATCGCGGGCCGGGTCCGAATGGCACGTGGAAATGGGAGGAGATCGCGCTGCAAGCCGAAGTTGCTTTCAGTGACAACGGCCAGCCGCGTTCGGGCATGGGCGTCGATGCGGCGGACCTGAATGACGATGGTTGGCAGGATCTCTTTGTTGCCAACGTCGATCAGGAGATGTTTTCTGTCTACCAGAACAACAAAGACGAGACGTTCCGTGATGTAGCGCATGTCGAGGGCGTCGCCCAAGCGACGCGTCTGCTGAGCGGTTGGGGAATGAAGTACTTCGACTATGACAATGATGGCGAGATCGATTTATTCCTTGCCAATGGCCACCCGGACGACATGATCGACACCTACTCGCTTCAGGTTCGTTACAAAGAGCCGCTTCTTCTGTTCCACAAAGGCCTTGACGGCAAGCTGCACGACGTGAGCAACGAAGCTGGCCCGGCATTTCATAAGCCTTTCGCTGCACGTGGCCTGGCTGTCGGAGATTACGATAACGACGGCGCTGTCGACGTGCTCGTCTGTAATAACGGAGGCCCGCCCATCCTGCTGAAGAACAATGCCGCCAAAGGCAACAACTGGCTGGGCGTGAGACTCGAAGGTATTACCTGCAACCGTGACGCGATCGGCGCGAAGATCTATTGGACTGCGGGCGGCAAGAAGCGAGGCCGTCTCAAGAACAACGGAGGCAGCTATCTTTCCTCACACGATCCGCGAGAAGTGCTGGGCATCGACAAGGCCGAAAAAGTGGAAATGCTGGAAATACATTGGCCCGCTCCCAGTAAACGGATAGAGCAAATCCCAAATCCACCCATCAATCGCTACATCCGCGTCGTGGAAGGGAAGGGAATCGTCTGATGCCTCACTCCGCGCCTTTAGCAATCTGCTCGATATAGCTGGCCTCATCGTTGATCGCCTTGGCGACCACCGCGAGCTGTTCTTTGGCTTCCGGATAGCGGCCTTGTTCCAGCGCTTCGCGCACGCCCGGAATGGTTTTGACTCCATAGCCGGCATAGGTTCCGGGAGCGTAGATGAGATTGCGCACCCAGGGTCGCCTTGGCAGACCCTGATCGCTCAAGAGTTTGCGATCCGTCATCGTTAGCTCTGCGTTGATCGCCTTTCGTTTCTCCGGTGAGAGCGCCACCATTGCGGCTTGCGCCTGGCCAAAGTGAGCCGAGGCTTTTTCCAGAGCGGCAATGGAACTGTCAAGCGCAGAAAAATCCATCGCCGGAGGAGCAACCAGCGAAGGCGGAGTGTGCAGCGATTGGTGCGGGTCGTCCGTTAAACTGTAAAGCTGCATATCCAAATTCTGCTTCCGCGTTTGCGCATCGGTTTGCAGCGATTTCACTAATGCCTTCAGCTCGCCATCATAGGTCTTCAGCGTAGTTGCCATGATTGCGAAATCATAGGGCAAGATGTCGGCGTCTGCCGCGCGCATTACCAGAGTGCCGGCAGTCTGCGCCATGATCGGCCCGTAGATTTCATCCTTGTCGCCGAAGTGATCCGTATACCAGGGCGTGTCATATGCGGAATGATAAGTGCCGCCGCGATCCTCTCCGCCGAATCCAATATCGAGCGATGCGATCCCCAGGTGATCCAGAAAAGGCGCGAAGTCGGAGCCGCTGCCGATTGCCCCAATTGGCAGAGTGTCTCGTTTCAGCAAGTCGCGATTCGGAGTTCCGCTGCGTCTTCCGCCATGGATGAGCATCTCGGCGCGTTGCCGTTGCCAAACGGGTACTTTCGTTTCAGGATCTGTGATCTCTTTTGCGACATCGTTCACCAGTTGCTCGAGCTCATGCGAACCTCCTGCGCCCAAGAAACCACGCCCATTCTCATCCGAATTCACATATAAGGCGGCGTGTTGATTTAGCTCTTCCGCGTGTGTTTCCACCCATTCGGTGGAACCGAGCAACCCCGGTTCTTCTCCATCCCAAGCCGTATAAACCAAGGTTCGTTTGGGATGCCATCCCTGCTTAGCGAGTTCGCCGAAAGCGCGCGCTTCCTCGAGCAGCGCGGATTGACCTGAGATAGGATCTTCCGCGCCGTTCACCCAACCGTCATAGTGATTTCCTCGGATAATCCAGACGTCCGGTTCCTCGGAGCCTTTCATCGTAGCGATCACGTCGAGAACAGGCTTCTGATTCCAGTTGAACTCGAGCTTCAGATGTACCTTTGCGGGGCCCGGTCCAAAGTGATAGGTGAAGGGAAGACCGCCGCGCCACGCCGCGGGGACCACCGGACCCCCCAACGCGGCCAGCAGTGGCTGCGCGTCTCCATATCCAATGGGCAACACCGGAATCTTCATAATGGTTTGGGCTTCGGAAATCTTGAGACGCTTCGCTCCAGGCACCGAGCCGATGCCCGGCGTCAGCGGATCGCCCGAATAAAGCGTCATATCCGCGACGCTGCCTCGTTGAATGCCTTCGGGCGGTCTCATGGACCCTTTCGGCAGAACGTCTCCCTGCACGTAACCGTCGTCTGCCGGATCGGAGTAGATGATGCAGCCGACCGCGCCGTGCTCTGCTGCGAGCTTCGGCTTTAAACCGCGCCACCCACCGCCGTAGCGGGCTATCGCAATCGCGCCGCTTACGGATATGCCGCTGCGCTCTAGTTGTTCGTAGTCGGCCGGCATGCCATAGTTCACGTAGACCAGTGGCGCCGTGACGTCTCCGTCGGCCGAGTAAATGTTGTACCCGGGAAGCTGCGTGCTCTTCTCTTTGGTGTAGGGATCTCCGGGAAGAGGTGGTTCGTCGAGCTTCGCTACAAATTTTGTCGGCGCGACAAGTTCAACGATTCTGAGTTTCGGAGTCGGATACAGAACGTCGAAGCGTTCGATATGTGCGTCCCATCCCCATTCCTTGTATTGCGCCACCAGCCACTCGGCATTCTCCCGCTGATACTCCGAGCCCACATTGTGCGGATGGGCGGCCAAACGGAGCATGTTGGCGTGAACACGCTGCGCATCCGGAATCTCACGAAAGCGCTTCTCCCAATCCTGCTCTGTTTTGGAACTCTCCAGTGTGAAACCTCGCAGATCGGAAGCTGGAACCGGCGGTTGCTGCCTCGCCGCGATCAGCACGAAAGAAGTCAAAATCACAAGCGCACAGGCCGCGATGTCGCGCGGCCAAAGGAGCATGAGCCCGCGCGTCTCAGCGAACCGAAGATTCAATCTGGAGGAGTGTCGGCGGACTTGGGCGCGAGTCGCGAGTCCGTTGTGCGCGAAATTACTCAGAAGAGCTCTCTTGTCGAGCAAAAAACCTCCTACACTGCGCGGCTGGCTGCCGGATTAGAACGAGTACTATTGTAATCACCGCGAATGCGGATAGTTGCCCGTTCGCCGTCGCGCTACTGCGGAGTCTGTTGATTGCTGGCTGGCGGATTTTGGTTGGTATTAGCCGACCCGTTGCCTTGACCAAACGAAGAGTTCGGCGCGTTCGAGTTGTTGCCGAACGAGCTCTGCCCAAAGCCCGAACTCTGCCCGGAATTCGACCCTTGTCCGAAGCCGGAACTCTGTCCGAATGAAGAGGAACTTTGTCCGAACGAAGAGGAGCCAAATGCGCTCGAGTTCTGCCCGCCAACGCCGGGTTGTTGCCCGCCAACGCCGTTCTGCTGCCCGTTTGCACTTCCGTTCTGTTGGGAGTATGCCCCCATTTGCACGCCGCCCGGCACCGTGTCCTTCCTTGGATCGTAGTAGAACTCCCACAAGGAATAATTGCTCTGATCGTTCACGGTCTTGATAGTGTGACCACTTGCTTTGCTTGCCACGCCAGCGAGGTTGCCGCTATTCAAGGTGCCCATCTGTGAGGATGCGGAGCCGTTTGTTGTACCGAAACTGCTCATTTGAGCCGAATTTGGAGCCGCTGTACCCAACATGCTGGTCTTCAGATCAGGAGCGGCGGCGTTTGGGCTTCCTCCCTGCGTCCCGCCCGTGGACCCGGTTCCATTGAAAGGCGTACCAGGCGTAGCGCCCGGGCCAATTCCTGCCGTCGCTTGGGCATTGGTCGGGTTCACGCCCGGTGGTGTGTCAGGGGGCAGCGGCGGAGAAGCGGTATCGGCGGCGGCCTCTCCGTTCGCAGGTGGCTCGCTTCCATTCGCAGCAATCGCCGGACCGCGTTGCCGGGGCTGCTGCACGACGACCTCCGGCGCGCTCGAGTCCGCGCCAGAGCTCATATTGGACGAACCGGTGTTCGTCGCTGTCGAAGACGGAGAACCACCGAACGTACCGCCAAATCCGGAGCTGGTTGGAGACGCAGAAGCGCCAAATGCGCTCGATGAACTGCTGCTGCCCGGAAACGCTGTTGTGCCGGTCGCAGCGCCGGAACTGCTGCCGCCATTAGTCGCGGAGCCGGTATTACCGCTCCCAGGCTGTCCCGTAGTTCCGAGCTTATTTGTCGGATTCACCTTGGAGTCGATAAGCACGCCGCCCGGCCCGGCGTGTAGCAGCCGCCAGTCCGCCTTTCCAGTGAAAGGGTCCGGCAGTTCTCGCCGCAGAAAACGCATTCGGTTTGTATCTTGCAGGTCCTTGATCGAGCTTGGATAATGGCCTACTTTCCGGACGAAGAGCTTTACCGCGTGCGCGTATTCATTGCCGGCATCTACTAGCAACTGCTCCTTCTGCCGCTGCGCTTCGAATGCCGCTACTGGAAGTTCCATGTAGAGTGTAATGGCGACAATCGCTGCAAAGACAAACACGATCAGTAGCGCCGAACCGCCGTTCGGAGTTCCGTCTGATAGCGGCACACATCGCGGGGCGCGCTTCCGCGCAAGAGCAAATCTCCGTTCGTGGATCGGAGAGTTTCATTGATTCTCGTCTGGTCCCTGATTGACCATTCCAGGATTCATTTCTGGCGTGATCTGCCGGCCCGCGGCGCCACCGGTTGGTTCTATTGCTTCCGGAACCACTGGCAGCGTCTTTCCAAGCTTCACCTGCGTGTCTTCGACCCGCGCGGTGTTCGGCGTGAGTTGCACCACAAGATAACGGTTCTGCAGAAGCTGTCCTTCCACAGCCACCAAAACGTTATCTCCTTCCATGAAGAATCCACGGCTCGCGTCGCCTGGGTTGAGCGGTTTGGCAAATCCGTAATACTTATATGGAATGTTCGCTGCTATCTCAGGAGAAATGGGATAACCGGTTCTGACGGGCAAGACCGGCCCCGGAGCGGTGACCGGAATCACGCGATTCGGCACTGCGCCCGTAACACCGGTTTGGGCCGGTCCCGCCTCGAACAGATTACGCATGCTCGCCGGGGCCTGCACTTTACTCAACCGGTCGAGGAAATCCAGCCGCAGGGTCGGATCGATATCGCCGCGTGTAGCGTCCACTTGCCGCAGCCGCAGGGTGCCGCGCTCCTCGCGTTGCCCCCGACGCCGGTCTGCTGCCTGCCCGCGTACTTTCGTTATTGCAATGGCGGCAGGACTAGCTTGTTCTGTGTGCGCCACACTGGCAGTGGATCTCACATCGTCGCTGCGCGAATTGAACCAGAAAAGCAACGCCGCAACAGCGATCAAGCCAACTACCAGAATCTTCGGGTCGATTCCCAGCCGGATACCGAAGATCTTTGTCTGGGCCGCAGCGCTCATTCGCTGGCCTCCCAGCCGGCGTTATCATGGCTGTCCTCCCGCCTGAGGACTCTGCTCTTCGCGAATCACCGCCTGAAATCGAACCTGAGCCGTGATCTCGCCACCCTTCTGCGGTGTCGCCGTCAGCGTATCGAGCATCAACAGCTTCGGAGACCGATCCACAGCATACAGAAAATGCATCAGACTCTCGTACGAACCTTCGAAATTGACGGTGTTCGTGAGTACCGACAAATTCGCTGTTCCCTCGATGGGCTCTTCGGTCGCCTGCCCGTCGCGCTCCGTCAGGTTTGAAACCTGTGCCATCCGTTGTATCTCGGCCATGATCGATTCGTAGGCTAGTCTCTTCGGAAGAATGTAGCGTGACTGAAAATCCGCCGCCTGCTGGCTGCCTACTTGTACCTGCCCCGATACTTTCTTCAACCTCATGGCCTGTGCCTTGGCCGCGTGGATGGAGACTTGCAACTGCTGGCTCTGCGCCATCAACTCGGCACGCGATCCGCCGGGAGGATCGAAATAGAGAAACAATGCCACCGCATTTAAAATGGCCAGTATTCCCAACGCAGTCTGCAGCCAGAAGCGCACGCCACGGTGTACATCTTTAAGACTGAGCGAATGCCAATCAAAGTCGCTGGGCATAGGAAACCGTCAATCTGTACTGGTATAAGGGATTGTTCTGCGTGGGCGGTGTTTGCGTCATCACAGAGGCATCCCCAAAAAGCTTCGAGACCTCGAGCTGTTTCAAGAACTGGATGACGGCCGCGGGTTGCTGCGTTCCCACCCACATATCGAGCTGTACACGGTTACGCCCCGTCCCGTTCTCCGCAGCAACCTGAGGCAAGCGGATCGAAAGCAGCCGCATGTTGTTGGGCAGCACCGTACCTAGATCTTGAAAGACGCGGGTCCAGCTCACGGTCCTACGCGCGATTAGCTCGTTCAACAGTACGCTCTGAGAGAACACATCCGCGTTGTCCGGTTTCGCAAGAATCGTCGAGTACTCAGCTTGAGAACGCTGTAAGCTCGTGAGTTGCGCCTGTTGTGAATCGATGATGTTCCGCAGGTCCGCCGCCTGCGCTCGCGAATGAAGAATCAACGTCGCTAACAACAGCAGGGAAGCTGCGAGCCCCGCCGCGATGGTAGCTGTTATGGCATTCTGAGCTCGCTCGCGCCGAAACGGCTGTGACGCGATATTGATGTCCGAGGGAGAAAACGTGATCATGCCGCGTACTGCTCCAGCAAGCCCAACAGGCCTGCGTTCTCCTGCGACGCGATCCCGAATTTGGATCGAACCAGCGAAGTCGGAATTCCGAATTCACGCTCGGCGAGTTGTCCCAGCAAATCGGTTTCCGGCCCGAAGCCGCAGAGCAGTAGCCGCGCCGCCGGCTCTCCAATCTGGTCTTCGCAATAGGCAAATGTTTGTTGCAACAGCGGCATCACTGCTTCCGCTGCCGGACGGCGCCATTCACTTTCTTCACCCGTCAGATCGAGCGAACGTACCAGGCGCACCCGCCCCTGGTCCAGCAGGATCACTGAAAGAATTGAGCCCGCGGCCTTGACCAGCAGCGTTAGTCCCTTTTCTCCCCGATCACATAAGCGCAATGCAGCAACCGAGGACGGTTGCACCAGTCCCAGGCGATAACCTGCCCCCGCGATAATGCTTTCGTATTCCGTTAGAATGGGCCTCGCAATCGCTACCACCAGTACTTCTACCCTAGTGGGCTGCGACATCTGTATCGCATAAGCTAGCTGCGCCTCATCGATCGGGAACGGGACGCTCTTTCGCAGCCGGAACCGTAGCAGCGTCATCCGCTCCTCTGCCTTTGCGGGAAAGTTTTCGAAGTCGAGAATAGCCATCCTGGCGGCGTAATCCGGAATTACCAGCGCCGTCGTTGCACGCTTCGCCTCACCGGCAGCGCATACTCGCGGCAGAGCCTCCCGGTAGAGATTCGGCTTTAGAAGATTCGGCGCGCTCGGCGATGCAGCCAAACCGGGCTCCGGCAGCAGTTCCCGCCGTTGTTCGCCAGGAACGCGCGGTGAGACGCAGGCGACGGAACTCTCCGTTACTTCAAATAGATAATCTGGCGGCGGATCCGCGATCCAGCGCTGCAGATATTCGGTAAACAACTGCTTCGATACCTACCCTTCGATGAAAGTGACTTTGTTCGCTTCCCGCAGCGTCGTTACACCTTCGCGCACTCGATCCAAAGCCGAATCTCGCAGAAAGGTCATCCCACCTTCTCGCGAAACCCGCTTGATCTCCGAAGACGGTCTACGCTCCAGAATCATTTCGCGAATCTGTTCGGTCAAATCCAAAACCTCATGGATCGCCGTTCGGCCCCGAAATCCCGTTCCGCTACACTCCATGCAGCCGCGGCCTTCATAGAAAACATGCTCGCGCCAAATTTCGAGCGCCAGGCCGCTTTCAATCAGATACTCATCGCCGTATTCAACCCGCATCTTGCAATGGGCGCAGATTACACGCACTAGCCGTTGCGCCAGGATGCAATTCAGCGAAGAAACAAAGTTGTAAGGCTCAACGCCCATGTTCAGAAAACGTCCCAAGACATCCAGCACATTGTTGGCGTGAACCGTCGTGAAAACGAGGTGTCCGGTCAGCGCTGCATTAATCGCAATCTGCGCCGTCTCCTGGTCACGGATCTCGCCCACCAGAATCTTGTCCGGATCGTGCCGCAGCACGGACCGCAAGCCGCGCGCGAACGTCAACCCCTTCTTCTCGTTCACAGGAATCTGCGTGATCCCCTTAATTTGATACTCCACCGGATCTTCAATTGTGATGATCTTGTCTTCTTCGTTCTTAATCTCGCTCAGTGCGGCGTAGAGTGTCGTCGTTTTACCTGATCCGGTCGGGCCAGTTACCAGCACCATGCCGTACGGCTCCTTGATAAACCGCCGGAACTTAGTCAGATCATGGTCGGCAAACCCCACCACATCCAGCGTAAGCTTCGAAAACTTTTCGCTCATCGACTCTTTGTCGAGCACGCGCAGCACGGCGTCTTCACCATGGATCGTCGGCATGATCGAGACGCGGAAATCGATCAGCCGTCCCTTATAGCGCACCCGGAAGCGTCCGTCCTGCGGTACCCGGCGCTCAGCGATATCGAGCTCGCTCATCACCTTGATGCGCGAAATCACCGCCGAATACCATTCCTTGGCGATCGGGCTCATCGCCTGCTGAAGCACGCCGTCAATCCGGTACTTAATCGCCAGTTCCTGGTCGCGTGTCTCAATATGAATGTCGCTTGCCCGCCGCTCCAGCGCGTTGAAGATGGTTGTGTCCACCAGCTTGATGACGGGCGCTATGTTGCCTTCATCCGATGCCAGCCGGTCGATCGAGAGGTTCTCGTCCGAATTTTCGTCATCGCCGACCACGTCCAGCGTGAAGCCCTCCGTGACCTCCTCGAGTACACGCTGTGACTGCTCCGTCTTTTTCAGAAGATCGGAGATCTGCGAGTGCGTCGCTACTTTGACCTTGAGCTTTTTCGAAAGCAGGACAGCTAGCTCATCGATCAGAACGATTTGCCGCGGGTCGGCCAGCGCGATTTCGAGCGTCCCGTTATGACTTTGCAGCGGCACAAAATGGTACCGGAACATCAAATCGACCGGTACGGTACGGAACAGTTCGTGGTCGATTTTGGTCGCCTTGAGATCCACGAAATCGCAACGGTAACGCCGCGCCAGGGCCTCCGCTTGCCCCGCTTCGGTAACAGGATCTGTAAGCTTGAGCGTGTCGGTTGCCATTATCTCGACTGTCCCATGCTGTCCGCGAGTGAAAAGATGGGCAGGTATAGTGCCACCAGCACAAACGCCACAAACGCGCCCATGCAAATCATAATGACCGGTTCGATCAGCGAAAGCAGTGCTGTCATGCGCGTTGCAACGTCCTCTTCGTAAAATTCCGCCACGCTGGTCAGCATTTGCGGCAATGCCCCTGTCGATTCTCCGACTTCCATCATGTCGGTCGCCAGATCCGGAACAATACCCGTCGATTTCAGCGACTTTGAAAGCGATCGGCCCTCTCGCACTAGAACCGCCGTTC
Source organism: Terriglobia bacterium (assembly GCA_963799755.1). GTDB lineage: Bacteria > Acidobacteriota > Terriglobia > Bryobacterales > Bryobacteraceae > Bog-105. The sequence goes on along the minus strand of CAWCYQ010000042.1, from coordinate 2,749 downwards.
GGTCCAACGCCTTCTTCATCAGCACCGTGCCCAGCGATCGCCCCGTCGTTTCGAGCGCCTGCACCAGCGGAATTCCACCGGTCAGCAGTGTTCCTAACACTCTGGAAAGCTGCGCTACCTGATACTTGGTCCAGATCTCGCCTAAACCCGGCAGCGCGCTCTTCCATTTATCCAAAATTTCCTGCGACGACTCTTGCCGCGACCAGAGATAAGCTGCTATCGCCGCTGCAACCGCTATCCCGAATCCTACCAGTACGTACGCGCGCGCCGTGGTGCCGATCGCTATTAGAATCACCGTCGCGGTCGGCAGCTTGGCCTGCATGCTGTCATATAGCGCGGCGAAGTTCGGTACAACGTATGTGACCAGAAAAACGATGAGCGCTATAACGAGACAGATCAGCACGCAAGGATAGATCAGTGAAACCAGCAGCTTCTTCTTCAGCGCCAAGGTCAATCGCTGGTACGCAATAAAGCGTTCTAAGACCTCTACCAGGGCCCCGCTCTTTTCGCCAGCCAGCACTGAAGTCACATAGATAGCCGGGAAAACACCCTGTTTACCAAATGCGTCCGAGAGCACTGTCCCCGTCTTGACTTCATCTCTCACTGCCCGTACATGCCGTCCCAGCTTCTCATCTGTAAGCCGGTCCGCCAGCAGATCCAATCCCTGCAAAATGGGCAGGCCTGCCCGCACGAGCGTGACAAACTGCTGGTTGAAGATCAGGAATTTTTCAAGATTGACAGTCTTATTGCGGCTGCCCGATGTCAACCGGGAGCTGAAATCTTTGGCGCGCACAGAGTAAACCAGGTAGCCCTGCTGCGCCAGTCGGTTCCGCACCTCTTTCTCACTAGCCGCGTCCGCCACCTGCTCATGCATCTGACCCCGCGGATCTGTATATCGAAGAAGAAACTCCGCCACGCGCTATTTCCCTTTGTCCTGCAACTCTACTGCGTCCACCACTTCCGCGCCTGGAGGAATCACGAAATGAAACAGCTTATCGTCTACTCGAGGATTGAGAATCTCGTCCGAAAACGAAAACCTGAGCGACGAGCCGTCTCTTCCGATGACCTTCAACTGCCCGACCGACCCGTCCCTTTGCACCAGCATCTCGACCTTCATATACGGTGTTTGGTCGTTCTTCGCCGTGGCGTCTAGCCACACTCCCCCATCGCCCGGGCGTGTTTGAAGGTTCCTGAAGTCCTTCTTGAAGTCCAGGTGCCCCAGCAAGAAAGCGAGCGGAGCCCGCATATCTTCAGTGTCCCGAATCGGGATTTTCTCTACCCTATTATCCCCCGAGGTATATAGGTAAACCGTTTTTCCATCAGAAATAAACACCTTACCTGCCGGTTGAGCATAATCCCACCGCATCTTACCTTGTTTTCGTAAGGTTAGTTTGCCCGATTCGACCGGCCGCGTATGCCCCTGTATCTCGTAGTTCTCTACAAATTGAACTGATAACGTATGCGCCCGGTTATAGCGTTCTTGCACTCGCTGGGCCAACTGATCCGAAACGCTGTTAGCGAGGCAAACCGACGCACCAAGGGTAGCTATCAGCAGCAGCCGGATCATAGACAACAGACGTTCGGGTACTCTACTTCGTTTAAATCTAAGGAGACAAGCGCTCTATCCGCCATTCGTCACCGCTCTTGGAATAAAGCAATCGGTCATGCAAACGGTTCGTCCTGCCTTGCCAAAACTCAAGAGCGTAAGGAATCACACAATAGCCGCCCCACTCGGCTGGCATGGGGACGTCCTCCGTCCCGGCATATTTCGCTTCGAGCGATGCCAATCTCTGAATCAGCGGCTCTCGCCCGGGCAGAACCGTGCTCTGATTCGAGGCCAGTGCCCCCAGGCGGCTCCCCTTCGGGCGTCCTCGAAAGTAGTTCTCTGACTTCTGCCTGCTGACCTTCTCAGCCCGCCCCTCGACCCGCACTTGGCGTTCGAGTTCAGCCCATAAAAATGTCAGCGCGCAGAACGGATTCGATGCCAACTCTCTACCCTTGCGGCTGGTGTAGCTCGTGTAGAAAACGAACCCATCCTCGCTGACTTCTTTCAGCAGGACGATCCGGCTAGACGGTTTGGCGTCCAATGTGGCGGTCGCCAACGCCATGGCATTCGGTTCTTTCAGATGAGCGCTTTGAGACTCCGTGAACCACTTTGCAAACTGTGCGATTGGGTTCGTTTCGCAATTTTGTTCGCCGAACTCCGCCCGGCGGTAGTCTTCGCGCAGACTCTCTAGTGACAGGAGGTGGGTTCGTTTGGCAGAATCGGCCATCCCTAACAGTCTGACATCGCCCTGCGCTGCTATAATCATCATTTCTAGCCATGGTGTACCTGATTGCGACGCTGCACGTCGTCATTTGTTTTTTCCTGATTATTGTTGTTCTTCTGCAAGCGGTAACGGCGGTATCTCGCCGGAGCGTTGGGCGGAATGGGCTCTCAAACGGTACTCGGCCCGCGTGGAACGGATACCCTTCTCTCCAAGGCGACTACCATCGCTGCGGCTCCTTTTATGGTCACGTCGCTTGTTCTGGTAATCCTCGCGAACAACCGCAGCCCGAGTACTGGGAGTGTTTTCGAGCACCGCCGGGCGCCAGTTGTCCAGAAGAACAAAGCTACCCAGTCACAGCCTCGAAATTCGCCCACAAAGAAGCAGTGATTCGAATCGCGGAGATGGCGGAATTGGCAGACGCACTAGCTTGAGGTGCTAGCGGGTAACACCGTGGGGTTCAAGTCCCCCTCTCCGCACCA
>CAWCYQ010000041.1:0-390709 GCA_963799755.1 Terriglobia bacterium | reverse complement strand
GGTCGACAGTACACCGGGGTCGTTTTGGCCAATAATCTTCACGGAAGGCTGCACTGCCGGCCGTCTCAGCGCCACTATAGAACGCCTCAGTACGATGTCGGACAGCTACGTGGAACTCGCCGGAGCGACAGGTTCCTTTACACCGAGCTGTGAACTGAGCTTCAACAGCGCTTGCCAGACCTCGCCAGGTATGGGGATTCCAGCCTGTAGGCGGTTCTGCTCGGTGCGCCGTTCGGGTTCGCCGGCAGTGAGCACTTCGTCGTATCCCGCCGCCGGAGCGGCAGACTTCAGATCGGCCACGAATCGTTCTAATCTGGCCTTGAATTCCGCGAGCGACATGAAACGCTCGATATCGATTGCTAAAAAGCTTTGGCTGACACCCACTCGCCGACCTCGTTCATGCATCGATCCGACTTCACTGGCCATCGCGCCACCGCCCAATACTGCGCAAAGGATCTCGATAGCGGCAGCCAGCCCGCTCCCTTTGTGTCCGGCCGAATGGCCGCCCAGCGGCACCAACAAGCCTTTGATTGCCTCCAATGGATTGCTCGTCGGTGCGCCTGCTGTGTTGAGCGCCCAGCCTTCCGGAATAGAATCGGCATCGCCCGCAACGGCCGCCCGGACACGATTGGCGGCTACAGTCGTCGTAGACATATCCAGTAGCCATGGGCCTGGAACCGCTATACAGATGGGATTGGTCCCCATGCGAGGCTCTCGCCCCTGCCATGGCGCAACGAGCCGCGATGCATTACAAAGGACAATTCCCAATTGCCCTTGCTCGGATATGCGAGTTCCCCAATACGCCGCCGCACCAAAATGATTTGAGTTTCGGGCGACGGCGAGACCCACTCCAAATGCACGCGACAACCGCACGGCGTGATCGCAACACTGCGCGGCTGCAACCTGCCCGATTCCGTTCTCGGCGTCGAAGAGCAGGCAAGCCTGTCTTTCCGAAAGAATTCTACCAGTTGCAGCCGCGTCCATATCGCCCGACCGAATCTGCTCCACATACACTGGCAGCAGGCGGACGCCATGGGAATCAACTCCGCGCAAATTCGCGGCAACCAGCGAGGAACTGGTCAACTCCGCCGCGTTCGGCGGCTCTCCGGCTGCACTCAATATCTCACGTACAAAACCCTCCAAGGCAGCTGAAAAAATTCGCGGCATGCTCTTAGAACGTTACCGGATACGCTCTTGATCTCTCGCAAATAGACACGCGCCCTTCGCTGTTCCGGAGCCGAAGAGCCAGTCCCTCTCCTCGGTTCCGGACACATCCTTCATTGCTTTGCCGAAACCAGGATCAACCTCGCGGAGCCAACCTGATAGGGTTCTGAATTGGTCGATCCGAAAAGTTCCACGGGCAGCAGGCCAACACCCGCATGCATCCGGCAGAGTTCACCGGCAGTAAAGACATAGCTTGTCGTAGGCCGAGTCTCGATCTGCCCACGGCGAACAAATGTGTAATCGATGTCCAACCGGCTCTCGGCGGGATCATAGCGATTCTCACTCAGCATAAGGATATCCCCAAGGCGGAGCCAGCGGGTCCGGGCTAGAGAAGGCAGAATCGACTCCGCCGCCATTCCGGTGTCCACAACAAATCGCGCGCCTGGCCGCAAGCTGCGCGCCACCGCACTCAGAAATCGGTGCGCTTCATAGCATGGGAGATAGCAGAAGCTGTTCCCTAGGCAGTATGCTCCGTCAAACTCGGAAACCCATGAAATCGAACGCATATCGTCCTGCACCCAACGAATCGCCAGAGGCGCTGCACTGCGCGCTTCCGCGACAAACTCCTCGCTTTGATCGAGTCCCGTCATTTGATAGCCGCGGATGGCAAGTTCGATAGCGTGCCGGCCGTTGCCGCACGGGACATCGAGAAGCCGCGCACCCCTCTCGATACCGAGAGTTCGTTCGACGAAGTCCGCCTCTCTGCGGGTCATCTCAGGATTGGTGATATGGCGCCACGCGTCAAGCGCAACGCCACGGAAAAAAGTTGTTTGCCAATTGGATTGCATAGTTCTCCTTCGGATAAACACACAAATTGCAGGTTGCTGGTATGGGCCGCGAAGAAGAGCTAAAGGACGGCGTGAGTAAACAAAGGCGTTTAATCAAGATAGCAGAAACCGGCACGGTGTTCCCGGAGCCTTAAACCCGGCCGCTCTTGTTCAGTTGGCGATAAAAACCTAGATCTTCGGCGCGCAGCATTTTGGCGATGTAGAGAATCTGGCCGTAGTGCATTCCGAAGTGTTCGACGACCTGGTACACAGCATCCAGACCACTCACGTTGTAGCCTTGAATCTCAAAAGGCGTGAGCAAATCGATTTCGGTGAGGCGCCAAAGAACCTCTGAGGCCTGTTGCATGGTTGCGGCAAGCTCCTCAAGGAGAAAAGAAGCTGGAATTAATTCTCGTTGGTTGAATTCGGCGGGACGATCACGAGCATCCTGCAACTGATTGAACGGTACGATCAGCCACTGCCGGACGTTGCCATTCAGATGCAAGAGCAGGTTGCCTGTGCTATTGCTCGCGCCGTTCGGACGCCACCACACTTGTTCATCGCTCAGCGATTTGACTGATTCCCGCAACCTGGGCCAGTATTGCTCGAGCAGCTTGCGGCGCGAAAACTCCAGGAAGGCAGCGGCAGTGTTCGGTTCAGCTTTGGTGGCTCACTGTAAAGCCGTTCAAGCGGATGGTTGCAGGAGCAGAAGCTCGGGCACGTTGAAGCCATGAGCGATTGATTGGCGCATTTCCGCCGCTAACGCATTGTAGGGCTCCAGAAGCGGCCGCACGGCGGCGGTTGGTACGGTCCGGAAGGGTCGCTCGCCGGCGGGCGTCTCAATGAGGCGCACGAACGCGTCCACCACGTCTTCAGGGCCCGGAGTTTCGGGCGCATCATTTGCGGCATCGAACACGCCTTTGATTCGGTCCTCATATTCAGCCACGGGGTCGTAATCGGCTACCCGGGCCTGATCGACAGGGGCTAAAAACTTCTCCAAAATGGGGGTGCGATGAATACCTGGTTCGACCACAACGGAATCGATTCCGAAAGGACTGAGCTCGAAGCGGTAAGCATCGGCGAGCGCCTCTAGTGCGAACTTACTCGCGCAGTACACGCCCGAGCAAGGGAGCACAACACGCCCTGCGGCGGAGCTCACATGGATTAGTAGCCCACTGCGCTGACTACGCATGGCAGGCAGCACGGCGCGATTGACGCGGACGACGCCAAAGAAGTTAACCTCGAACAACTGTTGGAATTGCTCGATTGTGAAGGCTTCAGTCCAGCCCAGCGCGGCAATTCCGGCGTTATTGATCACCACGTCAATGTGTCCAGCGGCCTCGAGGACTTGCTTGACGGCTCGTTCTACTGAAGCATCGCGGGTGACGTCCATATCCACGACGTGAATTGCGCTGCCCTCGTGTTCGGCCAGCGATTGCAAGGCTTCGCAATTGGCTCTGTTGCGGCCGGAGGTGTCGCGCATGGCGGCGAACACGGTATATCCGCGCCGGGCAAGAGTCTCCGCCGCAACTCGTCCGAAACCCGTGCTCGCGCCCGTGACCAGAACGACAGTATTCATGGATTCTCCTATCCGCCTCAGAATAGCGAAGACCACACGTGCGACCAGGACCACGGCGAAAAGGTTGGTCCCATCGTCAGCTTCCTCAAATCAATTCTTCGGCCCCGCGATAGGATAGCCCTGCCATAGATACTCCAGAGCCTCGGGTAGAGTTTGTTGTTTCACGCTGCGGTCGGTGTGCCCGGCGTTACGGGCAAAGACAAATTGATAGTGATAGCCCTTCGCGGCCAGCACTTTCGCCATGTTCTCATTGGCGGCCACCCAGTCGTGCATGTTGTCGCGCATGACATTCGGATTAAGAAGGTCTCTATCTCCGACTTCCATCCAGATGCGTAGCGGCTTAGCCGGCGTGTTGGGGATGAGGTGTTCATGAAACTCCCATGCGCCGTGCGGCGTTGTTGGGTTCGGCGGCCACTGCTGGTTCACGTAGGTTCCTGAGTAGGTGAGAACGCGATGGTAAAGCTCTGGGTGATACCACGCCATGATCAAGGCGCACGAGCCGCCCGAGCTGCCGCCCATTGTCGCCCGACCCTCGGGATTTTTGGTGAGTTTCACGTTGTACTGCTTCTCGACGAGAGGCAGCACTTCTTTCTCAACGAACTCTGCGTAGCGGCCTGACATTGTGTCGTATTCCAGACCGCGTTCGCTTCCCTGGGCGTCGCCGCCGCCGTTGCCAATTGAGATGGCAATCATCACCGGCACTCGGCGCTCGGCGATCAAATTGTCCAGTGCCGTAAACAACGCGCGGTCGGGGCCGTCTGCTCCGACAATGAAAGGCGCAGCCGTGCCGGAGACGTATTCTTTGGGGACATACACAGCCACCCGGCGAGTGTAGGGAGCAGGGTGGCTAGTGGTGATTACCATCTTTGCCGGGTCCGTAGGGTCGGCCGTGCCAAAAGTGTTGGCCCCGCGCGCAATGCCGGGATAGATCTTGCTGTCCGCTGATTCCATGGTGAAAGTGAATACTCTTCCCTGCGGCACGCCTTCCCGCGCGGTCATCTCCGGTGCCGGAGTGTGCGTCGGACCAATGATAAAGTTTCCGTCAGCATTTACCGGAGGGTTGCTGTCATCCGGTAGTTCCTTGGCGGTGACATATCCGGGCGTTTTGGGATCGCGGGTGGGCGGCGTCGGTCGCGCCGGGCGTGCGGCAGGGGGCGGAGTTTGAGCCACTGCCCGATCTAAGCAAGTTACGAAGCTGATCAAGAACGCAATGCTTAGAAGCCGGAACATGAGGGACTCCTTTTGTCTTAGTGCCGTCGATTCGCGCCAACATGGAGCCGCGTTCCGGAGCGTTTATGCTGTCCAGACGCTAGCGAGTCGCGCCAAAGCAACGCGGAAAATCATCACGATCTTAACGCAACAGCGAATACGGCCCGACCGCCAGTCAGGACCGCACGCTAGCCGCGAAGTTGCGTCAAAGCGTCAAATAAGGATTTCGCTTATCTGACTTTGCCGCTTCGTGATCCACTTTGTGCCATCCCATATAGGAAATCGCACCAGTAACACGACGCTCATCGGCAGTCAGAATGTCCAGGGGGCACTTACTTCGCTGAAGTTATTATGAAGGCTAAAACTCATGCCGGACGCTCGGGTTTTTCCAGCAACGCTATGCATTGGCTTGGCTCTCATCGCCGCCGCTGCTTGGCCCAAATCTGCGCTCGCGCAGGCCCCCGCTGACGAATTGAGGTCGAAGGTCCAGCGCGCGCCTTCGGACGCATTCGCTCATTACAATTTGGCGGTCGCGCTTTATCACCAGGGGAAACTCGACGATGCGGCCGCGGAATTCCGGGCTGCGCTCGCGCTCAACTCCGGCCTTGCGGAAGCACACAATAACCTGGGGATCATTCTCGACCGCCAGGGCAAGCATGCCGCCGCCCTCACGGAGTTCCAGTCGGCGGTCCAGGCTAATACCCGATATCTCGAAGCGCGATACAACCTGGCAGCGGCGCTCCTAGGCGCCGGTCAAGCACAGAGGGCGGCGGACGTGGCGCAAGCCGGTCTCGCCCAGAAGGCGGCATGGTCGTGGGGAGAATACGCCTTGGGACGCGCCCTTGAACAGCTAGGACAACTCGAGCACGCCCAGCAGGCATTGGCCAAAGCGCTCGAGATCGACCCGCGAATGGCTCGCGCCTGGAATGAGTTGGGAATCGTGGCAGTACACCGAGGGCAAGTGACAGAGGCGATCGCGCATTTTCGCAAAGCCACGGCAATCGAGCCGAATTTTGCCGACCCCTACTACAATCTCGGCGTGCAACTCATGAAAACTAAGGACACGACCGCCGCAGCGAGCGCTCTTGCGCAGGCGCTCCGTCTAGAGCCTACGAACGCCGGCGCCCATTACAGTCTGGGCCTGCTGCTGGCGCGACAGGGTCGGCCCGCGGATGCGATGCGCGAGTTCCAGCGGGCCGTCGAGCGCGATCCTGGCAAGTTGGGAGCGCGTCTCGAATGGGCTAGGCTCGCGGCGCAACAAGGAAATTCGGACCAGGCCATATCGCTTGCACGGGACGCCGTTCGGCGTGATCCGAACTCGGCAGATGCGCACGCTGAGCTGGGCTCCATCGAGCGAACGAAAGGTGATTACGATCAGGCGCAGCGTGAACTTGAACAGGCCGCGCGGCTTAATCCGAAAAATGCTCGCGTCCATTACGAGCTGGGATTGACTGAACAGCAGTTTGGTCACAAGGCGCAGGCACGCGCCGAGTTCGAGCAAGCCGTCCAACTCGACCCAGAGGACAAAACGGCTCGCTATGCGCTCGCGAAGCTGCTTCGGAGTGAGGGAGATGCCACCGCAGCAGGCGCAGTTTTCGGACACTCACCAGCTTGATCAGCAAGATATCGAGCGCGACACTGCCCAGGGAGCTAACCGCGCCGGGACCCTACTGGCGCAACGAAAAGATTGGGACGGAGCAATCGCGGAGTTCCGGAAAGCTCTCAAGTTGAAACCAGACCTGGGCGAGGCGCGCTTTAATCTGGCCGGGGCGCTCAGCGAAAAAGGCGACCTCCCGGCAGCCGAGCGCGAGCTTGAACGGGTGATCAAGGACTACCCAAAGTGGACCGAAGCGAGCTATCAGCTAGGCATCATTCAGGAGCGGAGCGGCAGCTTCACGGCAGCAGCCCAAGCCTATCGGGAAGCCCTTAACCAAAATCCGGTTTTCACCCCGGCGCGCTTGCGCCTGGCCCAAGTCCTTTACCGCGAAGGCGATCTCAAATCGGCGCATGCGCAAATACAGGAAGTGCTCAATTTCGAACCTTCGAACGTCAATGCGCAGTACATCCTGGCGGCATATTTGCTACAGGAGAATGATCCGCGAGCTGCCATCGAGCAGTTAACGAAGATCGTCAACCAGCAGCCGAATTTCGCCCCGGCCCACAACCTGCTTGGGATTGCGTATGCGCAAAGCAGAAACTCCAGCGCGGCGATAGCGGAGTTTCGCCACGCGCTTGCGCTCGATCCCGGTTTGGCAGACGCCCGGAACAATCTGGATCGAGCGTTGGCGAAAGTGCCGTGAATCCATGACGCGCCCGAACCCGGGTTCAGATACAAATCGTGTGATACACTCCGTCGCTATACCTCAACACAGAAGAGATGGAGGAGAGATGAACGGAAAACTTCTGCTCCTTGTGACACTTGTTACCGGACTGTCCGTACCCACCATGCTGCGCGCCCAGGCGGTGGGACAAATTCTCGGAACCGTGACGGATCCGTCTGGAGCGGTGGTGCCGAACGCCAAAATCACCGCGGTGCAGACCGCGACCGGTTTCACCCGCACTACGGTTTCGAGCACGCTAGGGACTTACACAATTACGCAGCTTCCCGTCGGTAGCTATGACGTCACGGCGGAAGTCTCGGGGTTCAGGACGGCTACCTCCACCGGCGTCACGCTGGATGTCAGCCAGCAAAGAGAATTGAATTTCAGCTTGTCGCTTGCAGGCGCGGAGCAGACCGTAGAGGTAACGGCAGCGCCTCCTCTCATAACCACAGTCAACGGGTCCCTGGGCGGCTTAGTGACCGGTCAGCAGGTGCAAAGTCTGCCGCTCAATGGGCGGGCGATCACGAATCTGGTGATGCTGCAGCCGGGCCTGAACATGGAGACCGATGCGACGGGATGGCAGGCGCCGGAGTGGGCGGGCAACGGCAATCGCGGACAGACAGAGGTCGCGACACTCGATAACATCGACACTACCGACGCGGAAATGGGCAACGTGCAGTTCTGGAATTTCAACCTGGACGCCATCGCCGAGTTCAAGGTGCTGCAGAACAACTATTCCGCCGAATACGGCCAAGGCGCCGGAACCATCGTGCAACTTGCTAGCAAGTCCGGCACCAACCAATTCCACGGCAGTGCGTTTGAGTTCCTGCGCAACAGTGTGCTCGACGCACGCAATTTTTTCTCTAACAAAGTGCCTCCATTCCAGCGTAACGAGTTCGGCGGCACCTTCGGAGGTCCCATCAAGAAAGACAAAACGTTCTTCTTCGGCGAATATGCGGGATATCGCCAGCGGCTCGGCGAGCCGACCATCATGGCGGTGCCGACCCCACTAGAGCGGCAAGGTATTGTGACGCTGACCAATAGCATTGGGCAATCAGAAACTCTTCAGGTACCTCTCAATCCCATAGCCGCGTCGATCTTGAACAAGTACCCGTTGCCAAACGATCCAACCGGACCGAACGGGCCGAGAACCTACAATGTCCAGTTCAAACAGCCGAGCAACGCCGATCAATTCTCAATCCGCGGGGATCACAACTTCTCCCTGAAAGACTCGATATTCGTTCGTGCCTCATACATCAATAACCAGACCCAGTACACGGATCCGGTGGCGGCTTCCGAGAATCCGCTATTCTCGAATAGCAACTTTAACAATCCACGAAATTACGCGATATCGGAGACACACATTTTCTCGCCCACGCTGGTCAATGTGTTCGCCTTTGGACTGAATCGTGAAGTGACCGGAGTATCGGTGGGAACCCAAGCTTACCCGCAGAACACATTTGGGGACGGCAGCCTTTCAGCTTACGGCCCGGACAACTTCTTCACGAAGTACGTGATCACGCAATTCATCCCGCAGGAGAAAGTTACCTGGACCAAAGGCCGCCATACCCTAGACTTCGGAGTCCAGTTCCGGCGGCTGCGCGACAACGGGTTCGGCGTCTCATCCGGTGGCCCGAACGGCCAATTCCAGTTCAGCCCGGGCACCGCACTGCCGGCTGCGATTCCGATCGCGGGTGGCGGAGTATTGCCGGCGGGCTCGGCGAGCCCGAATTCACTTGTCAGTTTCATGGAAGGAGCAGCCAATGCCTATATCCGCGCTACCGGCATGCCTGGTTTCAGCGCACCCGGCAATCCTGCACCTTACGGAGTTCGCATCTGGCATCTCAATAGCTGGCTGCAGGACGACATCAAGCTGACTTCGCGCTTGACCGTAAATCTCGGTTTTCGTTACGAATTCAACTCCGTGCCGAGCGAAACCGGAGACCGCCTGAACGCAATTGTGAACGACCCGACGTATGGGGGCGGCAACCTGTTCGGGCAACTTGTGCTGCATGCGAACCCTCTTTATCGCCCCGATTACCGCGGTTTTGGACCGCGCTTCGGAATTGCGGAAAGCGTTACCAGCAAGACCGTATTGCGAGGAGGCTTCGGAATTTTTACGAATGATCCACCCACCGTCTTCCCCGACCAGGCCCTCGTGAACTTCCCCGACGCGTCGTTCTCAAGCACTATCAATCCTACGTTTTCAGCGACACCCCTATCGGTCGTTGGGCTGCCGCCGATCAGAAGCTTGTCGGGCCAGGTGCTACCGCCCAACGGTGACACCAAGCAGATTCCGGTAAACACCCCGGTGAATCTCGCCCCAGTGGCAGCATTTTTCGGCGGCCCAATCACTACGAACCTTACCTCGGTCGATTTCAAAAATGGATACACCATGGCCGGAAACGTTACGCTGGAACAGGAGCTGCCGGGCAATACGGCGTTGCAGGCTATCGTACGCCATGAACAACGCCGTCGGTCTCTATTCTTCTGCCTGGCCCAATGCCTACACCGGCGCTCTGCCGCAATATGCTCCTTACAGCGCCGTGAATCCGGGCCTCGGAGAGTTCCAGCTGACCGATAATCACTCCCACTCCACCTACAACGCCTTGCAGGTGCAGTTGCGCAAGGTCTCCGCAGAGCATGGCATTCAGTTTCAAGCCGCTTACACTTATTCGCATGCGATCGACAACTCCTCAACGGTCTGGAACGGCTACAATGCTGCTAACTCAGGAACCCAGCCGAATAATCCGCTCTGCTACTCGTGCGAAAAATCGGATTCTGGGTTCGACTTCACGCAGCGCTTCGTGATGAACTTCCAATATGCGGTGCCGATGGATAAATGGCGGTTCCTCGACGCGCTCCCCAAGAGATTGACGGGCGGCTGGCAGGCGATGGGCATCATTTCGGCGCAATCGGGGTTCCCCTTCACCGTCAACTCCCCATACGGAACGGAAGAGTTCGGGACCGATACCTACGTCGGCTATCAACCGACCAGGCCGTTCCTGCTGCAAAACCCCACACTGAATAACGGTGGCGGCCCCACCTTCTTTTCGCCGTCCGTGCTGGCCAACTCGTCGCAATATTTTGGTACCCCGACCGTTACCCTATCTAGCGGGAACGTCGTTCAGACGGCGCCGGGAAACCTAGGCCGAAACACATTCCGTACACAGCCGTTCTCCAACTTCGATTTTTCGCTGGTGAAGGACACGGCAATCACGGAGACGAAGAAGCTCGAGTTTCGCGCTGAGTTCTTCAACATCTTCAACCAGCACGCATTCGGCATTCCCGGCCAAGTACTCGGATCACCCTCGTTCGGAATAGCGACGTCGACGGCATTGCCCGAGCGGCAGATCCAGTTTGGGCTGAGATTTATGTTTTAGCAACGAGCCACGATCTGACAGCGCAAGCGCCGCTATGGCCGCCAGGGATTACGGTCGACGGTCGCCCTGTATATTGACGGAAAGGTGGCCGCGTGTTTGCTTTTCACTTTCCCGGTACCCTCATCAAAGGCGGTCGAACTCCTCTAAGTCAATCCCTGGCGTCGGGTAAGAAAGCTGGTGCGTTCGTGGCTTTCTGTCTGTTGGCTTCTCTGGCATCGCATCCCCCGATGGCACTGGCGCAGATGAACATGTCCGCCCACACTATGGAAACCCAGGACGAAACGCCGCCCGGTGAATTGCCCGTGCCGCGGCAGATGACCGGCATAGGGAACGTTCGCATGCAGATCACCGCCACGCCCGAAGCGCAGATGTGGTTCAACCAGGGATTGAATCTGCTGCACGATTTTTGGGATTACGAATCGGCTCGCGCGTTCGAACAGAGCGTTCGCGTGGATCCGCAATGCGCCATGTGTTACTGGGGATTGTACAAGGCAGAATCGTTCTACCACAGCACGGCTAAAGGCTACGCCGATCGGGCGCTGGCTAGGGCCATCAGTCTAAAAGGCCGCGCAAGCAAGCGCGAAGCTCTTTACATCGAGGCCAGTTCCGCGCACGAAGATGGCTTGAAAAACGCCAGGCCAGGTCCGAACTTCTCGCAGGAATTGACGCTCTGGCGCAAGCTCGTCAGAGACTACCCCAAAGATACTCAGGCGCGGATTTTCCTGGCTGGTCTTGTCGATCACAAGGAATGCCTGGCGCTCCTGCAGTCTGTCTTAAAGGACAACCCTGAAGATTCCGCCGCGAATCATTATTACATCCACGCTCTTGAGGGAAGTGAGCACCCCGAGCAGGCCCTGCACAGTGCGGAAATACTGGCAAGGCTCGCGCCGTCCTCCGGACACATGGTCCATATGCCGGGACACATCTTCTTTCGCATCGGCGATTACGCTCGGGCGGAACAGGCGTTTGCGGCTTCCAGACAGGTGGACGAGCGCTACATGCGGGAGCAGCACGTCCACCCCGATAACGACTGGAATTACGTACACAACCTGATGTATGCGGTCGCGAATCTTATGGAGGAAGGCAAACTAAAAGAAGCAACCGCGCTCTCCGTCAAACTGACTGGTGCACGCGGCAAGCTGGAATCGACACTTTACATCTATTCGACGCGGGATTCAATTACGCGGCTCGATCCCCAATTGCCGGTGGCGCTGCGAACGGGGGACTGGGCGCAGGTTATTGGATCCTTGGAAGCGAGCGCTCCGCCTGCTGGACGCCCCAATCTTGCCTTCCTTTCGCGGCAGCTTGCCGGTTTCGCCGCCGGGATGCAGGCTGTCGAAGCTCACAACCTCCCGGCTGCGGAAGAGTCGTCAGTTCGATTCGATGCCGGGTTATGGCGTATGTCTCAGGAATCGAAGGATTCGCGTGTAATGCGAAGAACGGCCGCAAATGAGCTGGCAACTGGGGCGCAACCAAAGCTGCAAGTGATGCCGGATGCCCTGTTGGAACCAATACTGAAAAGCTTGTCGATCATGTCGCTGGAATTGCGGGCGTCGCTGCTGACCGTTCGGGGAAATGGGGCCGAGGCCAAAACCCTGTTCGGGCAAGCCGCACAACAAGAGAAAGAGCTCGGCTACCATGAGCCTCCGAACTACATTCGGCCGGTAGGCGAAACAGAAGGGGCCGCGATGATGGCGGTTGGCGATTGGGCGGATGCCAAGGCTGCTTACCAACGAGCGCTATTGGAGCGGCCACGATCCGGTTTCGCGCTCTACGGTATTGCCGTGAGCAGCGAGAAGTCTGGCAGTTCCGCGGCTGCCAGGAAGGAGTACGCGGATTTTCTCGCAGCCTGGAAGGATGCCGATCCGGCGCTCACTCAAGTGACGCACGCTCAGGCCTACCTCGCTGCACATTCAACTGCCCTCGCAGCCCGGAAGTAAGCTGAAGCCCGGGACTTCGCGGCCTGGATCTCGACAGTCAGGAAACAAACCGGCTTGTGCGACCGGCCTACTCGGCGCTCGAGAGCGTGACAGACTTAGTCATCGGTTGGAGGATGTCGTCGAGAGTGGCCGTTTTGCTCGATGAGCGGACCAGGTGCGGGTACTTCTCACCGTCGTGATAATCAATCTTGACAGTTTTAAAGAAGCTGTTGTTTTCGACGATCAGTTCAATGGCGGGTCCACTGCCTTTTGCGTCGTGGATCGCCTGACGGAGTAAATCATCGCTAGCGCGGCGACCGTTGACTGCGACGATTTTCATATCCGGTCCCAAGCCGGCCGCGTAGGCAGGCGAGCCGACCAGAACGTCGCTGATCGTGTTGTCGGATGTATCAAGTCCGATGGAGTACCAGGCGTTCACACCGCGGTCGCGCGACTCGCCGGCGCGAATAAAGTCGTTCGGCTGATCGGTGTACTCGATTTTGTAGCCGCCGGTCGAGATGCCGTCGAGTGGCGCGTGCTGCGACTTCGACGTCAGGCGCTCGCGAAAAAAAGTGGCCCAATCGTATCGTTGAACGGCAGTGAGGCTGGTAACGACATCGTCGAACGTGTACGGGAACACTTCGGGCGGGGTGTTGCCTCGCACGCCTAGAAAATGCGCGCAGAAATCATTCAGAGACTTCTTGTTATGCGACAGCCGCCGGATGGTCGTGTCGACATCGAGCCAAACGAGTTCTCCTTCGGCATAGTAGTCTACGCTGCGTCGCCAGTTGTCCCATTGCTCGGTGGTCGAATAGAGAATTTGCGCGGACACGGCGGTATCCTCGAGGTCGCGCCAGGTGCGCCCAGGGCGATGATCCAGTTCAGCAGCAGAGGCGGCCAGATACGAGCGATACTGCTCCGGTTTCCAGGTGCCGCTGCGGGCGGCGAGAACATCCCCTAAATATTGGGTCAGTCCTTCGTACACCCAGAGCAAATCGCCTTTCATGGGCTGGCCATAATTCTGTGTGGCGAGACCGGCAGGGCGGCGAAATTTTCCGTTCCAGGAGTGAGTGAACTCGTGCGAGAGCAGGTCGCCGTTGAGCATCGCGAGATCGCTATCGACGAGACCCCGCGCTTCGACTCGATCATCGCTCGACTGATGATGCTCTAATCCGAAGTGCGCGACGCTGTCGCTCAAGGTAACGAGGAAGTGATAACTCTCGTAGTGCCGCGATTTGTAGAGAGCCCCGGTTTCTCGGACCAGATTGCTCCAGGCGGTGGTCTGGTCGGAGGTGACGTTCAAATCTTCCGGTCCATCGGCGGCCATATCCAGGAAGTGCTTGGGCGTCACTTCGGGGGCGAGCGGAATCTCCTTGAAAAATCGGCCTGCCAGGATGGGAGAGTCCACCAGCATTTCGAGCGAAACGGGTGCGAAATGCACCACATCGGCGGGACCGGACTGCGGCGTCAAGGCCGTGCCGAATTTCCAGCCCTCGGGCAGTTTCAGCGAGGGCTCGAACATTACTTGCGATGACGGCGCGCCGTCCGGATAGAGAACCAGTTCGTTCCAACTCACAATAGCAAGGTTCGGTCCAGTGGAAGCGCCTGCCGAAAAGCCCGACGCAGCGGCCGTCGCAAGGAAATCTACTTTGGCGTCAAGCGTCCGCACTCCCTGAGGAATATTCAAGTGGAACGCGAACATGTTGACATCGTCGCGGCGCCAGGCGAGGGTCTGTCCGTTAGCGGTGAAGACAATACCGGCAAAGTTATCGATGGGACCAGTGGGAGTATGCTCGCCGGGAATCCACTGCGGATAATCGAGCGTGAGCGGACCAGGATTAACAGGGATAATCAGATGCGCGTGCAGAATTTTGCGGGGCGCATCTGTCAAGTCAATCAAAACCTTAGTGGGGTGGGGAACTTGAGCTGCCAGAGAGGCGGCGAAAATCAACGAACAAAAGAGCGTCTTCAACTTCCATAATAGAGGGAGAAAGTTCAGAAGAAGAGCCGGAGGCCGAGCTCGACCATGCGCGAGAAGTTACCTGCGAGCTGATTACGCCGAAACTGCCTGCGCCATAGCTGGTGCAGGGCGCGTTGAAAAGCGGCGTATCAAAGGCGTGGAGCGCCGCAATTCCGGGGCCGGCGCCTATATAGGCGCTTATCACTTCCACCTCGAAAAGACAGTATGATCGTTTAATGAGGGCGGTTCGCCAATCGGTCTGCGCGCTGGATTGTCCGGATTGTTGCGCGCTGCTGATTAACGTCGACGAGAATGGCCACGGCTCGCGCCTGCGCGGCAATCCCGATCATCCGATCACGCAGGGATTTCTGTGCGGCAAGGTGGCGCGCTACTTAGAGCGGGAATACTCACCGGAACGCTTGCTCTATCCGCAGCGCAGGTTTGGAGCGAAGGGAGAAGGCCGGTTCGTGCGCATCTCCTGGGACGAGGCGCTGGATGAGATTGCAAGCCGGTTGAAAGAGATCGCTGCCGAGCATGGGCCGGAAGCCATTCTGCCCTACAGTTTCGCGGGTTCAATGGGAATGCTCATCGCAAATGGAATGGACCGGCGCTTCTTTCATCGCATGGGCGCATCACGGCTCGATCGCACGATCTGTTCGAAAGCTGGGGAAGCGGGTGTCCTGGCGGCAATTGGAGCGAAGTACGGAACCGAACCGGAGCAGTTCCGCCAGGCGAAGCTGATCATCGCTTGGGGCGCAAATATTCTCGCTACTAACGTTCACCTCTGGCCGTTCATCGTAGAAGCACGGCGAAACGGGGCAAAGTTTTACACCATAGATCCGGTGCGTCACAAAGTGAGCGAGCTTGCCGATAAACATCTGGCCATTCACCCGGGCACGGATGCGGCCCTAGCGCTCGGTTTGATGCACGTAATTATTCGCGAGCATCTGCACGATGTCAACTATATAGAAAGCTACACCCAAGGCTTTGACGAATTGTCAGCAAAAGCTGCGGAGTTCACTCCAGCGCGTGTATCAGAAATGACGGGCATCGGGGTAGATGAGATCATCTCACTCGCGCGCGTCTACGCTACTACACGACCCGCTGTGATCCGTCCGAATTATGGGATACAACGCTCGGATCGAGGCGGACTTGCGATGCGCCTTATTGCTTATCTGCCGGTCCTGACAGGATCGTTTCGAGAGGCTGGCGGCGGACTGTCACTCTCGACTTCCGGCGCCTTCCACTTCAATCAGGCAAGCCTGCAGCGACCTGATCTTCAATGGCTCGCGTTAGGACGCGAAGCTCGTTTGATCAATATGGTGGAACTTGGCAGGGTGCTCAATAGCGTTAAGGACCCGGCTATCCATGCGATGGTGGTTTATTGTTCGAATCCGGCGGCGGTTGCGCCTGATCAGAACGAAGTGAAACGTGGGCTGGGACGGAAAGATCTATTCACGGTGGCGATCGAACAGTTTCAGACAGACACGGCGGATTGGGCGGACATTCTTCTTCCCTGCACTACGTTCCTGGAACATACTGACCTCTACCTGGCGTACGGTCACTACTATCTGCAACTGGCGCGGCCTGCGCTCGGCGCGCCGGGAGAGTGCCGTTCAAACGTTGAGATTTTTCGCGAGCTGGCGAAGCGGATGGGATTCCAGGAAGAGTGCTTCGAGGAATCCGAAGACGACATGATCCGCGGCCTCCTCGCTTCGGGACATCCGTTTTTGAAAGATATCACGCTGGAGCGGCTGGAGCGAGAGCGGTCCGTACGGTTGAATATCTCTCCGGAGAACGAGGCGTTTTTGCCGTTTGCGGAAGGAAATTTCGCGACAGCATCGGGCAGATGTGAATTTCATGCGGAGACAATCGATTACCAGCCACCGCGTGAATCCCGTCGCGGAGATCCAGCTTTACGGGCGCACTTTCCACTGGAACTGATCTCGTCGAAGCATCATCACAGTATGAACTCGACATTCGGCAACCGCGAGGACCAGGACCGGGAGACGGCAGTGGCAACGCTGCATCCGGCAGATGCAGCGGCGCGCTCGATCGCGAGCGGCGATGCAGTGCGTATTTTCAACCTGCGAGGCAGCTGTATTTTGAAAGTTTCGGTGGCAGACACTATTCCCTCTGGCGTCGTGAGCGTACCGTCGGTGCGATGGCCTCGGAAGGCACAGGACCGGCAGAACGTAAATGTACTGACGAGCCAGCGGCTGACCGATATGGGCGGCGGTCCAACGTTCTATAGTTGCCTGGTGCAGGTAGAAAAGGCGGGA
Organism: Terriglobia bacterium; assembly: GCA_963799755.1. Classification (GTDB taxonomy): domain Bacteria; phylum Acidobacteriota; class Terriglobia; order Bryobacterales; family Bryobacteraceae; genus Bog-105. The sequence continues at coordinate 374,065 of CAWCYQ010000041.1, read as the reverse complement.
GATTAGGGCCGGCGGCAGATGGCGATCACCAGTCCTTCGATGTTGTGAGGATTGGCTTCCGCGGCCGCGTGCAGCGCATAATGGCGAAGAGTTTCTGTGGTAACCGGGCCGATGCTCGCGATCTTCATTCGTTGTAGCGATGTGATGCCGGCGATCTGAATGGTGTTTTCGACGGCCGAGGAACTGGCGAACGTCACCCAATCCGGCAGCGGCTCGCGAAAGATTTCCTTGACCCGTTCAACAGCACCGGTGGGAATGACATTGCGGTAAGCTTCGACGACCTCGACGCGCGCGCCGAGCTGCCTTAGAGCTGCGGGAATCACGTCGCGAGTGACGGCGGCACTGGGAATCAAAACACGCTTGCCGGTGAGATTTTGCGCGCCGAGAGCTTCGATGAGAGATTCGGCTACATATTTCTCAGGCATTACGTCGACACTGAGGCCGTTCTGTTCGGCAACGCGGCGAGTGGCTGCGCCAACGGTTGCGATGCGGGCCGCACAAGAGCGTGGGGAGGGGAGTTCCGCCACGAAGGTATGGACTGCATTGGCGCTGCTGAAAACGATCCAATCGTATTCATCGCGCTCGGCGAAGGCCTCTCGCAGAGGCCCGGGATCGAGCGGCGGAGCGATTCCGATGACGGGGACCAGCAAAACTTCTGCGCCCAGTTTGCGCAGAGGAACGGCTAACTCTTCGGCTTGATGGACGGCCCGTGTTACGACAATGCGTAGGCCGCTCAGGCTACACATTTACGAGAATTTTAGCCGCGCCGCGCGCCAGCAAATCCTGTGCCACGCGGAGACCGAGCTGCTCGCCGAGCGTCGCAGGACCTTCGGCGGTGGCGCGCAAATGCTCGGAGGCATCGGCCGCCACGACAACAGCGGTGAGTCGGAGCGTGGAGCCGAGGTGTGCAGAGTTGAGGTGTTCGGCGAAGGCGCCGAAAGGTAATTGACAACCGCCGCCGAGCGCTGCCAGAGCCGCGCGCTCACAAGTGACGGCTTGAAAACTGGCCAGATGATCGAGCGCGCGGCAGATAGTATATGCCGGGTCATAGGCGCGCGTTTGAATAGCCAAGGCACCTTGGCCGGGTGCGGGGCACATCTGGTCAGGCGAGAGAAGTTGGGCAATCTCACTTTCGAGTCCCAGGCGGCGGAGGCCGGCGGCGGCAAGCAGGATAGCGTCATATTGACCTTCTTTGAGCTTGCGAAGGCGCGTATCGACGTTGCCGCGAACGGGTTCGATGACAAGATCCGGACGCAGAAGGCGCAACTGGGCGGCGCGGCGACCTGAACTTGTTCCGATTCGAGCGCCATGAGAAAGCTCCGCCAGAGCTTTGCCGGCGATGGCATCGCGTGGGTCCTCTCGTTCCGGAATGGCGGCAATGGCAAGGCCCGGCGACGTAGCGGTGGGGAGATCTTTAAGGCTGTGTACGGCCACATCGATCGTGCCTGCGAGCAGAGCTTCTTCGATTTCCTTGGTGAACAAACCCTTCCCTCCGGCTTGCGCGAGGGAGGCGGTCTGCAGATGATCGCCCGTTGTTTTGATGATTTCGATGCGAGTTGGAGTACCAGACTGCTCGAGCAAGCGAGCAACATGACGCGCCTGCCAGAGGGCCAGTGCTGATCCTCGCGATCCGATGGTGAGCGTAGTGGCGGTCGAAGAAAGCATCCAGTTCGAATTTCAACGTAAGCGGAAAATACGGCGCACGGCGGCCACAAGTTCGGCTTCCTGGCTTTGTTCCGGAAAATGCGCAGCGGCCTGGCGGCGCATTTCCGAGATAGGCCCGTGAGCAACTTTATTGACGATGCCGCGAGTGAGCGCTTCGAGAGCGTCCTCTTGTTCAGCGTGTGAGGTGACCGAGCTTAGATCGATAACGGCTGAGTTCGCCGCGCCGGATTACTTCAAGCTGCTCCTGCAGGCTCACGATCGTCGGAGCGACATCGCGGGCGCGCAGACGGCTTTCGAGACGAGCTACCTCCTCGGCAACAATGCTCTCAGCATGCTGGGCGACTTCCTGGCGCGCGCGCAGGTTGCGATCCGCTAGCCGCTGCAGGTCGTCGATGTCATAAAGGAAGGCGTGTTCGAGACCGTTTACGGCAGGATCGATATTGCGCGGCACAGCGATATCGATCAGGAACATGGGCTGGCTCTTGCGAGTTTCGATAGCGCGCCGGACCGAGTCAGGTCCCAGGACGAAGCCGGGCGCCGCGGAGGAAGTAATGACGATATCCATCTCGCCCAAGCGCTGAGCGAAAGTTTCGTAAGGGAGCACTTCACCGCGGAATAGTTTGCCGAGCTCTCGCGCACGCTCCGGAGTGCGGTTGGCGATGAAGATTTCGTCAGCGCCGGCGCGTAGCAGATGCCGCGCGGCGCCTTCGGACATCTTCCCCGCCCCGATGATCAGCACTTTTTTTCTGGCGAGCGATCCGAAGATCTCGCGCGCGAGTTCGACCGCGGCATAGCTGACCGACACGGCACTCTCACCGATTTCGGTTTCCGTCCGAATGCGCTTGGCGACGTTGAAGGCGCGGGTGAGGACGGCGTCGAGCAGAGTGCCGATAGTTCCCTGCTCCCGTGCCTGGCTGTAGGCCTGTTTGAGCTGGCCGAGAATCTGAGGTTCACCCACGATCATGGAATCGAGGCTCGAAGCAACGCGGAAAAGATGCTTCATGGCGTCTTGCGCCTCAAATACGTAAAGGTGCGGGCGGACGGATTCAACAGTGATATCGTTTCGGCGCGCAATGATGGCGTCGAGCAGAGTTTCAGGTGCGATGTCTTCATCGAGAGCAGCAGCTACCTCGACGCGGTTACAGGTCGACAGGATGAGCGCTTCTTTTGCGCCATGCTCGAGGAGGAGAAGAAGCGCGGCGGGAATCTCGGCGGCATTTAGAGCCAGTTTTTCACGTACATGAACGGGAGCGGTACGGTGATTGATGCCGGCGAGAGCGAGCTTCATTGGGGCCACAAACTCCGCAACGACATATGGGTCGCCCAGGTGACAATCGAGCAGCCGAGCACGCCCACCACGAGCCAAGCCATGCGGCGGCCGCGCCAACCGGCGGAGATGCGCAGGAAAATCATCGCAAGGTAGAAGGCCCAGGTGAACAGGAAGAAAACGATTTTCGGATTAGCTATCCAATTGGCGCCGCGCTCATTAAAGGCCCAGATAACGCCAGTTATGGTCGCGAGCGTAATGAAGACGAAGCCCGCGTTCATCGATTGAGTAATGATGCGATCGAGGGTTGCGAGCGGTGGCAGTCGATTTGCCGAAGGAGTTACCGCTTTTCTTTTGAGTTGGCGTTCCTGGAGCAGATAGTAGAGGGAGGCAATCGCGGAAAAGACGAGCGCGGCATAGCCGATCAGGACTGTTGAGACATGGATGACCAGCCAAACGCTGCGGACCTGCGGGCTCCATGGGGTTACCGGGAAACTCGGTTACGCCGATCAACGTCATGAAGAACACAAGCGGAAAGATGGAAATGCCGAAGCTCGCAATGCGGTAATAGCTGTAACCGAGCAGAAAGAGGACAGCGATCAGGAACGCACAGATGGAGCTGGTTTCGTAGAAATTGTTGAGCGGGAGGTGCCCGGTTTCAGACCAAAGCTCGACGATGGCGACAAGCTGGAAGATGGTACCCGCGCCAAAGGCAATCAGCGCCGGAAAGAAGAGACCTGTGCTCTTGCGGAAAATGTAGATCAGGGCGTAAAACAGTCCGCACGAGTATAAGGCGGCGGCCGTCCGCAGCCAGATAACGCTCATGGGTGGGGGGCTCTTGCTCCAGTATAAGGGTTGGAGGGACACAGATTCTTGATAGCCGGGACGGCTATCATCGCGATCACCATGCTCCGGAAGACTACCTGGCTACTGCCGGTTGCTTTCTATTCCCTGACGGCCGGCCAACAAACAACCGGAACCGCGACGCCCGACGGACAGTTCAAGTTTGAGACCAAAGTCAACGCGGTGCTCGTACCGGTTCTGGTGCGCGATTCCCGGGGAAACGCCGTCGGAACTCTCACAAAAGAGGACTTCCGACTATTCGACAGAGGAAAGTTGCAGACGATTTCGGCTTTCACCCTACAGACACATGCGGGGAAGAGCACCGCAACGAAGCCCGGGGCCATTGCCGCTACTGGGCGGTCTGCCATAAACGGCACAGTCTCGGAGAAGTCCGCGCCCCAGAGATTTGTCCTCTTCCTTTTTGATGATCTTCACCTGAATAATGACGATCTGATGCGCGTGCGGCCGGCCGCGGCCGCAGCGCTCGGGGGCTCTCTGGAAGATACGGATGCAGCCGCCGTACTCTCGATCTCAGGGCGCACGAACACGGGATTCACGCGCGACCGCGCAAAACTTCAGGACGCCGTTATGAAGCTGCAGCGCAACATGAACTATGCACACACACCAGGTTGCCCTAACATCGATCACTATCAGGCCTACATGATTCGCGACCTGAACGATCCTAAGCGAACATGAACATCCCGCCTGTGCCTGCGGTATACGATCGCTCCAGCGCCCAGCAGCGTGAAACCCTGCTCAGCAGCGGATTCGGCAGCAGAATCTATGAACGCGCGGATGGCTGGTTGCGTCGAGTGCCGCTCACGCAACAAACCAAAGAAGCCGCAGCGCGGCAATGCCGGTTTCTTCCTCATCTGGCCTCGCGGTTGCCGGTACATATTCCCGCTCCGTTACTCGATAGCGATGGCTCAATGATTTACCCCAAAGTTCCGGGCAAGCCACTGCAAGCCGAAATCGCAGGTCAGTCGCTTGCACGCGATCTTGCGTCATTCATGACCGCTCTGCATTCGATCCCGGTAGACGACGCAATTGCCTGGGGTGTGCCTTCGACGAACCGGACCACGCAACTACTGGCCTCCGCGGAGCGCAGCTTGCCGTTCCTGCCCGATGAGTTGCAACGCCCGCTCCGGAATTGGATAGAGCGATTCGTCGAGATGGATCATCCCGACGTTCTCATCCATGGCGACCTTTGGTATGAGAACCTGTTGATCGATACGGAGAGCGGACGTCTCACTGGCGTTATCGATTTCGACCAGACGAGTATTGGTGACCCGGCGTGGGACCTTGCTACGCAACTGCACTGCGGACGCGAATTTGCCGAGCAAGTCTTCGACGCTTATCCACTCAAGGATCCGGCCATGTGGCAGCGCGCCGGGAACCTGTTTGCCCTACGGCCTTTCGAGGCGCTCGAGTGGTCGGTGCAGCAGAGAGACGCCGCCGAAATTGAAGACAGCCTGCGGAAGCTCTATCTGGTTGGCGTGCTGCCCGACACCGGCATGATTCGCACAACAACTGCGCCGTGGCTTGGCACTTCAGCCGAATAGCTGCCTTTCGAGACGCCGTCGTCTTTCGCGGCCCATAAGTCGCGGACGGAAGCCGCCAGCGATTCGGGATAGCCGAGTGTTGTCCAGGATGCGGTTATCCGGGACGGGGCGGAACCTCGGTTCAGGAGGGCGACTGCGCGGCCGCCATCGCTCAATTGCTTTGACCAGACCTCAAGATCGCCCTTACGCTCGACGCGTCTGCCCTGGATGCCGAGCGAATCCTGGTCGACCGCAATCAGATCCTTATTAGTAAGGATGTCGCGTGTTGCCGGGGTCATGTTCCGAAGATCGTTGCCGGCCATGAGCGGCGCTGCCAGGATGCACCACAAGCTGAAGTGGGCCCGCGCTTCCGTGTCATTCAAGCCGCCATTGCCTACTTCGAGCATGTCCGGATCGTTCCAGTGTCCGGGACCGGCATAGGATTCCAGGCCGTCGACCTGATCGAGAATTTGAACTACGCCCAGGCCATCGTCCTTTCTGTCGGTGCTCCATTTATCGGCAATATCGCCGGTGGCGCGCCAGAGATTGCCGACGTTCTCGGCCCAGAGCCAGGGCTTGGTCGATCCCCATTCGCACAAACTGAAGACGATCGGCCGGCCGGATTTCTGTAAGGCATCGCGCATGATCGAGTAAGAGGCTTCCGAGTTCTGAGTGCTGTGATTGCACCAATCGTATTTCAGATAATCCACTCCCCAGGCAGCATATTGGCGGGCATCCTGAAATTCATAGCCGCGTCCGCCCGGGCGGTTCTGGCATGTGCCGGTGCCGGCATCGGAGTAAATTCCAAACTTCAGACCTTTCGAGTGAACATAGTCTGCCAGTGCCTTGATGCCGGAGGGAAAATGCTGGGGATCCGGAAGGATGTTGCCCTCTCTGTCGCGGCCGACTTGCCAGCAATCGTCGATGACCAGGTATTCATAACCCGCGTCTTTCAGTCCAGTGCTCAACATGGCATCCGCCATGCCGCGGATTAGAGTTTCGTTAACATTGCATCCAAATTTGTTCCAGCTGTTCCAACCCATGGGCGGCGTCTTGGCCAATCCGTTGTCGAGAGCGAGTACGGGAGTTGACGCAAGAACTGCCAGACAGCACGAGAGCTTGCCCAATAAGATAAAAGAGATTTTCATAGGCTCGGAAGATGAGCCTATCAAACCGCACTGCGCAACGCAGGTGTTACCAATGAACCTATGCGTGAACAGCAGCCAAGCATTGGTTCATGCGGTGGTTCGAAACGGCCGTCCGTTATCTAATCAAGCGAGAGGAGTTTAAGAATTTTTCATGAGCAATTTATTGACAGGCAAACGCGCTGTTGTGACAGGCGCATCTCAAGGGATCGGCTTCGCGGCCGCCCGGGCCCTTTTGGGTGAGGGTGCCGACGTAGCGGTGTGCGCCCGCAATGCCGGGCAACTCGAGAAAGCCATGGCCGCTCTGCGGAAAGAAAGCGACGGCCGCAAAGTAGTAGGGCAGCCAACGGACGTGAGCGATAGCCGCCAAGTCGCCGATTTTTTCGAACGAATCGATAAAGAACTGGGTGGCTTGGACATCTTAATCAACAACGCCGGTTTCGGCCTGTTTCGAGCAACCGCGGAACTGAGCGTGGAGGAGTGGGACCGCCTGATCGGGACGAATCTTTCGGGAGCCTTCTATTGCAGCCGCGAGGCGCTACAGCGATTCGAACGGCAGCGGGGCGGCACCATTATCAATATCAGCAGCCTCGCTGGCAAGAATCCTTTCGCCGGAGGATCCGCCTATAACGCCTCCAAATTCGGCCTGAATGGGTTCAGCGAAGCCATGATGTTGGACCATCGCAACGACAACGTGCGTGTCAGCTACATTATGCCCGGGAGCGTCGCGACCCACTTCGGCGGCGTTGAACCCGGCAGAGATGACTGGAAGATTGCTCCCGAGGACATCGCCGGCCTGGTGCTCGATATTCTGCGCATGCCAGAAAGAACATTAATTAGTCGAATTGAAGTGAGACCTTCCCGACCTCAAAAGTACTAACCAGAAAAGCCTGAGGAGAATAAAGGGCAAGAAACCCTGGAGTGATCCATCGTTTCTGACGATGTTTGTGGTAGTAAGCGCCGCGGCAGTTTGGCATGCGGCTTGCTCCATGTTGGTTGCAAGTCCAACGATTCAGTAAGAACCGAGGCAGACGAGGGGAGTTGCAACTCGAGAGTCGAGTGCGAGAAGGGATCACCATGAGCCACCTACGACGGGTACTTGACCCAACAAGAACGGGCAAAAATGCGGAGTCGCTAGAGCGGACGCTGCTCAAGCTGATAGTCGGACAGGACGAAGCGATCGAGCAGATCGTCAACATCTACCAGATGCATATTACGGGCCTCTCGGCGCCCGGACGCCCGGTAGGCAACTTTCTGTTCCTCGGGCCCACCGGCTCCGGGAAGACCCGCACTGTCGAGGCTACGGCCGAGGCTCTGGTGAACAATCCGCGCGCCGTGGTAAAGATTGACTGCGCCGAGTTCCAGCACAGTCATGAGATCGCCAAGTTGATCGGTTCGCCTCCCGGCTATCTGGGCCATCGCGAAACTCACCCATTACTCAGTCAGGAAGTAATCAACCAGCATCACACGGAGACGGTCAAGCTGAGCTTTATCCTTTTCGACGAGATCGAAAAAGCCAGCGACGCCCTTTGGAACCTCCTGCTCGGAATTCTGGATAAGGCAACGCTGACCTTGGGCGACAACCGCAAGGTGGATTTTTCGAAATGCATGATTTTCATGACGAGTAATCTCGGAGCGGCCGAGATGAGCGCCCTGATCGCACCGAAACTCGGCTTTAACAGCCACTTCAATGCGACTGAGCCAGCCAAAGTAGACGAGAAGTTGAACGAGAAGTTGGCGCGCAGCGGCATGGAGGCCGCGCGGCGCAAATTCACGCCCGAGTTTATGAACCGCATCGATAAATGCGTGGTCTTCAAGCCGCTCGGCGAATCGGAACTAAGCCGCATTTTGGATCTCGAGCTGACACAAGTGCAGACCCGGATCTTCGAATCGCCTTCTGAAAAGCTGTTCGCGGTAACGGTATCGGACGCGGGGAAAGAGTTTCTGCTCTCGCAAGGGACGGACGTAAAGTACGGAGCCCGTCACCTTAAACGCGCTATCGAACGCCTGCTGGTCCATCCACTGTCTAACCTGATCGCCACAAATCAGGTAGCTGAGGGCGACTGGATCAAGGCCGACCTGGATGCCGAGCGCGGCTGCCTTCTCTTTACGACGGAGGAAGAAGGTCTGTCCAAGAGCAGGATGTACAGCATCGCGGGAGACGAACGTCTGGTACCGGCCGCTATGGCCGCCGGGGGCGGATCGGTTGCTCCTCTGAAGACCGCAGGCGGCAAGCCGGGCAAGAAATAGCATTCTAATTTAACCGACCTGAAAACTGCCGGGCGGGGTCGGAAGACCTCGCCCATCTTTTTTGGCGAAGACACAATTCGAGGCGAATATAAAATCGCTCCAGGAGATCGATTGTGCAAAACCGGGAGAGCATATATGAGCTACACGATGCCTCTCTTGGCCAACGGTTGACTTTGACCGTCCTGACTGGCATCTGGCTCGCACTTGCCTGGTGGGTGCTGTTCGGACACGGACTCGCTCTTGCGAGCGCCTGGTTTGGATCGACCTGGAAACCCGCTGACCCAGTCCGGCGTGCTTTTATGGCTGCCGCGCTTTCGATTTACTACGTAAGGTTGCTTTGTACTTGGTTCGTCTTTTTAAAGCGACGCGTGAGTTGGAGCGAGGTGTTCACGATTGCTCCCTGGCTGCTATGCATTTACCTGCTCCTCGTGATTTGTGCGGGCACGAATCCGAGAACTTGGGACGCGACCGGTAGCTTCGGGCTGATCCTCTTTGTAGCGGGATCGTGGATGAATTCGTATTCGGAGTACACCCGGGATCACTGGAAGCGCAGGCCGGAGAATCGCGGCCGGCTATACACTCAGGGGCTGTTTCGCTACTCGAGACACCCCAACTATTTGGGTGATCTGATCTCCTTCTCCGGGCTGTGCCTGATTTCGGGACGTTATGTAACTGGAATCATTCCGGGGATCATGCTTCTCGGCTTCGTATTCTTCAACATTCCAATGCTCGATTCGTATCTGCACAAGAGGTACGGCGTAGCGTTTGACGACTATGCACAGCGAACACGGAAATTGATCCCGTTTGTATATTGACCGAATCGCAACATACAACCTGCAATCCAGCCGGATCACATCGGTGCCACTACTCCGAGCCGTAATACAATTTGGTCGATGAAGCACAGTGTTTCTTCCCTGCTGTCCGCTTTGCTCGCTGCGGGGCTCATCTTCGCGCTTCCGCCGCGGGAGCCGGCTGCTGTCACGCAACAGCCATCTGCAGCTACACCGCAGCCTGGGATGGGATCGGTTACCGTCGAGGAAAATGTTCCCTACGGTTCGGTGAACGGTTCCGAACTTCGGCTCGACATCTACGAACCTGCTGGCCCCCGTAGCGAGATCCATCCAGCCGTGCTGCTCATCCATGGAGGCGGATGGACAAGTCTCGACAAGAGCACCATGCGCCGCATGGGGCAGTTTCTTGCGCGTTCCGGGTTTGTCGCTTTTGCGGTGGACTATCGTCTTTTCCACGATAAGCAGAACCTCTGGCCGGCACAGCTCGACGATGTACAGCGCGCGGTTCGCTGGGTGCGGGCCAATGCAGCCAAATACGGCGTGAATCCCCAACGGATCGGAGCTTTCGGCCACTCGGCTGGCGCGCAACTGGCTGCGTTCCTCGGCCTGTCAGACACGCGCGATAATTCTGATCCCGCCCTCGCCAGATATTCCAGCAGAGTGCAGGCGGTCGTCGACGTCAGCGGGCCGACCGATTTCACCGTAGATCACGATCCCGATGGCGCCGCATTTCTGGCGAATTTTCTAGGGGCCGGCTACTCCAGCCATCCAGAGATTTGGCGCGCGGCATCGCCGGTCTTTCAAGTTTCGAAAGGGGATTCGCCGTTTCTCATCGTGCACGGAACCCGGGATCAAGATGTTCCCATCTCGCAATCTCAAGAACTTCTCGAGAAATTACAGGCGGCAGGAGTGTCCGCGTCACTGATTAAAGTCGACGACGTTCACACATTCCAGACTCCCGAAGCTCGTCGCCAGTTAGCGATCCAGACACTCGCATTCTTCAATCGCTACCTGGTCACGATGCCATAGCAACTACATGCCGGCGCTGAATGCTACAGATTATCCACAACCGATCAGGAGGCGCCCGATCGATTCCAGCCCATGCGCAGCCTTTATCTTTCTCTCTCAGTCGAGGGTACCGCCGACGCGGAGCGCATTCATGCTTTGCTCTCAGATGGCGGGCAGATCTTCATGCCGATGCAGGAGACCTTTTTCGCCTTCCGCTTCGCGATGCTCAGGGACAAGTTCGGCACTTCCTGGATGATCATCCACGAGCGTCCAATGCCGAGCGCCTGAGTGCCGCAGTGATATAACAAACGTTCGAGATCGTATGCGCATCCGAAACGAATACCACGACACCGTGCACTGGCGAGCCTTCAAAGGCGATGACACCGCTTACATCACCGGCCTCTATCAAGGAGTCGTATCCCCCGGCAACTCTCAAACCTGGCGCGACGATTCCTACGACACCATCAAAGTCGAGGTCAAACTCGGCGACATCGTCTTCTCCTCCAAGGTTCTCGCGCACGCCGGCCGCAAGTTCAAAATGACCGACGACCTCATCGTCTCGAGCACCGGCGCCCTCGATGTCGCTCAGGTCAAATACTTTCAGTTGCAGCAGCCGCAACACATCAACGGTTCTGACATCCAGTTCTACGATGCCCGCGGCAACGACCGCGATTGGACCCGCACCATTACCTCTAGCGCGGAGATGGCCTTCACCGACACCCGGCTCACCGAAACCATGTCTTCGCACGAGCAGACCTGGACGGTCGGCGGCAAGTTCGGCGGCGTCCTCGGCAAGGAGGACTCAAGCCACGCCAGCGCCGAAATCTCCGCTCAGTTCGAGGATAAAGTCATCAGCTCTCTACGCACGTCCAATGAAAAAACACTCAGCCTGACATGGGAAAAATCCGTCAGCGACACGCTGACTTTCTCTCCGGGCAAGCTGTATGCCATCGAGACCGTCTGGACACTCACCCTGGATCGCGGCACCGCCAGCTACTTCGGCGAGACCACCAGCTTCAGCGTGGTGCGATCCGCCGAGCCCGGCATCGTCCGGCCTCTCGCGTTCAATGGACCGGAAGAACTGCCGACCCTGTATCAAAAGGAGTGGCAGCGCAGGCACGCGACGAACACGAGAGCTCAGGGCGTCTGAACTATAACGTCCATCACTTTGTCGTGCGCGGTCCCGCTTTTACCGGACGTGTCCTACCCGAAGCGCGCGGTCTCTGAGCCGTTTGGCTTGGCTTGTGGAGATGCCCAGTTTCTCGCCGATCTCCCGCAGCGTGATGTCGGATTGCAGGATCTTGAGCGGTCTTGGCTTGCGCCACCAGTCCAACTCGCGAGCTTGTCTGCCAACCAGTTTCAAGCGCGCTTGAGTCACTACGTGGGGGGCGAGATCGTGCTTGGCCGAACACTCGCGTGTGGCCAGCGTCCGCAGGTCGTCCAAGCGCTCCTGCCAGAAGTCCGACAAGTCTTTATGAAAATGGAACCCCAGGCGCTGTCGGACTCGCTTGAGTGTTGTTCGCCCTGCCGGGAGATCGTAGATCTGACCATCGTGTTTCGTCCGATTCGCCTCCCAGTAATCCTGGAGAGGCTTGGTCGCAATTAGACGCGGAAGACCGCCTCGATAACTTCCGAGGCGGCTCGCAGCCGAACCAAAAAGCAAATCAAAGCCGTGTTTTGTGCCGCGTATCGCGCGCACATCCCAAAGACCGCCCTCGACATCTTTAACTTGGCCGAGGATGGCACGTTCCCGTTTCATCCGTGCCCCTATTTTGAGACATTCTGTCGGCTCTATCTATCTGCCGTAACAAAAGTTCCTTCCAGGCTATCACCCGCCTGGGCTATTTTAGAACGTGGAGTGAGCGTTCGATGGCAACTTCTCTCGCGATCCCATCCATCGATACCGTGACGTTCGTCCGTGGCTTGCTGCGTGCAGGGATCTCCAGATTGGGCAAAGGCTTGGCCTGAAACAGACGGCGGCAAGGTTTGGCAAGCAGACGCGCCCAGAAACGGGAGCGACTCTGTCGCGCACTGTCGGTGGCGATTCCCGTTCCGGCATACATCTGCCGGTACAGTTTGGAGACGAACAAGAACGCGAGGCGCGCCCGGATGGATGATACACAGCGAGATCGCTTCCAGATCGAATCCAAGCTGTAAAAGGCGTCCCAGACATGCTGGGTGCGCTCGCGAATCTCGTCGGATGTCATTGAGGGATGCGGCATGAACATCTTGGGCCGCTCCGCGGTAGGAATGAGCCAATACCGCGTCAGAGGAATACCGTTAACGCTCGCTCCCGCGTTTTCCTGAGCTTTCTCCCAACGCTCGAAATCCACAGTACCCGGAAACGGTGTCAGCATGACGAACTGCGCGAACGTGATGTCAGCCCGCTGCGCCAGTTTTGCGGTGGCGTCGAATGTATCTGGCTGATCGGTAGGCAAACCGAAGATGAACGATCCAAGAACATGGATGCCATGCGCCCGGAACGTCTTGAGTCGCTCAACCAGATTCTCGCCCGAGCAATTGAAGTCCTTAAAGACAGCTTTCAGACCTTCGGGTGTGACGGCTTCTACTCCCACGAGCGCGCCTTTGATGTGCGCCTTCCGCATGGCCTCGAGAAACTCGGGATCTTCGGCTGCCTCCATGGTGATCTGGGTGTAGAAAACCATGTCCGAGGGAAGTTCGGCTAGGCACGCCATCAGATCGAATCGCTCCTCGCGAATTGACCGCAGTTCATTCAACTTCTGCTGATTGTTTTGCCGTTCGGCCAATCGCAAATCGGTCAATGTAACCGGATAAAAGTTGTCGTCGGCCAAGGCGATGAATCGGAATCCCTTGCGGCGAAGTTGTACGATTTCGCCGACAACGCCGTCAGAGGCCCGTTGCCTTGGACGCTGGCCATCGGTGCGCCACACCGAGCAGAACGAGCAGTGTTTTGGGCATCCTCGAATGGTCTGAACGGAAGCCCACATGTAGCTGTCGTTCGGAAGCAGATCCCAACGGGCTGGCAGGAAGCGATCCGATTCGATCCTTCCGCCCTCATAGATTGAAGCCGGCCCACCCTTCACGCAAGCCTGCAACGTTTCTGCCCAAACCACATCCCCGTCACCCTTGACTACCGAATGAGCACTTCCTAACCGCAGAGCTTCTTCTGGGTACAAGGTCGCGTGTATTCCGCCGAAAATCACCCACGCCCCGCGCTCCCTGGCCATTCTGCCGATCTCATAACCGCGAAGTGCGTTTCCGGTGTGAATACCAATTCCCACCACATCGCCAGGGTTGACTCGTGAAGGATCAAGCTGCTCCAGGGTCTCGTCGCAAATCTGTGCGTCTCCGAAGCAGTCCGGAGTAGCGGCTGCGAGAACATACAGCCAGCGGGGAGTGATGACCGCTGTCCCGAAAGATTTGTCACTCGGATTAACAAGATGAACGTTCATTTAACCTGGCTTTCCTGCCTTGTGTTTGTGCGCTGGCTCTTTCGTCGAGAAGCGGCGGCTTGCATTGACCCGGCTGACCTCGTGCGTGGCCCTCGACGGTCACGCGTGATCAGTGTGCCGCTATCCTGGGAAATCAGCTCAGTGGTTGCTAGCGACGTTTTGAAGCAGAGGTGATGGCCAACGCGTCGGGAAATGTTGCCAACCGTCGGGTCCGAAATGCGATGATGTCGCGAGTAGCCCTCTCGAATCAGTGCGTTTCGCCGTTGGTCAATACTTCCATTTATGAATTGCGAGACTGAACGTATTCTACTTTACCCCGGCAATCTGAAGATTTGCTGAATTCCAGCACCCCTTTGAAAATACACGTCCGACGCATGACATGGCCCCGCGGTCCGCATGCATGAGCCCCAGTTGTCCTGTTGGTCGGCCAATCTGTGCCCTTACCTCCTGCTGCTCGTTCATCAATCTTGGTCTTCGGTCAGCTTGCCAGTATTCATACGCTGGCTTCGCGCCGTCATAGAGCGCGTGAAACTCCTCAAGGCTTAACGGTAGCGTTCGAGCAGCCATATCTTATTATCCTTTTTCTTGCTCTACATTGTTTCTCAAACTGAAAGCGCCCTCGCACGAGCTTGAGGGCGTCTACCGCGAAGCTGTTCGTCTGAACCTGTCGAACATCCATGCCCAAAACACCCGGGATGGCTTCGCCGATTGGTTCGAGAATTGCGAAGCGGAGCGCCTTCTGGAACGGTTGTGGGATGCCAACCCGCAAGTGCATGGCGACCGGATGGCCAAAATCTTGACCATGCGGGCTAGATTATGCGAGCTTCTGTCCGGTCCATCCAAAGACGTTTGCGCATTTGCCCATCGTGCCCGTGCCGCTGCTTACCATCCGGACATCAAGCAAGCCGCGCAAGCACTGATCGATCGGCATTGCATGGATACTCGTGCGGACAGCCTTCTCGGCTGACCGTTCGTCCCACCTAACCTCTCCATCCCGCTCCGATATCATAAATTCCACATACGGTACTCTTATGCCCAGTCGCTCCACTTCCCTGCCCCTACTAGCATTCGTCCTCGCTGCCGCCCTCCCGCCGCTTGCCGCGCCGCAAACCAGCTCTGATTCACTTAAGAGCAATTTCGAGAATCCGCCGGCCAGCGCGCGCCCTCGTGTCTGGTGGCACTGGATGAACGGCAACATCACCAAGGAAGGCATCAAGCTCGATCTCGAATGGATGCACCGCGTCGGCATCGCCGGATTCCAGAACTTCGATGCCGCGTTCGCCACTCCCCAGGTCGTCGACCACCGGCTCGTCTACATGACCCCGGAGTGGAAGGACGCCTTCAAATACGCGACCACGCTCGCCGATCAACTCGGTATGGAGGAGGCGATCGCCGGCTCTCCGGGCTGGAGTGAAACCGGCGGCCCCTGGGTGCCCCCCTCGCAGGGAATGAAAAAGTATGTGTGGAGTGAAACCGTCATCGAAGGCGGCAAGCCCTTCACGGGCACTCTGGCCAAACCTCCGTCGAACACCGGCGCCTTTCAAATGCTCGGCATTCACGAGATGATCCCTGGGCCGCCCACTGGCAAACCCACTCCCCAGTTCTACGCCGATAGCGTCGTTGTCGCGTATCGTCCCGCCGCCAGCGACGTCCCTCTCGAATCGCTCCATCCCAAATTCACGGCCAGCGCGGGCGCGCCTGACCCCGCCATACTGACCGACGGAGACCTGGAAAAAACAACCAAGCTCCCCATCCCGAAAATCAATGAGACGGCCTGGGTGCAATACGAGTTCTCTGAGCCACAGACCATGCGGTCGCTCACCATCGTCACGAAAGACATAAACATGATCGTCGCCATGATCACCGGCGTCAGCAATCCGCAAAGATCGCTCGAAGCCAGCGACGATGGCCAAACCTTCCGCGAAATCGCCAGGATCCCGGACAACGAAGCTCCCGAGCACACCGTCTCCTTTGCTCCTGTCTCGGCAAAATTCTTTCGCGTTGTCTTCAAACGCTTGCCGCCACCGCCCGCTCCTCCCTGGGCAAGCGGGCTCGATCCAAAGTCATTCGGTTTCCCAATGCCCGCGCCACCGACCGACTACGAAATTGCCGAGCTCGTTCTACATCCCGGAGCGCGCGTCAACTCGCTTGCTGAAAAAGCCGCCTTCGTTACCGCTCCCGACCTGTATCACCTCGCCACCCCCGCCTACGCGAGCCCCGATGTTGTTGCCAAATCCGATGTCGTCGACCTAACCTCGAAGGTTCACCCCGATGGCACGCTCGATTGGACGCCGCCCCCCGGCCGTTGGGTCGTTCTTCGCTTCGGCTACTCACTGCTGGGAATCACCAACCATCCCGCAACTCCCGAAGCAACCGGCCTCGAAGTCGACAAGCTCAACAGCGGCTATGTAAAAAACTACATGAACGGCTATCTCGATAGCTACCTGCAAACCGTCGGGCCCGAATTCATGGGCAAACGCGGGATACGCTACGTCATCACCGACAGTTGGGAAGCCGGCTGCCAGAACTGGACCGACGATATCTTGACTCAGTTCAAAAAGCGCCGCGGCTATGATCCCTATGCCCTGGATGCCCGTGCTGACCGGGCAAGTCGTCGAAAGCTCGGAAGCCAGCGACCGGTTCTTGTGGGACTTCCGCAAGACCATCGCCGATCTCACCGCCGACGCGCATTACGGCCAGGTCGAAGCTTCTCTGAAAGAGCGCGGCATCGGTCATTACGGCGAATCGCACGAAGAGCGGGCGCGCCTTCATCGCCGACGGCATGGAAGTGAAGAAGCTCGATGAAATACCGATGAGCGCGATGTGGGTAACTGCTCCTGGCGTAAACATCGAGCAATTCGGCTACGACGCAGACGATCGCGAATCGGCTTCCGTTGCGCATATCTATGGACAGAATCTTGCAGCCGCTGAGTCGCTGACGGCCGCAGCCTTTGCCTGGGCTTGGTCGCCGGCTACGCTCAAGGCAACTGCGGATCAGGAACTGCTAAACGGCATAAACCGCTTCGTGATTCACGAGAGCACGCATCAGCCTATCGTTGTCGACAAAAAGCCCGGCCTGACGCTCGGACCCTTCGGACAATGGTTCAATCGCAATGAAACGTGGGCCGAGCAGGCTGGTCCTTGGATGGACTATCTGGCGCGTAGTTCCTATCTCTTGCAGCAGGGGCATTTTGCCGCCGATCTGCTCTACTTCTACGGCGAAGATTCGAACCTCACTGCGCTCTTCGCCACTAAGTTGCCCGATGTACCTCCCGGCTACGGCTTCGACTACATCAATGCCGACGCGCTGATTCACGAGCTCAACGTCTCCGGCGGCCGCATCACCACCAAAAGCGGAATGAACTATCGGCTGCTGGTGCTCGATCCCTACGCCGTGCACATGTCCTTGCCGGTTCTGCGCGCGCTGCACAAGCTGGTCGAACAGGGCGCGATCGTCGCCGGTCAAAAGCCGGTCGGAACTCCGAGCCTCGCCGACGATCAGGCCGAGTTCCAGAAGCTCAACGAGGAAATGTTTGGCGATGGAACCGGCATACATGCCGTCGGCCAGGGCAAAGTCTATGCCGGCCAGAAAGCCGACGCGGTATTGAAAGCTATGAATGTCGAGCCGGACTTTGACTTCACCAAGCCGGAAAACACCACCCACCTCCTCTTCGTTCATCGCAAGCTGGCCGACGCCGACATCTATTTCGTCGACAATCGCAGCGATCGCAATGAGATCTTGGACGCGAGTTTTCGCGTAACTGGAAAGGCGCCGGATCTATGGTACGCCGAGACCGGGAAGACCGAGCCCGCCTCCTACAAAATCGCCGAGGGCAAGACGACAGTTCCTCTACAACTCGAGCCGTGGGGCACTGTGTTTGTCATCTTCCGCAAACCCACCAACTCGACCTCCCGCACCCTGCCGAAGTTACAGGAGACCCAACTGGCATCGGTAGAAGGACCGTGGGATGTCAGCTTTCAGCCGGACCGTGGCGCGCCGCCTTCGGTAAAGCTCGACAAACTGATTTCATGGAATGACAGTCCGGATGCCGGCGTGAAGTACTTCTCCGGAACCGCCACTTACACCAAGACCATTGACGCTTCGTCTGATTGGTTCAAGCACGGAGCAAAAGTCTGGATCGATCTGGGCGACGTGAAAAATCTCGCCGAAGTCACCGTCAACGGCAAGTCGTTGGGAATCGTCTGGCATCCTCCGTATCGTGTGGATGTCTCCGGAGTCCTCAAGAAAGGCTCCAATGAGATCACTCTCAAAGTGACCAACGCCTGGGTGAATCGTCTGATCGGCGATCAACAGCCGAACGCTACGAAATACACCTATGCGGATGTGAAGCCGTACAAGGCGAACTCGCCGTTGCTGCCTTCCGGACTAATCGGCCCTGTGCGCGTCGTTTCTCTCTCGAAACAGTAAACCGTGTCACGCACGACGCGCTAAATGTGTATAGAATGGTGGAGGTGTACACATAATGCGTACGAATATAGTGATTGACGACAAACTGATGAGGGATACTCTTCGGGCAACGGGTCTGAAAACTAAACGGGAAGCTGTGGAACTCGGGCTGCGAACTCTGTTGCGCTTGCGCAAGCAGACTCAGATTCGACAACTGCGCGGCACAATTAACTGGCAGGGCGATCTCAACGCGCTGAGAACAGACGATTGATTCTGGTCGACTCCAGCGTCTGGATCGACTACTTCTTAGGGGCGAGAACACCGCAAACCGAGAGACTGGACAGCTTACTTGGCATCGAGCCTTTAGCAATCGGTGATCTAATCCTGACAGAAGTTCTGCAGGGGATTCCCGACGAACGCGAATTCGAGCAAGTTCGACGGTTACTAACAGCATTGACGGTGGTTGACTTAGGCGGTGAGGAAATCGCAATTCAGGCTGCACGCAACTTTCGGTTTTTGCGTACAAAGGGCGTTACCGTTCGGAAAACGATCGACAACATAATCGCGACCCGCTGTATTCAAGGCAATCACGTACTGCTACACAAAGACCAGGACTTCGACCCATTCGTACGCCACCTCAACCTGCGTGTAGTTGTTTGGGAGAAATGAGCTGACCGCTTAAAGCTGATCGCTGACCGCTCTACCGCCCCTCCACCTCCGGCACAATCAGCACCGACTGATGTTCCGCATCATGCAAGATCGTATTCGACGCGGAAACAAAGTGCGTCTCCGATGCCGCCGGCCGCCCCGTATTCAAATTGCGATCGAACCTAGGGAAATTGCTGCTAGTAACTTCGAGCCGTAACCGATGCCCTTGCCGGAACACATTGCTCGTCGACCACATGTCGACTTCAAGCTTATAGACCTGACCCGGGTTCAACAACTCCGGCGCGGATGGCGAATCCCGGTAGCGCGCCCGCAGAATCCCCTCTGTCAGATTCTGCGCAAACCCGTTCGGCCACACGTCCACGAGCTTGCCCGTGAAATCCGTATCGACTGCCGACGTCTTCGCATACAGATCCAGCAGAACGTGCCCCGTCACTTCGACATCGTGCGCGAACGGCTCCGTCGAGTAAACAAGAACATCGTCGCGTCCTTCTGCTGGCCTCTGATCTTTCGGGCCGGGTGCCAGATGAATCGAATCGCAGCACAGCGGACCCCCAATCGTCGGAACCGGATTCGCCGGATCATAAACGTAATGATCTGACGATTCATTCGCATTCGGAGCATCAGTAGATAGAACTCCATTCCCATTCAAGGAATTCGCCGCCTTCGATGAATGCAGAAAATAGCGCGTCTCTTTCGCACGCTTCAGCGGCCACTCGTCTTCGTCGCGCCATTGATTCGTGCCCATCACGAAAATCCGAACCGGCTTGCGCGCAAACTGATTCTGCGCTCCCTTGAACAAATAGTCATACCAGTCGAGCGTGACCTGGTCTTCATCGAACTCAGCAGCCGCAGTGCCGAAATCCACATCTCCAATCTTCCTTCCAACTCCCGAGTGCCCGCCGATCACGATCAGTAGATGCTGCCCCTTCCGGGCAGCTTCGCTTCCGCCGTGCTTTCCCGATACCGTCATAGTTGCGCAGCGATCCATCTTGGAAGAGGTCGTACCAGGCCGCAGTATGCAGTGCCGGAACTGTAATCTCTCCGTAGTGATCCTCGATCGACCATCGCTTCCAGTACTCGTCGAAATTCGGATGCGCCAGCCAATCCAGATAGTAGGGCGCAAGCACTGCAGTCGAATTCGTATCATCCGCACCCTGTTTATTGAACAGCGGATACTCGGTAAGCGGCAATTGCAAGCGCGCCGTTCATCGCGTTCGTCCGCTTCTGCACCTGCCTGTTTAACGTGTCCTGCGCCAGCCCCGACGTCCACGACTGATCGAACCACTGTTCAAATGCCCCGCCTTGATAGGTCCAGTTCCGGTGATAATTGCTCGCCGTCACAACCGGGCAAATGCCCGCCAGATGCGGCGGATGCGCGATTGCCGCCAGCATCTGTGTCGCGCCGACATACGAACCTCCCCACATCCCGACTTTTCCATTCGAATAAGGCAGAGCCGCCGCCCATTCGACCGTGTCGTATCCATCCTGAGACTCGTAGCGGAACGTGTACCATTCGCCTTCCGACGTGTAGCGCCCGCGAACATCCTGAACGATGGCGACGTAGCCCTTAGAAGCCGCCTTGTATCCAAAACTGACATCGCCGCGCTTGTCGTAGGGCGTCCGCTGCAGCAATACCGGAAATTTACCGTCCTGTTTTGGCCGATAAATATCCGCGTGAAGAATGACACCGTCCCGCATCGCCACTTTTACATCGCGCTCAACAATCACATCGCCGGTTTGCGCGCTGGCGCATACAGTCAGAAGAGCCAAAACCCAAGGAGTAAATTTCAACATGCCATCCTTCTCAGAATCCACTAAATCGTATCCAAAAGCTCTCCTGCCAGCTTGCCCCCGGAGCAACCGTCTGCAAATCGGCATATTTCCCTTCATGCGCTAGATTCACCCCATTTGTTATAGCTGCCATCGGCTCGAAAGCAGATGTAATTCTGGCGCGGCGGCGCATAGATTACCGCGACCTGGTACTTCGGCCCATAGACCACTTCGATCTTCTTCGAACCCGCTTGTACTGAGAAGGTCGCATGACCCTCGCCGTCCCGAATCAGCGAAGTAAAACCATCATCGAATGTGTGATCCTTCAGAGAAATTTGATCGGGAGCAGTGTATGGCGTTAACTGACCTGTCGCGACTAGCCTGGTGTCCGTCTCGACATGCATTCGCGCAGCGACATGCACCGTTTCCTCCGATCGCGGCGTATCCGGAATGTTGAAATACGGATGAAATCCGATCGACATCGGCATCGGCGAGTCGCTGAGATTCTTTACGGTCGTCGTGACCTCGAGCGCGCCGTCCGTCAGCGTGTACGTCATCTCATACTCCTGGGCAAATGGCCAGTTCGCCATCATGTCTGGGTACTTCCAGAAGTCGAATTTGCTCGTCACATAAGCGGAAACCTTGTTTTTACCGAATTTTTCTACTTCCCAACGGGGCGATCCAGCCAGCATTCCGTGGATGGCAATGTCGTTCCTGTCGATTCGTACCGTTCCGAGATTTCCATTGAAAATGTAATGTTTGTCGTTGGCCCAGAAGCCTCCGCCCGCCATCCGATTCGCCCATGGAGCAAGAAATGGAACACCGTTTATACCGGGCGCGCCGGCTTTTTTATAGGCGGTAATAACCCCCGGGAAATAGAGCAGATTCTTGCCATGCACCTTGAGCTCATACGCCCGATTTCCCACTGATGGCGCGATGTTTACCTCCACTCCGCGCGCTTCGTCCGCCAGCCGGATTATTTCCGTTTCGCCGTCCATTGTCCTCGTAGCACTGTAGCGGCTTGCCGCCGAAACAAGGGCCGGCAAAATGAGCAGGATCAAATAGCGTTTCATTCTCTTCATTCTGGTATCCTCTCGCGCATGAGGTTCGGTTCCGTACTTATCGCGCTCTCGCTTTCGGCTTCTGTGCTCAGCGCAGGTGTAATTCGCACCGAGATCGCTACGCAAACAGATGTCCTGGGCGGAAAAGCATTCGGCAAGGCCGGAGCATACGAGCGTATCACTGGCCGTGTTTATTTCTCGGTTGCCGTGGCCAATCCTCATAACCGAGGCATCGTCGATCTCGATAAAGCTATCAACCTCAGTAACGGCCAAGTCGCATTTTCCGCGGACTTCA
This sequence comes from Terriglobia bacterium, assembly GCA_963799755.1. Taxonomy (GTDB): domain Bacteria; phylum Acidobacteriota; class Terriglobia; order Bryobacterales; family Bryobacteraceae; genus Bog-105. The sequence continues at coordinate 351,918 of CAWCYQ010000041.1, read as the reverse complement.
TCGTAATCCGTCCGAAGGACCGCGCCAGGAGCAATGGCTCCCTGCTGCTGGAGGTGCCGAACCGCGGCTACTCTCGCATTCTCGCGCTGGTGGATGGCGGCGATTGGGACGTTCAGCATGACGCGGGAGACGAGTGGTTCCTTCGCAATGGATATAGCCTAGCCGCTCTCGGATGGCAATGGGATGCCCCCGGACCCGATGCCTTGCGCCTTTACGCGCCAATAGCAAAAGATCACGGAAAGTCAATCGAAGGCCTGCTGCGCGGCGACCTCATGCCCTCGAAGGTGATGAACGAAATTCCTCTCGGCCATCTCATCACAGGCCGGATCGGAGGAACGGAATACCCGGTGCATGCGCCGGATGATTCGCGAAACGTGTTGACCGTCCGCGACTCGCGAGATGCCGAACGGAAGGTTATTCCTCGTTCAGAGTGGCAGTTCGGACCCGATAACCATTCGATCCGTCTGAACGGAGGTTTTCAACCGGGCAAGATCTACGAATATGTTTACGTTGTCGCTGACCCGGTAATCGCGGGGCTCGGATTTGCCGCAGTACGCGATTTCGCTTCGTACGCCAAACGTCGCCCCGACGCCGTAGTTCCGGCAGACCGTGTTTACGGCCAGGGCATCTCACAGAATGGACGGTTCCTGCGCGACTATCTTTATGAAGGTTTCAATGCCGATGAACAAGGCAGAGCAGCGCTAGATGGAGTTCTTGCACATGTGGCAGGCGCCGGCCGCGGCAGTTTCAACTATCGTTTTGCTCAACCCTCACGTGACGCGGAGCCGACTTCGTCAGTCTTCTTCCCCACCGATATCTTTCCCTTCACTGACAAGCCTGAAACGGACCCGTTGACCGGCCAAACCGCCGGCTTGCTGGATCGCACAATCGCCGAAAAGGTTGCGCCAAAAATCTTCTTCTCTAACACATCGTTCGAATATTGGGGGCGCGTCGCGTCTTTAATTCACAGCAGCCCGGACGGAACCCGCGACGTCGCTATCTCGCCTAATGTGCGAATTTATCACCTCACTGGGCTTCAGCACTTTTCCGGGCTCTTTCCACCGGCTAAAGGCAACGGTGATTTGGATGGCCAGGAGCCGGAATCGCCGCTGCCGGTCAAGTATTTCTGGCGCGCCATGATCGCGAATATGGATGCGTGGGTGCGCAGCAACCGGGCTCCGCCAAACAGCAGCTATCCCAAGATCTCAGACGGGAACCTTGTGCCCCTCGAGAGATACAACTTCCCCAACATCCCCGGTGTGAGAAAACCTCATGAGGCAAGTCGGGCCTATCGGCTGGATTTCGGACCAGACTGGAAGCGAGGAGTATTGAGCTGGCAGCCGCCGAAAGTCGGCAGGCCTTTCCCGGTGCTGGTACCACAAGTCGATATTGACGGACTAGAGCAGGATGGGGTCCGGCTGCCCGAGGTAGTAGTTCCTCTGGCAACATACACGGGGTGGAATCTGCGCGACCCGTCGATTGGTGCACCGGACCAGCGAGTCTCTTTCGAGGGCTCTTATCTACCTTTCCCAAAAACCGCAGTGGAGCGAAAGAGAGCAGGCGATCCGCGCAGGTCTATCGCAGAGCGGTATGACAGTCGGGAGTCATACCTGCGCCTTTACGGCCAAGCAGTCAACGAACTGGTGAAACAACATTGGATTCTGGAAGAAGATCGCGCCGCCTTACTGCGTCGCGGCGACCAGGAATGGGCCGTGGCGACAAAATAAGAGAACCGTGGTGAGATGGATTTGAGTGGAACGGAGAATCGTCGCCTTTCATCAGGACGAGCATGCCGATTGGGTTGCGGATTTAGAGTGCGGTCATACCAGGCATGTGCGGCACGATCCGCCCTGGACCGTCAGGGAGTGGGTCACGACGGAAGAAGGCCGCAGTAAGTTCATCGGGCACAAGCTGAATTGCGTGAAGTGCGAACCAGTCGAGGCGGATCACAGTGCTTGACGTGCTGGATCGGACCCTGTTTCAGATTTTTGGCTTTCGCACTTTTCGGAGCGGACAGGAAACAGTATGCCGGGCGGTGCATGAGGGCCGCGATGCTCTGGTGGTTATGCCGACTGGCTCCGGAAAATCTCTCTGCTACCAATTGCCCTCCGTTATACTGGGCGGAACTGCGCTGGTAATCAGCCCGCTGATCGCGCTGATGGAAGATCAGGTCGCGAAGCTGAATGGAAAAGGGCTTCGTGCGGACCGGATCCACTCGGGCCGTAATCGCGAAGATTCGCGCGCCGCGGCGACTGCGTACCGCGACGGCAGAATTCAATTCCTGTTTATTGCTCCGGAGCGCCTGTCGGTACCGGGCTTTCCGGAATTCCTGGCGCGCCGGAAGCCTTGCCTGATGGCAGTCGACGAGGCACACTGCATATCTCAATGGGGGCATGACTTTCGTCCGGATTACCGGATGCTCCAGCAGTATCTGCCGATGCTTCGCCCTGCCCCGATCATCGCCTTGACGGCTACCGCCACGCCGCTGGTGCAGAATGACATTGCGCAACAATTGGCGCTGGAACGCCCGCTACGCTCAATCCTGGGTTTTCGCCGGGAGAATATCGCCATTGAGGTGACTGAGATTGCGCCTTCGGCTCGCCGAGAGGCTGTGATCGAAATTTTGCGCAACCCCACTCACCGGCCCGCAATTGTCTACGTACCTACTCGGAGTGAGAGCGATTCACTGGCAGCCGATCTTCGCCTTTGTTTTCGAAGCGATTCTTATCATGCCGGGCTCCTTCCGAAACGTCGCCAGCGGGTGCAAGAGCAATTTCTGGCGGGCGATCTGGACGTCGTCGTGGCGACGATCGCCTTTGGCATGGGCATCGATAAACCTGATATCCGGACAGTGATCCACACAGCACTCCCAGGCAGCACAGAAGCCTATTATCAAGAGATCGGACGGGCGGGACGCGACGGAGCGCCGAGCCGAGCCATCCTGATGCACTCTTATGCTGATCGCCGCCGGCACGATTTTTTCTTCAATCGCGATTATCCGGAGACAGAGGTTCTGGACAACATCTTCCGTCTGCTACGGACTGACAGGGCTATAGCCAAGGATACTTTGCAGAAGGCGGCCAAGCTGGATTCGGAACTCTTCGATACTGCGCTTGACAAGATCTGGGTGCACGGCGGCGCCGTGATCGATCCGGAAGAGAACGTGCGGCGCGGGCATGAGAAGTGGCGCGGCTCCTATCTTGACCAAAGTCAACGAAGAGCCGCGCAGCTCGAGCTGATGTTGAGGTATGCGGCCGCTCATCAGTGCCGCATGGCAGCTTTGGTGCGCTATTTTGGAGATCGCAGCGACACCCGGAACTGGTGCGGGATGTGTGACTTCTGCGCGCCCGAACAATGCGTCGCGCAACAGTTCCGCGATGCCTCCATCCCAGAAAACCGCATCGGCGTGCGGGTGTTGGCCGAACTTCGTGGCGGGGTGAACCGGTCTACTGGACGGCTGCACAGCGAAATCTGTGCAGGTCAGGAGCTGGATCGGAACAGTTTCGAAGAACTACTTGGGGCGATGGCTCGGGCCGGGCTGATTTCACTGCGAGAGGCTGAATTTGAAAAAGAAGGGAAGCAAATCAGCTATCGCACGGCGCAGCTTACGCGGGAAGGAGCAGCATTTGACAACGCCTCGCCATTGCCCATACGGCTGAGACAGATTGAGCCGAAGCGCGGAGGGCGCAAAACCGCGCGAGTGAACGAAAAGAGAGAAGCAAGGCCCAGGTCTGACGTCGCGGACGAGCCACTTATGCGAGCGCTTCGCGCTTGGCGCCTCGAAGAGGCAAAGCGGAGCGGCCTACCGGCGTTTCGCATTTCGAGTGACAACATGCTAATGCAGTTCGCCGAGGACAGGCCCAGAACCGAAGAAGATCTGCTGGCCATATCCGGCGTGCGGCTGGCTTTTGCGAAGCGTTATGGCACCGGGATACTGAAGATCGTTAACAGATTCGAATAACCAGGTGCAAGAGCGACCCTCTCTTCAATGCACCTCTAGCGACATATTCACTACATCGAACTGGAATCGCTCCGGCGGCAACGACGAGATCGGATTCGGCGTCATGGTGACCCAAGTCTGATAGGCGGTCTTGGCGACGGAGTTGTTCAGATAAAACAGAAACTGATCAGAGCAGCAGCGAATGGGGGGCATCTGCCGGAAAGCGAGTCGTAATCCAACCGCTTTTTCCAGCTGCACTCCACTGGTCTTTACAGCTTTATCTTCGAGTAGCTTAACGAAACTGCTCCGCCCAGCGTGCGGCCAAAGATCGCTGCGCAGGAGGTTGCGCAGCTCCAGGCGCGCGCCGAACGTGATCTCACATTGACGGATCCATTCGATGACGGCGTCGCCCCAATGCCAATGGCTCACCAGCCCGAGATATTGATCCACCAAGTTGAGCGCTAGATCCATCTTGCGCCGCTCCACAGTCTCTTCCGATGCAAGTACATCGCCCGCTAACGGCACAATCATGTCTTCTTGCTCGATGATGTCCGTCGCAAAGCCGACCATTTTGTCAACGCGCTTTACGTCAGGGACAGTCTTTACGAGCAGCGGCGGCAACTCGTGCGTTTTACCGCCCGGCACTTCTACGAACTTCCGATCACCAACGATGTCCATAAGCAGCCTCGCTGTTTCTTATCGACAACCAGGTCGACTACCCCTTTATTCACTTTATTGGACGTTGAGCAACCAAAAGCAGTTGCTACAGGCTCCGATAATCTCATTTAACTACAAATTCAAAAGAATTTGTTTTAAGAATTGCCCGATAGTACTGTTTTAGTTTCAGTACCCAGTCATCGCTCGACGCGCAATGCGCTTGCCGGATCAATATTTGCCGCCCGCTGAGCAGGTAGCCAAGCCGCTGAGAGCGCCGAAGCAGCCAGAACCAAAGCGACAGCGATAAAGATGTCGCCACTCCAGGGCGAAACCCGGTAGAGCAGTCCGCCCATGGCCCGGGCTACCGCCAGCGAAAGTAGCAGACCCGCAGCCAAGCCGCTCAGTACAATGACTCCAGTACGCGTCAATTCCAGTCGCAAAATCTGAGCTGCAGTCGCGCCTACGGCGAGGCGGATTCCAAACTCCCGAGTGTGCCGCGCAACCGAAAGTGAAGCCACGCCGAACAAGCCCAGCGCCGAAAGAAACAGCGCGACCGCCGCGAAACTGGCCAAAAGTCCGGTCCCGAAACGCCGGGGCAGAGTAACCGACTGCAAGATGCGCTCCATCGTTTGCGGATGCGTTACCGGCTCGGCGGCGTCCAACTGCCAGACGGCGCGCTGCACCAAAGGGACCAAGCCGGCCGGGTTCATGTGTGAGCGAATCACCAATGTGTCCGAATAATAGGGGCTCGCACTGAGCAATCGATAGAACTGCATCATCTCCGGCTTCTCGAGTGAGCCATAATGCACGTTTCCTACGACTCCAATGACGCGCACCGGTGGGTTGTCGCCATCAGAGAATCGTTTGCCGATCGGGTCTTCGCCCGGCCACAGATGTTTTGCCATGGTCTGGCTAATTACGGCAAATGTGATGGGGTCATTGGACCGGAAGTCACGCCCTCGCAATCATTGGGATCTGCATTGTTCTGAAATAAGCGGCATCAATCACCCGGTACTCGGCTGAAATATTTTCCGGAACTTTGGGGGTGGGTTTGCCCAACGCCTTAACGTCGTGAATTTCGCTGTCCCCCGTGAGCGGAAGACGGTTCACAATGGAGGCTGATTCGACTCCCGGCAGAGCGCGCAGGCGTTCGAGAAGCTCACGAACATGCTGTAGGCGCTTCTCGGGTTTATCCGTCTTCTTCGGATCGAAAGAAACCTTCACCGTGAGCACATTTCGCGGATCGAATCCTGGATTCTCGCGCAACACGTTGCCGAAACTCTTGAGCAGCAGGCCAGCACTCACCAGCAGCACGACGGAAACTGCGATTTCACCCACCATGAGAGACGATTTGACTCGGCTGGTCCGGCGGTCGCTCGTCGATGAGCGACCCTGCGACTGCAATGAAGGGTTGAGTACAGCATCCGAAAGAATTAATTGAGACAAGGCACCGAATACCACCGCGGTCGCCAACGCCATCGCCAGCAACAACGCAATCTGACCAGGACTGAGCTGCAGCTCGTATAGGCGCGGCAGGCGATTTGCGCTCAATGCGCGGACAACGGAAATGCCCCATCGCCATCAGCACAATAGCGAGCGCGGAGGCTACACCAACCAGTACTACCTGTTCGAAAAAGCTCTGCCGGAATAATTGCCAGCGGCTGGCGCCCAGAGCTTGCCGAACGGCATAGGCATGCAACTGGGACGCGTTTCGAGTCAGCAGCAGATTGCCCAAGTTGAAAAGCACTAAAATCAAGAGAAGCCCAACGGCAGCCAGCAGCAGCCATAACACGTCGCGCACTCCCCAGGCCATGGCGTCGCGAAGGGGGGTCACGTAAACGACGAGGGAGCCGAGCATCTGCTCGATAACCTGCCTGTACGCGGGATATTTGACTTCCTTCTCCTGGAACAAATGAACGGCACTCGCGCGAAACCGTGACGCCGCTCGTTCGAACGTCACCCCATCGCGCAGACGCCCGAGAACATAATAGTTGAAGTTTCCGGCCTCGATTGTCTGGGGAGTAATCACAAACGGAACCCAGAATTCTGCCTGCTCGGGTGCCCAGTTCATGATGGTCGAAACGTCTGCCAGCCGGGGAAAGTCGAAACCGGATGGCATGACACCGATTACGGTCATCAACCGACCACTAAGCAGCATTGATTTGCCGATCAGGCGGCGGTCTCCCCCGAAACGCCGCAGCCAAAGTTGATGGCTGAGCACAACTACATCATTGTTGTGGCCGGGTGTTGCATCGTCTGAGTCAAATCCGCGGCCCAGGATTGGCTGCACCCCGAAGACACGGAAAAAATCCTCAGTGACGCTGGCTCCATAGATCCGCTCAGGATGGCCGCTTCCTTCGAGTGTATATTCGGCAGTATCAATCAAGGCCGCCGATTCAAAAAGGCCGGAGCTCCGCCAACTCTCGAACTCGTCTGCCGTGTCTACAGTCGGCGAAGAACCAAAATAGGGAATCTTCTGGGAAATGGTGACCAAGCGATCTGAGCGCGCAAACGGCAGGGGCCGGAGCAGAACCGTGTCCACGACGGCGAAGGTGATGCTAACGGCGGCAAGGCCGAGGGCGAGCGTTACAATAACCATCGCGGCATACGCCGGGCTGGCGAATAGTGTACGAAACAGAGCGCGAAGTTTCATAACCTGGTCGAGTGAGGCGAAGATTTATTGTATGGCCCGCCGCAAGAAGTCGGCGGCGCTCTCGGAAAATGAGCCGCTCTTAGCCGCTTGCAGTCAGCTAACGTGAATAATCGGGCGGTGTTTCATGTCGGGAATAGCGCGACGCAAGACCTCGTGCGCCAGTGGTGCGGTATCTCCTGCGCCCAGGAACAAGAACCGGAAGAGATTACCAATAGGGTTGCCTTCGTTCCAACTAAAGTAAGCATGCGGCACGCGTCCGGTCTGCTGTTCCAAGTGAATGAGCATTGCGGCAATGGCGTTGGCAACGGTTGGACTGCTGGCGTAAAGAACACAGTGTTTACCGATGTGCTGGCCGGTCACGGATAACGTGGATTCAAAGTTGGAGGCATCGCCCCGCTCGACTTCGAAGAAGTAAATGTGTTCGTCAGGAGAGAGATTGTGGTAATACCGCATGGCGCGATCCGCCTCATCGAGCCCCTCCGCCGTTTCGCGCCTGGGCTTGCGCGCCACGAGGTGAATCACCCGATCGAGATCCGGGGCGAGCAGACTCTTAGCCGCTGCGTCGAGTTCTACTGTGTGGATGCGCAGTTCGGTGGAGCGGACAGCACGCGAGATGAGCGAAGTCACCACCATCGTGGCGATGAAAAACGACGCTATCTTGATGCCCTCCGGGCGCTCATGAATGTTTACCAGAGTGGTGTAAACGAAGATGAGAGAAATGAAAGCAAACGGAAAACCCGCTTTAGTCTTCCAGGTGCTTAGAGCAACGGCAATTGCAGCGGAAGTTATCAGGACCAGGACGCCGGTAGCGTAGGCTCCTCCTTGAGCATCCACATCGGCTCTGAAAAGCACCGTTACGGTAATCGCAATCGCGAGGAAAACCAGCACCAGAGGGCGAGCCGCGCGCGCCCACTCTGGAGCCATGCCAAAACGAGGAAGATAGCGAGGGATGAGATTCAATAGGCCGGCCATGGCAGAGGCGCCTGCAAACGCCAGAATGAGGATGGTACTGAGATCGTAAACGGAGCCAAAACCATTTCCCAGCAACTGATGCCCGAGATAGGCCATAGCGCGCCCGTTCGCCGCGCCGCCTTCCTTGAATTTTTCCGCGGGTATGAGCAAAGTCGTTACCAGACTGGTAGCAATCAGGAAAACGCTCATGATAAGCGCGGCGGTAGCGAGGAGCTTGCGAGTATTTCTGATGCGCGCGCCGAGGTCCTCGCCTCTTATCAGAGGCATGACGGCCACACCAGTCTCGAAGCCGGAAAGGCCTAAAGCGAGCTTAGGAAATAGAATCAGGGAGATCCCCACTATCAGCAGGGGGCTGCCATGTGAATGGAATAGTCGCTTCCCGCCAGTGCACGACGAGATGAAGATGGTTGAACACCTGCCAAAGAGCAGCGGCCGTCACAATCACGTTGAGAAAAAGATAAATTCCAACGAGTATAACGGCAACGCCGATGGCTTCTCTGAACCCCTTTAGAAAAATCCCGCCGAGGATTGCCAGCAGAATGAGAGTGACGGCCATCTGATTCTTCATCCACGATGGCGTGAAGGGATTCTGGGTAAAGTGAGCCGCGGCATCCGCGGCGGAAAGCGTCATGGTGATGATGAAGTCGGTGGTCGCAAAGCCGAGCAAAACCAGAACGAGGCTCTTTCCACCCCAGCGCGGGAAAAGGTGCTCCAACATGGCAATACTGCCTTGACCATTTGGGCTAGCTTCAGCAACCCGGCTGTAAACCGGCAAAGCGCCTGCCAGGGTCACGATAACCAAGACGAGAGTAGCAATCGGGGATAGCAATCCCGCCGCCAGAAACGCTATTCCCGGCTGATAGCCCAAGGTCGAAAAATAGTCGACGCCGGTCAGACACATGACACGCCACCACGCGTGTTCCGCTTCCGGCCGGCCTCCCACGCCCTTGGGCAAACGAAGGTCGGCCAGCAACCAGTCAATAAAGCTCACGTGTCCAAATATACTTGGAGCAGCAAAAAGTAATTGAAGAAATGAAACCTTTACTGTTCCCAGCCGCCGCCGAGAGCGTTGTAAACCTGCACCAGCGAGAGACGCTCGCCCAGGCGCGCGCGTGCAAGATTCAGCTCGGCTGCAAAGAGATTGGTTTCGTTCGTCAAGACCTCGAGGTAACTCGTTACGCCGCCCTGATATCGCATGTGAGCGAGATCGGATGCCCCACGCGCTGCAGTCGTCAGCGCTTCCTGATGCATACGAAACTCGCGTAACTTACCGTATGCCACCAGAGAATCCGCCACTTCCCGAAATGCCTGTTGAATGGTCTGCTCGTAAGTAAGCAGAGCCTGCTGCTGCTGAGCCTCTGAAAGGCGGACGTTGGCTCGCAGAGCGCCTGCGTTGAAAATCGGTTGCGTAGCTTGCCCCGTCCAATTCCAGGCGCGCGAAGGCCAGGTAAACAGATTGCCTAGCCCGATGCTTTCGAGGCCCGCCGTCCCCGTCAGTGAAATCTGCGGGAACAGCTGAGCGCGCGCGACGCCGATCTGGGCGTTCGCTGCGGCAAGCTGCTGCTCCGCCTGCTGAATATCAGGACGGCGTTCGAGGAGGCGGGAGGGCAGACCGGCGGGGATAGTCTCCGGCAAAGGCTGCTCAGTAAGAGGACGGCCGCGCGGAACGGTAGTCGGATTTTCACCGATCAAAGTGCTGATCTGGTTTTCTTGCTGTTGGATTTCCTGTTGAGTTTGGGGGACACTCTCCGCGGCTTCTTCCACTAACTGCTCCGCTTGCCGAACGTCAGCCAGAGAAGTCGCGCCCCCCTGTTCGAGCGTTTGAGTGATTTTCAGGGATTGCTGCCGGGATGCGAGCGTACGCTGAGCAATTTCAAGCTCCAGATCATATTCCCTCAACTGGAAATACGCACTGGCGATGCTTTCCAGTACGCTGCTCAAGATTGCCCGGCGTCCCCATTGGCTTGCGCGCAAGTTTGCTCGCGCAGCTTCGGTTGCGCGGCGATATCTCCCCCAAAAATCAGGGTTCCAAGAAGCTGAAAAGGCGAGTTCGTCTCCGAGGTAGGAATACGCATTGAACGCGCCCGGGATGCCTGGTTGGCGCACCCCTGATACGGTTGGGCCGAAGCCGACATTCGGAAATTGTTGAGAACGAGTCATCGTTACCTGCTCCTGAGCCTGCAACACGCGCGTTGCCGCGATCCGAATATCAAAGTTCTGCTTCAGTCCGGTTCGAATGAGCTGCTGAAGCTGCTCATCTTGAAAGACCTGCCACCACTTCTCATCCCCGAGAGAAGCGGCTGTCTCCTTGGCGGTCGTGTTCGTGTCCTCAGCGCGATAGCTGGGCGGAACATTGACGATCGGACGTTTGTAATTCGGCCCCACAGTACAGCCGGCGAGCATAAGAAAGCCGGTGCTAGCGCCGAGGAGCGCGGCAACCTTCATACCGGCTCCTTTTCCCGTTCATGGATGCGTCGCTCAGTTTTGCTGCCACGGCCTATACGATGAGAAACTTTCTCGACCACATCGAACGTAACTGGTATAAGAAAAATGGCCAGAACTGTGGCGGCGAGCATCCCGCCGATTACGCCAGTACCGAGTACACGGCGAGAAACAGCTCCTGAACCGGTAGCTAGCCACAACGGAACGCATCCGAGTATGAAGGCGAAAGCGGTCATCAAAATCGGCCGGAATCGTATGCGGGCGCCAGTCAGCGCGGCTTCTTCGATACTCTTGCCTTTCTCGTATTCCGACTTCGCGTACTCCACGATTAAAATCGCATTTTTGGCCGAGAGCCCGATAAGCATCACAAGGCCGATCTGTGCGTATACGTCGTTTTCGTAATGCCGTAGCCAGAGAAACAGATAAGCCCCGAAGACAGCAATGGGCGTGCCGAGCAGCACACTGAACGGCAGAGACCAGCTTTCATATTGAGCAGCTAAGATCAGGAATACAAACAGAAGAGATAATCCGAAAATTGCAGCCGGCGGAACACCTTCCGATGCCTGTTTTTCCTGATAGGACATTCCGGTATAATCGAAACCCATTTCCGTTGGCATGGTCTGCGCGAAAACCTGTTCCAGCGCCGCCATAGCCTGTCCGGTGCTAAAACCGGGCGCCGCGGCGACGTTGATCTGGGTTGCGTGATACTCGTTGTAGCGCATCGTGAACTCTGGTCCGATTAGAGGCTTCATGTCTGTTACCGCATTGAGCGGGACCATTTGATTTCGGTTGTTCGCTACGTAAAACTTATTGAGATCGTTGGTGCTTTGCCTAAACGGCCCCTCAGCTTCGACGTAGACCTGCCATTGACGTCCAAATCGGTTGAAGTAGTTAACCAGGTAACCGCCAAGAAATGACTGGAGGGTTTCGTAGACATCTCCGACATTGACACCTTGCCGCATCACTTTGACGCGGTCTACGTCGGCGTACACCTGGGGGACGCTCGGCAGATAAGTTGTGCTGAGGCCTGTCAATTCCTTTCGAGCGGCCGCCGCATGCATGAATTTGTTAACGTTCTCAGTCAGAAACGATAGGTCTGCCCCGGAATGATCCTCGAGTACGAACGTGACACCGCCAGAAGTTCCGACACCCGGAATTGAGGGTGGCGAAAAAGAAAACGCTACGCCGTCTTGCACTTGTTGCAGGCCGCGAGCAATGTGATCGCGGATGGCGGCGTATTGTTCGTTGGGTGCTGTACGCTCGTGCCACGGCTTCTCCGTAACAAAGAAGAAGGCGCTGTACGTGGCTTGTACACGGCTGAGGAGACTGAAGCCGATAACAGACGTACAGCCTGCCACCCCGGGAGTATGCAGCACGACATCTTCAACCTTCCTGGCAGCTTCCGAGGTGCGTTGAAGCGAAGAGGCATAAGGTAACTGAAGACCGACAAAAATGTATCCTTGGTCCTCTTCAGGCAAAAACGAGTTCGGAAGCTTGCGGCCAATGGACACGGCTAGAAAGGTCATGAGCCCCAGAAAAAGCAAACTAATGACGGCTTTTCGGAGCAGCAGGCCGGAAAAACTAACGTATCCGTGCGTCACGCGTTCGAAGAAGCGATTAAACCCGTCGAAAAAGCGAGCGAGCGGCCCGCGACGATGTTTCTTAGGCTTCAGGATGAGAGCCGCCAAAGCCGGACTCAGTGAGAGCGCATTAAAAGCGGAGAAGATAACCGAGATCGCAATCGTAACTGCGAACTGTTGGTACAGGCGACCTGTGATTCCTGGAATAAAAACAGTCGGAACGAAAACCGCGGTTAAGATAAGTGCGATCGCCACAACAGGTCCCGCCACTTCGCTCATCGCCTGAAGGGCGGCATCGCGCGGGGTCATGCCTTCCTCGATGTGCCGCTCTACCGCTTCCACAACGACAATCGCGTCATCAACTACCAATCCGATGGCGAGTACCAGGCCAAAAAGGGAGAGCGTGTTGATGGAAAACCCGAGCGCGGGAAAAATAATGAAGGTGCCGATTAAGGAAACCGGAACGGCGGCCAGCGGGATGATGGTGGCGCGCCAGCCCTGGAGAAAGAAGTAGACGACAAAAACAACCAGCGCGAGAGCTTCAAACAAGGTGCGCACTATATCTTGCATCCCCTCAGTTACAGCTTTGGTAGTGTCTAAACTGACTTGATACGAGAGGTCCTGAGGGAAACGTTTTGCCAGCTCGGCGATGCGTTTACGGATTCCATTAGCAGCGTCTACGGCATTCGACCCCGGAAGTTGATAGAGGGCAAGAATCGACGAAGGTCTTCCATTGTACCGGCCGAGCAAATTGTATGTTTGCGCCCCGAGTTCAAGCCGCGCGACATCCTTGAGCCGAAGGTTTGATCCATCTGGGTTAGCACGCAAGACGATGTCACCAAACTGTTCGGGAGATATAAGGCGTCCCTGCGCCTGGACTGTATAGGTAAATTGCTGACCATTCGGAACTGGCTCGGCGCCGATCTGTCCGGCAGGATTGACGGTGTTCTGACTCTGTAAGGCGGCAACTATCTGCGGAACAGTCACACCCAGCTTATTGAGTCTGTCGGGATTGACCCAGACGCGCATTGCGTATTGTCCTGCGCCGAAAACGTTTACGTTGGAAACTCCTTTGACTCGCGTAAGCTCGTCAACCAGGTTAATGTAGCTGTAATTAGCGAGAAACGTGCTGTCGTATGACCCTTTGGGCGAGTACAGCGCGATCAGCATTAAAGGCGCTGTCGGCGATTTCCTTACAATCAACCCAGCAGTATTAACCTGTGCCGGCAGTTGCGATTGCGCTTGCGACACACGCAACTGCGTGAGAACCTGATCGATATTCGGATCGGTGTTCACGTCAAAGTCAATGGTGATCTGAGATGTGCCATTGTTGGCGTTGACGGAATACATATATTCCATGTTGTCGACGCCGCTGATTTGTGCCTCAAGCGGTGTGGCAACAGATTGCTCTAGGGTGAGAGCATCTGCGCCGGGATAAGTAGCTTGAACCTGGATCTCCGGCGGAACGATACTCGGAAATTGCGCGATCGGCAATCTCAACATCGAGACGATACCTACGATGACCGTAACGATCGAAATCACTATTGCGACGATGGGACGGTTTATAAAGAACTTTGACATGTTTACTTGCCTGCGGAGGAAGACGCTTCGGCCTCGGCGAGTGCCGGGCGCTCCGGGGTGGGATTCACGGTTGCTCCATCCCGGACCTTTGAAGTACCCTCACTCACTACGCGGTCACCGGCAGCAAGGCCCTTCGTGATAATCCATAACGGTCCCACGCGGTCGCCCACTTCAACTGAACGAACACTGACTTTGTTATCGCTGCTCACCACGGCAACTTGATAACGGCCCTGCAGCTCGGTAACGGCCTTTTGCGGAATGAGCAGAGCATCTTTCTGCATAGAAGTCATAGCTCGAATGCGGCCGAACTGGCCTGGCCTGAGGATGTTGCCCGGGTTGTTGAATGCCGCCACAATGCGTATCGTTCCGGTCGAAGGATCCACCTGCCGATCAGCAAATAAAATGCGCCCTTGGTACCGATACGTGCTGTCGTTCGCCAACGTCATTTGAAGAGGTACCGGATTTTTCATTCGCAGCAGGTCCTGTCCCGGGTTGATTTTATCGGCGATGCGCAGGTATTCCTGCTCGCTAATCGGGAAGTAAGCCTTGATCGGATCTACTTGAGAAACAGCGGTAAGTATGGTGCTTGGACTCACCAGGTTACCGATCTGTGTGGTTGCCTGTCCTGCGATTCCGTCAACCAGGGAACGAACCTTTGTGAATCCAAGATTGAGCTGGGCCGTCTCCACATTCGCTTCGGCAGCTTTGATGCTGGCCTGACCGGCGAGAATCTGCGCCTGGTTCTGCTTTTCAGTCTGAACATCGTTGTCCAGCTGGCTCTGAGCAATAGCATGCGCCTGAGCGAGTGGCGTGTCGCGTTTTACGTTGATCTGCGCAAGACCCAATTGAGCCTGCGCCTGACCCAACTGGCCCTTTGCCTGAGCGAGTTGCCCATTTGCCTGATCGAGCACAGCCTGGAATGGCCGGGGATCGATTTCGAACAGTACTTGACCCTTGCGAACCAGCGATCCCTCGCGATAATTCTGGCGAATCAGATAACCAGATACTTGTGGCTGGATATTGGCGTTTACATATCCGTCCAGCGTGGCTACCCAATCTCCATATATCGGCACGTTCTTTTGCTCAACGGAGGCAACGGTCACATGTGGAGGCGGAGGGGCTGCTGGTATAGCAGTCTTTGAAGCGCAACCATTCGTATCGAGGAAGAGAGCCGAGAGGCCACAAACACTTAAAGCAATTTTAGAGCGACTCATCATAGACAGGTTTTTTCAACTGCTTGTCCGGAGCGGTTTTCGGATTCCGGAACGGAGTTCCTTCATTCCCTTCATTATTTGCAAGATGACGGAAGCCAATACGAGGGCTCAGGATTGTAATAGGTACGCGCAACGAAATACAAAAATCTCCGGGCCACTCGCACAACGGTCACCGGTCGAGCTATCGCGCGGCCCACATGGAGGACTCAGCAGACTAGGACGTCTGCCCCTCGTCCAAGGAGGTTGTGGTTTCTTAATCAGCCGCCGTACCAGTGTATCCAAAGAGCCTGACGTGTCCCTCAGCGTCCTCTAAGACTGGCCGCCGTGCAGAACTATCTCGCCACGTTTCATAACAAAGGCGATGCCCCGTGGCTCCTCAGCGGGGTCAGCATAACTGGACGTGCTTTGTATCGTATCCGGATCGAAAATCACAAGATCTGCAAAATACGCCTTCCTTAACCAAACCGCAATCCCTCAAGTTGAGGCGGGCGGCAGGTTGGGCAGTGCTCTTGTGAACAGCCTGCGGGAGGGTGAGCCAGGCGAGATCCCGCACGAGTTTTCCAAGCAACTCCGGATATGTCCCATGCAGACGGGGATGGGGCTTGCCTTTCACATAGAAACCGTCGGTGATAACCGAACAGAGGTCATGCGTGATTAACTGTCGCAGGTTCGTCTCACTCTGGTTGAACGTGATCATATTCACCGCACCCTGTTCTTCCGCGAGTAGATCAAGCACAAACTCCGCTTCTCTTTGCTCGCGCCGTTCCGCGCCCGACGTAACGGTTTTGCCGATGAGCCATTCATTGATAGCGCTATTCACTGACGAGATGGTCACGTCTCGCCAATCGGTGGCGGAGTCGTTAAGCTCTTGAACAATCCGGGCCCGGGTCGCGCCATTTTGTATGCGGCCTAGGAGCGCGGGTATCCCTCCATCCATGGTCCATTGCGGTAGAAGCTGAGTCAGAACCGAGCTGCCGCATTGATAAGGGTAGATATCGAACTCGATGTCCAGACCGCGCGCCCGCGCCGATTCGATTTCGGCCAGGGCCGGCGCTTGCAGATGCCAGTTCTTCCGTCCGGCTGCCTGTAGATGAGAGATTTGTAGGCGGCAGCCGGTGCGGCTAGCCAAGTCGATCTGCTCGCCAACAGCCTCCACCAAAGTTTTTCCGTAACCCCGGATATGCGATGCGTAAAGCTTGCCCTTATGGGCAACGACTTCACAAAGGCGCCCCAACTCTTGCGGACCCGCTGCAGACCCGGGCGCATACATCAAACCAGTCGACAAGCCCGCACAGCCCGCATCCAGGCAGTCCTCGAGCAAACCGCACATGCTATCAAGTTCGTCGCTCGACAGGGCTTCCTGTCCGAGACCATGGACCGCGATTCTCAGGCTGCCATGCCCAACCAGCGGTATGGCTCGATCAAGAGATTGAGCGGAACCGAGCGCCTCTATATACGAGGCCGCGGAGGGCCAGCCCCATCCATCCGGTTTTCCCAGAATTCCAGCAGCAAACGCACGTAAAGCGCCCGGGTCTTCCGCGTATGGAAATGGGGAAAAGCCGCAGTTTCCCACCACCTCCGCGGTCACCCCTTGCTTAAGCTTCTCGGTTCGCGGTTCGAGGACCTGGAGATCGGAATGGCTGTGAAGATCGATAAAGCCCGGCGCGATGATCAGTCCGGTACAATCGATTACCTGGCAGTCATGCGCATCGAGCCTCGGTCCGATTGCGGTGATCCGCTTGCCATCGATTAGCACAGATGCTGAAAAAGGATCGGCTCCGGAACCATCTATAACGCGGCCTTGCGACAGCAGAACCATAATCCAGATTAGCGGGTCGAGAGTCGCTAGTTCGTCGCTAAGAGGCTTGCCAGAAAGTCCGTCAATTACGCGCCAGTGATTTTAAAGACCACGGCGTAGTCGATGGCTTTTTCTCTGGAAGACGGATCTTCAATCCTGATTCATCCTGCGTCAATTGCAATTGCCCGTCGAAGCCAAGGAGTTCGACTCGCTGGATTTTTCCAACTCTGAGCGCAGTGCCGGTTGCGAGCGGCCGGATTTCTGCCTGATAGTCAGGCCACCCCATCACAAAGGCATAGAGCGTCTCACCTTTGGTTGTGAAGCGCACGTCTGAGGCAGTGAGATCTTTGCGGTTCTTCTCGTTAAACGAAGAACTCTTCTCAGCTGTCTGAACTTCCGGACTCTCTCCGAAGATTTTCCAGGGGCGTGTACCGTGAATGGCTTCACCATTGACCGACATCCATTTCGTGATGCCAGCGAGCACATTACGTTCTTCGAGATCTAATTGGCCGCTTGCAGGTAAAGGAAAGTTAAGAAGAAGGTTTCCATTGCGGCTGACAATATCCACCAATAAGTCAATCACGGTCTTTGGCGTCTTGTACCGAACACCGCGCTTGTAATGCCAGTCGCCAATGCAGGTATCAGTCTGGAAGGGTCGCGGCCAAATGGTATCCACAATGCCGCGCTCCACGTCGAGGGTCGCGATTCCCCGTGAAGCATCTTGGGGCCGTTTGCTGAAGTAGACCGTCTGCGCCTTCCCTCCATTACGCCGCGCACTCGAATTGTAATGATGGGCTACCAGATTCAGACCGTAATCTTCAAACGGCAGCGCACCGTCCGTGTAGAGCAGGTCCGGCTGATACTGATCAACGAGATCTTTGATCCGCATGTACCAATGCCGCTTCCACCACTCAGGTATGCCGCTTTCATCCCATTCCAATTTGCGATGCACTTCATCAGAATCGACATAAAGATCGAAATATTTTGGATTGACGCCGTCGTAGGGCACGCCCTCTAACGGCCCGGTCATATCGTGCCCATGACTAACCGAGAACCATTTATAACTAATCCAAAGATGCTCGCTTACGCCGAATTTCAGCCCCTGGTTGAGCGCTGCTTTGCGCCACAGGCCGACGATATCTTTCTTCGGTCCCATCTTTGCCGCATTCCAGGGTTGATATTTTGAGTTCCAAAGATCGAAGTTGTCGTGATGCACGCCCATGCTGAAGAAATATTTGGCTCCGGCCTGTTTATAAAGCTGCATCAATTCGTCCGGCTCGAACTTTTCCGCTTTCCACTGAGGAATAGTGTCCTTATAGCCAAATTTAGAAGGATGGCCGTATGTTTCGACGTGGTATTCGTACTGCGGACTTCCCTCCATATACATGTTGCGGGCGTACCAGTCCCCATCCTCGATCGCAGACTGCGGCCCCCAATGCGCCCAGATGCCAAATTTCGCATCGCGAAACCACTCCGGTATTTCGTAAGACGAGAGAGACTCTCGCGTGCCTTCAAATGGACTCTTCTCAATCTCTACGCCAGGAGGCAACTCCGGGCGAACCGACTGTGAACGCGCCAGCAATGCGCTGCCGAGGAGACCCGCACACGCATTTCTTCGAGTGATTTTCATTTTGATCAGTCTATCGCCCCGCTTGAAGTATTTGTTTTGCGGCTCTGACGCCTGAGGCTATCGCACCGTGTACAGTTGCGCTGTGTCCATTCATCTCTGTCGCTTCGCCGGCGAAATAGAGGGTATCCGCAACAGGTTCCGCCAACTTATCTCGGGCGGGCAGCGCCCCTGCGGGAACATAACTATAGGCGCCCCGCGAAAGTGGGTCGGCGTGCCAGTCGTGGAAGTACGCGCATGCGAGCGAGCGCCGGATTCGTTCTGGAGTTGTACTCAGAATGCGTGCGAGTGAAGCAATGCCCTGCCTGCTAACCTCCTCGGAGGTCGCGCCTAGCAGGGTGTCAGCATTTGGGCCGGCACTCCAGCCCGTGAGGATGGGCGTCCGCGCCGCAAGCGTAGTCCACCACGTAGGGAAAACGCCTTCATTGGAGAACAAGAATCCAGCCTCCGCAAAAGCGCTATCGCCTTCCCAAAAGGCGCGTGTGAAGCGTAGAACAATGCGAACAACCTGCCCAAAAGCGAGGTGCGACGCCGCGGTCAGAATCCGTTCTGGCTCTGGATTCCAACAAATAGCTCCCGGAGTATCCGCGGCGGCTTGCAGCACTCCGAGAGGAACTGTAAGGACCAGCCGCCTCGCCGAGACGTGATAGACGTCTCCGGTTACAGCAGAACTTGTACTCAAGTTGACCTGTCCCGCGCGCCACTCAACCGTAGTCAGGACCGTATTGAGGCGCAACTTCGACTGGGCGTCTCTAATGCCGCGCAAGATATGGAGCGGAATGGAGTCATAGCCGTTTAGCAAACGGAACGATCGATCACCGTCTATTCTCTCGGCAGCCTCTTCGTCCTTTGCAAGCGAGGCAATCCCAATAATTTCCTTCCGCGCGGCATTGAAACCTTCCACAAACGAGGCGCTGAGTTCCTTGACAGCAGGCGGCTGATCGGATCGCTCCAAGAAACTCGAAAAGGATTCGTCCCTTCCCCGCCCTACTTGCTCTCGCATTTCCTTCATCAGATGAGTGACTGATTGCCATGCGTCCTGATGACGCTGGACTATACCGTCTCTGATGCGCACTGAGGCATCGGCGCAGTCATAGACGGCAAGAGGAACAGAACGAACGATGTCCCAAATCTCGCTAGGTCGGCCATGAATAAATTCCGCACCTAGTTCGATAGGCAAGGGAGCGAGCGGGTCATGCACAGAAAGGATACGGCCGCCAATTCGGTCGCGGGCTTCGAGGCACAGGACGCTATATCCGGCTCGATCCAGTTCGCTGAGCGAGGCGAGGCCGGCGACGCCCGCTCCAACCACGATTACGTCGAAATCAGGCGCAGACATGCGTTAAGGAAGCGGCGCATGCGCTCGTTCGAAAATACCGCTCTCCGTGTTCTTGTAGACTTCAGTGGCTGAAAAATACCGGCCGTTCATCGCCACATAGACACCATGGGGCAACGTCTGGGCGAAGGCGAGCGCACCTCCAAGGTTGAAGAGTCCGTCAGAACTACCGAAGGCATACGGAATCATAGCGCCGGTCAGAACGATTGTCTTATCCCGAACACGGCTGGCAAGAACGCGCGCCGTGATCGCCATCGTGTCCGTACCGTGTGTGATGACGATGCGCGACTCCGGAACCGCACGGCACTGTTCCACTATGATTTCGCGATCCGCATCCGACATCTCGAGACTATCGACCATCATGAGCGTGCGCACTTCAACAGGCAACTTGGAGCGACCTAATGCGAGCATCTCCGGCAGGTGCGAGTCCTTGAAAAACAAGCGGCCCTTGATCTCGTCGTACTGTTTATCAAAAGTGCCGCCCGTCACGAAGATTCTGATCCGCTCAGTCAAACGCGGATCGGCAGTTTGACTACTTTGCCACGCCGCAGGTCTTCGTAGGCCGTCAAGCAGCGTTTGGCGGTCTCAAACTCGGGAAACCGGCTCCCTTCCTGCTCGATCAAATAGTATTCGACGCCTCCACGATCCTCGGCAGCGGCGAAAATTTTCTTCCACGGCGCGACGCCCTCGCCGAAAAGAACTTTATACCCGCCTGTAGGCGACCACTCTTTCAGATGCAAAGACTTAATCCGGCCCGGATTTGCGTTGATCCAGGCAACCGGGTCGCTGCCTGCTTCAACGCAAGTCCCGACATCTAGTTGAAGCATGATGCTCTTATCCGTGTTGGCAGCAAGAACCTCCATAGGCTTCTTCCCGTCAATCGGCTTCCACTCGACATCATGGTTGTGATACCCAGCATGCAGGCCATCGGATTCCATCCGGCTATTTCCTTTATTCAGAAGATCAGCGACCTGTTTCCATTCGTCCAAGGTCGTCAAATCTCCCGCCGACGACAAAACAATGAAACGCGTGCCAAGTATCTTATTCAGCTCGATCGCTTTATTTAATCCATCGTCCGTGAAGGATTCTTTGCCGTTATGCGTGGAATAGCAATGCAACTTCAGATCATCTAGCTGCTTGCGTACCTGCTTCGCATGATCTGGCGTCCAGTCGTAATACGGCGCAAAAAATTCGACACACTGGTAACCCATCTGCGCCACTTGTTTGAGAGTTTCAGACGGATCTTTTTCTAACTCGTGGCGGACCGAATAAAGTTCGAGACCGATCGGGATGTTGCTGGTATCTCCGGGCAGCAGCCGCATGCACGCCTGCGACCGCAAGAGATGCACCCGCGAGGTTTGAAACGAACCGGCGGCGGGTTGGGTTGGATCTAGATTGCATGGCAATCGCACGATATCACGAGCGCCACTTGATGTTACAGCCCATGCTCGGCCTCTGATTGGGGTCTACGCCTTTGCCATCGAGAAGCGCATCGATAGCCGCACGAAGTTCATTCCCTGTCACCGGGTCAGCGCTTCGCGGGCGACTGCTATCTAATCGGCCCCGGTAAGCCAGGCGCCGGTCTTGATCGAAAACAAAGAAGTCCGGCGTACATACTGCGCCAAAAGAACGAGCAACGTTTTGCGTTTCGTCATAGCAGTACGGAAACTGAAAGTTGAGAGCAAGTGCCATCTCCCTGAGGCTTTCCGGAGCATCGTCGGGATAAGCTTCCGCATCATTTGAAGAGATGGCAATGATCCCGACACTCTTTCCGACGTAGTCGCCGCCGAGCTTCGCCAGCTCATGCTGCACGTGTTTGACGTAAGGGCAATGACGGCAGATGAACATGACCAGCAGCGCCTTCTTGCTTGCAAATTGGTCCAAGCTAATAGTGTTGCCGGAAACTACGTCAGGTAAAGCAAAGCGCGGCGCAGGTGTGCCGAGGGGTAGCATGGTCGATTCAGTCCGTGACATACTGTCCTTCAGCCAGCGTAACAGTGCGGGAATGCGTCGCTCTCGTGACTATCCTGGGACATGCGCAGAGGCAAGACTCCCTGGATGGGCTGGTGGTATCTCGCTATTGCTCTTGGCTTCGTGGCCCTGGGTATTGACCATGCACTGATGCGAGACAAGGCCTGGCTAATTGGTATTCGCCTGGTTATCGCGGGTGGCTTCGGTTTCCTTGCCTGGATGGAACTGAGAAAGTAAACGCAATACGCGAAGCGCCTCGCCGCAGCAAAGAAGCATATAGGAAAAAACCAAATATATGAGTGAATCGCCACTTACGTACCCAAACTCATCCGCAGTCAACTTCGATCCAGGTTTAACCCAAAAATATACTGGCGCGCTGAATCGGATTGTCAACAAGGATGGAGAGTTCAACATTCACCGCGCGGGCAATACCTGGCAGGACTTCAATCCGTATACGTTTCTGATCAGCACCTCGTGGTGGGTTTTTGCGGCGATTGTGATCGCGACGTTTGTGATTGTCAATCTCGCGTTTGCCTGGGTTTATATGGCTGTAGCCGATGGCGGTATCAAAGGCGCCGAATCGAAGTACGCGGTGGTGCATTTCTTCAATCTGTTTTTTTTCAGCACTCACACTCTCACAACCGTCGGATATGGAAACATGTACCCGGTTGGTCTTTTGGCGAATGCCATTGCTGCGATCGAGGCACTAATGGGATTGATGGCCTTCGCTATTGCTACCGGCCTCTTGTTTGGACGCTTCTCGCGACCATCAGCCCGGTTTGGGTTCAGTTCAAATATGGTCATTGCCCCGTATCGTGACGGAACCAGCCTCCAGTTTCGCGTGGTCAATCGCCGCGCCGACAACCTGATCGAAGCGGAGGCTCGCGTAATGCTAATGACCGTGGAACTCGTGGACGGCCGACCGCAGCGCAAGTACAACCAGCTCGAGTTGGAAAGGACACAAGTTCTATTCCTGCCTCTGACCTGGACGGTCGTGCATCCCATCACGGGAAAGAGCCCATTAAATGGGAAGACCGAGGAAGACCTGGCGCGGATACAAGCCGAAATAGTGGTCATGATGCGCGGCTTCGATGAGACCTTCGGCCAAATCGTATACGCTCGTTACTCTTACCGTTACGACGAAATTCTGTGGGGGGCAAAGTTTGCCGCGGCTTTCGATGTGGATGATCGCGGTGATTTGGTGCTGTGGGTAGATAAAGTAGGTCTGACCGAGCCGGCCGGGCTTCCTGATTGAGATCGGACCTGGAGAATCAAAATAGTGATAGAAATGCCAGCTTCTGATTGCATCTTTTGTAACATCGCGAGGTCGATTGTGCCGGCCCACGTTGTCTATGAAGACCAGGATTTCATCGCATTTCTGGACAATCACCCGCTTTTTCCAGGCCACGTGTTGCTTTGCCCCCGCGAACACTACGTTACGCTTCTCGAATTACCTAAGGAACTGGCGGGCACCGCTATGACCACGCTGCAACTGCTTGCCAAGGCTGTGGAATCGGCTCTCGATGCCGAAGGAACATTCATTGCGATCAACAACCGTGTAAGCCAAACCGTACCCCATTTGCACATTCATGTGGTTCCTCGCAGGCGTAGAGACGGATTGAAGGGGTTCTTTTGGCCGCGTCAGAAGTATCAGGACGATGCGGCAAAGGAAACCGTAAGGGACGCGATTGAACGTGAGATCAGCAAACTTTTACATGAGCATGAATCTTCAGCCTAAGCTGACTGGCGAGCCGCTCCGCGAAAGCACTTGCACGATCTTCTCGCGATTCCGCGCCCCGCGCTCCGCTGCCGACTCCAGACCCAAATGGTAGACCACCAGTCCAACCAGGAATTCGAAACTCAAAACGGCTAAGAGCGCCCAATCGCTTTGAAGAGCGTAACGGGCCAGGAAAGCAAAGCCTACCAATAAGAAAAGACCCGTGGTACACCCAAGAAGCCAGATCTGCATCTTTGCTCCACCTTGCTTCCGAAAAGTCTGCTTTGGATCTGTCGGCCGCGGCATTGAGAGCGACGTCCAGTTTCCTATGGTCAGCAAAAAGATCGTGACTACGGCGGAAGCGAGAAGTCCGGATGCAACGCTCCTCCAAGTGATCTGAGCGCGGGCAATCGCGGCGACCGCAAGAATCACGGCGCTTTGTAGAACTACGAAGACAACGGCTGTCAAATTCTTGGCCTTCAAAACAGTCCTAAGCGAAAGCGGCACGACGAAGTAGGCTTGCGAAGCACCCCGATCCAGACCGAAGGCATTCAGCAGTAACGTGTCACTCAGCAGGAGCAGGCCGTAAACGTTCACCACCGGCAGCAGATTGTTCTGCATAAAGTGAGAAGTGGGATCATTCCCATTGAGTGCAGCCGGAACGAAAACGACTATGCCCAATATGCAGGACATTCCAAACAGTACACGAAACCTGGGCATACGCGCAAGCGATTGAAGCTCCTTCTGAATCAGTGCGCCCAGGGGGTCCCGAAAAACTCGCGTGGCCACGGCCGAAAACGTGAATCTCACGGCATCATGACGGAACGTTTCGACGGCCGCACGCTGAAAGCCGTCCTCCGCTAAAAGACTCTTGGCAAACATCCAGCGAGCAAAGCCGAAAGAGATCGCTGTCCAAAAAAGCAAGAAAGCGATATCTGAAACTCTGATCCGTCCCAGGCTGAGCGATGCGGCCTCGTACCACGGCGCCCAATGACTTTGGGCTACAGCCAAGAAATACGGCTTCAAAGTCGGCCCGAGGCCCGTTCTTAGAAGCAGTTGAGGAACAACAGCCACGCCGATCACAACCACTGCGAACAACTCACGAAGCCGGTTGCGTTCAAATGAATGCAGAATCAGGTCACGAACGCCCAGCTGAAAAAACAAGTTTAAGGGAATGAATGCCAGAATTACCAGCGGCGCACCGGTGGGGATTGCCGCGTGCCGAAACAGGCCCGCAACTGCACCAGCTAACACGATAAGCATCTCCGGCGAACTGGTAACTCTCAAGAGCGCTTCGATGCCAAATAGAGCACCGTTGTTCACGGGATAGATCCGGAGCTTATTGAGCTCCAGGGACCAGCCGCTGCTGAGCGTAAACAGCGGGATCACTTGCCAGAAGAGAAAAATTCCCAAAAGCCCGGCCGGAAGCCATTTTGTTAATTCGCCAATCGAAGTTTGAGGAATTCTCCACGCGAGATAGAGTGCAAGCGCTGTGTAAAGCCCGTACCAGAAAAGCAGGGCGAACCACGTAACGATCGTGCCCAGGCCGGCGCGCGGCAAATGATTCCGTCCGATACGAAATTGGGCCCAGGCGATGGCCGCGATCTGCTTCCACATGGATCAGAGCCAGTCCAAGTTTTCGCTGTAACGCCCGGCATGCACTAAATTGACAAAGATGTCTTCCAACGTCGCCTCGGCCGTCGCATGGCTTCTGAGCTCTTCCATGGTGCCTTGTGCAATCACTTTGCCATGACTGATGATGGCCACCTGATCACAAATTCTTTCCACCACTTCCAAAACATGGGAAGTCAGGAAAACGGTGGCTCCGTGTTTCACTTGCGAGAGCAGGATATCTTTCATCAAGCGAGCACCTATGGCGTCGACCCCCTCGAACGGTTCATCCATGAGAAACAACCGAGGCCTATGGATCAGCGCCGCGGCAAGCGCCAGCCGTTTTCGCATGCCTTTGGAGTATTCCCCGATTAGCTTTCGCGAATTCTCCTGCAACTCAAAAAGTTGCAGAAGTTCACGTCCTCGATCCTTGGCCATGGAACGGGGCAAACCATATAAGCGTGCAATGAACTCCAGATACTCTAGGCCGGTCAGGTAATCGAAAAGGAGTGAGTCATCGGGAACCAGTCCGATCGCTCTGCGAATCTCCAGCGACTTTTCGGGCATGGGAAGGCCAAGAATACTCATCGTGCCTGCATCCGGTTGGGCAAGCCCCATCAGCATCCTGATGGTCGTCGTTTTGCCCGCTCCGTTGGGTCCCAGGAATCCGAAGAACGATCCCTGTGGAACTATCACCGAAAGCCCATCAACTGCCTGGACGCCGTTATAGGCCTTTCGCAGATCCACTAATTCAATCGCCGGAACTGGACGAGCATCGCCACCCGCAGACTCAGGGGCGGCCAGCACGAGGCTGCTCTCCCCTCGCCTGGACGGCCGCCATAAGAGTTCCCGTTTGGCGGAGGATTGCCAGTTTGGCGCGGGTCACTTGAGTTTCTGAATCATACAATTGCATCCAGAGATTACTCTCTTCGATGCGCGCTCTTTCTAGTTCACTCAGCGGCATCCTTCCTTCGGCATTCTGGGCAAGCTTCACAGTAAGCTCTTCTCGGGCAAGATCAAGCTTCATGCGCGCCAGGTCACGAAGGCTCTTGGCCTGCTCCCATTGCTCGTAGCTGCGCCGGGTATTGACCAGGATACGATTGCGAACCTGATCGGTCTGAACGCGAAGCTTCTGCATATCGGTGAGCGACTGCTGGAGAAAACCTTGCCGTCCGGCTCCCACCAGAAGTGGGATGGAGATGGCGGCGCCTATTTGTGCGTTGTTGCTCTGAAAGCGATTCGAGGGAAAGTACTGCTGATAAGTGGATTTAAGAAAAAGGGAATACTGCGCGACGAGATCGACTTGTGGAAGCCGGGCGGCTTTGTAGGAGCGAAGATCCATTTCCTTCGCCAGAATGTTAGCTTGCATTTGCCGCAATTGGCGGTTGTTGCGGACGGCCAAATCGACCGCCTCTGTTTCAGAGGCCGGCAGCACGACCGCCGGAATGTCTGAATCGACTGGCTTAACGCGATCGGCCGCCGGAAACCCGACAACCACCGCCAGCATCGTCTCGTAATAGTCCTGATCCTGACGCTCCGAACTCAACTGCACTTGCGAGCTGGTGAGATTTAGCTGCGCTCGCTTCAGTTCAAGAGACAGCACGCTCCCTTCACTGACTGCGGCGGACATGGTATCCACCACTTTCTGCAGGCTGGGGAGTTGATCGGAAGTCGTCTGACTCTGATGTTCGATCTGGCTTGCTGTCAAAAAGAGATCGGCAGTTTGATAGGCGACGTCGTCTACTTTCGCTTGAGCCCCATATTCTGAACTACGCGCAAGCTCGCGGGCCGCGGCAACCTCGTAAGTTTTTGGGCGGTTGAATAAAGATTCCTGCGTCGTCACCTGAAAGATGGCGGGGGCACTGCCCTCGATAGTGTTTGGATAGCCGTAGGTATAAGCCGCGCCGCTACCGGCAGTCACCTTTGGATGGAAGGGATCTTGCGCCACGCGTATACCCGCTTCCGCGCGCTGTTGATCGAGCCGTGCGAGGGTGACATCCGGATTCTGGCGGGCGGCGAGTTCGAGCGCCTGCTGAAGCGTAAGTGGATGAACTTCGGCGCTCGCCGCGCCACAAAACAGAAGGAAAGGGAGGACCAAGCTACGCATTGGCACACCCTCATGCTAGCGTGGAACGACCTCAGAACCACGGCCCATTCCGTCGGAATCAAGAGCCCGCGTTCGCGGAGCTACTGGCGTGGAATTCCGGGGACCGAACCGGTGGTGCGGGGCGTACCGGGCGTCG
Source organism: Terriglobia bacterium (assembly GCA_963799755.1). Lineage (GTDB taxonomy): Bacteria > Acidobacteriota > Terriglobia > Bryobacterales > Bryobacteraceae > Bog-105. The sequence continues at coordinate 324,576 of CAWCYQ010000041.1, read as the reverse complement.
GTGCCGCCGTCGCGCTAGGAGTGCTCGCGGGCCCCCCATTCGTCGATGTCTTGTCATAGAGCTGCACAATATCCTGCGTAATGTCGATCCCGCTCGATGCATACAAAACCGGTGTGTTCGGGTTGCTGACGTCTAGGATCATCGTATAGCCATTATCTTTGGCGTACTTCTCAATCACGGCCATCATGCGCTGGCCCAAACCCTGCAGAACCTTCTGCTGCTCGGATTGCAGCTCTTCGTTCGCATCCTGCATATCGCGCTCGAGGCGTTTCTTTTTTTCGTCAATATCGCGGGCAAGCTGATTGCGCTTGTCCTCATTCATGACGCTGCCGCCCTTGTTGTATTGATCCTGAAGTTGCGCAATCTCACTCTGCCGGGTGTCAAACTCCTTCTTCTTCGGATTGAATTTTACTTCCAACTCCTGCGAAGCCTTCTGGCCATCATGGGTTCCGACAATCGCACCCTGAACACTAATTACACCGACCTTGGCCGCTGGTTGTTGCGCGTTTACTCCAACTGCCAGCCATAGACAAGCTGCCGCCACCACGAAACTGCTTTTCATTAACATCTACTTCCTAATTCCTTCCCTGAAGTTCCTGGGTATCTTATTTGTTGTCGAACACACGGCTACTGCCTATGCTCCGACCAGACTAGAACGTTCTTCCGATAGAAAAGCGGAAAATCGATCGCCGCTCATCCCAAGGTATCGCCTGACCGAATGCCGCCAAAGCGCTTTGGTATGTCACATTGTTCGGAAAGAACGAACGGTCCGCCACGATCGGTGGCTGCAAATTTGTATTGACAACACTCAGATTATACGCCCAGTATACGCGAAACGGGGCGTTTACCACGGGCATGAGTACCTGAAGCTCTATTCCCGTCGAGATGCGAGGCGGCTGGGTTCCGGGTGGAATCACCGCGCGCGATCCGAAATTTGCTTGCGGGAACAAACCATTCAGGTCTTCGACGCGCTGGGCGTTGAGGCCTAGTTGGCTCGGAAACAGCAGTTTATCCACACCCACATCGACAAAGGGCGCCAGCGTGACCGGGCCGACTATAGGGATACGATACTCGTAATTGAAGACACCATAAGTATCGCCACCCGGCAAGATAAGCGAATAGACCGGGATCGTCTGCGTGACCGCTGCGACGCCGACGGTACCGTCTGAATTCACTATCCTTTGATACCGCTGTGTGCCATCGTTGTTTAGAACGCTGATTGAAGTGCTCGTCGGGATGTACGCGAACGGACTGATGGTTAGAATGTCGAAGCCGCGAACGTCGTCCTCACCACCCATATAGTAGCGGCTGTATGGAGGCGCCACTCTGCCGTTATATCCGGTGATGAAGCGAGCGTTCACGTGAAAACCCATTACGTTGCTTTTGAAAAGACCGCGTCGGAAATAGGCAACATCAAGGGACGGCTGTAAGGTGTTGACGTTCCCGCCGATCGCTGAACTCGTGAAGCCGAAACTGGCGTTTATGCGAAGTCCCTTTGTCGGCGTAATCGGATGATTCACAGTATTGTACGCGAAAGTCGGAGTTATGGTGCTCGTTTTGATACCGGTCAAGCTATTTGGGCCGCCGACCCCCTCGAAGTCCAGATAGTAGAAGTAGGATTGTGCCGCGGTGGTGATAGGAGTCACCGATTGATCGCTGAAACTGTAGGAGAGGCCGACCCGCGCAAAGGTGCGCCTCAGATTGTAACTGAGGAATGTGGTAAATCCTCTGCCGTTCGTGACGTAGTTCAACAGGTTCTGAGTACCTAATGCGTTGTAGTAACTGATCAGGTTCTCACCAGCGAGGATCGACGCCTGTTGTCCCTGGTTATAGCTGTACCGCTGATAAAAAACGGTGAAGCCAGCCTGAATGGGCTTATCGAACAGATACGGTTCTGTAAAGCCGAACGTGATGTTGTCCAGCAGCGTGCCAATCTGTGCACTCAGACTGAGCGTCTCTCCCAGTCCCAGAAAATTATTGGTTGCGTATGAAAAGCCAATAAAGCTTCCCGAGATACCCGAGACTCCGCCATTGAGCTGAATCGAGTTTTTGCCGCGCTCGTGAAGCTTGATCGTCAGATCGACCGTATTCGTCTTGGTATCCCGCTTGATATCTGCGGCGTCATCGGGTTTCAACGGGTCAAAATAGCCCAGTTGGTTTAATTTCAGGATGCTTGTATCGAAGAGTTGTTTGCTATAGAGGTCGCCTTCGTCGATCAGCATTTCGCGGCGGATCACTTTGTCGCGGGTACTCGTGTTCCCTTGGAAGTCGATACGGCGAACAAAGAACTGATGACCTTCATCTACGTCGATCGTGAGATCGATCTGATCCTTGCCGGGAACCACCTCGGGATCAGGAGTCGGGACAAAATCGATGTAGCCGAAATTTCCGTACAGCTTGCGCAGATCATCTAAACCTTTCTGCATTTTCTCGGTGGAAAAGGTATCGCCCGGAGCCATTCGGAAGATGCTTCGCGCTATCAAGTCAGGGGTCCGGAACAACTTCATACCCACAAAATTGAAATTGCGAAGGAAATACTTATCGCCTTCGGAGACCACCATGGTGACATCGACGTGCTTGCCGGGCTTTTTAGGATTGATCAAGGGTATTTTCAGCCCCTTACCGTAAACGTCATAGACCTTCTCGGAATGGTTGATCACTCGCGCAGTGAAGTAGCCGCGCGACATGTAGAACATGCGTATGCGCTCGGAATCTTCGTCGAGCTTCGTCGAGTCATAGGTGCGCGGAAACAAACTCTCAAATAGCAGCGAATGAGGTATCCCAATAGGCTTCAGGTTTTTCATCGCTCGAATTACATCTCGGGAACTAATGGCGTGATTTCCGTCTATGATAATCCGGCCCACCTTTACCTTGGGGCCTTCGTCGATGGCAAAAATCACATCCACGCCGCCGGGAGGAACCTGCCGGATTTGAGGCGTGACCGTGGCATATTGATGGCCGCGCTCCGCCTCGTATTCTTCGAGGACGTTCTTAGCACGCTGCACCTTCCCTGGATCAAACTGCGACTCGGGAGAGAGGTTCACGTGCCGCTCTTTGAATCGGTCCAGAATTTCCGACTTGCTGATTGACTTGTTGCCCGTGTAGTCGATCACATGAACAGTTCGGCGCTCTGTGACTACAAAGGTGAGAATGATACCGCCTCCGGGCCCTCGTGCCGTTTCCACCCGCAGATCATCGAAGCGTCCCGAATTCCAGAGAGCAAGGAAGTCCCGGTGAATGGATTCTTCATCGAATGTATCGCCCTTTTTGGTGTAAATCAGGGCGCGGAGAAAGTCTTGAGCAACTTTGCGCTGACCACGAAAGTCTACCCCCTCTATGATGTTTGCACCCACGGTAGCTGGCTTCGCCTCTTGCACTCCGTTTGGATTCTGAGGCTGTGTTGGCTTTTGGGGAGCTTCGGGAACATTCTCGAACGGGTTCTGTTGATTCGGGTTCTGCGGCTGCGGCGGTTTGGCTGGCGGATTCTGCTGAGGCGCCCGTTGCGTGGGAGGCTGTTGCGAAGGAGCTGGTTGTTGTGTCTGCTGACTCGCGTTCACCACGCTCGTTCCTGAGAACCAGATGCAGAAACCAAGGAGCCAGACCCCTGAGACGGGCATACGCAGGCGTTTAGGCCTGTGATGAATCATTTCTAAGAGCGAATCCTTTCGTTGCCGCTTAAGAGAGTCCAATTCATGGCCGGAGGAACACTCCCCTGACGTGGCGTGGCGGAGACCGGTTTCAGCGTAGGCGCGCACCCCGCGTTCAGAACTTCCCCAAATTGAGACTCAAACTCCCTAGTGTAGCCGATGAATATGCGGCTGCCCGGAGCAGAGATGCCGCCAATTGAAACGTCACCAGGTCGATGCGCGCTGAGCCTCTACCCTACACTGAAGGCAGATGAGCAAACAATATTCAGCGCCTCCCGCCATGTCGATCGACCCCGCGAAAAGCTATTCAGCGGCTTTGGAAACCAGCCGCGGGACGATTGTAGTAGACCTTTTTACTAAAGACGCTCCCAAGACCGTGAATAACTTCGTGTTTCTTGCGCGCGAGGGCTTTTATGATGGAACAGTCTTCCATCGCGTCATCGGGGATTTCATGATTCAGGGCGGAGATCCCACCGGCACCGGCACGGGCGGTCCTGGATATCGTTTCGAGGATGAGACGAAAGGCAATCCGCACAAGCATCAGAAAGGTTCGCTTTCGATGGCAAACGCCGGCCCCAACACTAACGGTAGCCAGTTTTTTATCACGCATGTCGCCACTGACTGGCTTAATGGCAAGCACACCGTGTTCGGTCAGGTGCGCTCGGGCCAGGAGGTGGTCGATTCCGTTAAACAGGGTGACAAGCTAACCTCGGTGAAAATCGAAGAAGCCTGATGACTCGAGACAAAGCCTGGGAAATTGTCTGCGAGTTCGTCAAGAGCGAAAGTCTGCGCCGTCACATGCTGGCTGTGGAAGCATGCATGGTTGCCTATGCGCGTAAATTCGGCGAAGCTCCCGAGCGCTGGGCTGTCACCGCTCTGCTCCACGACTTTGACTGGGAAATTCATCCGGCAGCGCCCGACCATCCTATGAAAGGCGAGCAGATCCTCAGAGAGCGCGGCGTCGATGAAGATGTACGGCGCGCCATCCTGTCCCACGCAAACTACAGCGGAGTTCCTCGCGAGTCGCTGCTCGAACGGGCTTTGTTTGCGTGCGATGAACTAGCAGGGTTTCTCACGGCCTGCTCCTATGTAAAACCCGGCAAAAGCATCTTCGAGGTCGATGTGCCTTCGACCAAACGCAAGCTCAAGGATAAGGCCTTTGCGCGAAACGTTAACCGCGAGGATATTACTGTGGGCGCGCAACAATTAGGTGTGCCGCTCGATGACCACATTGCGTTTTGCGTCGAGGCGCTGAAGTCACATGCGCCCGAACTTGGATTGGCGGGAGACCCCAACCCTTGATTGAATCGCCTTGATTTTCTCTAAGTGATCCTGCACAGTGAGAAACATCTGGGAGGCAAAGTTTCTGAGGTTGAGGTCCTTACCGGACGACGCTTCCCTGCGAAACTCCTTGAGCTCAACCTCGTGGTCTTTCAACATCTTCTCAACGTAGGTTTTGTCGAATGCGCTTCCCGACAACTTGACGAGGCGGTCGTACGTTGCCTGATCCTTTACAGACAGGACATCGGGCAAGGTCATGTTCTCCTGTTGGGCAGCGACTTGGAGCTGGTCGCTGGCCTTGGTGTTATCGTCCACCATCTGCTTAGCGAACGCCCTGACATCCGGATCACTTGCCTTCACCGCTGCCAGCTTTCCCATTCGAATCTCAGCCAGACTGTTCTGCGCAGCTCTCATCGCGAAAGCCGTGTCCGGCGATGCCAACATCTGCTCTGAGCCGGTGTCGAGCCGATCCGAGCCCGTGTCTTGCGCTTGAGAAGCCGGCGGCGTAAGCCAAATCCCAGCAGTTACGATCAGGAGCAGCAAGGTTCTTTACTTATAGCGGGGCACTTTATAACTTCTCGGCCGGGGAGCCTAAGCGATATCGTTAGCTATCGCGTAACGGGTCATCTGTGCGGTCGAATGCAGTCCCAATCGCTGCATGATGGCCGCTCGATGAAACTCAGCGGTGCGCACCGATATGTTCAGCTGGTTTGCGATATCCTTCGCGCTGCTCCCAAGCGCGATCAGCCGCAGCACCTCGCGCTGCCGGGACGTTAGCTCGTTCTTAGAAGAGGAATCAGATCCGTCGGATTCCGAATTCGTCCGTGCTGGCAGCAGGTTTTCGCCCTCGAGAACCGCGTGGACCGCCGAAATCAATTCGTGCGCTGGCGCGACCTTCGAAAGGTAAGCTTTGGCCCCCACTTGAGCCGCCTGATCCACGTATTTGGGCTCAGCATACATGGACAAGAAAACAATTGGTAAACCGGGATTTTGCTCCAAAGCCTTCCGGGCTGTGGTAAATCCATCTTCACCAGGCATTTTGATGTCCAAAATGGCGACATCTGGGCGGAACGTATCTACTTCTTTTATAAATGCGTCGCTATTGTCCACCGCCCTGACTTCAAAATCACTCATCATGGCGCGCAATGCGTCGAGGATTAAGTGATGGTCGTCCGCCAACAAAATCTTTGTACGGTTTGCGGGACTAGACATTACAGGTCGGACGCTTTCAGAATTCGCTGGCAAAACTTCAGTTGACAAGGATGCCCTCCCATATCCAAGCGTTTCTAGCACAGAGATGTGAATGCAACCGGCAAAGTTACATTCCGCGTGCTACTCCGCTTAATCAATTCTCTACAAGGGCAGGTGCTTGAAGCACTGCCGTAAACAGTTCCGTTAATTGCGAGTAGTTCGGCACAATAAAATCCGCTCCAGCGCGTACCAACCGTTCCCGCTTCCAAGTATCCACGTTCAAACACTCCGGCTCGGAGCTGGCGACTCCGACCGCTACACCACCAGCCTTGACGACCTCCTCGATCTCGACGTAACCATCTCCAAACACCAGGAGCTCATCGGGCTTCATTGCGGCCGTTTGCGACAAGATTCGCTGCACCAGCAGGGCCTTCGAAAAACTCTTCAGATCATCTTGGGCACCGTAAATTCCGCCCTTGAAAAAGCTGGCCACCCCTAGAAGCCCAGCTTCTTCCCTTACGTTAGCATCGTCGGTCCCGCTGGCCAAGTACAGCAGCAAGCCCCGCTCCGTCAGACTCTCAAGCAGAGCTTTCGAGCCGGGCACCAAAAACCGATCGGGCTCCAGCGACCCCGAACGCAACCCTTCCACCCGATCACTAATATTCAGCCAGAGCCGGTCGAGATACATTTTTTTATAGGCGAGGGGTTGCAGCGGCTGTCCGCCCCGTTCCCGAATGGCATCGGCTAGCGCCATCATCTGGTAAATCGTTTCTTTTCCGGTCAGCCTCCAAACGAACTCCTCGACAACGACCCGAAGCTGCTCCGATGACTCGCCCGTATCTAAGGCTCTCAGTTGTCCGACACAGAGCGGGACCATCACTTCCATCCAGCCGGAGCGGATGAGTGACAAAGTCCCATCGAAGTCGAAGATCACAGCCTTGGCATTGGCGGCGGTCGCAGCAGGATTGATGACTTCAATCACGTCTGCATTTTCGCATGGTCAAATTGGGTTATCATTTGCTTTGCCCTTGTGGGCGGCCGTTTCCTTATACTTTTACATGCGCGTTGCAATTATCGGAACAGGATACGTGGGTCTGACGACGGGTGTCTGTTTGGCCTTCATCGGGCACTCGGTTTCGTGCTTGGATACTGACGAATCTAAGATCAAAGGATTGAAAGCAGGGCAGATCCCCATCTATGAGCCAAACCTGGCGGAGATACTCGAGGAGGCTCTGCCAAATCTGACGTTTACGAGCAGCTATTGCGAGGCGATTCCAGGCGCGGATGTCGTTTTCATCGCGGTTGGCACGCCGCCTACTCCCTCCGGAGCGCCCAATTTGGAGTTTCTGTCGCAAGCTGCCCGTTCAATCGGGCAGACAGTCAACGAGCACTTCACGGTGGTGGTTAACAAGTCGACGGTGCCGATCGGAAGCGGGAACTGGGTCGGCTCACTGCTTCGAGAGGCCGTGCAGCATCGGTCCGACGGTGTCAAGGCGGATTTTGCTGTCGCCTCGAATCCTGAGTTTCTGCGGGAAGGCACGGCCTTGCACGACAGCCTCTATCCCGACCGCATAGTGATTGGAGCTGACGAGCCGCGCGCTCTTGAAACGCTGTACTCGCTCTACCGGCCGATTCTGGATCAGACCTTTTCAGCCCCCACGTACCTGGACAGACCGGAAAACGTGGTGGCCATTCCCTTGGTTTCGACCGACCTGGCTTCGGCCGAGTTGATCAAGTATGCGGCGAATGCTTTCCTGGCGCTCAAAATCAGCTTCATCAATGAGATTGGCCTACTTTCTGAGCGCGTCGGAGCGAATATATCGGAAGTCGCCCGCGGAATTGGCCTCGATTCGCGGATTGGTCCGCGCTTCCTGAACGCGGGGCTCGGCTGGGGTGGATCGTGTTTCGGCAAAGATACGGCGGCCTTGATTGCGACGGCCGGCGAATACGGTTTGCACATGCCCATTGTCGAAGCGGCCAAAACGGTGAACTCGCGGCAACGGGACCGGGTGGTTGAAAAGCTCTTGACCGAGCTCAAGATTCTGAAAGGCCGCACGATCGGGCTTTTAGGGCTCGCTTTCAAGCCGAACACGGACGACTTGAGAGAGGCTCCCGCCATCGAGATCGCGCAAAAGCTCATCGACCGCGGCGTACGGGTCAAGGCTCACGATCCGATCGCGAGCGAACGATTCGCGCGGGAACACGGCGCAATGGGGGTTCAAGTGTGCCGGGACGCAAGCGAGGCGGCAGAGGGCGCGGATGCGCTCGTCCTGGTTACGGAATGGACCGAATACCGGGATTTGGACTGGGAGCACATAGCAAAGAAGATGCACAATGCTTTTGTCCTGGACGGGCGCCATGCGCTTGATGGGGACAAACTTGTCCGGGCCGGAATGCGCTACACGACAATCAGCTAGGCTGAGGCTTTTTCAGAGTTGGATTCAAACGGCTGAGCAGTGGAATCGACGGTTACGGATGGCACCGTAGCCTGGTTCAGCCAGCGGGACCGCCGGCCGTGGTGCTTTGAGGTTGAGCGGGAGAGCCGCTCGAGCGCTATTATCGCTTCATCCAAGCGAAGTTTCTCTGCTTGCAGCTCGACGATAATCTTTCGAAGGTTCATGACTGAGCCTCACCCTGTGCAATTTTACATCGAATAGCAAAAGCCCCGACACGGTAATAACAGACCGTTCGGGGCTTTTAATCAATTAATCGGGCGACGTCCTACTCTCCCACACACTCGCGCATGCAGTACCATCGGGGCTGAAAGGCTTAACTTCCGTGTTCGGGATGGGAACGGGTGGAACCCTCTCGCTGATATCACCCGAAAGTCGTGAAAACTCTCTTGGGGTAAGGTCTTGAATAGTTATTGACTTAGCCTACTTCAAATTGCGCGCTTACCATAGTGTAAATTTTATGGTCAAGCCGAACGAGCTATTAGTAACGGTCAGCTCAACGTATTACTACGCTTACACATCCGTCCTATCAACGTGATCGTCTTTCACGGCTCTTCAGGGAGATCTCATCTTTGGGAAGGTTTCGTACTTATATGCATTCAGCACTTATCCTGACCAGACTTCGCTACCCAGCTGTGCCACTGGTGTGACAACTGGATCACAAGAGGTCTGTTCACCCCGGTCCTCTCGTACTAAGGGCAAGCCCCATCAAATCTCCTACGCCCACCACAGATAGGGACCGAACTGTCTCGCGACGTTCTGAACCCAGTTCACGTACCGCTTTAATAGGCGAACAGCCTAACCCTTGGGAGCTTCTGCACCCCCAGGATGCGATGAACCGACATCGAGGTGCCAAACCGGAGCGTCGATATGAACTCTTGACTCCGATCAGCCTGTTATCCCCGGCGTACCTTTTATCCGTTGAGCGATGGCCCTTCCATGCAGAACCACCGGATCACTAAGTCCTGGTTTCCCACCTGCTTGACTTGTAGGTCTCGCAGTCAACCTGGTTTATGCCTTTGCACTCGCCCTCTGATTTCCAAACAGAGTGAACCAAGCTTCGAGCGCCTCCGTTACTGTTTAGGAGGCGACCGCCCCAGTCAAACTACCCGCCTTGCAATGTCCCTCTCCCGGATAACGGGAGTAGGTTAGAACCACAGTACGATCAGGGTGGTATCTCACCGTTGGCTCCCTCAAGCCCAAGAGCCTGAGTTCAAAGCCTCCCACCTATGCTGCGCAGACCGCACCATAGTTCATTGCAAAGGTATAGTAAAGGTGCACGGGGTCTTTCCGTCTAGTGGCGGGCATCCGGCGTCTTCACCGGAACCACAAGTTCGCCGGGCGGAGCGCGCCGACAGTCATCAGATCGTTACGCCATTCGTGCAGGTCGGAACTTACCCGACAAGGAATTTCGCTACCTTAGGACCGTTATAGTTACGGCCGCCGTTCACCGGGGCTTCAGTTCAAAGCTTCGCCTTGCGGCTAACCTCTCCCTTTAACCTTCCGGCACCGGGCAGGCGTCAGCCCCTATACGTCGTTTTCGACTTAGCAGAGACCTGTGTTTTTGTTAAACAGTCGCCTGATGCGTTTCACTGCGGCCCACCGAAGTGGGCACCCCTTCTCCCGAAGTTACGGGGTTAATTTGCCTAGTTCCTTCGCAACTCCATCACCCGAGCGCCTTAGAATACTCATCTCGTCCACCTGTGTCGGTTTGTGGTACGGGTACGATTGCTCTCCTTAGAGGATTTTCCTGGCACACGACCCGGCGGATTTGCCTATCCGGATCTCACTGAACCCATCCTTGACCCTTCTCGCAGATGGATTTTTGTGGTGCGTCCCCCCATCGGTCTTTATCGAACAAACGTAGTCACGGAATATTAACCGTGTGTCCATCAGTTACGCCTTTCGGCCTCACCTTAGGCCCCGACTAACCCTGAGCGGATTAACCTTTCTCAGGAATCCTTAGACTTACGGCGGCCAGGGTTCTCACCTGGCTTTTCGCTACTTATGCTGGCAGAGTCACTTCCTAGCAATCCAGCCCTCCTCTCGGTAGACCTTCATCTCGCTAGGAACGCTCTCCTACCACTCCAATTGAGTCCATAACTTCGGTGACATGCTTGAGCCCCGTTGGATTGTCGGCACCGAGTCCCTCGACCAGTGAGCTATTACGCTTTCTTTAAAGGATGGCTGCTTCTAAGCCAACCTCCTGGCTGTCTGAGGAACTCGACTTCCTTTCCCACTTAGCATGTACTTGGGGACCTTAGTTGATGGTCTGGGCTCTTTCCCTTTCGACGATCAAGCTTAGCCCCGACCGTCTGACTCCCGTATTACTCGTTCTTGGCATTCGCAGTTTGGCTGAATTCGGTAACCCGGAAAGGCCCCTAGTTCAATCAGTTCTCTACCACCAAGACGGACCATACGAGGCTAGCCCTAAAGCTATTTCGGAGAGAACGAGCTATCACGGAATTTGATTAGCCTTTCACCCCTACCCTCAGCTCATCCGAGCTGTTTTCAACCAACACCGGTTCGGACCTCCATCCGTTGTTACACGGATTTCATCCTGGCCAAGGGTAGATCATCCCGCTTCGCGTCTAATCCCAGCGACTGAACGCCCTATTCAGACTCGCTTTCGCTACGGCTCGCTTTCGCTTAACCTTGCCACTGAGACTAACTAGCCAGCTCATTATTCAATAGGCACGAGGTCAGACATTGCCGTCTCACTTGCATGAGCCGGCCATAGTCCTCCCACTGCTTGTAGGCGTGCGGTTTCAGGTACTATTTCACTCCCCTCACAGGGGTTCTTTTCACCTTTCCCTCACGGTACTAGTTCACTATCGGTCGCAAATGAGTATTTAGCCTTACCGGATGGTCCCGGCAGATTCCCGCAAGGTTTCCCGTGTCCCGCGGTACTTAGGAGCCACTTGAAGCTAAGATTGCATTTTAGGATACGGGGCTATCACCCTCTTTGGCCGGCCTTTCCAAACCGTTCTCTTAACGCTCTCTTATAACCTCGTTTGACAAAGCTATCAGCGCTCAGCTTTCAACGCACAGCTTTTTTGAAGCTGATTGCTGAGAGCTGACGGCTGAAAGCTTTGTTTAGTGGTCCTGCAACCCTCCGCTCTCCTTTCGGATCGCGAAGTTTAGGCTGTTCCGAGTTCGCTCGCCGCTACTATCGGAATCACTATTGTTTTCTCTTCCTAGGGGTACTAAGATGGTTCACTTCCCCCCGTTCGCTCCAGCCGGCTATGTATTCACCGGAAGGTAAGCCCATTACTGAGCTTGGGTTTCCCCATTCGGAAATCCCCGGATTATAGATTGCTTGCATCTTCCCGAGGCTTATCGCAGCTAGCCACGTCCTTCATCGCCTATTTGCGCCAAGGCATCCACACGCACGCCCTTAGTAGCTTGACCATAAAATTAACACTATGTCCGATTGGCGCTCTCTCCTCCAGAAATTGCAAATCTGAAAGAACGAAGCCAACCGGTTTTGAGTTTCTCTCTCACCCGCAGCTTCCACAGTCCGCTCCCTTGCGGTCACGGCTCAGCTTCGGCCCGGGTGGCGCTGCTGTCACATAATTGGTGTCGCCTCGCTTCGCTTTTTAAGGAACGAAGCCAGACGCTCTCGTGACAGCGTTGCAACTTGTAGTTGCCCGTCAATAACTATTCAATTTTCAAAGACCCTACTGCTATTCGACACATTCGCCGAACCGCAGAAGAAAGCGCCTGAGCTTTTCAGGCGCTTTCTTCTGATTTTCGGTGGGCATCAAGCTGGTGGAGCTGGTCGGGATCGAACCGGCGACCTCCTGAATGCAAATCAGGCGCTCTCCCAGCTGAGCTACAGCCCCCTGGTGTTTGCCGCTCAGAACCTCTCTGATGTGGTGGGCCTGGGTAGAGTCGAACTACCGACCTCACCCTTATCAGGGGTGCGCTCTAACCAACTGAGCTACAGGCCCGTCAGAGCAGCAAAGTAAATAATCGAGGCCGATTGGACGCAGCCGATCATGACCAGCACGATCGACCTGAAGCGAATCAAACTTCCTGAGTGGAGAATACTGGAAGAATGGACTGGAAAGGCTGCCACTTACTGCGGATTCGTAAAAACAAACCCATTTCAGTGACTCCAGCCACTGTCTCTCTTAGAAAGGAGGTGATCCAGCCGCAGGTTCTCCTACGGCTACCTTGTTACGACTTCACCCCAATCATGAATCATACCTTGGACCGCTGCCTCCCTTGCGGGTTAGCATGCAGGCTTCTAGTACAATCCACTTTCGTGATGTGACGGGCGGTGTGTACAAGGCCCGGGAACGTATTCACGGCATCGTTCTGATATGCCATTACTAGCGATTCCAGCTTCATGCAGGCGGGTTGCAGCCTGCAATCCGAACTGAGAACGGTTTTTTGCGATTAGCTTCCCCTCGCGGGTTCGCAGCGCTTTGTACCGTCCATTGTAGCACGTGTGTAGCCCTGGACATAAAGGCCATGATGACTTGACGTCATCCCCACCTTCCTCCAACTTATCGCTGGCGGTCTCCTGAGAGTGCACCTTTTAAGGGGTTAGCAACACAGGACAAGGGTTGCGCTCGTTGCGGGACTTAACCCAACATCTCACGACACGAGCTGACGACAGCCATGCAGCACCTCGACTACAGCCCCTTGCGGGGAAGACAGTATTTCTACCGCCGGTCTGCAGCCGTTCGAGCCCAGGTAAGGTTCTTCGCGTTGCGTCGAATTAAACCACATGCTCCACCGCTTGTGCGGGCCCCCGTCAATTCCTTTGAGTTTCAGCCTTGCGACCGTACTCCCCAGGCGGCATACTTAACGCGTTAGCTCCGGCACCGACCAACTGAATGGCCGACACCAAGTATGCATCGTTTAGGGCGTGGACTACCAGGGTATCTAATCCTGTTTGCTACCCACGCTTTCGTGTCTCAGCGTCAACAATGGTCCAGAAAGCCGTCTACACCGCAGGTGTTCCTCCTGATATCTACGCATTTCACCGCTACACCAGGAATTCCGCTTTCCTCTCCCACGTTCGAGCATTCCAGTTTTCGGCGCACCCTCCCAGTTAAGCCGGGAGATTTCACACCGAACTTAGAGCACCGCCTACACACTCTTTACGCCCAGTAATTCCGAACAACGCTCGCTGCCTACGTATTACCGCGGCTGCTGGCACGTAGTTAGCCGCAGCTTCTTCTTCAGGTACCGTCATTATCGTCCCTGCCGAAAGAGCTTTACACCCCGAAGGGCTTCATCGCTCACGCGGCGTCGCTGCATCAGAGTTGCCTCCATTGTGCAAGATTCCCCACTGCTGCCTCCCGTAGGAGTCTGGCCCGTGTTTCAGTGCCAGTGTGGCCGTGTGCCCTCTCAGGCCGGCTACCGATCACCGCCTTGGTGAGCCATTACCTCACCAACTAGCTAATCGGCCGCGGGCTCCTCTTTCAGCGCATTGCTGCTTTCCCTTCACAGGATTATGCGGTATTAGCCCCGGTTTCCCAGGGTTATTCCCCACTAAAAGGTAGATTACCCACGTGTTACTCACCCGTACGCCGCTTTACTCATGGATTGCTCCACTTTCTCGCTCGACTTGCATGTGTTAAGCGCGCCGCCAGCGTTGATTCTGAGCCGGGATCAAACTCTCGTTTGATCTCATTAAAAGCGCGCACTTGCGTACGCGCAAATTGTTAGAGTACTGCCCTGACCGAGGCCAGGACACTTTGTTCCAGCTTTTACTCAAAAAGTCTGACGAATTTACTTCATTGCGTCCAACCAGATTGTCAATGAACTGCGCAGCCACCCGGCGAATACGAACAAAATCCGCAAAGCCTGATGACTGCCGGCCTCGAAAGCCGTCCGGGTCCGCTTTTCCAGATCCAGCTTTCACTGGACTCAGATGGCGTTTACCCAAAACTCTCGGGATAAACCCTTTTCTAAAGATACGGTAGCTTGGTTACTTCAGGACTGCTTGAGAACTACTATGGAGTCCGTATCGAGCGGCTGCACACTGTGCGCTCGATTACCTTATTACTGCCCGTTGGCGACTTAACATCGCCCTCAGCTAACTTATCAAACCCACTGGGCCGGTTGCAAGCCTTGAGAAGCTTTTTTCCGGCCGCTCGCCGTTTCACTCTTCGTTGGCGGCGACTAGCTCAGAATATCAGAGCCCTTGGTACGATGCAAGTACTTTCGTTGGTACTTCCTGTAGAAATTCTGCGCGGATCGGGTGAGTGGCTCACGCGCCGGAACGCATGTCACCGAACAACAATGAGCGCGTTTCCGGTATTTGGCTGAGGATGGTAGGCTTCAGAGAAGCCGATGGCTCTTTTCAAGCGTGGTCCGGTGCATTCGCCGTCGAAAGCGAACGCTTCCGGTCTCGGCGCGTCTTTGCCGCTGCTCATTATCTCCTTAGTCTTGTTGTTACTGGTATCCGTACTGTGCTTCTTCACTTGGAATAAATACATTAACTCCGCGGATCAGACCAGAGTGAGTGTGGCCATTATCGCATCGCTCAAAGATGTAGTCAGTTGGCTGGAATTGGCCGAAACGAGCCAACAGGGATACCTGCTGACGACAGACGCTCGCTATTTGAGGGTAGCCGGGCGAGCCCTTCCTACAGCACTCGCACTATTGAGACAGGCCGAGAAGTTGAATGCCGGACGCAGGCAGGGATTAGACTTGCAGCGCGAGTTCGAGGAAGCCGTCAAGGAAAAAGCAGACGATCTGGCAAAGACCCTGGCCCTGATTCACGGGGGCAATCCGGCCGGCGCCATAGCAGCGATCAAAGCGGTTCGCGGACGGCTCTTGATGGATCGTGTCCGTGAAATAGGGCAAGAGCTCGAGCACGACGAACAGGAGCGTCTAATCGCCAACCGGACCCTAACGCGATTTTACGCGAGACTCTCTCAATTGGTGGCGACGTTCGGGTCAGCGGGTATTTTCGCGATCGTTCTGATCTCGACGATTCGAATCAATCGGCTCATCTCCTCCGGTAATGTCCTAACGGCAGAATTGCAGCGGACCAATGAAGATCTGCGGCAATTCGTGTACTCGGCCAGCCACGATTTGCAGGAGCCATTGCGCAATTTGATGATTTATTCAGACCTGGTCGAGAAGCGGATTCTGAGCGGAGCTTTGGAGGCTCTGCGGGAAGATGCGAAATTCATTCGGTTATTTGCGAATCGCATGCGGGCGTTGGTTTCCGATCTGCTGGCGTACACGCAGATAGCCAGCGCCGAACCCACTCCGCTTGAAGTGGCGGATATGAACAAGGTGATGGCGAAAGTGGTGGATAGCTGCAGCGTGCCGATCGCTGAAGCGCACGCCGCGGTGGTGAGCGACCGGCTGCCGAGACTGCGAATTTCAGAAACGCATGCAGAGCAGATCATGCAGAATCTGTTGAGCAACGCAATCAAATACCGCAGGGCGGACATGCCACCGCTTATCCGAATCAGTGCCGAAAGGAGACGCTCGGAATGGATTGTAGCGATACGGGACAACGGAATCGGCATCGAGCGTGACTATCATTCGCACATATTTGGAATCTTCAAACGTTTACACACGGCGACTGAATACCCGGGGACAGGACTGGGGCTCGCGATCTGCCGCAAAATCGTGGAGCGGCACGGCGGCAAAATCTGGGTAGAATCGAAGCCCGGGGAGGGATCTACCTTCTATTTTTCGATCCCGGGAGTTTTCTCCGCTACACGCGACGCGAAACAGAGCGCCGAAAAAAATAGTGAAATAGTGCCGGCGAAGCTTTGAGCGCGGCACTCTAGGGAGCCGGGTTGAGAGCCGCGTAGACGGGATAATGATCCGAGCCTTTCATATCGCGGCGCACCAAGCCGCCGGACAGTTGTACGGGACCCTTCACAAAGATCCAATCGAGCGCCATCATGATCGTGTGGGTACGCTCGATGCGCTCACCCAAACTACTGCGAAAACCCGCTGCTTCGAGCTTGTGAAGAAAGATGGAAGGAAAATACTTAGTGTTCAAATCACCGCCGAGGAGGATAGCAGTCGCGGGCGGGTAGCGCTTGGAATCGTTCAGGATTTCATCGAGCTGGCGGTCCTGAATAGCACCGGCGCTGCGGCTTTCGAGGTGGGCATTATAGACCACCAGCAGCTTCCCATCAAATTCGAGTTCCGACACCAGGGCCAGCCGATTGCCGACACGGCGCTGCAGGAGTGGAACTGAGGACGGAATCCAGACGCGCGGCTTCCAGAAATCCGACTGACGTTCGAAACGAAGGACACGCGATGCCACCTCGGATGCGCGCCCAAGAGGCTCGCGCTTCTCGCCTAATTCTGCTGAAATCGCTGCTGTCGTTTGCCGGCGCGAAGTCGCAGCCTGGACGAACGGCAGGCGGGTCAAGGTTGCCTGACCAATGTAGGCGGGGCCGCCGTCTTCCTGACTGAGCTCTTCGAATTCGATGCCGTAGGCGCCGTTGAGCCGCAGGCGACTCGCCAGTTCCGCCGCAACATCCCGCCCGCCGGCGCGCCTGGTGTGCAAATCCACTTCCTGAAGTAAACACAGATCCGCGGGATTGCGCGCCATCTCAGGAGCGATTCTATCCAGATCGGCGCCATGATCAATGTTCCAAGTCATCACACGAATCGATCGCAGGTTCGCATTCGGATTTGTAGTGTGCAGTTGGCGTACCTCAAAGAATGAGGCGGCGAGCGGCGAAGCAGGGGAACCGCTCTGTCCCTCGACGGCAAAGAAACAGGCCAGCGAAATGGCGGCGACAACAATAGCTTTCACGTCTGACGCGGTGCAGGGCGTAGACCCAATGCGGCGGTGGCGCTTCTTACATCCATCGATTCTTCCGCCCGCTGCTGGATACGCAGGGCTGCCAACATCCCGAGAAAACAGAAGTACCAACCGCAAACCCCCAGGCGGGCGAACGGGTAATCGACGAGGGCGTGAATACAAACGGCGATCAAGCCAATGCCCCAGCCGGAGCGAATAGCTGGCCGCATACTCCAAACCAGAACCAGCAGCATGGCACCGGAGAAGAAAACACCGCCGTCGGAAGCCCATTCGAGCCAATCATTATGGGCGCGATTGACAAAGGTTCCGTCGTCGTAGCGCGCGAACATCCGATAGACCGGCACATAGGTGTCGAGACCCCAACCAGCCAGCGGACGATCGCGGATCATGGCGAGCGACGATTTATCGATATTACGGCGCACGGCGAGCAGGTCGTTCTGCTGCAGTTTAGCGATCAGAGTTTCAAAGCCGGCGGCGTATATGAAGATGAAACTGAGAATGATGGCGAGAGCCGCTCCGAGGAGAAGGTTCTTGTTGCGATTCCTGCCATAGGCAAGAGCAATGACGGCAAGGAGTTCTAGAACGACAAGAATGGTGCCGGCGCGCGACCCCGACGCAACCACTGCGCCAACTTGCACGGCTGCACTCAAGATATACGGAACGGAGGGCTTCCGGCCGCCAAGGCCCTTCCACAGCGTGATGGGTAGCAGCAACTCGACAAATTCGGCGAAATTGTTCCAATAGGCGAACGGGCCGAAGATAGTGGAATAGCGGCTCGGGATCAGCCAGAAATACTTGTTGGTGAGCGAAGCTTGCTGCAGCAGATCGAGCACAGACACAGCCGTACCGAAAACAATGAAATACAGACGGAACCTGCCGGCATCGCGCGGGGGCGAAAAAATTTGGCTGGCGAGCAAGGTGATGACGGCCGCAGCA
Source organism: Terriglobia bacterium (assembly GCA_963799755.1). Classification (GTDB taxonomy): domain Bacteria; phylum Acidobacteriota; class Terriglobia; order Bryobacterales; family Bryobacteraceae; genus Bog-105. The sequence continues at coordinate 306,301 of CAWCYQ010000041.1, read as the reverse complement.
AACCAAAACAGCACGCCTATCCAACCATAGAAAACAATTTTCTGAGGAAAGAAAAGGGTTTGTACGACGCCGTAGACCGTCATCGAGAGGAGACAAATTACAGGCAAACTGAAAGTTATTTTTTGCGCTCGAGGAAAGGCAAAAAACACCGCAGCAAGCAAGAAAAGAAGACCGGAGAGGATACGCGGAGCAATCTCTCCTCCGTCCCAGACGGTCAGGGTAAACGCACAGAGAACAGTGAAGAGACCGACGAAGCCGAGTCGCTGATGAAACGGGCCAGCAAAAGCCTCGCCCGGCGGCATAGAAAAGCCTTCACTGGCCATGAGCCTGCGCCTTTAGCGATGCCCGGTGTAGGTCACTCGCCAGATCGATTTCGATCCATCGTCGGTCACCATCAGAGAACCGTCTGGGGCCACAGCCACGCCAACGGGACGTCCCCAAACCTGACCGTCGGAAGTCACGAAGCCGGTAACGAAGTCTTCGTAGACTCCGCTGGGATGGCCATTCACGAGCGGCACGCGTATGACTTCATACCCTGCCCGATCCGACCTGTTCCAAGAGCCGTGCTCGCCGGCGAAAACATCGCCCCAATAGGCCTTTGGAAATTGTTTGCCCTCGTAGAAAGTCATCTCCAGTGAGGCGTTGTGGGGTTGTAAGAGCACGTCCGGCACGATTGCTTTGTTGGCCAATTCAGGGTGTTTGCCGGCCAGCCGGGGATCCTGGTGATCGCCCATGTAGTACCATGGCCAGCCGTAAAAACCACCTTCTTTCACCGAGGTGATGTAGTCCGGGACCAGATTATCGCCTAACATATCGCGCTCATTGGTAGAGCACCAGAGCTGTTTGGTCAACGGATTGATCGCTATGCCTACCGGATTGCGAATTCCGGAGGCATAAACTTCGACGAACTTGCCTTCGGGCGTGTATTCGAGAATGTTTGCGCGATGAAATTCGTTGGGATGAGTATCGGGATCATTCACGTTCGAACCCGAACCGACCGCCACATACATTTTGCTGCCATCCGGTGAGAAGGCGAGATCGCGGGTGGAGTGGCCTCCCCGGGGAAGCGTCGGAATGATCGTCTGAGATGGTCCGGTCGCCTTTAAATCTCCATTGTGATAAGGGAAACGCACGACGGAGATCGTGTTCCCGATGTACACCCATTGGGGATTCGGGCCGGGAGGATAGAATGCGATACCAAATGGATTGGGGAGGCCGGTGGCGAAGGTGGATTTCTGCTCAGGCTTGCCATCGTTGGTAATACCGCGATAGATCTCAATCGTGCCGCCGTCGCTCTCGGCAACGAACATGTCCCCGTTGGGCGCGGTGCGTATCTCGCGCGGACCGGTGAGGTCGGATTGATAGAGCTCAATTTTGAAGCCCTGTGGTACCTGCGGCCAAGCATCGGCCGGCCGAGGAACAACATGTGCATTATTCGAAACGCCTTTGGTCGCGTAAGGTTTGGGCAGATCAGCCACTGTGATTTTGCGAAACACTCCAGGCTTTTCTCCAGCGAAGCCGTGAAAGGCGGCTTCTCCCGTAATTACGTTTTTGACATCCGAATTGTCGGGCGCGGCAGTGGCGACGCCCCAGAGAATCACGGTTCCTACAATTGAGGAGAGCGCGATGTAAATTCGCGGCCCACGAAAGATCGGCATGGAATGAGATGTACCTCGTGAAGGATTTGCTGGCTGTGATGAGACGCAGCTCTCATTCTGAAAGTAACAAACTCGATAGAAGAGCTGGCCTATGCGGCCCGGATCACTCCTCGCGCAGCGCCATGAGCGGATCAATCCGGGATGCCCGATAAGCCGGAAAGAAACAAGCCGCGAGCGCTACAGCACCCATCAACACCGTGACTGCCGCCAGGATTAGAGGATCAGATGACGAGATTCCATAAAGCAGGCTTCGCAGATAGCGGGTCAACGCGAAGGCACAGAGCAGTCCGAGAAGCAGCCCAGCCAAAGCCAGGCGCATTCCTTCTCCGACTACCAGCGACAGCAGATTGCTGCGGCGCGCTCCAAGCGCGCTGCGAATTCCAAGTTCTCGGGTTCGCTGCGCCACCGAGTAAGAAATGACCCCGTAGAGTCCGACCGTTCCGAGTAAAAGCGCTAAGCCGGCAAAGACAGACAGCAGTGTCATGACGAATCGCTGCTGCGCGAGCGAGTCGCTGACAATCTTTTCCAAAGGTTGCGGATCGGCCATCGGCAGATCGCCCGCGACTGTAAGAGCTTCCCTGCGGATTTGTTCCGCGATCGCCATTGGATCGCCGGTGGTGCGCACGATCCAGTTCAATGGAAGAAGTTCCAAATCCAAATGAAGCAAGCTCGCCGTCACTTGTGCTTCGGGCTCGAAAAATTCAGGCGGCGCCGGCTGATCGAGGCCTTTGTCACGAATGCTCCCAACGATTCCTATAATCCGCCGCGGCTTATCCGCGAAGATCGGCCCGATGCCCCGACCGACCAGCATCTGCTGCCCGATCGGATTCTCTCGCGGAAAGTATTTTTTGGCGAGTGCCTCGTTAATGATGATGACGGGAGCTGAATCAACTGTGTCCCTCTCGTCAAATTCACGGCCTCCCTTAACAGGTATTTTTAATGTCACAAAGTATTTGGGCGAAACGATACGGTAGTTTTCATCCGGCACGTCGTCCTTCTTCGTCGGGCGGCCAATGATCTCGAAAGGTAAATCCCCAAACGGAAAGAGCGGCAAGAACGCTGCGCTGGCAACCGAAGTGACACCTGGCAAAGCTTCTAAACGAGCCGCTACCCGCGTATTTAATTGCCCCAGGGACGTACCGTTTGCATATCTGTCGCTTACGGACATTTGCGTCGTGAGGACGCGATGGGGATCGAAGCCGGGTTGAACAGCCTGCAGATTCTTCAGCGTGTCGATGAGTAAGCTGGCGCCGATGAGCAGCAACAAAGTGATGGCGATTTCGGCGACAACCAACGTCTGGCGAACGCGCTTGGATGCGGCATTCGTGGTGCTTCGCGTACCGCCTTCCCGCAAAGGATTAGCGACGCCCAGACGGGCACTTTGAATAGCCGGAAACAAGCCGAACAGGATGCCGGTGATTATGGCAACCAGTAAGGCGTAGAAGAAAACCTGAACATCGATGGTTGCGCCAGCCAGGCGAGGAATATCCGGAGGCGCCATATGAAGCAGGAGCGGCAGGAAAGCGCCTGCCAGTAAACAACCGGCGATTGCACCCGCGAAAGCCAGAAGAAGACTTTCCGTCAGCAACTGCTTCACAAGTTGAGAGCTGCTGGCGCCGATTGCCACCCGGACAGCCATCTCACGTTGCCTGGTGGCGGAGCGCGCCAACAGCAGATTCGCTACATTGGCACAGGCGATCAGCAGGACCAGTCCTACCGTCGCGAGTAAGATCCAGAGCGGGCGTTTTGTGCTGTCCGTTAGAAAATCACGATATCTCGCGATTGCGATGGACTCGTGATCGCCCATTTTGTCCGAACCATAGAGCTTGCGAAAGCGCTCCGTGACTACTTTCATATCGGCACGGGCCATCGCCAGAGTCACTCCAGGCTTCATGCGAGCAATCACGGGGTAGTTGTTCGATTCATCTGACGGATCGATTTTGAGCTGCATGGGCACCCATAGATCCGCCTGCTGCGGGCCTTCGAATCCCCTCGGCATGACTCCAATCACCTGGTAGCTGTCATCGCTCAGCGAAAGGGTCTTGCCCAGTACGTTGCGGTCGCCGTTAAACAGTTTCTGCCAGAGCGCAAAGCTCAGGACAGCAAACTTGCCGGCGCCAGGCTTATCCTCGGCCGCAGTGTAACTTCGTCCGATGGCGGGTTGGATGCCGAGTACGCGGAAATAATCGGCTGTGGTACTCAAAGCTGCAAGCCGTTGCGGCTCTCCACGGCCAACCAGGTTGAGCCCGACTGGCACGAATGAGTGTGCCGCTACCGCTTCAAAGCTATGGTTCTCGTCGCGCCAGAAAGCAAATTTGGTCGCAGTCGTCGCCCATATCGTGGCATCTCGGGAACTGCCGCAGCAACTCGACGATTCTTTCCGGGTGCGGGTAGCTCAACGGACGGAGTAAAACCGCATTGATGACGGAAAACAGAGCCGTATTCGCACCGATCCCGAGCGCCAGGGTCGCGATTGCAATCAAAGCGATCAGCGGAGTTCTGCGAAGAGCTCTAATTGAATATCTCAGGTTCTGTACGATCATGCGTGAACTCTCCTTGGCCTACTGTGTCCGGAATCGCGACGAAGCGTCCCGGAAACGACCCGCACTACGCTTACAAACAGAAGAAACTGTGCAGATCGAGGTGTAGTCGCGTGTTTAAAGGGCAATCCAAAAGCCAAAGATCACGGGTTGTACTAAGCGGATTGAGCGACGGCCTTTATAAGTTGCCGCGGCGCCCTTGTTCGCGTTCGATCGCTTCAAACAAGGCCTTGAAATTTCCCTTGCCGAAGCTCCGGCTACCCTTACGCTGAATGATCTCGAAGAACAACGTCGGCCTGTCTTCAACGGGTTTAGTGAAGATTTGCAGCATGTAGCCTTCGTCGTCGCGATCCGCCAAAATGCCGAGCCGTGCGAGGTTATGAATTGGCTCGTCGATCTTTCCGATCCTGTCAGTCAGATCATCGTAGTAGGCAGTGGGGATGGAGAGAAACTCCACGCCTTGTTCACTAAGCCGGGTAACCGTCTGCACGATGTCATTGGTGGCCATGGCGATGTGCTGAATCCCGGGGCCGCCGTAGAAATCAAGGTACTCCTCAATCTGCGATTTCTTTCTTCCCACGGCCGGCTCGTTAATGGGAAAACGGATCTTCTCGTTTCCGTTCGCCATCACCTTCGACATCAATGCCGAATATTCGGTAGAGATGTCGGCATCATCGAAGTGCTTAAACATCTTGAAACCCATGACGTTCTCATAAAACGTGACCCAGGTGTTCATCTGCCCCCAGCCGACGTTACCGACGGCGTGATCGATATGAAGCAGGCCAGTGGATCGCGCAATTCTATCCTTCTCTGTGATTGCGACGAACCCCGGCAAGAACGCGCCGCGATAGGCATGTCTTTCGACAAACGTGTGAATCGTATCACCGTAGATGGCAATCGATGACAAACGAGCAGAGCCGTTTTCATCTTCAATTCTGTAGGGCTCCTGCACTGATTTAGCCCCCCTGGCGGTGGTCTGCGTCCAGGCCGATTCAGCATCGCCCACCCACAGGGCCACCGACTTCACTCCGTCCCCATGCCTGAGAATGTGACTGGCGATTTCTCCGGAAGCGGTCAACGGAGTCGTAAGCAAAAAGCGTATTTTGCCTTGCTCGAGTACATACGAAACGCGGTCACGCGTGCCGGTCTCCGGGACCTTGATAAGCCGTAACCGCAAAGCCCATTGCGGCTCGGTAGAAATAGGCCGCCTGCTTAGCGTTGCCTACATAAAACTCGAGATGGTCCGTACCGTGGATAGGCAGAAAGTCTTGTTCGGATATAGATGAAGGTATCTGCTGTTCGGCAACTTGTGACATGCTAAGGCTCCTTTCGCGGTGGAACTGTATTCTGTCGATCTACAATATATCTTTAGTATATTTCTTCTTTATGCCTGCCGCTACAACCAGACCGAAGCAAGATGGCACGCTGGCTGATCATGCTTACCGTCTGCTCAAACATGGCATTCTGCACGGCGATTTTCCGGAAGGTACGTTTCTGAACGAAGCCGAGATCCTGTCGCGCCATTCTATCGGCCGAACACCGTTTCGCGAAGCCTGTAACCGTCTACATAATGAGCAACTCCTGGCGGTAGTTGCGCGCCGCGGGTTTTTTGTGGCTGAACTCAGTTTTCGCAAGGTGCGCGATCTGCTCGAATTACGTATCCTGCTCGAGGGCATCGCGGCCGAGTTAGCGGCTCACCGCGCGACGGCTGAGGACCTCGAAATTCTCGAACAACACTACCGGGACGCGCTCCAGGCCGCCCGCTCGAAAACTGGGTTAGACAGGCTCATCGAAGCCAATCAGAGGTTCCATCTCCAGATCGCCCGGATGACTCAAAATCGAGAACTCGAGACGGCGCTGCGCGGCATTCTCGAACGCTCCATTCGACTGGTTTATCTTGCCGCCAGCGGTTCACGAGAAATACCGCAGGACATCGAGGCTCTACTGAACCCAATCCTCAAAGCAATTCGCAGAAAGGATCCCGCCGGGGCCCACCGGGCGATTGTGGCGGATATCACTCGCGGCCAACTGAGCGCGCTGGGCCACGATAGCTGGAACAATGATAACTGGAACAATACACGATGGCAACTCTCTGCGCGATCTCTCGCAGAACGTTCATTTGACGCAGAAGAAGCGAAGAACTGGCATTCAGAAAGCAGCGAAATTGAAAAGGAGATAACATGCCCTTCTATCACCGGCTCGGAGATTTGCCCTCCAAGCGGCACAAGATTTACCGGCAACCTTCCGGCGAGCTTTATTCGGAGGAACTGATGGGCAACATGGGATTCGTCGGTCCGTCTTCCCTGCTCTATCACGTGCGGCATCCTACCGCGGTGCGGGCAGTCCGTACTCTTAAGGATCTGGCCTGGCAAAGCGCTCCACTGGAGCCTCTGCGGCATCGCCACTTCCGTACGAAACAGCTCTCGATACCTGGAGACGTCATCACGGATCGCACCCCGCTGCTGTTCAACGACGACGTCTCGTTATCCCTCGTACGCCCAGCGGGTCCGCTCTCCTCGTTCTATCGAAATGCTCAAGGTGATGAGATCATTTTTGTGAGCGACGGGGAAGGCACTCTGGAATCCACTTTCGGGAATATTCGGTTCTCGACGGGGGACTACCTGATTATTCCCCGCGGCATTCTGCACCGCTATCGTTTTTCGGGAAACACTCCCACGCTGCTGATCATAGAAAGTGCCGGCTACGTGCGCACGCCTCGCCGCTACCGGAACGAGTTCGGGCAACTTACAGAGTCGAGTCCTTACTCTGAAAGAGATATCCGTGTCCCGCAGCATCTCGAGACACATGACGAAAAAGGCGACTTCCGTTTAATTGTTAAGAAGGCTAACAGCCTGATTGAACTGGTGCTGGCATATCATCCATTCGATGTTGTCGGCTGGGACGGATACTACTACCCGTGGGCGCTGAATATTCAGAATTTCGAGCCGAGAGTGGGGCGCTTTCATCTGCCACCGCCCACTCATCAGACATTCGAAAGCGAAGGCTTCGTGGTTTGCTCTTTTTGTCCTAGACCGTTCGATTTCGATCCGGAGGCCGTGCCCGCGCCTTACACTCATTCGAACGTTATGTCAGATGAGGTTCTGTATTACGCTAATTCCGAATTCATGAGTCGCAAAGGGATCGAGTACGGTTCGATTACGCTGCATCCGGACGGTCTGGCACATGGTCCTCAGCCCGGTCGCACCGAAGCATCTTTAGGCCAGAAGCAAACCGGTGAGCTAGCGGTCATGATGGATACTTTTCGCGGACTTCATGTCAGCCAGGCTGCGGTTGAAATCGAGGACAAAGATTACTATCTTTCCTGGCTCGATTCTTAGCTGAAGATCTGTTTCTATGATCGACGAGACTCATGATCCAGCGCTCGAGAGCTGGGTCGAATCGGCCGATAGACCCGGCTGCGATTTTCCGATTCAGAATCTTCCACTGGGAGTCTTTCGCGATTCGGAAAGCCGGCAAGCACACCTTGGAGTAGCCGTCGGCGATGCCATTCTCGACCTGAGTGAATGGCTCGACGGCCCGAATCTGAATGGCTACCTCGCGCTTCCGTCAACACAACGGCGGGACCTCCGGCGAACGTTAAGCCGCGTCCTTGCAAAGGGCTCGGCCAGACGCGAACTCACTCCGCAGCGCGACTGCGAGATGCTGCTCCCCGCACAAATCGGCGACTACACGGATTTTTACGCTTCGCTCCACCACGCGACGAACGTTGGCCGCTTGTTTCGCCCGGACAATCCTCTCCTGCCCAATTACAGGCATCTCCCCATTGCCTATCATGGCCGCGCTTCTTCCATCGTGGTCAGTGGCACGCCGATTCGTCGCCCCAGAGGACAACTCGGCGAAGGTTGCTTTGGGCCAACCCGCGAACTCGATTATGAACTGGAAGTGGGCGCGTTCCTTGGGCCTGGAAATAGCATCGGTGAAAGCATACCGATCGAATGCGCCGAAGAGCACATAGCCGGTGTCTGTCTGGTCAACGACTGGTCCGCGCGAGACATTCAGCACTGGGAATATCAACCCCTTGGACCCTTTCTCGGCAAAAGTTTCGCCACGTCAGTATCACCCTGGCTGGTGACGCTGGAAGCTTTGGAGCCCTTTCGAATAGAACCCATCCAACACGATACGCCGGTTCTGCCCTACCTTCAATCATCTTTTACCAGCGCATTCGAGATCACCCTGGAAGTCCGTATCAAAAGCCGAAAAATGGCCGGACCGGAACTGGTCAGCCGGGGGTTTTTTCAGGATCTTTATTGGACGCTGGCTCAAATGGTGACACATCATAGTTCCAATGGCTGCCCCTTACGCCCGGGAGATCTGATAGCGAGCGGTACCGTGTCGGGACCCCAGAAGATCAACCGTGGCTGCCTTCTTGAATTGACTGAGAAAGGCGCCGAGCCGCTCACGCTCTCTTCCGGCGAGCAGCGCGTGTTTCTTGAAGATGGCGATCGGGTGATCATGACAGGCTACTGTGTACGTGAAGGATATAAGCGAATCGGACTGGGGAAGTGCGTTGGAGAAATTCTTAGCGCACCGTAGGGCAGGGACTGCGACGATCTCAAACCTGGGGAGTAGTAAATCCTCCATCTTTACTGAGGCAGCTAGCATGTCTTACAATCCCGTGGAACGCTTATGAAAGTCTGGCGGCGAAAGCGCGGATAGAAATCTTTGAACCTGCTTGTGCGGATGCGGCCGGTCGCCTTCATAGCAGCTCTGCTTGCCATATGGCAAATTGCCATCAATCGGGACCCTGGCCATCTCTTGCCCGGTCCCCTTGGAGCGGCCGGCGGCATTGTTGATCTGCTGCGGCACGGATTGCTGTTGAAGTATGTGGTCGCGTCGCTCTTTCGGGTTACGTGGGGATTTCTTTTGGCTGCGGTTCTGGCTATTCCGTTAGGAATAGCGATTGGCTGGTACCGTCGCGCAGAGATGGCCCTCAATCCGATCATTCAGGTCCTTCGCCCCATTTCTCCACTGGCCTGGATTCCGATCGCAATTCTGTGGTTCGGCGTGGGCGACCTTGCTGCCATCTCGCTTATCTTTATCGGCAGCTTTCTCCCACTGCTTCTGACCGCCATTAATGCAGTTCGGAGCGTTCCGGACGTTTACGTAAATGCAGGCCGGAATTTCGGTTTGAGCGACGCGCGCCTCTTCTACCGCGTTTTGTATCCAGCAGTGATGCCGCAATTGATTATCGGTCTACGCATAACGCTGGGCGTGGCATGGCTGGTGGTGGTTGCCGCCGAGATGATCGCGGTGAACTCCGGACTAGGTTTCCTTATTGTCGATGCGCGTAATGCAGGTAACCGCTATGATCTCGTGGTAGCGGGTATGATCTTGATCGGTGTAATTGGCTTGTTGCTCGATACGTGGATGCGATCCTTCGAAAAACTGAAGTCGCTTCGGTGGGGCTACTCGGAGGACTAAGGTGTCATTAGCGGAATCAGTCGTGCTGCCCCGGACTATCCAAACGAAATTATGTGTCGACCATGTAAGTATGGCGTTCGAGGGCGACGGCAGCAGTATATCTGTCCTCGAAAACATTAACCTCGAAGTGGCGGAGGGAGAATTCCTGTGTTTGCTCGGGCCGTCCGGATGCGGCAAGACGACCTTGCTCAACACCATGGCCGGATTTCTTTCTCCTAGCAGCGGAGAGATAAGAATTGACGGGGAAATCGTGCGCCGGCCAGATCCTCGCCGCATCTTTGTTTTTCAAGAGCGGGGCGTTTTCCCCTGGCTCACAGTCGAGGGCAATATAGGATTTGGCCTCTTCGGATTGCCGCGCGCGGAACAAGCACGGCGTATCGCGTACTACACAAGGATGGTGGGTCTGGAGGGCTTTGAAAAGACCTATCCGTCGGAACTTTCAGGTGGCATGAAGCAGCGGGTCGAGGTAGCACGCGCCCTGGCTGTCAACCCGGACATGCTGTTTCTTGATGAACCCTTCGGAGCGCTCGATTCCATCACACGTCTCATCATGCGCAGTGAACTCCTTCGCATCTGGGAAGCTGAGCGCAAGACAATCATTTTTGTCACACACGACATCGATGAGGCGGTCCAGCTTGCGGACCGGGTCGTGGTAATGAGCGCTCGCCCGGCCAAAATACAGCAAATCGTAAAAATCGATGTTCCCCACCCGCGCGATATCAGCTCATCGCGTTATCTGGAGCTGCGCGACGGCATTTTCAAACAGATTGGCCTGGCACACAAGGTATGAGATCGCTGGCAGAGCCGAAGAGATGGGAGAGGTTCTTCTGGCCGGTTCTGGCGTCTGCGTTGTTTATCGCCTTGTGGCATTATGCCGTCGTCTGGACCGCCACTAGAATTTTTCCTTCACCGCTCGACGTGCAGAAAGGGTTGGCCGAACTGGTGCGGAAGAGCCTTCTCTGGAATTACATCGGCGATTCGCTCCGCCGAGTGGCGATCGGATTTGGCGCTTCTGTGATTCTCGGAATTCCACTCGGCTTAACACTCGGCTGGTATTCGGCGGCGAATCAGGTAATCAATCCGGTTCTCCAACTCGTTCGACCAATCAGTCCGATAGCTTGGATTCCAGTCGCGATCATTTTCTTTGGAGTGGGCGATCGCGCGGCGATTTTTCTAATATTTTTGGGAGCTTTTTTCCCGATCGTAGTAACTTGTGTAAGCGCTGTATCTAACGTTTCGTCTATATTCCGCCGCGCCGGCCGCAACTTCGGCCTCACCGCGCCACAACTCCTTGCAAAAGTGATATTTCCTGCCGCTCTTCCGCAGATCATTGTGGGTTTGCGCATTGCGCTCGGGATCGCCTGGCTTGTGGTTGTCGCCGCAGAAATGATCGCGGTCGATTCAGGCCTGGGATATCTCATCATCGACGCACGAAATTCAGGAAAGCGCTATGACCTTGTCGTTGCAGCTATCTTGCTGATCGGCGTGATCGGGTTGGCGCTCGATTTCTGTTTCAGAAAACTGGAAAAGATCAAATCCGTTCGATGGGGGTTCCGTCATTCGTCTTAACAGTAAAATCCTGATGCTGACTTTGGTATGGCTGGTGCTCATTTCGTCACTGCACGCGTACATGAACGTGAATTGGGCGGCAGTGCTGAATGATTACCGTCCTCCGGCGAAACGGAAGATCGTCGTTGCCTATATCCCGGTCACTTGCCAGCTAACGTGTCCGGTGACCGACTATATCTCGAAATTCTCCGAAAGCGGCGAAGTGTTTCTACCGCGCATGTTCCAGGGATTCCCGGAGATGAAGGAGGCGCTGATCTCGAACAAAGTACAAGCCGCCTTCATAGTCGCGCCGATGGCGATCGCGCTTAAGGCGCAAGGCGTTCCCATCAAAGTTGTCTATCTGGGCCACCGTTACGGGAGCGCCGTGGTTGTGAAGAAGGATGGTCCCATCAAAACCTTCGCCGATATGCGCGGCCGGACTGTTGCTATTCCGACCCGTTTCTCCGACGAACGGCTGATGCTATTCCGCGCCATGAAGATCTGGGGCCTTAGACCGGGCGACATAAAAATGGTCGAGATGGCACCGCCGGATGTTTCGGGCGCGCTCGCTGCCGGAGCGATCGACGCGTTTTCCATGGGTGAGCCGTTTCCCTCGCAAGCGGAAATGGCAGGCTATGGCCGCATTCTGTTTCAAGCGCGTGAATACTGGCCGGATTACATGTCGTGCATTCTGATCGTGCGCCAGGATTTGATCGATACGCGCCCCGACGTAGTGCAGGTTTTGGTGGATGGCATTGCACGTTCCGGTCTATGGCTTGACAAAAGCAAACCGAACCGGGAGGATGCGGCCGATTTCGTGGGTCGTTTTTATTATCACCAGAAACCCGCGCTGCTACGCTGGGCGCTCACCAAACCGATGGATCGCGTGACGTATAGCCCACTCGCGCCGCGCAAGGCGGACTTCGATCTGGTTCGAGACATGATGATCGAAACCGGCATCCTGAACAAAAAAATTGATTTCAACGAATATACCGACACGCGATTCTCCGACCGCGCAAGCATTCAGACGGCGTGGAAGTATGGGGCCGGCATGGCAACGGCGCAATAAGATATCGTGCCAAAGTTTCAAGGAGAGAGGTGAAAATGTTTCGCAGGCGTTTTATCCAAAGCATCACTTTTGCAGGCGCCGGCAGTCTGGCGGGCGCCGGAGTTGCTGAAGCGAAAGGCAACAAGACGGTCATCTATCAAATCAAGGGTTTCACTTGCGTCACGTGCGCCGTTGGCCTCGAGACACTACTCCGCCGTAAGAAAGGTATCGCACGAGCCGAAGCCAGTTATCCGAACGCGACGGTCGTTATCGAATTCGATCCTGACCTGGTGTCCGACCAATCGATGAGAGAGCTAATCAGTGAAATGGGATTTCGAGTAGTGAACCACTCGCCTAGAAGCGATAGTTGAGTTCGATAAATCCCAATTGGCCGTTTGCATGCTTGTAAATCGACCGGATGACATCTCCGCCTTGTGCATAACCATAGTAGAAGCCGATAGACGCGGCCTGATTGAAGGCGTAATCCAAGCTGGAATCGTAGAGATTCGCTAAGCCTGTTTTGCCGTTGCTCGGCCGACCCTGGTAGCCGAATGTCCAAGGCTGGAAAGCTCCGCCGCCGGAATACCAAAGATCGTTCGCACTGGCTAGAGACAAATGGTGAGCGTCAGTTCTGATCGTCACCGCTTTGGAGGGGCGCAAAATGATCTCTCCAAATGCGTCGCAATTGTTCATTTCATTGAAGAAAGGAAAACGCGCATAGACGCGCGGTGTCGGCAGAATAGCAAAGAAGGTGCCATGTATGCCGTCCTTGGCGTTGCCGTCCCCGCTACCGTAGTAATATCCGCCACGAATCCACGGGCGAACTGACGGCAGGAGCTTCGGCTGCAGACCAGCCTCAAGCGCAAACGCAGCTGCACGTTGAGCGAGCGTCCCCCAGCTTCCAGTCTGCACGGCACCCCACCCAAGCAAGTCTGCTGTGCCGGCACGCGTTCCAATGGCTTGGATATAGTGACCGCCATACGTTCCGATCCGGATATCGCCGGGATCTGCTGCGCGCGCGGAGGCGGGTCGATTATCCACCTTCAACACGCCTCTTGGATCGTCATAGAAAATTCCGAAAACACGCCACTCGGCGGAATTTTTCTGTGAGTAATGCACCTGCCGAGTCGCGGAAAGGTAGGCGAAGGGAGTCTTGACCCAGCCCCATCCGTCTACCTGAAACACGCCCCTAGTAGGAATAGCGCCGACGGCCGTGACGTTCCAATCCCCCCGAAAATACGCGGCATTCGCTCCATCAAAGCTGCGTTCCACATCGGCGAATGCAAAAATACCGATTAGCCTTTGCGCGATGCGATCGCGCTTGAGCGCGGCAAGAGTCGCATCGGCCGGCTTCACTTCGGCTCCGTCGGCGAATTCGAAGCGCCCGAGCTGGAGAGTTCCGTGCTCGCTTTTCACTCGGATATACGCCTCTTTCGGAAAGATCATCGCAGCATAGCGATTGGAGCCGTTGCTTGCGAAATAGCTTGCCCCAAGGCCTAATTGCCCCTGTGGCGCCGGGGCGACAGCGTTTTTCGGTAAGCCTAGAAGCACTGGAACAGCCATATCGATTTTCCAATCGAAAGCCGAAGATGTCTGGCTGAACGCGAACTGCGCAAGGGTGTCGGAAAAGGCGTAATTATTCTGGCCCTTTCCCCCGAACCAGTCCCAGAACTCTCCTCGCGTGCGGATGCTTCCGCTGAAAGTGACGGAGCCGATTTGCAGCGGCTCGGGTTGTGATGGTGTGTCGCCGGACTGCGGCTGCGCAGGCATGCTGCAAAGAGACAGAAATAGAATCGATAGAAATTGTTTATGCATCGGGCCTAAGTGAGACGAAGTGCGAACTCAGCAGTTTAGGGCTGAACCACACTGCTCGTCAACGATCCGAAGTAGGAATTTGGACTCCAACCATTAGCGCGTTGTAAAACACACGTACCGACAATGTGACTGACGCCCACTCCCCTATTGTCTGCGTCGCGGTGCTTGTCCAACTTTCCTCAGGCAAGAGGAGAAAGTGTACCGTTCGACACCACTGTGACTTCTACATCCGTAACTGCAATAACTCCGGTCTTCATCATTCCTTGCAATACGGGGAGAGCCTCAGCCGATTTCTCTGGCGTTTCGATAACGGTGATGATGATTGGCTGATCACGGCCAAATAGATGGGCGCGATGAACCTCCGACGTGTGCCCGAATCCTTCTAGTCCCCGGAAAACTGTTACGCCGGCCAACCGAAGCTCCAGACATCGAGACACAATTGCCTCATACAACGGCCTACCGTTATATTGGTCGTTTTCGCTGACGTAGATCCGGAGTAATTTACCGGGCTTGCTGTTCATTCTTCGATTCTCCAGGGATCGGAAGCTCATGCACAATCTGGTGCAGCTCAACATCAGACGTAACGATCAGCCCGTCGCCCATCATCCTGGAAACCACCTCCACCAACTCGGTTACTCTTTCTACGTTTTCGATAACTGAAAGCATGATGGGCAAGTCGTGCGAAAGATGAAAACGACCACCCTTGTGGGTGTGGCGTTTGGCACCGTAGCCGAGTATTCCGCGATACACGGTGGCCCCGGAAAAATCCATCATTCGAAGCTTTTTGACAATGGCCTCATAAAGGGGCTCATCTTTGCACTTGTCCGACTCTCCGATATAAATCCGCACTAGCTTCGCCGCACGAGTGGCGACCTTTCGGGGTGCCTCGACCTCGGGCATCGTGCGGTCTTTCGAAGTCGACTTGATCACCGTAACGTCTTGGACGGCAATCAGTCCATCAGTAACCATTTCGTACAGAGTTGGCAAGAGCTCTTCGACGCGCTCTACTGTTTCAATAAACTCGATCCGAACCGACCGGTGTCCGCTAGCATACTCGGACTGCGGATTATGGAATTGCTCGTGACTGCCAAACCCCATATCTGCCCAAAAGAGGGTTGCTCCAGCGACATGCCTGGAACGCAAGAAATTGAGGATCGCCGACCACAGTGGTTCTACATGTGCACGCGTATCTTGATTTACGTAAATAGTTACCTTCTTGGCGCTGCCTCTAGGGAGCACTTTGCGCAACCTCCTTTCGCAAGCGGCGAAATTGCCGGATGTAATTCTCCCGTAACTCGGTGTTGTGGGTGAAGGTGTACGTTGACATGTTCCTTAGCTATGCCGTCGCCACTCACTTCAGGGGTACCGCATGCTGTTTGACGTAACCTTCGACAGTCGCATCGGTTCCTGCGCCCGCACTCCCGACTCCCAGGTAGTGGAAAACCTCTGCGTACTCGACTCCGTATTGCTGGCCCAGCGCGCGGTTGTGGCGCATGCCGAATTCTTTGATGTAGTTTCGGTCGGCTGTAAGGTCATCGCCATTGCCCAGAAGTGGGAGTCGTTCGCCCTTGTTCGCCAGCTCGACGCGAAGCCTCGATCCCAGATGCCCGGCTGGACCTTTCGCAGTGTTTGCACGATTCGCGTCAACTTTCTTGTCGATCTGGCCGCTAATATCCACCACTCGCGTAATCTCGGGACGCCGGGCGAAGTAGTATTTGTCTCCGACAGCGTGCGGTTGGAGACCAGCGGCAAACTGTTCGGGGTAGTCATGAGCACGGCCGGCCATCCAACAGGCCGCCTCGAGTCCGCGTGCCAGCATGTAGTGATCGGGGTTTTCTTCATCGTGCGCCCACGGATCCCAACAAACAACCGTGTCAGCCTTGACCAGACGGATGATGAATATGAGACGGCAAATCAGTTCGTTCAGTGATACGTCCGCCATTCGGTGATTGTTGTAGTTCAGGTTAAATGTACGTTTGCATCCCAATACTCGCGCGATTTCCTCGTTGTCCTGCTGGTTACGCAAGACGTTCTCACCGATTGTGCCGGGCGTACCAAGCCCTGTGGCATCACCCATATCGTCGTTGGTAGCGCGAACCAGATAGCCGGTATAGCCTTCCTCGATCAGTTTCGCGACCGTGCCGGCTGCCATAAGTGGTATGTCGTCGGAATGCGCCTGCAATGCCAAGAGAACCTTTCCTTCATGCGGCCTGCCAGTTGCCGGACGCTCGAGAAAAATAGCGTCGTTTGGTGGCTGCGATTGCGCCGGAGGGCGGCCGAGTGTCAGCGGTGTCATTGCCGCGCCGGCGGATAAGCGAGCCAATAAGTTGCGCCTGAGCATGGCGGAATTATATCTGCCTCAAATCGCAACGATCGATCGTTACAGCGCGGCACATCGGCGAGGAATCAAACTTTGATCCTGGCGCATTGCCCGTCTCTCCGATTCATTTCAACAGCTCGAAGAAACTCAGGGAATTGTCTCCTTGCTTGAGGACGCGGTTTTGGACAGATTTCCGTAGGCGCTGTCGAGTGTCAGCCTAGACGGATGCTGCGCGATCGAATAAGGGCAGCCGGTCTGTGAAAGCGCCAGAAGTGACTCCCGGTATTCGTTGACTTTTTCGTAGGGCGGGTCTAGAAAAACGATGTCGGCGGGATGATGGGCCAGCAGGGAGGCAGCGCGGCCGCGGAGAACGCTGACCTGGTTGCCGATGCCCAGCGAATCGAGATTCTCACGGATAATCGCAAGGGCTTCTGGATTGCGTTCGATCAGGAAGACGTGTTTCGCTCCACGACTTACGGCCTCGATGCCAACTGCTCCGCTGCCCGCGTAAGCGTCGATGAAGGTGGCTCCTTCGAGACGCGGAGTGAGAATGCTGAAGAGCGATTCACGCAGGCGGTCCGGTGTGGGACGAACCGCGAGGCCGGGTACGCTCTTCAACTTACGGCTGCGAAAGTGGCCGGCAATCACACGCATCTTCAACCCACCAGGACGAAGCCGTAGCGGCGCTGCCAGTTTTCCTGAATGTAGCGATTCACGGCATGCAGTTCGTCGTGCGCGGCAGGATTTCCGACGAGCCTTTCGGCCTCTTGGCGCGCCTGTTCGAGAATGTCGCCGTCGCGCAGGAGATTGGCGAGACGGAGGCCAGGAATGCCGGATTGCCTGGTGCCGAAGAACTCGCCAGGGCCGCGCAGCCTCATATCCATTTCGGCGATGAAAAAGCCGTCGCTTGAATCGACGAGGGTTTTGATGCGCTCGCGCGCGATGTCGTTGAGTTTTCCGGTGACGAGGATGCAATAACTCTGGTGCGGGCCCCGGCCGACGCGACCACGCAATTGATGAAGCTGGGCGAGTCCGAAGCGTTCGGCATCTTCGATGACCATGACGGAGGCGTTGGGCACGTCAACACCGACCTCAATAACCGTGGTGGCAACGAGGATATCGAGTTCGCCGGATTGAAAGCGACGCATGGCCGCCTCCTTGTCTTCGACGCTCAACTTGCCGTGGAGCAGCCCGACGCGCAGATCGGGAAAGACGGAGCGGGCGAGATGCACGTACATCTTTTCGGCGGCCTTGATCTCAATGGTTGTTTCGCTCTCTTCGACCAGCGGGTAGACGACGTAAGCCTGGCGGCCAGATTTCACCTGTTGGGCAAGAAAACTATAGATGCCTTCAATGGCGGATTGTTGGACGTGGCGTGTGACGACTGGACGGCGACCGGGTGGAAGCTGATCGATCGAGGAGACATCGAGATCGCCATAGAGGGTGAGGGCGAGCGTGCGGGGAATGGGCGTGGCGGTCATGACAAGCACGTCGGGCTGAGCGCCTTTCCTGAAGAGTTCGAGGCGCTGGCGAACGCCGAAGCGATGCTGCTCATCGACAATGGCGAGACCGAGGCGGGCGAATGAGACATCTTCCTGGAGAAGAGCGTGGGTGCCGACGACGACCTTGACGAGCCCTTGAGCAATGAGTCGTTTGACCTGTTGTTTCTCGCGGGCGGTTTGCGAACCGGTGAGCGAGGCCACTACGTAGCCCAGCTTTTCGAGCAGCTTTTTGAAATACGTGAAGTGCTGGTTGGCGAGAATTTCCGTTGGCGCGAGCACGGCCACCTGATATTCGTTTTCGATGGCGATGGCGGCGGCCTGCGCGGCGACGATGGTTTTACCGCTGCCGACGTCGCCTTGCAGCAGGCGATTCATGGGGCGCGCGGCTTTCATGTCATTAGCGATCTCCTGCATGACGCGGCGCTGGGCGGCGGTTGGCTTGAAAGGGAGAAGCTTCTTGATTTGCTCGCGAGCGCGGGGGGTGACGGTGAAGGCAATGCCAGCGGCCTGGCGGGATTTCGATTTCTTAAGCGCGAGGCCGCATTCGAGCCAAAAGAATTCATCGAAGATGAGGCGTATCTGAGCCGGCGTGCGAAATTCGTTGAGGAGGAGCAGGCTGGTGTCGGGCGGCGGAAAGTGAACGTCACGAATCGCGCTGGACAGATCGGGTAACTGGACGCGCTCACGCACGCTTGGGGGCAAGGCGTCGGCTGGGAGTTCGACATTCTTGAGGATACGGTCGAGCAACGTACGAAAGACGCGGGTAGAGACTTTCCCGGCGGCTTCATAGACCGCGACAATGCGGCCGCTATGCAGCGTTTCTTCCTGCTCGTCTTCGCTCGAGAGAATTTCGATCTCGGGCTGCACCATGAGACGATGCGCACTGGAATGATCTAATTCGACCTTCCCAAACAGGGCGACACGCGTGCCGGGGACGAGGCTATCGCGATAGCGCTCGCCGTGAAACCAGCGTCCGAGAAGCGAGGGGCCGCTCGCATCTTCGAAGTGAACTTCGAAGAGCCCAAGCGAGCGGCGGCGAAAGCCGGAAAGTTTGGCGGATGCGACCCAGGCGGTTACGGCAGCTTTTTCGCCCGGGGCGAGCTGAGCGATGGTCTTGGTATTGCTGCGATCTTCATAGCGGAATGGAGCGTAGAACAGCAGGTCGGCGACGGTTGAGAGCCCCTTGGCGGCGAGCATTTCAGCGCGCGCCGGACCGATTCCTTTGACGTACTGCAGAGGGGTTTGCAGATCCAATAATCAAGGGTAGCTGGTAATGAAAGAACAGGCCCGCAGACCAAGAACGGTGGTCTGCGAGCCCGAACAAAGAGCAGTTTCAGTGTGAGCTATTTGGAGAGCCGGTCCCCAGACGCCGAAGGAATCGGCAAATTTCTTGCCGTTCGGTGTTCCTAAGCCGGTCACGTTGTCCCAGCCGACGGCAGTCGTAAGTCCGGAATCCGTGCCGAACGTGAGAACGTAAGTCGTGTCTTGAATGAGCGGATAGTCCCAAAGCGCGCTGTAAAAGCTCGTCGTGTTTTCGAGCGGAGCGGCCAGTTGTGCCGCGGTGTAGGTATTGATCAGGATGTTGGATTCCTGGATGGTTGCCGTCACATCAGTTGGGGAGCTGTAGGGCACCACATCGGTGATAGTTCCGGCGGGCATGTGATACAGGTAAGGCGCGGCCTGGCCAAGCGGGAATCCGGCCTCCTGGTTTGCAATCGCCCACAAGGCCGAAAACATGGGACAGGCGAGACTGGTGCCGCCGTAAACCGTGTAGATGAGCGGAGGGAAAATGCCGGGTTCAGTGATGGCGATCACGCCCCCGGTAAACGGGTCGGCGAGCCAGGAGATGTCCGGAAGCTCGCGTTGAGTACCGGGCAAGCTCGATTGATAGAAGGGCTTCGAGAAAAACGCGCTGGGGCCTCCGCCGGAGCCACCGGCGAATCCGAAGTTAAGAGGAGGATTGAAAATCGATCCCTCGTCGATAAGAAGCGTTTCGTTATTTCCCCATCCTGTCTGGAAAGCGATCGTTTTGTTGCGATTCAGGGCCAGAGAAACGCCGCCGACCGCGGTGGCATAAGGAGAATCAGCCGGGGCACTAACGGACGGTGGATTCGCCGCAGGGTTGTCGAGAGTGAAATCGCCGGAGTCGCCAGTCGAGAAGTTCGCGGAAATGCCCAGCACAGCCGCAACCTCGTTGATGAGATTCTCGTTGATCAGAGTGGTGGCAGGGGTGTAAAGCTCTTCGCTTCCATAGCTTCCCGAGATGACATGTCCTAAACGGTTGACTACCGCATAGAGAACGGCGGTATCGACGTCCTGAAAAGAGTTGGTAGGCGGAACAACAAGATCAATGGCGGCTCCGGGAGCGATAGCGTGGGCCCATTGGACATCTAAATTGATTTCGGGGTCGGGCGCAGCGCACGTCGATGGATTGGGGTAGGGAATGATGTTGAAGTTCGATGCATTGAGCGCCGGCAGGCCGAATCTCGCAGAAAAGGCGTTGGCGTCCTGAGTGATAGTGGGCGAACCGCACCAATCGATAATGACGATGGTCTGTCCGGTGCCGTCGAATCCCTCTTTGTAGAGACCATTCAAGTGGTAAGCAGTGTAGATATCGGAAGGGACATAGCCGCAGCCGAGAATGTTATTCGCTCCGTTGTAACCATTGCCCTTGTAAGTGGCGACCGGAAAGGAGCCGCCCGTTGTGTATGTTTCCGTCTTCGGGCCGGTGAAGCAATAAGAGGTAAAAAAATCGGGATCTGCGCCGGCTGTGGCGCTTTGGAAACCTCCCGGGTTGGTCTTCGGCGCGATACCGCCGGGCCGCGCCATCAACGGATGCTTATATTCCAGGTTGTCCAATCCGTAGACCGCTGAAACCAGCGCTCCGGCGGCTCCTTCCACGTACGGGTCTTTGGTGTTGCCCCGATAGACTCTGCCGTTCACTTCGAATTTCTCGATCGGCACACGAAATGCGCTTCCCGCAGCGGCTACCGTGCCCCGCGCCCTCACGAAAAGGTTATCCGGGCCGATGGTGACCACCTGCAAGTTGTGCGACATAAGAAACTGCTCAACCGCCTTCTCTTCCTGCGCGGTCGGCGCAAATCGCGCGACGAACTCGGCGCGATCGAGCCAATTGCGATAACTCGCCGAGTTGCGATCGTAAAGCTCCCTGGCCAGGGAATCCAGCTCGCCGCGATTGTGCAAATTCAGCCAGATGCTTACGTCGATCACTTGCGACGGATCTTCCGGTCCGAGATTCTTGGCCGCCTGCGCGAATTTTGGGGTGTTATTTGCGATAAATTGCCCGCCGGCGGAAGCCGGATTCTGAGCTGCTGCGGACATAGAGCCGATCAATAAAAGTCCAATCGCCCCGGGAACAGTTATAAATAGCGTTCGTTTTGTCATATTGCCTCCGAAACAAAAAACACTTCCGACTTGGGAAGAATAACCGGAGATTGCGCGGAATACTAGATATTTATTAGTACTACGGGTACCCGGGGGAGGGTGTCGCCTGGATGCAGTGCGGACCGCTATGCGCTAGCCGCCTCGGACCAGCATGCCGAGTTCTCCCTGGTAGGTCTTTTCCGCCACATAGAGAAAAGAGCGGCCGTCCGGCGTTATTGAAAACACGCGGTCGCCCTCGGGCGATCTTTCACCGAGCTCATACAGAGTTCGCCGCGTCCCACTCGCCGGATTAAAAAGCACAACCGCCGAGGCGCCGGTCACCCGGTCTTTTGAAAGAAAGACGATACCGCCAGGGCTGGAGTCCCAATCGCCCCACCGGCCGCCGGCTAATTCGCTTAGAAAAACAGTATTTTCACTTCGATCGCCGATAACCTCACCCGAGGACGGCTCTACAGGCAGGCGTACCATTCCGCCAAGCGGCGGTCCGCGGTGCACATAAACGTAGCGGCCATCCCAGGATTCGACCGCACGCATTCCACCCTGGTGTGTAACTGCGATCGGGTCGCCGCCTGCCAAAGCCTGCTTGTAGATTTCCCAACGCCCCGAATAGTTGGATGCAAAATAGATGTAATGTCCGTCGCGCGACCAGCTTGGAAGAATTTCGTTCGAACTCCATTGGGTGAAGCGCCGGACCTCGGCTTTTCCATCCGGGGATGCCAGACAGATGTCACTATGCGCCAGTGCCCGGCACTCGAAAGCAATCTGTTTCCCATCCGGGGACCAGGCAGGGTCACTGACCGTTGGCCCGTTGAAATACGTAAGACGTTTGATGTCTCGGCCGTCGCGGTTACTGGTCCAAATCTCGAACGATCCCGTTCGATTGCTCCGAAATACTAACCGGTTCCCGTCGGGCGAAAGCTGCGGATTAGAATTGGAGCTGTCATTGGAGATCAACGGTCTCCGGCCGGCGTCATTCACGCTCCAAATCTCGGTGCTGTTCCGATAGGACGTGAAAGCGATACGGTTCCCTTGCGGCGCAATGCTGGGAAAGGCAAGCAGAGCCGAGCCGTCTGTCAGTTGTTTCGGCCGCCGGCCGTCAACCGCCAGTTCCCAAAGTTTGACTACGCCATCACCGCGGCGGGAGGCCGCGATAAAACTGTTACCGTCGCTCGTCCAGCAGAACCCCATAATGTCACGGTTGTCGAAGGTCACGCGCTGAACCGGACCGCCTTCCACTCCAACCAGGTAAATATCGCCGCCCATTTCACCGGTATTGCGAAGGAAGGCGATCCGTTTGCCATCCGGGGAAACGTCAGGTTCGAGATCGCCCACTGTCCCGGGAGGAGGTTGCGTAATGCGGCGAATGTCCCGGGTCTTCAGATCGATCCGCACTACTCCGCAGGCTTCGCCCGGCCCGGAACTCTCAGTGGTAAACAGATACCGCCCATCCGGGCTCCAGCTCACACGGGGAACAATGCACAGCCACGGCATGGAGCCTTCCAGCTCGGCCACCGTCGTCTCTTTGCCGGTTTGAAGAGAGAGAAGGTCTAGCTCTTTTCTGCCGCCCGCCTCCAGCCGGATAAACGCGATCTGCTTGCCGTCATGCGACCACGCGGGACGGGTATCTTCGGCGGGATTGCTCGTCAGCCGGGTCGGAACGTCCGCCTTCAGGTCCTGCACATAAATATCCGGGTTATCCCCTTTGGGGCCCGACCAAACAAAAGCCAGTTTTCCGCCATCCGGTGAAAAGGCGCTGAAGGTCTCGACGCCGCCGAGCCGCGAGAACGGCTTGGCGCTCCAGACGACCGCCGGGTGCGTGGCATGTATAAAGGTCAAGGCTCCTGTGGCGAGCAGGCAGGCGGCGAGGAACCCGGCGGCCAATTTCAGCCAAGGCTGTGTGTTCAGCCAGCCCGCTTGTTTCTGCAAGGGGAGCGGCCCGGACACAGTCGACGGGGTCGTTTCCTCAGGCACTACCGGCACTTTTGCCCCGTCGCGGAACTCGAACCGGGGTACGTAAGCTCCCTTCGGGATCTGAATCAGCACATAATCGGAAAGCCCGTCCCCCGAGTAGTACTCTTCCAAAAGCGCGCGTAACCGTCGGGCTTCCGTTCGAACGATCGGGCTTTCCTTGGGATTGTAGGAAGGATCGCGATGGTAGACCTCCACCCCGATAACGCTCTCCTTGAGCCGCGAACCGTCTCCGTTCAGGCTGTTTGTGACTACGAAGTTAAAAAACTCGCCGAGCCGCTTCTTGTTCAAGAAGCTCGGATGCGCGAGCAGCTTGACGAGCTGGTCATGCACGAGTTGAGATTGCGAGCTCTCCAAAGCGCTTTCATGAGCGCGCATAAATGTTGGAAACGAAATGATATCTCAGATTGATACCGCACAGGTAGGTCCAACAGTACTTCCCCAAGTTACCCCTGGCCTACCCCGGCTTACCCCCTGCGCACTCCTATGTACCTTTCCGAAGCTCTGGTTTCCCCTTATGAATGGAGAAGCCGCAAACAGAAGTTCGCGGGACCGTTTGGCGCTCATTGGACAGGCGCCTACCAGGGGTGAAGAATATGCGTTTTTGCAAGAATGACGATCGGCAGACGAAGGCTAGGACTTCCGCTCAGTTCGGCTGCCTTGTGATCCTGGGAACGATTCTTGCCGCGCCCAGTGCCGTGGCGCAAAGCTCTAACCCTCCGATCGACATCCTCAATGGGCAGACCTACATGAAGGAGACGCAGGATGTCTCGTTCCTCAGCGCTTACCAGTTTTCCGGCAATGGCAGGGCTGTCAATAACATCGACATTATTACGTTCGACACGTCAAACTCCCAATTCGGCGGCGGCGCGACACCTAGCGCTCAGCAGACCATCGCCGGTACAGATCAACTGACGCCTCCCAATCAGTTGCCGAGCGCGCCTTCGGTAGCGGTGGCCAGCGGCAGAATGTATAACACCGCAAATGATCAGTTTGTGAGCATGAGCATCGCGAATATCGTCAATTTAAATAAGAGAGCGCCACTCTGGTCCTTCACCTACTTCAACCCACCGAATCCATCGACCACGAGCCAGCAGCCAATTTATGGCAACGTTCCTGCTTCCAGCGGTGATAATTTCGCCTGGGAAGTCATGGGAAATTTTCGCGGGGACGGGTTATCGGAAGCTGTGGCGGTCTATATGAACAGCAACAACGGCAACGTGTCCTGGGGAATGACAGTCCTCGGGGCATCGACCAGTCAGGGTAATTCGCCGCCGCTAAATAGTCTCGAATTAGGTCCGGAACTGTATAATTCCGCTCCGCTGACCAGCTCCCAGAGCTTTCCGTCAACCAATCAGACGAGTGTCGGCGTTGGAGACTTTAACGGCGATGGGAAAGACGAGATCGCGGTCTTGATGAACGACAACCAGACGATCCGGTTTTACTCGGTAGATCCGAATAGTTATGCTATCAGTCCCATGTCGCCGGCCACGCTGAAGTTGAGCAGTCCGGTTTACCGTGGAAATTTGGTGCCCGGGCGTTTTGTGCTATCGAATCAGGTGGACCTGGTAGCCTTGGGATCAAGCGCCGATGCCAACGGTGACCTGACCTTTGAATATATAAACACCCAGACGAACGGCGTGTTCGATCCTGTGCAGAAAACTCCAGCCAGCACGCCTCAGCAGCCGACCAATACTGAGTCCCCTTATGCGTTTTTTGCCTACGCTTCGCCCTTGATTGCCCAGCCGAACGTTTTCGGTACGGAACAACTGGTCCTGGTATCCCAGAACGCGAGCGGCGACCAGAACTTCTGGATCGGAGACCTCTATGTCAACCGATACGCCTTCACTCAGCTCTCGTACACGAATCTGGGCGACTCAGGTTGTACGTTAGGTATGCAACCCGGCAACTTCGACCACCAGACAAGCTCAGGCGGCTACAATCCGGCCGAGCAGGTTGCGTTTCTGTTCAATAAACCGGGTTGTACCTCCGGGACGCCCGCCATCCTGATCGACAGCATTAACGTTCCAACAGGTCTGGGTCCCGACTTCGGGGCTAATAGCTGGCTGAACCAGAAGACCACGATTTACCCGTCACCGGTCGGGAACCAGAGTCTTGGCACGTATTACCCCACGGTGCTGGCTTTGGACGTCAGCGATGTGCAGGGCCGGTCGCAGCGCCTCGGCGCCCCGGAAATTGTGTTATTGCCTCAAGAGACTCAGCCCGAAGTGGTGCTACCAATGCCTCCCATGGAGGCGGATTATGTTATCCCGCCCGATCCAGCGGATTGTGCAACCGGCACGGGGAACGGCACTACTCAGCCGTGTGCGGCTGCCATCACGTTCTCTCCAACTACGCAGAACTCGAAAATTCCCGCGTTCGCGAATCAATTTATTTCGACTCAGACCTCAAATCAACAGACGCACAACACTGCCACAACGAGCTGGGGCCTCTCGGTGAAGACGTCGGTCGGAGCCAAATTCAGCTTCAACGATCTGGAATCCAGCGATTCCGGCAGCATTAAGGACACCGCACAATCGCTTTTTAATACAACCGCGTCGAAGCAAACGATCAAAGGGTCAGCGTTCCAAACCGCTGTCACGGTACAGACGATCACTTCGGACGTACTGTTCTTCACTCAGCGAGACCTGTATGTCTACTATTACCCAGTGCTGGGGCTGAACGATTCGAACAACAATCCGATCTACGTGGAATTTTCCTTGCCTTCGAATCTGCATCATTTCCCGGCATCGGATGCTACGCAATACGATTGGTATCAACCGGTGCAGGAGCCAGGCAACGTTTTATCGTATCCCTGGTCTTTCACCCAAATGGAACAGGGCTTCAGTAATCCACTGGATGTTCAGACACAACGTTCGGGATTCGGCTGTCAAACGGTTGGCTCCGAGCAAACCTCGTTTTCGACAAGCTGGAAGAACAATTCGACGACCAATCAGTCGGTGGCTTCGTCCTCTTCTTTTTCTAACGATCTTTCAGTGAGCACTTCCGCCGGAGCGGGAATCACCGGCATAGATGGCGCGTCGATAACCGAGAGCATCGACGTAGCGGCGAGCACGTCCTTAAGCTCGCTGAACGTCGAAACAGCGACGCTCGATTCAGGCGAAGGCGTGACAGATAACTCACCCGGGTTTACAAACTTGAACGGCTGGGGTTACTACATGGCGCAGTACATTTGGGGAGAGAAGCCACCGACCAATAATACGATCTGGCAAACAATCAACTTCAACACAACAGATCCTGACGCGCCGAATTACTACAACCAAGCCACTAAAGGTCCCTTGTTTGTGGGATTCATCGCCGATCCGGTGCCCAATCGCGGGGGAGGGCCCTGCAGCAACAACTCGGCTCCTCCAGCGTGGGGAGCGACTTACACGCTGCCCGACGTCGGTTTGAATCACTCCAAGCGCTGGCATTGGTCGACGACTAGTTCGACGATTTCGTTCAACTATCCAAATGGAACAACGCAGAATACGCCGGCGGGCCAGTCGACATCGGTTAATCCTTTTCTCGCGCCGTTCTACTGGATGAAGGGATTCTTCATCACGAGTCAGAACAGCAATTTGAACGGTCCGACTTTAACTGCGGCTAACGACGGCGATCAGGTGCAATTAACAGCGCGCGTCTACAACTTCAGCCTGAAGGACACCGATGATCCGACGCTTCAGCAGCCGGCTTCGAAAATCTATGTAGATTTTTACGGCCAGCAAGTCTGCAGCTCTAACTTATGCCCAGGGACTCTGTTTGAAATAAAGGAGACGGTGCTGACGCAGGCAATTCCCGGATTTAAATCGACAAGGTACGCCGGTAAACCCAATTGGGTTTTGGCGAGTGTTCCATTCGATACCAGCGGCCGAGCCGGACAGAATCTGGTCTTCTGGGTTATCACCTGGATGGAAGATGCCAACGGAAATCGCGTGCAGGAAATGCCAGGGCATGGCCTTACCCAAATACCCAACGAGAACTTAACGAACCTGCTCGATCCGACTCAGCTTGCCATGGAGAACTACAGCAACAACGTCGGCCTATATGGGGTGCATACTCAATTTTCTATCCTTCCTGCACCACCTGCGGCGGGGCTGCCAGGCTCGGAACCGCCAGCAAAACCGGGAACGTTGGAAAGTCTTGCCTTAAGCGGACCCTCAAAGGTCTATCTGGACGATGACGTTTACATCAAAGCGCGCCTTACTGCAACTGGGGGACCAGTCGATCGCGTAACAATCGATTACTACCACGGAAAGCCATCGGGAGAGCATTTGATCGATGCTCAAGTTGTTCATCACATCGACGCAGACGACTCCTACGTGCATGCGACATCGTTCCAAGCGATGAGCTGCGGAACGCACAAGATATACGCTCAGGCATCCACTGGGCAAGGTTCTGTTACTAGTCAGGATTTCAAGTTCACTGTGACTGTCGATCCGATCGCTCTGATCAATGACATGCTTGCGCGCCTACCCAAGATCAAGCTGGCCGGTGAATTTGGCCACTCGCTCTCGCTTAATTTAGAGGCGGCAAAGAGCCTGTTCGAGAAAGGGCAAACTGCGCGTGGAATCAGTTCGCTGCAGGTCTTTGCCCACGCAGTGGATGCCGTTGCAGGTTTAAGCGGAGCGGCTCCGCAACGGAGTCTATCCGCCCTAGCCGGCGAGGCTAGAACAATCGGCAGTTGCCTGGGAGGCGCTACTTTGGCGGCTTCGAATTAGAGGCGTATCGCGTGCGGGAAACCGCTCCGTGCGGGTTTGTGAAAATTTGACCGCCGCTCCCTCGTAATCGCGGTTCCGTTGGTGGGGTTTTTACCGTCTATAAAAGGAAACGGGCGGTAGTAATTCCGGCGCGCCGGAGACAAGGCAAAAAGCGCTTAGGATCGGAGGCGGCCCGGGGTTGCGAAAACGACGTATGTTCCACGTGGAACATCTGTAAATACGGGCTTTTCGCGGTTTGGAGATGGCGGCTCTTAACGCTTGTGAGCGCTAAAGCGCTGTCATTGCTCAAGTGAAAAAATTTGGTTAGCCGTGACTACTTTCGCTCTCACGCGTGGGACTTTTTCAGACCGGCGCCAGATCGTCAGAGCCGCTCGGGAGTTTTGCGCTGGATTCGATCTGCTCGATAGGTGTGAATCGGTCGAGTGCAGCGAGGTGCTTCCGAGATGCTTGAAAACGGTAAGAACGGCCCCGGCTGCTATGGATTTTATGGGGCGTGCTGGCCTGACGAATCCGGGTGGTAATTATCCCCTGGGACAAGCACATTCATATCATCTGCGACAACTACGCGACAGACAAACATGAGCGCGTCCAGCGATGGCTGGACCGGCACAAGCGGTTTCACGTCCCCTTCACGCCTGCTTCCGCCTCCTGGCTGAACATGATTGAACGTTTCTTCCGCGACCTGACCGAGAAACGTATACGCCGTGGCGTTTTCCGCGATCTTGAGCAGCTCATCATGGCCATTGGTGAATATATCGATCACCACAATGAGAATCCCAAGCCCTTCATCTGGACCGCCAGAGCCAACGACGTCCTGGAAAAAGTCACCCACGCTCGGGCAGCTCTGCTTAAACGACCTAATTAATGGCAGACTGCACTAGCCCACCTTCCCATATTCCAGACACAATTGTCTGCTCGTGTATCGATGATCACACGAGACGAGTTGTTGTATCAGACCGCCGATGAGACACCGAGATGCGTCATCGTCCGAATGCCCACGCCACCATCAGCGGGAACTCTTCTCGCCAGAATGCGCCACCGTGCGACCCAGCTCGCTCATTCATGACGACATCCGCTCCTGCATCGCGCAGCGCGTCCGCCCACCTCCTTGCGTTCCCGAGGAAGAACGGCTCCTGTGTGCCACCGACAAGGTATGTGCGCGGAAGCCGACCCGGCATAACGCCAGGCGGCTTGTAACCGCCGCCAGGCGAGGCGCAGAAGACCGCACCGTAGACATGTGGATGCCGAAGCCCAAGAGCGAGGGCCAGCTCTCCACCCGCCGAGACGCCGAACACTGCGGTACGTTCAGTGGGCAACGCCACGCCAAACCGCGACTTCATCCATCGGCGAACGTCCTCGACGAAGAACTTCTCGTGTGCCGCGAACCGCTCCGGCTCAAAGCCCGGTGAGTACTCATGGAGCCGCAGCGTCTCATCGGTCAGCCCATGTACACCGACGATCATTGTGGACGGTATGTCGGCCTTCTCGAGCAACCGGCCCCACTTCGAGATTCCCTGACCGTCGCCGGCGAAGACGATTGCTTCGGGCGGGTCCGGTGGAACGTATACCGTGACCTGCCGTCCACCGTCGTACTCGAACGTCTCAATGACAAACTCTCCCGAGACTGCGCCGGTGGGCTTGGCGGGCGCTCCGTCAGACTCACTTAGCTTGCGGTTGACGTGATTGCGTGCTTGCTTCTTCATGGCCTTGCCCTCATTTATAGAACTATGGTCGCCCCGTTCCGCCGTCCCGTCTGTAAGAACTGTAGATGAGATGACCGGGACGCCAGATAAATGACTCTATTTACGGCGGCCCGCACTATCGATGGTTAGCCCTGGGACCTTCCGCAGGTCGGGCAGAAGCGCGATTGTGGATTCATTGCACCTCCGCGCTGTGCGCAAGCCCCGAGCGGCCCAGAAACGACTGGCTGGGGCGTCTCAACGGTGAGAGCCCACACCAAAGAGATTACCCAGCCAACCAATGTCCAACCGAGAAGGAGATTTAGGGCCAGAATTGCGCCAAAGTTTGCTTTCTTTCGACCGATGAATCATGGCAGGAAATAGATGCAAAAGCGGATAACCGAGAAGATCAGAAGGAATACAATACCGAGCGCAGACTAAGCAGATTCCATAGAGCGATAGGGATGTATCACTGATGTGCTCTTCGTAGTTTCATGCGGCACCCGGCAGAGGGATTGGCAAAATAGCCCTAACCGGAACATGGCTCATTTCCCACCGAAAACCGTAGGCCTTGGTAATTGTGGCGGCGTGAATTACTCCACCTATCGAGGAGCAAGCGGGCTCTATGTCTCGTGCAATCGGAGTGCTGCACGCGCGAATGTAATTGACAGCCTTATCAATGATTTGAGCCGTACTCGGATTACCTGTAGCTCGAGGCTCTCGATATTCCTCGAACCGAGGATCATTCTCCTCATAGAGCAACTTGTAGATCTTCGAGGACGTCACAATCCTGGTGGCATTAAAGCGTGAACCGTGAATGTGGTACCCAGGTTTTTGGCTTTCGTGAAAAAACCGGATCTCTACGCTTTGTGGCCACTCCCGATAATTCCCATCGAAGAAAACCTCCACAATAGTCTCCTCTTTCTCCTTTTACTTTTTTTGTCATCAGGACGAAACGGAGCTATTTCGTACTTGATCCTAGCCTCTGATAATTTTGCAAAGACCAATGCGGATGCTTTGCTCGCGTAGCCCTCAAGACTTGCCGAATCGTCCGCAACTAATTGCTGCACCGCCCAAGCAAACGCTTTGACAAAATCGAAGCCTGTTGTGCCAGAGTTGTCGCCAAGTTCAACTGTTCCAGCTAGCGAATATGCAATAGTTCTTCGCGACTGATCAACTGGGAAGATTTTCTGGCAAGATTGTGGCTCACTAACACAGGACCGTCATCTTCGATACTTTGTTTTAAACCGTCCGCTACCAGGATGAAAGTGCCGTAAGCGTCTGGTCGAGGCCGTCTTGAGATATGGCACGAACGATGTTATATATTTCGCGCTGTTACGTGCCGGATGTGTACCGGCTTATTTCTTGAATCGGACGTCGACATAGCACAGCTGTCCTGGCTTTGCTGAGGAGTTGTAAAAGATGCTGACGTTTTCGTAATCCTCCGACGAGCCTGCACAGTCGTTTTCGGGCATACAAAACGCGTCTACGAATCCGCCGATGACAAACTTGCCCCTCCTTGACGCCGGGAGCAGTTCATCTAAGACATTTTTGGCGATCTCGTGGCTGAACGTCATACTCCTCGATTGGATCAGACTATCTGTGTGCATTGGAAAAATGAGCATCTCGGCTATTCGTCCGTTTGGCCCATTCCTCACCCTCACGCCTATACCAGTGCGGACAGTGAAAGTCTCAGAAACCGCGGCGCCGTACTTGCCGTTCAGCTCACCGAGGGATTGGCCGAAGATCAAGGTGGAAGCGATAAGCGCGAAGAGAAGTATCCTCACACATCGAATATAGACGTATTTTGCAAGAGCTTCGAGAACCCTCGCTGAGATTTTGGCTCCGCCGCACCGGCCATAGCGCGGTCATCAGATGAGTATTTTTCTAACTTCCTAGCCGCCGTACTAGCTCGACATTCCACGGGAGCAGTTCGGCAGCACGGTTCACAGGATGATTCGCAATGCGCGCAAGAACATCGCTCAGGTAGGCTTCGGGATCGAGCCCATTGAGTTTCGCCGACCCAAGTAAGCTGTAGATGACCGCTGCGCGTTCGCCGCCACGATCGGATCCGGCGAATAAGTAATTCTTTCGGCCAAGAGCGACCGCACGCAGCGCGCGTTCGGCGGCGTTGTTATCGATTTCGACCTGGCCGTCATCGCAGTAGCGCACAAGAGCCGGCCAGCGTGCAAGCGCATAGCCGATGGCGGATCGCGATCTCGGATTTCCGGGAGACCCGAGTGAGCGTTGCTTTGGACCATTCGTACAGCGTCTGAGAACACGAGTCCAGCCGATAGCTTCTCGGAGGGTCTCGCGATGAAAAGAATTTCCTGACCAATCACACGTCAGGATCGCAGGCGGTGTCACCTGCAAATCTCGACTTGGGCGCGGAATCATTTCTGAATACAAGAGGTCTTAGGGGTTTTCATGACTAGTGTGAGCATCAAGATCATGCCATCATGAAGGCATGAAGACGAAGCCTATCGAGGCAAGCAAGCCTTGGATGAGTTCACGGAAACAATGAAAGCTCTCTTTCGAGTGCCAAAATCCGTAGTCCAGGAGAATGGCCGAAAACCGGCCAAGCAAAAAAGGACCCAAAAACCCCAACGCTAGCATTTTGCCGGCCCCCGTTCCTGTCGATTTCGCTCTTTCTCAGTTAACACTCGGTTGTTGATCAACCTCCTTCCCGGTCACCTCGTTCCATGTAAGCCGCTGAGTTCCACAATAGTGGCAAGAATACGCAGTACGACCGGTGACACAGTAGACGATCGATTCGTGTACGTGTTGTAAAGGGATGGGTTAGTCGCGGGTCTCGAAGAGCCGTTCGATCGCGACAGCGGCAGCTCCCAGCACGCCCCCGGAGTAACCAAGCCGGGAAGCAACAACCTTTAGACGGCGCTCGTGCCAGGCAGGAATCAGCGG
Source organism: Terriglobia bacterium (assembly GCA_963799755.1). Taxonomy (GTDB): domain Bacteria; phylum Acidobacteriota; class Terriglobia; order Bryobacterales; family Bryobacteraceae; genus Bog-105. Next base: position 273,733 of record CAWCYQ010000041.1, on the reverse strand, counting down.
CTGCAGTTGTTCGGTCAATGCAGACAAAAGAATTGGATTGCTTTGCACCAAGCCGCCCGACAGAATGAGGGCCTCAGGGTCCAGCAACTGAACGATCGAGGAACAGCCGAGCGCGAGATAGCGCGCCAACTCGCGTATGGCGGAAGCCGCCTGGATATCACCCGAATTTGCGGCTTCGATCACTTTTTCGGCTGTATCAAAGCGATGACCAGCGTAGCGCAACAGTGCAGCGGCGTTGGAATAAACTTCGAGGCAGCCGCGCTGACCGCAGGTGCAGGGCAGACCATTTGGCTCGATGACGATGTGGCCGAGGGCATTGGCGAAAAAATGGGCACCCCGATTGAGAGCGCCTCGGATGTAGCATCCGCCTCCGACACCGGTTCCGAGAGTGATACACACGAAGTGATCGAGCTCTCGACCTAGTCCAAAGTGCCTTTCCGCGACTGCCAGCGCATTGGCATCGTTCTCTACTGAAACCGGAATACCGACTGCTGTGCTTAATTCCTCGGCGATGGGTGTTCCGGTCCAACCGGGCAGGTTGTCCGTAGCGTAGGCAACCTTCCCTGTATCGACATCGACCCAACCTGCGGTCGCGACTCCAAGGGCGGAGGGGGAATGGCCCGACTGCTGCGAGCAACGAACAATCTCCGCCGCGACTCGCTTCAAGTGCTCGAGGAGTCCTGCACGGCCAGAGGACGAGGGGGTCGCCGTTCTTGACTCGAAAAGAAGTTCTCCGGCACGGGAGACCAACCCGAACTTGGTTTGAGTTCCGCCCAAATCGATTCCGGCAAACGTTTGGGCCTCATTCACAAGAGCAAACCGGGCTTCAATGGCAGTGGCAAACCAGCGGGCGATTTCGGTCGGGCGAGTAATCGCAGTTCCGACTACGACGGCGTAGGCACCGGCGGAAATGGCTTGCCGTGCTTCTTCCGGGCTGTGGATTCGTCCCTCCGCGATGACAGGAACGGGGCAGGCGCGACAGAGTTCTTCAATGAAATGCGGCTCAAACGCTTTTATATGCGAGGTGGCGTCCGTGTAGCCGCGCAGAGTAGATAAGACAAAAACGGCGCCCGCTTCGGCGGCTGCCAGAGCCTCTTCGGCGTTGGAGATATCGGCGAGCACGGGGACGCCCAGCTCACGCTGGATCCGGTGAATGCGCGTCAATGCACCGAAGGAGCGGCCTCTTTCGGTGGCATCAAGCGCAACCATGTTGGCCCCAGCCTCCACCAGCTCGCGGGCACCCTCGAGCGAACCCGTAATCAACACGCGTCCATCCGCCTGCCTTACTTTTTGAATTCCGATAATTGGCGCAGCCGTGATGCTGCGGATGGCCCGAATGTCTTCCGGCCCATCGGCGCGAATGGCAACGGCTCCTCCGGCGAGCGCCGCCTGCGCGAGCCGGGCGATAAGCAACGGGTCACGAAACGTGTCCCCATAACTCGCCTGGCAGGAAGCAATGAGTTTACCTTCGAGTTTGCGACACACTTCGGGGAGCTTCATCCGCTGATCCTGGTTGAGATAGCGCATAGCAGAATGGCGCAGAGAAGAGTTACGATACCAAACTTCATCGTTCTTACGGCTCTTGGAGTTGCTCCGCGCCATTCGCCGAGTAGAAGCCCCATAAGGTTGGCGACAGCTAATCCGACCGCCAAACTGAGCGGCCATCCGATGGACGGCCCGATACTTCCCAGACGTGGTGTTGCCGCTCCATACAGAAAGATGCTGCCACCCCAAAGTAATCCCATTACCGTGACAATCGAGAAGGATCGGCTGAGCGGTGGCGTGAATAGCAGCTTCGCGGTCCGATTGCGAACCATCAACAGCCAGCAGTAAACGATATTAGGAACGGCTCCAGCGGCGAGCATGAGCAGCCAGATACAATTTGTCGCTTCAAATCGCGAATGTCCCAAGCGTACACCCGCGTCGGAGATGGGCAGCGCCAGCGCGTATCCGATGTTGAAGACGGCAGACATGATGCCTGCCCCAATCGCAAAAGCGTAGCCTTTCAGAGAAACATTGGCTATCGAAGACGGCGCATCGTCACGGAGGCGTCCAGCCTTGAAGCACAACCAAACGCCTATCAGGAATACCAGAACGCCGGCGAAGAGGGTGACTTCCTGGTAATTGAACCGGAATGCGGCAGTGAGGAAGATCGGCACGAGCGATCCCAGCGCGGAGCTAAGTCCGATAACAAGGCTGTTGGCGATGGACACCCCGAGGCGGTCGACGCTGAGGCCAAAGCAAATAGCGCCGAATCCCCAAGCGAATCCGAAACCGAGCGCCGAGTAAACGGCTCGCGAAGGCGCCTGGGCAAAGACATCCCCCAGATTCCGGACCGTGGGAAAGACGATAACGGCCGGCATGAGCAAGCAAGACACCACAATAAATCCGAGCCAGATGTTCTCCCATTTCCAACGCCGCTCCACCTTCATAGGCGCGGTGAATAAGCCATTGCAGATGCCAGAGAGGGTGGCCAGGATGATTCCGGTGAAGAGCATAGCCATTTATGCAAAAACCAGTTGCAAGAGCACTGTACTGATGATAAATATATCTATACCAGTGGTCTAGACCTATTTATGCGGTCCACGCTTCCAATCGGAAGGCTCGAATCCCTCAAATTTGAGAAAGATTCAGCTACTCCGATGTACCTGCGGATCGCCGAAGCTATGGCAGCACTTCTCAAAAGCGGGGCTTATCCGGCGGGTTTTTCGCTGCCGCCTGAACGGGTATTGTGCGAGCGATACGGAGTAAGCAGAATGACTCTGCGGCAAGCCATGAGCATTCTGGAGCGCGAAGGTCTCATTGAGTCTCATCGAGGGCGGGGTACGTTCGTAGCTCCCAACCGCCTGCAAAAACAAGAACAGGAGCTGCGTAGTTTTACAGAAGAAATCGTGGCGCGCGGCGGAAAATCTGACTCGCGAATTATTTCGTTTGAAGTGATCGCGCCGCCGCCTTCGGCGAAGGAGTTTTTTTCCCTAGTCGAAGGGTCGAAGGTGTATGAGATCAGCCGGCTTCGCTACAAAGACAGCACTCCACTGGCGGTGGAAACAGCGATGATTCCCCAAAAGATATGCCCGTGGTTAGAACGCTTCGACTTAGCCAAGAACTCACTTTATCGGATCATCGAAGAGTCTTACGGATTGCGGCTGCAGACGGGAGTCGAGGAGATTTCCGCGGAGCTACCGTCTTCGACAGATCGTAAGCTGCTGTGTGTGCCAAAAAAGGCAGCAGTTCTCGTGATAAATCGGAAAACATTTACGGATACAGGCATTCCGCTGGAGTTAACCCGGTCAGTGTACCGAGGCGATATTTACAGGGCGGTTGTGCACTCTGTCCGAAAGAAAAAAACGAACCTTTAATCCAAGAATCGGGGTGCTCGAACATGGTGCCGAATGATACTAGCCGCAGAACAGCCCAAGTGGTCTTATTTGCGCTCTCTCTTCTTTTTCCGCTTTGCGGATGGTCGCAAGTTGCAAACACAGGTTCCGTTCAGGGCACGGTTGCCGATCAGACGGGAGCAATGATTCCGGGCGCAGCGCTCACGTTAGCGAATGTGGCGACCGGCTCGACACAATCGGCCGAGAGCGACGCCTCAGGAACCTTTAGTTTTCCGATTGTTCCGGTAGGCCGTTACACGTTGACTGTTACCAAGACCGGGTTCAAGTCCTATGTGCATGCCGAGTTTCCTGTGAACGCAGCATCACCGGTTACCTTGAGCGTTCCGCTCGCGATAGGACAGACCTCCGAGCAGGTATCCGTTTCCGGGGTTCCGCCGGCCGTCGACACGGTGACGGCGAGCGAAGGCAACACGGTAACGGGCAAACAGTTGAATGCGCTGCCGCTCACCAATAGGTTGTTCACGCAACTGGTGCTGCTCGAGCCGGGCGTTTCTTCTTCGATCGATCAAACGCCGGGATTTGGCTCCAATTCGTCGATTGGATTCAGCATGAATGGTGTCCGCTCCGATGCGAACAACATCATGATCGACGGCGTGAGAAATCTTGACACGTTCGGCGGCAACGCGTTTGTGACACCCAATTTATTTGCGGTCTCCGAATTCCGCATTGAGAATAGCTCTTATTCCGCGGTGACAGGGCGCTCCGTGGGCGGACAAATTAATTTGATCTCGCGCTCGGGAGACAACGGGTTTCACGGCAACGCATTCGAGTTTTTCCGCAACGATCAACTCAACGCGCGCAACTTCTTCGCGAACTCTGTGCCAGAAAACCGCTACAACGACTTCGGCTATGACTTGGGCGGTCCGATAAAGAGAAACAAATTGTTTTTCTTCTGGTCAGAAGAGTGGCGGCGCATCATCCAGAGCGCGGGCACGACTTTAGCTATTGTGCCGACTGCGGCTGAACGAAGTGGCGATTTCAGCGCGCTGCTAAACAGCGCGAGCCCGCAAGTCATCAAGAATCCCACTACTGGCGTTCCGTACGTAAACAATGTTATTCCTGCTGCTCAACTGGATCCGAACGCGCTTTTGCTACTTAAGTACTACTACCCGCAACCGATACCTGGTTTTCAGAACGGATCATATAATTTTGTCTCGTCGACTCCCGACTTTACGAAATGGCGCGAAGAATCTCTCCGACTGGATTATCACGTAACTGACAAACTAACCAGCTACATCAGGCTTACCCAGGACAACGTAACACTGCAGAACCCATACGGGCTCTTCCACGAGAATTCTCTACCCGATGTCGGCTCTTCCAGCCAGGTTTATCCCATCTACCAGATCAGCTTCAATCTGGATTATGCTCCGACTGCCAATTTTGTATCAGAGTTTCTTTGGGGGACTTATCGCGATAATGACAAGTATCTTCAGAATGGGCCGCAGTCCTGCCGTTGTAACGCACCCGGCTTGAACATTCCGCAAATCTTTCCACTGAACGAACTGAATCGCATACCGAGTCTGTATTTCAGCGGCGGATACTCGGGCATCGTCGAGGAGTGGTATTTTCACAACTATTCCTACAGCATGCCGTTTTCAGACAACAATACATGGATTCACGGTCTGAACACATTTCGTTTCGGGATCGCCTGGACGCGCGAGGGAAAGAGCGAGTTGGCCAACCCCTCGGACAACAATACCAACGGCTCGTTTACCTTTAATGGACAATACACCGGCAACGCTCTGGCAGACTTCCTGACCGGCCGCGCCTACAACTATACGGAAACGGCGCTCGATCCGTTTGGGAATTACCGCTGGTTCAACCTGGAGCCCTATTTCGAAGATCAGATGAAACTCCGGCGCAATGTTACTCTTACTGCCGGCCTGCGCTACGAGTATTACCAGCCGGAGTACTCGACGACTAACTTCATGGGATCATTCGATCCGGCGCTCTACAATCCTGCCAACGCGCCGGTGGTCAATTCCGACGGTACGCTGGTGCCGAATACGGGGACTTCGCTCAACGGCATCATCGTGGCGGGACAGACTTCGCCGTATGGGCGATACCTATTCCCTCCGCGAAAGAACAATTTCGCGCCACGGATTGGTATCGCGTGGGATCCAACTTCGTCCGGGAAGACTTCGATCCGCGCGGGATATGGTGTGTTTTATGATCGCTGGGGCTCCTACAGCCAGTTCGGTGGCTTCAATCCGCCGTTCAATAGTTCGGTGAACATATACAACACGTTCTTAAGCAACCCGGGAGGAACTACAGGTGCAATTTACCCGCCCGGCTTGAGCGCGGTACTGGCGCCCTGGAAGTACCCTCAAGTTCAAAAGTGGTCATTCAGTGTTCAGCAGGACGTAGGCTTTAGTACGACGGTGGAAGCGGCGTACGTAGGGACCAAAGGCAGCCATCTTCTCGGCGCAGTCAATCTAAATCAGCCGTATCCGAATGCTCAGGTGGCGAACGGCAACATTTCTCCCGATTCGGTGCGGCCCTATCCTGGTTATTCGACGATAACCGCCTATGAGCCGGCCTTCGATTCCAATTATCAGGCGCTGCAGGTCTCAGCGATACACAGGCTACAGCACGGCATCGAATTTCAAGCCTCCTACACTTATTCGAAGACATTGACAAACGCATCCAGCGAATGGGGAACTCCGCAGAATTCGCGTGACCTCAGTGCCGAGAAAGGGCTGGCCAGCTTTGACGTGCCGCAAGTTCTAACATTTAACTACGTCTGGGATTTGCCTGTTTTCCAGAACAGCAAAGGCGTCACAAAAGCTTTGTTGGGCGGCTGGGAGTTATCCGGAATCACGAATATTCAATCCGGCTTTCCGTCAACCGTCACGCTTCCCACAGATAATCAAGGGACCGGCGGAGGATTGGAACGAGCGAACGTGATCGGCAATCCGAAGGGCCCGCAGACTCTGTACGACTGGTTCAATACCGCGGCGTTCACGACACCGCCGATCGCTACCTTTGGCAATGAAGGAAATAACGTCATTCGCGGTCCTGGCACTATAAACTGGGACGTAGCGATGTCCAAGAGCTTCGTCTTCAAGGAGAACGTGAATCTTCGATTCCGTGGCGAATTCTTCAATGTATTCAACCATCCTTCGTTTGACTCGGTTGATACGGGATTGGGAGACTTGAGTTTCGGACAGGTGAACGGAGCGCTATCGCCGAGATTGATTCAGCTCTCGCTTGTGCTCACCTTCTAAAGCTAACGGCGTGCAAAGGGTTGTCGATCGGCAGCGCGTGTTCAGAGCACGGGCGCTACTCGTGCTTGCCGGTCTTGGTCTAACACTCTCGGGCGCCGCTTCGGGCCGGTCGCAGCCGGCTTGGGCAGAGCCCTTTCAAGAGGCTGTTAGCCAGTTGCGCAACGGTCAGACAGCCACTGCTATCGAAAACTTCGATCTTATCTGGAAGGAGAATTCAAACGACGCACAATTGGCGGCCTGGATTGGAGCGTCGCTCGATGCAACATCGCATCACAAAGAAGCAACGCCGTGGTATCAGCGCTCGCTAGCCATTCGACCAAATTTTGAACCGGCTCTAAATGACCTGGCGCTCAACTACGCCACTCTTGGCGAATATTCTAAAGCACGACCGCTACTTCGTCAGGCGCTGCAAGTAAATCCTTCCAACGCCCATGCGGCGTACAACCTCGGTCTCATCGCGTTGAGACTCCGAGACTACAAAGAAGCGGCCGATACATTCGAGCGGGCACGCGAAAGCCAACTGCCGGCGGCATCTCCGGATCAACTTACGCTGGCGGAAGCCACCGCGCGCTTTCATCTCAGAGAATATGGGCGAACGGCGACGCTGCTGAAGGGTGTTCACGGCGATCGGGATTACGGATACCTGCTGCTTTTGGGATCGGCACAAGCGCTTTCCGGCGATTTACCCTCCGCTGTAAAGACGCTGCAGCAGGCTGCGAGCACGACGCCGAATGATCCACAGGTCTATTACCGGCTCGCGCTGGTTTTCATGCTCGGCCACTTAGACCATGAGGCACAAAACGTCCTTGCCACTGGGCTTCGACAGATTCCAAAATCTCCGCTGCTGCTTTTTGCTGAAGCGGTTGGCAGCGACTCGAGGGGGAAGTTGGACGATGCCGTTTTGTCGGCAAAGCAATCGCTCGACGGAGATTCGCGGCAAGCACAGGTGTGGGCGCTCCTCGGACGGCTTTATGCCGAGATGGGCCAGACGGATGAGGCACTGAAAGCATATGGACAGGCGATCGCTTTGGGAGCCGATGCTGAGACCGGCGTAGATCGCGTTCAGTTGTTCATTCGACTACAGCGCTTCCCGGAAGCGGAAGCTGAACTGCACGAGCTGGCAAAGCGGTATCCAAACAGCGCGACCGTGGATCGCGGATTCGGCAAGCTGTACCGTGAAGAGAGGCAGTTCGAGCTTGCAGAGAAATATCTACGACACGCCATCCTGCTCAATCCTGACGATGCTGAGGCTCACTTCGCGCTAGGTGAAGTGCTCCGGTTAACGCATCGCATGGATGAGGCAAGGAGGGAATTTGCAATTTTCAGAGAGAAAAAGCCGGCGCATGATGCGGCGCGGCTGCTCGAACTAGCGGCGAATTCATCGAGCGAAGGGTTGAGATGAGCGAGTCAAGACGCGAGTTCATGGTTACGGCTGCCGGCCTGTGGCAAGCCGCTTCTTTGCGCGCGAAGCAACAGCGTCAAGCGAATCCTGCCACTTCAAAACAAGATAAGGGCCTCCTTTTTCTGGACACGCGCAGACGTGAGATTCTGCGGCGCCTGATGGATCGCATCGTGCCGGCGGACGGACGGTCCACAGGAGCAATCGGCGCGAAAGTAGATGAATACATCGATTTCGTGTTGGTCCATGCCGATGCGAATTTCCAGAACGCCTGGCGGACGGGATTGGATCGCTTTGGGATGGCAATTGAATCGCGGGAAGGCCCTGGGATCGATGCCTTTCTCGCTCAGCAAGCGCGCGGTGAATTCTCGCCGCGAACCGACGATGAGAGATTTTTCGTATACCTCAAAACCGCCGTTGCCGAGGGTTTTTACACATCAGAAGAAGGAATCTCAAAGGAGCTCGGGTATGAGGGTATGACTTTCGAGATGGATTTCCCGGGCTGCACACATCCAGAGCACAAGGCGCCGGCTGGTTACAAGCCGCTTCTGCGTTCGCTCGAGAAGGCATAGCTATGTTCCAGATTCGTCAAGCGACGAAAGTCTACGATCTCGCCATCATCGGCTCCGGAGCGGCCGGCGGCATGACGGCGCATATAGCCACTGGCAAAGGAATGGACACTGTGATGCTCGAAGCGGGGCCGCTCCGCAGCACCGGCGATTTTCCGACGCATCGTATCCGCCGATGGAATCTCCCCTATCGCGGCTTGGGTGGGGATTATTTTCAAGAATGGTTGGAGCGTACGCATTTCCTAGCAGACGACCGAAAAGAGCCATACGCGTGGGAGGGGAATGAGTCTTTCGAGTGGGTGCGCGTGCGCGCGGTTGGAGGAAAAAGTCTGTTCTGGGCGGGAGTAACTCCCCGATTTTCGCCTGATGAATTCCAACCCAAAGACGATTTCGACACACATTGGCCCATCACCTATGGGGACGTCGCGCCCTATTACGATCGGGTCGAGGAACTGATCGGCGTCACGAGCACGGTAACAGGCGCGGGCGCGTTTCAACTGAACAAAGGACTCGCTCCGCAAAAGCCCAATTGCGCCGAGGTAGAGCTGAAGAAGGCAGCCGAGAGTCTGGGCGGCCGACGATTGAAGGTGCTTCCCATTCCGAAGGCCATCCTCTCCGAGGACTACAATGGCCGACCGCGCTGTCACCACTGTGGTCCCTGCTGGCAGGGATGCGACAGCGGGTCGAAGTTCGATTCGTTGCGTGTCTTCGTGAGAACAGCCCAGCGCACGGGAAGGCTGACGTTACTGACAGGAGCGCGCGTTCGGTCTCTCGAGCTAAATGGCGACGGGCGCGTGAAATCCGTGCACTACTGGGATGTTCAGGATGGCACCTATCGCGAAGTGCGCGCGAAGTCCTTTGTCCTCGCGGCAGGTTGCATCGAATCGACGCAGATTCTGCTGAACTCAAAAATCGCCAACTCGAGTGGGGTTGTTGGCTGCCACCTGACAGAGCACATCTATGGATCTGTAGAGGGTTACCTGCCGCAGTTGATGGGGCGGCGGATCGTCAATGAAGACAGTAATGGGGCAAATGTCTTTATCCCGGATCTGACGCGGAACTGGCGGGGTAAGAAGTTCATTCGCGGCTATCAAATCTATCCGACCGGGGGGATTCCCGAAACAACATTGGTGGGAATGAATCTGGCGGGATTCGGGCAAGAGTGGAAGGAAAGAATTCGCCAATACTATACGGCTAACGTTTCCGTGCTGATGCAGGGCGAGGTATTGCCGTATCGGGAGAATCGAATCGAGGTCGATGAGCGCCTTAAAGACGATGCCGGCATTCCCGGCGTTCGGTTTCACTACGCCTGGCACGAGAATGAACGGGCGATGTTTCAGGACTTTCAAGAGGTGGCAATCGAACTGTTACAGAAGGCCGGCGCGGAGATGCTCAAGGAAAAAGATCCTAAGCCTTTTCCACACGGCTCGTCTATTCACTACGTCGGAAGCGCCCGTATGGGTACGGATCCCAGGTCATCGGTTGTGAATGAATGGAACCGCTCGCACGACGTGCCAAATTTGTGGATAAATGACGCCGCGGTGTTTGTCACAGCGGGCAACCAGAATCCTACAATCACGATTCTCGCTCTGGCTATGCGGTCCACCGAGCGCATGGCCGAAGAGATGAGGCAAGCGTAAAAGGCACTCAAGAAGACAAGAACAGGCTGGGGAATCGATTGTCTGCGCACGCGTGTCAAAAACCTTCCCAGACAAGCGCCGGGAAAACGGATTGCGCACGAAAACCCACGGACTCGTACAAGCGGATCGCGTCCACGTTAGAAGAAGTCACGGTCAGGCTGACGGTAGTGCATCCCGCTTCGACCATGCGCATTAGCGTCTGGCGGAGCAGCTCATAGCCGAGGCGCGCTCCGCGGATCGCGGGAAGCACACATAGTTGCGTAACGTGTCCGGACTTTGCCGAGACCATACTAGCGAGGCAGGCTCCGCACGCGCGGCCGCTTCGTTGATCTATGGCAATGATCGAGGCAGTCGAGGAAAACATTCCACAACCCGGAAATCTGACGATGTTTGTCAAGAAATGCCGAGCACCAGGAATAGTTCGGTACTGATCATTGATTTCGCTATCCACGTGACCACGGTAGGCGGCCGACACCAGGTGCGCTACCTCCTCGCCAAGACGCTCTGTCCATTGGCAGAAAGCGACATTGATTTCGGGCGTTCGCGGCTCCAGACGCAATACCGCAGCACGGTCGATCCCCATAAACGAGCGGTCATGGCGGGTGAGATGTTTGTGGAACGGGAGAGGCTGCGCGAGCGGCATGCGCAGCAGCATGAGCTGCGATTCAATCCTGCTGATACCCGAGATCAGCATGATGCCCTGCACGGTGGCGCCGAGCAGCAGCATTTCGTTGACCGCGCTGGCGTACTCGTGCTTCAGGAAAAAATCGCCGATCAGGCCTTTGCGACCCTCGGAGACATGATAGGTGTAGCCGATCACCTGCTTATCCGCAATCAGAGCATATCCATACAAGGAGCGGATCTGCACAAAGCGGCGCAGTAGCTCAGCGGAGGGCTGGAAATCCCAATTGAAGCGCTTATTCCAGACTCCGATCTCTTCGTGAAAAAGCGGATCGAGATCGGCAGGCGTCAAGGTGGTGAGTTCGACGACTTCGGGCAATCGAACTTCCTGGCGCGCCGACATTCTCTGAATTATACGTGTACTTCGGCCAGCGACGCCCGCTCTGCAATATTCTGTTTGCCGAGTGCTTCGCCGATTCGCCTGGCTGCTTCGCGCGTGCGCTTCTCGTCCTCGATCAGACTAAAGCGGACGTATCCCTCGCCCATTGGTCCGAAACCAATTCCTGGAGACAGCGCAACGCGCGCCTCTTTCATTAGCAGCTTGACAAATTCGAGCGATCCCATGTCTTCGAAAGCTTTCGGGATGCGTGCCCAAAGGAACATAGTCGCCTTGGGGGGATCGACTGGCCAACCAGCTTTACGCAGCGCGTCCACCAACCAATCGCGGCGCGCCTGATATACATCGCGGATCTTTGCTGGAGCCTCATTGCAGTCCCGCAAAGCTGTCACGGAAGCGATCTGAATCGCCTGGAACATTCCGTAGTCCAGATAGCTCTTTATACGCGTGAGCGCCGACACCAATTTTCGATTGCCTAAACAGAATCCGACACGCCAGCCCGCCATGTTGTAGGTTTTAGTCATCGAATAGATCTCGACCGCGTAGTCCTTGGCGCCTTCCACCTGGAGGATGCTGGGCGGCCGGTAACCATCGAAGCCGAGCTCGGCATATGCGAAGTCGTGAATGATATAGCTGCCATATTCTTTTGCGAGCGCCACAATTTCGCGCATGAAGTCGAGATCGACGGTAATTGTGGTCGGGTTGTGCGGAAAGGAAATCAGAATCACCTTCGGCTTCTGGACAGCCGAGCGGTAATGTTCTTTCAGGCCGGCAAGGAAGGTGGGGGCATCGGGCATGGGCAACATGCGTGCATCGCCTTCCGCCAAGGTCACGCCGTATTGATGCAGCGGATAAGCCGGATTCGCAGAGATCACCGCGTCGCCCGGCTTGATGATCGCGTATAAGAGGTGGGCAAGCGCGTCTTTGGCCCCCATCGTAACGATCGCTTCAGTTTCGGGATCGAGCGCGATACCGTATTGGCGGTGATAACGCTCCACAATTGCTTTGCGCAGGTCGGCAATGCCACGCGACACCGAATAACGATGGTTCACGGGATCCCGCGCGGCTTCGATCAGCTTATCGACCACCCGCTCCGGGCTGGGGCCGTCTGGATTGCCCATGCCCATATCGATGATGTCGACGCCGTCGGCACGCATCTGATCTCTCATCTCATTGACGAGCGCGAAGACGTAAAGAGGAAGCTTTTGAATACGATAAAACTCTTCGCTGGGAGGTAGCGGCATATGCCATTAGTGTAGGACGGAGACGGCAGGTGCAAGAGCGAAAGGCCGAAGTTGAGCTAGCGGGCGACCGCTCGCACGGCCCGCACTGGTAAAAGGATGATCGCTTCCAGCAGTTCGAAGACGCCGTGGACCGCGATTCCAATCAGCCGGAACGGCAGCAAACAGAGCCACACAACCGGATACAGGATCAGCGCAGCCAGTGCCAGCGGCCAACAGACGACAAGTAACAAACACCAAAGAACAAAAGTAAGCACGTGGGACCTGCCTTCAGATACGAAAAGAGGCGGCCGCCGGTTCCACTGAAGATGCTCGGCTGAAGGCGCCCCGCACTCAGATTTTATGTTAGGCTAGCGGCATATTAATGAACCTGTTTGTCACAAAGCCTATCGAGTCACTTCTTGCCGAATCAGAAGGACAGCAGCTAAAAAAGACCCTGGGAGCCAGATCGCTGGTGGCGCTCGGGATCGGGGCAATCATCGGAGCCGGGATTTTTACGCTCACCGGCGTGGCAGCCGCGACACATGCGGGGCCGGCCATGGTCTACTCATTCATTCTGGCAGCGATTGGCTGTGCGTTCGCGGGCATCTGCTACAGCGAGTTTTCGACCATGATTCCGATCGCCGGCAGCGCCTATACATATTCGTACGCAACGCTCGGCGAACTGATAGCGTGGATCATCGGCTGGGCACTGGTACTGGAGTATGCGGTGGGTGCGGCTACAGTTGCGGTCAGTTGGGCAGACACCTTCGACTCCATCATGCTTTCGTTCGGCGTGAAGCTGCCACGAGCGATCGTCGCGTCGCCGTTTTCGATGATGCCGGGCAAGATCAATCTGCTCGCCATAATAATCGTCTGTCTTATCTCCGGCATTTTGATCCGGGGCATCAGCGAATCGGCAAAGTTCAATGACATCATCGTGGTCATAAAAGTTACCGTGGTGATTTTCTTCATCGGGATCGGCTACTTCTTCATCAACTATCACAACTATCATCCTTTTCTGCCGCCGAACACCGGGAAATTTGGAGTCTTCGGATGGTCGGGGATACTGGCAGGCGCAGGGCAGATCTTTTTCGCCTATATCGGCTTCGATGCAGTCTCGACCGCCGCTCAGGAAACGAAGAATCCGGCGCGTGACATGCCAATCGGGATTATCGGTTCGTTGGTGATTTGCACGGTCCTGTATATTCTCTATTCACTCGTTTTGACGGGCATCGTAAATTACAAGGACCTGAACGTGGCAGCGCCTCTAGCCCTCGCAGTGGACCGTATGCAAGGCGAGCACTGGGTGGGATTCCTGATGAAGCTGGGTTCTTTGTGTGGCCTGACATCCGTCATGCTGGTGATGCTGCTCGGCCAATCGCGCGTTTTCTACTCGATGTCCCGGGACCGGCTGCTACCGAAATTATTCTCCGAAATCCATTCGAAATTTCATACGCCGTGGAAATCAAACCTGCTGCTGATGGTCTTTGTTTCGCTGGGCGCGGCGTTCACGCCGATTGACCGTCTGGGAAATCTCACCAGTATTGGCACTTTGTTCGCGTTCGTGGTGGCGTGCATCGGAATTATCGTCATGCGAAAGAAACAGCCCGATCTGCCCCGGCCGTTTCGCACGCCAATGGTGCCGCTGGTGCCTATCCTGGGCGTTATCGTAAATCTCGGGTTGATGGCAGGGCTTGGGCTGATTACATGGGCCGCTTTTCTCATCTGGATGGCTCTGGGGTTAATCGTCTACTTCACATACAGTCGCAAGACGAGCGCATTACAGAATGCGGCGACGCTGCAGCCCGAATTGGACACGCGCTAGCAGAATTCCCGTCATTTACCAGGATCAACTTGGCCTGCAAGCCAACAGCCGTTTCCTTATCGCTACTGCACCTCGAAATGATAGCTGCCGGAGCCGGTCTGATAGATCTCGAAACCATTTTCCCGGCCCACATGCTTGTACTCATCGCCAAGGGGACGGCCATCGGCTGTGATGCGGCTGTTCTCGTTGGCAGGCAGATAGATCGCGGCGGTGGTGTTCGCCGGGATAACAACTTTGAGGGAAAACGGTTTGCCGTTCTCCATACTCCAGTTACTTGAAATTTTGCCGTAAGGCGAATCGTATTCCGTATAAGCGTGCGTCAACCGGCTATCGGGGCGCGGGTGAATCATCATTTTCTGGAAGCCGGCACCGTTAGGATCCGGACGGATGCCGCCCACTGTTTGATACAGCCACTCGCCCACTGCGCCAAATGCGTAGTGATTGAACGAATTCATAGCAGGGTCGCCGGTATCGCCGTTCCATCGCTCCCACATGGTGGTTGCACCTTTTCGGATCATGTAGCCCCAGGACGGATAGGTGTCATTCAAGAGCAGCCGGTAGGCGACGTCGTTCTTTCCGTTTGCGCTGAGAACCGGCATCAGAAATGCGGTGCCTACGAAACCGGTTGAGAGGTGCCAGTCGCGCGATTCAATATCGCGCGACAGATTGTCGGCAACGGTCTGGCGAAGGTTTTCCGGCACAAGGTCCATGTGCAGGGCCAGCAAATCGCTGGTCTGGCTGCCGTTCCCTACCGTTCCGTCACCTTTCACGAACTTTGCTATGAACGCTGCCTGGACCTTGGCAAAGAGCTCCTGGTATTTGCTTGCTTCCGCGCTCTTACCCAATGCAGAGGCCATCTGCGACATCAGTTTCGCATCGTAGGCCCAAAAGGCAGTCGCGATCAGATCCTTCGGGGTTGTACTGTTCGCCGGGACCCAATCGCCGAAATCATTATTGCGACGGTTCTCCCAAAGGAAGTCCGGATTTACAGCCTGAATGTAATCGAGCCATTTCTTCATGGCGTCCCAGTTCTCCGAGACGATTCGTAAATCGCCGTATTGCTGCCAGGTAGCCCATGGCACGATGACGCCGGCGTCTCCCCAGACTGGCGCGCCGTCTGCTACATCCACGACTCGCGGCGAAACATCGGAGAACGCTCCGTCCGGCGATTGCGCGTCGCGAACGTCTGCCATCCACTTGTTCGCGAAGGCGTCCATGCCCATGTTGTAAGAAGCGGTTCTCCAGAAGATTTGCGCATCGGCCATCCATCCCAAACGTTCATCGCGCTGTGGACAATCGGTTGGAATACTCATCAGGTTGTCGCGCTGACCCCAGAGAATGTTGCGCCAAAGCTGGTTCACGAGATCCGAAGAAGTCTCAAATTTTCCGGTCTCCGGCAGCGCCGAATGGAAAGCAATCGCCTCGATCGAATCTTCACTCGGCCTACCTGGGTAGCCGGTCAGTTCGACATAACGGAAGCCGTGGTACGTGAAATGAGGTTCAAAGACTTCATCGCCTTTACCGCTGAGGATATACGTATCGGTGGCCTTTGCGGCGCGCAAGTTGTCACGGTAGATGTTGCCGTCAGGCTTCAAAATTTCGGCGAAGCGCAAGTGGACTTCGGTACCCCGGGGACCCTTTACCTTGAGGCGCGCCCAGCCGGCGATATTTTGCCCGAAGTCGAATACAATCACGCCCGGGGCCGGGGAAGTCACCGCTTTCGGCCGCAAACTCTCCGTTGCTCGAATCGGCTCATCGCGCTGCGCTACGAGAGGAGCTTCGGGCGCGGCGGGGATTTCAACCGGTTTCCAGAAGTGATCCGGCGAGGCAGGCTGATCAAAGGAAACTTCCTGGCGCGCATCGTAAGTTTCGCCGGCGTAGATCTCCTGCTCGCGAATGGGTCCGGTGGATGCTCGCCAGTTTTTGCCGGTTGAGATGATTTGCGTTTTTCCGTCTGCAGAGGTTATTTCCAATTGCAGCAGCAGCCGACGCGGAGGAGGCCCGAACAGAAAACGCTGCAACTTCCAACCGAGACCACTGGCATACCAACCGTCTCCAACGACGGCGCCAATAACATTCGAGCCATTCTTGACGAGATCGGTGACGTCATATGTCTGGTATTGAATGCGTTTGCTGTAATCGGTCCAGCCGGGTGTGAGAATATCTTTCCCCACACGATGACCGTTTAGAAAGGCAAGATAGGAACCCAACGAAGTTATGTAGAGTCGCGCGCGATCGATGTTCTTCTCCGCCCTGAATGTCGCTCGAAAATAGCTTGCGGGTTGCGGGGGCCACGGATCGGCAATCGGCTTGGCACCCAAGTCCGCGATAACAGCGGCCGGAGCAAATCCTGAATCCTGTAAGCCTGAAGCCTGCCACTTTTCGCTAGTTGGGATGCGTCGAATCGATCCCTTGGCTTGCGTCAGCTTCAATAGGGCCGCCATACCGCCGGTTCCATCGGTTGTGACAATGACCGAAATGAGGTTAGCGCCCGTTTTCAGGGCGTGTCCGATATCCAGTACCTCGAATGTTCCCCACGTCGAGCTTGACCCCACTTTCGTTCCGTTCACGAGCGCTTCCATCGAATCTTTACCGGCCACCAGAAGCATCGCGCTCCGGGGCAATGTTTTGAGATCGAGGCTGTAGCGGAAGAAGCGCTTGCCTGGCGGTACATGCTTGATGGCGTCTTCGCCAGCGACCCAGATCCACTTCACTCCGGCTTTCCGGTCCGCCTCCTGTTCCGGGTCGGGCCGGCTGATCCACCGGGCTTTCCAATCGGTTTTGCCGAGCAGCCCCATTTCCCACCAGGCGGGCTTACTGATCGCGGACGGATCGCCATTGGCATCCCAGATCTCGACCGTCCAGTAGTATCGACGTCGGGATTCGAGCGGTGGTCCGGCGTATGGCAGGTTTAGCGATTGGTCAGAAGAAATTTTACCGCTGTCCCAAATATCGCCTTTTTCGTGGGTGACGTTATCAGCAGCGGTCCCGACCAGGATTCGATAGGCGCCCTGTTTTGCGTTGCGTCGTTCATCCTGCATCTGCCAGGAAAGCAGCGGACGTGCGATATCGATTCCCAGCGGATTTTCCAAGTTCTCGCAGCGCAGGTGGACGGCTTTAGCGGGGCTCCCGGTTCCTTTGATATAGGCGAGACCAAACAGAGGCAGCAGGCAAAGGATGCGCAACGCGGTGTGCAGGTTCATTCTAGGAGAAGCTTCTCATCGTGCCCAGGAATCTCCGCATTTCTTCCTTGCTGCCGACGACGAACGGAGTGCGCTGGTGAATATCGGATGGCTCGATATCGAGTATCCTGCGCTCGCCATCGACGGCCATACCTCCGGCCTGTTCGGCGATAAACGCCAAGGGATTGGCTTCATACAGCAAGCGCAGCTTACCGTTCGGATAGCTCGCAGTAGGCGGATAAAGGAAGACGCCACCTTTGAACAGAGTGCGGTGGAAATCGGCCACCAACGAACCGATATAGCGAGAGCTGTAATGCCGGCCAGCGCTTCCTTCTCGCAAGTCCGCCAAAAATGTCCTGTAAGACTCGGGGAAACTCGCGGCATTCGCCTCATTCACTGAATAGAGACTGCCTTGTTCGGGCATCTTCAAGGAATCGTGGCTCAACACATAGGCTCCAATCGCAGGATCGAGCGTAAAGCCAAAAACGCCTTGGCCGGTAGTGTACACAAGAATGGTCGACGGGCCATAAACGACATAACCTGCCGCAACCTGCCTAGTTCCGGGCTGCAGAGTGGCCGATCGAAAATTCTCGCCGGGAGTTGGACGGCGAAAGATAGAAAAGATCGTTCCAACGTTCACGTTGACGTCGATATTGGATGACCCATCGAGCGGGTCGAACACGACGACGTATTCTCCTGCGTCAGCGTGACGATCGAAGACGATGGGTTCTTCGTTTTCTTCTGAAATGAGGGCGCCTACCGTATCTCGCAACCCGAGACAATGCAGCAAAGCCTGGTTGGCATACACGTCCAGCTTCTGCTGAGCCTCTCCTTGCACGTTGCTAGCACCAGCAGAGCCGACGATATCGAGAAGGCCGGCACGGCGGATTTTTGCCTCGATCATTTTTGTGGCTAAAGTTACGCCGGAAAGCAGCCACGAAAACTGCCCGCGCGCCGAGGGGAAGCGCCGCTGCTGCTCCAGAAGATGCTGTTGAACTGTGACAATCATCGGACGGGTCCTCATCACCGTACAATCGAAGAAGCGGAGATTACGGACGCGTGTGTTGGAATTAGGATTTGAAGATCTCCTTATTCATCACATGCTATAACGACACCTTATTCCCCGAGACCGGTAAAGCTGTTGTAAGAGTGCTCGAGCGATTAGGGCACACGGTTGATTTCCGGGTTGCGCAGAGCTGCTGCGGGCAGATGCATTACAACACCGGCTATCAAAAGCAGGCATTACCTCTGATGAAACACTTTCTCGAGACTTTTGCCGACGCTCAAGTGATTTGCATTCCATCCTCCTCCTGCGTGGCGATGCTGCGGGATCACTATCCTAAAATGGCTGCACACGCAGGTGATGCCGAGACGGTGAAACAGGTGGACGATCTGCTCAGGCGCGTTTTTGAATTTTCCGAGCTGCTGGTAGACGGGCTGAAGGTTATCGATGTCGGCGCATTCTATCCTCACACGGTCACGCTGCATTCATCCTGCCACTCACTTCGCTCTTTGAAGGTTGGCGATAAGCCGGACCGTTTATTGCGTAGCGTCCGGGGCTTGACTCTGGTCGATCTGCCGGATAGGGAACAATGCTGCGGGTTTGGAGGAACGTTCGCCATCAAGAATGCAGAAGTCTCCGCAGCAATGCTGTCGGATAAAGTTTACGGCGTCCTGAGCACGAGAGCGGAAGTGTGCACTGCAATCGATAATTCGTGCCTGATGCACATAGCTGGAGCGCTGAGCCGCGAACGCACTGGAGTAAAATGCGTGCACTTGGCCGAAATCCTGGCGGCGACCGGCGGCAGAGTATCAGCATGAGCGTTCGAGTAGGTCACGCGGCTGAAGCACAAAGCTTTCCCGAAGCGGCGAAAGAGCTGCTTCAAAACACGCAATTGCGGCATAACGTCCGCCACGCGACTGGCGTAATCCGCCGAAAACGGGCTGCTGTAGTAGAGGAACAATCGGATTGGGAGCAGTTGCGCGATGCCGGCCACGAGATCAAGGAGCACACTCTCCGGTACCTGGATTTCTACCTCGAAGAGTTTGAACGGAAGTGCAGCGCTGCGGGTGGCAAGGTTCACTGGGCGCGCGATGCCGATGAAGCGAATCGAATCATAGTAGAGATTATTCAGAGCCATCATGAGAACGAGGTCATCAAGGTAAAAACGATGACTTCGGACGAGACCGCCTTGAACGAGGCATTGGAAGGGGCGGGAATTACTCCCTTCGAAACGGATTTGGCGGATCTGATCGTGCAACTCGGCCATGACAAGCCGTCACACATCGTCGTGCCGGCGCTTCACCGCAACAAAATGGAGATCCGGCAGATCTTCCTCGAAAAGATGAACCTGGGTGAACTTGGGGATCGGCCTGAAGATCTGGCGGACGCCGCGAGGAGCTATCTTCGGGAGAAGTTTTTGCGCGTAAACGTGGGATTTTGCGGCGCGAATTTTCTAGTCGCCGACACGGGATCGGTAGTAGTGGTGGAATCGGAGGGGAACGGCCGAATGTGCGTGACGCTCCCGAAGGTGCTGATCACTCTGGCCGGCATTGAGAAAGTGATCCCCGCGTTTCGCGATCTAGAAGTGTTTTTGCAACTTCTGCCGCGGTCTGCAACCGGAGAGCGCATGAATCCGTATAACTCAATCTGGACCGGAACCGATGCCGAGGACGGTCCAGAAGAGTTTCATGTGGTGCTGCTAGACAATGGCCGAACCAATATACTCGCCGATGCGGAATCGCGCGAGACTCTGGACTGCATACGCTGCGGGGCGTGCCTCAATGCCTGTCCGGTTTATCAACAGACTGGGGGACACGCGTACGGGTCGGTATACGGCGGCCCAATAGGCGCGATTCTCACGCCCCAACTGCAAGGAATGGAGCACTCGCAATCGCTACCCTACGCTTCATCGTTGTGTGGCGCCTGTTATGAGGTCTGCCCGGTGAAGATTAATATTCCCGAGATACTGGTTCATTTACGAGGCATAGCGGTGGAACGAGGGTATGGTCCTTTGACCGAACGAATAGGTATGAAGGCCGCAGCTTTCGCGCTCGCGGATGGAGCCCGCCTGGGCGCAGCCCAAAAGCTGGCGCGCATCGGCCAAACCCCATTCGAACATGACGGAAAATTAAATCACCTACCGGGAATGCTGGCAAACTGGACTGAATTTCGCGACCTGAACGCGATTCCGAAACAATCCTTTCGCGACTGGTGGGCGGAGCGAAGTAATGACTAATGTCACGCTTAGCGGCAGAGACGAAGTCCTGGCGCGCGTCCGGCGGGGGATCAACCCACCTCTCAATCGCAGCGTGGAATACGCGTCGGTACCGCGTCACTACCGGCGGAGAGGATCGCTCAAACGGGAGCAAGTGCTCGAAACATTTGTAGACCGATTGCGCGACTATGGTTGCGGTGTGTACAGATGCTCCGAATCAGATCTGCCGGAAACGATCGGCCATGTTCTCAGGGAGCGCGGCAAGCGTACTTTGCTGGTTCCTTCGGGCATCTCTCTTCAATGGCTGCCATCGGCGTTCGACTTCCTTCGCGATCCCAAGATGACGAATTATGAGATGGATCGGGCCGAAGGCGTTGTGACTGGATGCGCCGTAGCTATCGCTGCGACCGGCACGATCGGGCTAGCTCACTCTTCTTCGGCAGGAAGCCGGGCGCTCACTCTGATTCCCGATTACCACCTTTGCATCGTGCTCGAGCAACAAGTGGTCGAAACAGTTCCGGAAGGCATCGAGCGAATGGCGACTCTCTCACCGCAGCCGCTTACGACAGTGGCCGGCCCTTCGGCGACGGCGGACATTGAGATGACCAGAGTTAAAGGAGTACACGGGCCGCGTACACTCGACGTGATTCTATTATCGGTATGAATGAAAACCTGACCAGCAAAATATTTGACGCGTTGGATCACTTTCGCATTGAGATTCCGTCCTGGGGTTTCGCGAACACCGGCACTCGCTTCGGGAAATTCGTACAGCCCGGAGCGGCAACGACGATCGAGGAGAAGCTCAGCGATGCCGGCCAGGTACAGGCCCTTACGGGCATCTGCCCTACCGTGGCTCTGCATGTTTTATGGGATCTGCCAAATGGCATTCAGGACTGCGGAATGGTCACGGAAAAGTCCGCGCGGTATGGGGTGCAGCCGGGATCGATCAACCCAAATCTGTTTCAGGATCAGATCTACAAATTCGGCTCGTTTGCAAATCCTGATGCCGGCGTCCGGGAGAAAGCGCTCGAACACGCGAAACTCAGTGTCGAGATCGCCAGCGCCTTAAAGAGCCGGGACGTTTCCTTCTGGTTTACCGATGGATCTAATTATCCGGGAACGGCGAACATCCGCGAGCGAAAGCGTCTGTTTGAAGAGTGCCTACATGAGACACATGTTCAACTTGAACCAAAACAGCGGATGCTAGTGGAATACAAGCCGTTCGAACCGGCTTTTTATCACACGGACATCGCTGATTGGGGCATGGCTCTGCTTTTGGCGCGGGCAGCCGGACCGCAGGCAAAGGTGCTGGTCGACACCGGACATCACTACGCTTCCCAGAACATTGAACAGATTGTGAGTTGGCTGCTCTCTGAGGATATGCTCGGAGGCTTTCACTTCAACGACCGGCGATACGCGGATGACGATTTGACATTAGGGTCAATCGATCCCTACCAGGTGTTTCGAATCTTCCATGAGATTCTGTTCTACAACTGGGAGAGCGGGAAGGAACCTGATATCGCGTATATGATCGATCAAAGCCATAATCTTAAAGACAAGATCGAAGCAACGATACAGACCGCCACTATCGCTCAAGAGCTTTTTTCCAAGGCTGCATTAGTTGATTATGCGCGTCTTGCTGAGGCGCAGAAGAAGTGTGAGTTGATCGCTGCGGAATCCTGTCTGCAGGACGCCTTCGCGACTGACGTGAGACCCGTCATCTGCGAATGGCGACAATCTAAGGGGCTCGCAAAGGATCCTTTAGATGCATTCCGAAGCAGCGGTTACGGGGAGCGCATCGCACGCGAGCGCGGGGCGCGAAACATGTCGAGTATCTCATCTTATGCCTGAAATACGGCGCTTGAGAAAATATTGAGAGGTAAAACCGTGCCTGAAACCACAGAAATAGTTCATCTACGCGACTTATGGGACGAGAAACAAGCGGCGGAACTGGCGGATCGCCCATTGGCACTGCTACGGTATCGCTCAAATCTGCTGGGCGCCGATCTCCGAATTACTAACTTCGGAGGAGGAAATACAAGTTCGAAAATCGAATTACCCGATCCCCTCACAGGAAAGCCGGTTCGCGTACTTGCAGTGAAGGGCAGCGGCGGTGATCTCGGTTCCATCAAAGAGTCGGGATTTGCTCTTGTGTATCTGGACCGTCTGGAGCAGCTAAAGGAGCTGTATCGAGGCGAGAATTTCGAAGATGACATGGTGAGCTACTATCCGCTTTCCGCTTTCGGCGAGAATCGCGTGGCCGCCTCGATCGACACACCGCTTCATGCGCTACTTCCCTTCCCGCATGTCGACCATTTGCATCCGGATTGGGCCATCGCGATTGCCGCCAGTGCAAACGGTAAAGAAAAGCTGGATGAGTTCAATCGAAAATTCGGCAGGGAAATTGTTTGGCTAGCATGGCAGCGGCCTGGATTTGAATTAGCGCTCCAGTTGGAAAAAGCAGTAAAAGAAAACCCGGGCTGCGATGGCGTGCTGTTGGGCAGCCACGGGCTATTTACGTGGGGCAACACGCAGAGAGAATGTTATCTGAACAGTATCCGCACGATCGATCAGATGGGCGAGTTCATTACGGAGCACCAAGCAAGGATCGGCCCCTTGTTTGGCGGGATCGAGGTTCAGCCCGCGATGAATCGCCAGGCGATCGCAGCAGACATTCTTCCGGCACTGCGAGGAATTGTCTCATCGAATCGGCGAGTTATTGCGCATTACACCGATCACGAGGATGCGCTGACCTTCGCCGGCGGGAAATGGGCGAAGGAGCTCAGCGAACTGGGCACGAGTTGCCCGGACCATTTTCTTCGTACGCGGATTCGGCCGATGTTTATCGAATGGAAGCCGGGAACAGAAACTATCGAAACATTGAAGACACGCTTGGAGGAAACGGCGGCTGACTATCGTAAGGAGTACGCTGCCTATTACAAGGATTGGGCTACTGCAGAATCTCCCAAGCTGCGAGATTCAAACCCATCGGTGGTTATCGTTCCGGGGTTGGGCCTGTTTGGCTTCGGGAAAAACAAAAAAGAAGCCCGCATCACGACAGAGTTCTTTCTGAACGCCATACATGTCATGGCCGGTGCAAATGCGCTAAACAGCGGCGAGGCTAAGCCTCCCTATCCACAGGCGCGGAAAACTGAGCTTTCGAAGGATTTCGTCAATTGCCGCAATTATGTGGCTCTGCCGCGCTCGGAGGCATTTCGGATTGAATACTGGGCGCTGGAGGAAGCAAAGCTGCAACGTATGCCTGCAGAAGCTGAGTTCAGCCGGAAGATACTGCTGGTCATCGGAGGCGGAAGCGGTATCGGACGCGAAGTAGCTCTTCTCTTAGCTAAGAAAGGCGCGCACATTGTAGTTGCCGACATGAACGAAGACGCGGCAAAGGGAGTCGCGCGAGAAGCGGCTGTGCTTTCCTCTGCCGATGCAGTTTCCCACATCGGGTTGAATCTGGCATCGTCTGAGAGTATTGCGGATGCGGCTAAACACACTGTCCTGCAGTTTGGAGGCTTGGACGGGATCGTGAATACCGCAGCTATTTTTCCAGTTGGTGCCGGACCTCAGGGTCAGCTCAATGAGGATCAGTGGAACAAGACTTTTCAGGTGAATGTGACCGGCAACTACTTCCTGGCGCGCGAGACCGGCTGGATCTTTCGCGATCAGAAGCTATCGGGAACTCTCGTGCTTACCAGTTCAGCGAACGCCGTTGTGCCGAAATTCGGCAGTGAAGCGTACGACATCAGCAAAACGGCTCTCAACCATCTCATAAGAGAACTCGCTGTTGGATTAGGCCCGCTGGTCCGGGTGAATGGGATTGCTCCGGCAACCGTCGTCGCGGGATCTACAATGTTTCCGCGTGATCGCGTGATGCAATCCCTGAAGAAATATAAGATCGAATTCTCGGAATCAGAATCGACAGAGGAATTGCGCGGGAAACTGGCGGATTTCTATGCGCAGCGGACGATCACGCGCAAACCCATCCTCCCGGAGGACTGCGCCCGCGCGATCATTTGGCTATCGAGCGATGAAAGCGCCAAGACTACCGGCCATATTATTCCGGTAGACGGCGGCTTATCGGAAGCTTTCCTGCGGTAGAGGTTCGATGCAACGCGTCTGTTTTACTCTTCAGGTGCGCGCGGATCTCCTCGAGGAGTATAAGGAGCGGCATCGCGCAGTCTGGCCAGAGATGCAACGGGCACTGAGCGATTGCGGCTGGGGAAATTATTCTCTGTTTCTTAGAGGCGACGGCCTCCTGGTTGGTTATCTCGAGACCGAAAATTTCGCGGCAGCGCTGGAGGGAATGGCCGCCCGCAAAATCAATGCTCGCTGGCAGGGCGAGATGGCTCCGTTTTTCGAGAAAACGGGGGGCGCTGCACCGGATCGAGCGATAACACCGCTAGAAGAAGTATTTCACCTGGAATAACGATGACGCCCAATCCCGCTCTGGGAGTGCTCTTCCACTGGCTCGGAGGCTTGGCCTCGGGAAGCTTCTATGTTCCATATCGCGGCGTCAAGAAGTGGTCTTGGGAGACGTACTGGCTGGTGGGTGGAATCTTCTCATGGCTTGTTGCGCCATGGCTGCTCGCGGCGCTTCTGACCAGGCATCTACCGGCAGTGTTGGCCGCGACCTCGGGCAGGACTCTCTTCTGGTGCTTCTTTTTTGGCCTGCTGTGGGGAATAGGAGGGTTGACTTTCGGCCTCACGATGCGCTACCTGGGGCTCTCACTGGGAATGGCGATCGTAATGGGACTTTGCGCCGCATTCGGTACATTGATGCCGCCTATTTTCGCCGGCACATTTGTCGCACAAGTGATGGGCACAACATCGGGACGCGTCATCCTGTTCGGTATTTTTATCTGTCTGGCCGGGATCGCTATCGCCGGATTAGCCGGAGTTTACAAGGAGCGCTCGATGTCGGTCGAGGAGAAGCAATCGGCGATCCAAGAATTCGATCTCAGAAAGGGCTTTCTCGTCGCGCTGCTATCCGGAGTGATGAGCGCCTGCTTCGCATACGGACTAGCGGCGGGCGACCCGATCAAAGCTACGACCATGCGCGCCGGTACACCCGCTTTGTGGCAGGGCCTGCCGGTGTTGGTTGTTGTTCTGCTGGGCGGCTTCACGACCAATTTCATTTGGACGGCCTTTCTGAATATTCGCAACAAAACTGGCCATGAGTACCTTACCTTGGAGTATCCGCACGACTCCACTCGCGCCGGCGGCCCCCAGCCGATTGGAGAAACCGCCTTAACGGGGCCCACGACAAGCGTGCTTACGCATACGACTGCGGTGATGGCTCGGGAGACCGTACGCGTTCCGCTTTTATCCAACTACTTCTTTTGCGCTCTTGCAGGCGTCACCTGGTATATGCAGTTCTTCTTTTACTCAATGGGCGAAACGAAGATGGGTGCTTACAAATTTTCGAGCTGGACTCTACACATGGCCAGCATCGTCATTTTCAGCACGCTCTGGGGTGTGGGGTTGAAAGAGTGGAAAGGAGCAAGTAAGCCCGCGATTCGTCTGCTCGTGATTGGCTTGATTGTACTGCTCAGTTCGACAATTATCATCGGTTATGGGAACTATCTCGCAACTCTTTAGAGATTCCAGGCGCCTGCAAGGACAACAGGGAACCTTGGTGGCGTGAGAGAGTGGGTGGTAAAGCTACGCGTCGGCAAACCTGGAAAGTATCTTTTTCTTCCCGCGAAGTTAATAGTTTGGGCATTTCGAGGCGAGCTGCGCAGCCGTTTGCGAATAGCGAAAGAATACCGGTTGGTTGTGGAGTCCGGTCTTTTCGACGTCGCGTTTTATCAGCAGCAGTATGGGGAATTGCTGCGCGGCAACCCAGATCCGTTGCGTCACTATTTGACTGCTGGATACCAGGCAGGCTGCAATCCGAACCCTCTCTTCGACAGCCGGTGGTATCTCGCTCGAAACCCAGATGTCGCCAAAGCGGATACCAACCCGCTAGTGCATTTCATTCAGCGGGGCTGGCGAGAAGGGCGCGATCCACATGCACTTTTCAACACGACTTATTATTTGAAGACAAACCCGGACGTGGCTCAGCGAGGAGTCAATCCTCTCCTCCAGTTCGTAACCACAGGATTCAAAGAGAATAGAAATCCCAACCCGCTATTCGATTGCACCTACTATTTCCGAACCAATTCAGACGTTGCGGCATCCGGTACAAATCCGTTGGTTCACTATGTTTTGTCGGGCGCGTACGAACTAAGAAACCCGCATCCGCTTTTCGATGTTCACTACTACGTGCGAGGAGCTCCGGAGATTGTCAATCGCAAGATCAACCCGCTCGAGCACTACTTCGATTTCGGCATAAAAGGGCGTTTGAGTCCTCACTCTTTGTTCGACGTCCGCCGATATCGCGCGCAGCATCCGGATCTGCCAATCGATGGCGGTGATCCCGTGCAGCATTACCTCGAAATAGGCGCCAGCCTCGGGTACGATCCGTGTGAATTATTCCACAGCTCCTTTTATGATGAGCAACACCCGGAAGTCAAGCGCGCCGGGAAGAACCCGCTCGTGCACTACTTGACCGAGGGAGTCTATGCCGGTTTCAATCCGAATCCGCTCTTCGATACGGCTTACTATTTGAAGCGGAACCCCGATGTAGCAAAGAGCGGACAGAATCCGCTTGTCCACTACATCGAAACCGGTGCTCTGGAGGGAAGAGCGGCTGGTCCTTTCTTCGATTCGCAATTCTATCTCCGTAACAATCCGAGGATCCGGGCGGCGCGAATCAATCCCCTCGCTCATTACCTAGTCGGCGGCGGGGTTGATGAGGGTTGCGATCCGAATCCGTTTTTCAGCACGGCTGCTTATACGAAGGAGCATCCAGAGCTGCGGCAACTGGGAATTAATCCGCTCGTTCATTTCCTACGCCTGAACGATCCACCTCCAAATGAGGCCGAGAGGGTTGCTTTTCCAGAAGCTTCTACCGTTGCGCTGCAAATTCGAGAAGAAGAACCCGGTGGCAAACGGCAGCGCCCGGGGATTCATCTGCTGCTTGACCTGACCAATTCGTCGGATCAACAGGAAGGAATGCCACGGGAACTTAGCTCGACAGAAGCTTTAGCTGGAGCGGTAGAAACTGCGACGGTCCTGCTTCCCTCGTCTTCTCAGCTTCCGCAAATTGCCTGGCCAAAAAGCTGGACTGTTCTATCGGGCGCCAATCGTTTTTTAGAGACGAATTCGGCGATCGAGTATGCAGGAAATTCGGGACGTCACCTACTGGTTCTGTTCGGGCCGGTCTCGGTTGGGGCTGAAGCCTTAGAGCGTCTGACCAAGGTCTTCGATCTGGACCCGCACTTTGGGATTAGTATACCCAGACAGCTTGACCGGCAGACCGGAGAGCTCCTAAAAATAATGGAAGAGAAGGGCGATCCCCAGCTGTCTAGGTTACCGGCTCAAGTCCTCGACCAAGTACAGGAATACTATATACTTCCGGACATTTTGACGGCTTGCATGCTCATCAGGGACGTCGTTGTTTCGAATTTGCGTCCGCTTGATGCAGGTTACCAGACGATTGCGGGCGCATTCCAGGCATATCTTTGCCGTGCACGACGCGCAGGATTCAGAACCGTGGTCGTCAATCGTGCCTGTGTCGAGACGTTATTCGATTCCGGTCGAAAACTCGCAATCTCTTGGCATGATGTACGAAAGCTTTACAGTGAACATCCGGATGCGGGAAGAGCAAAAGCCGAACTGATGGAAAACTCTCTTCATCTGCATGAGAGTCTGTTGGGACGGTGGCTCTCGCCGAAGCAGGACGTGCGAAAGAGCCTTCTGCTGGATGTAAGGGGCGTGCCTAGTTACTTCAACGGTACGGCAGAGGCAGTGCTCTCGATTTGCGATGCCATCAAGGAAATCGAAACAGACTGGAACATTGTTCTATGGGCCGAACCGGAGTCGGCTAAGTATCATTCCATGCAGTCGCGCTACTCACCTTGGCCGGTTCTCACCGGCGAATGCAACCGCCGTTTCACGGTGGCCTTGCGTCCGTCGCAGCCATGGCATATCAGCACTATGTTGGAGCTCCATCGGAGCGCCTTGATCAACTTGTTTACCATACTGGACACGATATCCTGGGACATTTTGTTTGAGGCACCGATCGGGCTCGGTGCGTTTTGGGACTTCATGTGTCAGTATGCGGACGGGCTCATATTTGACTCCTTCTACACGCGGGATCGCATGCGGCGCAGATTTCCCGCCGCCGAGTCGACACCTTCATACGTCTCTCACCTTTCCTTTAGTCCTCATGATTACGCCGCTGAAGAGTATCTCGACCTGGCGAACTCGAGCGATTATATATTTGTCATCGGCAACGCATATGATCACAAATATCTCGCACCGACCGTTGATCGGCTCAGTTCGTCATTTCCGCTTCGAAAGATCAAAGTCTTAGGTCTCAAGAGCCACAGCCATCCCATGGTGCAGGCGTGGGAAAGCGGGAAATTACCCGCATCGGAGATTGAAATTCTCTTTGCGAAAGCGCAGGTAATTGTCTTTCCGTCGCTTTATGAAGGATTCGGCCTCCCGGTATTAAAGGGACTGAGCTATGGCCGCACAGTGATCGCGCGGGAATCTGCGCTGCTGTTCGAGATCGCCGGCAATTACCGAGGGCCGGGTAAACTACTGGCCTATTCCACAGGATTCGATCTGGTTGATATTGTCGGTCGAGTTATTCATGGTGACTCACTCGACGAGATACCGCTCGGACGCGATTTGGCGCAAGGCGAGCAACCTAAAACCTGGCAGGATGTGGCGCGGGGTCTATTTCGATTCATAGAACGGCAGGTATCAGACGCCGAACGTTTCCGATGGGAGCAGCGAGAACGCGCGATCCGTCAATTGAGCAGTTTCAGCAGTTGAGACTTGTAAGTTACGTCTAAGGCAAGGCTACTTGGCCGCGAGTTCTGTGACTGGAGGAACGATCGCTTTACCTGTATACCTTTCAACGGCTTCTCGCGGGTCCCCATCAAATAGTAACTGGCCCCGATCAAGCAGAATGGCACGATCACACTGGCCGACCACTTGATCCATACTATGGGTCACGAACAGTATGGTCTTACCCGATTCGCGGAAGCGCTTCAGCCGCTCAAAGCATTTCCGCTGGAAACCCGAGTCACCTACCGCTAGTATCTCGTCGATCACCAAAATGTCCGGGTCGACTTCGGTGGCGACCGAGAAGGCGAGCCGCATGTACATTCCCGTTGAATATTGTTTCACCGGCACGTCGATGAAGTCACCGATATCGGCAAATTCAATAATCCGTTCCTCACGCTGCAGCATCTGGCGCTTAGAGAATCCCATAAGCAGTCCGTTCAAGAGAATATTCTCGCGACCGGTGAGTTCGGTGTGCATGCCTGCGCCGAGTTCAAGCAGCGGAGCGATGGAACCGGTAACCCGAACCGTGCCGCTAGTTGGCCGGTAGATTCCCGCTATGACCTTAAGCAAGGTGCTCTTTCCGGAACCATTGCGGCCTATGATCGCCAACATCTCTCCCGGCCGAACCGTAAATGAGACATTGTTCACAGCGTCGAAGTCGTGGTAATTGACTTCTTTGCGGAAGAATTTCGAGAACAACTCGCGAAGCGTGTCCGGACGTTCCTGAATTACGCGGAACCGCTGGACGATATTATCAACCGTGACTGCCGGTAACTCGCTGCTCTCAAACATAGAATACGAACTCGTCCTGATGTTTCCGAAAAACCCAGAAGCCAAAGGCCAGCATGGCGAAGGCACAAACAAAACAGGCGATGATCGACGTCAATTTAGGCAGCATGCCGTAATAAACACTCA
Source organism: Terriglobia bacterium (assembly GCA_963799755.1). Classification (GTDB taxonomy): domain Bacteria; phylum Acidobacteriota; class Terriglobia; order Bryobacterales; family Bryobacteraceae; genus Bog-105. Next base: position 243,209 of record CAWCYQ010000041.1, on the reverse strand, counting down.
AACGAAATCCATTCAGAAAATACTGGAGAGGATTCAGTTTTAGAAGCCAGCGATCTTTGGCCGGAATCAAGTCAATGGAATAAATGATGGGCGTGACGTAGAACAGGATGTTCAGCAATACTTGCAGGATGTGCGCTACGTCGCGATAGTAGACATTCGCAGCCGCGAAGAAGAATGTGGCTCCAAGAGTGAAGACGGTGAGCGCGAGAAGGGGAACCGGCAGATAAAGCCAAGTCCAATAAAATGGATGACCCATGGCGATAACAATCAACACGAGCGGGATTATCGAGAGCAGGAAATTGATCATGTTCGATACGACCGCGGCCGTTGGAAAAACCAATTTAGCGACGTTGACTTTCTTGATCAGATCTCCATTTCCGACAATCGATTCGGCAGCATAAGACAGCGATTGCGAAAAAAATGTCCATGGGAGAAGAACGCTCAAGAGAAAAATCGCGAAATGATGTATGCTGGCGGCCATCACGGTCGAGAACACGACCGAAAGAACTACCATCAGGAGAAGAGGGTTCAGAAGGGCCCACAGGAATCCCAAAACTGAACGCTTATAGCGAATCTTCAAGTCCTTAAGAGCTAAGGCCCAGATAAGCTGACGGTAGCGGAAGGTGTCCGAAAATAGTTCAATCATCCTGTCTGTAGAAGGGAGCCGAAGCACCCAGCGGCCGCAGAGGGAAATAGTGCAGCCTCTATTGTAGCGAAAGTGCTCGACCTGAAAGACGCTCCTCGTTCCTGACGCCCTCCATCACCTGCGGGTGAACTTGTAAAACATTTCGACGCTGACATTTGAGTTGTAATCACGCAGTGCAACCGCAGACAGATTATTGGTCAAATCCCATTGCACTTTGACGATCTGCGCGTTAGGTTGGCTCACATCATCAATGTAGGTAAACGTAATATTGCTCGTGATCTTCTGTTGTAATGTGAGCCGTGCCGATGGTCCGTTGTTTTGGGAAAGTGACGGGTCGATTTTCAATTGAGTCAATCCAAAAACGCGCTGCACTCGGCTCGCTAGCGGATTTGCGACGGCCTGGCCCAGAACGGCGGACTCTCCCATTTGACTCATCGATTGCTGCGGAGGGATGGGTTGGTGCGCAGCAATCATCGGATTTGTCGGTGTCGTGTTAGTCGCCAGCAATTGTACGATTTGCTCGAATGTAAGAGGCGGGTCGGAGTGATAATTCAGCTTTAGATTATCCATAGGGCCAGTGACACCAATCGTTACATTAACGCCTTGGGCAATCGTTTCAAGCGACACATTCAGCACGGGGCTGATCGAATTAGGGTCATAGAAATTGATGGCGCCGGTAGTCACTGTATAGGTGTTGCCGAAGAAGACTAACTGGCCGTCGGTAACTGTCACGCGGCCAAGCATACCGGGTAACTCAGCCGTACCTCTCACGGTAAGGTTCGCCAACACGGAAAAGCGATTAGCATAAGTCGAAGATACCTGGATATCGGGAGCCGTGAGAATATGCAAATCCAGTCTCATGCCAGAGAGTGTCGGTGATGGCGCACTCGGAGTGCTGGGAGGCGTAGCGGCAGCAGAGAGCAGTGATCCAGTGTCAGTAGTGCCTTCATAAGTAATCTTTTGAATGGTGATCGTGCCGCCCAGAAGTGACCGCCTGAGGTTTCCGGTTAAATTGATCGTGCCGTCGGATGTAGCGCTAACACCGGCGTAGCGCACGCGGACCTTCGAAGCAACGGCTTTCAGGTTAAACGACGGCACGCGGACGCCTAAAGTGGCGAATCCAGTCATGGCGATCTTGCCTCCGCCACTTTCAGCCGTGAGCTTTTGGATAGAGAGGCTGGTTCCGCTCAAGAGAATCGTGCCATTTGCATTAGACAACCCATTTGGAGCTCCCGAATAGTTCACATTTGCGTTCTTCAGCTCTATGTGGCCGTTTGCCCGAGGCTCTGCGAAGCTCCCACGAATGACAGTATCCAGCGCCAGATTGCCGGACGAGTAGAAATCCCGGTCGGCATCTTGCAAGATTCCGAGATCGACGCCGGCCTTAAGCGTCAAGGCAAGCGGATCTTTGGCATTCTTGAGATTCATTGATCCCGAGGCAACGATCGAAGTTCCGTGTCCCTCAATATCGAACTGCTCGATACGAACCACATCGCGATTCAAGGCCACAATGATAGGATTACGATTTTGCAATTCTACTTTTCTCATGGCGACTGACCCTGAGGAACTGCCGGTCTGGTTGGTTCTGAGATCCAACTCGTTCAATTGCAGTCGCGCGGTCAAACTGTCGGGATCCAACACGGGGCCGTTGACTGTGGCCTCTCCATCCAAGAGCGCTTCGAGCGGCAGCGGGGTTGCAGAACCTTGGCTCAGGAGCGGAGCGAAGTTCGAAAGCTTGATGCCGCCGAATGAAAGACTGCCGTGAACCGGGTAATTGCCAGTGAGCTGCATCTGACCGTCTCCGTGGATGCGGCTTTGGGCTACATCGGAATCCAGACGGAAGTTCAAATCGGATCCTCGAGTTTGCGCGACGAAATTTATAGCACCAAGTGAGCTGCCGCCAGCTTCCAGGCCGCCGGCTGAAACATTGGCATTCAATTTCGAAAAAAGTACTTGCTGTTTTCCGTGCTCCTCGCGCAAGTTTGCGGAGAGGTCCGCGGCAAGGCGGAGCGTTCCACGCAGATCGGGGCGCTGCTGCTGAAGATGCTTGACCTGGCTCAAATCGATATCACTGCTCGACACAGTGAGTGCAAGTGCGCCGGAGTGCAGATCATCAATGGGATGGCGGAACGATCCGTTCAGCTTTACTTGCCCTGCGGGCACTTTCAGTTCGATGGAGGGAATGGTGACCGAATTGTTCGCATACGTGACGGAACCATCGAGGCTCTGTATTGGCTCCTGATAAACGTTGGCATGTGACAGCGAGAAATTCAGATTTGCGTTTGGAGCTTTCAGAGTACCGTTCACTTGCGCCTTGGCCGAGAGATTCCCGCTGGCGGGTATGGCTGCTTGTCCAGCCATTTTCAGAGTTTTCGCAACCGAGAGATTCTGGATGGTAGCCTCGGCTTTCGTGAAATAGTCGCCGGCTAGCTCTGTCGATCCATCTACTTTGAGGGCAGAACCCGCAAAATCTGAATCGACCTTGTATATAAGCCGGCGGTTGGTTGTCCGCGCAGTCGCCAGCAAATTACCCGCCGCCTGATTTTGGATCTCTAAGTTCCGGGCTGAGAGATCGAGCGTGACATTTGAGAGAGTAAAAGCGGTGGTCTTATTGCGGCTCCCAAGATCGCCCGCAGCATTTGCCGTTAACTGCACCAATCCGGCGACACCGCTATTCTGCTTGGCCAGGGCCTGGACCTGAGCCAACTGCAACCCAGTCGCGGAGAGTCCGATCTCAGCATGACCTGTCATGAAACTGTCCCTCGGATGCCGAAAAGTACCGTTTGAAGTGATCTTTCCGCCGGCGGTGTCGAGCTCGAGGTGTGAAAGAGTGATTAGCTGATCTGCGAGATCAACATTCGTTACAAAATTGCTGAATTGCTGCTGATTGATGCTTCCATCCGTCACCTGCAGATGCGCGTTGCCAAGCGGATCGCCGTAGGTTCCGCGAAGGTGTACAGCAGCGTTCGCGGCACCTGATGCTTGTACCGAAGGAGCTCCAGCCAAGCTCATGAAGTCGGTTAGATTGCCGTTGGTCAGGGTGAGATTTGCCGAAAGAGGAGACGAGGGAAGAGGTTCCCATTTCCTGAGTCCAAGCGAACCATCAAAGTTTGTATTTAGGCCTTTTCCCGTCAGTAATCCATTGCGAATACTGACGCCTGACCGTGAAGCCGCAGCATCGAGGGCCAAGCGGTCCAATGGCCGTCCTTCTACGGCGAATTCAGACATCTGGAGATGTGCTCCGAGCTCTGGAGCAGACATGCTTCCGGTGATTTGGGCATCCAGTTGAGCCGTTCCGCCCTGCAGCTCCACTGGAAGAGAAGAGAGTGGCTTGGCGGATCCAAAATTTGCTGCGGGAAGGAAGTCGGCGAGATTGCTGGATGTCAGTTTGAGATCGATCCGCTTATTTAGAGAACCGTTCAGGTCAAGCCTCGAGTTGGGGAGAGCGATCGAGGAGTGGTCAATGTTCAGAGTGCCACTCGAGCCGAGATAGTTCGCGTACAAACGGCCGGAGACCGGAATTCCATGGCGTCCCGGAAGGATATTGAGCCTGGCGTTTGCGTTGTATCCGGTTGTACCTTTCGCTTTCAGATCTCCTTTGGCGAGAATTGAACCGTCTAGCGCGCCATCATAACCGAGTCGCTTACCGGTGAATGCCAATGCCAGGACGGGCAACGAAAAATTCCGCAGCCGCCCTTCAACGCTCAGGCTCCTCAGTTTCTCAAGGAAGATTTTGGCGGCGAGAGACCCGCCGAGTGCATTCACTTTCAGGCCGTCCATGCTGATCAGGTAGGGGTCGACGTGGAACGGCGAGGCGATGCTGAGATTGGCAAGCTGAGTCGAGCCGCTCGTGGCAGACAAGCCTCGGGAAGCGAGCTGGCCGTCTATTGCGTAATTGTTTTGGCGGTCGAGAGAGACGCGACCGTTTGCCTGAAGGTCGCCTGACGGCTGTACGGAGGTCAGGTCCAGCAGCCGAGCTAATTCCCTCAAAGCGAAATCGGCGTTGAAGGACGCGGCGCTATGGGTAACCGGATCCAAATTGCCTGATGCTCGGAAGGTGGTGTTTCCGAGCGCCAGATGAGCCTCCCTGATATCGAGGGCATTCGTCTTCACATTCATGTTCAGCGCTAACTGGGCTGTCAGCTCTTTGGGAGCGCCCGGGTGATTCGCATCGATAGGCAGATTGACGCTTCGCTGAATTTCGGGCAGCGACACGCGTGCGTTCATCTGCACTGCGAGAACCGGCGCGTTCATGTTTTGCATGGAGGCGCTCAGATCGATCCTCGAATGGCCTGAATCTAAGCTGGCATTGGCGACTCTGATCGCATCGCGCTCAAGAACTAAAGGTATGTTGACGTGCAGATTGAGGGGCGGTCTAGTTCCTGACGTAATCACGAGCGGATCGATCGCAAGATTTCCTACGTAGCCAGGATTGGCGGAGTTATAACGCAGGAGGACGCGGAGATTCTCTCCCTGACCACTCAGCGAGGTCTGCTGCTGAACGGCCTTGATCAAGCCATGCTCGATGCGAAACTCTTTGACCGCCAAGTTCACAACCGTCTCCAACCCGGAGGTGTTGCTGGGCTTCGCCGGCACCTTCGGCTCCGGTATGTTGGTGGAACCGTCAGCGAGCAGCATGAGATTGAGCCGTGGCTGTTCTGCGCCCAGATAACGCAGATCGAGAACTTCCTTGAAACTGCTGAACAACTTCAACCGAAGTTCAAGGGTTCTGACGCTGAAGAACGGATCGCTGCCCTGCGGCTCGCGGCCGTGCAGGACGAAATCCGTGACTCGCACGGTCAGATGCCATAAGTCGATGTTCAAAGATCCGATAGTGGCTACGCCGCCCGTCGATTCTTCAAGCGCGGCAACAATTTTCTGCTTCGCGAAATTTGCAAACCAACGAGTCTGGATGGTGGTGATTGCTGCGATCAGAAGGATCAGCAGTAATCCCGCCAGGCCGGCGCCCGAAATTATGAGAATTCGTTTTCGCTTGGTCACTGGAGACTTCCCTCAAGGTATTTGATAGACGCATTTTTGCGCCTCTCGTCCAACCAGGTGAAAAATAATTTGTTCACGCGCTCGCCGCTCAGACGATCTTCGATTTCGCCCCGTACGTCGTCAAGCGAAGACTTGCCCGGGTGTTCCCTTCTGAAAGAGGCCTCGTGCTCGGTGTAGTATTTGCTGATCTCATCGTCGGTCACCAAAACTGCGGGCTTAAAGCGCGCATCTATGAAGCGGAGCACTGTTAGCTGCCAGAGGAAATGACTGCTGAGATCGGGGGCCGTAATGCCGTATTTCTTGAGCGATTCCCGCAGAGCTTCCTCGTTTTTGAACCGGTCTTTGACGAGCTGATCCAGTTCCTGGTTGGCCTGCTGAGGAGCTGCGACCGGATAATCGCCGATCTGGATTTCTTTTCGAATGAAGATCTGATCAATAAGGCGGCTGGCAGCGATCTTTCTTGCATGTTCACTCAAGTCCAGCGGCGCGGCGTTGAGGAAACTCGTGACACGGAGATCCCGGCTAATATCACTGTCCTTGATAATCGAGTCTTCCACAATGATTGCGATGCGATCGATGATCACGGCTGGGAGCGAACAGGATGCGAGCACAAATAGGCATAGAAGGCGCACCGCCATCAAAAAGCCTGTCCAATGGAAAAGAAGAACTGGAAACCGCTCAATCGCTGCGGGCCTGGAATACATCCGGGTTTATACCCAATATCGGCTGGGGTGCAGGCGAGAAGCTCCTGATAGCTCTCGCTGGTGCTGAATCCCGTGTATCGGGTCGGGTTGAGAACATATGAGAGGTCGACACGGACAGGACCGAGAGGCGTTTTATAACGTATGCCGAAGCCGGCGGCCTGCACGGCATAATTTGCATTTTGCCGGCTAATCTGCGTGTAACGCAAAGAGATATCGCTGAAGGTTGTGTAGATATTGCCCATGTCTTCGAAGAAGACGCCACTTATATTGGGCCCAAGAAGCGGGAAGCGTAATTCCACGTTATTGAAGAACAGAGCATTGCCGCCAATCGGAAATCCGGTGGGTGGAGTTATCACTGGACCCGGCAGTTCGTTTGCCGTACCGATATCTCGCGGACCGGCTTGATTGTCTCCGAAGCCGCGCATCGAGATGCCACCGCCACCGTAGAAGCGTTCAGGAAGCGGAATCGCGTCAAAGTCCGAAGTCCCGGGTCCCAAATCGAAGGGGAGAATCGCCCCTAATTGCGTCTGGCGCGCCAGCACTAAATTTCGCCCGAGCGAGGTGTAGGTTGCATTGCGCCCTAGAAGACGAGCAAAAGTGCGTTGCGAGCCGAAGTACTTACTTGCGTATCCCAAATCGAGGGTGTTCCAGAATCCGCTGTGAGCGTCGGCCGGGTTGTCACGATGATCCTGTATGTAGCTTCCAGAAAGCATGCCGATTCGCACGGGCTGAGAAAACTGAGGAATCAGGAGTGCCGGAATGTTGATGCTGCCGGTACTGACACGCCGGTAAGCGAAGCGGAGCAGGAGCGTGGAAGCGCGAGTCAGCCGCTGCGAGGTCTGCACCGATGCCTCTGCTCGCCGCGAAGAAAAGGTTTGGACGTCCTGTGTCGTGTCGTAGAGAACTGAGAACGTCACGGTGCGATTTGCCGAACCGAGAAAGCGCGGAACTATGTAGCTTAATGACTCGCGCTGCTCCAGCGTCGAGTAAGACGTCTGCAAAGAGAGCGTCTGGCCGATGCCGAACATGTTCGTGCGGCTGACATTGAATGATGCCAGTGGCGACGCTCCCTTAGCTCCGCCGGAGTTCTGATATTGAACTGTTGTACCGCCCAGCTGACCGGCAATCAGTCCCAGGCCAATGCTGAACGAGTATCTTGCGGCCTCGTCGAAATCATAGAGGACATCTTTGTAACGAGTCGAACCGCTGGCATTTTGGATTGCTGTATTTACTCCTGCAAATGTTCCTACGGCTGTCAACTCCCGAGCATCTTCATTGATCTTGGCAAGCGAAATGGGTTCATCTTTGCGCACCTTGATGTAGCGCTCAACTAACGATGGCCGCGTGCGGTATAAGCCTGAGATGACTACCTGGCGCACAAATTCACGAGGACCCTCTCTGATCCTGTAGATCAGATTTACCGTTGCCGGTTCCGGACCAGGCTCCTTGCTGTAACTGAACGATGCGGATTGAAATCCTTGCGAATAGTAGTACTCGAGGATGCGATTGCGGTCGGACAGAATATTTACTTCTGCGTATGGCTGTCCTTCGATGGAGGCAAAGTCCTGCCTGATTGGCGCGAGATCGAGGCGCGCAGTTCCGACGATCTTAAGACTTGCTATTCGCCACTGTTTCCCCTCTTAATCGTGTAAGTGACGCCTATATTATTCGGCTTTCCATTGAAATTAGTAACGACCTTCGAAGTGACCTTGACGTCCTGAAATCCGTTCGCGACATAAAGATTTGCAATAGCTTCTTCGTCTTTTTTGCGAAAGATGTCACTATAACGGCCATATCTGAGCAGAAGCGAACTTGGCTGAAGAAACATGCGTTCTCTCAAAGTCGCGTCGAGGAAATAGCTGTTCCCTTGGATATCGACTTTGACCAGCTTCCGGCGAGGCCCGGTTGCTATGTAGAAGTTAATCAGTTCTTCACCATTTTGTACTGGCTCCGGTTGGAAGGTCACGTCGACATCGGGATATCCTCTTGATTGAAAATAATCCCGAAGGTTACGCGCGCCCTCGGCTAATAGATCGGGGTCTACCGTTCCTTCCTGATAGATAGGGATGTACTGTCTCAGTTTGCTTTGGGAGATCTTTGCCTCGAGCGCCTTGACGGTGACCTTCGGGCCGGCATCTATATCCAAGACCGGCTTCGCATTGCCCGTGCTCGGGTCGTAGTCGAGCGAGGAGAGATTCACGGTGGCGGTTAAGCGGCCCTTTTTTGCATATTTCTTTTCGATGCCCTGAACCCCTTTATCGGTCAACACGGCGGTCACTTGCCGCCATTTTCGGATGAGCGGCCAGCGCCAACCGGTCGCGCGCACAATGGTGGCATCGGGCAGCTTGGTATCGCCGCGAAGTATCGGCGGCTCATACCTTGACCTCTTTCCGGCTTCGACGATGAAGCGAATTGTCACGTTGTGAGTGGATGGATCTTCGATGGTAGCGACGCCCACTCGCCCATGGAAAAGCCCGTTATCGTGGAGCTGCGCCTCTAGATTTTTGCGGGCAAAGAGCAACGTGTCCCGGTCGAAAGGCTGCCCGAGATAGAGCTGGGAATCGCCAATAAGGACAGCGCGGCTCGGCGGATCCTTGATATCACCGGTCGCTCCGACGTGTCCGATGAAGCGCCTGGCTCGAGTTATAAACGTGAGGGACACACCGCCCTGGACAGGCTCCGCATCCACCTGGATATCCTCATACAGCCCGCTTCGAAACAGGCGGTCGATTGTGGCGGCGAGTTGATTGGTCTCAAGGCGCTGGCCGGTTTGCACGACCAGCATGCGATGCAAATCTCGCGGATCGATGGGCTGCTGCGTGGGCCGGTAGTGAATGGAAGTGATCACCCGACCTGGAAACTCCTGCGCCCCAGCAACCGGCCCAAGGAACAAAATCGCTGAAAAAGACAAAACCAGGCAGTGAAAGAAGCGCGACTGCTTCATTTTCCCTGCTGAGACTCCTTGGCGCGACCCTTCTGAAACAACCCGCTCCCTGAACTTGGCATTGACTAGACGCCCCCCGATAAATTGATGTTTCAAGTGTCGCATCATTACGTTCTAATAGTTCTAAAGGAGGGCGGCTGCGATGACCCGAAACGAGGCTCTTCACCTTATAAAGGCCACGGCCTCTCAATGGAGCGATCACAATGCGCCTCGGCTCGGCGCAGCCCTCGCCTATTACGCACTGCTCTCAATAGCTCCACTGTTGGTTTTGATCGTCGCCATTTGCGGCTTGGTACTCGACAAGAACACGGCTGAGCATCAACTCCTGGGACAAGTACGGGCTGCCGTTGGTCCATCGGTAGCTAAATCACTTGGATCTCTGATTAATGATGCACACCAGATCAGTCGAGGAATTTTTGCGACGGTTGCGGCAATCGTTACGCTTCTATTCGGTGCGTCAGGCGTGTTCATGGAATTGAGAGACTCGCTCAACACAATCTGGAACGCTCCCGCCACCCCCTCTTTAACCTGGCGGAGCTTGATATGGCAACGTGTTGTTTCCTTCGGGATGGTCCTTGCCCTGGGACTTTTGTTGCTCGTCTCTCTTCTGCTGAGCACCGCCCTGGCTGTGGTAACAAAGTTTTTTGAAGGTTATCTTCCTATCCATGCAGCAATGTGGGGGGAGCTAGCAAATTTCGCTCTGCCGCTGATCGCGGTTTCGATCCTATTTGGACTGATTTTCAAATTCGTTCCGGATGTTCCCATCAAGTGGCGCGATGTGGTGATCGGCGGCATTGCCACGGCCTTGCTCTTCCAGATCGGAAAGACTTTGCTCTCTCTATACATGGCGACAGCGGGCGTGGGATCAGCCTATGGCGCGGCAGGCTCCATCGTCGCTTTTGTGGCGTGGGTTTATTACTCCGCCCAGATATTCTTTTTTGGCGCGATCTTTACGAATGTGTATGCCAGGACAGTGGGTTCACATTCTCGAAAGGATAGCCTGAGTCCACAGGAGAATCTAGCGGACCGATCATCGATGAAGCGCAGCGCCTCTGCCTAGTAAGTTAGACATACATAGGCTAAAATAAGGGTTCCCACCCGTTTTAATCAATGATTTCAGTAAACAACGTGAGCATGCGTTATGGCGCGAAGATCCTGTTTGAGGATGTCACGGCGGCGTTTCTGCCGGCGCGCCGCTACGGCCTGACCGGGCCAAATGGCGCCGGCAAGACCACCTTTATGAACCTGCTCTCCGGCGAACTCGAACCGCAAAAAGGCACTGTCGTTCGCCCGAAGAAGGTCGGCATTCTGCGCCAGGATCAATTCGCTTTCGACGCGTTCCGCGTGATCGACACGGTCATCATGGGCAACGTGCCGCTTTGGAAAGCTCTGGAAGAGCGCGAGCACCTATATGCCAAGCCGGAGCTTACCAATGAAGAGGGCATGCGACTGGGTGAACTCGAAGGCGTTGTCGCGGAGGAGGACGGCTATTCGGCGGAGAGCGATGCAGCAGTTTTGCTAGACGGACTAGACATTCCAGAAGCTCTCCACGAGCGGAAAATGGGCGAACTGCAGGGCGGCCAGAAAGTTCGCGTACTGCTAGCCCAAGCGCTATTCGGGCATCCGGAAGCGCTTCTGCTCGACGAGCCGACCAATTACCTCGATTTGGAGTCGATTCACTGGCTCCAATATTTTCTGACGCGCTATGAAGGCGCTCTCATTGTCATTTCGCACGACCGCCACTTCGTTAACAGTGTCTGCACACACACCGCGGACATTGATTACCAGACGATCATCACGTATCCCGGCGGCTACGATGACATGATTCTGCAGAAGACCCAGATCCGATCCCGTATCGAAGCTGAAAATGCGCAGCGTGAAAAGAAGATTTCCCAACTGAACGAGTTCATAGCTCGCTTCTCGGCGGGCACGCGAGCCAGTCAAGTCACTTCCCGGAAGAAGGAAGTCGAGCGCTTGCAAACAACCGAGCTTGCGCGATCAAACATTCAGCGCCCTTTCATTCGCTTTGAGATGAAGCGGCCTTCCGGAAGACACGCTCTCGAATTCAAAGGCGTCACGAAAGGCTACGGAGAACTTTCAGTAATTCGGGATTTCTCAGCCTCCGTGCAACGGGGAGAGAAGATCGCTTTGATGGGACGCAATGGAGCGGGAAAAACAACTCTCTTAAAAGCGCTGTTGGCGAACGGCCCGGGAGTGGACGACCCGGACGTCGGCCTTGATGCAGGAATTGTCACGTGGGGGCACGAGGTACAAATAGGCTACTTCGCTCAGGATCATCGAAGCAGCATTCGGAACGGGACGACAGTTTCGGAGTGGCTGCATGACTTTGACCCACAGGCTTCAAAGGAAGAAATCAGAGGTTTATTGGGCCAGATGCTCTTTTCCGGGGAGGAAGGCATGAAGCCGACCGATGCGTTGTCCGGCGGTGAAGCCGCTCGCCTTGTCTTTTGCAGACTCATGCTGCAAAAACCCAACTTTCTAATCTTCGACGAACCGACAAATCACTTGGATCTTGAAGCGATCAATGCCTTGAACATTGCGTTACAGAAGTTTGAAGGCACAGTGCTGCTCGTGACCCACGACGAGGATCTGGTCGATGAGGTGGCCACGCGTGTGTGGCATTTCGAGGACGGCAGGATTCACGATTTTGCTGGGTCCTACGAAGAATATGCAGCGGTGGGATCGAAGTGACGCCGTTCGCTCGCTGAACCTTCCATTTGCTCCTTGATCCATCGGTAGGTTTTCTCCATGCCCTCGCGGAGACGAATGGAAGGCGCCCAGTTCAGATATTGACGGATCTTGGTGTTATCGCTGTTTCGCCCATTCACGCCCTTTGGCGCATCCAGTTTGTACCTCCGCTCCAGCTTCACTCCGGCAATTTCCTCCACTATATCCACCAGATCGTTGATCGTGACCAGCTCGTCGCTTCCGAGATTGATAGGCTCGCGGATGTCGCTTTCAGCGATCATTTGAGTACCCTTCAGGCAGTCGTCGATGTACATGAAGCTGCGAGTCTGCTTGCCATCGCCCCAGATTTCAATCTCATGTTTGCCAGCCGACATCGCTTCGATGACCTTCCGGCAGATCGCCGCAGGCGCTTTTTCCCGACCTCCAGCATAGGTGCCCAACGGGCCATACACATTGTGATAGCGCGCTATACGACACTCCAGACCGAAGTCCTCCTCAAAATGGCGGCACATTCGTTCGCCGAAAAGCTTCTCCCAGCCGTAGCCGTCTTCGGGAAGAGCCGGGTAGGCATCTTCTTCTTTGAGCGGAGTGACGTGAGGATTCTTTTGCTTGTCCGCATTATAGACACAGGCCGAGGAGGAAAAGAAATAGCGCTTGACGCCCGCGTCTCGCGATGCCATCAGGAGATGAGTGTTGATCAGGACACTCAACATGCAGAGCGCTTTGTGGCTTTCGATAAAGCCCATTCCGCCCATGTCGGCAGCTAAATTGAAGACGACGTCTGCGCCCTGCACAGCCCGCTGGCAGGCCTCACGACCCTGCAAATCCAGCACTACATTCTCGACCTGTTGGAGTTCCTGATACCACTCGCTGCGCGGCTTGATATCCACGGCGCGAATAGACTGCGCGCCGCCGTTGTGAAGATACTTGACCAGGTGTCCGCCGATAAATCCGCCGCCGCCGCAAACCACAATTTCCTTTCACCCAGTTTCACTCTAGAACCTCCCCTCGATTGCTGCAATCTCAGTTTAGACTTGCCAAACCAGCGTGCTACACAGGATTGGAATAGACGGACTTCAAAATAAAGGTACCTCTCGCTCGTGGATGGCCCAGGGGTCTCGCATATTCCAAGGTGAGCAGATAGAGACCCGCCCCGGGCACACGGAACTGCCAGCCTTCTGAACCGGACTGGGCTAGATCGCCCGACAGCAAGCCGGGTTCCGCCAAGTTCTCCACCGGCCGCAAATGCCATGTCAGCCCACTCGGAATATCGGTAAGCCGTGGTTCTATCTGCCACCGAAAGTCATATGTGCGGCCAGCATCCAGCGGCAGGTATTGCTGCAGGAGAACGGCACGCTCAGGTTCGTCCCCGGAGAACTGCAGCCGTAGAAACCCCTCGGATGGAAACTGGTCCAGACGTATTCCGTCTACACTAACCGGCATCCAGTCAAAGCCGTGTGGAAAGAAGGCTGTCTTAAAGTGGCCGTTTGTGATGGGACGGCTACTCGAGGGAACGCTCTCGCGAAGCCACCCTGCCCGCGCCATGCTCGCCCATACACTCAAAGCCGAATCGCGATCGCCTGCCGCAACGAGTCGATCTTCAATCGTGGCGAGCAAGTCATCGCGCCCCCAGGCTCGGGGATCGCCTTTGCCCACAGCGGCCATCAAGCGCTGCACGATAGAAGGAATCGCGGCGTACTGATGATTGTTCGACAGAAACCAGGCATAACCAATCAGAGTACGAGCACGATCGGGAATAGCCCGAGCAATATTGGCCGCGTCCTGGCTCATCAGCCACATCTGTGTAAAGACCGGCTCAGGGGAATACGGAGTGATCGCGAGTGTCGCCGTTGCCCAGTGGAAAAACTCGATAGGCCTGTCGTGCCGGAAGTAGAAATTAGTGAGCGTCCACTTCGGCAAAAACATCTTGTTTACGCTAGCAGCTTTGAGATAGTAGCGCTCCGCCGAAGCAGTATCCCGGTTCTGAAACTCATTGACGAAAGCGATTTGGATCAGCGACTCGAAATCGAACGGATTCAATTCGACGGCTCGGTGGAGGAGCGCCATCTTCTCATGCTGCTTCCAGGCAGCTAATCGCGCCACATAGTCGGAATCATATGGAACAAGCTGAACGGCCTTTGGAATGGAAGAAGCAGTATCCTGCTCGAACAACCACTGCGCCCGTGCCAGCAGGAGCGCATAACAAGCTGCGGCCACTGCGCAGGAAACGAGCAGGTAACGAATAGAAATTGTAGGAAGGGACCGCACCGATTCTATGCATCAGCGGAAGCGAGCAGAATAACTGCCTGTGCCTCACACGAACGACCCTCACCGACCGGGCCAACACCCTCGGCGGTCTTGAACTTCACGCCTACAGAGCCGCCGGGTAAACCCAGGGCCGCAGCCAGATTATCGCGAATAGCCCAACGGAAGTTTTTCAGCTTGGGGCGCTCCAGAATGATCGTAGAATCCACGTTGATGGGACGATAACCCTGCTGCAAAGCGAGCCGAACTGCGTGTTGCAGAAATTGCAGGCTGCTGGCATCTCTCCACTCGGCGGCCGTATCAGGGAAATGCATCCCGATGTCGCCCAGGGCCATTGCGCCCAGGATCGCGTCGGTAACGGCATGGAAGAGAACGTCTGCATCCGAGTGACCTGAGAGGCCAAACTCACAAGGAACGGCGATGCCGCCGAGAATCAACGGGCGCCCCATCTCGATCCGATGTGTATCCCAACCTTGACCCACACGGACTGAAGGCAAGGAGAGCGTGCTCATCCCCGCGGCAGCTCTAAAGCCGAGCTCTCGAGCGTCAAATAAAGCCGGGCGAGTTCCATGTCGCTCGGTTTAGTGATTTTGATGTTGCGGTCAGTACCCAGAACAACGGATACTTCCACTTGCTCCAAACGTTCCACGAGGGACGATTCATCAGTCCCTATAAACAGGTCTTGCCTCGCTTTGGAGAATGCCTGCCGAAGAAGGGGCAGACGAAACACCTGGGGCGTCTGCGTAAGAATCAGGCGTTCACGGGGAAGCGTAGCTCGCACTTTATTACGATGAACCTGTTTTACAGTATCAACCGGCACAATTCCGACGATGGCAGCGCCGGTTTCCGCGGCTTCTCTGACGACCTTCTCAATGGCGTCACGTTCGATGAAAGGCCGGACCGCATCGTGAACGGCAACCAAATCGGTATCGTCGCTGATGGTCGCCAGCGCGTTCTCCACGGATTGTTGACGCGATTCGCCGCCTTCGACGGCTCGCACCGTTTTCCCGAAATGCTGCATGTTAAAAAGTTCGTCAGCCCAAGGCAGATCTTCTCGCCGCAGTGCTACAACGATCTCATCAATCGACGGCGCGCTCACAAACTTGCGAATGGTGTGAACAAGAATGGGAGAGCCGTTCAAAAGCATAAATTGCTTGCGGCTTATACCTTCCTTTTCTGGTGCGCTTCGACCCATGCGCGTTCCGAGTCCGGCGGCAGGAATGATGACGGAAACTTTCATTTAAGTGGATGTCGGCTGAACGAAGAGGGAGAATCGGCCTCGAATTTACATCATAAAGGACGGCTTCGGAATTTTTGCGAGGCAAGGGATTCTTGCTCTCTATAACTGATCCTTAGACGAGCGTGACTGGTAGCTCGGAGTACTAGCCCGTAATATAGTGAAAAAGATCTTGAAGGACGCCGTTGATCGAGAAAGCTCTCACGGAAGGCTGCCTGGTAAGGCCAGCTCAATCAACATTCGGTTTCGACGCTGTGTTGAGAAGTGTGGCACAGTCAATCCGAGGTCCCGCCTGAAAAACTTAGCACGGGAATCAGCATCAAGGTGTGCCGGTTCAGCGCCCGGTCTGAAGTTCGGAGATCGTGGAGGAACGAATGAACACACCTGAATTATCGGTAGTCAGTACGATGTACTATTCGGCTGACTTCATCCGTGATTTTTACAAGCGTGTGAGCGCGGCGGCTCAGAGCGTCACAGATTCCTACGAAATTGTACTCGTCGACGATGGATCGCCGGATAGCTCGCTCCAGATTGCAATGGAGCTGGCCGAAGGCGACGCTCGGATCCGCATCGTGGAGCTATCCAGGAACTTCGGACACCATCCCGCTATTTTGGCCGGGCTACGTCACACCAGAGGCATGCTGGTTTTCTTGATCGATATCGATTTGGAGGAGCAACCCGAGTGGCTAATTGATTTCTGGCAAGACATGCACGCCCAAGCCGCAGACATGGTATACGGAGTGCAGACGGCTCGCACCGGCTCCGCCATCAAGAGGTATACCGGGACTTTATTTTATCGGTTCTTCAATCTGGGATCGGACACGACGATCCCGACAAACGGATGCACAATTCGATTGATGCGGCGCTCCTATGTGGACGCGATCGATCGATTCACTGAAACACACGTCTTTATGATGGGCCTGTTCAGCTGGGCCGGCTTCGTGCAGCGCCCGAGGCCAGTTACCAAGACGCAGCGTTCCAGTGCCTCCACCTATACACCTCTCAAGCTGATCTCACTTTCTGTGAATGCGATCACCTCTTTTTCCAGTTACCCATTGACAGTGATCTTCGCTGGAGGCTTGGTCATTACATTTTTTTCCTTAGCATTCGCCCTCAGGCTAGTTATTCAAAAGCTTCTGTACCCGAACTACATCCTATCCGGTTTTACTTCGATTATGGTCTCGCTTTGGTTTCTTGGCGGCACGATTATCAGTGTGCTGGGTGTAATCGGGATGTACGTGGGTAAGATCTTCAGCGAAGCAAAATCCAGACCGCAATACCTGGTACGCCGCGTCTATCACAAGTGTGAGTGAGCTGCATGCTGGATAAATAGGGACCGTGCTCACCAGTGGAGAATATCGCGAACGTTCTTGGCCTGGCGCTTACTTACTATGAATTCCTGCCCGTTATTGAGAGTGACGAGCCAGCGCTGGCTCGTGAGCATACTCATCTTTCGCACCTGTTCGATATTCACCAGAGCATTGCGATGAATACGCCGAAACGGGCTGTTACGAAGCCGTTCTTCAAGTACTCTGAGATTCTGCGTTGCCAGATACTTTTGCTTGGCCGTGACAATCCAAACGAGCTCGCCGTCCGCCTGGAAAGCCAGTACCTCGTTTAGACCGAGTAGAAAATATTCTTCGCCGAGCTTGCCGACAATCTTGCGCGGCCTTGACCGCTTTTGCATATCAGTCGCGGAGAGTTCCTGTAAATGCACTATCCTTTCCGCCACCTGACCGGGATGCTGAGAAATTCTTTCGGCTCGCTCAACCGACTGCTGTAAGCGCTGCTGGCTGATAGGTTTGAGCAGATAGTCTATGGCCCCAGCTTCAAACGCCTGAATAGCGTGCCGATCAAAAGCCGTCACCATCACAATCACTGGCAAAAATCCACCCTTCAGGTGCTCCAACAGTTCGAATCCGTCCATCACTGGCATCTGAATATCCAGAAAAACAATATCCGGTCTCATTAAGTGAATCTTTGAAAGAGCGTCCTGTCCGTTCTCAGCCTCTCCTACCACTTCCATTGCATCCACGAGTTCGAGTTCTTCGCGAAGCACTTTCCGCGCAACCGGTTCGTCATCAACGATGAGAGCGCGCATAGATGTGTAAGCGGACCTAGACCTCTATCGCGGACGGCACGGGGGCTGGCTCCGACCGGTCGCTATCAGGAAGGAAAAAAGTGACCTTACTGCCGGAATTGCTCGACTGAATATGCAGATCGGCTTCCGGTCCGTGGCAGAGCAAAAGGCGACGCCGAACGTTTTCGAGCCCGACGCTGGTGCCGCCCTGGTGATTCCTGCTGCTCCGTTCGAAGCCGATGCCGGTATCTTCCACGGTTACTCGCAAACCTCTGGAATCTGTCTCCGCTTTCAGCGAAACGCGCCCGCCTCCGCTCTTCCCCGAAATTCCGTGCTTCACGGCATTCTCGACCAGAGGCTGAATGGACAAGATCGGTATCATTGCGGAGCGAGCCGATTCGCTAATCAGTAGCTCGGTTTCGAGCCGGTCGCCGAGTCTCAACGCCTCGATTTCGAGGTACGCCTGCACGATTTTGAGTTCTTCCGACAGTTGAATCACGGCTCGATTGTCTTGCAGAACATAGCGAAAGATGTCGGCCAAGTTCAAGACAGTCCGCCGCGCCGCATAGGAGCCACGATCGATCGTGCCGTACAGCGTATTAAGAGCGTTGAAGAGAAAATGCGGGTTGATCTGGGCCTGGAGAGCGCGCAGCTCCGCCTGGGCAGCCAGCCGCTTCAACTCCTCTGCTCGAAAACGCTCCACCTGCTCTATAATTGCTGATCCGAGCCACCGCATATCTTCAAGATCTTCACTGAGGTAGCGACGGCCGCCCCGGCGGGGGCCGAAGATGAGAAAGCGAAAATCGCCGCTCGAGAAGCGTAGTGGAATTTGAGCTTCCACAGAGAAGTTTTCGCGCCTGGAATCTCCAGCCCCCTGTTCGCGAAAGAGAACGGAAGGTCGTTCGATTCTTTTCGCCTCGATCAGTTCCGTCAGAACCGCAAAGCGCTCTGTGCCGAGGTGCCGGGCTACCTCCTGAGAAGCGCGCGTGAGCAGTTCCTCCTCTGAGCGGACACTCGCCGCCAGATTGGCAATTATTTTCCCGCAAGTATCTGTGCTTTGACGCCGGAAAATTACCCGGCTCATCCATCCCTGTAATACATTCCTGAGGTAGGCAAACAAAATCAGCGATACACACAGCAACACAAGGTAGATGCCAGCTAGAAATGTGCTGCGCTGCATAGCGTCCCAGAGGCGAAATCGCTGGTTCACAACCAACAGACTGGCGATATACAGAGATGCCAGGCCGAAATTCACCAGAAAACGAGCGAAGGTGTCGAGCAGAAGAAATCGGTAATCCTGTAGCAGGACTATTAGCGCTACCGGAATGCCGATATGGTGCCAGGTGACTTCCGAAGCCCAGGGGGCGCTGACATGTTGAGGGCTGAAGTGCAGAAATGACGTGGTGAAGAGGAGCAGGCAAATTAGCGAAATCCACTCAGAAATTCCAGCGGGGGCGTCGTGATTGCGCCTGCGTAGAAGAAAGAAACTGACGACGGCGAGCAGGCCGAATCCCAATGCAATTACGACAAGAGCCGGTTGGTGCAATCCGAAACCAGGAGAGAATAGCTCACTGACATGCAAGAGGATCGCACAAGCGCTCACTGCGTATCCGGTAGCAACGACCCAGGGGTGTCTTCCTTGCAGAGCAACGTGAAGAAGAACCGCGGGAAGCAGGCTCAACACAGAGAAACTAATCGTCGTTACGAATGCGATCTTTAATGAGTGTTGATTGGGAAACCCAAGCGCTAAAAGAGAACCGGCGTTCCAGGCAAACGCGAGTGCAGCAGCAATCAAAGAGAGCCTCGTCCGACGCAGTCCGTGAGCTCGCCAGTCTCGAAGCAACAGAAAGACGACCAGACCAAACAGCAGAAGTCCGGCGGTATGCCCGACGCTGTTGATCAGAACGGGATTGCGTAAGTAAGCACTTTGAAGCATGCTTCCCGAGGTGCGAGAAAAACTTCACTGATTTACCGGTTCGAGACTCTTGCGGCTTCTCCAGACGTGAAGAACTGCCGGCATAAGAGAAACGGCAATGATGAATAGAACAACCTTCTCGAAATTGTGCCGCACAACAGGGATATTGCCAAGCAGATAGCCGAGCGTGATCATCAAAGTGACCCAGCCGATCGCGCCAAATACGTTGAACGCCAAGAAGCGCCCATACTGCATTTTGCCGACGCCCGCGATAAACGCCGCGAAGGTCCGGATGATGGGTACGAACTTCGCATAAATGATTGTCTTGCCGCCATGCTTCTCGTAAAAAGCGTGAGTGCGGTCGAGGTATTCGCGCCGAAAAATCCGCGAATTTGACTTCTGAAATAGCGTATACCCCAGAGTGCTCCCCAGGAAAAAGCCAATGCCGTCGCCGAGCATAGAGGCGATCGCCAGCATGACAATCATGGCGCCAATCTCGAGCTTGCCAGCACCGGCTACTATCCCGACAGTGAAGAGCAAGGAATCTCCCGGGAGGAAGAAGCCGACCAGTAAGCCGCTCTCCGCAAAAACAACAGCAAACAGGGCGGCGTATCCGAGCCAGCCGGTTAGAGCTGTAGAGAGGAGATGAATCAGCTGATCCGGATCGGTCAGGCTGTGAATAAACTGCAGCAGTTGATGAAGCACGTCAGCGCATCTCTATCCCTGATAGGAGTTCACAATGCGGTTTAAGGTGGCTTGGTTGATCTTGATCTTGCCGCGCCGTCTCAGATCGTTCACAACACTATCGCGAAACAGCGGCTGCTGGATTGCCTGGCGCTGTTGCTGCAAACTCTGTACCACTGCAGCTTTGTTCGCAGCGAATTGATTCATATCCGCCGGGATCTTGTCGGAAACGCGACAGACAAACTGGGCGGAGGCGCCGGCAACCGGGCCGACAATCTCTCCCACCTTAGCTTTGAACGCAGCCGAAAGCAGAGAAGCGGAGCCAATGCCTTCCGCCGCTCCGTCGACCGTGAACGGAGCCGCCGATTTGACGCTTAATCCTTCGCTTTTGCCGATCGCCTCCAGGCTCTCCCCTTTGCGCGCCTGGTCGGCCGCCGCTTTGGCTGCCGCCTCGGCCAAACGCTGCGATTCGGCGTCGGTGTATTTCTTCATGACTTCGTTCTCAACACTTGCGTAGTCCGAATCGTGTGGCGGAAACACGTTCGTCACAACCGCAAAAGCTGATTTCCCCTGCGCATCGATGTTAGCCACTTCCGTCACGCCGCCTTTAGGCGAAGAGAAAATTGCGTTCATCAGTTCCGGGAGCGTGTTGACCTCCGGCATCGACGTGCCGCTCGCCATATTGTCGAGCTTGAAGAATTTAAGATTGTACTTGCTCGCGATCGCGGCCGCCTGCGCCGGGTTGCGCTCGATCTCGGAATGAGCGCTGTCGACGGCCTTCTTCAAATTGTCGGAGGCGATCTCCTTCTTTGTGTCCATCAGCAACTGCGGTTTCACTTCGTCGAATGTTTCGGTATGTGCCGCCTGCTTCTCCTCGGTTTGAATGATATGGAACCCGTACTCGGTCTCAACTAAGCCGCTGGTTTCGCCCGGCTTCTGAGAGAAGGCGGTCTTTTCGAAGTTCGGCACCGTCTGGCCCTTGGTAATCCAACCTAATTCGCCACCCTTTACGGCGGTTCCGGTATCGTCGGAGTATTTTTTGGCGAGCTCGGCAAAGTCGCCGCCGTGCTGTAGTTGCTTCAACACATCCTCCGCTTTTGCCTTAAGCTTGGCGGCCTCTTCCTTCGACTTACCCTGCGTCTTGATAAGGATGTGCCGCACACGGACTCGATCTGGAGTCCGGTAGCTGTCAATATTGTCCTGATATTGCTGCCGAAGTTGCTGATCGGAAACATTGGCCGCCTGCATAAAATCCGCCGTCGTGCCAACGACCAGTTCCACGTTGCGCTTTTCCGGCGTGCGGAAAAGGGCGCGATTCTTGTCGAAGTACGCCTTCACGGCTGAAGGATCTTTATTGACTTTCGCGGCGAACGCCTTAGGATCGAACTGAAGGTACTGTAATCCGACTTTGAGATTCTTTCGCTGATACTCCGCCCGAGCGTCCTGGTCAGATACGATCAGCGACTGCAACTCCGCGGTTTCGAGCCGCGCACCAAGCAGGGCCTCGCGTTGCTCGTTTTCGAAATCCGCCACTGTCATACCTTGCTGGGCAAGCGCAGACTGATAAACCTGAAGGTCGAATTTGCCGCCCAAGGCTGGAGCTACTTCGGACTGAATCTTGTCCCCCAACTCCTGGTCAGACACATTCAAGCCCATTTCGCGCGCCTTATAGGCCATAGCTTTCGACTCAATCATTTGATTCACAAGTGACGGCACATACATGGCAAGCAAGCCCTTTGGAATATTGGCTTGGCCTCTCGTGATTCGCTGTACGGCCCGGTCCAGGTCTGCGGTAGTGATGTTTTCGCTGCCCACGGCAGCGATCACATTTTGACCAGTTGCACTGGGTCCACCCGGGCCTCCGGGAATCAGATAGATAAGCATGGACGCCGCAACGACGACGAGCAGAGCACCCAGGAAAAGGCGCACAACTTTCTCCCGGCTGCGAAACAGATCGAACATAAATGGAAGACGGAAACTCCTGCTGAGAACTTCGAATGGCTATTCGGACAGCAATCAGCTGCGCCGAGGCCCTTTGATTAGTATAACTTTGCTGGATGATCAACCGGCCGACGCGGCGCGCTTCCGCTGCGGTTCGAGATCTTCCAGAAAGACGTAATAGGACGCTCCGGCGCACCGAATCTTGACAGTCCGGTCATTAAATCCAACTCCGCCAATGTCAATTTGCGCACCTTCGGGCAACTGAGTGATCAGGCCAAGGGGTGAACACCCCTCGAATTGCGTCGAAAGGATCGGAATGGCTGAGACATTCCTGGAGAGCGTATAACTCCGTTCGAAAGGAATGACTGGGGGGGTGCTAAGGTGTTCTGCTTTCAATGGTGTCCTCGTACATTCAACAATTATCGAAGCCCATTAGGATTGTACTAGAATTCTCAGTACTCGGTAATCCAGGAAAACCTGCTCTCTAGAAGCAACCGGTCGATCGTATGCCATGCCGCCAACGTGCTGCTCTTCAATGGGCAGCCGCCTTGCCATTCGAGATCCGGGTTCGCACAATCCGCAAGACTAGTTGCTCAACCTGATCGAGCGAGAGGCCGGTGGTATCTACCAGTTCGGCGTCCGCTGCCTGGATCAGCGGAGCCTCTGTCCGCTGACGGTCCCGTTCGTCCCGAACTTGCAACTGTCCCGCTACGGCCGCAACATCGGTATCCCGCCTCCCGCGCCTTTCGAGTTCCAGTGCCCTGCGCTTGGCCCGCTCCGCGGGTTCGGCGTCAAGAAAGATCTTGACGTGGGCCTCGGGGAAAACGACTGACCCTATATCGCGCCCCTCCATGACCACGCTGGACTGCTCAGCCAAGCTGCGCTGCAAGGGAAGTAACGCGCGGCGCACTGCCGGTATGGCCGATACCAGTGAGGCGGCCTCGGAAATCCCAGGTTCGCGAATCCCTTCCGTCACATCCTCATCGTTTAGAAGAACCTGTCCGCCGGGCCCGAAGGTGACTCGCGCGGCGGTAGCAAGCTGCTCCAGGCGGTGCATGTCGCTCAGCGGGACGTGTATGCGCAATGCCCAAAAGGCGATGGCCCGGTATATGGCACCGCTGTTGATATACACGAACCCCAATTTGTCAGCGACGCGCCTGGCTAAAGTGCTTTTACCGGCGCCTGCGGGACCATCAATCGCAACAATAATTCGTTTCTGGCTCATTCTCTCGAACGTACACGACTCACCTGCGGCCGGAGCCGGCTCTTCACCGATTTCCCCGCTCCGGTACTAACGCATCTGATGGTCGATTTCCCGCAGCCAGTCGGGCCGCTTCAGCACTTCCCGCGGCTTACTGCCGTCGGGAGCTCCGATAATTCCCTCGCGCTGCATCATATCCAGGATGCGTGCGGCACGCCCGTAACCCAGGCGCAAGCGCCGTTGCAGCGTCGAAGTCGACGCCTTACCTTGTTCCAGCACAACGCGCACCGCATCCTCGTACATAGGGTCTTGCGTTCCATCGAAAGCCTCGGCGTCCTCACCCTCTTCCTCCGACGGAGGTGTGAGAAGGAAGCTCTCGTCGTATTCCGGCACGGCCTGCTCTTTCCAGAAATCCACCACCCGATTGGTTTCCGCTTCCGTCACGAAAGCTCCGTGCACGCGCGTAAGCCGTGAGGAGCCAGGCGGTAGAAAGAGCATATCGCCCTTTCCTAACAAGTGCTCGGCGCCCATGCTGTCGAGAACCGTTCGCGAATCGACACGGGTGGCAACACGGAAGCTGATGCGGGATGGGAAATTCGCTTTGATCAAGCCGGTGATGACATCCACGCTGGGGCGCTGAGTGGCCAGTACCAAGTGCATACCGACGGCACGAGCCATCTGCGCCAGCCGCGTGATGCATTCTTCCACATTCGCGCGTTCGAGCATCATCAGGTCAGCGAGCTCGTCGATAAGAATCAATACATAAGGCAGCGGTTCCAGGTCATCTTCCTCTTCCTGCTCCTCGAACAAGCTGCGGGGCGTTTTTCTCAATTGCGCGATTTTGCGGTTGTACTGATCGATATTGCGTACACCGTGCGAGGCCAGCAGCTTTAACCTTCGCTCCATTTCGATTACTGCGTTGCGTAGCGCGTTGGTCGCCTTCTTGGGCTCGGTGATGACCGGCGTCAACAGATGCGGTATGCCTTCATAGATTCCAAGTTCGACCCGCTTCGGATCCACCATGATCATGCGCACTTCATCCGGGGTGGCTTTGTAGAGGAAGGACATGATCATGGCGTTCAACATCACGCTTTTGCCCGATCCGGTTGAACCCGCAATGAGCAGGTGAGGCATCGTTTCGAGCGACGCAACCTTAATCCGCCCATTGATGTCTTTGCCGAGCGCAATTGTCATTTTCGAAGGCGAATCGTGAAATTCGTCGGATTCGAGAATCGCGCGCAAACTGATCACCTCTCGCCGGCTGTTCGGCACCTCGATGCCGACGGTTGGTTTTCCTGGAAGCCGCTCGATCAGGACCGATTCCGCTTGCAGACCAAGGCAAAGGTCCTCTGTCAGAGTGGTAATCCGGCTATATTTGACGCCTGCTTCCGGCTTAAATTCGAAAGTTGTGACGACCGGGCCGGGATTGATCTGCACGACTGACCCGCGAACGTTGAACTCTTCCAACTTTGACTTGATCCGGCTCGCGATCTCCTTCAATTCCTGCCCGTCGTAGCCGCTGCCGGGCGGAATTTCATTGAGTAAGAGTGAAGCAGGCAGGCTGTATGAACGCTTGCGCCTCTGAGGCACTGGCGCCGCGTAGCTTACTTCCGCAAACGCCGGTCCAGGCTCCTCTTCGACCATGGGAGCTGCCGGGCGAATAATCGGTTGAGAGTCGAGCGTCCGGATCGGGATCTCAAATTCCTTTTCATCTGCTGCTTCTTCTTCATCCAGATCGAATGGCGGCTTGTTATCGTCCATCGCCTGAGGAACAGTATTTGCAACCGGCTGCCTTTCCGACGCCGCACTTCCTGCCCGAGCGCTTGCCGTTCCAGCCGATTCGGCACGCGCTTGCCGCGCCAGTTCGACCTCGGCTTTCCGGGTTGCCGTACGCTCGGCAGCCCGGGCTTTCGCCTGCTCGATCGCTGCCAGGCGTCTGGCCTTTCGTGACGCGTTCCAGCGATTCAGCATGCTGTGCCATCTCGCAGCGGGCCCGCTCAGCCAGCCGGCCAAAGTTGAAACTTCGAACGTCGAGGCGAAGTAAAGTGCCAGAATTCCGGACGCCACGGTGATAATCGCTGAGCCCGCCAAGTCGAACCTGGCCAGCAGAAATTCGGCACTGACCATTCCGATGATTCCACTCGGCCGAATCGTATTGGCAATCAGCCAGGGACGCGGCAGCAAACCACAAGCAGTAGAAATGCAAAACCAGAGGGCTAAAGTTCCGAGTATGCGGAACCAAGGACTCTCGATTGCCGAGGATCGAACCCATTTCCAGCCCAGCGCCCAAATATGAATCGGGAGGAGAAAGATGCTTACACCGAAGATCTGCAAGAGAAAGTCCGCCCACTTCGCGCCCGAAATTCCCAGCAGATTGTGGGTTTGCTTTATTCCCGTGGCCGTGTCCCAGGACGGATCGGACGGAGAATACGACAACAGGCTCAGCGAAACAGCCAAGCCCAGAAGAAACAATAGTATGCCTACGGCTTCATTGAGCCGCGTATGACGAGTCGGTGAAAAAAGCATCGTCCGCCGGTGCGGAAGAAAACTGCCAGAGCGATCACCATTATGCCAGAGATCTGCGT
The DNA here is from genome assembly GCA_963799755.1 of Terriglobia bacterium. Lineage (GTDB taxonomy): Bacteria > Acidobacteriota > Terriglobia > Bryobacterales > Bryobacteraceae > Bog-105. Next base: position 217,297 of record CAWCYQ010000041.1, on the reverse strand, counting down.
TCCAAGCATCTGACCATGCTTGCTCCGTCAAGACAGTAAGGCGAACAGCCCTGAAGCGATAATGAAGACATAGTGAGTGTCCCCCGGGTGGTAGAACTTCCCTCTCCTCGTCCGCCGTTGCGAGCGACCAAAATTGTCGCTACTCTTGGACCCTCTACTGACTCGGAGATTGTACTTCGGAGTCTTTTCGAATCCGGAGTGGACGTGTTCCGCCTGAACGCTTCGCATGGCACGCTGGAAGATCATGCCCGGCGAATCGACTGGGTGCGTAATCTATCCCTCGAATTCAAAACGCATCCCGGTATTTTGTTCGATCTACAGGGACCCAAAATCAGGCTGGGAATATTCAAGAACGGTTCTTGCTTCCTCCAAGAACGGGCGAACTTTACCATCACCACCGATCAGGTCACCGGCACCGAAGAACTCGCCTCCACGAATTACAGCGACTTTGCTCGAGACGTAAAGCCGGGCGATTCCGTACTGCTGGTCGATGGCGCGGTCCGGTTGCGGGTGCTGGAGACCGACGGCATTCGCGTCCGCTGCGAAGTCATGGTTGGCGGACATGTCAGCGATCGCAAAGGCATCAACCTGCCGGGAGTCAGCATCAGCACCCCATCGCTCTCGAAGAAAGACATTGCGGACGCGCATTTCGGGGTCGAAAAGGAGGTAGATTTCTTTGCTCTTTCCTTCGTCCGTCAGGCGCGAGACATTTTGCGTTTGCGTCACCTGCTTGAAGAAGTGGATGCGAAGCAGCCCATCATAGCCAAAATCGAAAAGCCAGAAGGATGGCAAAATATCGATTCCATTCTCGAGGAATGCGACGGCGTCATGGTCGCCCGCGGCGATCTGGGTGTCGAAATGGCGATTGAGCGGGTTCCCGCTATTCAAAAAACCATGATCGAGAAAGCGAGAATCCGTGGCCGTTTTGTGATTACTGCCACACAGATGCTCGAATCGATGATTGAAAGTCCAGTGCCCACACGCGCTGAAGTGAGCGATGTCGCGAACGCGATCTATGACGGTACCAGCGCTATCATGCTTTCTGCCGAAACGTCTGCTGGCAAATATCCCGTCGAGGCGGTACAGGTCATGGCGCGAATTGCTTGCGAAACCGAACATTCGCTTCACACACGTGGCTTTACTGAAAGCAAGCCTGTCGAGGAATTAGTGATTCCGGAGATTATTGCCGATGCCGCCTTCTTGTGCGCACGCTCGGCGGGGGTAACCGCTCTCGCCGTAGGGACTACCTCAGGAGCTTCGGCTCGCCTTCTGGCACGTTACCGGCCGCCGGTTCCGATTTACGCATTTACCTCGAACGAATCTGTAGCCAGACAGCTCTCGATCGCCTATGGAGTAGATCCCATTCTTTCGCCGGCTATGGAATCCACGGATCAGATGCTTCACCATATGGAGCGGGTGCTGATCGAAACCGGACGCGCCCGCACCGGCGATCACATCGTCTTTGTGGCCGGTCAGCCGGTAGGCCTTCGCGGATCCACGAATATGTTGAAGCTTCATAGGGTGAGCGGCATCCGGTCTTAGCGAATGTACGACGCCGTTCTTATCGTTTCCTTCGGCGGCCCGGAGAAGCCAGAAGATGTCATGCCGTTCCTTGGAAACGTCACACGCGGCCGCAACATCCCTCAGGAACGATTGCGCGAAGTCGCGGAACATTACTATCGATTCGGGGGCAAGAGCCCTATCAATGATCAATGCCGCGAATTGGCAGCTGCGCTCCGCCAGGAGCTAGAGGCCCACGGTGTCCGGCTGCCAGTCTATTGGGGCAATCGCAACTGGCATCCTTTTCTTTCTGAAGCATTACGCCAGATGAGGGACGACGGCGTGCGCCGTGCTCTCGCCTTCGTAACCTCCGCTTATAGTTCGTATTCAAGCTGCCGACAATATAGAGAAAATATTGCTGCCGCGCAGGCCGAGGTAGGCGCGGGCGCGCCACGAGTCGACAAGCTGCGCGTCTTCTACAATCATCCGGGCTTTATCGAAGCATGTGCCGATCGCGTCTATGAAGCTCGAACGCAGTTCTCGCAATTGGAGCAGTCCGATGTCCGGCTGATTGCGACTGCCCACAGTATTCCCTGTTCCATGGCTCAGACCAGCGCCTACGAAACGCAGCTTCGCGAGACGGCGCGCTTGGTCGCAGAGTCTGCCGGGTTCGAGAACTGGGAGTTGGTTTACCAAAGCCGCAGCGGCTCCCCTACGCAACCGTGGCTCGGGCCAGACATCCTCGATTACCTTCGCAACTTGCATGAAGATGGAGTAAACAACGTTCTTCTCGCGCCTATCGGGTTCACGTCGGATCACATAGAGATTCTCTACGATCTCGATATTGAAGCCCGGCAACTCGCGATCACACTCGGCATGAAGATGGTGCGCGCAGCTACCGCTGGTACACATCCCGTCTTTGTGCGCGCCATTCGTGAATTGGTTGAAGAACGGATTTCGCTCTTTCGGCCCAGGACATCTATTGGCCGCTTCGGCCCGAACCAGGATTGCTGTCCTGAGGACTGCTGCCCCGCTCCGCAATCAACCGGTAAACCTCTCGTTTTGGCAGTCCCTGCCGTTTCGCAACGGCTTTGATAGCTTCCATGCGGGGCGTGCCTTCCGCCTCCAGCCGCTCGACCGCCAGTACCGGGTCTATTTCATGGGCCACTTCTTCCCCGCCGGCAATCACGAGCGTAATCTCGCCTCTTATCGATCCTCGTGCGACAAGCTGCTTTTCAATCTCCTGCGCTGTTCCTCGCAGAAATTCCTCATGGAGTTTGGTGATCTCACGGGCCAGGACCAGGCGCCTTTCAGGGAATATTTCGGCGATCACGTTTAGGGTTTCGAGAACGCGGTGCGGGCTCTCGTACACCACCAGTGTTCGCGTCTGCCCGGCAAGTCCCTCCAGCCGTTTGCGCCGCGCAACTGATTTGGCCGGCAGAAATCCCAGGAACAAGAAGGAATCGGTCGGCAAGCCCGAAGCCGTTAGAGCGGGCAGGAGGGCGGAGGCACCCGGGATCGGAACCACCGCAATGCCGGTCTCAATCGCCGCGCGCACTACCCTGTAGCCCGGATCTGATAACAGCGGCGTTCCGGCATCACTAACCAGTGCGACCGAATTGTCCTGACGGAGGATTTCGATCAACTCCGCACTACGGCTCGCCTCGTTGTACTCGTGATAACTGAGGAGGGGCTTACGAATTGCGTAGTGTGCTAGCAGCTTCTGTGTTTGGCGCGTATCCTCGCAAGCTATCGCTGCCACTTCCTCGCGTAGCACGCGCAATGCCCGCAGCGTAATATCCTCTAGATTTCCGACCGGCGTCGCAACAATGTAGAGTGTTCCAGGCAGACACTAGCCAGTCTATCCTCGCCCAGCAGAGAAGCGGTCGATTCTACTCAGCCGGCGCTGCGTTTCCGGCCAAGGAGAGCCACAACGATCGCCGTCAATCCAGCCAGAAGATTTAAGCAAGAAGGCTCCGCAGTCTGCGAGATAGTAACGAACTCCTGAAACCGCGATCCTTTCTGTCCGGGAGCTTCGGAGATGATGACGAACTTTGAGGGGTCGACCGTCTGGTACTCCTGCTGTGCCTGCAAAACCCAGCGCTCGGCGGCGGCCTCTGGCTTATAGCCGGGGTCAGTAATGCTCCAAGCCGCGTGCTGCAAGCTTACACGGTCCGCTCCGGGCTGGAGGATCAGCGTATACAGATACGCTTCCTCTTCATACTGGAGGAGCTCGTCAGCGTGGTAAGTATCCGCTAAGCTGCCTTCGAGCGGGCTGACATAGGCGGCCCATTGCTCGCCCGGTTCCACATCATCCGCAAAATCGATGCATAGCACCGGCAGGTTCCGACCATTCAGATCGAGCGTATAGGGGCCGACGTAATCGCTCCCATCGTCGATCAATGGACGGCCGGCATCGACAAGTGCCACACGAGTGAGCGGTGCCGCAAAAAGCGCGGCGCCCGCAAGAAGAAAGCAGGCAAGAAGCTTCATCTGGGTGTTCTCCGAAGACTGGAAATCGCAGCAGGGCCCGGTGCAGCTCAATGCCGCAGCAGGATGCTGAACTCGCTGCCTTTGGCGTCCAAGACCACGGTGCTACCCGGTGGAATCTCGCCTTGCGAGACCAATGCGGCGACCGGCTGGATGAAGTTGCGCTGCACTGTGCGCTTCAGTTCACGGGCTCCGAATTCCAGGCTGGTGCCGTTATCAAGCAACAGTTTCCGTCCGGCGGCTGTGCACTGTAACCGGAAGGCTCGCAAGCCAAGGCGGTTTTGAATCAAACGGGCAAAGTTAGCCAGAATCTGATCCAGAATGACATCGCACGCAGCGCGATCGAGCGGCTTGTAAGTGATTACGGAATCGATGCGATTGACGAACTCGGGTGAGAACTTCTGCCGTACCGCCGTCATTCCGATGCTCTGCATTTTCGAACTGTCCACCATCGGCTTCGGCGGCAGCATGGCTTCGTATCCAAAATCGGGCTTATTCGCTCGCTGGATCGTTTTCGCGCCTAAGTTACTTGTAAGAAAAATCAGCGTGCGCTCGAAATTTACCGTCGTGTTGTCGCCCAACCGCAGGGTCGCCTTATCCAGAATGCCGAGGAGCAAACGGCTCATGGAGGCGGCTGCCTTCTCGATCTCGTCGAACAGGATCAACGAAATATCACTCTGTTCGCTGGCCACGCCGTTGACTTTGGCTTGCGTCAGCATGGGTTGCGTCTCGCGGTGACCCAAATATCCCGGCGGCGCTCCGATCAGCTTTGCCACTTCATGCTCCATCTGGAACTCGCCGCAATCCACTTTGAGGAGGTTCTTGCTGCTCCCGTGCAGGACTTCGGCCAGAGCTTCCACTGTGCGCGTCTTGCCCGTACCTGTCGGCCCGAGCAGCAACACGACTCCTACTGGACGCCCCTCGGGCGAGAGACCAGCTTGGTGCATCTGTACATAGGGGATGATGGTTTCGATGGCTTCTGGTTGGCCGATCAGCAAATCGCTGATTCGCGCAACCAGACCGTCTGGATCCTCGGGCAGCTTGGAGCGTTTCGAACGCCCCGCAAGGTTATGAGATCGCATCCGTTCCTCAGGTGGAGAATTCGGCCGGACCGCCCGGGTGCTTTACGACTCACAGTCGCGCCGCACCCGGATTGCTCAACCGATGGTCTTTTTAATGCCTGGAGTGTAACGGTAAAAACCAGGTGAGCTGCACACGAATGAGGCGTGTATCGCTGGCACGCAATGAAAGGGTGGCGCTCCAAAGCTAACGGCTTCAAGGACTTCCAGAGATCGGAAGCTTCTGTGCTTATTTTCTTCAGATCCGTGATCGCCAGTTGCAGAGCAGATTGAAAAGCTTGCTTACATCATCGCGACTGGCGGCGCAGGCTCATCCGGATTGCCGGCGCTCGCGAGTGGACCCCGAATCATGAGAAAAGCAAGTAATGCCAGGACGCCTAACCCGGCCAAATACGAGGGATGATCGAAGATTCGCAAATGTTCTCGCAAGCTCGGAGGCGCAAACTGCAACCCCGCCCATACGAGTCCGAGAATCGCTTCTCCCGCAATCAAACCGGAGGCGGTCAGCACGCCCGCATTCTCAACGCGCGCTTTTTGTCCCTCATTGTAACCGCGTTTGCGGGCGACTCCGTCCGCGATCCACCGAATCACGCCACCCACGAAAATCGCGAACGTCGTTTCGAACGGTAGATACATACCCACGGCCACCAGCATCGGGCTTTTCACGTTCATCGCGATGAAGGCCAGGCCCATTAGCACGCCGACCACCACCAGCGGCCACGGCATATCGCCGCCCACGATTCCCTGTGCCAATAGAGCCATCAACCCGGCTTGAGGCGCCGGGAGTTGACGGTCGCCGAATCCGCTTCCCCCCGCCCGGATATTCCCTTCATGCAGCAGCACCAGCGGGAAATACATCACCAGACTCGCAACCACCACCGCCAGCAGCTCGGCTACTTGAATATTGCGCGGTGTACCCCCGAGGATGTAGCCAACTTTGAAGTCTTGCAGAAGTTCCCCGGCAACCGCCGATGAGACACAGACCACCGTTGCTACACCAAGTACGGCCGCGACACCGCCCATGCCGGAAACACCCAGCGCAACCATTAGCAAGGCTGCAATAATCAGGGTCGAGATGGTTAAGCCGGAGACCGGATTATTCGACGAGCCGATCATGCCGCATAAGCTCCCCGATACCGTGGCGAAGAAAAAACCGAGCACCAGCATCACCACAGCCGCCACGATCCCGCCCAGCACATACCCGGAAAAGTAAATATAAAGCGCGATCATCACTCCAAACACGACGGCAATCAGAGCGAACACGATTTTGGAGCTCATGTATCGCTCGGTCCGTGAAAGGGCCGCCGCTTGTTCTGCCGTTTGGCGCATATCTCTTACAGCGCGCGCCAAACCCGAGATAAGACTGCCTCGCATTCGAAACAGGGTGTATGCCGCACCGACAAGCATGCCCCCCACTGCGATCGGCCGCACAATATACTTCCAGACATCGCCGGCCATGGCGCTCCACGAATTCTCTGCCGCGCCCGCAGGGAAAAAAGTATGCATCTGCGGGCCGAGAAAATAAATGAGCAGCGGAACCATGAGTCCCCAGGCCAGCACGCCTCCCGAAAATTGGATCGCTGCCAGCCGAGCACCGATCACATAGCCGACTCCCAGGTAGGCCGGACTTACGCTCGGCCCCGAGAAAACGGTTCTTCCTCCGGTGGCCAAAATACTTTTGGAACCGGCGCCGCCCAATCGCACACGGCTCGCGCCAAGCTGGCCGATCGATATCGAAAACTCCGTATCCGCTGCGAATAATCCAAACCGTCCCAGCAGATAAATAAGCCCGCCGATCCCGATGTTCCAGAACAAGTACTTGGCTGCTTGCGCGCCCCGCTGCCCGGCCTTGTGAATCTCCGATGCAGCCACCGATTCCGGGAAAGGCAGCTCCGGATCGTCAACCATGATGCGCCGCACCAGGGAGATGAAAAGTACTCCCAAAACGCTGCCCACCATGATCAGCGCAGTCGATTTCCAATAGGCGTCGCGAAAACCGAAAGATGGCCAAGCGCGGGAGAGAACAAACGCCGGTATGGTAAAGATCGCGCCAGATGCAACACCTTCGCCAATTGACCCGCTGGTGCGGGCAATATTTTCTTCTAGCAGCGATCCCTTCCATGCCCGCAGCACAGCCATGCTGATCACCGCCGCCGGGTAAGTAGCAGCCACTGTAATACCGGCTTTTAGTCCCAGGTAGGCGTTTGCCGCCCCTAGTACTACCGTCATACATAGTCCGAGCAGAATCGCGCGTGCCGTGAGCTCGCGCATCTGCAGGTGTTCCGGCACAAATGGTTTAAACCGCGTCGCCTGTGTACTCATTTTTCTCCGGGCAAGTGCTGTTATTGTATTCGTCCGAACGGTAGGGCGCTCTCGCTGAAAGCCGCAAAGTACTATTGTGAAGATGTTTAGGTTCGGAGTTGAGCGCTTGTCTTTCACTTGGACTCACGTTAACTTCGAAGCAACGGGGAATGGTCGAAACTGATCGCGAGTCGCACTGTGAGCCTCTGCTCGGATCGCCATCAGGTTTGCCTTCCCGTTCACTGGCGCTCGCCACACTGGCGGTTCTCACTGCCCTTTACGGCGTCCTGATTTATATTCAAATTCAACGCCATCTCTGGTTCGATGAGCTGCTGACCTACCACATTGCAAATGCTCCTGACCTCGGACGCTTGCTCTATCTGGTCAAGCGATGGGACCTCAACCCGCCTCTTTCTCACCTGCTCGCTGATGTTAGCTTGCGCTTATTCCGTGGAATTCTTCTTGCGACCCGTTTCCCTTCAGTCGTGGAGTTTTACTTAGCCAGCCTGCTGCTGTACGTCTACAGCATCCGCAAACTGGGCGCGCCGTTCGCGGCCCTCCCGATTCTGGTCTTGTGGTACAGCCCGATGTTTCAGTACGCGACAGAAGCTCGCCCTTACGCGTTGCTGTGCTTATTTTTCTGCTCGTTATTGCTGCTCTGGGATTTGGCAATTTTCACGTCGCGCCGCTCATGGATCCTCGCCGGTATTGCGATCTCTTCTGTCGGTCTCCTGAGTTCACATGTTCTCGCGCCGCTTTCGCTGCTACCGTTCCTGGCGGCTGAACTGGTTCGCTTCCGCCAGCGCCGTCAACCGGACTATCCTCTGTGGGCCGCCCTCTTCCTGCCGCTCGTTTTGGTCATTTCGTATGTACCTTTTTTTCACAGTTACCAGACCATTGCCTACTATCCATTCGCTTTCCAAGCCACGCCTCTGAAAGTCGCCTCGTTTTACTGGAACACCTTTCGCGGCGTCTTCTGGTGCTTATGTGCTGCAGGCCTTAGCGGATGGATCGCGGCCCGAGGTAAGCGCAGCGAGACATATCCGAAGTGGAGCAAGCCCGAAGCGGCTCTGTTCGCAGTGATCGCAATCGTCCCTATCCTGCTGGATGTCGCCATGATGTTAGATCAAGCGCCATTTTGGGGACGTTATTGCATCACGTCAGCAGTGGCACTCTACTTCGTCGTGACGCTGATGTTAACGGCGCTATTGGGTCGCGTTGTACGCGCCGGCCATGTTGCGGTTGCCGCTGCTTGCCTGCTGCTGCTTGCGCAAAAAATCGTTCTGCCTGTTCGCGCTCAGATGGTTCATCCGGTCGCAGTCAACGCCGCTGCGCTCGCACGCGTTAAGCCCGATCTACCGATCGTTGCCGCAAGCGGTCTGACCTTTGTCGAAATGGGCCAATACGAGAGTCCCGCGCTGTGCGCCAGGCTCTTTTATCTCCGAGATCGTTCTGCCGCCATTCGCTTCGCGCATGCCACGATTTTTGAGGACTTGGCCGAGTTCCAAAAAGAGTTCAAGCTTGCCGGTCACGTCGAATCATACACTCGTTTTGTTCATGACCACCGGGATTTCCTGGTTTTCGGAACTTTTGATTATCCCGAGGACTGGCTCTTGCGAAAACTCTCAGCCGAAGATGCGGTGATTGTGCCGGTTGGAACTTTTGAGACGCCCTATAAAGATAAGACGCTTTTCGAAATTCGCTTGCAGAAGGGCGCACCTACTTGAAATTACCTGTTTTAAAGAACTAGCGATATAATTAAGCCTCCTTCTTGCCCGGAGGGGCACCATGCGACTGACGATTCGCTCTCCTTACGATTCTGGCGTCTTCTGCTATTACATGCGACGTCATTTACTTCCGCAAGCTGCAGCTTGGGAACCACCTTTCAAACGCCACCGGATCTACCAGTTCGAGCTGCTCGATTCCAGCTTATGTCGACGGTAATTACATTGGGTATGTAGGAGGGTACGGTGACGTAACCGGCTCATTGTCCGGATTCGGCATAGGCGTTGACGCAGGTGGAGGATTTTCGGTCCCGTTTACGTTTCCAGATGTCGGTTTTGTGCGGCTCTGGCACAGCAACCTATAGTCAGACTTTCGCTACTGCCGGCCCTGTGCGCCCTGGATTTTTCTCGGCTAACATTAGTGGCTTCGGCGGATCCTGGAACGCATACATCTCCCAAAATGGATACATCTACAGCGGGAGCGGTCCGATGCAGCCCTTTGAGCTCGGGGAGGTATTCCAGGTCTATCTCACCGCAAATGGAGGCGCCGGAGGATCACCCGGATGCGACTCCAATTGTGGTCCTGGTGCTGGAGAAAGCACAGCAGGAATTAGCATCTTTCAGCTCACGGAGGCTGACGGTACAACCCCGGTACCCTTCTTCGCTATCGTCACGCCCGAACCCGCGACCTGGGGATTCCTGTTATTCGGGCTCGCAGCATGTGCACTGTTTTATGTTCGTACTCGGAAGACAGGCTTAGGCCCGCTCTCAGCCCCGAATTTGAAGCTGTAAATCGCCTCCAAGATTCCTCATCTGATCGGACGCAGTCAACCCGCTATAGAGCGGCAATCGCACTAGCCGCTCACTTACCCGTTCCGTCACCGGACACTGCCCCGGGTATCCTCCGAAACTCCTTCCCATCTCGGAAAGATGCAGCGGCGTGTAATGGAAGACGCTCAGAATTTTGCGGGCTCTCAGATGGTCAATCAGCGCGTTGCGCGAATGGAGATCCGGCATGATCATGTAGAAAATGTGATATGTCTGGTCGCAGTAATCCGGCACAAATGGCAATTGCACCCCGTGGTTCCGTGCCCAATCGGAAAGCCCGGTGGCATAGGCCAACCAGCATTTACGGCGCGCTTCCTGTATGGCATCCCGTACCTCGAATTGTGCGTACAGAATCGCCGCCAGAATATCTGAGGGCAGATAGCTCGACCCCACATCCACCCAGGTATACTTGTCTACCTCACCGCGGAAGAACTTCTTACGATTCGTTCCTTTTTCGCGAATAATCTCCGCGCGGCCGATCAAGCTTGCGTCGTTGATCAGCAACGCTCCGCCTTCCCCGCAACTGAAGTTTTTTGTTTCGTGAAAGCTCTGTGCCGCAAGACAGCCGAACGTGCCGAGCGGCCTCCCGCGATAACGGCCGAATAAGCCATGCGCGTTGTCCTCGATCAGCGCGATACCATGCTGATTTGCAATCGCCGAGATCTCATTCATCTCGCATCCGACGCCGGCGTAATGAACCGGGATGATCGCCTTCGTTCTCGGCGAAATCAGAGCACTAAGCTGCAATTCGTCCAAATTCATTGTGTCCGGACGGACATCCGCAAACACAGGTCTAGCTCCGCGGAGCACAACTGCGTTTAGCGCAGAGGGGAAATTGAAAGCCGGAACGATCACTTCGTCTTCCGGCCCGATTCTGAGCAGAAGCGCCGCCATCTCGAGGGCGTGTGTACAAGATGTCGTCAGGAGCGCCTTTGAAACGCCCAGCTCTGACTCGAGCAACTCGTGACATTTGCGAGTGAACGCGCCGTCACCGCAAATGTGAAGGGCATCGTAGGCTTGCGCTATGTACTTCGTTTCCGTGCCGACTGTGCTGATGCAGTTGAACGGAATCGCCCTCTGCGAATCACACCCTGTGGGAAACTTCAATCCTTCTGCCCCTGAACCTTCTGCTTGCAAGTGTACTTTGAATTACCGGAAATATGGGTTCTGGTAGTACCGGTTATCCCCAGATGCATTTGCCCGCCTCTGGACCGGTATTTAGCAATACATCGAGCGCCGAGACTCGAGGTTCATAGGGTGGGAACAACTGAGGATACTCCGGGTAGTCATAAGCCATCCATTCCACGCTGATGCCAGCTGAGTTCAGCCGCGCCACATCCAGGTAGTCTTTGGCCGCTGGCCCGCTGATGTAGTGTGTTGCCTGGACTTTCTGCAGTATTGCAAGGAGGCGCTCGGTCCTGGCACCCTCACAGTGGAGAGTCGAACTTCGCAGGAAGCGCGTCGTTCGGATCCCAAGTTCTCGCGCCAGTTCAATAGTTGTCTCAATGGTGAAATCTGCCAGATTTGCGGGAGGGTTCACGTACCAGCGCTCGAGCATTGATGCCCAGCCGGAGTAGTAAGGCGCCTTCGAATAGCTGTGCCGCAGCGTTTCGAAATGCTTCCTGTTCCAGTTTCCTTCCGGCGAGATCTGCATGTCGCAAATCATGGAGTCTCTCCACCGCTCGCCCGTCGCGCGTAGTGGAATTGTTAACCACTTCGGGCCGCCGGGAGTTTTGATGCGATTGCGGTTACGCCAGCCATGGCGGTCGTATTGCACGTCGTCGTAGAAAACAAAAATGTCAGCTTTCTTGATCTGATGAAAATAACCGCGCCATGGGATATAAGAGGGCTGTAAAATAACGCAATTCATCGAATGTCAAAAACTTGTACTGCCAAAGTAGCAGAGGCCGCATCTTCCGCCGAACCGGACATTGCCAAACTTCACCGCAGAGACTTCATGGGAATGAGCGCCGCCCTCCTTCCGCTCAACGCGGGGGCAAATACCTCAAGCATCCCTATCATCGACACGCATATTCACCTTTTCGATCCTACTCGCCCGCAAGGCGTGCCTTGGCCTCCGAAAGATGACCCTGTGCTATATAAGCCCGCCCTACCGGCCCGCTACAGAAGAATCACTCAATCGCTCGGCGTCGTGGGCGCCATCGAAATTGAAGCGAGCCCCTGGCTCGAAGACAACCAATGGGTGCTCGACCTCGCTGCCAAAAATCCGATTATCGTGGGCACAGTCGGAGATCTCGAACCGGGCAAGCCGGAATTTGCCAGCCAGTTTGAACGCTTCCACAAGAATCCTCTGTTCCGCGGCATCCGTTACGGCAATCTCTGGAACAGAGATCTCGGAAAGCGGCTCTCGGAACCAGCGTTCATTTCGGATCTCAAGATCCTCGCCGAAGCGAATTTGGAATTGGACACGGCGAATCCTGACCCTGCCTTGATCGATGCGGTCGTGCGCCTCACAGACAAAATTCCCAATTTGCGGGTAGTCATCGACCACCTGCCTCACCTGGAAGTGCCATCCGATCGCTCCGCCCGAAATCGCTATGAAGAAAATCTTCATCGCCTTGGGAGTCGTCCACAGGTCTACGTCAAGATCTCTGAAGTGCTTCAACGGATTGATGGCAGAGTTTCGTTGGATTTGAACTCCTACCGGCCGGTACTCGATCAACTCTGGGAAATTTTCGGCGAGGATCGTTTGCTGTACGGCAGTGATTGGCCGAACAGCGATCCGTGGGGTACATACGCGGAGGTTCTGAAGCTGGTGCAGAGCTATTTCTCACAAAAAGGCCGCGCCGCTGCGGAAAAATTCTTCTGGAAGAACTCGGTGTTCGCTTACCGCTGGACCAGGCGCGACGCAAGCCAGCCGCTGAGCCGCTACATGATTCCGAATTTGTCGAAGGCCGCTGTCGCGCTGCTACCTTCCTCGAGTGCCTTCTTGACCTGCTTCTCGCCGCGTGCCTTCTCGAGCGCCTTGTTGAACACCTCAGCCTCGACTCGCCGTGGCACACAGCAGACGCCATCTACGTCGCCGAACAGAACGTCGCCCGGCTCGATGAGCACCCCTCCGATTTCGACAGGAATGCGAAAGTCCACGACTTTATAGCGCGGCCCGGCATCCTGAGCGTAGCCGCCGAACGAAAACGTAGGAAAGCTCAGGCCCAATACCGCTTTTGTGTCTCGGCTATAACCATTCAACACTGCCGCGCTCGCCCCTAAATGCTGCGCCCGGATGCTCATCATCTCGCCCCAAAGCGCGTTGCGCGGGGACGAACCCGTATTCACATACACTTCGTTCTTCCGCAGATCGTCCAATGCTGCCAGCATGAGCCCGAACGGCTTCTCCATAATGCTGTTGGCGCTCCCCGCCACTCTCTCCCGAAAAACATCCACCGAGAGCACAGGCATCGCTCGCCCAACGAAAACCATATCGCTCCTGAGCGGCTTGATAGCCGGGGGCAGGAATTGATGATGCAATTCGAGCTTGTCCATTACGTCCCCGACCACGGCAGTGAAGAGTTCGCGCTTGGCCATCGCGAACAACTCGTCATCGTCTAGCCAGTTCATCTGCCGGTGATCCTGACAGTCAGAACCTGAAACGGTTTGAAAGAGAGATGAACGCTGTTATTCGTGACTGGGACGTTTGCCTGATCGTCTTCCACGCCGGAACAGAGGTGGGCCGACGCGACTATCGAGTGAGGGAACCGTATGTCCGTCTCCGAAGCTCGTCCGCCGGTTTCAGCGAGACGTAGAATCGTACCGGTGCCATCCTCAGCTCGCTTCCAGGTCACCAGGCTTACGTCTTCACCACTCGTCTCGAAAAAGTCTGTCCCCGCTGCCGGCAGCGGCCGCACAGGATCGCCCACTTTGTCCTGGCTTACTACGTAATCCAGTTCCGCTGGACGCATCTCTTCCGAGCCGAGCCGCGTAAAAGCCCTGCCATCTATTTCCGGACCGCTGGTCACTGTATAGCGAAACACGAATTCGCCGCTCTGGCCGGCTCGATAATTCGTATCCCAGTAATTGTTCATCGCATAAGAAAAGATAGTTCCACTCTGCGGCGTGAACTCGGCCGGCCACTTGCCGCGATTCATATCGCCGAAACTGGCGAGCGACGCGTCGATCGGAACAACCGCCACCGCCAGATTGGGATCGTGGACCGCCATCCACTGATGGACGCTGAACCACTCCGTACTACCGCCTTTGAACATTTGCTTTTGGGGATCGACCCAGCCCTGTTGCGAAGCGTATGCGAAGCTCGGGTTTGAGACGGCCACCGGAAATGCGAAATAGACTGCTTCTTTTGCCGTTGTGTAATCCTTATGCACCCGGTACCGAAACTGGACCTTTTTTTGGTCGTTAAAAAGCAGGATTTCGGTTTCGATCTCAGGCGTATTGACGCTGGAGCTGCTCATCCGGATCGATGCGCCCCATGGAAGTGTCTCGACGCCGAGCAATTTGCCTTGCGATGCGGCGTGCACGCTCAATTCGGCTGCCGGAAAAGATGGATACGGATTGACGATGCGTGTGTTTCCGTCATCGCCGGTCACGTAGAGATACTGCCCAAACTTGTACGGACTTTGCGAATCAACAAGCTCCTTCCCAATTTGTTTGTCAAAGACGCTCGCTAAAGCGCCGCTGACTTCATCTATTTTGATTCGATAGAACTGATTCTCAACTGTTGATTCGTTCGGATACCGCGGTTTCGCTATGGGTTCCTTTCCATATGCAATGCTGAAACATTTATAACCGACGGCCGGCAGATCCTTGGCGACGAATCGTACACGCAGGAAATGCTGTTTCTCATAAAGCACCTGGAGCGGAATCTCCTGATTGGTTGCAAGATCGGTCAGCTTCGGATTTTCAAACAGATCCGTTTCGACGACGGCATCGCGCCGCCAGTTCAAAGAGTTGAACACCACCAGCGTGTTTGCCGGGATATGAATCTGATCAGCCAACTGGCTCAGCGACCGATTCATCAAATCGTCTATTTCGAGCGAAGCACGGTCGGCACGATCGTCCTTCACCCTAAGTTGCTTTACTGTCTCCTCGTGGTCAGGCTGCGTAATGGAGTTATACGATGCCCAGGTATGCTCCGCAAAGAGAATGATATTTCGCCAGACGTCGTTGAGAAGTCCATTCGGCGGATTGAGGTCCGGATCGATCGAGTGAGTGACCGTCGAGAGAATTTCCGCCGATAACGCGCGATTCTGATTTTCGCGATCCTCTGCCGCGAAGTGCGCGTCACTGCCGATTCCATCCTCCCAATAAGGGCCGCCGTCTCCTTTGTAGGTCGGGAGTTTACTTCCGTAGTGCTGATCAATGTAATGGAAGAAATCCGGAAAGGTCGCGTAGTTCAGCTTGGGATATGCATAACTTTTGTTCCACTCCGTCGCGAATGTGGCCGTCGTGGGAAACAGATCCGTATTCTCCACCTGGGTTCCGTAAATCAGGGCGACGTCGAGCTTATAGTCCGGCCTCGAGTACGCCTGTAAGAAGATCGGCAACGATTCGCGCACGGCGTTCAGTCCAGGAGGCAGACCAAACATCGTCTGCGTCTGCAGATAAGCCCAGGAATACCAGAACAGGACTTTTGCGCCATCCGGACCTTGCCACCAGAAAGGCGATTTCTCATTCCAGTGCTCGTGATAAAAGATCGGAGCGCGGTCATTATTGGCGGCCGCAACCCAATACTTTACGCCGCTTGCCGCAAGTATGGACGGATACGTTCCTGAATACGTCGGGACATCCGTAATGTTGGCGTATTCAAACGGCAGACCATAGCGTTGGGTCAGCGCCTTCGATTCATAAAGTGATCGATAAAGAGTTTCCAACGACGCATAACCCGTCAACAAGTTGCAGTATTGAGCTGGCATCGCCATCTTGCCACTACGGATCAAAGCGAGGATTTCGTCCTGTTTTCCTTTCGGCCGCGTCTCCAATAGCTGCTGAAGATTCCACGAACCATCCATTGAGAAACGGAAATCCGGATGTTGATGAATCAACTCCGCCGCCTGGCTTAGCACTCGTGGCTGTACTTCCGCCACTTTCCCCTGATAGTCTGTGTAGCCGACATCCAGGTGAGTGTGCGGCACCACGAAAATGTTCCACTTACGAGCCGCGGTCAAGGAAACTTGGAAGTTGCGAGGCGAGCCCGTCCTTAAGTTCAAATTGGCCGGGAGCGTCCCCTTCCATTCCGGAATCGCAAAAGACAACCGCTGTTCCCCGAAATTCTGCGCCAAGATGTTTGCTCGATAATGTTTTCCTTGAAATTCCAGGTCAGCCGGGCCCGACTGCAGAGGACCACCAGCGCCGATCACGGCGTCTACTATCTCCAGCAGCCCCGCGCCATCCTGTTTGTAAAACACGGTGGGCGATATTCTGGCCGTGGTGTCTCCGGTCGCGGCCTTCTCGGCCGCGTCGTGATCTAGGCTGATCGCGTCATATGTAATACCTGAGAACTTCTGCTCTTCCGCGGTGGACGCCGGCTCATCGATACAAGTAATTGTGATCGAATTCTCGCCTTCCTTTAAGAACGCCGCTGGGATTGCCGTTTCGGTCAAGCTCTTAGAGAAATTTGGATGATAGGCGAAGGAAGCGTCACCGGGAAAGTACATCAACTCGGGATGAAGATAGAAGTTACCCGCGTGTCCGTTTACCTCGACGTGCAAAACAGGGACCCGAGGCTGCTCGATGAGGGTTGCGATGCGAAGTGTATACGCGCCTTTCACGGAATCGAGAGCAAACTCGATTCGGTAGGGCTGCTTTAATCCCTGAGTCGCCGGCCAGTCCTTTCTCCAGTCACTTTTCCCTACCTGAAAAATTGGCTTGTCGTGCGCGACAGCAGTGAATTCCAGGGGGGATTGGTCGAATTTTCCGATTTGCCAGACGTTCCTGACCTGCGCTTGCGCGGCCCACAGTGGGCAGAAGGCAAATGCAACGAATGCTCGAATCGATCGGCTTATGCGGGCTTTCTTCGGGGTCAAGATAAAGTCTATTGCTAGTGGTTTCGTCTGTCAATGGACAGAAAGATTGTCGAATTGCGCCCTGCTCCAATCGGTACCTAGCGCAATCATGCCATGCGTGTGCGATTTGTCGTGAACTGTTGTCAGTTGGCGGTGATCCAGGCTGGCTTCGATTTGATTGCCGTTGAATCGCAATTCCAAAGTGTGCCACTTCGCCGAGTCAAAGGTCACGATACCTGAAGCCAAAACTCGCGGGCTACTCTTGTATTTCGTCGATAGAAGAATCCACTCATCGCTCTTCATGAGCCTCAACACATACCCGCTCGGCCAGAGCATATTTCCGTCCTCAAACACATTCGCCGAATCAATTCGACCAATGATAGTGGCCTCGTTGGCGCGATCCAGAAGCACGTCCGACTGCAGGGTATAGTTCGTCCAGCCGGCGTCGCCTGTCATCGTAAACGGATTAGGAATCGGCCCCCACGGAATCGGCTTCTTCGTCACTACTTGCTCGAGGCAGTTCCCCTCTTTGTCCCGGCACGGGTGAACTTCGAATGCGCCATCTTCATCGGCTAGAAACTTAGGAGCATGGCTTAAGGGGACAGCTTCGAAGCCGTCCTTATAGGGCATTGGGAACGGAGTGTTGTTTGGCGGCTGCGCTTCACCCTTTCCCTGGCCGATCGTGGTCGTCAAGGAGTAAATCGAGTCCGGATCGAAAGTCATCTTCACAAGCCCGTCAACCGGTGCGAGATCCGCGACATGCTCGAAGATCTTTCCTGCATTTGTCTCCCAGACGTGAACCTTACCGGTAGATAACCCGCCTTCGATCCTGAATGTCAGCGTCTGGGTGTGCCTCGCCGCAATCGTCTCCGCTATGATGCTCCAGTCGCGATCGTTTGGCGATTTGAGGCTGACGAAAGTTCCCTTATCCGGAAAATATCCGCAGCCTTCGTCCAAATACTGCCATCCCGGTTTTGCAAACTGTGTCGTATGAGCCGTTATCCAGATTGTGCTTTGCACGTTGTAATACCCCGACCACGGCGTATTAGCGTACATCAGGCCTGAGTTCGGTGCGGCTAAGTTGTCATAATAAGCCGTAACCGGACTCCATATCTCCGTCTTCGTTAAAGCACCTTCCAGGTAGTTGCGGTTGTATACGCTGGCCAGAATCCGGCCGCCAATCTGCCAATCCCGCGAGACGATGGGACCGCCTCCCGGATTCGGCTGGTCTTCGCTGGACCATAACGGCTTGCCAATTGCTTTTGCCTGGTGGGTGGTTGTAAGAGCCCCGTCTTCAGTTTGCGGATAGTGTACTGAGAGCACATCGACGGATGCCGCCAGATCGGGATCGCTACTCATTTCCTCAGCGATCTTCCACTGGTGTTCGCCAGGATATTCGTCACAGCAAACGACCTTAGTCTGTAACTTGCGTTCACTAAGCTCCTTATGGAGCTGCTTCACATACTGCGCGTCATAGACCTTCTCATTCCAGATACCCGCGTACTGGATATCCAAACCATATTCCTTCTTCGCGCCCTCGATGAACTCAGCCATATATCGGGCCATGTCCGGCGAGTAATAAGTGCCATGCCCTATCCATCCCGGCGCACCCCAGGGCAGAATATCCAGGATAATGTCAGGATTCCGTCGATGTGCCTCCTGCATCAGCCACCATTCATAGCCTCTGCTGAAGTCATGGTCGTCGCGCGAGCGCATGTGGCTTGGCTCAGAGCCGTCCGTCGAATTTACATCGGCTCCTACCTCGACTTTCAGATGCTGCAAAGAAGCGCCGTAGTTTGGCTTAAAGAGGTAATCAAGAATCTGGCCGCGATAGGGCTCCGGATAATCGATCAACAGTCGCGACGATGCACCCGCACTTACTGCCCCGATACCTTCGAATACTCGGCCCGAGCCGTGAGCATCTAGAACCACCGTGTTGTCCGCGGCCCGGATCTCCGCAGCCGCCAGGACAATCACAGCGCAAGCAGTTCCCCACTTCAGGAATCGAATTTGCTTTCTCATTTCCAGAGTCTTTCTATCTCTTCGAGGCTGCGCCCTTTTGTTTCCGGGACCGCGCGCCAGACAATCAGAAACGTGACTACGCACATCAGCGAATAAATCAGAAATGCACCCGTCGGCGACAGCGCTTTGGATAAAGTCAGAAAAGTCATCGTGAGCAAGGTGCAGGCGCTCCAGAGAAACAAGGTCGCAATCGACATGGCCCGCCCGCGTATGCGCGTGGGAAAGATTTCTGAGAGCAGGACCCATACACACGGCCCCAGGCCAATCGCGAAAGCGGCCACGCAAAGCATCATCATGATCAGCACGACCGGAGCCGAAGGCGTATGCGCCAAGAATGCCAAAGCCAGACCGGCTTGGCAAATCGCCATGAGTCCGGACGAAATAAGAAGCAACGGCTTCCGTCCAAATCTGTCTACGATGCCAAGCGCCGCCAGAGTCGCAAGAAAATTCACGATTCCAACAATTACGTTCGCGAAGATCGCGGAGGTTGCGCTCTGGCTATGCACCTGCTGTTTGAAAATTACTGCTCCGTAAAAGAGTACAGTGTTAATTCCTGTTATTTGTTGTAATACCGCCAGTGAGATCGCAATCCACAACGCTTTGCGAAGCCCTGGGCGCAGGAGTTCGGCCAGTGAACCAGATTCTTCCGCCACCGTCTTTGTGATCTCTGCGAGTTCAGCGCTCGCGATGGTTGCGCCATTGATCCTAGAAAGCACCAACAGAGCTTCCGGGCCGCGGCCCTTCTCAACCAGCCATCTCGGACTTTCCGGGACAAATAGAAGTCCAACCAGAAACGCCGCGGCGGGCACAGCGGCCACCGCAAACATCCATCGCCAGCTCGACGGACCCGTAAACGCCAGCAGCCAGTTCGCTAGATATGCCAACAGGATGCCGCTGACGATGGCCATCTGATTCAACGAAACCAGACGTCCCCGCATCCGCGCCGGTGATACTTCCGCGATGTAGAGGGGGGCCAGCACGGAAGCCGCTCCAATGGCGAGTCCTCCCGCTATGCGCGCTGTCACGAACTCCGCCAGTGTTCTTGGAATCGCCGCTCCGATTGCCGAGAGCGCGAAGAGAAGCGCGCAAACCATCAGTACGCGCCGTCTTCCAAACGCGTCGCTGAACCATCCACCTACCGCCGCTCCCACAATGCAGCCAAATAGAAGCGCACTGACTGCGAACTCTGTTTGTATGTCGGTCAGATGAAGTTGCGCCTGCAGGAATAGAATGCCGCCGTTGATGACGGCAATATCAAAGCCGAACAGAAGTCCTGCGGTTGCGGCCACCAATGCCGCAAGCAAGACATATAGGCCGCCGTGCTTTTCCAAGACGGCTGCTTGTGGTGTCGCGCTCATTTGCGCATGACCGGCTGCTTCTCCAAAGAGCGAGCCCGCGACAATTCCGCTCTTACCCATTGATGATTCTTGTCGAGATCCGCAACTTTCTCCAGGTTGAGCAGAGCTTCTTTTGTATGCCCCATTCCCAGTAGAGCCAAGCCGCGCAGAAAAACCGCCTCGATCTGCTGGCGCTTTTGCAGATCGTCTTCAAAAAGCAGAAAATTGGGCAGCGAAGTAGCGAAGTAGTCAATGCTCGCCTCGCTTTCGCGCAAGTTTCTCTGCCGCTTTCAAGAGCGCTTGAAAGACTGAAAGCGCCGCTTGTTCTTCCCCCAGGCTGCGCAGCGCGAGGCCCTTGAAATAGGCGAACATATCGTCTCGCTGCTCGGATCCCGCTGCCCTTCGCCACATTGAGTGAGCCTCTTCGTTCCGGTGGAGCTGCGCGAATGCTATACCCGAGAAGAAATCAAGATGAACCTCCTGCGTCAACAGGTGTTTGCCTTCGCCAAGATTCTCAGGATACTTGCGCGCACTGTCAAAATGTAACAAGGCTTTCTCGCCGTCCGTTTCCTCAATCGCCTTGCGGCCCAACTGAAAATGGGCGATCACGTATTGTCCTGAAACTGCACCTTCACCGCCCTCCCACGGATGAAAGCGACGTTGCGCCATCACGGAGAGAGCTTTCTCGTGTTCGCCGGTCTCGTTGTAAAGAGTCACAAGCTCCACTGTCAGATCGTCGCGCTGCTGGACCAGTTCGGCATGGCGCTCGAGTTCGTTCAGTCGCTCTTCCGGCGGAATTCCAACACGTTTTCGCAACTGGTCGAACTCGTAAAACAGCCGCGCGTCCTTCGGATCTGCTTGCCGCGCTTTCTCATAACTCCGCATTGCTCGCTCGGCATTCGCCTGAACATTGAAATAGGCGATCCCGAGATTTCGCCAGCTGATCGAAAAGTCTGGCTCGATAGATGCCGCCGTTTCCCAATGCTGAATTGCCTCTTCTTTGCGTTTCTTGTCGTACAACAAATTACCAAGATAGTAATGAGCCCGCGCGTCTCCGGGGTCGCGGCTGAGAGCAGCTTCAAGCAGCAGTAATTCCTCTAACCGCGAGGGAAAACAATAATCGGGTGAAGCGTTCTTCGCCTTCCGGTATGAATCCGCTGCTTCTTTGGGCCGGCAAAGACGTTCTTCGAAATAGCCGCGTGCATACCAAATCATGGGCTGCGAGTTTTCGTCGCCACGATGAAGCAGATATGCCGAGAGCAAGCTCGTTCGCTTCTTTCCAGAGACCTGCCCGAGCGTAGTCCAGCGCCACGTCGAAATAAGTATGTGCTTCTCCTCGAAATAGCCTAAAAACCTCTTCGCCGCTGCTTCTATGCAGCAGTGAAAGCTCGTTCCGTGAAAAGAGGTCGAGCGAGTCTAATTCGATCGTTGCTTCAACGAGGCTTTGCGCTTCAGAGTCTCGGCCCAGCCTCCGCAGAATCGCCGCCTGTAGATTACGCGCCTTCAGATGATTACTGTTTCCTGCGAGGGAGAGTGCAAGAGATCCCAGCGCCGATGAATAATCTCCTCGTGCGCAATCAATCGCAGCTATTTCATAGTAAGCGGCTGATTGCCACGCATAGTTCCAGGCTGCCTTGTAAAAGGATTCATAAGCTTCATCATTTCTACCTTGATAACGGAGCGCCAGACCAAGGCTGTAAGGCGGTTCTCCGTCATAAGGATTCGGATTGAGAAACGTGAATCGCTCAATAGCCGCTCGAAAGTAGCTCTCGGCTTTCGAGAAGTAGCCCTGCCGTAAGACTGCTCGGCCGAGCGCCATATTACAGCGCGCGTCACCGGGATCCCGCCTCAAAGCCTCATGCCAATAAGGCTCCGGTTCCCGGGTAGCGTGACGATATTGATCCAGATGTAACCCAATCAAATAGAGCTCCTCATTCGTTTGGATCTCACCAGGGCGCGCCGGTTCTATTGCGGGGTCTGGCGGTTTTCCTTCCCGAATCTTCTCCGGCGCATAGCAAATCAATTCAGTCCCGTGCTTATCGAACACGCTCAGACGCAGATCTGATTCATCTGCGGTTTGTTCAGCTCCTGTCACCTCCACGAACGGTTTCCCTGGACCAACATCTACCTGACGCTCCAATACCACTGAGCCTTTCTTTGTAAACCGGACGGTTGACAGGTCGAGATACTCGCTGGCAGCGACTCCTACCTTCCATCCTTCGTCCGTCCGTTGTACGTTGACGGCCACACGTTTGTTGGCATTCTTGACTGGACCGATCTTCTGAATCGGATACCAGTACTGGCTGAATGTCTTTGTTTCGTAAGGTGCGAGAAATGAGAAATCCGGCTGGTTATCCGTGTAGACGCCTGCCATCAACTCGATATATGGCCCATCGCAGTCTGTCAATTCGCGGTCCCAGGCATACCCAAACTCGGCGTTCCCCCACGTCCATTGCTTTTTGCCCGGAGCGATATATCGGTTTGCGACGTGAACAAAACCCGCTTGCTTGCCGTGATCATAGCCTCCGAAAAAATCGAACTTGGATTTGGTCACCATGTATGAGGTTGGAACCGGGATATTTTTGTACCAGGTGAGATCGACTCCGCTCCTATAATCCACGCCGTAATAGTAATTCCTCGCAATCGGAAACGAAGAAATCGCTCGCTTCGCGTGATCCGCTACATAGGCAACGTCAGGCGGGAAAAAAGACTGATATTCCTCATGAACCCGCACGCCCACATTGGCCCACCACAGAAACGTTTGCACCAGGGGCGTTCGATTATAAAGACGCACCTTCGCTTCAATGCATGATTTCCCCGGGTGCAGACAGATTCCCACCATGCCCTTCATGCGATTCATGGGCTCGTGCTCGCTTAGCCACACCGTCCGGCTTCCGTCTTCGTGCTCTTCAATTGAGAATGGAACCGACATAAAGGTCGAAGGACGGTGATGCTGTGGCCAATTGAATTCGACGCCGCCGGAAATCCAAGGACCGAGCAAGCCGACGAGCGCAGGCTTGATCACAGTCTGTTTGTAGAAAAAGTCGTAACCGTTCGTCTTGTCCTGCCCGATATGTATGCGGCCTCCGATCTCGGGAAGTATCATGAGTCTGATGTAATCGTTTTCGAGAAACACTCCCCGGTAAGTAGTCTCGATTGATTGATCGGAAACTTGATCTGTAAATGCATTCGGATAGACCTTACCGCTGCTGCCCTGGTATACGCGCTTATCCAGGAACATCGGAAGTTTTTGGGCGGGGTGCGGGGGGTAAGTAGGAATGACGACCGGTTCTTCCCAGGCACGAACCGGGCTCCCTGCATTCTTTGTTTGCAAATCGTCCTCCTGTGTACGTTACCGCCACTACGGATCATACACGAGGATGCGATTAGAGCGAACAATGATTTGCGCGGGGACGCGCCCAATACTTTCTTTCTCGTGTACGTTGACAAGGGATTCCCGTGGTGATACGATTTCCCCACCAGCTCTTCTGAGTTGAAGGAGCTTTGTCCATGTTGAGGTTAGCTTTCCGGGCATCTCTTTTTTGCGCTCTGGCAGGGTTTGTCCCGACACTCCGCGGTCAGGTCGATACCGGCACGATTCTTGGGACCGTACGCGATTCGAGCGGCGGTGTCATTCCTAACGCCACCGTTACACTTACCAACGAAGGTACTTCCGCGAGTCAAACGGCTTCAACCTCCGACAATGGCCAGTACACTTTCACTCCGATTCGTATCGGCAAGTATTCAGTAGAGGTGCAAATTGCCGGCTTTCAAACTCAGAAGAAGACGGGCGTACAACTCGATATACAGCAGCAGGCAGTCGTCGATTTTTCCTTATCGCCGGGGCAAGTAACTAACGCGATTGAGGTCACGGCTGCTGTCCCGGCTTTACAGAGCGAGAATGCGTCTGTCGGCCAAGTGGTCCAGACCCGTGCTATCAATGATCTGCCCTTGAATGGCCGCAACTATACGTTTCTCGCCCGGCTCGCGTCGGGGGTCACGCAAGGCCAGCAGGAAAGTCGCGGCATGAATGCTGAAGGGATGTTTACGGCGAACGGAGCCCGGCCAGCTCAGAACAATTACCTGCTTGACGGGATCGACAACAATACCAGCGACGTCGATTTCCTCTCCGGGGCCAGCTATGTTGTAAAGCCGCCAGTGGACGCGATCGCCGAATTCAATCTGCAGACGAGCGACTTCAGTGCCGAATTCGGCCGCGCAGGAGGCGCCGTACTCAATGCAACTCTAAAATCCGGAACCAACGCTTTTCACGGCAGCGTCTGGGAATTTCTCCGCAATGACAAATTGGACGCCGCGGACTTCTTCCAAAATGCAAACGGCACGTCCAAAGGCGAGTTCCGACAAAACCAGTTTGGTGCTACGGCAGGTGGCCGGATTATCAGAAACAAAACTTTCTGGTTTGGCGATTATGAAGGTACGCGTATCCGGCAGTCTGCGCCACAAACCGCCACCGTGCCAACAGCGCTCGAGCGCAACAGCGGGTTCACTAACTTTTCGGATCTCACCACTCTCCAAAGCGGCTCTTACATCGATGCCCTGGGACGCAGCTATCCGGCCGGCACCATTTTCGATCCCTCCACAACTCAACAACTCTCGAACGGGCAATATATACGGCAGCCGTTCGCCGGCAACATCATTCCAGCCAACCGTCTTGACCCGAATGCCCTTAAACTGCTGAATCTCTATCCCGCGCCAACTCAGGCCGGGCTGCTCAATAACTACAGCGTCAATCGCAAGAACACGACGAATATAGACGCTTTTGACGTACGTCTGGACGAATACTTCTCCGAAAAGGATCAGGCCTTTCTTCGTTATAGCTACTCGCATAGTCCGTCCGTCTTCCCAGGTCCGTTCACGGGTTACGCCGACGGCGGCGGTTTCGGCCAGGGCGATCAAAATGTCGATAATCAAGGTGCAGCGCTGAGCTACACACACTCTTTCAGCCCCACTTTGATTAACGAGGCGCGTGCGGGCTTCAACCGCGAGCACACCATACGCCAACAGCCATATGGCTCGGATACTACAAATATACCGGCACAATTTGGCATTCCTGGCGTGTTGCAAACGCCCGGAAACGGCGGACTGCCCTACATCACATTGGGCGATCTTACGAATCTTGGAGCCGCCGAATGGCTGGTCAGCGATCGCTACAGCAACACCATCCAACTCACCGAGAACCTGACCAAAATCTATGGTTCTCATACGTTCAAGGCTGGCGTCGAGTACCAAAACATCACCTTTCCATGGACTGCCCCTCCGTATTCACGCGGCGCATTCGATTTCAACGGAACTTATACTTCCATTCCGGGTGTAACCGACGGCTCTACCGGTCTCGCTCAAATGCTGATAAGCCCCATGGGGTCCACAGTCGGCGGTGCAAATTTTGTTGGTGGCTCGGACTCTGTTAACGTCTCAAACTTCGGGGGTGTAAGCAGCAAACGTGCTTACTGGGGCGGTTTCTTCCAGGACGATTGGAAGGTCAGCAGCAAGTTGACTCTTAATCTAGGGCTTCGTTGGGAGCGCTTCAGCCCCACCGGCGAAAAATATGATGCGCAGGCTAACTTCGTTCCGGGCACACCATTCAGCAACGCCGAATACATCATTCCCGCAGCGCGGCAAAACAACCCGGCGCTTTCTCCCAGCTTCGTGCAATTGCTTCAACAGGACGGCATTAAGCTCGTCTACAGCAATCAATACGGATCGGGACTGACAAATGTTCAGGACAAGAATTTCGCGCCTCGATTCGGTGTGGCCTATAAGGCAACTGACCGCCTGGTTGTCCGCGCCGGCTACGGAATGTACTATGGCGCCTTTGAGAACCGCGGCGGATACCCAAGCCTCGGATACAACTATCCTTTCCAGTATTCGTTCAGCTTCCCCGCGCCGAATCCTGGCACGCCAATTCAATATTCGAACGGCTCTTATGCCACCCTTGAGACCGGCCTTACTGCCATACCGCTGACGCCATCCTCCGTGGCCGCGGGAGGTTTGGCCTTGCGCGGAATCCAATTGAACTATAAGACGCCCTACTACCAGAGCTACAATTTCACCGTTCAGTATCAGGTCGCACCCGCCACAACTGTGCAGGTCGGATATGTTGGCTCGCTCGCCAGCCATCTCGAAACATTCCCAGGAACAAATGTTCAAACCGTGCTGCTGCCGTTGAACTACAATCCGCAGAACTATGTGCCTTTCCCGGACTTCTCGCGCGGCTCTCCTTATCTCGACACGATTGGGATCTCAAACTACAACGCTCTCCAGACGAAGCTGGAAAAAAGGTACTCCAGCGGGCTGGACGTGCTTGTTACGTATGCGTTTCAGAAGACCCTGACCGATGCAGGCGACTCGCTGAATGGAGGCGGATTGCAAGGATATCGCGCTCCCGGGATAATCGGCATTCAAGGCGACTATGGCCCTGCGGCATTCGATATCCGTCAGGCTTTCACGGCGAGCGGCACCTATGCGCTGCCTGTCGGCAAGGGACGGCACTTCATGAATGCGGGTAATCGCGTAGCGGACTTTCTGGTCGGCGGTTGGAGCATGAATTGGATTCTCACCCTCGATTCCGGACAGCCCCAGACCATTCCCTGCGCCACCGCAACAGGCGCCGGGACGGGTTGCTACGCACTTGATGTTCAAGGGCAGAACGCTTATGCGGGGCAGAGCGTGGCTCACTTCTATAATGCCGCGGCATTCGCTACTCCTCCGCCCGTCACGCAGGTCGGGGAGACGAATCTGCTGGCGCTTGGCGGCGGCGAAGGCCAGGTCTACGGACCCGCCTATCACCGGCTCGATTTCTCGCTTTTCAAAAGCTTTCCGATCGGTGAATCGCGAAGATTTGAATTTCGGGCGGAGTCGTTCAATCTGACCAACACTCCGAATTTCGCCCAGCCCACCGACTTGAACTACGTGAATACGGTAAATTTCGGCCAGATTACAGCAACTCGCGATAATCCGAGCGACGCGCGCGAGTTGCAGTTTGCGCTAAAGTTCTATTGGTAAACGAGCGCGCCAAACCGCGCGTTATCATTTGGCTTAGCTCTTTGCGACTGTTTTTCTTCATTGTCTGCGTAGCGTTCTTGGCGCTGGCGCAAAAGTCTGATCTACGTCCTGCTGAGGATCAACTTAAACAGCAGTTAGCACAGCACCCCGACGGCTATCAGGCCAATCATAATCTTGGCGAATTCTATGCTCAAAGGAAGAATTATCGGGCGGCAGTCGTCTATCTCGACAAGGCTTATCGCGTAGATCCTTCCGCCTACGAAAATGCATACGATCTTGCTCTTTCGCAGCTATTGGCCGGCGACGTGCCCTCGGCCCGGCGGATCGCCGGGCAATTACTGCAGGTCCAGGATCGGGCCGAGTTACATAACCTGATTGCGGCCATTGAAGAAGCATCGGGAAACTTTCGGGAAGCCGCCGGAGAATACCAGACGGCCGCGCGCATGGACCCGTCCGAAAAAAACCTGTTCGACCTGGGAACTGAGCTTTTGAAGTATCACGGATATCGACAGGCAACACAGATCTTTGCATACGCAGTTAATAGGTACCCTGAGTCCGCGAAGCTGCGTGTCGGTTTGGGAGTGGCCCAATATTCGCTCGGGAGCTATCGCGATGCGGTTGAAACTCTCTGCCATGCAGTCGATCTTGACTCCAGAGATACTCGTGCCCTGGAGTTCTTAGGGAAAATGTACGATGTGGCTCCTGAGCTGTCTGCGGATGTCACAAAGCGTCTGAAGCGGTTCGCGACGCTCTATCCTCATAACCCGGCGGCGAATTATTATTACGCGCTGGCTTTGAGAAATCGCGCGGTTCCGGGAAGCGCGGCGGCCAATGCGGAAGCCATGGAATTGCTGAAGAAGGCGACTGCAGAAGACACGACGTTTGCGGATGCCCACTATCAACTCGCCCTGGCCTATGCCGATGCAGGAATGGACGCCTCTGCAATCGAAGAGTTGAAGTTAACTATAAAACTTCAGCCCGGTCTGAAGAGCGCGCACTATCGGCTCGCGCAGCTCTACTCTAAACGTGGCGAAAATTCGCTGGCAAGCCGTGAATACGCGGCTGTGAAATCTCTCAATGCTCCCTGATGACGGCCGTCTTACCCGGTCTGCTCTCTGTACGACTCCATCCTGCCGCACGCGCCGGGTTCTTGCCCGGCATCGAAGATTGCATGAGCGGCGCCCCAATCGTATCGTCCTCTGAGCTCGACTGAACAATTTCCAAAAACAAATCCAGATTACTTTGCAGAATCAGGTGCGGTGGTAACGGGTAACGCTGCGACGGTACGCGGTGCTCCGTTAGAAAGCGGTAAAGCGCTTCAAATGCAATTCGGCCCTGCGTCTGGGGACGCTGATAAACAGTCGCCAGCACGGCTCCGCTGCGAATATACGGAACCAGCCCGGGAAACAGATCGGTTGTAATGACTGCCACCTTACCCAGATGCCCGCTGGCGCTCAGCGCTTTCAAGACGGGCATGGAATTGGCCGTCGTGACATAGACCGCGCGAATGTCCGGGTAGCGCGCGATGGCTTCGCGAGTTTTCTTGCTTGCTTCGACTGGATTGTCGTGGGTCTCCAAAACCGGCACCACGGTCAGTGAGCTTCGCATCAACGACAGGCGTTCGGCAAATCCGCGAAGTTTCTCGGTGTGGTCCACCACGCTAAGATCTCCGGTGACAACCAGCACCGGGCCCGGGGTGGGCAAACACCTGGTCAATAATTCCGCCACCATGGAGCCGCTGGTATGCGGATCGCTCGATACGCTCATCAGGCGCTCCGTCGAGGGCGCATCGGTAGCTACACAAACGACGGGGATTCGCCTGTCCGCGGCCTTTCTGATCAACGGCCGCAGTTCACGAGGGTTGCCGGGTGCCATGATGATCCCGTCAACTGACTCTCGCAACGCTTCCTCAAAGGCGGCCACATCTCCTTCGCCGAGTGTCGGATACTTTCTGAACCGTAATTCAACCGTCGATTGAAATGGCCGCGCCGCGTCTAGGATGGCGCTGCGCAGAAGGTCAAAAAAAACGGCAATCTCCTGAGGAAGATTCACCGAGATCAGCAGCTTGCGATTCAGCTTCAACAGCCGGGCGGCGACATTTGGCTGATAACCCAGCCGCTCCGCCATCTTCATCACACGAACCGCAGTACCCGCATTGATTCCGGGTCTGCCGTGCAGCGCGCGATCCACGGTCCCGATCGATACCCCGAGGGCCGCCGCAATTTCTTTTATGCCTGCTGGCTTATCTGGCGTCCGCCCCGGTGGCTGTGATTTCTTCCGCACGTTTGCCTAGCGTCAAGTCTAAGTTCATTATGAGGCCGGCATCGAGCCTCAAATAATCAGGGCCGGCAAGAAATCTTGAGCCGGCTATGCACGACAACATCTGTCGTCGCGCGATTTGTCTGACGTAAACTCGCCGTGAGAACGGTCTGGGGGCCACCGTTAGTCGTCCGCTCGAAGTGTGGCCAACGCCCGAAAACCTGACCGGTGCTAACGGCAGCTAATCGTGAGTGGAGTTACCAGCGCGATCCGCCGCGGCCGCGCGAACTGTTACCCCGTCCGCTGCCACCACCGCTGCGTCCGCCGCGGTTTCCGAATCCGGACGCACCGCCCTGGGGCTTCGGCCGGGCCTCATTTACATTCATCGTGCGTCCATTGAGTTCGGCGCCGTTCAGCTGCGAGATCGCAGTTTCCGCCTCCTGACGCTCTGTCATTTCGACGAAAGCAAAACCACGGGGCTGTCCACTGTCACGATCCGTAACTATATTGACTCGCTCCACATTGCCGTACTGCGAAAATGCGGCCATTAAGTCTTCCTGAGTCGTCTTAAAACTGAGATTCCCAACAAAGATGTTAGTCATTTCTTTCCTAATCTGCGCTGAATTTGTCTTTGTAGGGCTGCTCTAGAAACCAAAGGCTGTTGAAACAGGAAGGCGATGGAGGTAGATGACTGCAAAGACCAATTTAGTTTAGCAGAGAAACGGCAGCCAGGCGCACGCCCTATTCGGGGACTTGCTTGGCGGCGATCCTGCTTCGAAGCATGCGATAGCTCCAATAATAAACATTGTCGCGGAGCAGGTAATTTCGAGTCTCTAAAACGACTCGGCGCGTCAGCCTTGTGACCTTATTACCCGGACGGGTCGGCTCTTCATCGCTGTCGGGAGAAGGGGCACACGGCCGAGCCACGAGAACGGCAACCCGCCCGTCAGTCGTCACTTGTCCACTTTTGTAAACGGGCGAATCATCGGCACCGTCGAAGAAAGCCGGATTCCCCGAGCAACCACTAAAGCCGAGATCGGTTATGATCTTGTCTCTCTCGGGATCGATGTCGCGGTCTATCTCGTGGGTGAACGCCATATGCGTCAATCTGAACGTCACGCCCGTATCATGCGTCGCTGCGCCCAGCCATACCTCTTGACCGTCGAATAATCCGGCCTTCCAAAAACGGACGTGATGCCTTTGAGTAACGGTATCCAATGACTTTTCGAAAACCAAATCCGGCTCTGAGCCGTGAAAAAAAAGCCTTGATACCGGTGCGGCGGCATAACTCCGCATCGAGCTGAACGCCTCATAGACATGAGAGGAAGCGCGCAGCGATCTAGGGTCCGCGCTCGACCACCCCGCCGCATTGAAAGCTGAAACAATTTGCTGGCGAGATCCCAGAAGGATTACGTTGAAAACGTCGGCGACCTCCCGCCCGTCTCTATGCGAGATCGGATCCAGTTTGCCTCTTGCCCATTGCGATACTGCCGATGCGGTGTTTGCCAAATCCGCATTGGGCATAGCGCCATCCAGCACAGAAGCTTCGGGCGTGAGTGGCGCTTTGATGGTCAACTTCATATCCGTGCCGGAGGGAAGATAAATCTCGGGTTCCGGAAAGGCCACAATGAAGCAGCGTGCGGCGAACAGACCGGCTGCTCCGATTGGCCCCATCGAGTACTTCAACCAAACCTGGTTTGCCGCTCCCGTCAGTCCGACGAGGGATCTAAAGACAATGTTGGCAGAAGGACGCGCCCAAAAGCCATTTAGGAGATTCCCAGGATTATTTGCCGCTAATACGCCCTTGATACGCCCTTTCGGAGTGACCTGTTCTCGCGCATTGTCGATCGAAGCCAGCTTCGCGGTCAAAGGAAATCTGCGGCCATCCGGAGTTTCATACTGATCGAAATTGAGCTCCAGGCCGGCTCGCTCGTGAATGAGGCCGAGACCCACCCGAATTTCCTTGTGAACCGTTCCGTATACGATGGTTCCCTTGGGAATGCATACTTTACCGTCCACGCAGAAGGCGCGGATGACCACACAGCGGAATTGCGTACCCGCCGGAGAAGCATAACTTGTTAGATGATTCTGTAGCCGGACTTCCAGATGGGGCGGCTGCAAAGGCTTAGCAGAGGCCAACAATTGAGCGACGATGAACAGCCACGTGGCCCTGGCGCTGATCTTCATGTTATTACACGCGTGCCATATGCAAGGCTGCGCTGCTCAAGGAACCAGAAGCCAAAGTCTTTTCCAACTGTTCGTTTCTGTCGAATGTCGATTAATCAGCTTAGCTGAAAGCCGCCTTACAGTAAAGTCTACCTAGTTCCTCCCCTGTTTCAAGCCTTGAGCCCGAAGACTTTCTCGGCATAGACGCGACTGATCCGAAGGTCATCCACCAGGGGGCGAGTTATGACAGTATTGTCCCGATAAGCCAGCTCAACCACGACAAAAGGCTTAATGTTTGATGACCTCAGGTAATCGGCTATTGTCCGATAATCGATATCGCCCGCTTGAAAGGCTTCCAGCCAGAGCCTTTGCCGGGCATTACGTACGTGGATCTCGCGTACCCGAGCACCTGCCTCTTTCAAAAGGGCGAGCGGATCTTCTCCCCCCTGATGAACCCAATCCAGATCCAGGCAGAGCGAAACTAAGCTCGGATCTGTGTTGTGCAGCGTGTACTGCCATTCGCGAGCTCCGTTCACCATCTCCGGCGTGTGATTGTGAACTCTGAGTTGCAGCCCGTTTTCAGAGAGAACACGACCCATGCGGTTGAACGCCGTAGCTTGAAACGCCAGTTCCTGGTCCGTTTTCTCGATGCCCTCACCTTTCGGATTCGCATTGCACACGACTGCGGAACAGCCGAACGGCTGGCACTCTTTGCCAATCTCCAGTGCTCTCTGAATGGTTTTCTCGGCCAGCGCAGTCTCATGCATTGCGCCTCCACTGTAAACGCTCGGCATTTGAAGCCCATTCGACCGAATGAGACCCAACGTCTTTTCCTTCAGCTCGGAAGACAGAAACTCTGCATTCAATTCGATGTTATGGAAGCCCGCATCTTTGGCCATGGGGATTACTTCCGGTAGAACATCTCCGAGTTTCTTGTGCTGGCGCTGCGCGTACTGCTGGAATATGTACGCTTCCATCCCTAAATTCGTGTGGTAGACATCTTCGGCCCAGAGCATCGTACCCGCGCCTGCCAGTAATATGTCGCGTCTTGTCATCTCTTTGCCCTCACCTGATACTCTTCAAAGGCACCATTTGCCATATCGGCTTGCCTAAGTTTATGCCTCCCTTTACCCGTCGATCCTTTGTTTGCTCAGCAGCCGCTTTCAGCTTCTCATCTGGGTTAGGAGCCGGCGAAAAAGCTCTTCGCATCGGTGTTACCGATTGGAACCTCGATCT
Organism: Terriglobia bacterium; assembly: GCA_963799755.1. Lineage (GTDB taxonomy): Bacteria > Acidobacteriota > Terriglobia > Bryobacterales > Bryobacteraceae > Bog-105. Next base: position 184,355 of record CAWCYQ010000041.1, on the reverse strand, counting down.
TGGCGCAAACCCCGCAGCCGTCAAGCTTGCCTCCGAACTCGGCTTTGACGGCGTGCAGGTCTCTTTCGGTAGACGGCTCATCGCCGGCAAACTGCCGGTAGACAATTCTGAAGTAATTCAACACTATCGCGCCGAATCGCAGAAATGGAAGCTTCCAATTGACGGCACCTGCGTCGACCGTCTGCACGACAACGGTTTGAAAAATGATCCGCTCGCTTTCAGATGGGTTGAGGATTCGATCCGGCTGACGAAGGAGCTGGGCGTCCAAGTCTTGCTCCTGCCGTTTTTCGGCCCCCGCGCCATGAACAACCGGAATGAGATGGATCGTGTGGCGGACGCCTTGCGCGAGATCGCGCCCAAAGCAGAGACTGCCGAGGTAATTCTGGGTCTCGAAGATACAATTTCGGCGGAAGATAACGTTCGCATTATGGATCGATCACGCTCGAAAAATGTTCTTGTCTACTACGATGTCGGCAATTCTACCCAGAATGGTTTCGACGTAGTCAAGGAAATTCGCTGGCTCGGTAAGGATCGAATCTGCCAGATTCATCTGAAAGACAACCCGTATTATTTGGGCCAAGGCAAGATTCAATTCGGACCGGTCATCCAGGCCATTCACGACATCGGATTCACGGGCTACGCAAATCTGGAAACCGACGTACCCAAAACAAACCTCGCAGCAGGACTGCGAAAGAATCTGCAGTTCGTGCGCACGATCGTGTCCAGGGTTTACGAAAGTTAACTAAAGCGCCTGCCGCTTCCTGTCAACGTTCAGTAGTTTCGCGCGTTTTCTAGTACAGCCGTCCAGTCAGGGGTTGCTATCGCCTTCTTGCCGGATCGCTCGTGATTAGAAAGGCAGGAAAGATATGTATTTCCGTCGCATCACTCAAACTCTATTACTCGCCGCAGCTTCAATCGCACTACCAATAGCGTCTTCGGCGGGTGTCTTTGTTTCTATTAGGGTCGCACCGCCCTTACTCCCGGTATATACTCAGCCCGTTTGCCCCGGTGACGGCTATATCTGGACTCCCGGGTATTGGGCTTGGGGAGCGGTCGGTTATTACTGGGTACCCGGAACATGGATTTTGGCGCCCAGGCCAGGTCTGCTCTGGACTCCCGGATATTGGGCATTCGGGGGAGGCGGTTATCTCTGGCACGCTGGCTATTGGGGTCCGCATGTCGGGTTTTATGGCGGCGTGAACTACGGCTTCGGCTATACCGGAATTGGCTTTGCCGGCGGATTCTGGAGCGGCGGACACTTCAACTACAACCGTTCCGTCACAAACGTGAACATCATGAACGTTCACAATGTTTACAACAGAGCCGTCATTAACAATGTGACGATAAACCGTACCAGCTTCAACGGCCCTGGCGGAATGACGGCTCGCCCGACACCACAAGAGCGAGGTTTCAGCCGTGAGCAACACATTGCGCCTACCGCCGCTCAGTTCCAACATGAACACGCGGCCAGCACGAATCGCGCATACTTCGCTTCAGTCAACCACGGCAGGCCGCCCAACGCTGCTATGGCAAGGCCGCTAGCCGCCCGGGCCAACTTCTCGGGAGGAAATCGCGGAGTAGCCCCCAATCGGGCCAACACGAACAATCAAGGCTATAATCGTTCGCCAAACGAACGAGCCAATTACAATTCCGGTGCGCAGCGCAATCAGCACCCGACCTCTTACGAAACCTCACGCAATCAGCAGGTAAACCCCGCACACGAGCATTCAGCGCCAGCGCATAATGGGGAACGCGGAGCCGAAGAACACTCGAACGGCGACCACGACCGAAAGTAACGGGCCAGTGATCCGACCCGGCGGCAACGGCAACACGTCTAGTTTTCATTACTCCGGTCACAAGTCGGCAACAGAGCGGTTCTTTGTGGCAAAGAGAAGAGCATATCTTTGTATACCAGCTATTTACGAGTCAAATCGAACCCTTCTGATCTCCTACTCCGCGCTTTAGACCCGCTCCCGTCCGTGTTACCGTGCCGGCATGAGACACAACCAACCCCGAAAGGAGGCCTCCATCACGGTACCCCTCCTGAAAGACTTGGTGGCACGCCAGAAGGCGGACTCCAAACGAACCGTACCAGTCGTCACAGTCGGATCGGATCCACTCGCTCCTCCCGATCTGTACCAGGATGCTGGCGGCGGTTTTAACCCGGATTTCACGTTTCCACAAGAATGACCGGCAACCAGGGCGGGTGTCAGCCCCTGCCCTTTTTTCGCCTGTTGGCCGCCTTGTATGCTGGCCTCTGCCCAAGCGTGTAGAACTCATATCTCACCTGCCAGGTCGCCTTCTTTTTCGGCGCGATCTTTAATGAGATATAAGCCTCAGGACAAACGGTCGTCCGCACAGACCAGAGGTAGAGCTTCGCGATGGGGTGGTCGCCCGTTTCCCGGACGCCCGCTCCCGCCTTGCTGTTTTCCACCCGAATGTCATTGTCCTCGGCATTGCTGCCGAAGCCTTCCAGATATGTTGCCACCGAATCCCCATTACCCGGCGCCAGCTCACGCAGATAGACGATATCATTCCCGCGAATCTCCGCCGCTCCTTTGAGATCGCTAACAGCTTTGGGTTTGAATGGAAATTGAATGGAAAAAGCCGGTCCTGTCGGCTGGCCGTCGATCACATAAAAATCATGATCGTAGACCTGTGTTTCAATCGTCTTCTTGCCGGTGTTTCTAAGAGTGTGCTCCAAAACCAGTTCCGGCTCGCCTTTCACCAACCGGACTTTCTTGCTGTACACGTAGGCATATCCATTCACTCCCTGTAGCTCCTGAACGAACTCCACGCCGTCGGAATGTGGCCGGACGATCCACACACCCGTAGTGACGATCCTGTAGTCCCGCGAGAACTCATATGGCTTGCTATCTGGCTTTTCCAGAACGCCCACGCCGATTTTCACGAACATGTCTCCGGGCTTTGCTTCGTTATATCCGAGAGCACCGTCTTTCGAGCGAAATTCTTCAACCGGCCCCGTTATCGCGTCGTGCAGCGTGGGTTCGTATTTGGGAAACCAGACACCAAAATAGTTGTGGCCTGCATAATCGAGACGAGAGATAACCCCAGACCAGTCAAATCGTACACCTCGATAGTAGCCGCGCTCCGAATCAGGTAAATACAGCTTGGCGCTTACCAGGCCATTGCTGATCTCAGCCTGAGGAAAATCCGCCGCGAAAAGCTGCCAGCAAAAAAGGAAGACCAAGCCGACCCTCCTCATCCAGGTGCGAACCGGCCCCTTGATCCGAGTCGTCCCGTTCTGCATGCAGTTACTCCTGGGCGGCCGTGACTACCGGAACTAGCAGTCCTTCCTTGATGTAATAATCGCTTCCCCGCCAGCGCACACTCCGCCTTGTAAAGCTGATTGCCCAGATCAGAAATGCCATCGCATCCCAGACCGGAATTAGCACGAGCTTGCGAGCGAGCGATTCTTGCTTCAATCCGTAGCCTCCTATGAGCCAGGTGAGAACAATCCGCAGCAACAGGTAAAGCCCCAAGTAAACCGCCCCAATTACGGCAGAAGGGGCCAACAGAGCCGCCAGAAGAGACCACGGCAGACCCTGGGTAAACGCTAATCCGAAATGACCCCACGGTCGCATGTGACGCATCACAACAATCCAGCGCAGACGCTTGTGAACCAATTCCTTCAATGAAGCGAAATCGGCGACTGTTTCTACCGCATACGGCAGCAGCTCCACACGATAGCCCTGCTCGGCAATCAAACGTCCGATCAACAGATCATCACCCGGACGGTTCTCAATCGATTCATAGCCTCCAAACCGCATCAGCTGCGAGCGCGTCGTGGCAATCGTAGGACCCAGTGCGAATTTGACCCCATCGAGCAGGCGCGCCACGAATATTCCTGCATAAAAGTCCGAAAACATGCCCACCGACTGCAATTCGTCTGCAAAGGTATGCTCGGCTATCGGCACATAAAGAAGCGTTACTGCCCCTATTTCACCATCCGCCAGCGGGCGCACCACGGTTCTGAGATAGTCGGGCCGCGCGCGAACGTCGCTGTCGTTAATGACGATGACTTCATGGCTCGCTTCGCTCACGAGACGAGCTAGCTTGGCTGCTTTGTCATTCGCGGCGGCGCGCCCCGAACCGAACAGGATCCGGATCGACCGCTCCGGAAAATCGCGTTCCAGCCTTTCGAGTACTGAAATCATCTCCGTATTGTCGGGATCGACACAGAAAACAAGCTCGTAGTCAGGATAGTCTTGCCGGCAAAGGCTCGCAAAGTTCTCGTAAGCGTCGGGGTCAACTCCTTTAATTGGCTTAAGATTGCTGACTGGCGGCGTGAACTCCTCATTTGCGTTAGAAGGGTCACTGCGCTTTGCGAAAAAGGACCATGAGCTATAGATTGCGAGTAAGTAATAAGCAAATGGACCGACCGCGAAGATCAGGACCGAAATTGTCAAAGCTTCGCGCATATTGAGAAAGCGATAAAACCTCTATCAATCAGCTTACTAGCCGGGTCGTCTTTGCTTGCTACAATCGAGAAAGCGAGGTGGTATTTATCCGGCCCGCTTGTACCGTTTCCCGCTTACTCAACCAAGTTTTGAGTCGAATCGTTGCTCAACAAAGCAGTCTATCTGTTCTGTCAGGAGGGCCGTCCGCTTGTGCGGCATAGCCGGCTTCACTCATCGTAAATACGCGCCTTCAACCGGTATCCTGTCGGCAGTTCAATCGATTATCCATCGAGGCCCCGACCAGCAGGGTGTCTTCGAGTCTGACTTCATCTCGCTGGGCGTTGCACGGCTCAGAATCCTGGATCTCGACTCTGGCGATCAGCCCATCATCTCTCCTGATGGCGATACCGTCATAGCCTTCAACGGCGAAGTTTACAACCATCAGGAATTGCGCGCCGAGCTTGAGGGCCGCGGTTATCGCTTCCGCTCCACGACAGATACGGAAACAGTACTTGCCGCTTTTCTCGAATGGGATACAGCTTGTTTTTCCCGGTTTCGCGGCATGTTCGCGGTCGCCTTCTGGACCGAATCGTCCCGGCGTCTGGTCCTCGCACGCGACCGCCTTGGCATCAAACCGCTATATTTCGTTTGCCGGAATAACGATATATATTTCGGTTCCGAGCTGAAGACGCTCTTTATTCATCCTGAAATCGATCGCAATCTTTCCCTCCCGGCTTTGGATTGCTATCTCACTTTAAATTACGTCCCGGGCAACTTGTCTCTCGTTGAAGGAATCGAGAAACTCTCGGCAGGCCACTGGTTGGAATGGCGAGCTGGAACAGTACGCTCGGAAGCGTACTGGCAATTGCCCATCGGATGCCCTCGTCAAATTGATTTTCAAAACGCAAAAGAAGAGCTGGACCATCTCCTCGCTCAGTCCGTTCGGGAACACTTGCTTTCAGATGTTCCCCTCGGCGTCTGGCTCAGCGGAGGACTGGATTCCTCGACTATCTTGCATTACGCTTCACAGGCTTCCGATCGCTCGTTACGTACCTATTCCATTTCCTTCTCGGGCCGCAGCTTCGATGAGACCGAATACATTCGCCAGGTAGCTGCTCAATACGGAACCCGGCACGAGCAGTTCGACCTAAATCCCGCTCAGGATCTCGCTGGCGCCATCGAGCAGTTTTCCGAGTACTTCGATGAGCCTAACGCCGACGGCGGCGCTCTGCCGGTCTGGTTCCTTTCAAAATTAACTAAGCAGACCGCCACTGTTGCCTTCAGCGGCGAGGGCGCGGACGAACTTTTTGCCGGATACCTTACCCATCGAGCGAGTAACGTGGCTAGAATCGCCCGCAAGTTCCCGAGTCCAATGCTGCGGTTGGCAACAGGAGCCGCCCAACTCCTTCCCGCATCCAACGAGAAGATCAGCTTCGAGTACAAGCTGAAGCGATTCCTCGCCGGCAGCGTTATGCAGCCGTTCCGGGCGCACGTGTTTTGGAACGGCACCTTCTCCGATACGGAAAAGAGATCTCTTGTTCGCCTGGAGCTGCCCGGCACTCTGAACACTATGCTCGACCAAGCAGCCCAGCATGGGGATGGCTTGGGCGCGTACCTGTGGTTCGATCAGAAATTCTTCTTACCGGATGACATCTTGATGAAGGTAGACCGGATGAGCATGGCTCATTCGGTCGAGGTTCGGCCGCCCTTCCTGGATCATCGTCTAGCCGAGTTTGCGGCCTCGCTACCGCCTCACTTCAAAATGCGTGGCTCGCGCCAAAAGGTAATCTTACGGGAGTTAATGAGGAACAAGCTGCCGCCGTCCGTAACGCGTCGCAAAAAGATGGGCCTGGATTTCCCCGCTCACGACTGGTTGCGAGGCCCGCTCCGTGAGTTGCTGTTGGACACCCTGGCTGACGCCGAATCGCGCTACTCCGGCCTGTTTGATTTCGGCGCCATCAGATCATATCTACAGGCTCATCTCAGCCGGCGCGCTAACCTCGGATACAATCTCTGGGGTTTGATGATGTTATTCCTCTGGATGAAAAGATGGCGGATACAGTTCGCACCCCAATTACAGCCAAATCCGGCAAATGCCGATCAGTTGCTTACCTATATCTAGCTGTCGTCCTGATTGCCGGCGCCATCTATCTGGCCTGCATCATCTCGCCACCTTCGCTTATGGACGATGTCGATGCCGTCCAGGCTCAGATTGCGCGCAACATGCTCTCTTCTGGCGATTGGGTAACTGCGCGGCTCGACGGCATACTCTACCTCGAAAAAGCTCCGCTCATCTATTGGCTCATCGCTTTCAGTTACAAACTCTTTGGAGCCTACGATTGGGCCGCGCGCCTTCCCGTTGCGCTATCCTCGATCGGACTCGCCTGGCTTACCGCCGCCTGGGGTGTTTGGGCCTTCGGCCGGCGTGCCGGGTTCTATTCGGGCCTCGTCATGGCTACCTGCGTGGGCCTGTTTCTCTTCACGCGCATCCAGATTCCCGATGTCATGCAGACGTTCACCGTCGCGCTGGCTCTTTGGGCCTTCTTGCGCGTCATCGACGACGAAGAAACTCGGCCCCGGCTCTGGGCGTTCCTCCTTGCCGCCAGCCTCGGTACAGGGCTACTGCTCAAAAGTCTGATCGGCGTTGTGTTTCCCGTTGGAGCCGCCATCGTTTATTTATTCCTGACGCATCGCCTTCTCGACCTGTCGATCTGGAAACGGCTCCGCCCTGTGAGCAGCACGCTGATTATACTCGCGATCGCCGCACCATGGCACATCTTGGCCACGCTGCGCAATCCGCCGTACTTCGAGTTCACAATGCACAGCGTGCCCGGCCAGTATCACGGGTTCTTCTGGTTCTTCTTCATCAACGAACAGCTACTTCGCTTCTTGAATCTGCGGTACCCGCGCGATTACAACACCGTCCCGCGCCTCTACTTCTGGCTCTTTCACCTCGTGTGGCTTTTTCCTTGGAGCGTTTATCTGCCCGCTCTCATGAAGCTCCGATACCGCGCCGCTGACCGCGCTAGCCGAACTCGCCTGCTCGCGGTTTGCTGGATCGGATTCGTCCTGGTCTTCTTCACGTTCTCGACCACACAGGAGTATTACTCCATGCCTTGCTATCCCGCTTTCGCGCTGCTGATCGGTTCGGCCATGGCGCTCGAGAACTCCTGGATCAGGGGCAGCACCAAAGCTCTAGGCATCATTACCGCCATTTGCTCTATCGCAGCATTTGGTATCTGGTTTTCCGTCCGGCACCTCGCGACGCCCCATGACATATCCGCCGCCCTCAGCAGGAATCCGAGCGCCTACACGCTGTCGCTAGGGCACATGGAAGACCTCACGCTCCCTGCGTTTGCGTATCTTCGCATTCCGTTATTGGTCGCCGCAGTTGCGTTCTTACTCGGAGCACTCGGAAATCTCTTTTACTCCGGACGTAAGGCTTTCTACTCAACCGCCCTGATGATGGTCCTGTTCTTCCAGGCGGCCCGGCTCGCCCTGGTTGTTTTCGACCCCTATCTTTCGTCGCGCATTCTGGCCAACAAGCTGCTGCAATCGCCGCCAGGCAAACTCATCATCGATCATCATTACTACATCTTCTCCTCGATCTTCTTTTACACCGATCGAAGCGCGCTGTTATTGAATGGTCGTTTCAACAACTTGGTCTACGGCTCCTACGCGCCTGGCGCGCCGGACGTCTTCATCGACGACCAGCAATGGAAAAACCTTTGGCTGGGCGCCGGACGCTGCTATCTGGCAGCCGAGGGTTCCGCGCTTAACCGGCTTCGAAAGCTGGTACCGACAGACGATCTCAAAATAATCGCTTCAAGCGGAGACAACGTCCTGCTGACAAACCAGCCACTGCAAAAGTAGTCGGGCTTAAGGATATCTACTTCGACGCGACTGCGGCTTCCGCCGCCGGCTTGCCTTTACCGTTCTTCGAAACGGTGATCTTCCGCTCTCGCTCTGTGATGGCTGTCTTCTTCTGCCGCTCGTTGCGCGTATTCCGCCAATTCACCTGTGGCATAAAAGTCCCGGCGTCTACCCGGTCCTGGTAGCGGAGCGCGATGTTCATCAGCGAATCCAGCAAGGATTCAGAGAGATAATGCGGCTGCAAGCCGAGATCAATCAACTTGGAGTGCTTCGCATTGTAGTAGTGTTCTTCCGATTCGACGCGCGGCGTCGGCAAATGCTCGACGTCAACACTAATCCCGAACTTCTTTCCCGCAGTCCGAACCATATTCGCAATCTGGAGAACGGAGAACTGCTCAGTGAACTGATTGAACACCCGGCACTCGCCTGGCTCCGCCGGATTCAAGCAAGCCAATTCGATACAGCGAACCGTATCCCGTATGTCGAGGTATCCGCGAGTCTGCCCGCCCTTGCCGTAAACCGTTAGCGGATGGCCGACCGCCGCCTGAATGCAAAAACGATTCAGCACCGTTCCGAAGACCTCGTCGTAATCGAAACGGTTGATCAGCGCCTCATCGAGTGCGATTTCGTCAGTCACGGTGCCGTAAACCACGCCTTGATTCAGATCGGTGGCTCGGATGCCCCAAATCCGGCAGGCAAACAGGATGTTGTGGCTGTCGTGTACCTTCGATAGGTGGTAAAACGAACCCGGTTGCTTCGGATAGGGCAAAACATCCTTGCGCCCGTTGTGCTCGATCGTGATGTAGCCTTCTTCGATGTCGATGTTAGGCGTTCCGTACTCGCCCATGGTTCCCAGCTTCACCAGATGGCAGTCCGGGCAAAGTTCCCGCATCGCAAAAAGCAGATTCAGCGTGCCAACCACGTTATTCGTCTGAGTGAAGACAGCATGCTTCCGATCGATCATCGAATACGGAGCGGCCCGCTGTTCCGCGAAATGCACCAGTGTGTCAGGCTTGAAAGATTCAATCGTAGAGGATAGAAACTCGTAATCCATCAAGTCGCCGGTGAACAGCTCGATGCTCTTCCCGGACAAATCGTGCCAGGCTCGCAGACGCTCGGTCATCGAACGTATCGGCGTAAGCGTTGTAACGCCTAGTTCAAAATCCCACAAACGCCGGGCGAAATTATCTACGATTGCTACCGTGTGTCCCTTCGACGACAAGTACAACGCTGTCGCCCAGCCACAGTAGCCATCCCCGCCAAGCACACAGATTCTCATTTGCTAAACTCGCTCCTCATACAGATTTCCTGAAACTCCCTGTGAAAATGCCGTTGGTCCAGAGGTCATCGTTTCTCGGTCGATAGAATCGCAGACCGAAACAACACCAAGGCCGCCCTCGCGCTAAACTGGAGGAGAAGCCCGAAAATTACCACCTCTATCAAGGCGCGGCTTCAGGCTGACAGGGTTACACTCAGCTTGCACCTTTATAATAAACGACACGACCTGCGTACCTATCTCGTACTCTTCTGGTTCATCGCGCTTCGTGCATTCGGGAATCTGTCGCTCGCCTGGGGCGCCAGGCATGTGACCGAGGACCTCGCGTTTAATCCCTCCGGTTATCTGAGGGCCGTCTTGAATCCATACATCGTTGCGGGCATAGTCATGCTTATGGCTTCGCTTCTCACTCGAATGGCGCTGTTCAGCGTGGCTGATCTCAGCTTTGTGTTGCCCATGACATCCGTAGGTTACGTGCTGGCCGTAGGCTTCGGCAAGGTCTTCCTTCACGAGCACGTCAGCGCGGCACGCTGGATAGGAGCCTTTCTGATTTTCGCCGCAACTGCACTCGTCGGATCTACGCCCCAAAATACAACAACCATTATTCACGGCCCGATCGAGCAGACGCCATCGCCACAACTGCATCTCAGCTCTTGACCCACCTATTCAGCTGTGGGCTACACTGATCCTTCGGGCAAGTGGCCAAGAAAACAACCTATCGTGATGCGGGCGTCAATATTGACGAAGCGGATCGCGCCGTTTCGCGTATCAAGCGATCCGCCGCAAGGACTCTTACACCGCAGGTTCTCACTTCGGTTGGTAGCTTCGGTGCTGGTTTCAGTTTAAAAGGCTGGCGCGACCCCGTGCTGGTCAGTTCCGCCGACGGAGTCGGCACCAAACTGAAAATCGCGTTCGCGACTGGTCGTCATGACACCATCGGCGAGGATCTCGTCAATCACTGTGTGAACGATATCGCGGTCCAAGGCGCCAAGCCTCTTTTTTTCCTCGATTACTTCGCTGTCGGCCGGCTCGACGCGGCTGTTTGTGCCACCGTTGTCGAAGGAATCGCTCGCGGTTGCAAGCGCAATGGCTGCGCCTTGATAGGTGGCGAGACCGCCGAAATGCCGGGGATGTACCAACCAGGCGAATACGATCTTGCCGGCTTCATTGTCGGCGCAGTCGAGCGCAAGCGGTTGCTTACTGGCGAAAAAATTACGCCCGAAAATGTCCTTCTCGGCCTTCCCTCGCATGGTCTCCACACTAACGGTTACTCGCTCGCGCGGTTGCTATTGTTTGAGGCTGCCGGGCACGCGCCTGGCGCCAGGATTCCCGAGCTGGCTGGCACGTTGGCCGATGAACTTCTCAAAATTCACAAGTCTTACCTGAAGCCCATTCAAGCTCTTCACGAAAAGAATCTCTTAAATGGCGCGGCTCACATCACCGGAGGCGGCCTGACAGACAATCTTCCGCGTATCCTTCCGAAAGGATGTGCCGCCGAAATCCGTCTCGGCTCCTGGCCCAGGCAGCCGATTTTCGACCTCCTCCAGAAAATCGGCAACATCCCTGAAGATGATTTGCACCGGACCTTCAATCTCGGCATCGGCATGGTCCTAGCCGTCTCGCCTAAGCGGCTTGATATCGTCTTGCGGATTTTAGACAAGCTCCGCGAACCTGCCTATCCGATCGGCCGTGTCGTCGCGCACAAGTCTCGCAAGCAGCCCCGAGTCATCTACCAGTGAAGCTCGGCATTCTTTTGTCCGGACGCGGCTCGAATTTCGAAGCCATTGCCCGCAACGTACGAAACGAAGTCCTCCCTTGCGAGATTGGGTTCGTTTTTTCAAACAGACCCGATGCGGCGGGTCTCGCCACAGCTCGTGAATACGGATTTCCGTGCGGATCTATCTCTTCGCAGGGGCGAGAACGAGCGGCTTTTGACCTACAAGTTGCTGATTTGCTGAAAGAACATCACGTCGATCTAGTCTGCTTGGCGGGGTACATGAGACTCCTGACCAGTGGCTTCGTTAGGCAATTTCCGAACCGCATTCTCAACATCCATCCATCTCTTCTACCCGCCTTCCCCGGCCTGGATTCCCAATACCAGGCCCTGATTCACGGTGTGAAGGTGACCGGCTGCACAGTTCATCTGGTGGATGAAAACCTCGACAGCGGCCCGATTCTGGCCCAGGCGCCCGTTGCCGTACTCGACAGCGACACGGTCGAGACGCTCTCGGCACGCATTCTGCGCGAAGAGCACCGGATCTACTCGGAAGCCATCGCCTGGATGATTGCGGGCAATTACCGGCTCGACGGCCGGCGAGTGACAAAGACTTAGATGGAATTCAATCCGATCCTCAAACGACTCCTTGGCGCGTTGATCGCCGTAGTCCTGATTCTGTTTGGCTTCATTTGGCTCTCCGGAGCTAAGACCCAACTGAAGCTGCCTAGGCCTGCTACGGCCATTGGCCTTTCAACCTCCGTCCTGGTTGAAGTGGACGCGCCGCACGGCGTCAAGGCTTTCTCTGCCAGCGTGGAGCAGAACGGCCAAAGTCAGACCGTTTACCAGGACAAGACCCGGACGAAGCAGCGCGTCGGCGCATATACCTTTTCCGTCGGTCAAAAGGAGGCCGCCTTCCTGAAAGAAGGACCCGCCAGGCTGGTCATCCGAGCCAGTTCGAACGATGTGCGCGGCGCGACGTCCGAACTGTCGCAAGATGTCCAGGTCATTCTGCGGCCGCCGACGATCTCAGCCGATGGGTTCCAGCACTACATCAATCAGGGCGGATCGGAGTTGGTCACTCTCGATCTCGGCGGCAACTGGACAGACGCCGGAGTACGTGTCGCAAACTATTCCGCAACGTCCTTCGCGATGCCGGGCCAAGCCGATTCGAGCAATCACCGATTTTCGCTCTTTCCATTTCCCTGGAACGTTTCACCCGATACCGTCCCGATTGCTTTCGCCCGTAACGCCGCCGGTGAAGAAGCTACTGCGTCGTTCTGGGTAAAGGTGTTCCCGAAAACGTTTCGCCGGAGTAACATCAATGTCACTGACCGGGATCTTCAAAAAGTCATCGGTGAACTCGATCCTAGCGGCACCGGCAGTCTTCTCGATCGCTTCATAAAACTGAATCGCGACTTGCGTAGAAAGAACGCCGAGCAGATCTATGAAATGCGCACCAACACAGAGCATAAGATTCTATGGTCAGGCCCATTCATTCCAGTCAAAGGCGCGCGCGAATCCTTCTTTGCCGATCAACGCAGCTATTTTTACAAGGGTAAGAAGTTCGACGAGCAGGTACACCTGGGATACGACCTCGCGCAAACCATGAACTCCCCAGTGAAAGCGGCTAATTCAGGCAAGGTGATTTATGCTGACCGTCTTGGGCTGTACGGAAATTGCGTCATCCTCGACCACGGCTACGCCCTACAGAGCCTCTATGGGCATATGAGCAAGATCATAGTGAAGGTGGGCGACACGGTGGCGAAGGAGCAGCAGATTGGCGTGAGCGGAGCAACCGGTATGGCATTCGGAGATCACGTACACTTCAGCATGATGGTTGCCGGCGTGCAAATCGACCCAAAGGAATGGTGGGATGAACATTGGATTCATGATCGAATCCTGAGCAAGCTTGGTGGAGGTCAGCCGTCGCAAACAGCAAGTGCTTCTTCACCGGTCCCGATGAAGAAGCACAAGAGAACTCACAAGCGTTAGAAGGTCCGGATACCAAGTCCCGACCCTGTCATTTCTTTTCTTCGTCTTCGGCTGTGCCGCTGCGCAATTGCTTCAGGCGTTCTTCGCGCCGCGCGGCACGGTCAGCCGCACGCTTGACCAGTTCCGAGCCCACAAGCTCCAGTTTCGCGGTTTCGGCGCCATCGCCTTTGCGCCACCCGATTTTGACGATTCGCGTATAGCCGCCATTGCGCTGATTGAAGCGCGGCCCCAGCTTCTCGAATAGCTTCTCAACCGCTTCCTTCTTCACAAGAAAAGCGGCCGCCTGACGGCGGGCGTGCAATGTGTCCTGCTTCGCCAGGGTGATCATTTTCTCGACCAGCGGTTTGGCTGCCTTAGCCTTCGGAACAGTGGTCGTGATGCGCTCTTCCTCGATGACATTGGTCACAAGACCGCGCAATAACGCACGCCGGCCGCTGAGATCGCGTTTGAGCTTAGCTCCAGCTTTGCGATGGCGCATGATTACTCGTCCAATCCCGCGTAGCTGTCGCCGTAATCCGACGGAGAAGCGGGCGGCGCGCTGCCAACCAGACGCCCCTGGCTGTCGAACTTCATGCCGAAGGAGAGGCCGAGACCTGAAAGAATTTCCTTGATTTCGTTGAGAGACTTGCGGCCGAAATTCTTGGTCCGCAACATTTCCGATTCCGACTTCTGAACCAGATCGCCGATCGTCTGAATGTTGGCGTTTTTCAGACAGTTGTAAGAACGAACGCTCAGCTCGAGCTCTTCAACCGAGCGATTGAGCACTTCGTTCATCTGGTTGATGGCGCGCTCCGCCGGCTCTTCGGCAACTTCGGGAGTTTCTTCGAAGTTGATGAAGATCGTCATGTGATCTTTCAGAAGCTTGGCCGCCTGGCCAACAGCATCCTGCGGCGAGATCGCCCCGTTCGTCCAGACCTCGATTGTCAGCTTGTCGTAATCTGTATTCTGCCCGAGCCTGGCAGCTTCGACGCTGTAATTTACTTTGCGAACCGGCGAGTGAACGGAATCGATTGGGATGTAGCCTATCGGAAGATCTTCGTCATAGTTGCGGTCTGCTGAAACGTAGCCGCGGCCGCTCTTGATTCGCATCTCGATATCGAGTTTGCCGCCCTCGCCGATGGTGGCAATGTGCAGGTTGCGATCCAACACTTCGACGTCGGCGTCCGTTTCGATCTGACTACTCATCACCTCGCCGGGCGCTTCCACATGCAAACGGGCGATCTTCATGCCTTCCCCCATCATCTTGAACGGAACCTGCTTAAGGTTCAGAATGATGTCGGTGGCATCTTCGACCACGCCTGGGATGGGACTGAACTCGTGCGATACGCCTTCGATGCGCACACCCGTAATAGCTGCGCCCTCGATAGAGCTCAGCAGTACACGACGCAAGCCTGTGCCGATCGTGGCTCCAAATCCACGCTCGAAAGGTTGTGCGGTAAATTGACCATAGCGTTCGGTTAGCGATTCAGTGTTCGCGACCAGGCGCTTGGGTTTCTGAAATCCCTTAAACATATTTTCAATCCTTACTTCGAGTACAACTCGACAATCAGTTGCTCATTCAACTGGATTTGCACCAGCTCTTCACGCTTCGGCTGTTGCAGAACTCTTGCCCGCAGCGCATCGCGATCCACTTCCAACCAAGATGGACTGGGGGTATGTGCGGTGGCGTCGCGTGCACCTAAAATGCTAACGTTATTGCGGCTGCTCTCGCGAATTTCGACAACATCGCCCGGCCTTACCGTGAAAGAGGGAATGTTCACTTTGCGCCCATTGACCGTGATGTGCCCGTGCCGAACAATCTGACGTCCCTGTGCTCTGCTGGTGGCCAAACCCATACGATAGAGGACGTTATCGAGCCTGCGCTCCAGCATAGAGAGCATCAACTCGCCAGTGATACCTTTTTGATTCACAGCTTTCTCAAAAAGGTTCCGGAACTGGCCTTCGAGAATCCGGTAATAGCGGCGCGCCTTCTGCTTTTCGCGCAGTTGGAGACCGTAGCCGACGATCTTCGCCTTTTTATCTTTACCGTGCTGTCCGGGAGCAAAGTTTCGCTTCTCGATAGCGCATTTCTCGGTATGACAGCGCTCCCCTTTCAAAAACAACTTCATGCCCTCGCGCCGGCAGAGCCGGCAAACCGGGCCAATATAACGTGCCAATCAATAACCTCCAAATCAGGTGCGGTTTACGGCTGGCGAGCCTTCTTCCCGCTTAAACAAACGGAACCGCCAATTTAGCAAGCGGTCTGGTAGCTAAACACGCCGCTTCTTTGGCGGACGGCAGCCGTTGTGTGGAATCGGCGTTACGTCCTTGATGGAACGAACTTCGATACCTGCAGTTGAGAGCGCACGGACAGCCGATTCACGTCCGGAACCAGGACCGGCGACCCGCACTTCGACAGTCCGAAGCCCGGATTCCTTTGCTTTGTTCGCGGCGGTTAGCGAAGCCTGCTGGGCGGCAAACGGAGTACCCTTGCGGGAACCACGGAAACCGAGCGAACCAGAACTGGACCAAGCCAACACATTGCCGAGCGGATCGGTGAAAGTGATGATTGTGTTGTTAAACGACGCCTGTACGTGAACTGTTCCGAATGGAACGTTCTTCTTTTCCTTCTTCTTAAACGACTTTTTTTTGGTCGATTTAGCTGGTGCTTTTGCCATTAAGTTTTGCCCGTTGCCTTCTTCTTATTCGCCACGGTGCCCTTACGCGGTCCCTTGCGGGTGCGTGCATTGGTGTGAGTGCGCTGCCCGCGCGCCGGCAGCCCGCGACGGTGGCGAAGCCCGCGATAAGACCCCATTTCCATGAGGCGTTTGATGTTCATCGAGACTTCCTTACGCAGGTCGCCTTCGATTGCTCCTTCGCCCTCGATCAGGTTGCGAAGATGATTCACTTCCTCTTCGGAAAGATCGCCCACCTTTTTCTCGGGATCGACCTGCGCCCGGTGAAGCAGCGAAAGCGCACGCGTTCGCCCAATACCGTAGATATAGGTCAACCCGATGGCTGCCCGTTTCCGAACTGGTAAATCAATGCCTGCAATACGCGCCATGTAATCCTCTAATCTTCGGCTCGCTGAGAAACGCGCCTATCCATTCTTTTCTTTCCTTCGTCTATCCTTGCCGCTGTTTGTGCTTGGGATTGGTGCAGATGACACGAACCACCCCTTGCCGGTGGATCACCTTGCATTTATCGCACAATTTCTTCACTGATGCACGTACCTTCATAGAACTACACTTGACCTTTCGTCAATACCGCTAATACCCTGCCGCGCGTCCGATCCTCCGCGGAAACTGCAACCTGTACCCGGTCGCCGACTCTTAGACGCACAAAATTTGCACGCTGAGAGCTCGGCGAATGAGCGAACAACTGGTGCTCACCTTCCATTCGCACCCGCACCAGCCCGCTCGGCAGCAGCTCAACCACGATTCCTTCGGCGGTCCGCTCGCCGCGCCCTTCGGTTTCGATTGAAGTAACGGCTTCCTTCAATATTCCCTGATTCAACATCATGGACGAGTCAGCACCCATGGGCCATTCTCCGTTACCGCCACCATGTGCTCGAAATGAGCCGAATACGAGCCGTCTTTCGCGACCGCTGTCCAGCGATCCGACAAAACCCGTGTGTCCGGTTTCCCGGCATTCACCATGGGTTCAATCGCCAGCACCATGCCCGGCTTCAGACGCGGATTTTCGCCGCGCCGATCTACGTAATTGGGAATCTGGGGTTCTTCGTGCAGCGAAGTCCCGATTCCATGCCCTACAAATTCACGCACAATTGAAAATCCGTGAGAGGTCACGTGTTTCTCCACCGTGCCGCAAACGTCAAATAAGCGATTGCCGGAACGCACCCGCTCAATCGCCAGCTCCAAACTTTCTTCGGTGATCTTCAGCAGCCGTTTCACCGAATCGTTCACTTCGCCGACCGCCACAGTAATGGCCGAATCGCCATAGTAGCCATCCAACTGAACGCCCGTATCCAGGGAGACAATATCACCCAGCTTCAACTTACGCCGGATGGACGGCATGCCGTGAACCACTTCTTCGTTCACAGAGGCACACAGCACATACGGGTATTTGGTTCCCGATGCCTGCGAATAATAGCCTTTGAACGCTGGTTTCGCGCCAGCGTCCGCAATCATCTTCTCCGTCGCCGATTCTAGATCTTGTGTGGTCACGCCCTCGGTCACCATATTCTTAAGATCCTGCAGAATCCTATAAACCAGCAGGCCGCTGCGGCGGAGCTTTTCGAGCTCTACTGCACTGCGCCGGGAAATCACCACGTACCGCTCTTCTTCAAAGCGGGACCAGTCGTGCTCTCGACAGAACTCACTATCCCAGTCGTCGCAAGCGAATCACATACTCGCTGCATGATCTGGTCGGGCGTCGCATCACCAGCTTCGATTTCCAACATCGGAACGTCCGCTTCTCGAAAAAAATTCAATATCGGCAGAGTTTGAGAATCGTATTCGTGCAATCGTTCCCGAATGACGGATTCCTGGTCATCCTCACGCGTTACCAGAGCCGCTCCATCCAGGTCGCACACGCCCGAAACGCGAGGAGGGTTCGTGGTTAAGCTGTAAAGGGTTCCACAGACAGGACACTGCCGACGGCCACTTAGACGAGCTACAATCTTCTCGTGGTCAACCACTAAGTGTATCACGACTAGACGGAATCCGCTCTCCGCTAGAAGGCCAAGCAGGACATGGGCCTGATTCAGCGTTCGCGGATAGCCGTCGAGAATCATCCCTGCCCTGGCGTCCGGAGCCTTCAGACGCTTCTCTACCAACTGGTTAACCAATTCGTCAGGCACTAATCTACCGGCTTTGATGAGGCGTTCAGCCGTCTGGCCGATTTCGTCCTTCGACGCGATGTGCGTCCGAAGCATATCCCCGGTCGAAATGTGAGGCACATTCAGACACATCCGGAGAAGTTTAGCCTGAGTGCCTTTGCCCGAACCGGGCGACCCGAAGAGAATGACGGCAGGTGCCGCCGATATGATGTCTGGAGACAACGCCAATGCCTAACTGCTCGAGCTACGACGGCCACGAATCCGACCGGAGCGCGGAGTGAAACCTTCGTAGTGGCGCATGATCAACTGCGCCTCAATCTGGTTGACAGTGTCCATGGCGACGCCGACGACAATCAGCAGCGAAGTGCCGCCAAAGAAGAAATTCACTCCCAAACCGTCGAGCAGCCAGCGCGGGAAATGAGCATCGATGAAATTCCCGACGAGCGGCAGATGTTGGAGGCGGATACCCTGAATCATAATCTGCGGAATGATAGAGAGCAACGCCAAATACAACCCACCGACGACCGTGATCTTGGACAGGATTTTATCCATATAATCGGCCGTGTTCTTGCCGGGCCGGATACCTGGGATAAACCCGCCATACTTGCGCATGTTGTCTGCCGCTTCGCTCGGATTGAAAATGATCGAGACGTAGAAGAAGCAGAAGAAGACGATCAGCAGAATGAAGACCAGATAATAGGTCGGCTCAGCCCCGCCAAGACCGCTCAACATGTTATTCAGCCAGCGATTATTTTTCACAATCGGAAACTGTACAGCGGTTTGCGGTAAGGCCAATAAAGACGATGCGAAAATGATGGGAATAACACCGCCTGCGTTCACTTTCAAAGGCAAATGAGTCGATTGGCCGCCCATCATGCGGCGCCCGATGACGCGCTTGGCGTACTGCACCGGAATGCGGCGTTCGCCGCGCTCGACCAGCACGATAAAAGCTACCACCGCAACCATCAGGGCAAGGATGATGACCATTTGCGGCACCGGCCACTGGTGGGTCACAAATGTGTTCTGATAGATACTCGTTACCGCACTCGGCAGACCGACGATGATGCCGACGAAGATGATTAGCGACATCCCATTGCCAATGCCGCGATCCGTAATCTGCTCACCCAGCCACATGATGAACGCCGAGCCTGCGGTAAAGGTGAGCGTCGTCATGAAGATGAACGTAAAACCGGGATTCAGGACGAAATTGCCATCCGAGTTTTGGAGAGCGAAAGCAATACCGATCGACTGCACGATTGCTAATGCAACGGTAAGATAACGAGTCCACTGCGTGATCTTGCGGCGTCCGAGTTCCCCTTCTTTTTGCAGCTTATCCAGGGTCGGAATGACTACCTGTAGCAACTGCAGGATGATCGAAGAGGTTATGTAGGGCGTGATGCCAAGCGCAAAAATAGTCATGCGCCGGAGCATGCCGCCGCTGAACAGATCGAAGTACCCGAGGAATCCGCCAGCGGCATTGCGCTGGAAGAATGCCTGGAACCTGTCGGTGGCGATTCCCGGAGTCGGTATATAGGCGCCAATCCGGTAAACGGCAAGCAGAGCTAACGTGAAGCCGACTCTATTCCGGAGATCCTTGATCCGGAATATGTTACCCAGTGCTTCGATGAACTTTTGCATGTCTCAATGCGCTCTACCCGAGTAGAACGCTCGTTTATTTCTCTTCCGTCTCGGGCTTACCGGACTTCTTTTCTATGACCCCGGCGCTGCCGCCAGCCTTCTGAATCTTATCGAGTGCGGCCTTCGAATAAAGGTGAGCCTCGACGCTGATCTTTCTGGTTAGTTCTCCATTGCCCAAAATCTTGAGACCGGAATGAAGTTTCTTAATAACTCCGCTTGCTACCAACGATTCCGCAGTAAAGGTATCGCCTTCGAGTTTCTCAAGAGCGCCCACATTCACAACGGCGTATTCTTTATGGAAGATACTCGTAAAGCCGCGCTTCGGCAACCGGCGATGCAGCGGCATCTGCCCGCCTTCGAAGCCGCGCATCTTACTGTAACCCGAAACGGATTTCGCGCCCTTTGCGCCGCGTCCCGAATATTTGCCGCGGCCGGTTCCCATTCCCTGGCCAATGCGCTGTTTTTTATGTTTCTGACCCTTTGGAGGCCGGAGATTGCTCAGATTCATTTCGTCTTCCTTGGCAACCGCTTGCTACCGCGCGCGGCTCAATCCTCTACTATTTCGAGTAGATGCGGCACTTTCTTGACCATGCCGCGAAAACCCGGCGTATCAGGCCGTTCGACTACCCGATTGATCTTGTGAAGGCCGAGAGACTTCACGATATTCTTGTGTTTTTGCGGCGTGCAGATCGTACTACGCACCAGCTTGATTTTGATTTTTCCTTCGGTAGCCATTCAGTCTGCTCTTCTCTTTTTCGCTCGTTTAGAGCTTCTCGACAGGCAGCCCCCGCATCTCCGCAATAGCGTTTTTATCGCAAAGCTGCTCGAGCGCGTCAATGGTCGCCTTCACCACGTTGTGCGCGTTGTGTGAACCGATCGATTTGGTCAGCACGTTCGGAATTCCAACGGCCTGAATGACCGCCCGCACCGGACCGCCAGCGATGACACCAGTCCCTTCGGGTGCGGGCTTTAAAAGAACCAAGCCGCTGCCGAACCGTCCTAAAACAGGATGCCGGATAGTAGTCGCGAGAACGTTGACTTTCCGAAGGTTCTTTTTCGCCGCCTCAATGCCCTTCTTGATCGCCGAAGGCACCTCTTTCGCTTTGCCGGTACCGTATCCGACCACTTTCGCACCCGGGTCGCCGACCACAACCAGAGCAGAAAAGCTCATGTTCTTGCCGCCTTTGACCACCTTGGTCACTCGGTTGATGCTGACCACTTGTTCCTTCAGGTTCAGATTATGCGTGTCGACACGCTTGGCCCTTACAGTCACTGCCATTCTTTTTTAAAACTCCAGACCCGCTTCACGGGCTGCATCGGCAAGTGCTTTGACGCGGCCATGGTACAGATAACCACCGCGATCGAAAACGACTTTGCTGATACCTTTCTCCTTGGCTCGCTCCGCCACGGCTTTGCCGATCAATTTGGCCCCTTCCAGGTTGCCCCCTTTGCCGCGCAGATCCTTTTCGGTGGAGGCGGCGGCCACCAATGTGTGCCCCTGACCATCATCTATAACCTGGGCGTAGATGTGGTTGACGCTGCGAAACACGGCGAGACGCGGACGCTCCTGGGTTCCCGCCACGCGGTTTCGGATTCGCTGGTGAATGCGCGTCCGAATCGTTCTTCTGGAATCTCTAGCCATCCCTATTTGCTCCCTGCTCCGGTCTTGCCCGCCTTTTTGCGCAGCAATTCTCCGGTGTAGCGAACGCCTTTGTTCTTGTACGGATCGGGTGGACGCAGCGCGCGAATCTGAGATGCGACCTCCCCAACTACCTGCCGGTCATACCCGGTGAGAATCAAATGAGTTTGACGATCGACTTTCAGCTCCACTCCATTTGGAAGAAGAAGCTCGATTGGATGCGAGTAGCCGAGCGTGAAGATTGCAATTTTCCCCTTCACATCGGCGCGGTAACCCGTACCGACAATATCCAGCTCGCGCGTAAAGCCGGTAGAAACCCCCTGCACGGCATTCGCCGTCAACGCCCGGGTTAAACCATGCAGAGCGGCATACCGGTCGCTATCTCGAACCAGTTCCAGATGACCATCCTTTTGCTCAACGCGCACGCCGGCAGGAATGGGGACAGTCAGCTTACCCTTTGGTCCTTCGACCCGTATTTCTTTGCCGATATCGATTGTGACCCCTTTCGGCAAGGGAATGGGCTTTTTTCCTACTCGTGACATGTCTATCCTGCACCCTCTACCAGATTTGGCAGAGAACCTCTCCGCCAACGCCTTCCTTACGCGCCGCTCCTCCCGTCATCACGCCTTTCGGGGTAGTCAGAATGTTTATGCCAAGACCACCCAGAATGCGCGGAATCTCCTTGCTCGCGACGTAAACTCTGCAGCCGGGACGCGAGACTCGCTCGATACGGGAGATGACCGGCAGATTGCCTGGAGTGTACTTCAAGTACAACCGGATAAACTTCTTCGGTCCTTCTTCCGTCAGTTTGTAATTGAGAATGTAGCCTTCTTCCTTCAGAATACGGGCTAATTCGTTCTTCAGCCGGGATGCGGGTACGTCCACCTTAGCGTGGCGGGCGATCAGCGCGTTACGCACGCGCGTCAACATGTCGGCAATGGGGTCTGCTGTCATCTATTTTTCAGCACCTTTCATTACGTTGAGCTATAAACAATTAGCAATCAGCAATCAGCCATAAATGTTCGGCTGTGCGCCTTTTACCAGCTTGCCTTCGTAACGCCTGGGATTTCACCGGCCAGCGCGAATTTCCGAAAGCAGATCCGGCACAGCGAAAACTTTCGGAGAAACCCACGCGGACGTCCGCAGTTCTTGCACCGGTTGCGTAACCGGGTCGGAAACTTGACCGGTGTTCCGGCTTTCCGCGCCAGGCCCATTTCGACTAGCTTCTTCTCTTCCTTAGCGATTTTTGCGGTAGTTGCCATCTTTCTCCAATTGCGTTCGTCTACTGACGGAACGGCATACCCATATGACGCAGCAATGCCAGTCCCTCGGCGTCTGTTTTCGCCGTGGTGGTGATGGAGATGTTCATGCCTTTCGTCTTCTCCACCTTGTTGTAATCGATCTCGGGAAAAATCAACTGATCCTTCAAGCCGAGCGTGTAGTTACCGCGACCGTCGAATGACTTTGAGGAAACACCCCGGAAGTCGCGCACGCGCGGAAGGGCAACGTTCATCAAACGATCGAGAAATTCGTACATTCGGTCGCCACGTAGCGTCACCATGCACCCGATCGACATTCCCTCGCGCAACTTGAATGCGGCGATGGACTTTTTGGCCTTTGTCACCACGGGTTTCTGACCCGAGATTGCACTTAGTTCGTTCACCGCGCCATCCATCAGCTTGCTGTTTCCAGTCGCCTCGCCTAAGCCGATATTGATCGACACTTTTTCAATCTTCGGCACGGCCATCGGGTTCGCGTAATTGAAGTCCTTCTTGAGCGCAGCGAGAACGTTCTTGTTGTAATGCTCGCGCAAGCGCGCTTTGCCGCTGCGCGAGCGAGGCGCCTCGGCTTTACCAGCGGCCGGTTCCTTTTCCGCAGAAGCACTCTTAGGGGTCCGGGGCTTCTTTTCGCCGGCCGGAGCCTTTGCGGCTCCGCCCTGTTTCGCGCCCGCTTTCTTTTCGCTGTCCTTCGCCATCTTCCTTCTAATTCCTTATTCGGTCAACGCCAGTTGGTCCGCTGCTATTTCCTGTCAAGCGCTTCACCACCCTTGCGGGCGATACGTGTTCGACGGGCCGAGCCACTCACATTTTCCACTCTGTAACCAACCCGCGTCGGAATCCCGCCAGCAGTCAACAGCATGACATTCGACATATCGATTGGCATCGGTTTTTCTGCCACGCCGCCCTTGATCTGCTGCGCAGGATTCGGGCGCGTATGGCGCTTGACGATCATGACGCCATCAACGGTGACCTTCCGCGCGAAGCGGTCCACTTCCAGCACCTTGCCGGTTTTGCCTTTGTCGCGTCCGGCAATCACCCGGACCAAGTCGTCTTTTTTCACTTTGACCCGGAGCGGCCTCCGTTCACCGCGCTCCTGCCGTCGCTTGTACGCAGTTTTCGGCATAGCTAGATCACCTCCGGAGCGAGCGATACAATTTTCATGAAGCGTTTATCTCTCAATTCACGCGCTACCGGTCCAAACACACGCGTACCGAGTGGCTCGCCGACCTCGTTGATCAGTACCGCCGCGTTGGAATCGAAGCGAATGTAGGTGCCGTCCTTGCGGCGTGTCTCTTTGCGCATCCGAACCACCACGCAACGCACCACCTTGCCTTTTTTGATACTGGAATCCGGCGCTGCCTCTTTCACGCTGGCCGTGATGATATCGCCCAGTCCCGCGCGAAGCCCGAGGTCGCCGCCGCGGGGCAAGATGCACTGCAGCTTGCGTGCACCGCTATTATCGGCCACCTCCAACATCGTTCGCATTCCAATCATATTCGTTTCTCCGTCAAGCCCTGCGCCTTACTTGCCCTTCTTAATCGTCTTCTTCTCGCGCGTATCGGCGCTCGTCGCCAGAGCCGGGTGCTCAACGCCCACCTGAACCGCCTTGCGTAGGACCGTGCCGAGCTCCCACCGTTTCAACCGGCTCACCGGACGGCACTCTATGATACGGACAACATCGCCCATCTGTGCGGTCTGTTGCTCGTCATGTGCGTAGAACTTCTTCCGCTTGCTAACGATTCGTTTATATACAGGGTGAGGAACGCGCCGGGTGACTTCGACCACGATGGTCTTGGCCATTTTGGTCGACACCACTTCGCCGATCTTTTCGTTCTTGTGACCCTTCTTCTCCGTTGTCTCGCCCGCTGCTGCCGCCATTGTGATCTGTCCTAAATCTCTTACTTTTTCTTCTTGCCGGAAGCCGTCTTCTTTGCGGCAACCGGCGCTGCCGTTTCACCGGCGGCGCGCTTCTCGTTCATGATCGTGAGGAGACGAGCGCGGTCCTTCTTCAAACCGTGGTATTTCTTGAGTCCTTCTGTTTGCCCCATTCCCATTTGGAAACGAAGCCGGAACAGTTGTTCCCTGCTCTCTTGCACCTGCCGCTCCACCTCACCTAAATCCATATTGCGAATCTTGTTTGCCTTCATCTTTCAGTCCTCGGCCGAAGCTCCTGTCAGCCCGCTTTCTTGACAGCTTCCGCCGCGTGCATACGTGACACAAACTTGGTGGGAACCGAAATCTTCGCCGCTGCCAGGCGCATAGCTTCGGTAGCGACCTGAATAGACACGCCCTCCATCTCGAAGAGCATTTTGCCCGGCCGGATGACCACAACCCAAGCTTCGGGCGCGCCTTTTCCTTTACCCATGCGGGTTTCCGGCGGCTTCTTTGTGATGGGCTTGTCCGGGAAAACACGTATCCAGACCTTCCCGCCGCGCTTGATGAAACGCGTCATGGCGATACGGGCGGCCTCGATCTGGCGATTGCTCACCCAGCCGCACTCAAGCGCTTTCAGGCCGAACTCTCCGAACGAGAGTGACGAGCCGCGCCAGGCTTTCCCCTTCATACGCCCGCGCTGTTGCTTGCGGAACTTGACTTTCTTCGGCATCAACATAGCAGTTATTCCTCTTGCTTACTGCAGCCGCCGTACACGGCTACTCGCTCGAATGCTCTTTCCCTTCTGGGGAGGCAGGCGCAGCTTCCGTGTGCTCCTCTCCGCTGCTGCCCGCCGGCTGTTTCCAGGACGGGGCCTGCGGTGCGGAAAGCGGCGGAATGATCGGTGCAGTCGCCGGCTTCGGCAAATCGCCCGGGGTCTGCTGCACGACCGGACCGCCGGATTCCGCAACCTGCGTTGGCGGACGACGATCGCGGTCATCGCGGCGCCGGCGGCGCGGCTCACCCTCATTGCGAAGCGAATTCCTCCGATTGCCGCTCTCCAGCACTTCGCCTTTGTAAATCCACACCTTGACGCCGATCACGCCATAGGTTGTGTAGGCCTCCGTGAAACCGTAATCGATGTCGGCGCGCAGAGTGTGCAATGGAAGCTGCCCCTGCAAATACCATTCGCTGCGGGCGATCTCGGCGCCATTCAAGCGGCCGGAGACACGAACTTTGATTCCCTTACAACCGAAGCGCAGCGCGGAGTCGACCGCCTTGCGCATGGCCCGGCGAAACGCCACGCGCTTTTCGAGTTGCAGCGCGATCGATTCCGAGACCAGTTGCGCATCGAGTTCCGGCCGGTGTACTTCCTGAATGTCGATGAAGACTTCGCGCTTGGTTTTCTTCGCCAGGTCGCCCTTGAGCTTCTCGATCTCAGCGCCTTTGCGTCCTATGATAATTCCCGGACGAGACGTTCGAATAGTGATGCGAAGCTTGTTGCCCGGGCGATCGACCTCTATCGAACTGACACCGGCTGCCTTCAGGCGCTTCAGAAGCGATTCCTTCAGCTCGAGATCCTCGTGCAGCAGTTTCGAATAGTCCTGCTTGGCGAACCAGCGCGAGCGCCAGGTCTTCGTGACGCCTAAACGGAATCCGTAGGGATGTACTTTCTGACCCACGTTACTCTTTTTCCTCTTCTTCGGCGCGCTCGCCGAGTTTCACTACGATATGCGCCATCCTGCGCTGGTAGCGATACGCGCGGCCCATCGGAGCCGGCCTGATCCGCTTCGTCCTGGGACCTTCATTAACGTACGCTTCGCTTACAAACAAACGATCGACATCTACATCCTGCGACTTGTTCTCGGCATTTGCGATCGCCGAGCGCAACACCTTCTCGACAGCCGGCGCAATCCGCTTATTTACTGCGCTCAGAATGTGAATCGCATCGCCCGCCTGCTGGCCCCGGATCATATCGATCACTAGCCGAGCCTTCTGCGGAGACACGCGCAAATAGCGCGCTTCCGCTTTCGCTAAAGTCGGTTTCTGGTCAGCCATTACCTTGCCGCCTTCTCGGTTGCTTTCGCCGCGTGGCCCTTGAAGGTACGCGTGGGCGAGAACTCACCGAGCTTGTGGCCTACCATGTTCTCGGTGATGTAGACCGGAATGAACTTCTTTCCGTTATGCACGGCGAGCGTGTGCCCGATGAAGTCTGGAATAATCGTCGAGCGACGTGACCAAGTCTTCACGACTGCCTTTTGATTATTCGTGTTCAGAACACCCACCTTCTTCGCCAGGTGGTCGTCAGTGAACGGTCCCTTTTTAAGCGATCGACTCATTAGCGCTTCTTAGCCTTTCTCGTCACAATCCACCGTGACCACATTGAATCGCACGCAACGGGCAGCAAAACGCCCTGCGCGCTCTCTTTGGATCGCCGGATCAACGCTTCTTAGCCTTTCTCGTCACGATCCACCGATCCGTGCGCTTATTGTTTCGGGTCTTAAAACCACGTGTTGGCTGACCCCAGGGCGTCACCGGATGGCGGCCGCCGGACGTTTTCCCCTCACCACCGCCATGCGGATGATCGACTGGATTCATCGATACGCCACGGTTGTGCGGCCGCTTGCCTAACCAGCGCGAACGTCCCGCCTTGCCAAGCGATACGTTCTCATGCTCCACATTGCCCACTTGCCCGACCGTCGCCATACACTCAACCTGCACCCGGCGTGTTTCGCCCGACGGAAGTTTCAGCAACGCGATCGCGCCTTCTTTCGAGACCAGCTGCGCCTGCGCTCCTGCCGAACGCGCCATCTGGCCGCCCTTGCCAGGCCGCAACTCGATGTTGTGAACCACAGTACCGGCAGGAATGTTCTTGAGCGGCAGGGCGTTGCCGACCAGGATATCTGCCTCTGCCCCGGCGCTTACCGTGCGCCCGACTTCCAGCCCAACCGGGCAGATGATGTAGCGCTTTTCACCGTCTGCATAATGAAGCAGAGCGATACGCGCCGATCGGTTCGGATCGTACTCAATAGCCGCAACCCTAGCCGGAACCCCGCTTTTGTCGCGTTTGAAATCAATAACCCGATAGGCCTGCTTAGCGCCTCCACCAATGAAACGGCTAGACGTTCGTCCGCGCGAGTCGCGCCCGCCGGAGCGTTTCTTTCCTTCAACCAGCGACTTTTCCGGCCGGTCCTTTGTAATGTCTTCCCGAGTGATATACGTCTGGAAGCGCCGCGTCGGCGTTACTGGCTTGAAACTCTTGATAGGCATGGTTTAGATCTCCGCGTACTCGGGCACCTTCTGCCCTTCGGCCAGCCGCACGTAGGCTTTCTTCCAATCCGAAGCGTAGCCGCTGAAACGGCCGCGCCGGCGCAGCTTGCCGGCGAAATTACTCGTCCGCACATCAACCACTTTGACGCGGAACACAGTTTCTACTGCCTGTTTGATCTGGATTTTGTTGGCGTCCGGATGCACTTCAAAGCACAGTGTCCGCTCGGCTTCGCGCTTCGTATGCCCCTTTTCGGTAATCAGTGGACGCCGGATCACATCGTATACGGTCATTACGCTAACGCCTCCGAAAGTTTCCTCGCAGCGCCTTCGCTCAATAGCACTTCCTGGTAGCGCAGCAGATCGTACACGTTCACATCTCTGGTCGGCACCAGTTTCACACCAGGCAAATTGCGCGACGCTCGATGTAAATTGACATTTTCACCCGCTTCCACCAGCAGCACCGTCTTTTTCGTCTGCAGCTTCCCGAGTACGCCCAGCATGTTCTTGGTCTTGTGATCCGCCAGCTCGAAAGCACGAACAATCCGCAGCTCGCCATCGCGAAGTTTGGCTGAGAGAGCCGAGCGCAGCGCGCCGAGTACCATCTTGCGCGGCAGCTTGTACTCGTAGCTGCGCGGTTGCGGTCCGTGAACCGTTCCGCCATGGCGCCATAAAGGCGAGCGGATCGAACCCATGCGGGCACGTCCCGTTCCTTTCTGCTTCCATAATTTCTTACCCGATCCGGATACTTCGTGACGTGTCTTGGTAGACGCCGTTCCCGAGCGCCGTGCCGCCGTATATTGCCGGACGGCTTCATACAGCAGCGCTTCATTCACTTCGGCGCCGAACACCGCGTCCGCCAGCTCGATCGAGCCGACCGCCGTATTGTCCAGATCTACAATCTCTACACTGGGCATGATCTGTACCTATCTCTTTGCACGCCGGACCATAACGTAGCCGCCGTTCGGTCCCGGGATCGCGCCTTTGACCGCTATCACGTTGTCGTCCACGTCCACGCTAACGATTTCCAGATTACGCACCGTGATCTGACCGTTTCCCATCTGGCCGCCCATTCTCATGCCGGGAAAAACGCGCGATGGGAACGACGAACCGCCAATAGAGCCCGGTGCCCGGTGAAACATCGACCCGTGCGTTGCGTCGCCACCCCGAAAGTGATGTCGTTTCACCACGCCCGCGAACCCTCGGCCCTTGCTGGTGCCGATTACGTCAACCATGTCTCTCGGCTTAAACTCCTCTGCCAACACGCGGTCGCCTTGCTTCAGGTCGCCTGTCCCCTGCCCTAAATGGAATTCGTGCAAAAACCGGACACCTTCCGCACCCGATTTGGCAAGATGCTTCGCCATCGGTTTATTGGGCTTCTTCGCGTACTCCACCAAACCTAACTGCACGGCGTCATAACCATCGGTCGCCGGAGTCTTCCGCTGCGTGACTACGCACGGGCCTGCCTTCACGAGCGTGACAGGGACAACCTGCCCCTCCGAGTTGAAGACCTGCGTCATGCCGATTTTCTTGCCGAGAATTCCTGGACTCATGAGCGTCTCTAACCTCACTTGGCTTATTTCTTACCGAATGCCTTGATCTCCACATCCACACCGGCGGGAAGATCCAGCTTCATCAAGGCATCCACGGTATCCTGCGTCGGTTCGAGAATATCGAGCAAACGCTTGTGGGTACGAATTTCGAACTGTTCGCGCGACTTCTTATCGACATGCGGCGACCGCAGGACGGTGTAACGATTCTTCAATGTCGGCAGCGGAATCGGACCAGCCACTGTAGCGCCAGTGCGCTTGGCTGTATCGACAATGTCGCCCGTCGATTGGTCGAGCACACGGTGATCGTAGGCCTTCAGTCGGATGCGAATGCGTTCTTTCATGTTCTTCGTTGTTCTCTCAAACCGCTTGCTCGCACGGCCTTTCTGAGCCGCGACCGCCAGGGAGCGGTTTAGCTCAAAATCTCCGTAACGGTACCGGCGCCGACTGTGCGTCCGCCTTCGCGAATCGCAAAGCGCAGCCCCTTGTCCATGGCGATCGGCGTGATCAGCTCCACTTCCACCGACACGTTGTCGCCCGGCATCACCATCTCCATGCCTTCCGGCAGCTTCGCCACTCCCGTCACATCCGTTGTCCTAAAGTAGAACTGCGGCCGATAGCCGTTGAAGAACGGCGTGTGCCGCCCGCCTTCTTCCTTCGACAACACGTACACTTCACCCTTGAATCTCTTGAACGGCTTGATCGAGCCCGGCTTCGCAATCACCTGCCCGCGCTCCACATCGTTCTTTTCGATACCGCGCAGCAGCAAGCCCACGTTGTCCCCGGCCCGCCCCTCGTCCAACAGCTTCTTGAACATCTCGACGCCCGTCACCACCGTCTTGCGCGTATCCTGAAAGCCCACGATCTCCATTTCCTCGCCGACTTTGCAGATCCCCCGCTCGATGCGCCCCGTCACCACCGTGCCCCGGCCCTGAATCGAGAAGATGTCTTCAATCGGCATGATGAACGGCTTGTCGATCGCACGCTCCGGTACCGGAATGTACTCGTCCACCTTCGCCATCAGCTCGTCAACCGAGGCTTCCCACTTCGCGTCCCCGTTCAACGCACCCAGCGCGCTCACCTTCACCACCGGCAGATCGTTGCCTGGAAACTGATAACTCGACAGCAGCTCGCGCACTTCCAGTTCCACCAGCTCAAGCAGCTCCGGATCGTCCACCATGTCGACCTTGTTCAAAGCCACCACAATGTACGGCACTCCCACCTGCCGCGCCAGCAGTATGTGCTCCCGTGTCTGCGGCATCGGGCCATCGGTTGCCGCCACCACCAGAATCGCGCCATCCATCTGCGCGGCTCCGGTGATCATGTTCTTGATGTAATCGGCATGCCCAGGACAATCCACGTGCGCATAATGCCGGTTCGCCGTCTCGTACTCCACGTGCGCTACCGCTATCGTGATCCCGCGCGCTTTCTCCTCCGGCGCATTGTCGATCGAATCGAAGCTCCGGAACTTGTTCTTCGGATTGTGCTTCGACAACGTCTTCGTGATCGCCGCCGTCAACGTCGTCTTCCCGTGATCGATGTGCCCGATCGTACCTATGTTTACGTGCGGTTTGCTGCGGTCAAATTTCTCTTTCGCCATGGTGTCCTCCTACCTGATTGCGATTCCGCCCTTATTGCGGTTAATAATTTCTTCTGCCAGATTGCGCGGCACTTCTTCGTACTGCCCAAAGTGCATGGTGAAACTTCCGCGGCCCTGGGTGCGCGAACGAAGCTCGGTTGCATAACCGAACATCTCCGAAAGCGGCACCATCGCTTTGATGATCTGCGTTCCGCCCGCCACCTCGGTTCCTTCCAGACGCCCACGCCGTGAAATCAGGTCACCGTTCACCGAGCCCATATACTCTTCTGGCACTGTCACTTCTACCCGCATCACGGGCTCGAGCAACACCGGCTTCGCCTTGGCTGCCGCTTCTTTAAAGCAAATTGAAGCACAGATCTTAAACGCCATCTCCGAAGAATCGACATCGTGATAGGCCCCATCGAACACCGTCACCCTGATATTGTTCAATGGATAGCCGGCCAGAATCCCGCCCTCCAGCGCCTCCGCTACGCCTTTCTCGATAGCCGGGATGAACTCCTTCGGAATATTGCCTCCGGTAACTTCGTTTTCGAATTCGAAATCCTTATCCGGATCAGGCTCCACGCGCAGCTTGACGCGAGCATATTGGCCACTGCCGCCCGTCTGCTTCTTATGGGTGTAATCGTATTCCGCGCGCTGGCGAATGGTCTCACGATAAGCAACCTGCGGTTTACCAACGTTCGCGCCCACGTTGAATTCCCGCTGCATGCGATCCACGATGATCTCAAGGTGCAGTTCGCCCATGCCGGCGAGGATCGTCTGGCCGGTCTCGGGATCGGTCGATACGTGCAGCGTCGGGTCTTCCGTAGCCAATTTATGGATCGCCACACCGAGTTTTTCCTGGTCCGCCTTGGTCTTTGGCTCGATAGCGAGCTGGATCACGGGTGCCGGAAAGATGATGGATTCAAGCACTACCGGACTGTTTTCATCGCAGATCGTGTCGCCTGTCACCACGTTTTTCAGGCCCACCGCCGCGCAGATATCGCCTGCGAGAATCTCTTGAATTTCCTCGCGCTTGTTGGCGTGCATCTTGACCAGGCGGCCTACCCGCTCCCGCCTACCTTTGCTGACGTTATAGATGGATTCGCCTGCATTGAGCTTGCCCGAATACACCCGAATGAAGCAGAGCTGCCCGACAAACGGGTCGGTCATGATCTTGAAGACCAGTGCGGCAAACGGCTCCGAGTCACTCGCCTTCCGCTCTAAAATCTCTTCCGGATTGTCGACCGCAACGCCCTTGATTGGAGGAACATCAAGCGGCGAAGGCAGATAATCCACTACTGCATCGAGAAGATTCTGAACACCCTTGTTCTTGAACGAAGATCCGCAGATCACTGGGAAAATCTTTTGCAGAATGGTCGCCTTGCGAATACCGGCCCGCAATTCTTGCTCGGTGATCGCTTGTCCCTCGATGTACTTTTCCATCAGCACATCGTCGGATTCTGATACCGCTTCGATCAGCTTGTCGCGATACTCTTTGGATTTTTCGAGAAGATCGGCCGGCACGTCCACATCGTCATACTTCGCACCGAGTGTTTCGTCGCGCCAGATGCGCGCTTTCATCTTGACCAGATCCACCACGCCCTTGAACTGGTCCTCCGCGCCGACCGGCAACTGAATCGCCACCGGGCGCGCGTTCAGCCGGTCCACGATGGTGTCGACCGAGTGATAAAAATCGGCGCCCACTCGATCCATCTTATTGATGAAGCAAATGCGCGGAACGCCGTATTTGTCCGCCTGGCGCCACACCGTTTCCGACTGCGGCTGCACGCCTGCTACCGCGTCGAAAACCGCGCAGGCACCGTCGAGCACTCGCAGGCTTCGCTCCACTTCCGCCGTGAAATCCACGTGCCCTGGCGTATCGATGATGTTGATGGTAGTGTCCTGCCATTGGCAGGTCGTGGCGGCGGAAGTAATCGTTATGCCGCGCTCCTGTTCCTGTGCCATCCAGTCCATCGTGGCTGTTCCTTCATGCACCTCGCCGATTTTATGCGTACGGCCCGTGTAGTACAGGATGCGTTCGGTCGTGGTGGTCTTACCGGCATCTATGTGGGCCATGATGCCGATATTGCGCATTCGTTCTAGCGGTGCAGTGCGGGGCATAACTATAGATTCAGCTCTTAATTCGACGGGTTACCAGCGATAGTGCGCGAATGCCTTGTTAGCTTCCGCCATGCGGTGCACATCGTCTTTCTTCTTCACAGCGCCTCCGCGCATATTGGAGGCATCACTCAATTCATTGGCCAGCTTATCGGCCATGCTCTTATCGGGACGGCCTCGCGCATTCGTAATCAGCCAGCGCAACGCCAGACTCGTTCGGCGGTTCTGCGAGACCTCCACCGGCACCTGATAGTTCGCTCCACCCACACGGCGTGTCTTCACTTCGAGCACCGGCTTCACATTCTCGACAGCTTTCTTGAACGCCTTCAGCGGGTCATCCCCGGAACGCTCTCGCAACGTCTCCATGGCGTCGTAAAAAATCTTCTGGGCAGTGGTCTTCTTCCCATCCCACATCATGGAGTTCACAAACTTCTCAACCAGGCTCGAGTTATAAAGCGGATCCGGAATGATTTCTCTAGGCTCGGGGCGTCGTCTGCGTGGCATAGTCTCCTATAACTCCTACTTCTTACCTTTCGCGGGAGCAGCCGCGGCGCCGCCCTTCGGACGTTTCGCGCCGTATTTCGAACGGCCCTGCTTCCGGTTCGCCACGCCCGCCGTATCGAGCGTTCCGCGCACCACGTGATAACGCACTCCAGGAAGGTCTTTCACACGGCCGCCGCGAATCAGCACAATCGAGTGCTCTTGCAGATTGTGGCCGACGCCTGGAATGTAGGTAGTCACCTCAATCCCGTTCGTCAGCCGCACGCGGGCTACCTTGCGAAGCGCGGAATTCGGCTTCTTCGGAGTAGTCGTGTAAACACGAGTACAAACCCCACGCCGCTGCGGGCAGGCCTGCAGCGCAGGGCTGGCAGTCTTGTAGCGAGTGGCCTTGCGGCCTTTACGTACGAGTTGGTTAAACGTCGGCATGCTTCCCAGAACACGCAAGACCGCCCGTGAGGCTACTCTGCGCGTTGCATCTCCTTAAATCAGTCGTAATCCGGGAAGGCTGCTGGCCACCCCCGAAACACACGAAATACTCTCGTCTAAAAGTCTTCAGCCCGCACTTGAGATACGAGCAATTAAAAACGTGGATTACTCACAGGCGCGAGCCCCGACTAACGTTGGGAAACTTAACTCGGCTGTACCTTACTTGCCAGGAGGCTGATATAGCGTATTCACCAGCCTCAACCGCGAGGGTAACTGCTTCGGATAACGGCCCATACCAGGCACCAGCGTCACTCAAACGAGTTTACTGGCCCGACAGCGGGACCCGACTTCCGGCCGGATGCCTACTGAGCACTACCCGTCAACAATCCCGGGTTCGTCCTCTCAAGACACGGTAGCACGGAGGCCGAAGAATCAACTCGCCAAACCCTCTTAGTGTACGTGGCAGTACTACTCCCTGTCAACCGGAATGGGGTAGAGGTGGTGACTCAATTTGAGCACTGGGCTAAAAATTGGGAGGGGTGATGCTTCCGTATCGAAAAGATGGCGCGTAAGTCTCAACCTGGGGTAGAACCGTACCACTAGTACTCGGATTTATAGGGCAGTCATCCCTCCCGGCGAGTATAAGTATAATCAGAACGGCAGGAGACGTAAGGGTCTTGACATGATTTTGGTCAATCGCATTTGGCTCTGGCTCCGAGATGAATCTGCGCAGGGTACTGTTGAATACGCACTTCTCTCCACGCTGGTAGCCCTTGCCGCCATCACCGCCGTCCACAGTTTTGCCGCAAACGTGAACCATGCGTTTGTGATGACCGGCAGGATTGTCACTACCGCAGTCAGCTCTTGTCTGTCCCATCACGGATAATAGTTCGATTGAGTACGGGGATTCATGAGGAATTTTCGGCAACGATCTACGACTTTGATCGAGACTGTGCGAGAGCTGGTTTGACGGTGTGCTGAACTCCACCAAAGTGGCGACGAACCCAGGACGCACAGATTAGGATGACCAACGCGATAAGCAATATCAGCATGAGTCTTTCAGCAACGCGTGGTGTTCGGGCAGTCCGCATTCGCCGGAGTGTCTCCGGATCATGGGTGCACCAAGCCGGAGGACTACTACATTAGCACTACCGGGCCGCCTGCGGAGCGGTCCATTGTTGACAATTCGGTGATAATCCGATTCCGTCCACCCGAAAGCGTAAAATAGCGCTAGTTGCCGAGCACGTTGATCTTCAATAGGACCCTCCTGATCCGCTTCTCCAGTTGTGCGGCGATGGCCTTTGGCGTCCGGTGCTGATAGGCCCCTGATGACTAAACGCCAGGCGGCGACCAAAACAAAGTATTTCGGCGAAGGCGTACATGCGCATATCTGGTGTCACACGGAGTCTGTCAATTGGGCTATCTCGGTGATCGGCAACGGAGGTGTAACGTTCTACCGGGCTGATGAACTGCGCCAGTCATTGTTGGCTTTGCACGAAAGTATCGTGGCAGGGCGGGAACAGCTGGAATTACGGCAACCGCGGACCGACGGAGTATATACACTGGAATTCTCCTCGCCCGATGCCGCTAAGCGCTGCATCACTGAACTGTTGCTTGCGCTGAAGCACGTTCAGTCGGTTTCGAAAGAAGAGGAATGGCGGGATCTGCAGGAACGTTCGCGGGCGGCGACCAAATGACTTGCAGTTCTTAAGCAGCAGCGAGTCGGGCGAAGGTCTAATCGCACTTTCTGCAGCTGCTTCGAGCCGGATCACTTCGCCACTCAAAGCAGCTAATGGATCAGTAGCAACCACGTTTGCTCCATCAGCACAACCGGGATGTACCGGCGCTCAAGCTAGTACTTTGTGCCGAGCCCCGGTGTGCAATCTGCCCGATTTCTGCCGTCTTATCTTCATGTTAAACTCGCCCGGCCAACCAACATGAAAGGTAATTTGCGTCACATTGTTCAGCGTCGGATTTGTGCGATCTTTCTTGTTTACTTGGGTGTCTCCTTCGCAGCGCCACGACCCGAAAGGCTGAACGGCAAATTCATCGCTACCGCGTACTCCGTCACCGGCATCACGGCGTCGGGCGAATACACACACCGGCATGTAGTTGCAGCCGATCCGGCCATCCTGCCGATCGGCACGCGCATCAAAATCCGGCGCGCAGGACGATATTCCGGAGAGTACGTGGTTGCTGACACTGGTACTAAGATTGTGGGTCGCAGGCTGGACATTTACCTGCCTAACACTGCCGAATGCATGAAATTCGGGAAAAAGCCGGTTCGCGTCAAAGTTATCGAGATTGGCAACGGCACCCATGAAGCCGCTAAGCAAGCCGATCAAGCAGTGAAGAAAGACGTTGCCAGCGATATTGCCAAAGGCACTGTCGGTAATGCCGCGACGGAGAAGGATTGGGCAACTAAGGGTGCTGCCACCAAGGCCGCAGTGCTTGCCTCATCTCCCAGCACCGACCCGGCAAAGACCCAGAAGTCTTCGCCGGCCCAGTCCAGTCCCCCGAACACCTCAACCTCTGCTCCGAACACCTCAACCTCGCCCCCTCCTCAGTAGCTTTGAGCGCTGCTATTAAAAGCTGAACTTCATCCCGAGCTAAAGCACTCGATTGCCATTGCTGGCTGTTGTGTTGCCCCCAGCGTGCCTGTGATGTAGCCGAAATTGGCAGATCCGAGTGTTGTTCCCGGATTTGCAAACTGGGGCGTATTGGTGATGCTAAATGCTTCGCTCGCAGCTCCAGGTTATAGCGTTCTCTGAACGTGATTAGCTTGAAGAGCGATGCATCAAGAGTAATAATCCGGCCCGGGTGAGAAAATTGCGTCCTGTATTTCCAAAAACTCCGTTTCCCGTGGGCGTCGCGAAGCTGGAGGGGCTAAACTACGTTGAAATCACTGGTCGAACATCGACTGTGTCGATGGCCTCAATCGGAGGAACGAGGATTTGCAGTGTTAGCCATTTCTTCACGTTCGAGACCCAACCTTCTTTGAGGAAGATTATATTTCAGGACGGAATCGATTGGCTGGAAAGGGGACGCTATTCCCTTAGCCCGTGCCCGTGGAACCATTGCAGCATTTTGACCCAGGCATCTTTCGCAGACGCCTCATCGTAGCTGGGCCTGTAATCGGCATTGAATGCGTGACCAGCTTCGGGATAGACCAAGATTTCACAATCCTTCTCTTTACCCGCTAGCTTGATGCCAGCACGCATCTTTGCCACATCGGAGAGCGGAATGCCCTCGTCTTTCCCACCATATAGGCCCAAGATCGCCCCGTGCAATTCGCCGACAATATCGACAGGCTGCTTCGGCTGCATGGATGGAGTGCTATAAGGGCCAACGGTCAGCTTGCCGTACCAAGCGGCACCCGCTTTCAGCTTCGGCTGATGAGCCGAATATAGCCAGACGATTCTGCCACCCCAGCAAAACCCGACAATTCCCAATTTGTCTGCATCACCTTGACCTGAAGTCTTCGCATAGTCGACCACAGCATCCAAATCTGCCAAGACCTGCTCATCGGCTACTTTGCGAACGACTCTCTCGATAATCTGCTGCATGTCGCTGATGCGAGAAACGTCCCCCTGACGCGCATAGACTTCCGGTGCGATGGCGCAGTAGCCCTCTTTGGCTAGCCTGCGGCAGATTCCCTGGATGTGCTCATGAACTCCAAAGATTTCCTGAATTACCAAAAGTAAGGGAGACAAATTGCTTTTCGCTGGGCGGGCATAGTAGGCAGGGAGATCGAAACCGCTGGAACGAACCTTTAACCAACCTGCATCCACACCCTCCCTATCGGTTTCGATCGCTGTGGACGCAGTCGGGTGCGTCGCAAGGGCGTACCCGGACTGAAAACTGGTGCGTGCCAATTCCATTTTCAAAAAGATGGCTGATCGATTCGTTCGATCAGCCTGTCAAAAGGTTGAGTTGGAGGAGAAATTCTTAACGAAGGTCGCGATCGGATCTACGCACTTAAAGCCGACGCTTCGTTAAATTTCTTTCAGTATGTAGTTTGTGTCAGGTATGTGTCAAGTGGCGAGAGCGAAGCGGGCTAGTCGGCCCACTAAGGTTACGTGCGTCGAGAGCCTCTGCTATTGCCGGCGGCAGCATTAGCCTCTGGAATTCTCACGGCCCACTTTATTTTCTTCCATTTAGCGGATCTCTGGGTAGCATGCGGGTTGGCCGCCGTGATGCTAGCGCTGGTTTGGAAGCAACAAAAATCGCCTTTTAAGCTGGTTGCGGCTTGTATTTGCCTCGTTTTGACAGGAATCGCGACCCAAATCCTGCACCGTCAGGGAGCTGCGCCCAAACTAGATGCAGAAGACGGGGAAGTGGTCCTACTCACCGGATGCGTCACCAATCCGCCGGTTTTTTCCCCCCAACGGGAGCAGTTCACCCTTAACCTGACGCCTAAAGCGGCCGTTCGCCTCACGGTGAACCTAAAAACCGAGGCGAACATGCCGCTGGATTACGGCCAGAAAGTTGAGGTTGCTGCCAAGATACGGTCGCCGCGCAATTTCCAAAACCCCGACTCCTTCGATTATGTTGCTTATCTGGCGGCGCAACACATTTATTGGAACGGCTCCATCGCCGGGCCTGGGGATATTCACGTTTTACCAGGAAGTTGCGGATGGCGCGCTGTCGGGTGGCTATATCGAGTCCGAACCTGGGCACTTGAACGGATTCGCGCGCTATATGTAGACGATCTCCACACAGTTGGACTTCTCCAGGCGACTTTGTTGGGCGAAACAAGCGGGGTGGATAAGCGTTGGACCTCGGATTTTCGCGTGACAGGGACCTATCACGCGCTGGTAATCTCCGGGCAGCACGTTTCGGTCCTCGCGCTGAGTATCTTGCTTCTGTTGAAGCTGCTGCAGTTCCGCCGCGTTCCCGCACTCGGAATCGCCACGATTGCCAGTTGGCTTTACGCCTTCATTTCCGGCTTCAGTTCGCCGGTCGTGAGAGCAGCAGGCGGGTTCACGCTGTTTCTAATCGCCAGCTATTTCTTCCGCAAAACACGGATCTTGAATATATTGGCCGCGGTCGGCATTGCTTATCTGGCGTTTGCGCCCGATCAGCTATTCGACCCCAGCTTCCAACTCTCTTTCCTTTCGGCGGCGGCTATTGCGGCGTTCGCCATTCCTGTGATGGAGCGCTTCACCGAACCCATGCGCGCAGCGGTAAAACGCTTTGATCAGGTTCGGTACGATCCGCAGCTTGCGGCGGCGGCGGCGCAATGGCGGGTAGAATTACGGCTACTCTCACGGACGATTCAGGCCGCAAGCGGTCTTTCGAGCAAAGCAGCGCAGTTTCTCGTGGCCCGCGGCACCTGGCTGGCCGCCTTCATCGCTGACACGGTGGTGGTCTCGGCGTGTGTCCAGTTCGGGCTGGCGCTGCCGATGATCTGCTATTTTCATCGGCTCTCCATTACCGGCCTGTCAGCGAATATCATCATCATCCCGCTGCTGTCGCTGGTGGTTCCTTTCGGTTTTGCGTCGATTCTGACCGGCTCTCACGTGCTCGCCTTCTTCACAAAGGAGTTTCTGGTTTTGGCTGAACAGACCGCGAACTGGCACGCTAACTTCGAGCCCGCCTGGAGATTGGCGGCGCTACCGCTGTGGATATCCGTAGCATTCGCAGCGTCGCTTATCCTGCTCGCATACACAATCCGCAGAAGGCGGGTATTCACGGCTCCGGCGCTTGCCTGTTCCCTGGCGCTCTTCGGCATAATTTCCTGGCAGCCTTGGAAAGCGGAACTGCGGCCGGGCTATTTGGAACTCTCGGCGATAGATGTGAGCCAGGGCGACAGCTTATTTCTGGGCTTTCCAGATGGCAAAACGATGCTGGTGGACGCGGGTGGCTTTCCGGGCGCGGAACGAATGGTGAGAAAGCCACAACTCGACATGGGCGAAGACGTCGTCGCTCCTTACCTATGGAGCCGCCGCATTCGGCACCTGGATTACGTTGTACTGACTCACGGCCACTCCGATCATATGGGCGGCCTGCCATCCATTCTGGACGATTTCCGGCCCGCTCAACTCTGGATAGGAGCCGAGCCCGAGAGCGCCGAATGGAAAAACGTCAAGCAGCATGCGAAGAGCGACCATGTGGACATCCGCCCGTTGACGCGCAGCGCAGCAGTCATTCACCTGGGCGGAACCGAAATTCGAGTGCTGGCGCCCGCTCCCGACTACCTGCCTGAGGACACGGCGGGAAACAACGACTCTCTGGTGCTCGAAATCAGTTACAAACATCAGCGTATTCTGCTGACCGGGGACGCGGAACGGGCATCGGAGAACGACATGTTGCAGAGTGGAATGCTACGGCCCGTGACACTGCTGAAGGTAGGCCATCACGGTAGTAAAACGTCTTCGTCCGAGGATTTTTTGAGCGCCGTCAGTCCACGATTTGCAGTGATTTCGGACGGCTACAAGAACCAGTTCCATCATCCTAACCCCGACGTGCTCAAGCGTTTAGCGGCACACCACGCAGCTGTCTTCCGGACCGATCAGCAGGGGCTGACCACGTTCCGCACAGACGGCGACCGGGTGGAGGTTTTTACCGTCTATAAAAAAGGGGCTCCGGGAGGGTAAATTGCCGCCGCGCATAGAATGAGAACGGAGGCGAACATGGAAGGTCAACGCGGTAGTGGAGCTCTGATCGGCTGGTTTATTGGTGGCGCGTTAGTGGGGGCGGCGGTTGCTTTATTGATGGCACCGCAGTCCGGAAGACGGACCAGGCACACGCTAAAGACGAAGGCGCAGAA
This sequence comes from Terriglobia bacterium, assembly GCA_963799755.1. Classification (GTDB taxonomy): domain Bacteria; phylum Acidobacteriota; class Terriglobia; order Bryobacterales; family Bryobacteraceae; genus Bog-105. The sequence continues at coordinate 143,651 of CAWCYQ010000041.1, read as the reverse complement.
AGGCCGCAAGAGTCTTCTCGAATCCAGCCAGGACGTCGTGGCGCGCGGACGAGAGCTCTACGAAAGAGGACGTGAGATCGCCGAGGAGACGGCCGAGATTTTCGAACGGGGACGCAAGATCGCAGAGAAAACCATCGATGACCGGCTCTGATTTCGCCAACGAGCCCTACACGGATTTCAACAAGCCGGAAGCAGCGAAAGCTATGCGCAGCGCGCTTCAAAAAGTGCGCGCTGAGTTTGGCAAGGAATACGATCTGCTGATTGCAGGCGACCGGAGAAGGTCTGTCCGACAAATTAACTTCTCTTAATCCATCTAAACCGTCGGAAATAGTCGGAGTTCACCAAAAAGGCTCCGAGCACGATGCAAGGGACGCTGTCGAAGCTGCTTACTCTTACTTTCCAGTTTGGGGCGCGACCACAATTAAGGAGCGGACAGATCATCTGCTGCGCTTGGCGGGTATAATTCGCGATCGCAAATACGAGTTTGACGCGTGGCTGGTGGCGGAGGCGGGCAAGAGTTGGGCAGAAGCGGAAGCGGATGTTTCGGAGGCGATCGACTTTTGCGAGTTCTATGCCCGGCAAGCACTCAAATTGGCGAAACCCGATCCATTAGTGCAGCTCTCGGGCGAGCGCGACGAGATGCTGTATCTGCCGCTGGGGGTGGGGATTGTGATTCCGCCCTGGAACTTTCCACTAGCCATTCTAGTGGGGATGACGGTGGCGGCTCTGGTTACGGGCAACACGGTAGTGATCAAGCCCTCAAGCGATACACCGACGATAGCGGCAAAGTTTGCGGAAGCTTTGCTCGAAGCCGGATTTCCGGCGCAAGCTTTCTCGCTGCTGACAGGAAGCGGCGCGGCGATCGGAGATATTCTCGTTACGCATCCGAAGACGCGCTTCATCTCGTTCACGGGATCACGCGATGTCGGCCTACGAATCAACGAACTCGCGGCGAAGACACCGAAAGGGCAGCTCTGGATCAAGCGGGTGATAGCCGAGATGGGGGGAAAGGATGCTATCGTTGTCGACCGCGACTATAATCTCGACGAAGCGGTGAGCGCCGTGGTGTATTCGGCATTCGGCTACCAGGGGCAGAAGTGCTCCGCGTGCTCGCGCGCGATCGTACATGAAGCGGTCTACGACGAATTTCTAGAGAAGCTGAAAGCAAAGACCGAGACGATCACGATTGGACCTTCCGATCAGTTGGAGAACTACATGGGGCCGGTGATCAATGCCCGGGCGAAAGACAGCATCCTAAATTACATCGAGACCGGGAAGAAAGAAGGCCGTCTGCTTACCGGCGGCAACACCGGAGAGGGGGAAGGCTATTTCATCAAGCCAACGGTCATTGCAGACATTGAGCCCAAGACACGCATTTTTCAGGAAGAGATTTTTGGACCGGTGCTAGCGGTTACAAAGGCCAAAGACTTCGACCAGGCACTCGAATTCGCCAACGATTCCGAATATGGTTTGACTGGCGCGGTTTTTACTTCAGACCCGGCGAAAGTCGATAAAGCGAAGCGGCAGTTTTTCGTAGGAAATCTGTACATCAACCGGAAGTGTACGGGAGCGATGGTAGGAGCGCATCCGTTTGGCGGATTCAACATGTCGGGGACGGACTCAAAGGCGGGGGGTCCCGACTATCTGCTGCAGTTTGTGCAAGCGAAATCGATAGCGGAGAAGGTTCGGTAAGGCGGCGCGCGATATACTGAATTTACCCCGATATGCAGGGGACCAACTAGTTACAAATCCAGGGTCGAACACGATCGACACGACGAACGGGAACCGCAAGGTTCCCGTTTCGCGTTTAGCGCTCATTTAAATTTCTGAGCGGGTTCAGATCTCTGCGGCTCACTTCGGCGCTGAGAATTACCTGGCCGAGCCAGAGCACGTATATTTCCGGGCTGAAACATCAATGAATATTCCGATCTAACCTGCCAGCGTAGAGCCTTTAAAAGGAGCGAGCCATGAAGGGGTTCATTTCTTTCCTCACTCTGATCGCGGGTGCCCTAATCCTGTTGCTATCGGGAGAGTCGCACCGCGTGTCCGCACAAGTAGGACCTTCGGCAAATAGCTGTTTAAGCGGCTATTCGTATCCGGCGGGTTTAATCCCGCCGAATGTCTGTACGGACATGAACCAGGTCTTGGAACAGATCGATCACATTGAACAGGACACGCTGAAAACTGCACACTCCCTCCCTATCAATCCAGGTACTCGACTCCCGCAGATACGTATGCTTGGCAAGCTGTTGCTATACGACAAGAACTACTCGGCGCTGCGTAATGCAGCCTGTACGTCGTGTCACACGTCTGATACCGGCTTCACCGGACCGATCTCCGAGCTGAACAAAACAACAGTCAGTTATCCCGGGTCCGTCCGCTATCGATTTGGAAGCCGCAAGCCGAAGAGCTACGCCTATTCCCCGTACTCGCAGATTTTCCACCTCGATCCGAATTCACAACAGTTCTACGGGGGGAACTTTTGGGACCAGCGTGCCACCGCATGGAAGCTGCAAAATCCCTCCTCACAACAAGCGCAGGAGCCGCCCGTCGACCCTCTGGAGCTGGGCTTTCCAGATTCGGCCTGTGTTGTATACCGGCTGTCGCAAGCACCGTACTTGTTCTTATTCAAGGACGTGTGGGGGGTCGACATCACCGCGATCCGTTTCCCTTCCAATATCGAGGAGATCTGCAGCACGCCTACCCAAGGGCCTACGGACCCGGACTTTCCGGGCAACGTTCCGCTGGATGAGCTGAGTCGATCACTCGTCAAGACCGTCTTCGATCAGTTCGCGATGTCGATCGCCGCCAATGAAGCCGGTCCGGACGTCAGTCCATTCACTTCCAAATTCGACTACGCCATTACGCATCCGAACCAGCAAATCCTGACTGCGGATGAACAGCAAGGTTGGGAGCTGTTCGATGGAAAAGGGAAGTGCAACCTGTGCCATCTCGACAGTCTGACGGCTCACCAAAGTGGACAGCCGCCGATATCAACTCAAGACGTGCCGGAAACGGAGCCGCTGTTCACCGATTTCGCGGCATTCAATCTTGGACTTCCCAAGAATGATGACATCCCATTTCTGTACGAGAGCAAAGCCGACAAATATGGAGTCACCCCCAACCCGCAAGGTATGTCATTTATCGATCACGGCCTGGGCGACTTTCTGCGGAATGCTCCCGGCACCGGTCAGATCAATCCAAAGGATCGCTGGATGAAACTCGCTGAGCAAAGCGACGGCAGGTTCCAGACGGCAACGATTCGCGACGTCGATAAGAGACCCGATCCAAGTTTTATCAAGTCTTACTTCCACAATGGCGTAATCAAGGACCTGAAGACTGTCGTTCACTTTTACAACACACGCGACGTCTTGCCGCGCTGCGCTAAGGGAGTTGATGATCCGGGTTTTGGTAAGACATGCTGGCCTCCGCCGGAGGTTTCCGAGAATGTGGATCAGCGGATCGGAAATCTTGGTTTGACGAACGACGAAGAAGAGCTGATTGTCGATTTCATGAAGACACTCTCGGACGGCTATACCAAAACCAGCGGCGACCAGTAGATAAAACAATTGCGATCGAGAGTTGTGAGAATCTGGTCGGGCCGCATGGAACGGTGGCTTACTCGTAGTGGAGCGCCGTCAGAGGATCAATGGCGCTCGCGCGCCGCGCCGGTACAAGGCCCGAAACCAACGCGACCAGTCCCAAGGTCACTACCGCGGCGGCGGCGATCCAGATATCAGTCGGTGTGACGCCGAATAATTGCGATGAAACGTACCGATTTAACAGGTATGCGGCAGGGAGGCCCGCAATGAGGCCCCCTACCAACACAATCAGCACCTCGCGCAGCACCAGCCATAGGACCCATGATCGGGGCGCGCCCAGCGCCATTCGCAACCCGATCTCTCTGGTGCGCCGCGCAACCACGAACGTGATTACACCATAAACTCCAAGGGCAGCCAGCACGGTCGCAAGAACACCAAACACAGCCGATACAGAAGCGATCAGCCGTTCAGTGCTCAAGGTCTCATCGAGCTGAGTCTGCAGCGTTTTCAAGTCATAAATTGGCAGCGACGCATCAAGCTTCGCCACGATCCCTCGTAGAGTTGGGAAGACGGCTGCCGACGGCTCCGCGGTACCAACGTAAAAAGTCACAGCGGCGGGACTGGCCGATTCCAGATACGGCAGAAACACTTGCCGCCGAACACCCGCGCGAGGCCCTGCAAACAACGAGTTCTCCACGACCCCCACGATTCGTATAGAGGGTTTCGCGCCAGGGCCGTGGCAACAGCCAATGTAGCGGCCGACCGGCTCTTGCCCGGGATAGAAGTGTTGCGCAAACTCCCGATTCACGATAGCGACGGTCCACGGTTGCGGATCGCTTTGAACATTTTGAATCTTCGCCTGGCTGAAAACTGCGGGCTTATCATCTCCGCCGGTTCGGTCTCGCTCGTCGAAATCCCGGCCTTGCAGCAAGGGTATGCCCATGGCGCGCCAGTATCCAGGAGAGACCAGGTTGTAGTAGACCTGCATATCTTCTCCCAGCGCCGCCAGATGGCCATCGACAGCGATAGTCAGGTCCCATTCGCGCCCGTTGAGTAAAGGCCACATGGCATAAGCGGCTGACTTCACACCCGGCAGCGCTCGAATTTGGCGTAAGAGATCGGTGTAGAAGCCACGCGTGCGCGAAACCGTGTAGCCGTCCTTTGCCGGATCCACCTGAAACGAGACCAGATTCTCCGCGCTCTCGAAGCCTGTAGGGGTGTTCTTCAGATTGGCGAGTGTCCTGGCAAATAGTCCTGCCCCCATGAGGAGTAAAAATGAGAGCGCGACCTGAGCCGTAACCAGACCCTTCCGGAACTTTGCCGAGCCGCTGCCGCCTGTCACCGCGCCCACCAGGTTCTTCAGGGTGGTCAGCAGGTCGAGTCTTGTCGCCTGCAACGCAGGAGCTACGCCGAATAACAGTCCCGTTGCGAAGGCCATGCCAATACTGAACAGGAGAATTCGCGCATCGGGTTGCGCGCGCAGCATGAGCGTTGCGCCGTTCGAGGGCAGCATGTTAAGCAATCCGCGCGTCGCAGCCACGGACAACGCCAGGCCGAGCGCCGCGCCAACCAGCGAGAGCATTACGCTTTCCACCAACAGTTGTCTGACCAGTGTCGTGCGCCCGGCCCCGATAGCCAGACGCACGGCGATTTCTTTCTGCCGCGCTACGGCACGCGCGATCAGCAGGCTTGCCACGTTTGAGCAGGCGATCACCAGTATCAGGCCCGCCATGCACATCAAGACAATGAGCGCCGTCGAGTATTGCTGACGTAGACCCGAGTAGCCGGTGGCTGCCCTCTCGACCAGGGCAGTGCGCTTCAGGAACTGATCGCGATCATGCTGCGAGATCCTGCTCAACGCCGGTTCTCGGACTTCCTGTTGCAGGATCTGGTGAAACAACGGTTGCAGCGACGCGCGCGCCGATTCGACCGTATTGCCTGGCTTGAGGCGGGCGAAGATCTGTACCCATTGGCTGCGGCGGTTCCCCAGATCGTCGCGGCCCGGAGTCATCAAGGGCGCCATCAGGATCGGAACACGGATATCCGGCGAACTGGCGGGGTCCAATCCCGTGAAACCCGCGGCAGATACGCCGATGATTTCCATCGGATAGCTGTTCACCAGGATCTTTTTGCCCACAATTTTCGGATCAGCCGCGAAACGCCGCATCCAGTATTGGTCGCTCAGAACGACGGAGGGATGTCCTTTGTACAGCCGGTCATCCGCCTCCGGCGAGAAGACACGTCCGACAGCCGGACCGATGTGAAGAGCCTGAAAATAATTACCCGAAACCAGTTCCGCGGTAACGCGTTCCGTGCGGCCGTCGAGAGTGACAGAAGACGGAGTATCGAACCGGCAGAATACAAATTCGAAGGCCGGGGCATTGCGCTCGAAATCCTGGTACATCGGATAAGAAGCAGCGCGTGGACCGGCGTTGCCGCCGAAGTGTGGACCGGTCGACCAGATCATAACGAGCCGCTCGGGGTGCTGCACGGGCAACAGGCGCAGGACAAGCTGGTCAAGCAGCGTGAAGAGCGCAGTATTTGCTCCGATGCCAAGCGCAAGGGATAGAACAGCAGTGGCCGTGAAGGCCCGATCCAGGCGGAACTGACGCGCGCTGTAGCGTACATCGCGCCAAAGCGCCTCGAGCGATCTGATGGTTCGCATCTCTCTCCGATCCTGCTGCAACAGGGCGGTGTTGCCGAATTGACGCCGCGCCGCTGAACCAGCATCGCCGGGCGTCATACCTTCGCGAATGTAGCGTTCCGTCAACAGGCTTAAGTGCGCCCGCATCTCGTCATCGAATTCACGATCCGGGTTTCGCCTGTCGAAAAGCCCTCTGAGTTTCGCCGCAAAGGTCCGGAGCCGGGCGACCACCTTACTTCTGTCCTTCCAGGCTCAGGACGCGGCCGATCACGCCCGAGATGCGCTCCCAGTTTTCGGTCTCGCGCGCCAACTGCTTCATGCCGCTCTTGGTGATGGAGTAAAACTTGGCTTTGCGATTGTTCTCCGACGTGCCCCAATCGGAATGGATCCAACCCTGTTGCTGAAGCCGTAGCAAAGAGGTGTACACGGTGCCTTCATTCAGTTGCAGCACTTCCTGGCTCAGTTGCTCGATGCGGCGGGCGATGCCGAATCCATGTAGCGGCCCCAACGCTTGGAGGGTTTTCAGGATCATGAGATCGAGCGTGCCCTGCAGCACCTCCGACCTTTTGGCTTCTGCGGCGCTTCCTATGGACATTACATAGAAGGTAGCATAGGCCGTATGGAATGTCCACAGGGCGAACAGTGGCTACCGCTAATCGCTTGATCTGCCGCGTACTGAGTTGCAGCGACCGACTTCAACAGAATCAATGACACTGGGGAATCGGACACCGCTTATTACGGTTGTGAAAAAATAGGGCCACTCCAATCGCTTTCGCTCATGGCTCTGAAAAGCATCCTCAGAAACGAGCTATACGCAATTGCAAGGACACCTTGCGTCGTGATTGCGATGATGCTGCAACTGGCGTTCTGCGCCCCATCGCAGACCGGGCATGCCGTGTCTGATGTCAGAGTGGGCACGTTCGATGCGGATGCCTGGAATGGCATAGTGTTTCTCGCTAAGAGTCATGGCCAGCCGGTCACGTTCGGCTTGCGTGTGGGTTCGCGCAACGGGAGTTTTCTGGATGGCAGGGACATTTATGCAGCAGTCAGCGAGGCCGGTCCCCATGCTCCGGACGGCTCCTATTGCCGCTTGCGTTGGCATCATCCGCCCAGCGAGGCACCCATCACGCTGGAATGGTCCCGCCCTGAGGCGACAGTCGCGGTGGGCCGCCTGAGTGCCGCGTCCACTGTGCAACTCGTTCTGGAAGCCTATCTGCCGCAAGCGGGAGCCAGCTCGGAGGGCGTGTTTTCGGTGAACGAATCAGACGGTTCCATTCTTGTGGAACGTTACTTCGACGGCACGTTCGATTCCACTTTGAAATTTCTGATTGCGACAGACCGCCCACTGGTGAGTGCCGGGACATACGGGTCGCTCGACGATCTTCGAAAAAGCATGCTCGCCTCCGGCCGATTGAACTCTTCCGGTGATCCGACGCCGGGTGCGGCCGGGATCGAATTTTCACCCGATGGGTCTCGCACGGCGCATTTTGTCGCGATTCTCGGGTCGACTGAAGCCGAGCTGAGAAAACGCGCACACGACTGGCTAGCTTCAGGAGCGATCGACGCGGTACTGAGTCGTAACGCAGAGAAGTACGCGAAGGCGCGGCCCGGAGTGAATGGACTATTCTCGGGCGCCGCTGAAGCCATCGGCGACACGATGTTTTGGAATACGCTTTACGCGCCGGGAGCCAACCTGATATTCCCGAGCATCAGCCGAGTATGGGCGCACAACTTCGGCGGCTGGGTGGTAGGCGAATGGGACTGCTTCTTCGGCGCCCTGCTAAGCAGTCTTGAAGACAAGGCTCAGACGCTTGACGGGATAAGGGCCATACTCTCGGCACAAACGAATACAGGCGTCGTGCCCAACATCGCGGCAGGCGAGGGTATCACTCCCGATCGAGCGCAACCGCCGGTAGGAGCTTACGTGGTCTGGAAAGTCTTTCAGAGATTTCAGGATCGCGATCTTCTCGCCTGGGCATATCCGCGCCTGGTGAAATGGCACGAGTGGTGGCTCGGCAATCGTGGTGACGGTCAGCCTTGGCGCGATGGCAATCGGGATGGTTTGCTGGAGTGGGGAAGCGATCGCGGCTCCAGCGAATCGATCGGCGGCCGCGGCTCCATGCGGCAGTCCAAATGGGAAAGCGGCATGGACGATAGTCCGATGTACGACGAAGCCACTTACGACGCCCGCACCTACACTATGAACCTGAACGACGTGGGTCTGAATTCGCTTTACGCGCTGGATGCTGAGTGCCTAGCGAAGCTTGCGGCAACGCTCGGAAAGGACAGTGACCGCCAACGTTTCTCTTCGGAATATGAAAAGATGAAGGCGCTCATCCGCGAAAATCTCTGGAACGAACACGATGGCATTTACGAAAACCGTTATTGGGATGGGCGATTCTCAACGCGCCTTTCGCCTACCAATTTCTACCCGCTGTTCGCCGGCATCGCTACGGCTGAACAGGCCCGCCGCATGGTCCGCGAACATCTTCTGAATTCCAAGGAGTTCTGGGGGACATACGTTATTCCAACAATCGCGCGCAACGATTCCGCGTTTGCGGACCAGTTTTACTGGCGCGGCGATATCTGGGGTCCGACCAATTACATGGTATATGAGGGGCTCAACCGTTACGGCTTCGATGAAGAGGCCCTGGAGTTTGCACAAAAAAGCTACGCCTTGTTTATGGATGACTGGAAGGCGGCTGGACACACCGACGAGAACTACCATGCGTGGGGCGGCAATGGCGGCGGCGACACCCACTACACCTGGGGCGCGCTACTGTGCCTGGTGGCGCTGGAGCAATATATCGACGAGAACCCTTGGGAGGGTCTGCGTTTCGGTGCTCTGAACCCACCGGCCGAGGGCGAATTTCATGGCGCGCTCTGGGAGAACCACAGATACGATGTCGCCATTGGTCCGAACAGGACGGCGCTCATGAGGGACGGAAAACTGTGCTTTGAGGCTGATGGGTCCGTGGTTGTGCGTCAATATCAACCCCAGGCTTTCACTATTAGAAGCAAGGGGCCGGTGCACATCACCACCACCGAATTCGACGCCGGGCGGTTCGATTTGAAGATCGATGGCAAGCCGGCAGGGAGTATCGCCGTGCGTCAGGGTCGCGGCACGTTTGCGCTTAGCGCCGGTGACCACGAAGTGCAGCTAGTTCATTGAAGTAGAAAAGGCTTGGTTCTCCGAGATTGTTCGCCGCGTGCTGCTACAGCTTGAGCAGCCGGCAAAAGCACTGCCGCATCTGCAACGGGCGTTCGAAAGCAATCCCGGAAAGCGAGGTACGCATTATCATTTGGCTCAAGTTTACTCGGCTCTTGGAACACGGCCGCGCAGGCCCGGCGACCGCAGCAGTTTCGGCGATTGCGTCAGATAAAACAACCCAACAGACATTTCTGTAAGAGGGTTTGCCGGGCGACGTGACTCGACACAGACTGGATTCCGACGCACAGTAAGCTTGATTCATGAGACTCGCCAAGCGGGTAAGCCGTCTTGTTGTTGAATCTGCATTCGATGTGCTGGCGCGCGCCCGAGCGCTCGAAGCACAGGGCCGGCATGTGATTCATCTCGAGATCGGAGAACCGGACTTCGACACGCCGCGCCCGGTCACCGAAGCTGCCAAAGTGGCTCTGGATGAGGGTTGGACGCACTATGGGCCGCCGCAAGGGCTGCCGGAATTCCGCGAAGCAGTGGCGAATTATGTCTCCCGTACGCGCGGCATTCAGGTTGGCGCACAACACGTCTGCATCGTGCCGGGCGCGAAGCCGATGATTTTTTTCCCAATGCTCGCGCTGGTGGAAGCGGGGGACGAGGTGATGTATCCCGATCCGGCGTTTCCGATTTACCGCTCGATGATTGCTTTTCTCGATGCGAAGCCGGTAGCGATTCCGCTACGCGAAGAGCGCGCATTTTCGCTCGATCTTAATTTCATCGAGGATCACTTAACGGATCGGACGAAACTGATTATTCTGAACTCACCGGAAAATCCGACGGGAGGCATTATTCCGGAAGCGGATATCCGCCGCCTGGCCGAGATGGTGCGCGGCCGCGAGGTGATGATTCTTTCGGACGAAATTTACTCGCGTATCTGCTACGAGGGGGAACCATTTTCCATCGCAAGCGTACCCGGAATGCTCGACCAAACAATCATCATGGACGGCTTCTCGAAGAGCTATGCGATGACGGGCTGGCGGCTTGGATTCGGCGTGGTGCCGGAATGGCTGGTGGGGCCGATTAACAAGCTCATGGCGAACTCGAACACCTGCGCGGCATCCTTTGTGCAGCGCGCCGGCATCACGGGTTTAAACGGTCCGCAGACAGACGTCGAGAACATGGTGCGGGAGTTTCGGCGGCGGCGCGACATGTTTTGTCCCGCGTTGAACGAGATTCCGGGGTTTCGGTGCCCCATGCCGAGCGGAGCATTTTACGCTTTTGTCAATGTGACTGGAACCGGAAGGACATCGAAGGAAATGGAAGATCTTCTGCTGGAGCAGGCGGGTGTTGCCTGCCTGGATGGCGCGGCTTTTGGCGATTGCGGCGATGGTTATCTGCGGTTCAGCTACGCAAACTCGTTCGAGAATTTGGGCGAGGCGCTGGAGCGGATCAAGAAGGCAGCGGGAATTTGGACGTAAGTTACGAGGCGGGGACGTTTCGAGACGGGCGGGAAGCCCAATATAATGCCTGCATGTACACGCCTCAGGCGGGAATCTTCGCTCTTGGAACTTCCTCGCATGCGTACCTGGAGTTTGACATTCTGGACGCGAAGAAAGGCAAAGAGTTCGCTTCTACGATCTCCGCTATCCGTGAACCACGGACCACCACAGGAGGAGTGAACTTCGTCATCGGCTTTCGGCCTGAGCTCTGGCGCGATATTGTTCCGGATGACGCCCCTCCGGGCGTGGATGGCTTTAACAACGAAATCCAAGGCGCAGAAGGATTCGTTATGCCAAGCACGCAACATGATGGGCTGGTATGGTTGTCGGGCAGTGCTTATGATGTTATTTTCGATATGGCCCGCTCGGTCATCCATGACCTCGCAGGCCAGGCCTCGCTGAGGGAAGAAACTTCTAGTTGGCCTTACCGGCACGATCGCGATCTTACCGGCTTCATCGATGGCTCGGAGAATCCGACGCTGCTCGACGCTCCCATCGCAGCACTCCTGCCCGAAGGAGTTCCCGGTGCCGCCGGCACCGTCCTGTTGCTACAAAAGTGGAAGCACAAGGCAACTCAGTGGGAAGCTCTGTCGACCGATCAGCAGGAGCGCATCATGGGACGCACCAAGCTCGAGAGCATTGAACTCGATAACAAGCCATCGGACTCGCATGTCGCTCGCACGGATCAGGACGAGTTTGGGCAAATCTTTCGTCGTAACATGCCCTACGGAAGCGTCGACGACCACGGCACCATGTTCGTTGGATTCAGCGCAGACCAGAAGCGGCTTTCCAGAATGCTCGATAGCATGGCGGGCCTAATTACCGGCGCGCGCGATGCGCTCACACGCTTTACTCAGCCGTTGACCGGTTCGTATTATTTCGTCCCTTCCGTCGAGAGTCTGCGGCGGTTACGCTAGGAAGCACTCGATCCAGCAGAGTTCCAGCCGGGTTTCCCATCGCTGCTCGGCTCACAGTCTCGCCGGTGACACGTAGGGTAAGCGGGTCAGGCATTGCTTGACAAGCATGGTCGGAATCCGTTATAACGGAAAGCGACTGTACAAATCTGCTCGCTCTAGCCGGCGAGAAGCGTCATGGGTACGGAACCATGCAGGATATTCGAAGTTTTCTATGGCGTCCTGGTGAACCTGATCCTCGGCCATCGTTTGTTGTTTGGTGTTTGATCCCGGGAGGTATGCGAAAGATGTTTCGAGTGGTTCTCGGTTGGGTTCTCTGCGTGCTCCTCGCAATTCTCTTTGTGGCGGTAGGGAGCATGAAGCTATTGGGCCGACCCATTATGGTGCAGGAGTTTAATCAAGTCGGTCTCGGACAGTGGTTCCGATACTTCACGGGCATTCTCGAAGTTATCGGCGGCGTAGGTCTCCTGGTGCCGAAGCTCAGTCAATGGGCAGCTCTGCTGCTGGCACTCGTGATGATTGGCGCTATCATCGCTCATTTGACCGTCCTCCATAGTCCCCCCATGCTAGCGATTATTTTGCTGGTACTAGCGGGCCTAATCGGATGGCTTCGCGGCGCAGCCTTCGGTAGGCGCGGCATCGGAGAACGGCCTGAGTAGATCTTGAGCCAGGAGCTTCGGAATCCAACTAGTGGACATTACGATTGGTCGCTATACTTACCGGGATAGGACTTATGAGCGGGCGGCTCAAGGAAAAGGTAGCGATCGTTATCGGCGCAGGTTCGAGCGGGCCTGGCTGGGGCAATGGCAAGGCCACTGCTGTTCTTTACGCGAGAGAAGGAGCGAAGATTTTCGCCGTCGATATTCGGGATGATGCCGCCAACGAAACCAGCGACATCATCAAGCAGGCAGGCGGTGAGGCTGTCAGCTTTCGGGCCGATGTATCGAAGGCGGAAGAGGTGAAAGCCCTTGTGCAGAAGTGTCTGGATTCCTACGACCGGATCGATATTTTACTCAACAACGTCGGAATATTGGCGGTCGGTGGTCCGGAGGAACTCGATGAAGAAACGTGGGATCACCACATGGGGTTAACGTCAAAGGAGCCTTTCTCTCTTGTAAATACGTTTTGCCGGTGATGGTGAAACAGAGCAAAGGAGTGGTGGTTAATATCTCTTCGGTGGCCTCAATCCGTTACACAGGATATCCGTCGGCAGTTTACAACGCTTCCAAGGGAGCATTGAATCAGCTGACTCAGAATGTGGCGGTTCAGTATGCGCCCAAAGGGATTCGTGCTAACTGTGTTCTGCCGGGATTGATGGACACGCCCATGATCCGCGAACCGCTCAAGGACGTTTATGGTTCGGGTGGAGTAGAAGAAATGGTTCGCCGGCGAAACGAGCAAGTGCCTCTCGGCACGATGGGCGATGCCTGGGACGTGGCTTATGCGTCTCTGTTTTTAGCTTCTGACGAAGCCCGGTATATAACGGGAGCCCTGCTCGTCGTCGACGGCGGCCTCAGTTGTAAGTGCTCGTAAGTCTCTCGAGTTAACTCGCCAGCAGCGATAGCCTCGTACGAACTCGGCATTATTGCGTACCGATCGCCGAGCAGAATGCAAACATGATTGCATGGAAACGGGTTTAAAGAATCGGGTAGCGGTGATCGCGGGTGCAAGCCAGGGATTGGGGCGCGCGACGGCTCTGGCGCTTGCCGCTGAAGGAACTCACCTAGCCCTATGCGCGCGAAACGCAGAGGCTCTGGCGCAACTTGCCACCGAGCTGCGCGGACAATTTGGCGTGGAGGTTCATACTCAGAATCTCGACGTGCGCGACAGCGCGGGAATCCAAGAATTTGTCAAAGACGTGGCGAGAATCTATGACCGCATAGATATCTGCGTGACAAACGCGGGCGGTCCGCCGGCCAAACCATTTCTCGAAACAACGGACGCGGAGTGGGACAACGCTTTCTACCTCAACCTGAGGAGCGCGGCTTCGTTTGCGCGCGCCGTGATTCCTTACATGCAGCGCAATCAATGGGGACGCATCATCATGATCAGCTCGATCACGGTGAAGCAACCGCAACCGCAGCTCATTCTCTCGAACGCCATCCGCACGGGAGTATCAGGCCTGGTGCGCAGCCTGGCGAACGAATTCGGGAAGGACGGCATCCTGGTCAACAACGTGGGGCCGGGCTACACCGCAACCGATCGCCTGAAGGAGCTCTCCGCCAGCCGGGCAGCGGCCTCCGGACAAAGCATCGCAGATTGCGAGCGGGAGTGGATCGAGCAGATTCCAATTGGCAGGCTAGGGAAGCCGGAGGAAGTGGCTGACGCGATTGTGTGGCTGGCGTCAGAGCGCGCTTCATTTGTCACCGGGCAGACCATTCTTGTAGATGGCGGCATGTATAAAGGAATCTGACCGGAGAAGCGATCAGGAGAGAACATGGCTGAGATCAACGAAGCAAAAGCAAAGCATATTCAGTGGGACACGATCCCGGTAGAAACGGTGAATCCGCTACTCGACCGGCAACTCGTGGTGGGCGATCAAATCATGGTGGCGCGAGTTCTGTTAAAGAAAGGCTGCGTGGTGCCGATGCACCAGCACCGCCATGAACAAGTCAGCTACATCGAATCCGGGACCCTGCATTTCACCGTGAGCGGAGAAGAGATTACGCTGCGCAGCGGAGAGTTTCTCTGCATCCCGCCAAATGCTCCGCATACGGCGACGGCGCTCGAAGACACGGTGGATGTCGATCTTTTCACGCCTCCGCGGGAAGACTGGCTCAACAAGACCGACCAATACCTAAGAAAGTAGATGGCCAGCTCGCGATCCAAGCCGCAGAAAACGCCAAGGAATCTGAATAGGAAACAGCGCCTTCGCCTGGGCGAGGAGGCGCGGAATTATGTAAGCCGGAGCGGGCTGGGGGATCTCGATCCGACGAAACGCGGATTCGATCCGATCGAAAAGCTGCTCGCGGCGGCGCGAGATCGGGTGCCACGCCTGCTGTGTGTGAAGTACAGCAGGATGCTGGTTTCACCGTTCGCTTTCTTTCGCGGCGCGGTCTCCATCATGGCCGCCGATCTCGGCGCGCAGCCGCACACGAACCTGATCGTTCAGTTGTGCGGGGACGCCCACGTGCAAAACCTGGGCTCTTTCGAGGCGCCCGATGGACGAATCGTTTTCGATATAAACGATTTCGACGAAACGATCGAAGGCCCCTGGGAATGGGACGTCAAACGAATGGCGGCGAGCATTATGCTGGCGGGCATCGAGTCCGATCATAATGAAGCCAAGTCCTCAACGGCCGTAGAGGATTTTGTGTGTAGTTACGTGCGCACGCTGGAGGTATTGGCCGACCAGCCGATACTCGCAGCCGCGCGGCACCAGATCCATCGTTTGAAACGCGCGCAGGCAGTCTCGGCAGCTCTCCTGCAAGCGCAGCGAGCGCAGCCAGCCGACCTATTGAAGAAGTACGCACAAAAAACGCCGCGCGGGGGCATACGTTTTCACGACGTAAAGCCGAGTTTGTGGCGACTGAGAGGCAAAAAGAAGCAAGAGATCCTGCAGGCGCTGCCGGTCTACCGCAAATCGCTGCCCCCCGAACGTTTACACTTGTTCGATTTTTTCACGCCTCTGGATGTGGCATTCAAGATCGTAGGCACTGGCAGCGTGGGGCTACGCGATTACGTAGTGTTGATGGCAGGCAACGGCAAAGTCGATCCTCTTTTCCTGCAGATCAAGCAGGA
Source organism: Terriglobia bacterium (assembly GCA_963799755.1). Lineage (GTDB taxonomy): Bacteria > Acidobacteriota > Terriglobia > Bryobacterales > Bryobacteraceae > Bog-105. Next base: position 128,151 of record CAWCYQ010000041.1, on the reverse strand, counting down.
GGTAGCTTCGGCTTACGCCCCTTATCTCAAAGCCGCAAAGTTCCTGCATGAAGGCCGCAGAGTGGTCGAAGGGCAGCATAAGATCCAACCCATCTCGGATCTGCTGCTCGGCTGGACTCGCATCGATAGGCGCGATTATCTGGTACGCCAGTTGAACGATCACAAGGGCTCGGTCGATCTGGAGAATCTGCGTGGGGACGGTCTAAACGAGCTGGCGCGGATCGCAGGAGAGTTGCTGGCGCGCGGACACGCACGATCCGGGGATGCACTCGCGATCAAGGGATACGTAGGAACTCCCGACAGAGTTATAGAATCGCTCATCAAATACGGGACGGAGTATGCGCAGCTTACACTGGCTGACTTCGAAGTGTTCGAGAGAGCGGCGAAGAGCGGACGAATCAAGGTAGAGGCGGCACCGTAAGGTGAACTCGTGCGTACCCTGATTTAGACCCGTTTTTTATTGATTCTTCATTTACCTGGCGCGCGGTAACGGAGGGCCCTCCTCAAGCTGCTCTTTTGCGTCGCTCCAGGAGAATACTCTGGCTGGTCCCAACGTGGGTTGCCGATCGATGAATACTCGGCTCGTTTCCTGGTGTGAATTGATCTCGACGCACGGGAGGAATCCGTTTCCCAGAAAGAAAACCCCGTGCCAGGTGTTCGGTAAATCGCGAACCACAATGGATCTGGGGTCGCGGGCTAGCTCAGCCCCGAGAGCGCGACAGGTCTTCTGAGACAGAAAGGCTGTTTGGCGCCAGATCGTCAGGTTATGAAAAAGAGCTATGAATTGAAATAACAGCAGGCCGGCTGTTAAGGATACTTGAATATGGCGCTGGTTGCAGCCCTGCACCAGAACACCCCAGAACAGGGCAAGTCCGAGAACCGGTAAATAGAGCACTCTGGCTCCGGTCAGACCGGCACCCAGGAGAAGGAGATGTTGCACGGGTAGATCAGCGATAAAGACCAGCAGAATTGCGCCGAAGACCAAATGACGTTTTGCGCTCGACCAAACAAGAAAGCCAAGCATGACAACCGGCATGATGATAACGGAAATTTTCACCCATGTGCTTAAATGGGCAGACCAATTGATGGGAAAGAACAAGAAGGACCATTGACGGAAAAATAAACCTTTAATTGTGCGGATCAGATCGAGCTGAAGAATGGCCGATCGGCCGGTAGATGTTCGATATCCACCGATGCCTCCGATCAGGTAAGAGCGGTAAGCCAAAACAACACCACAGACGGCCAATAGAACGCCGGCAGCGCGGAAGATTTCCTTTCTCCGATCACGCGCTTGAAACGGGAGTAAGCCTAAGACGAGTACAGGAAGGCAATAGGCAGCTTCCTTACTGAGCACCGCGAGGACAGCGCAGCAGACCATTGATACGCGCCATAGCGATCGCCTTGTTTCCAGAAATTGATTGAAAGCGACTAAGCTCAGCAAGACAAAAAAGGCGGCGAGCAGGTCAAATTGGGCCGCTGCCCAGGAAACCGCTTCGGGCCGAGAGCCGTGAACCGCGAAAACCAGACCAGCGATGAGTGAGGAGAAGCGCTTCAGAGACAACTGCGAGGCGAAAGCATACACAAGGCAACTATTCGCTACATGAAGGGCTAAGTTGCAGATATGCCACCGGACAGGATCGTAACCGGCCCACTTAAAATCGAGCCAGTAAGCGAAATACCCCAGCGGCCGAAAAAAAAGGTCGCTTCCGCTAGGATGAGTGAAAAACGCGAGCACTTTGTTCCGCGACTCGCTTGCGGCCTCGGCAACGTGTGTATACGAGTCGTGCAACAGAGGAGCGTTGATTGTGATCAGGAACGGCAGAATAGTGATAAACGCGAGGAGGATGATCGGCACGACCTTGGAATCTCCGGCTTTGGCTCCGGCATGACCGAGCTCGTTCGGGAGCCGGAGGAGCAAAAGCAGAAGAAATGAAACTCCGATAATACTTTCTGCGTTCAGTGGAGATTGCACCGGCAGTATCAGCCGGAAGGGCCCCAGAAAGGTGAATCGTAAGAGGACGACGGTGGCCCCAAGAAATACAGCCAGAAGCGCCAGGTAGACTTCGCTACTGAATTGTCTTTTCGCCATCGGCACAGCTTGCCTGCTCACGTCAAAAAATTCGTTCCTGGCGCTGCAAACTGCCGAAGGTTCCGATATTCGCTACAGAGAACGAGAACAGATACTGATTCTCGTTGCGGATTCCGAGATTAAACTGGCGCAATTGGAGACTGAAACCGCAGCAGTTGGTGTTATACGACGTCTGGATGAAATCGTAGAGCCGGCGGCCCGAGAGACGATCATAATCCACCACACCCCCGACGTTCCAGCCGGTCCGATTCGTGCTGCCGTATCCGGCGCCAAACGTGATCTGGTTAGCTGCTGGAAGAAGGACAGGGAGCTCGGAAAGGGCATTGTCGGAAGCAGACACGAAATACTTTTTAAAGTGAACGCCGACGCCATACGTCTGGGCTACGATTTTGTTGCGCAACGGATCGTAGTCGGCGCGCCAATTCACGGAAAAAAATGGATACGGGCTGACGGTGAGATAGGAGACCACCGGCGAGTAATTGCGAGGCCCATCCAGGAAAGCAAAGGGCGTCAGCTCTTCAGCAGCTAAGACTACGTTGCGGGCCCCGACGCCCGCCGGACCGGATAAAACTGCTCCGCCAAAAGTGGGATCAAAGTAACGCGCTTGCTCGACGCGCCAGGTCATGATTTCGCTGACGTTGCCGGCCTTGTCTTTCCTGTAGAGCCGGTTGGTGAGGGAAACCGTCAGTTGATTGGTGTCGGAGAGCAAGTCGGTTTCATCAAAGTGGATAATCTTTTGAAACTCGTTGATCCCGGTGACATATTCATAGGTCGCATCGGCCTCGATCACGTGCTTCAGCTTAGGCCCGAGGTGAAGCCACTTAGGGGGATTATAGATTTTTTCAAGCGCCGGCAGGCGAAAATCCAGAGTAAAATCGGCGTCCTTGCGGAAAAGGCTGGCGTTGGCGAGAGCAGCAGTAGTGGCCGGATTGGAAGGACTGGAAGCCGAATAGACGGAACTATTTTCGGAGTAGTAATTACTGTATCCGGTCGCTCCGAATGTGATGCTGGGAATCAGTGAAATGTGGGCGAAGCGAAATGCCGTGGAGACGCGGGGTTCCACGTCAATCCGCCCCGTTGGGCCGGTGCTCAGAATCTGGTTGGGCACGTTATACGGCCCTAAAGGACCGTAGGGCTCGCTGCGCGTGAGTAGGGAGGCGCTGGTATCGAATGAGAACCAAAGCGGCACTGGCCCATGAAGGAGATTCTGATCGCGGCTCGAGAAGTCGAAGGAGGGCAATTTCTGGATTACGACCTGGTTCGCGGCCTTTCCATAAGGAGTGATGCTCTCAAAAAGCTGGTCGCGGTCAAAGGCGATGTTGAAGGTGTAAAGGTCGTTTTTGAATCGGCGCTGCAGATAACCGAGCGAATAGACTTCGCTCTGGATGGCACTCGCGAAGGTATAAGAAAAGACTTCTCGAAATAGATAAGAGCTGAGGTAGTTGTAGTCCAGACGTCCGGTGAAGCCCAGAATCTCTGTGCGGGCGGTTAGATCGAATTGTGTTCCGCCCTCTTTTATAAAGGGAGCAGTACCCTTGGGATTCCCGCGGTCATCGACCGTGTATAGATTGAAGTTGAAGTCGGTAACGTCATTAGGCTTGCCGCGAAAGTCGTAAAGAAACGCCGGCCCGCGCTGGGTAAAATATTGAACCACGCCGGTCATGTCATAGCTGCGGCCCATGGCCCAGTAGTAGCCGAGACCGTAGATGTATCCAAAGAGCGTGGTGTGCCCGATGTTCGGGGTGAGGAAGCCGCTCTGCCGCGGATTGCGTCCGAGTGGCCGACGAAAATACGGTAGATAAAGAATAGGAATGTTCTTGAGGCGAAAAACGGCACTGCGGGCGATGGCGCGATCGCCGGGCACGATGTCGAATGTCGGCGCATCGAAGACCCACCAAGGTTTAGGGATCTTGCAATCCGTCACGAAGCCGTGATGAAGGATGTATCGATTCTTGATCCGATCCACCCACAGCGCCTGGAAATAGAAAGGATTGCTGGTAGTCAGCGCGGCGGGGTTGGTCATGATCTTAGCCGGCGCTGTTCCGGTTACACCGTAGAACTTGCCTTCATCGGTCTCGATATTGAATTCTCCCTTTTCGGCGTTGATGATGTCGCCGGTTTTATAGTGTTCGAGACGGACGTGGCCGCGGGCGTAAGCCCAATGAGTATCCGAATTGTAGTCGATTTCGTCCGCGGAGATCGACATTTCCGAGGTTTGGACTCGGGCGGCTCTTTTCAGGTACCTCCATTCGCCGTTTGAATCCTCGTGAATGCCGCCGTACCAGATTTCGTCTATCGGGGGCAGATTGGCTTTTAGAGGGGGGGAAGCGGTCTGGGCCGCAAGGCGCAGCGAACCGAAAGCAGTGACTATGAGGACAAAAAACAACACGGTAAAGAATTGTTGTGGACAAATCTCACATCTTCTGGTAGATAGAGAATCTGGGGGAGTGAGAAACCGTAAGGGCTTCGGTGCGGAACAGGGGCTCAACCGAGAACCGTAGCATGCCCCACTGTCCCGGGGCAACCCTCTGGAAAGCTTATAGAAAAAAGACGCCACATGACTTGCCAGCATTGTCAGACTTGGATTTTAGACGGCGACCACCGGTGCAGCCGTTGCGGGAGACGTGTGCGCGCTGTTCCTCCACGAATTTCGCCTGCCACCTACCCAATTGCGGCTACCGCAACCGCTACCGCATACGACTTCGCGCCAGCAGATGAGCAAGTTGCGCGTGCTTCGGCTAGTCCCGCAGAAGCACAGCGCGGACAGCAAGCCCTTTTTGCAAACGCGATCCACGAGCCGCGAGTGATTCCATTTGACTCGCTGACATCGGCCGCCGAACGTGACGCCATCCGATTGCGGGTAGCGGAGAATGTGCGTCCCGGCCCGGTGAAGAGCAGCAAACCGCGAGTGAAGCGCCATAGAACGAAGAGCGGTGCCCCGGAAGGCCAGGGCCACTTAGAGTTTCAAGGGCATGAAGAGAAACTGCGTCGGCGCCGAACGAACGTAATTTGTGACGCGCCGGTCGCCCCGGCGGGTGTCCGTGTGCAAGCTGCTCTTGTGGACGCGCTGATGATGGCATGCGGCTGCGGCTTTGGCATCGCGCTTTTCCTCTACATTGGAGGAAACCTGGTAGTGGATAAACGTGTGCTCCCGTTCGTGGGCGCCGCAGTCTTGACGGTTCCCGTGTTTTACAAACTGCTCTGGGCCTTTGCCGGCCGGGACACGCCTGGGCTAAGGATGGCGGGACTGGAGTTGGTCGATTTCGATGGCAAACGGCCGTCGAAAGATCGCCGCTATTTCAGAATGCTGGGAAGCATGCTCAGCCTGCTCGCCGCTGGTATTGGAATGGCTTGGGCGCTCATCGACGAAGACCGGTTGACTTGGCACGATCACATTTCGAGCTCGTTTCCAACGTTTTCGGGCGAGGGTTTCTAGCTACGGGCGGAAGCCGGCGGTAAACGACCGCCGCGCAGGATACCATCCTGCCCGATGCGGCGCTGAATGGCTAATCCATAGGATAAAGGCTACAGCCGCCATCCACGAGAAGCACCGATCCAGTCATGTAGCTAGCAGCGCTGCTACAAAGAAAGAGAAACGCATCTACCACAGATTGCAAAGGCTGCATTTCGCCCAGCGGGATGGCTTTTTGGGCACGTGCACGATAATCGGGTTCGGTATCCCATTGCCGTTTGGCCAGGCCGGCAGCAACAATTCCGGGTGCTATTGCATTTGCACGGATACCCTGTGGGGCGAGTTCTCTCGCAAGGGTGCGCATGAGCTGATTCATGCCTGCCTTGCTTGTGTTATACGCGCCGATTCCGGGCCAGGGCGTTCGGCCAACCCAGGAGGTGGTGAAGATCAGATGTCCTCGGATCCCATCCGCGATCATGCCCCGAGCGCTTTCTGACGCAAGCAAGAAGGCACTCTTCAGATTGACATTCATAGTACGGTCCCACTCCTCCGCTGACAGATCGAGAAGCCGGCTGGAGCGGACCGTGCCGGCGTGGCAAAGCGTCGTGACAATAGGACCGAACTTTGCGCGGGCAGCCAAGACAAAACGGCGCACTTCTGAAGGCTGGGTAAGATCCGCTTTGATGTAATTGACGCGGGAAGCAGATATTCCTTGACTCGCCACGGCATCCGCAGCCATCGACTCCTCAACGATGTCGTTCACAGAAATGCGCGCTCCGTGTCCGGCCAAGGCCTTAACGATGGCTCTTCCAAGATCGCCGAGGCCGCCTGAAATGGCAATGTGATTATCCTGGAGCAGATTCTCCGCGAAGCACTGCATACTGCCCCTAGACGTCACTCATCACGAGAACCCAATCGAAAAACTTGTCATTGGATGCCGGTTTGTATTGGTAAAAGACTTAGGAAACGCACATATCGATTTTGCTCGAGGAGAATAGATGGACAAACATAGCCGCCGGTTGTTTTTGAAGCATGGCGCAGAGCTTTCGACGGTCAGCGTGTGTCTGACGAGGATGGCAAAGGCGAAAGGCGTCATTCCGGAAAGAGGAACTTTCGACAGGAGAATCTGGCCATCTACACCCCCGGTTGGATGTCCCTTTCCTCTTTCCCGGACATTTTCGGGCATCCGCTTTCAAGGAAAATACGCGCGGTATGGACACGCCGACACCTGGTATCCTTCCTGGGCCGGTGACAATAATCTCTATTCGCCCTGGACCGACGGCGAGGTCGACGGGGTCAAATCAAGCTCTATCGGAACCGATGCAACGACTGGTCAAGCGACGATTTCAGGTGACGACCCGCTGAATCTGCAGATCTCGGCCATTCGAACTTACAAGGGAAGCGCCGATCCGTACGGTGGCCGCTACCCGTGTGGATCTCTGGTGCATAAGGGGATCTGGTATTACGGGACTTACTGTTTGATGGATTCCGACAGCAACCCAGGAAAAGGTTTGAACTGGGACATCTTAGGTCCATTCGTGGGATTTCGTTGCTCTACGGATTTAGGCCAGAGTTGGCAGGACACTCCACATACACCCTCTAACCCCTTGTTTTCCGAGCCGGAGGACCCAGGAAAGACAGTGCGCTTCGGTGCGCCTCACTTCGTCGATTTTGGCCGTGACATGCAATACTCTCCGGACGGAAAAGCTTATCTGGTGGCACACGGTTCGCAAGAGCCGGACCCGCTTCCACGCCGCGCTAACGCCAGCTGGATCACCGGAGACCAGATCTATCTCGCGCGGGTAGCACCGTCCGTCGCCAACATCAACGAGGCTTCGAAATACGAGTTCTTCGGAGGCCACGACAGGGCCGGACGGCCGTCGTGGGTGACGGATTTTAAACGATTGAAGCCGCTGCTCGACTGGAACAATAACTGCGGAAGTGTTAGCGCCACTTATATTGAGCCTCTGAAGAAATATCTTATGTGTGTGACTGACGGTCAGAACACGATTTCCCGATTCAACACTTACATATTAGAGGCAGATGTCCTCACCGGACCGTGGAAGCTAATTACATATATGAAGAGCTTTGGCGAGCAAGGCTATTTTGTCAATATCCCCTCTAAGTTCATCAGTCCCGATGGGAAGAAGATGTGGCTCTGTTACGCCGCCAATTTCACGAACGGATATTTGCACACGAATTATTCCGCTAATCCTCCCGGCAGCGGCTATGGGATGACTCTGCAAAGCATCGAGCTCGTCACAGCATAGCGCGAGAAGGCGCTGATGATCAAAGCAGGAGGCGAGACTTCATAGCTCAAAGCTCAGCTACCATGCTCTTTGGTAGTGCGGCGGTCACACCGAATCGGCATGAGAAACTTATTTAGCAACCGCACTCGTGCCAAGGAACTGCTGGCGGAAGCTTTCTATTTCCTGATTGACTTGAGCGGTATGGATGGACCGGTAGCGCCGGAGAGAATCAGCGGACTCCTGCGGGCGTCCGAGTTTTTTGTAAATCTGCGCCAGGCGATACCAGCCGGAAGCAGATTGAGGGTTCTGCTCAACCACTCTCTCCAGATCAGTGAGGGCGGCCCGGTTGTCGCCCGTGCTTTCCAATACTCTGCTGCGCAGTTCCAAACAGGCGACGCAATGGGGTAAACCTACCAATGCCTTGTTCAATTCGCTTAGGATTCGCGCCCGATCCGGAGAATTCATGTTCCAGAGGGCGCTGGCGACAAGATAATAGAGGTATGGATGCGGGCGCGGAGTCTCGAGGCCAAGCTGAGCTTCTCTCGAGCAAGCGGAGAAGTCGTTGCTCATACACTGAGCGAAGGCGGCAATCAGCAAGGATAGCGAGGATGTGGCGGAATCGGACTGCAAATCGCGGCAGAGTGCAAGAGCCGCGGTCTTCCTCCCGGCGAGGGCATTGCCGAGAGCGAGTTCGAGTTTGATCTCCCCCGAATCGGGATGATATACCGAGGCGCGCTGCAGAACATCGATGGCGGGGACGTAGGCAGACGAGCGGAGATAGAAAAGGGCGAGATCCAGCGCGTAATTTTCTTCACGCGGACGAGCGCGATAGGCCGCTGCAAGATCGTCGCGAGCTTTCTGTAGGTCGCCGGCGGCCTGGTAGATCTTGCCTTGCAGATACTCGACAGCGGCCTGATCGGCAGGTCCAGCAGATTTGGCAGAGGCGAGCGCCGCAGATGCCTGCTCAAGCTGACCGAGGTTGAGGCGTGCGAAAGCAAGATTGTAATGCGCCTCGAAAGAACTCGGATAGAGCTCGACGCATTTTTCGAAAACATCAGCGGAATCCTGCAGGAACTCGTGCTCTCCGAGGAATGCTCCGGCTGAGAGGAGAACTTCCACCGGCGGTTTACTGGAAAGCAGTTCGGTTTCGAGAGCTTTTATTCCTGACGCGTCATGCGCAGCCACGGCTTGACGTAACGCAAGCACGAGCTGGCTCGGATCTTCTCGAGCGGCCGCGCTCAGTAGCGTGGCAAAGACGAGCAGCGAAATGGAGCGGCTATGGAGCAGCGAGTAGATTGACCTCCAGGGCAGATGCCGCAGTTCGGATGTGATAGATACGCTCAGTGGCTGGTTTGAATTGAGAGCGATCGGCCGTATAGATATTAGTGAAGGTTTGCGGGTTGAGATCCACGAGCGGGAACCAGGAGCTCTGCACTTGAACCATGATGCGATGCCCGCGCCGGAAAGTATGCAGTACGTCAGGCATGGTGTACTCGATTTTTGTCATTTTGCCGGGAGTGAAAGGCTTCGGGTCCGAGAAGCTGTCACGGAATTTCCCGCGGAACGGCTCGCCGCGAACCAATTGTTGATAACCGCCCATGTGTACTTTCTTCGGATTCGGTGACGGGTCGGGAGTGTCGTCGGGGTAGACGTCGATGAGCTTGATGACGAAATCGGAATCGGTACCGGTGGTCGAGACGTAAAGTGTCGGATGGATGGGTCCGGCTAAAGTAATATCTTTGTCGAGCGGCGGTGTCTGGTAGACGAGGACATCGGAGCGCGTGGAAGCGAACCGCTGGTCATCGATCATGTATTCGCGCGTCATCGTGTTGGCGATATAGCCGGTAGACGGAACGGGGTGGGCAGGGTCGCTGACGTACTGATCAAAGGCAGGGGAAGAATCATCGGGCGCAGCGTCGAACTGCAGCTTGCCGTCTGCCTGCAGATAGAGCTTACTTTGATGGACGCCAGCCGGAGGCCAGGAGTCAAATTTGCGCCAGCGGTCGGTACCCGTTTCGAAGAGATAAGCCTTGGGCGGCAAGCCGCCTGATACGCCCTTCAGATAGTGTTCGAAGAACGGAAGTTCAATCTCTTTCTGATAGAACAGCGAGGTTTTGGACCCGAAGTCGATGTCGCCGAGCGACTCGCCCTCGCTGGCGGCCCAGCCGCCGTGAAACCAGGGACCCATGACAAGACTGTTTGGAGGACGATTTTCGTCCGCTTCGACTGCCCGGAACGTGGAAAGTGCGCCATACATGTCTTCCGCGTCAAACCAGCCGCTCACGGTGAGGACCGCGGGCTTCACGTGGCTCAAATACTGAGGAACGTTGCGCTCCTTCCAAAACGTGTCGTAGTTGGGATGATCACGAAACTCTTTCCAGTATTCGACGGAGCCTTTGAGAAGTTCGTCATTGATATTAGACAGGGTGCCGAGCCCCAGGAACAGGCGGTAACCATCCGGACTGGGGTAGTCGAAGTTGTGCTGCAGGATACGCCCGGTGCGATCGTTGCCCGCTGCATCGTTGGCAGAAAACCAGCGGAACGCGTGCGCTAGAAAAAGCGCTCCGTTGTGGTGCCAATCGTCGCCCAAGAACCAGTCTCCGACGGGCGCCTGAGGCGATACCGCTACCAAAGCGGGGTGAGCGTCGATCATGGCTTCTGAAACGTAGAAGCCGGGATAGGAGATTCCCCACATACCCACTTTGCCGTTATTCTTTGGAATGTATTTGACGAGCCAGTCGATCGTATCCCAGGTGTCGGTACTTTCGTCGGTGTCGGTGGGGCCGTTCTTCTTCACTTTGTACGGACGAACTTCTTCGAACTTGCCTTCCGAATGAAAGCGGCCGCGGACATCCTGGTAAGCGAAGATGTAGCCGGCGCGGGCGAACTCTTCCGATGGGCCGAGACTCTTGGGATATTCGTTCTCTCCGTAGGGCCGAATGCTGTAAGGTGTGCGTAGCAGCATGATGGGCAGACTGCCTTCGACATTCTGCGGCAAGTAGACGCTCGTGAATAGGTGGACACCGTCGCGCATTGGAATGTCGTAATCGAATTTCGCGTAATGTTGGCGAATGTAATCCGCTCCTTGTGCCTGCAACAGAGCGGGGCAGAGAAGAAGGAGGGGAAAAATGAGAGTACGCGTGTTGAAACGACTCGGTGCATGAGAGTGCATGTTATAAATACAAAATACAAAATACAGGCGAGGACAACCGCACAACTCTGGCTCGAACACTCGGTTTGGGCGATTTGGTGCTTCTGATCATTGGAACGGTGATCGGTTCGGGAATCTTTCTGGTGCCCGGGCCGGTGCTACGGGATGTCGGTGGAAATGTTCCGTTGTGCGTGGCGGCGTGGCTTGGGGGCGGCCTGCTCTCTCTGCTTGGCGCGCTCACTTACGCCGAGTTGAGCGCGTTCCGTCCGGCATCCGGCGGATTGTATGTTTACATCCGCGACTGCTTCGGACCGTTGATGGCGTTCCTTTATGGTTGGACACTTCTATTTCTCATTAGCGGCGGGTCTATTGCGACGCTGGCAGTCGGATTCGGTCTCTACTGCAACGAAATAGTGCCTTTGGGCGCGCTGGGGATCAAGGTCGTGGCGGTGGCGATGATCGCGGTGGCGACGGCCATCAATGTGGCGGGCACGCGAAAAAGCGCCAATGTTCAAAACTGGGCCAGCGGACTAAAGATTCTGGCGCTTCTCGCTTTGAGTATTGTTCTGCTGTGCTGGGGACATCATGGCACGAACGCGCCAAGCGCGAACTTTCCTGGCGAAAGACCTGGGGCAGCGGGTTTCGGACTGGCGATGATCAGTATCTTATGGGCGTTCGAAGGATGGCAATACTGCACGTTCGCAGCGGGAGAAACGGCAAATCCGCAGCGCAATTTACCGCGCGCCTTTTGGGTTGGCTCGATCGCGCTGATCTTACTGTATCTGCTGGCAAATTTCGCCTATCTGGCCGCTCTGGGCGTTAAAGGAGCGGCGAACTCGAACAGTATTGCGGCAGCGGCGGCGGCAACGGTGATAGGTCCGGCGGCATCGAAGACGATCAGCATCGCAATCCTGATTTCCATGTTCAGCGCAACCAACGGGATGATGTTAACGTCGCCGCGAGTGTACTACGCGATGGCCGAAGACGGCTTGTTCTTCAAACAGCTAGCAGCGGTACATCCACGGTTCAAGACACCGGCGGTGGCCGTGATCAGCGGGGCCATCTGGTCTATGGTACTGGCGGTTAGCGGGACTTTCGAACAATTGCTCACGTATGTCGTATTTTCCGGGTGGATTTTTTATGCGCTGGGCGGCGTGGCTGTTTTCGTTTACCGCCGGAGATTTCCGCGAGAACCGAGGGCGTTTCGGGTTCCTGGGTATCCCTGGACGCCGGCACTCTTTGTAATCACGGCCGCCTGGTTGGTGATCAACACGATCGTCGCTAAACCGCTCAATGCAGCGATCGGACTTTTGTTAGTTCTCTCCGGATTTCCGGCTTACTACTTCTGGAGGCACAGAGCGCTCAGGAGTGTAGGAGTTGCGAGGCCGGAGGCGCATGTTGAGGAGCGAGTCCGGAGCATCGAATGAAACTGTGGCTTTGTTCAGGAATAGCGTGCGTGACGCTGTCGAGTTGTGGCGGGCGGGCTTCGCACGTAGAAGAATCCGCACCCGCGAAATATGCAAATATCACTGCGCCGCTGGAAAAACTGATCCAGGCGGAGATGAAGAATCAGTCACTGCCTGCTTTATCGATCGCACTGGTTGATGATCAGCAGGTCGTCTGGACGAAGGGACTGGGGTTGGCCGTTCCAAAAAATAAGGTTCCGGCTAGCGAGGACACGATTTATCGCGTGGGATCGGTATCGAAATTGTTTACCGATACCGCGGTCATGCAACTGGTCGAAAAGGGCGAGATCGATCTCGATGCTCCGGTGACTCGATACCTTCCCGACTTTCATCCAGCGAATCCTTTCCATACTCCCATCACATTCCGCGAACTGATGTCGCACCGCTCAGGACTTGTGCGCGAGCCACCAGTAGGGCATTACTTCGATTCCACGGCTCCGACGTTGAAAGCGACAGTCGAAAGCCTGAACAGCACAACTCTGATTTACCCGCCGGGTACGCATACGAAATATTCGAACGCGGCCATTGCGGTGGTGGGATATCTCCTCCAGCAGCATGCCGGCAAGCCATTTGCGGATTACGTCCGCGACGCGGTACTAAAACCCCTGGGCATGAACAACAGCTCCTTCGTGCCCACGCCAGAGGTGCAAGCGCACCTGGCTGATGCAATCATCCAAACCTATGACGGCAGAATTCTGGAGGCACCGACGTTTCAGCTTGGGATGCAGCCGGCCGGATGTATGTACTCCTCAGTCGTCGATCTGGCGAAATTCCTGAACATGCTGTTTGCCGGCGGGAACGGTAAGAACGGCCGGGTTCTGAAGCCGGAAACTTTGCGCCAGATGTGGCAACCGCAATTTCAGGAGGCCAAAGAGCACGGTGATTTTGGGATCGGGTTTCTGCTTGCGCAGTTGGACGGGCATGAACTCGTGGGACATGGCGGCGCGATCTATGGTTTTGCTACTGAAGTCGAAGCTCTTCCGACCGACAAATTAGGCGTGGTGGTAATTACAACGAGCGATAGCGCGAATGCGGCTGTAACCAAGGTTGCAAATTATGCGTTACGGCTGATGCTGGCGGCGAAAGCCAACAAGCCATTGCCCGCAATCGAGCTGACGACGGCCCCACCAGTCGATTTGGCCAGAATCGCCGCGGCACGCTACGGAACGAGCGAGAACGGGCTGGATTTGTTGGAGGAAAACGGAACGCCTTCGGTGCTACCGGCCGCGGGTGGGTACCAGGTGAAGCTACGCCAAGAAGGAGGCAATCTGATTACGGACGATCGCCTTGCCTACGGGAAGAAAGTTGAACTGTTCTACGATGCGGCGAAGGTCGGAGAAAAGATTCTGCCGCGCATGCAGGATAAAGAACCCGCCGCAGCACCGAAGATGTGGGATGGCCTGATCGGCGAATATGGCTGGGATTACGACACGCTCTATATCCTAGAGAAAGATGGCAAGCTGACGTCGCTGATTGAGTGGTACGAATATGAGCCTCTGGATGCGGTGAAAGGCGACGTGTATCGATATCCGAAGCGCGGATTGTATGACAACGAGACTTTCACCTTCAAAAGAGACGCGAATGGCCGGGCGACGCAGGTACAAGTGGGCGCAGTGGTTTTTCCTCGGCGCGCAGTGGGACCGGCGGACGGAAAGATCTTTCGCATCCAGCCCAACAAGCCGGTGAGCCAACTGCGAACAGAGGCACTGGCTTCGCAGCCGCCGCAGGAAAGCGGCAATTTCAAAAAACCGGACCTGGTAGAGCTGACCTCGCTCGACCCCACAATCAAGTTGGACATTCGATACGCCACGACAAACGACTTTCTGAGCACGCCGATGTACTCCGAGGCGCGCGCCTTTATGGAACGACCGGCAGCGGAAGCGGTAGTTCGAGCAAATCAGGAACTACATACGCAGGGATATGGCCTGTTGATCCACGATGCGTACCGGCCGTGGTATGTCACCAAGATGTTTTGGGACGCAACACCAGAACCAGACCGGATCTTTGTGGCCGATCCGTCGCAAGGGTCCCGGCACAATCGGGGCTGTGCTGTGGACTTGACCATGTATGAGATAGCAAACGGGCAGCCTGTGCAGATGGTGGGCGTATACGACGAGATGTCGCCGCGCTCGTATCCGTTTTACCCGGGAGGAACTGCGCGGCAGAGATGGTTAAGGGCGGTGTTGCGGCACGCAATGGAAGAACAGCGGTTCACGGTATACGAAACCGAGTGGTGGCACTTCGATTACTATGACTGGCAAAGTTATCCGATCCTGAATAAAACGTTTGAACAGTTGGACGATCAGACGAAGAGAAATGAATAGGTTAAAGCAAGCTGTATGGTCCGGCTTCATCGCTTGATAATGATCATATGAGCGAATTCAACGCTGGCGATTTTGAAGACACGTTGGATTTTCATTCTTACTGGTTCAGCGACGGACCGCGATCCTTGCCGGAGATTCAGCAGCGTGTCAGGTGGGCAGAAAGGCTCTTGTATTTGGCTGCCACGCGGAAGGGGAAGCGAGGTCTCGACTCTCTGCCTGAAGCGCTAGAGAGGTTGAAGATTGAGGGATGCCTAGAGGGTGAGCGCCTAGATCCCCAACCGGGCATGGAGATCATCTACTCCCTTACCGACGCCGGAGAGAGCGCCGACTTGAACAGGAACGGGCGCGCCGAAAGTTGATCGTCTCGCAGTTTGTCGAGGACAGCGAACTGGATGGATCATTTCGAAGATTTCTGGACGGCACAGGTCCCGTCTCGCCGAGTTAGCCGGAGTCTCACAACGAAAGACCCTGGCCTGAGCTGCGATGGTCTCTTACCAAGGCGCTTCACGGCTGGCGAATCCCTGACGAACTTGTGCAGGATGTTGTAGACGGATACTTCGATGAGCTTGCAAACACGCGCGAAATGCTCAACAGCCGCTATGACGACCTGAAAAGCGGCGAGGTGAGCCTATCGCCGGCGACAGCGGACCTTGCGTAAACCCCCGCTTTTCCGTATTGTGAGGACATGGAAGTCCACTCTACGCCCGATCAGCAAGCGCAACTGGCGCAGATGGCAACCAAAGCCGGAACCGACCCCGAGCGTTTGGTCACGGATGTTGTCACGCGTTACCTCGATGAAAAAGCCCGGTTCATTGAGGCCGTCGAGAAAGGAATCGCGGCGGCAGCGCGCGGCGAGTTTATCGAGGAAGAAGAAATGGACACCCGCATCGAACGTATGTTTCAGAATTGATGCGTATCCGTTGGGCTATACCAGCCGCTGAGGATTTACAGGGCATCGAAGATTATCTTCAAGAGAATTTTTCCCATTTTGCAGAACCGACCGTGCGGACGATCTATCAGCGGGTCCGTTCTCTCAAAAAGACACCCAACAAAGGCAGGCCCGGCCATCGCACCGGCACAAGAGAACTGTCGCTAACGCCGCTTCCTTATATCGTGGTTCATTCTGTGAAGCCGGAGGCCGTCGAAATCCTGCATATCTATCAGGGTGCGCAAGACTGGCGAGATTGAGAACCTTCCTAGCTAAATTGGGACCTGTGTGGTAATGCTGCCTGATTCTCGCTGTAATTGTCATCGTTCTCCGGGCTATACAAGTCTACGTTCGAGGCGCTGGAGTGATCTTCAGAACCCAGGCATGCTGGCCGGGCAAGTCGTGCGGCAAAGATACGGTCAGGTTATTCCCTGCCTGATGCCATTGCAGGTCTTTGTTTACGCCGAGCAGGCGGATCTGGTTGCCAGCGCCCCGGAAGTCTTTGATCGCAACCTGACTGGAACTAGGCCGTTTTAAGAGAATGACGTAAACGACATTCTCGCGCTGGGTGAATCTCACGGGAGCGTCGTCGCCCGTCACGCCAGAGGCTCGAATCCAGGGGTGGGTGTCGAATATCGCTTCGCCGTTCACTGCAAGCCAATCGCCGAGGCCTTTCAGGCGCTCCAACTGCAGAGCAGAAATCGTTCCGTCTGCCTCCGGTCCAACGTCGAGGAGCAGATTGCCATTCTTGCTAACGATATCGACGAGACTCGAGACAAGCTCATCGACCGTAAGCATGTCTTTGGGGCCTTCCGCCCGGTTATACCCGAATGAGTGACCGATACCGCGATTTGCTTCCCATTTCTTTGCGGTGATTTTGTCGTAAGAAGTGTATTCCGGTGTCGTGAAATCAGCCCACTTGCTCGGTGAAGCGGTCATTGATGACACCGTCCGGGATCTGATTGTAGTAATCGGCGAAAATTTGCTGCAGCTTGCCTTTCTTTGAGTAGCCGATATCGTCCCAGAGAATAGCGGGCTTGTAGCGTCGAATCAACTCAGTAAGCTGGGCATCGGTAAACTGGGCGTATTCCTCGGTGTCGAGGTAAGCGCGCGGCTCTTCGTGAGCTTTCGCGTAGGGTTTATCGGTAAAGCTCCAATCGCGGCCGCCCGAATAGTAGAGCCCCATGCGCATGCCATGAGCGCGTACGGCCTTGGCCAGGTCGCCCACCAAATCCCGCCGCGACGACTGAAGATCCGGAGGGAGGTGAGGATTGCGGACAGTAGTTGGCCAAAGAGCGTAACTGTCGTGGTGCCGGGTCGTCAGTACGACGTAACGCGCGCCCACGCTCTTAAACAGAGTTGCCCAGGTCTCCGGGTTCCACCTGGCGCTTTCCCGCTCGAAGATAGGAACAAAGGAATAGTAGGAGAAATTCGCTCCGTAGTGGGACCGATGGTAGTTGTATGTGGGAGAACCAACCAAGCGGAGACTATTCAAGTACCACTCGGCATAGGGATTGTGCCAGAGAAAGGTTGTGAAGTCCATCTGGCCGTACTGGCCTTCCGGAGGCGCCCAACCGGGTACAGAATACGGACCCCAATGGATGAAAATACCGAATTTGGCGTTGGTAAACCAGGCGGGGACCTGGTGTGTGCGCAGCGATGACCAACTTGGCTGAAACCGTTGCCCGGACGCGGAAGAAACGAACAGGATCGTCGCCAGGGCAACGGACGAAAGGGCTGGCGACTTAGAAATCTTCATCGAGATGAGCGGCCGAGACTACAGCGAGGATGCGCATTTCAGCCCGCCGGATCTGTTCGGTAGCAAGTTGCCGCGCAAGGGCGGAATTCCGATTACGAATGGCGGCAACCAACTCGTGATGCTCGGCGGTGGCTAACTCCGATTGCAGACCGGCGTCGAGACCAAGATACAAAGGCCTTTGAATCTGATCGAGTACGGAGGCGGCGACTGACACCAAACGTTCATTATGTGAACAACGAACCAGAGCCTGATGGAAGGCGCTGTTGGCGCGGAGATATTTGACGTAGGTGGCGCGATCGCCGGGACGGTAATCGAGCGGCGCCAAGATGCTCAACTCCGCCACTTCGTCCGGAGCGGCTCGGCTGGCCGCCAATGCGGATGCCTCCGCTTCGACGATCAGCCGAAGCTCGCTGAGATTCCGAATATCCTCCACGCGAACTGGAGTTACGGCGTACCCGCGATAAGGCGTTAAGAAGACCAGATTCTCAAGTGACAGGCGATTTAGCGCTTCTCGCAGCGGAGTTCTGGAGACGCCGAGCTCGAGCGACAGATCTTTTTCAAGCAGGCGCTGACCCGGCGCCAGAGAGCAGGTCAGAATGCGATGTTTCAACGCGGAGTGAATGCGGTCGGGTAAGCCTTGAGCCAGCGGCATATCCGGTTGGAGATCGATGAGCGAACGGGTCAGTGAAGTTTTGGGGAGCTCTGTCAGTTTCGAGGTCATAAGGGAGCGGCGCACCCAGGCGACGGACGGACTCAAACACGGGCTTGCCCGAGAAGCTGAGGTACCGAGGCACCAAGAAACGCTTGACACTTCATTTTGTATTTTGTATTTTAATCATTCATACAGTAGCAATCTAACGAGACAGCGTCAATCCGCGGAATTAATCTTTTCGGAGGCAAACGACTCGATGGCGGGCAATGTTGCCCGGGGGCATTTCACTCTCTGAGCTACAACGACGTAAGAAGTCCTCGGGGTCGGACTTCCCTTTCAGCCGCGTCCGCTCTGGTTTGATCATTCACGATTGCGACCACGCACAGTGGTTCAGAAGGAGCTTATGTTCCGCCAACATCGGATTTTAATTTCAGCTTTATCTCTCGCTCTAGCGAGCTCTAGCTGGGGGCAGTTAAACAGAAGTTCAATTGAGGGGACGGTGACGGACCAGCAAGGGGCGGCCGTGCAGGGCGCGTCCGTTATCGTGATATCGCAGAGCACGAACGTTACTAATCCCACAACTACAAACCAGACGGGCTACTACTCGGTGAGCGGGTTGTTACCCGGAAGATACACGGTACAGATCAAAGCACCAGGTTTCTCGGCGGTGCAAAGCCAAAACCTCGAAACTGAGGCAGGACAGAGCGCCCGTTTCGACGCCGTGCTGCAAATCGGCACCGCGCAACAACGGGTGGAAGTAAGCGCCACAACTCCCCTTCTGGAGACCTCGGCTTCCAATTTCTCGACGACCGTTTCACAAAAAACGATAGACGATACGCCTCTGCAAGGCCGCGATCTGCAGCAATTGGTTTACCTGATGCCGGGCGTAGCCAATGTGGCGGGACCGCCGGGCAGCAACTTCGGATTCAACAGCCAGTACGGCTCGTTTCCCGATCCGAGCAATGCGCAAGGCTCCGATATTTCAGTGAATGGCGGACAAGGGGGCGCCAACGCGTGGTATATCGATGGCAGCGTGAACGTTTCAGGACTAACGGAGAACGTAAACGTGAATCCGTCCCCGGATGCGGTTTCTGAGTTTCAGGCTGTGACAGACGGCTTCTCGTCACAGTACGGGCGAACCGGCGGCGGTGTCTTCAACGTGGTTTTAAAATCTGGGACCAATCAGTTCCACGGAAATGCCTACGAGTATGGCCGCAACAGCGCCACCAGCGCGCGCAATCCCTTCACTTCGCTCAGTTCAACCGGACAAAACATCAATGACCGCGTACTGCACTACAACGATTTTGGAGGCACGATCGGCGGCCCCGTGATTCTCCCAAAGATTTATAACGGAAAGAACAAGACGTTCTTTTTCTTTTCGCTAGATAAGACGATTCTCCACTTGGATGGGCAGAGCGTTTTCAGCGTGCCGACACAGGCCATGAGGACTGGTAATTTCAGCGAAGATCCATCTTCCGTTTCCAATGGGATTTACGATCCGTACAGCACCGTAGGACCGAATGCCAATGGGCAGTTCCAACGAACAGCATTCGGAACAGCTTTGGTGCCGAATGGCTGTTTGAATACTGTAATCCAAGCTTCGGCGAGCCCGACTTGCCAGTTTTCAACGCAGATTCCAACCAGCCGTTTGGATCCGACGGCGATGTTTTTTCTAAAGTCGTACCCCATGCCAAATTACATCGATCCAAACAGCACCTGCCCGATGGGAAAGAATGGCTACGCGATTTGCGATAACTATCTGGGCGGTATTGGAAGCAGCCAGGATCCTTATAACATTTCGGGCAAAGTTGATCACCAGCTCAGCGATAAGAGCAGGTTGTTTGTTGAGTACGCGAGTAACTTTGGATCGTACAACAACTTTCGTACACCGTGGACGGGCCCGACAGTACCTTACATAGGATATGGAGCTAGTACACCATTCAGCTTTCTGAGCCTGGTTGGAGCGATCGGGCATACATATATGGTGAACCCGACTCTGTTCAATGACTTCCGGGTAAGTGTCAGCCGTCAGTTGTTGGATGCGCACCCCAGTCAAGCCGGCTTGCCAAACAGCATCACCGATCTTTCTGAAGTACAGAAGGTGTTGGCGCCGTCGCAGATCTTCCTGAGCCAGTTCACGCCCTCGCCAACTTTCAGTATCAACAATATGCCGGCCGGGGACAAACTCGACGTTTGGCTCGCCGGGTTGGAATAGCCAACGACAGGCGAATGACTCGCTTACCATTCTGGACGACGTTAGCAAGATTATCGGGAAGCACACCATTAAAACAGGTTTTATGTTCCGGCTGGACCGGCAGGGACGAGAAATCAGCGATCCTTCGACCTTGGTGTTCAACGGATCACTTACTCAAGATCCGAATACCGGGCTGGGCGGTAACGGCCTGGAACAATTCATGATGGGGGCCGTGGCAAACTCCTCTACCGGCATCACGGCACAACCCTATTCGAGCTACCCGTACTGGGGCTTGTATCTGCAGGATGAATACCGCATCACGTCTAATTTCACGCTGAATATCGGTCTGCGTGACGACATGGTCTTCTTCTGGAAATCGCGATATGGTCCGGAATCGAATTTCTGCTTAACGTGTTTGAATCCTGCGACGGGAATGGAGGGTGAAATGGTCTATGAGGGATTGTCCTCCCAGATTCCTCAAGGGAATGCGATCGCTCAGCCGCATTATGCCGATCTTGCCCCGCGTGTAAATTTCGCGTGGAATCCTTTTCACGACCAGAAAACAGTCATTCGCGGCGGCTATGACATTTTCTACACGAACGCGAGCAACAGCATCAATAACATCGGGCAAGGCATTCAGCCGGGATCACAATGGCAATCTTTCAGTGATTGGACCGGAAGCTTCTATCCCAGCCAGTGCGGCGAGCACTCCGGGCAGTGCGTGGCATTTCCTCTAAGTGACACTACGACCAACAAGGCGAATCTTACGATTCCGCCCATACCGGCGAACGGTCTACCGCCGGCGGCGAATCTCGATCCGTCCTATGGCGCATCCATACAGATCTACTATCCGCCTGCGAAAGATCCGCGCGTGCAGAGTTACACGCTGAACATCCAGCGCGAGCTGCCGGGCAATCTGGTTCTCGAAGTCGGTTACGCGGGCAGTCACGGAACTCACCTGGCGGGAGAGGCCTGGCGGCAATTCAATTTTGTCCCAACTGCTGACAGGATCAAGTACGGCACCTCAATCAATGCCAATGTTCCGATCAGCGATTACTATTCAGGCGCTCAGGCTGCTTTACTGGCGAAAGTATGGGGAAGCACATCTATTCCCCGCTCCATTCTGCTGAGCCCGTATCCATTCTACGGATCCTTGTTCTCGCAGACTATGTATGACGGCACGTCGAAATACAACGGCTTGAATGTCAGGCTGCAGAAGCGCATGACGCATGGCTTGACATTCCTTATGGCCTACACATTTTCGAAAAAGCTCTATAATGCGTCGACCGATCAGCTCGCCTCCCAACTGTTCAACACGATTGCACTGTCGCGTAGCGGAATCATCGGCGGACGCGCGAGTGCGAACGGGAGCAGTGTAGGCGGAACGGGAGGCATTAACGGCGGCGCCTACCAGGATCCGGACAATCGCGATGAGGACCGCTCGATCGCGTACGATGATATTCCGAATATGCTCAACGTAGCCTTTAGCTACGATCTTCCGTTTGGAAGAAACCGTCAATGGCTTTCATCCAGCAGCCGCCTTGTGGATGCCGTTCTCGGCGGGTGGCGCGTGTCGGGTAATTTCAATGCGGAGAGCGGCGTCCCGCTATCGGTTTCCGGACCGTGCAATCAATTGACCTGCCGGCCGAACCTGGTCGGGAATCCGTCGGCAGTTCCGGGAGGACAAAATGCCCAAAATTGGATCAACGTCAACGCGTTTCAGCCGGTTTTTGGAATGGACCAAAGTTTCTGGGCCAACCCGAACTTGAATGACCCGCGGGAATATGTGTTTGGAACGGCAGGCGCTTATCTGCCAGGTCTCCGAGCTCCTGGATTTATTGGTCTGGATGCCACTCTGATGAAGGATTTCCACTTCACTGAGCAACGCTACCTGGAATTCCGCTGGGAAGTTTACAATGCGCTGAATCACCAGAACCTGGGTTCTCCGAATACGAATTATTGCCTTCCGCCGGCGGCTGACGGTTCCACAAACCTGGTGCAACAGGCGGGATGCGCATTCGGACGGATTACGAACATACAGACTGATCCGCGATCCTTGCAGTTTGCGTTGAAACTGTATTTCTGATTTGGTCACCTTATCAGAGCTATCAATCGCCTGCCGGCGCTTCGACGGGATGGATCAGGTACTGCGACAATTTGCCATCACTCGTCGCGAACGTGGAAAGATTCAGGAGCCTGGTGGCCGTGCGAATCGAAAAAAGCCGATACCTCATGCCGCCCCGATCCCCGCTATGAGTTTGGGTAAAACTGGTCGGAGTGCCGAGCGGTTTCAGGCTGGCCGAGAAGTCCTCGATCGCTTGCTGGGTGAAGTAAGCGTTAGCATCGGCGTTGAACAGACTGCGATCCAACTTCCCCTCCTGGAATTCATGGAAGACGAGGCGTACACGTTCAAGGCTCGCCGCGGCGCCGGGGTCCTCAGCCGGGGCTGTCAGGAGAGATAGAATCTCATGCGTGATCCGAGACGCCGCCGGATCGTCCTGGTTGGTCAATACGGTAACGGCGATGCCGTCATCCGGCAAAATCGAATTTTGACTGATGAATCCGGCTACACCTCCGCCATGACTCCATACACGATGACCATCCCGATTGCTCACCCCCAGACCGAGCGCATAACCCGTGTCCGATCCATTTTTCAAGAGCACTCCCGTGGTTAACGCTTTCAGGGAAGTCGGGTTCAGGAGCGATCTTTTGATTAGCGAGATATCCCATAAAGCGAGGTCGCCGGGAGTCATCGCCAATTCGCCTGCGGCATCCGCCCAACCAGAGCCCTCGCTCGCTGCGGGGCGCGGTGGTCCCAGAGCAAATCGCGTATAGCCGACCGGATCATTGCGATTCCATTCAGTCCGATCTACGTCGATCACAGATCGCATCCTGAGCGGCTCAAAGACCTTCTCACGAAGGAAATCGAAAAGAGGCTCTCCGACGATCTTCTCGACGATCTGCCCCGCAATGACGTAGTTCGTATTACTGTATTGCCACTGGGTTCCGGGATCGAAGTTGAGCGGCTTTTTCCCCCAGGTATCGAGAATGCCTTGGGGAGTTGTCTTGAGTCTCATGAACGGTGCGACATAATCGAGCGGATAATAATCTTCGTACCCCGACGTGTGCGAGAGCAGTTCTCGAATAGTGATTTCGTTCGCTCGCGTCAGGCCGGGCAGATATTTGGCCACGGAATCATCCAATGAGAGCTTCCCCTGCTCGCAGAGGAGCAGCACGGCGGTTGCCGTAAATTGCTTGGTAATGGAGCCGATCTTGTAACGCATGGCGGGTGTGGCAGGCACGGGGGGATCGAGCCGCGCGTCGCCATATGCCTTTGCGTAAGCAACCCTGGCGTCTTTCACGACTGCGATCGAGGCACTTGCCACACCACTTGCCGCGAGCGTTTTTCGCACAGCCGCGTCGATCGCATTCTGGGTGGCGGAAGGGAGTTGCGCCGATAAAGGCAGAGCCACCCCGAAGAGAAGAAGACCAGTTCTCCGAAGGAACAGACCGAAAGCGTACAGGCTCGTCATCGAATCATCTTAGGATAGTTTGGGTTTCGCCAAATGGACGCCTCGCCTGCAAAGCATCTCCAGTATTCGTGGTTCGCAGCATTTAAGAGTACAGGGAGGTGGTCAAAATTAATATTGCCTGAAAAGCATTGTTTCGGGTTACAATAGCGGCACCCTGATTTCTGAAGCTGTCGCTTGAAGCGTCAGAACTCCCTCCCCCAGCCTGCCGGGAACTCATTACAAGGAGCCCACTACTTATGAGTTCAACAGCTACTTCACGCGCGCTCGTTCGCAAGAGCCCTGACCGCGATCCGCAGACCTTAACAGGCGAGCCTTCTGATTCAGATGCACTTGAGCAATCCGTGCAAGAGAGCATCAAACGGATGGCGTACGTTCTATGGGAACAGCGCGGCTGCCCAGAGGGATCACCGGAAAAGGACTGGAGGGAAGCAGAGCAGCAAGTGCGCCTTTCACAAGAACAAACTACCGTCGTCGGCCGGTAACTCGTGAGACGCGAGTGGGCGGCAGAATCCAGAGCACCTGAAGCACAAAGCGGCTTCACACCACGGCCTTTTGCGCCCACTCCACGATCAGTTCATTTGTCAGATCCGGTTCAACTCGAAAGGATAGGTTTTCCTCTCGATTCGCTTTTGAGTAAGTTTGAATCACCGCTTCATAAGACGCCCGGACGTCACTGAGCGGAATAACATCGCCTTGTGGCCCGGTAGTGTTCACGAACCACACCGGTCGGGGAATCAGGGCCGCGCAAAGCTCCGGCAAATCCAGTTTGGGCAGCATGCCGAATGCAATCGCCGAAAGCGGCAGGTCGTAATCTTTTGAAGCTATCACCGACTCGAAGGTGACGAGCATTCGATTGAGCAACAGAGAGCGAACACGCTCGTCGAGTGCCGCTCCCGCCATGCAGGGCAAACCGCCTGTTCCGGTTGCAAAAACTCCGATGTGTGCTCCATCTACATCGTGCCGGGCCTGGAGGAAATCAAGACACCGAAGAAGATCGAAAGTCTGCTGGCCAATAATCGGCGATCCGAGACTTAGATTCACCAGGGAATAAGCGAGTTCCACTCCATAGCCGTAGAATAGCGGCCCGGCCGAGGGCAAGCGCGGCCTGGTAATGGCGCACGTTCGAAGATCGACAGTACAGACTGCAACTTCGGACTGCGTTAGTTTTTCGATCAGCGGCCAGCGATCGAACACTCGGTCTTTTCCGCGGCCGTCGATTATCACGGCCACCGGGAAGCTGGACTTTCCAGTCGAAGGCTTCAAGAACCAGCCGGGGACGCGAATACCTGGTTCCGATTCGTATTCGATGTCTTCGATCACAACGTTGTCATAAGTTCTGCTGGACATCGAAACCGCACGCACCGCTCTCGATTCAGGCGGAAGGTTTAGCACTTTTCGGAGGTTCGCTTGTATCTCGCTTTTGTCGAGTTGCCCAGGACCATCCTGTGCCTTTCGGGCGCGAAGCCGGTCATAATTCACCTGGACGGCAGAACGCCCCCCGAGCGAAGTAAGTACTTGGCCGGTAGAGGTACACCACAATGCCGATTCGGGCGCGTCCTCAAACTTAGCTTCTTCCGCATCTCCCTGTCCATCCCGGAGCCATTTGTTGAACCACTCATAGGTTGCTCGCCGCTGGAAGTAATCGTAGTCGTGAGGAAGCGTTGAATGGAAGAGTGCAACTTTCTCTTTGGCGTCATATACGCCATATAGCTTCGTCAACTCCTCAAAGATCTCGTGGTTGCCTTGCACATAGTGCGGCGAGTAAGTGGTCCCATTGTCGTTTAGGGTATAGCAGATTTGTAAAGGTTTTGGCGCGAATGCCGCCAGGAGATCGCCTCGATCGAGAGCTACTTTCAGGCCGCCGATGAGATTCTGTTCCGCATCTGCGAATGCGCCGGGAGGCTGGTAATCGGCGCCCGCGAGGTTTTCGGTGTGGCCTTCCACAACTACCGCGACCTTAATGCGAGGCTCAAGAGCGCACAGAAACATGGTTTGCGTGCCACCGCCGGAATGGCCGCAGCAGCCGATTTTCTCCTGATCGATCTCTGAACGGCTCAAGAGATAATCGAGCGCTCGAATGCCGTCCCAAACTTCGAATTGAGTAGTCGTTGAACCGATGAGGAGCGCCGGCCATCCAAAGCGGTCATGTTCCCCGGTTGGCCCGTAGAGAGACTGGCTCGTTCCGGACTTGATGTATTGCAGGCGCTCACCTTGACCGGGAGGGTCCCAGGCGAGTACCGCGAACCCCTTGCGTGCGAGATTTTGAAAGACCGTTTGATAACTTGGGTAACTTTTGCCGTCTGGGGTATGGCCAAGCGGAGCGAGGATTCCCGGAAAGGGTTTGTTACCCGACTTAGGTAGATACAGGTTCGCAGTAACATAGAACTCAGGTTGGCTCTCGAAGATAACTTTCTCGATCTGATAACTTGCCCGATCGATAACTCCGGAAGTCTTCGCACGTAGCGGAGATCTATCGGGTTTCCCGCCGATCAGATCCCATACCGTTGCTCGAATCATAGAAATCCGCTCGGCCGCGATACTTGAAGATGTCACTTTTGCCAAGTCCGCTTTGCGCCGGGTGCGGGCCGCGTTCACGGCCGCAATCATGTGATTAGGCAAATCGTTCCAGTAATCGCGCGTTTTGGAGAGCTGCGCAGCGGTGACATCTTCGGCCTGTTGTGTCGCTCCGGCTGTCCTGGTGGCGAAAGCCGCTAAAGCCATTGAGCTCTTTTCAAAAAATTCCCGCCTGGAGTTCATGTTCTGAGCCTTTCTAGCGCTTACGCCCGCGATTCGTGGCGTGAGGAGCGTCGCGAAGAGTCGCTGCCGCATGCTACGCAAATGCGAGCACCATAACCGCGGAGTAGTTTGGAGTCTATCATGGCCCGCACAAATTTAGACACATTTCTTTCGTATGGTAAACATTTCCGGGAACAGAGCTCAAAATCGGCAAAATGGCTCTTGACGGAGATTCGAAGATTTCATATACTTCATCCACGGTTCACAAAAGCCGCCTTAAAGCCGAATCACGGATGCAGCCCAGTCGCGTCGGTGGCGAGAAATGTTTCCTGGATGCATTCTCCCATCAAGGCTGAAAACCGAAAAGGAGGTCTACCTTGTCAGCTCTATCTCGACGATTCACGATGCGGTCGGCAATTGCCGTGTTGGCCCTCGCGCTGAGCAGTTCTATCCAGGCCCAATACACAACCTCGACCCTGGGCGTGACCGTAACGGACCCGTCGGGGGCTGCTGTGGCGGGGGCCAAGGTCACAGTCCGCAATCTCGACACGGGGTTCCAAAAAGCCGCCGATTCGAACGATGGTGGTTCCTTCACTTTCGCTGCGCTGCCTGTGGGGAACTATGAGGTAACAGTCGAAAAGCCGGGCTTTTCGAGATTTCTGCAGACTGGCATTACGCTCACCGTCGATCAGCCAGTAAGCATTCCGGTAAAAATGCAGATCGGAAGCGTCCAAGAGCAGGTGACAGTGGCCTCGGATGCGGAGCTGATCAATACCGAATCAGGAACGGTTGGACAGTTGATCAGCAGCAAGAAAATAGTGGATCTTCCTCTCGATGGCCGGCAACCGCAGACCCTGCTTTTCCTGGCAGCAGGAACAATCAACGAGACTGGAAATTATTGCCTCGTGAACTGCCAAGGCGGCGTCTATCCTGGCGAGCAGGACGCCAATGTAAATGGAGCGGGACCGCGCGGTGTCAATTACGAAATGGATGGCGGCGGCCACAACGACACTTACCTCAACGCCAATCTGCCGTTCCCGAATCCCGATGCCATGCAGGAATTCAATGTGGAGACGGACAATTTATCCGCTCAATACGGAATCGGCGCTGGAGCGGTGGTGAACCTGGTGACTAAGTCCGGTACGAACGACATACATGGCGATGCGTTTGAATTTGTCCGCAATGGCGATTTCAATGCAAGGAACTTCTTCGCTCCGACGCAGGATACGCTGAAGCGTAATCAGTACGGCGGCGCCATAGGCGGACCAATCATCAAGAACAAGCTGTTCTATTTCGGCACGTACCAAGGCACAAAGATTCGCAGCGCCGCTCAGGGCAACGTGGCGTTTGTCCCGACGGCCGCTGAACGAACCGGCAATTTCTCGGGCTCAGGTATCACGGTTTCCAATCCTGTCACTGGTATTCCCTTTGCGAACGACCAAATTCCAGGCAACCTGTTGAGCGCTCCGGCTCGATACTTCCTAAGCCATACTCCCCTGCCCAATGGACCTAACGGACAACTAACGTTTGCGGGCGCTAACGTCGTCCAAAACGATGATCAATATCTGATCAAGATCAATTGGATTCAAGGAAAGAACCAGTTAAATGGCAGTTGGTTCTGGACCCGGTTTGACGAGCCGCCCGATATCGCCATAGGCAATACGAACATCATTGCGGCGGATGGCAACGGCAATCAGGTTACGGTAAAAAACCTCGCGGTCAACGACACTTATTCGCTATCCGCAAGAGTGCTCTTCAACACCTGGTTTAGTTGGACCTCGCAGACCGGCGGCTCGCTTTCGGGCGCTCCCTTTGGCTTCCCGGCTGCGGGCATTCAGATTGCTGCGCCGACTCCTCCGGAAATCTCCATGTCAGTTAACGGGTTCTTCTCGTCCAACACGAACCATGAGGGCATCTTCAACCGGGGCGACTATTCGTTCCGTGAAGACGTCACTCTGGAGCGGGGGGCACATGAAATCCATCTCGGCGGGGAAGCGCTCCACGTTTCGAACAACTTGATAAATACCTACAACATGTCGGGTAACTTCACTTTCGGAGGAGCTTTATCCGGTAGCAATCTTTCTGACTTCTTGTTAGGAACCGCCTCCAATTTCACTCAGGGAGGTGGCGAATACAAGAATCTGGATGGAGTTTTGTGGAGCTTGTACGTGCAGGACAACATCCGCGTGAGTTCGAAACTCAAGGTGGAAGCCGGGCTCCGCTGGGATCCTTATTTCCCGTACACCGAACAGAGAGGGCGTGTTGTTTGTTATCTGCCGGGTACCCAAACGCACTCGACCCGTTTCCCAAATGCGCCGCTTGGCATGCTTTTCGGCGGCGATCCAGGTTGCCCGAAAGGCGGATCCGAGACTGACGCTCTCAACATTGCGCCCCGGCTTGGGTTTTCCTACCAGTTGGGTAAGAACACAGTCCTGCGCGGCGGCGGAGGCCTGTACTATACTCCCCCTGGAAATCACGAATCCAACGGTATGGTGGATACCGCGCCCTTCAGCCCGCTCTTCAATTACACGGGACTGGTCAGCTTCACCAACCCTTACTCGAGCATTGGTATTCCCAATCCTTTCCCTGCTCAATATGCAACCACCTCTCCTCCCTCCAACGCGCAATTCACTCTTCCGGTGTCGATCTACGGGACCTTCCAGCACAATTGGCACATGCCCGAGCTCGCTACCTGGAATGTCAACCTGGAGCACCAATTTGGCCCGTCATGGGTCGCGCGAATTTCCTACGGAGGAAACAAGGGCACTTATCTGGCAAGTGGAGTCTTAGGCTTTAATGAACAAAACCCCGCCATTTACATTCCGGGCGCATCGACTGTCGCGAACATACAGCAGCGCCGCCTCAATCCGTTGTTCGGCAGCGTCGGTCTGTTTTCATCCGACAACAACTCGCATTACGAATCTTTGCGGCTGAATTTAGAGAAGCGCTTCAATCATGGCCTTTCCATCCTGGCAAATTACACGCGCTCGCGGATGCTCGATGACCTAAGCCCGAACGGCGGGAATGGCCGCACCGATCCCTTCGACCGCAGATTCGACTATGGCGTCTCGAACGACGACGTGCCGAACGTCTTCAACTTCTCCGGAATGTGGCAGATTCCGGGTGCGCCGGTGCATGGACTCGCGGCCAAACTGATAAACGGTTGGGAATTGACCGCGATTACCAACTGGCGGTCCGGCTTTCCTTACTCAGTTTTCAGCAATGTCGACAACTCCCTTAGCGGAGTGGGCTCCGATCGCGCCGATTACATTGGGGGCCCCGCCAGTCTCGATCCAAATCGTTCGCACGGCGCCCTGGTTCAAGAATATTTCAATGTCGCTGCATTCGTCCCCAATGCGATTGGCACATTCGGCAACTCCGGTAAAAACATTCTCCGTGGCCCTCGTTATTTCGACACAGATATGGGCTTGTTGAAGAATTTCGCCATTGTCGAGCGTATGGCTCTTCAGTTCCGGGCCGAGTTCTTTAATGTATTCAACAATGTAAATTTCAGCCAGCCGCAGAACTATCTGGGATCGTCTTCAACGGGTCAGATTACATCGGCAAATAGTCCCCGAGTTCTGCAGTTCGCACTGAAGCTTTCATTCTGATGCGGGAGAGACTCTAATTTTGCAAGTGCTTCGAAGTCTGCTGCTTTTCAATTTGCTGCTTAGCGTCGCCTCATCGCAAACCAGCCCGCCGAAATTGATCGATTGCCACGTGCATCATGATGGCACGCAGGACTTCTTGGAAAAACTCGTGGCCAAGATGGAAAGCCATGCAGGGCATGAGCATGCTGATAACGATGCCGAAGGATCTGGATCAGGTGACTGCATTTATGAAAGAGCCATCCAGGCCGATTGATCGGCCTGGGACAGATCGATCTCGATGCGCCAGACGCTCTGGACAAGCAGTCGACCGCTTCCACAACGCCGGTTTCCCCGGCTTAGGTGAGCTGAGTAAGCCGCACTATTCGTATGACGACCGGCGCTACTGGCCGATTTACGAACGCGCCGAGAAGTACAGAATGATCATCCTGTTTCATACCGGAATCGTAAACCGTACGCATCCCGAAATTCCAACTGACGCCAGTTCGGATCGCATGCGAGTATCGACTCTCGATCTGATCGCCCGCCGTTTTCCCCAGCTCACCATCATCGGCGCGCACCTCGGTAATCCGGATTATGCCTGGGCGGCTGAGATCGGCCGTTGGAATCCGAATGTCTATTTCGATGTGTCCGGTTCGACACTCATCAAAAAACAGGAAGATTACACGTTCTTCAACTCGGTTTTCTGGTGGACGAGCGTAAAGAGCGCTCACACACCTCAAACCAACGCCAGCGCTTTTGAGAAACTGGTATTTGGATCGGATGTGTTTGAAGGTGACCTGGGTGAACTCGACCGTGAGTTGGACCGGTACCATCGCATGCTCGACGCGTGTCACATATCTCCGGAAACACAGGCCAAGATTTTCAGCGGCACACTCTGGAGCTTATTGAACCGCCGACCATCAGACGAGAGATGACACTCAGTATGGAAGAAAGGAACCGGCAGTGAATCGACGGCATTTCATCATGGGCTCGGCTGGAGCGATCGCAACTTACCGGACGGCTCAAGCAAGCCCAAACGACACTGTTCGCGTCGCGTGCGTTGGCGTCCATGGACAAGGGCAGAGCCACATCCACGCTTACGCGAAAATGCCCAACGTGGAGATTGCGGCCTTATGCGACGTGGACGAGTCCGTTCTCGGACAGCGGCTAAAGGATGTCGAAGGCTTGACCGGCACGCGCCCGGCGGCTTTTGTCGATTTGCGTAAGCTCCTCGAGGACAAATCCATCGACGCCATCTCGATCGCTACTCCGAACCATTGGCATGCGCTGCAGGCAATCTGGGGTTGTCAGGCGGGTAAGGACGTTTACGTTGAGAAGCCGTGCGCGTACAACATTTTCGAAGCCCGTCAACTTCTCGCGGCGGCCGCCAAATACAACCGGATGGTTCAGCACGGCACGAACGCCCGGTCCTCGCCCACTATGCAGGCAGCCGTGCAGAAAGTTCGTGACGGCGTGATCGGCACGCCTTACATGTCGCGCGGCCTCTGTTATAAATGGCGCGACACGATCGGTCATACGCCCGTTGAGGCTGTACCTGCAGGCGTCCACTACGATCTATGGCTCGGCCCAGCACCCGAGCGTGCATTTACCCGCAATAGATTTCATTACAATTTTCACTGGTTTTGGGATTACGGGAACGGCGACATCGGGAACCAGGGTGTTCACCAAATGGATGCGGCGCGGTGGCTACTGGGAGTCAAGTATCCGACCAAAGTTACGGCTACCGGCGGTCACTTCATGTTCGACGACGATCAGGAAACGCCGAACACGATGGTGGCTACTTTCGAATTCGATGAGGGCGCGCGCAAGATTCTGGTTTTCGAAGTGCGGCACTGGATTACAAATGAGGAAGCCGATATTCTCTCGGTTGCCGACAAGATGTCGGGCCCCTCGGCCGGCACACACGCAACTGTAGGCAACGTAATCTACGGCTCAAAAGGCTACTTGAGCAGTGCACACGGATTTGAGACGGTTCTAGGAAAGGAACATGAGCCGGGTCCTAAAGCGGAGAGCGACGAGCGCGGCAATAACTGGGCGAATTTCATTGCAGCCGTCCGCAGCCGTAAGCATTCCGATTTGAACGCACCACTGGATGAAGCAGTACCCTCCGTGGTGCTCATTCATCTGGCGAACATTTCCTACCGCCTTGGCCGGAGCTTGCGCTTCGATTCGAGCACGATGACCTGTTCGGACGATTCAGAGGCGAATCACATGTTCACGAGAAAGTATCGGGAACCGTTTGTTGTTCCCACATTGGCCTGAGTCAGTTATGGTCGAAGGCGCTCCCCTTCTCACTTCAAATTCTGATTCAGCAGCGAAGCCAACCTGTTCCCGGCCAAAACCACCTGTTCCAGCGCCACTCGGACCGCCTCTTTGTGGTAAGCCTCATCCGGACGCGGCGATACAATACCCGCGGTTTTTCCGTCACTGATCGGAGCCGCATACACGTATCGCTTCGCGACCTCGAACGTCTCTTTCAGCCACCGCGAAATATCCACGTCGTCTACCCATCCGGTCTGCTTCTGCACATTCACCAGTGCCTTGCCCTGCTTCATCCCCGATTCCAGATCCTCTTCCGTCCCCAGCAAACTCTCCCAGTAGCTGTGCAGATTGTCCGTGCAAGGCTCAGCGCAAAACCGCACGTCTCGCCCGTTGTGATCCCCGTGAGGATAACCCTCGCTGAATCTCGATATCGTGTCGACCGGTTGGTGGAGGTCGCCGACCAGGTTCTCGACCCAGGCAAGATCGTACGATTTCAGCGCCTCTTCCGCATTGCTGTTCAAAGCGTCTATCAGCAACGGGAGCTGCGTCTCGAGGTTCGGCCGCTTCGGCTCTTGCGTTTCGATATTCTCCGTCGCGTACGGCTGGCTGATGAAGTGCCAGTATTTGTGCATGAAGTGATCTGCATAACCGGTGTTCTGCCAGAATTCCTGACCCACTTGCGGCGTCATGCCATTATCGTCGCCATCCGCTATATAGCCGGGGCACTTGGCGCTGTCTTGAATGCAGTCCGGCCAAGTCGCGGCGTGCAGAAATGCCATCAGCCCTGCCTGTCCTACTTTTGCTCCTCTTGTCCATTGCTTATAGAACGGGTGCAACACGAGCAACTCGTCCACGCGATCCCGTGCGTGTTTGTTCAGCTTCCGATAAGCGATATACGCAATAGCAATATGCGTCTTGTCGTCCCAGGCTTTAGCCAACTGAGGCCAAAGCAATAAGATCATCGTAAGAATAACGACCGCCGGGCGGCGCATGTATAGTGCGAGTCTCCTGAGCAAAATTGGTCCGGTGTTATGTGACGTCTTCCGGGGAACCAGGGTTGCGGTAGCTTACCTTCCTCGCGCCTTTTCAGTCAATGCCGCGCCAACCCAGGCCCCAATGAAACCTAGCGCTACGCTCAGCACCACATTCAGCATCGCCGCCAGCCACGCTCCGGTCTTCAACGCTGTCAGTGTCTCCCATTCGAAGCTCGAAAAAGTTGTATAGCCGCCTAGAACACCCGTTACGAGGAAAAGACGCCACGCCGGGTTCAAGTCCGAACGATACACAAAGAACGTCATCAGGAGCCCGATCATAAATGAGCCCGTGACATTGATCAGAAAAGTTCCGAGAGGGAAAGGACCGTTGTGAAATCGTGCGACGTACGAAGCGACAATATACCGCAACGCCGCACCCATGCCTCCGCCTAACATGACGGCGAGCATACTGTTCACCGATATCAAGACTCTCCTCCTCGCAAAATGTGAGTAGGAGTCATTTTCCCTGGGATCGGGAGGTTTCGGCGAACTCCAACGCCTGTTTTGGGCTGGTAGCGCTAAGGGGAATCGAACCCCTATTTAAGCCTTGAGAGGGCTCCGTCCTAACCGTTAGACGATAGCGCCACGGAACGAAACGCTACCAGTATAGCGGTACTCGAGACACCCGATCAGCAGATCGCTAAAGAGCGGCCGGCATAGGCAGGTTGCACTTGCCGAGAGCGCGCGCGATGAGTGCTATGGCCCCAGGCTCGCTTACCGCTTTGGCCACTGAGGTCTCCAGGATCAGCATGCTGCGCGCCCGTTCGAGCATCTTCTTCTCGCGGAAAGAGAGCGGCTTGGCGGTTTGGATTATGACCAATGCCTTGAAAACTTCGGCGATTTCCAGCAGACTGCCGCCTTTCATCCGGTCCGAATTCTCTTTGAAGCGGTCCTTCCAATCCTGCGGACAGCAGGGCCGACCAGCCGACAGATAGCTTAAGACCCGGTTGATCTCACTGCATTTGGTGACTTTTCTCAGCCCAAGATCAGACACATGCGAGAAAGGCACCATAACTGTCATGCTGCTCGAAGCAAGGCGCAAAAGGTAGAAACGTTCTTGCTGAGTGCCAAACGCACGGGAACTGATGTTTTCGACTGTGCCGACGCCGTGGTTTGGATAGACAACCTTTTCACCGACCTGAAAGGTCATTCGTGGACCCCTTTTCTCGTTTTGGAGAATGAGTTACAGTTTTAACAGCCCTAAGGAATATTAAACCTGCATTAAGCTTTCGTCAATAGAAAAGTGGGCCCTCCACACCTATAGAGGTGGTGTATGGGGATTTCGCCGTATATTCTTGTCGGCTATGCAAGAGAGGACGCAGCACACTTGCCCTCAGTGTGCTGTGACAGCCCCAAAGAGCTGGCTCTATTAACCCGATCTTTCCAGCAAAAGTTCAGAGGATATTCGCCGACCAGCTTTCAAGGATCGACTTTACCTTCTGACAAAACTGATCTGCCAATGCCCCGTCAATTAGCCGATGGTCGAAAGTGAGGGCGATCTGAGCCTGCGACCGAATGGCGATTGCGTCGCCATCCACCACGGTAGGCAGCTTCTCCACCGCGCCGATTCCGAGAATCGCTACCTGGGGCTGATTGATGACTGGCGTGGCGAAAATACTGCCGAAGCTGCCGAAATTCGTAATAGAGAACGTACCGCCCTGGACTTCATCGGGTTTGAGCTGCCGCGAACGCGCGCGCGTGGCCAAATCGACGATAGCGCGCTGTAGGCCGGCCACATTCTTTTCATCCGCATTACGAATTACCGGCACGATCAGACCGCCTTCGAGCGCCACCGCAATCCCGATATTGATATCGCGGTAGTACACGATGTTCTTACCATCGACCGATGCGTTGAAGATCGGGAAAGACCGGATGGCCTCGGCTGCGGCTGCGGCCACAAAAGGCAGAAAAGTTAACGAGAAACCATTGCGCGCCTGGAATTCGACTTTAGATTTATCCCGCAGCTTCGCGATCTTCGTCATATCGACGCGATGCACGGTAGTGACATGCGCCGAGGTTCGCTTGCTCATCACCATGTGCTCGGCAATCTTCTGCCGCATGGTGCTCATCGGCTCGGTCCGGACTTTGGCCGATTCGGCTAAAGGCAGCGATGCAGGAGCTGGCGCCGCTGCGGGCTGTTGCGGAGCGGGAGCTGCTGGAGCCTGCTGGGCGGGAGCAGCCGCGTAAGTCCGTGCGGCCTGCGACGACATGTACGCCTCGACATCCTGCTTTGTGATGCGTCCGCCTGCTCCGGTTCCTTTTACTTGGCTCAAGTCGATGTTGTACTCGCGAGCCATTTTTCGCACTAGCGGCGAAAGCGGTCCCTGATCCTCGCTTCCATCGGCCTGCGGGGTAGCCGGAGGCGGTGCGGTCTGCGGTGCTGAGGTTGACGGTTCGATCGGATATGGTCCCGCACCGGCCGGAGCTGGCGCGCGTGGCGCAGCGGGCGCCGGCGAGGGAGCAGGCACCGATTCAGGAGCCGATTTCGCTGCGGCCGATGGTCCCACATCCATCTTTGATCCCTGAGATTCCTCGGTGGCCCTGGCTTGCGGACTGGGAGCCTCGGCGGGCGGAGTCGCAGCCGCCGCTTTTGACGCGCTATCCCCAATGCGCGCGACGACCGAGTTGATTGCGACGG
The DNA here is from genome assembly GCA_963799755.1 of Terriglobia bacterium. Classification (GTDB taxonomy): domain Bacteria; phylum Acidobacteriota; class Terriglobia; order Bryobacterales; family Bryobacteraceae; genus Bog-105. The sequence goes on along the minus strand of CAWCYQ010000041.1, from coordinate 92,113 downwards.
TAGTCCCCTCCTGCACCACAATCTCGCTCAAAACACCAGCGGCTGGAGCGGGGATTTCTGTATCGACTTTATCGGTCGATATCTCGAACAGCGGTTCGTCGCGTTCGATCTTTTCTCCCGGCTTCTTCAGCCAGCGCGTAAGCGTGCCTTCCGTGATACTCTCGCCCATCTGGGGCATTACGACGTCAATCATCGAATCTCCTGCCTGTGTTCTAAAAGACTTGCAAAACAGAGCGTAGACGCAGCTTCGGGCCGCGCTTCCTGTGCATGTTCCGCTGTCGCTAGCTGATAGCCAAATATATGCGCGAACGAGCCGGCTATTGCATGTATGACCGATTCGCGCGTAGCTGTCGATCCAAGTGCTCGCAGGGAACAGACTGGTTTAGTCAATCCGCAAGGAACAATAAATTTGAAATAGCTGAGATCGGTGTCGAGATTGAGCGCGAAGCCATGCGAGGTAATCCAGCGGCTAATGTGAATGCCGATCGCGGCTATTTTCGCTCCATCCACCCAAACACCCTCATAACCGCGCTGTGGAATGCGCTCGGCTTGCACTCCGAGTGTCCCCAGCGCGTCGATCAGGGCCTGTTCCACTCCCTGGAAATAGGCGTGTACATCGCGTTTCCATTCTCGCAAGTCGATGATCGGATAACCGACGACCTGCCCGGGTCCGTGATACGTCGCGTCGCCACCGCGATCAGTCTCGTAGAACGCGATGCCGGCACGCTCCAGGACCTCTGGGCTCGCCAGGATATGTTCCGCGTTCCCGTTGCGTCCCATGGTGACTACGTGCGGGTGTTCGACGAAAAGCAGCGTGTCGCGGCCTTCGCCGCGCTTGCGCTGCTCGACGAGACTCTGCTGGCGATCAAGCGCACGGCCATATGGCAAACAACCCAGGTCGATCCATTCGAGCGTTCTAGTCATTCAGTCTGCCACGCGTCAGAGGGCACTTTTATTTAAATATTGATCGCCAGCCCGTAGACGTTATTGAACGCTTCGCCTACGGCTTCATAGATGGTCGGATGCGCGTGAATCGTCGACATCATACTTTCGACAGTGGCCTCCGACTCCATCGCCGTCACGGCCTCCGAAATTAGCTCGAAAGCTTCAGGTCCGATAATGTGTACGCCCAGGATCTCGCCATACGTTTCCTCCGCTATCACTTTGACGAATCCTTCGTGTTTGTCGAGAATCGTCGCTTTGCTGTTGCCTACGAACGGGAACTTCCCGACTTTGACCTTGAAACCCTGCGCACGAGCCTGCGCTTCGGTAAGCCCAACGCTTCCGATTCCCGGATCAGTGTAGGTCGCCCCTGGAATGCGGTTCCGGTTGATGGGCCGCACCTGCTTGCCGGCGATAGTTCCGACAGCCACCATGCCCTCCGCGGTGGCGACGTGCGCCAGTTGCGGCGTCCCTGCGACGATATCGCCGATAGCATATAGGTTTGGCTCGCCCGTGCGCTGATAGGCATCCACTTTGACAAAACCGCGATCCAACTCTGCTTTGGTATTTTCCAGTCCTGTATTGTCGGTATTAGGTTTGCGACCCACTGCGACCAGGAGTTTTTCGAATTCGAATTCTTCCTTATTTCCGTTGGCCAGAGTTGCCGTCAAACTGACACTGGCTGCGTTTTTGCGAATATTCTCTGCCTTCGCACCGGCCTCTACCCGGATCCCCGTCTTTTTGAAGTGCTTCTCGAGTTCCTTTGAGATTTCTTCGTCTTCTACCGGTACTAACCGGGGAAGCATCTCAAGAATCGTCACCTGTGAGCCGAATCGATTGAAGATCGATGCAAACTCAACGCCGACAGCGCCTCCGCCGATGATGCCAATTGTCTTCGGTATGGCCGGAAGATCGAGGATTTCGATATTTGTCAGGATCAGATTCTGATCGGGCTGCAAGCCGGGGAGCATCCTGGCTTCCGAGCCACTAGCAAGTATGATGTTCTTCGCTTCGATGGTCTGGTTCTGCTGACCGGTCACATCTATATGACCGCCGCCCCGCAGACGCGCGTCGCCTTTGATCACATCGACCTTGTTCTTGCGCATCAACATCTCGATGCCCTTGGAATGCTTGGTCACGATCTTGTTCTTGCGCTCGAGAACCCGCGAATAGTTCAATTGAGGATCCTTGCACTCGATTCCCTGCGAGGATGGGTTCTTAAAGTAATCCCAGACATCGGCAGTATGCAGAAGCGATTTGGTCGGGATGCAACCAACCAGCAGACAAGTTCCTCCGAGCCTCGGTTGCCGCTCTATCAATGCGGTTTTCAGGCCGTATTGGCCGGCGCGTACGGCAGCAGAATAGCCACCCGGCCCACTGCCGATTACGGCTACATCGTATGTCATTTTCGTCTCAAGTGTAGCATCGGGGCCTTATTTTACAGCTACTTCAAGACCTCAGAGGCTTTCTCGAAACCAGACTTCTTCCGGGGACGTACTTGCTAAGCGGGGACCTTCTGCTTCCCCGCTCTACCGCGATGCTACGTATCATAAAAGAAAGAGTCATGCGTTCGATTTTGTGCGCCGCGGTTATTGTTTGTCTGCCGGCCTGCTGCGCTGCCTGGCAATCGGATACCAGCGCCGGGCAGCAAACCGGCCCTAAGAGGCCGCCGCCTCCAGGTACACTGCATAGCGTTGTCGTGAAGGGCAACCAGCTTTATTCATCCGCCGACATTGTTAAAGAGAGTGGCTTAAAGGACGGCGAACGCGTGGATCGCGCGGCCATAGATCGGGCCCGCCAGAAGCTGCAATCCACTGAACTGTTCAACAATGTCGCCTACCAATACCGCATTGGGGGCGGAGCTTCTCCCTTCTACGATGTGACCTTCGAAGTTGCCGAAAATGGGCAGACCTTCCCGATGCGCTTCGAACGGCTCGGTATGCCGGCCGACGCGGTGCGTTCCTGCGTTCGCGAGCACGTTGACCTTTATGCCGATCGCATACCGGGCACGGAAGGAGTGTTGCACCGCTACGCTGCTGCCGTCCAGCAATGCGTGGCACAGGGCAAAGGAGACGTGAAGGTGAAAGCCGTCATCTCCAACGACGATCCGCAGCAATTGACTGTTCTCTTTTCGCCTGATAAGCCCGCGCCGACAATTTCCCAAGTTGAAGTCTCTGGCAACCAGGCAGTAGACACCGGGACGATTCTACGCGCAGTAAATCAAGTCGCTATTGGAGTGCCGCTTTCCGACATGCGTCTGAAGCTGATACTGGATGGAACCATTCGGCCTCTCTATGCAGCAAAAGGCTACGCTGCGGTCAGCTTCCCGAAAATCACGACCGAACCAGCCAAGACGGACCTCGGCATCATTGTCAAGGTGGAAATCAAAGATGGACCTTCTTTCAAATTCGGCTCAATCCGCTTCCGCGGGAGCGGCTTGGATGAAGATGAGATTCGCTCGACCATTCCCTTCAAGTCAGGTCAGCCTTTCGACAGCGAAAAAGTGGACAATTACCGGCTCGACCTAGTCCACAAAATGCGCAGGCGGGGATTGTTAGACGCAAGTGTCAGCGCTGAAAGCGAACCAGACGATAGCAAGCGAGTCGTCAATCTCACCTACAACGTCACCCCCGGCGCAACCTACAACTTCCAAGCTTTAGACATTCGCGGCCTCGACATAACAAGCGAACCGGTGGTCGCCAAATTATGGGGAGAGAAGCCGGGGCATCCCTTCAATCCCGACTATCCGGACTTCTTCCTGAAGCGTGTTCAGGAACAGGGCTTGTTCGATCATCTCGCGGATACTCACTCGGATTACACCACCGACGCTTCGACTCACAATGTTACTGTGCACCTGTACTTTAAAGGAGGCGAGTCGAAATCGGAGCAGGCGCGAAAGAAGCAGGAAGAGCAAGAGAAACACCAGAGCGATGGAAGCTGGAGTCCATATCCGTAATCGAAGTGGAACTTAACGGGATCAATCCTGCAGTTTTCGAATGATCGTTTCCGCGTCATAGACGCAGCCACCCCAGATCCCGCCGCTGGCGTGTTGCAAGGCGGCCCAGAGACGCGTGTCTTCGGGAAGGAGCGGATCGGCTCGCAAATCAGTGCGGCAGGCGCGTTTCGATAACCGGTCGCGCCCTTCTTCCGGCGGAAAAGTTTCATCGTTTTCGCCGACGAAATTCACGCTCCCTTCCAGCTTGTTGCGATCTACAACGATCTCGATGATGTCTCCGTCGCGCAGCTTGCCGACAGGGCCGCCAGCGAGCGCTTCCGGAGAGATGTGGCCGATACAGGCTCCCGTCGACACGCCGCTGAAGCGCGCGTCAGTAATCACCGCCACGTGTTTGCCGAAGGCGAGATGTTTCAGTGCGGACGTGATCTGGTAAGTTTCTTCCATTCCAGAGCCCATTGGTCCACGGCAGATCAGGACGATCACATCGCCTTCGCGAATTGCCTGCGATTTGATCGCGGTAATCGCAGCATGTTCAGTAAGGAAGACTTGGGCCGGGCCGCGCTTCCTGTAAACACCGTCGGCATCCACCACGGCTGGATCGATAGACGTGCTTTTCACCACGGAACCTTCGGGCGCCAGATTGCCGTGCGGAAAACACACTGTCGAAGTCAGGCCGCGTGAGCGCGCTCCATCGGGCGACAAGATCACGTCATCGGGATCAATGCCGTCGAGTTCCTTGAGACGTTCGCGGAAACGGGCGCGCCGTTCCGAATCCTGCCACCAGTCGAGCGTAGTGTCGAGCGTCTCCCCCGAGACATTCAAGGCTTTTGTATTCAACAGGCCTGCGCGCCGCAGATGCAGCATCACCTCCGGCACGCCGCCGGCTAGAAACACTTGCACAGTGGGGTGATTACGCGGACCGTTCGGTAATGCGTCTACCAGCCTGGGCACGCTTCGATTGATCCGCTTCCAGTCCGTGACACTCGGCCTTTTGAGTCCTGCCGCGTGCGCGATAGCCGGAATATGCAGCAGGAGATTGGTTGATCCGCCAAAAGCCGCGTGAATTACCATGGCGTTCTCGACGGCGCTTTGCGTGAGAATGTCGCGGGTTCGCAGTTCCAGTTCCACCATGCGCAGCAAGGCGCGGGCAGTACGGCGGCCCATGTCAAGCCAGACCGCCTGTCCGGAAGGCGCCAGGGCCGCGTGGGTCAATGTCAAACCGAGCGCTTCGCCGACGACCTGCGAAGTAGCGGCCGTTCCCAGAAACTGACAGCCTCCGCCGGGTGATGCGCACGCCCGGCAACCTGCCAGTGCTGCTTCCTCGAGAGAAATCTTGTGGTGAGCAAAACGCGCACCGATCGACTGCACCTTACCGGCGTCTTCTCCGTGCTCCGGCATCAATGTGACGCCGCCCGGTATCAGCGCGCAAGCCGAATCGCGCGTGCCCGCCAGGGCCATCATCATGGCAGGCAAACCTTTGTCGCAGGTTGCCACTCCGATCACGCCGGAACGGGTTGGGAGAGACCGGATCAGTCGGCGTAGTACGATCGCCGCGTCGTTGCGATACGGCAGCGAATCGAACATTCCGGTGGTACCCTGCGTCCGCCCGTCGCACGGGTCCGTACACGCTCCGGCGAAGGGAATTGCCGAGAGCTTCTTCAATTCGCGTGCCGCTTCCGCTACCAGCAAACCCACTTCCCAGTGGCCGGTGTGAAATCCGAGCGCGATCGGCCGTCCATCCTCAGCGCGAACACCCCCGTGTGTGCTCAGGATCAAAACTTGCTTGCCAAGCAAGGCCGCCGGGTCCCATCCCATACCGGCGTTCTGACTCAATCCGAAGAGATTACCGGAAGGTTGTTCAATCAGCATCTCGGCCGTTATGGGCAGCGCGCCTTCAGGTCCGGGAGCGTGCGTCGCAACCTCGAAAATATCGGCACTATTGGAATCGATAACGCTCTTGAAATTCATTAATGCTTTTCGTGAAGTCGATCTCGGCTAAACTCGAATCTGTTAAATGGAGAACGGGAAAACTCAAACCACAACCATCGCCGTTTATCCAGGCTCGTTCGATCCGCTCACCAACGGGCATCTCGATCTCATCACTCGAGGTTCGCGGCTGTTCGATCAGCTCATAGTAGCTATCTTGACCAACACGCATAAACAGCCGCTCTTTTCTATTGAGGAGCGCCTTTCCATGTTACGAGAGACCTGCGCGCCATTTTCGAACGTGGAGATCGACACCTTCGAGGGTCTCCTCATCGATTACGCCGCGCGCCGCAACGCCCGAGTGATCCTGCGCGGCATCCGCGCCATCTCCGATTATGAAGCTGAGCTTCAGATGGCTCATCTGAACCGCCGGATGCGTCCTGAAGCCGAGACGATTTTCCTGCTCGCCACTGAGGAGTATTCCTTCATCAGCTCCCGGATGATCAAAGAAATTATCGTGTTGGGCGGCGATGTTTCGCAATTCGTGCCAGCCGCCGTTCTGCGTTCTCTACGCGCAAAATTTTCCTGAAAACGTTAATCTGGAAGTTACCATTATGCAAGCGACCCTAGAAATAGCTGAACGTATTTCCACCATCAGTGTCTCCTCTACCATGAAGGTGGCCGCGGATGCCGACCGCCTTCGCCGCGAGGGAGCGGATGTTGTCGATTTCGGCGCCGGCGAACCCGATTTTCCTACACCTTCCAATATCAAGCGGGCTGCTATCGCCGCAGTCGAGGCAAATTTCACTAAGTACACCAATACTGCCGGTACTCCGGAGCTTCGTGCTGCAATCTGCGAACGCCATCGGCTTGATTTCGGGACGAATTACGCTTCTTCCGAGTGCCTGGTCACGGTGGGCGGCAAGCATGCCATTTTCAACCTGGTTCAAGCTCTGATCAATCCCGGCGATGAAGTGATCATTCCCGTTCCTTACTGGGTCACCTACAAGGACGTGGTTAATTATGCCGGGGGCGTCTGCGTGTTTGTCGATACTGACGAACACAACGGTTTCGAAGTCTCGGCCAAGTTGATCGAGCAGCATATTACTCCTCGAACCAAGCTCATAATCATCAACTCACCTTCGAACCCGAGCGGAGCGGTTATCTCGCAAACCGAGTTCGGCAAAATCCTGGAGCTCGCTTCAAAGCACGGAATCTATCTGATGACGGACGAATGCTACTGCCATTTCGTCTACGAAGGGAAGCCGTTTTCTATTGCGGCGAATTCGGGAGCCAAGGACACGGTGGTAGTGGCTGGCTCGCTCTCGAAGACTTACGCCATGACGGGCTGGCGCATCGGCTTTGCGCTCGCTCCCGCGCCTATTATCAATGCCATGGCGAAGCTTCAGAGTCACTCTACTTCCAATCCGACTTCTATAGCGCAGAAGGCCGGTCTGGAGGCAATGCAAGGCGCGCAGACATCCATCGGTGAAATGCTCGGAGAGTATCGCCGCCGCCGCGACTTCGTCGTGAAACGCCTGCGCGAAATTCCGGGCGTGACCATCGGCACGCCAAAGGGCGCCTTTTACGCTTACCCCAACGTCTCGGTCGCATTCCAGAGTGGTCGTGTCAAGAGTTCGCTCCAATTTGCAACCACCTTGCTGGATCAGGCGCACGTTGCCGTTGTGCCCGGAGAGGCTTTTGGAACGAACAGCCACGTGCGCATCTCCTATGCCACCTCAATGACGGAACTCAAACGGGGCCTCGACCGCATTCATAAGTTCATCGATGGACTGCGCGCCTGACGCGCCACAATAGACAGAGGACGAAACTTCATGGCCACCGAGCTTGTTTCCCCGGATTTACAGATTGACGACAACCCGGAACACTATGAGCTGCTGAACGGCCGTATGGTCGAGAAAGGCGTCCGTGGGCAGGAAGAAACATTCACAAGTAGAGCGCATCGTCTGGGCGCATGCTCAGACCGTACCGCCAGAAGCTGGGCGGCAGTTTGGAAATGGAATGGACTATGCTCAATGGTCCGGATAAAGTGATCCCGGATGTCACGTTCTCCTTTCCCGAACCTAAGCTTTCCGATGGCTATCTCATCGCCCCTGCTTTCCTGGTTGTTGAAACCGCCTCGAAAGACCAATCGCTCTCGTCGCTCCTCAGGAAATGCCGCGACAGATATCATCCCTTCGGTACGCCCTATTGTTGGGTGATCGACTCGGAAGAAGAGGCTGGTTATGAATGCCACAAAGCGGACAACGGACTCTTCCGCCTGGTGGATTCGCTTACCGCTGGACCCGACATAAACATCCCGGTGGCTGAGATCTTCGACGAGCTAAAGCAGCAGATTTAGTCCATTTCTCAGTTTTCAATTCCGAAGAGTATAGAATTCATATTCGAGATATGAAGCCTTTACTCGCTATTCTTTTCACCTCGTTCGTGGCCCAGACCGGCTTCGCGGCCAGCCTCACCGGGCACTGGTCTTACCGCACTGAAACCAACGGCAACGTTCGCGAAACGTCGTTATACCTCAAGCAGACCGGGGATGCGCTCACGGGATATATGTTCTCGCGCAACGAAAACGAGCCCATTCAGCACGGGAAGGTAGATGGCAACGATGTCTCATTCGAAATCGTTCGGGACGTATTCGGCGAACAGCGCAAGTCGGAGTATACTGGCAAACTCGAAGGCGATACGCTCTTGCTGCAGATGCCTGGCTATGAAGAGCGGCGCGGTCCGCAGCTCCATTTGAAGCAGGTTTCAACCGAAGCTCCGGGTGCGATGCCGGAAGCTCCAAAGAAGATTTCACTGCCGGAAGCCAGTCCTGTTCCGTACAACGGCCTTGCTAAAACACCACCCATGGGTTGGAATAGCTGGAACAAGTTTGCGGGGAAAGTGACAGACCAACTGATCCGCGAAACCGCCGACGCCATGGCCAGCAATGGCATGAAGGCCGCCGGATATGTTTACGTCAACATCGACGATACGTGGGAAGCCGGCCGAGACGCACAGGGCAACATACAATCGAATTCGAAGTTTCCCGACATGAAGGCGCTCACGGCTTATGTTCATAGCAAGGGTTTGAAGATCGGCCTCTATTCGTCGCCCGGACCGAAGACTTGCGCGGGCTTCGAGGGCAGCTTCCAGCACGAAGAACAGGATGCGAAGACTTACGCCGCCTGGGGCTTCGATTATTTGAAGTACGACTGGTGCAGCGCGACGCAGGTGTACGATTACCACTCCATGCCGGCGGTCTACGCAAAGATGGGCAGCGCTCTCGAAGCCTCAGGCCGGCCGATTATCTTCAGCCTCTGCCAATATGGCGTCTTCCATGGTCCGGAATGGGGCGCCAGCGTCGGCGGCAACTCCTGGCGTACAACAGGCGATATCAGCGATAACTGGAAATCTATGTCCCACATCGGCTTTGATTTACAGGAAGGGCTGGCTCAATACTCCGGGCCCGGACATTGGAACGACCCGGACATGCTCGAAGTTGGCAATGGCGGAATGACTGAGACCGAGTACCGCACGCATATGAGTCTGTGGAGTCTACTCGCCGCGCCGCTCCTCGCCGGCAACGATCTGCGCAGTGTTGATCCCGCGATTCTAACAATCCTCACCAACAAAGACGTGATCGCTATCGATCAGGACACGCTTGGAAAGCAGGCGACGCGAGTGGCGAAGAACGGAGACCTCGAAGTTTGGGCTCGCCCGCTGGCGGACGGCGCAGAGGCGGTTGGCCTGTTCAATCGAGGTTCCGACGCAGCTAAAGTCACTGCCAGCAGCGCTGATCTAAAAATCAGCGGCAACTTCACTGTGCGCGACCTCTGGGCTCACTCAGATCGCGGCAAATTCTCCGGCGAGTTCTCAGCCGAAGTTCCTTCGCACGGCGTCGTATTGATCCGGCTTGAACCAGCCAAATAATTTTGCCATTTTATTTTCGGCGCGTCCGCATCGTGCCGCTACTATATCGATTATTGAATCGACTGTAGCAGCTACCAGGGGCGGCTGATCGGCTGAGGCGTGTGAAAATACTTGCGGTAAGCCGCGACCCAGTCTGTGGCGATTTCGCGTTGTGCAGTCGCGAGGTCGATTTCGCCGCGGCAGACCATGCTATGCAGCCGGTCTTCCAGTTGATCTTTCACTCGCGCGTTCCACTTTGCCGAATAAGGTTCAGGCCAGAGATTACGCAAGCTTGTCGCACCGCCCAGTTTGGGCGTAATCAGGTAATCGAGCTCGTAATCCTGAGGGCGAGCATGAGGGATTCCGTATTCCTCAAATACGGCTTCGCGCAGGGAAGCGGGCACACTGGCAGGATCGTTTGTGAGATCGCCAGAGCACACATCGGCTTTGGACATGAGAAGCGCGTCGCCCGGCGTCAGGCTGGAACGCGGCACCGCGTTCGTTCGATTGAACTGCCTGAATCTGTACGATCCGATCAGCGCAAATCCCACTGCAAGAAGCACCATGGCGGCCGCGTAAGCAGCTTTCGATAGCAGGATTGTATTCCGCGAAGAATTTTTTCCCGTTCCATCTCTTTCCGCCGCCCGCGCCAATTCGGCCTGGAGGCGCAGCCGCGCTCTTGTCATGGACGGCAACTGGTCATTCGATTCGTTCTGCCGAAGATGAACCAGATCGGCAATCGAGCGATTGATGTCATCCAACTGTGTACGGCACTTCCAACAGGCAGCCAGATGAGCGCGTACCAATTTGTCTTCGCGCGCCGGCAGTTCGCCATCCGCCGCCATAAGAAGCTGTCTTTCCGTAGGATGTACTTCGTCTTCTTTCATGCGTTCCTCGCAGTAGCGGAGCGCAGCCGCTCTAAGGATCGTTGCAGCGAGAGCGCAACTCCCCCAAGCGAAATACCCAACACTGCAGCTATTTCGCGGTAGCGCAATCCCTCCGTTCGAAGATAGAGGCAGAATCGATCCTGTTCCGGAAGAGTCTTCAGCGCAAGCTGCAAACGTTCGTGTTTCTGCCTGTTCAGGAGCCGTTGTTCGGCACTGGGAGCAGGATCCGCTTCTTCATCGACACCCTCAGGATGGCGTTCCAGTTGGCGCACCTCGAGGGCGTTAAGGGTACGCTTCTTCAGGCCGAGGTTATGCACGACGCGATAAATCCAACCCTTTAGATTCTCGCGTGATTTCCCCTGCCGCAGGTGCCTGAATAAAGCGAGGAATGCTTCTTGTACAATTTCCTCTCCGTCATCAATGGGCACCCCCAACGAGAGCAGATAGCGAAGGAGAGGATTTCGCATTCGTTCGAAGAGCTCGGTGACTTCCGATTCAAGCTGCGGGTACCGAACACGCAACTCTTCCGCGACTCCAATTAGAGCTAATGCGCGATTTACAGGCGAGACGGACATGTGATCGAAAACGTCTTCACACATCCGAATTCTACACTCCCAGGCCGTCTGCGAAGAAATTCTGAACAAATCGCGGGCGAAGAGAATATCAATGATAGTGGCATCTTTCAGGTTTGTCTTTATTGCCCTCATTCCAGCTCTCTTAATGGCGCAAGCCAACATGGGCGAACTGCGCCTCACGCTTACTGACGAAAGTGGTTTGCCCGTACAGGGCACGGCACAACTCGTCAGCCAATCGAACGAGTATTCGCACACGTTCGCCACTAACTCGCAAGGGCGCGTGATCGCTAAACGGCTTCCTTTCGGATCGTACACAGTGAAGGTTCAGCGCCCAGGGTTTACGCCGGCGTCGGAAATGGTCGAGATTCACTCTGCTATTCCCAAAGAACTTACGTTGAAACTCGGAATCCAGCAGGTTCAAACCACTGTAGAGGTCAAGGACAACGCCACCCTGATCAATCGCGCGGATCCATCGGGCAGCAATCAGATCGGAGCGCCAACGCTGCAGGATCGAATCACGCCGATGCCTGGCCGATCGCTTGCCGAACTGGTGAACCAGGAGCCCGGCTGGATGTTCGAAGCCAATGGCATCCTGCACCCACGCGCCGAGGAGTACCAGACGCAATACGTAGTCAATGGATTCCCTCTCACCGAGAATCGGTCGGCCGCTTTTGTCCCGGACTTCGATGCCGGCGACGTGCAAGAGATGAGCATCTACACCGCGGGTTTTCCAGCCGAGTACGGCCGAAAAATGGGCGGAGTTATTGAAGTGGAAACACGCCGGGACACGCGCCAAGGATTTCACGGCAAAGCAATTCTTTCAGGCGGCAGCTTCACTACTATGAACGGGTATCTGCAGACTCAATACGGGCTTGGCAAGAACACGTTCACGCTCAGTGCAGCCGGTTCCACTACCGATCACTATCTCGATCCTCCCGTTACTCAGAACTTCACTAATCACGGCACAACGGCCAATTTCATGGCTCAATATGAGCGCGATTTGACCGACAAAGATCGCGTTTCGATCATCCTGCGGCGCGAGCAATCCAAATTCCTGGTGCCGAACGAGCTTGTGCAGCAAGCAGCCGGCCAGCGACAGGACAGGCAGAATTTCGAGACTGCCGTTCAATTTTCTTACCAGCATATTTTCTCTCCCCACGTGCTGGGTGAGTTTCGTGCAATGTCCCGCGACATCACCGCCGGCTTTTGGTCGAACGATCTCTCGACACCTATGATCGCGGATCAGGACCGGGGCTATCACGAGCAATATGTGAAAGGCACGCTTTCGGTGAATGCCGGAATACACGATTTCAAGTTCGGCGTTGAATCTGATTACGCTTCGATTCAGGAATCTCTCAACTACCTCATCACCGACCCGGCGCAGTTCGATCCCGACACTCCGCAATCATTCAAATTCTACGGGCACTCACCTGATCGCGAACAGGGCGTCTTCGGCCAAGACATGCTGCATTGGAAAAATCGTGACTCTGAGCGGTGGTCTTCGTTTCGATCATTATGATCTGCTGGTAAATCAGGTTGGCTGGAGTCCTCGCGCCGGGATCGCCGTGTATTGGCCCAAAACCCAGATCGTCTTTCCGTGCGGCTTACGATAGGATCTTTCAGACACCTCCTTTCGAAAATATTCTGGTTTCCAGCTCGCCAGCGGTTACCAGCCTGAGCGATCAAGTCTTGCGCCTGCCCGTCCAGCCGGCTCGCGGCAACTACTATCAGGCTGGTTTTGGCCGCGGTTTCTTTGGCCATGTGAGTCTGAATAGTAACTTTTTCTGGCGAAGATACCATAACTATCCCGATGACGATCTGCTCTTGAATACCGGTGTCAGTTTTCCAATCACTTTCGCTCTCGCCAATATCTATGGCGTCGAAACCAAGCTGGATGTCCCTCACTGGGGCCGCTTCTCGGGTTACGCCAGTTGGACGAACCTTCGCGGCAACGGATATTTCCCTGTTACCGGAGGACTCTTCATAGGCGATGACGCCGCGCAGGCCATCAGCGCTAACAGCGGCGTGTTTCCGGTATCGCAAGAAGAACGCAATGCTGTACGCCTACGCGTTCGCTACGATCTCACTTCTCGCGTCTGGCTCGCTTTCGGCGGGACCTATGACACCGGTTTGCCGATCGATTTCGTGGGTACATACGAACAGGCTCTCCAGCAGTACGGAGCCAATATCGTTAACCGCGTCAATTTCGGCAACTACCGTCCTCGACCACTCGGATCTCTCAACGCTTCGCTCGGGGTGCTTCTAAATAAGGGCGAGAAATATCCGACGAGCTTTCAAATTGACGGGACCAACCTGACGAATGAAATCAACGTCCTCGATTTCGCCGGACTTTTCTCCGGAACGGCTGTTGCTCTGTCTCGAAGCGTTACAGCGCGTCTGCAAGTCAGTTTCTAAGTCGAGAGCGATTCGCGAACAACAATTGGGCACACTGCGGGTGCGAGGCGTGTCTAAACGTTATTTCAATGTCAAGGAACTGATCCGAAATCGGTGGTTCAGGCGGCTTTGGTGGAGATCGGAGCCGGAGATGCGGGTAGTTTTTCGTCGAACGAAGCCACCGAGGAGACAGCTTCGAAGTGTTTTTGAGGAACGAAGCCAGCAGAGGCCGATTGGGTGAGAGTGCTGCCTGCTTGCGCGCGCGGTTCTGAAGGAACGAAGCCATTTTGCTTCTTGAGCCGCAGCAGAGAAGATAAGGCGCGGTGCAAATTGCGTTCGGCGGAAGCGAGTGAGCGGTGGATGACGTTGAACAGGCCGGTATCGACGTAGCTGAGGAGATGGGTCATGTCGAGCGACTGATTGCCGGAGGTGACAGGGCCCTCGGGGATATACATCTGGGTTTCGATTTTACGCCAACGGCGGATGTGCCAATAGTGCTGGGCGATTTCCTCGACCAGGATTTCTTGGGTGGGGGTGACGGGCTGGTGCTCGGCGCGCAGATCAGCTAAGAGTTCTTCGTAACCGGCAGCATCTTCACCGGGGATGACGACTTCGTTGGAATAGATTCCGTGTTTGAAGGCGTTTTTAGAGGAAGCGGCTTTACCTTCCGGGGTTCTTGGGCCGGTAGACTTTTGGGCATTTTCGCGATTGATCTCAGCGCGGGTTTTCTTGGTAGGTTGAGCGGACATAATAGTTACCTCCGCCCGGAGCGTAGCGGAAGGGCGGATTGGCAGACGGGAGAATTGTCGGTTAAAGCATTGAGCAACAGAGCGAAATAATTTCGGCTTAGATGGTGACGCACGTTACATCCCCGTTACGGGGGGCAATGAATATCCTGAAATCTCGCTGGCTTAACTTGAAACGTCTCGGAAAGCGGTGTACTCTTGAGGGTCAAAGAGGTCCCTTTCTATGCGCTACTGCCTAAAATGCACTGCGGTCTGTTCTGCGTTCCTTTTCCTTTTGTTTTTTTCCTTCTCTCATTTGAGCTTCGGCCAGGCGAACACCGGGACCATTCTCGGAAGCGTCGTCGATCCGTCCGGGGCTCCCGTTCCCAGTTGCAAAATTACGGTCAAGGACCTTCAAACCGGGACCGTTAAGGAAACCAAAACAGACGCGACGCGGTAACTACGTGGTGAGTTATCTTCTGCCGGGCAGATACGAGGTAGCAGCGGAAGCGCCTAGCTTTCGGCGGTCCGTCGAGCCGGAAGTCAATTTGAATGTCGACCAGAAAGCCGAAGTTGCTTTCCACCTCGAAGTGGGCGCGGTGTCGGAGACGGTGGAAGTGACCGCCACGGCACCGTTGCTGCAAACCCAATCGGTCGAGCAAGGCCAAGTTATCAGTGAGAAGCAGATGCAGGAGCTACCGCTAAATGTGCGCGACTTCGGGCAATTGGCAACACTGCAGACCGGTACGGTTCTCGGCACTGGCGGCCTGGGTAATTCGTACGGCCCGGACAACCCGCAGGCAACCGGCGGAGCAGTAAATGTGGACGGACTTGGCCAGGATGCGAATAACTGGCAATTGGACGGAGTCAGCAACAACGAGGCGTTCTTCAGCATCATCAGCGTGAGCCCGTCGCTTGACGCGATTCAAGAGTTCAAAGTAACCACGAACAACTATTCGGCGGAGTTTGGCCGCGCGGGCGGCGCGAACGTGCAAGTGCAGATCAAGTCCGGGACGAATCACTTTAACGGAGGCGCATTCGAGTTTCTCCGAAACGACAAGCTGGATGCCAACTCGTTTTTCAACAATCAATCGGGTGTCCCCAAACTGCCTTATCGCCAGAATCAATTCGGTGCGTTCCTGGGCGGCCCGATTCGCAAAGACAAAACTTTCTTCTTTACGGATTTCGAAGTCCTCACCATAAGGCAAGCGAACACTTCCATCGCGACGCTACCGACGCCGCTTGAACGGCTGGGTAACTTCAGCGGACCGGGTCAACCAACGATCTACAACCCGTTCACTAAACAGCCATTCCCGAATAATACGATCCCGGCGAATCTGCTGAACCCAGTCTCTGAAAATATCATTGCGCTGATGCCTCAACCCAACATTCCCGGCGCCGGATTGGCCAATAACTACATTGGGGCGAGCGACATGCAGCACAACCGCGGCACTTTTGACGTCAGGATAGACGAGAATTTCAGCGAAAAAGATCAGTTCTTCGCCCGTTACAGCTATTTGCAGACGGGAATGCTTCAACCATCCATATTCGGCAGCGGATTGGGCGATACGAGCGCGACTACGGCCTATACTCGCAATCAGAATGGGGTTGTGAGTGAGATTCACACTTTCTCTCCGACAGCTATCAACGAAGCTCGCGTGGGCATCAATCGTGTAAGAACCGATTGGGACGCGACGGACGTGTCGCTCGATACCGCCAATCAGGTGGGCATCCCCGGAATTAACACGTTTTGCGGCTACTGCGGAGGGCTTCCCATGATTACCATTACCGGGTTCTCTTCGGTTGGCCATACTGCCTTCGCTCCCACCAGAAGACATGACACGATCTGGCAATTCATCGATAACTTCACGCTGATCAAAGGGAAACATAGCCTCAAGTTCGGAGCAGAATTCGACAAGATCGATGCCGATCTTTTCCAAACGGCTAATCCTGTTGGCGAATTCGATTTCAACCAGAACATGACCAGCAATCAGGGTACGGGCGGAAGCGGGCTGGCGAGTTTTTTAACCGGCTACTACGATTTCGCGGGCCGCGCAGCGCTGCAGATCACCCCTTCGTCACGCGACAATCAATCTTTTTTCTTCGCGCAGGACGATTACCGTGTGAGCCGGAATCTGACTCTGAACCTGGGACTACGATACGAGATTTATCCGCCGCCAACGGATCAGCACAATCGCATTTCAAACTTTAACCTGGCAACGGGTAATATTCAGCTTGCCTGTATTGCGACCAGTTGTAATGGCGGCATCAAAACGCAGTATTTCAATCTGGCGCCTCGGATCGGTTTTGCCTACACACCGAGAGGCGGAAGAACCACCATCCGAGCCGGATCCGGGATCACTTATTTCCAGCCCGGCTTCGGAGGTCAACTTGGCACGTTGAACGATAATTTTCCGTTCGTCACGGGCCAAGGATTGACACCGCCGAACATCTATACTCCCGGGCCGTCGATCTCGCAAGGGCTGCCGCCGCTGGCTCCTGTTGAACAGCGCCCCGGTGCTCCGGCCGGTAACTTGATTCCCACAGGCGGAGCGTCAGGAGGTGGTTTCAGTTCGGTGTTCTACGTGCCTTCGAACTCGAATATGACCCGCGTGTACCAGTGGAGCTTTGGGGTTCAGCATCAATTGATGCCCGGCCTGCTCTTGGAGGCTACTTACGTCGGCAATGTCCAGAACTTCGTTTTCCTTAATATCAACGGAAATGTTCCTATGCCAGGAAGCGACCCGTCGCTAACATTGCAACAGCGCAGACCCTATTACAGTGTTTCGCCCGATCTGGCTGTGTTTACCGAGCGAATCAATGCCGGGCGGGCCAACTACAACTCGCTCCAAACCAAAGCCGAAAGGCGCTTTGCACATGGATTATCCGTGTTGGGCGGTTTCACCTGGAGTAAGGCAATGAATGAGGGTCTGGAGAGCCCGTTAAATCCGTTCCACTACATGGTGAAGCAGCTTGCCAGTAACGATACTCCCCGTAGATTTTTCGCCAGCTACGTATATGAGCTTCCGTTCGGCCGCTCCAGGCAGTTCGGTTCAAATTGGAATGGGCCTATAGACGCGGTTCTGGGTGGTTGGCAGGTCTCTGGAATCACCAACTATCAGACCGGATTTCCGTTTACTCCGTCCATCACTAGCAATCTGGATAACGGGCAGGGCAATCAGCCCGACCGGGTCTGCAACGGCTCACTTCCAAACCCGAGCATCAATTTATGGTTCAATCCTTCCTGTTTCGTGGCTTCACCTGTGAATGTGTTTGGCAACAGCGGATACAACATTCTTCGCGGGCCATCTTTCTGGAACTGGGATATCACGCTGGCGAAGAACTTCGCGCTAGGTGAGGCCCGAAGGCTGCAATTTCGCGCCGATCTGCTGAATGCCTTCAACCAGGTAGCGTTCGGCAATCCTAACACACAGGTTGACGTCTCGGGCGCCGCGACCATCACCTCCACTGTCTCGAATACGAATCCCCGGTTTATTCAGTTTGCGTTGAAACTATACTTTTAAGGGGTTCTCGAGAGCGCCGGCACGCGAGACGGCGATTCGACGTCGCGAGTTGTAAAGCCCAGATGAAATTGATCCTTACCGGATTTCTGACCGTCTTGTTTGCGCTGGGCGCTGCCACTCCTCTCCCGCCTCAGCTTTCGGAGGCATCGCAGCGCATGCAGGCCGGTGATTATGCGGGCGCCCGTCCTATTCTGGAGGCGCTGATTGCAAGAGCGCCGCGATTACCGGAAGCGCACAATCTGCTCGGAGTCTGCCTGCGCCAGCTAAAAGATCCGGCAGGGTCGCTAGCGCAATTCAGAATGGCGGTACAACTTAAGCCGCAGTATGAGAACGCGTGGCTCAACCTGGGAAGCACTTTGTTCGGCCTTCAGGAAGAGACCGGGGCCATCTGCAGTCTTCAATCAGCTATCCAAGATCGACCCTCAATCGACAGACGGACACGTCGCGCTGGCCAAGATCCTGCTGGCGCAGCGGCGAAGAATCGGCGGCCGTTCGAACATCTGGAAAAAGTAATTCAGCTCGATCCTCAAAATACGTTCGCTCTCGCCAATGCCGGTCTGATCGAATCACGCGAGGGGCATCTGGATGTCGCAGCCAACTACATCTCTCGCGCTCTCGCGGAGGATCCTCAGAGCAAGCCACTACAACTCGCGCTCATTGAGCTTTGTCTAAAACGGGGTCGAACCACTGAAGCTGCGGCGCTAAGCAAAAAAATCGCGCACGATTCTTCGCTGACCAAAGCCCAGAAGCAGACACTTGCCCTGCTGCTGCTGAACAATGGTCTCACTGGAGAAGGCGCTGCAGCTAGTGAGCGGCGATCGCGATCTGAGCGAAAGCTTCTCGAATGCGGCGATGGCTCGGGCAAAACAGGAGTTCCTTGCCAACAGGTTTACGGACACTCTAAACACGCTCGAGGCGGTACGGAACCTTCGAACGCAAGACGCTGAATTTCATGATCTTCTTGGACTGGCCTGGTATGAGACTGGCGATGCGAAGAAAGCTTCCGATGAACTTCAGCAAGCCATAAAACTGGAGCCGCGCAACCCCGACAGATATTTCCAACTCGGACTGGTATATCTGAAACACCATACGCCGGAACTGGCTGAAATCGTCTTCGAACACGGCTTGGCGCAGATGCCTGATTCCGCATGGCTATGGCTTGGGCTCGGGCTGAGCCAGCATTTGGGCGATGACACACCGCACGCGCAGCAGAGCGTTAACAAGGCTCTGATGCTTGATCCTGGTTTAGTGGAGGGCTATGTGGTGCTGGGCGACATTCTCGAATCCGAGGGCCGGCTTTCGGAGGCGAGCGATGTCTTCCATCAGGCAATAAAAAAGAAGCCTGATTTGTATATCGGCTATTACTATTGCGGAAAGGTGGCGCTAGAAGCCGGGGAGACGCAGACGGACGCGGCGCTCGGCTTCTTCACCAAGGCCGTCGATCTAAATCCGGATTTTGCAGAAGGACATTTCGAAAGAGGCCGCGCTCTGGAGCAGTCCGGCAAGCTTCAACAGGCAATAGCTGAATACAAGACCAGCCTCGCTAAGAACCCCGATCTGCCGCAGGCTCATTACCGACTCGCTATTCTTTATCGCAAGCTAGGGAAAGTCCAGGCCGCCAGCAATGAACTGGCTATTTTTCAGAAGATGAAGCCCGAGGGGAAGGATGCAGTCCTCTCACGGCTCGACTACCGAATCCGGCAGCCCTGACACGAACCCATTCGCGCTCTGCGAACCATGGTGAGTGGCTCTCATGGCGAGGAACGGGTGACTCGGTTACTGCTCATTTAGTGTGCTGAACCAACAAATGCTGCTGCAAACGAGTACTTAGCATTCCAGTCATGTACGCCAGCGCCGCGCCACTTGCGTGTTCTTCATGGAAAGGCAACCTCTAGCTGTTTTCCAAACACCTCCCTGGCCGTATGGCAAACGCATAGACATTATTCAGAATTAGGTGTCGTTAGCTTTTGAATCTGTCCGGTTTTATTGACACGGTATTTGTCCGGTCAGACCGCTTTGGTTTTGGCCTTGGATTTGAGTGTACGCGTCGCCGTCGCCGGACGGTGCGTAAAGTGGGAATGTCGCGGTGTGGACGAGATTTCCAAGGCGCCGGAGGCGCCGTCTTTTCCACCGTCTCTTGCGGCTTCAACGACTGCCAGCAGGTGCGGTCCCAGCGTACCGACACGCTACCGTTGAGATGCTCGCAGACGGTCACAGTGCAACCAGCGAGCGTATACCGAAAACGCGTCTTGTCCAACTGCAAGTAGCGGTTCTGCAATACGACTGTGTTGTCGTGAGCAACGGTCCGCTCGGTTGGATCGAGAACACCCAATCGAGATCTTTGCGTCCAGATTTGCGAAATGCTGTGCCTTTCTCTGCCGCGGGTGGCGAACCGGCGGTTGAACTCGGCTATGTACTGCTCGCGAAGAAAGGCATTCGCTTGCTCGAGTGTGCTGATACCCGCCAACCGCAGCTCTTGCGGTAAGCGGTTCTGCCAGGTACCGAAGCTGCGTTCACAACGACCACGCGCTGCGGCGAGTAGGCCGGGATCATTTGTACGCCTAGCTCTTTCATCGCTCGCCCCACCTGAGTGAGGCGATGCGGATCCACTTTCTCGCCGGCCTTACGGGTCACAAAGAAGTGACTGCCACGATCGCTGTAGAGCGCGCAGAACAGGCCCTTTCTATCGATACTTCGCGTAGGCGCTCATCACGGTGCGAGTCGATTCTTCTTCCACAAGCTGCGCGTAATAGATCTCGCTGGTGGCGTCATCCAGGATCACCAGGAGATCGTAAGCGCTCGTCGAAAAACCAGCGCTTACTGCCATCGATGTGCAGCAGCAGCCCGGCATCGGCCTTCTGGGCCGCCGTCGGCGATGCGAACCGCGTTTCTTGCGCCGGGCAACCAGTCCAGCGCCTTGCAAGGCCTGCTTCACCCAGCTGTAGCTGAGTTCGATCGCGTGTTCCTCGCGCAACTTCTCGTGAAAGGCCGCACACTCAGGTCGAAGTACCTGTCTCGATAGAGCGCCAGCACTCGCTCCGCCGTCTCCATGGCACGCGCAGGTCGTCCGTTGCCGGCGCCGCTGGTCGAACAATCCGTCGTAGCCGAACTCTTGATAACGTTCGCGCATCCGCCTCATCGTCCGGTCACACACCCCCATGATCTCGGCCGCTTCCAGCCAGGTAATCTTCTTCGCCATGGCTTTCAAAATCACGTCTTGCACTTTCATCATCCGCTCCAGTTCCTCGGCGGAAATCGCTTGGCTTTTCTCCAACCTTAAGCGTCTCCAGCCGCTCTTCAAAAGCGGACAGATACCGTGCTAATTCAACCGCATTTACCATACTCACGACACATTATTCAGAATTAGCTTGCTTTATTTGGAAACAAGCTATACACTTCTGAGCTAAGTGCAAATACCTATAAAAACTAGGCTATCTCTAGGATTCGTTCTCGCAATCGCGATTCTTGGGACGCCATACGAAGTATCCGGAGCGGCGATTGGATATGTGGGAACCGCGGGATTCGGTTCCTCCGGTGTCGTGTTTGACGACAGTTGCTTCACATGCATTCAAAGCTACACGTCCAATGTAGCTTTTGGTCTGCCGGATGGGTTGAGTTTCTCCGGTACGGTGAATGAAAGCATTACCCAGATAGGTGGCTTTACGACTTCCGCTTACTTGCGTGTAACAAACATTCTGGTGCAAGATGCGACTGGTTGCCGATAAATGACAACGTTTACTTGTTCAGTGATGCGTTCAGCCCGTCAGTGGTCGGTACCGGAGCGGTAGGTCTTGTCGGGTACTACGGAAACACTTTGGTCCCGCGCGGCGGCCCGGTAGCGGCTTCTGTCCAGGCGCAGATGCAGTTTGAGCAGATCGCAGTGCAACCGGGGGCGCTGACGGTCGGTTCATCTCTCACCACGCCGCCCACTTTTGTCAACTGCGGGTGCAGTCCTTTCCGTTTCTACGAGTTTGCCCGTGGGCCGATTCTGCTCGGACCACACAACTCGTGGGAGTCGTAAATTTTAAGTTGTCGGGCTTAGAAGCGCAGTATACTTACCCGGCAGCGTGATCCTCGATGACAATGATCCTGCCCTCGCGAGGAGTGAGACCCCGGAAGCGAGTTCGGTGGGGCTCTTGGGTGCTGGGCTATTGGGGATAGCCTTTCTGATGTTCCGGAGACTAAGAGCCCTGACACAAAGCTGATTCATGTGAATCGCACGACCGGGCATAGCAAACCTGATTTTCCCTTCTGTTTCTCGCGAATGCGGAACTATTCGTCTTCAATTACGCTGTGTTCAACCTCTGACATTCCGAACTGCGGAAGCAGTGCCAGTTTCCTGAAACTCCGGCTTGATTTGAAGCTGACGTCTATATCTTTAGTTGAAGAAATCGGGCTCTTCGCGTGAAATCACATCCCACAATGGCTGGTACTGAAACCAACCTACCCGCGGGTTTCCCACTTGTTGCTGAGCGACAAGAGCGCTTTCCTGAGAGATTTTGACCGGCTCTCCTGCTGCTTCGGCCAGCAGTTGCGATTGGCAAGAGCGATCCATCGTGATGAAGAACCAAGCAGCTTCGTCGACCGTCCGTCCGACCGTCAGAAGACCATGGTTCTGCAGAATGACAGCTTTGTAGTTACCCAGGGCTTCAGCGATACGATCGCCTTCCGAAGTGTCATAGACGACTCCTGTGTAATCGGAAAAGAGACCATGATCCTGATAAAACGCACAGGCGTCCTGCGTGAGGGGATCGAGCAATCGCCCGAGCGAAGACCAGGTCTTTCCATAGAAAGAGTGAGCATGCGCCGCCGCGACTACCTCCGGGCGAGCGGCGTGAATTCGAGAGTGTATAGCGAAAGCGGCTTCATTGATCGGACGGTTGCCTTCCACAACCTCGCCATGCTCGTTCACCAGCACCAGATCGGACACACGGATATGGGCGAAGTGTATACCGAACGGATTTACCCAAAAGTGGTCTGCCAGTTCCGGATCGCGTGCGGTGATATGACCCGCCACTCCCTCACTAAAACCAAACTTTGCGAAAAGTCGAAAGGCCGAGGCCAGCCGCTGCTTACGATGTAACCGTTCTTCCGCGACCGTTTCGAAAACCGGGGGCTCAGGCGTTTTTGCGACTTTCACTGAAAGCGAAGCAGGTGTAGCTTGCATTGTCTTGTGAACTCCTTCTAGCGCGATCCGCGTATGGCGCCGCGAAGATCTCACCTGGGTTGGGACGCTTTCAATTATAGAAATAATAGGGAATGAAACTCAAAACGATGGTCGCGAACTACGATGCAAACCAATAACAAAGTTGCGCTGGTAACGGGCGCGGGCAGCGGCATAGGCCGGGCGGCGGCACTAGCTTTGCATGCTGCAGAATATGCGGTCGTGCTAGCGGGCCGGAGGGCCGCGGAACTGGAGCGTACGGCTGCGGCGGCACAATCTTCCGCCGGCAGAATTTTGATTATTCCGGCCGACATCAGCAAACCTGACTCCGTGCGCGCGCTGTTTGCCCGAATCAGGGAGGAGTTCGGGCGTCTTGACGTTCTGTTCAACAACGCTGGAACAGGAGCCCCGGCAATTCCAATCGAAGAGCTGACTTACGAACAGTGGAGCAAGGTGGTAGACGTCAATCTCACCGGATCTTTCCTTTGCGCGCAGGAAGCGATCAGGCTCATGAAGACGCAAAATCCGCGCGGTGGCCGTATCATCAACAACGGTTCGATTTCGGCGCACGCGCCCCGGCCCAATTCGGCACCGTATACAGCGACGAAGCATGCGATTACGGGGCTGACGAAATCGATATCGCTCGATGGCCGCGCATACGACATTGCCTGCAGCCAGATCGATATCGGCAACGCTGCCACTGAGATGACAGAAAGAATGGCCGCCGGCGTGCCACAGGCGAACGGTACAACGGCGGTCGAGCCAAGAATGGACTTGCAGCACGTAGCTGAAGCAGTCGTCTACATGGCGAGTCTACCCTTGGACGTAAACGCGCAGTTCCTAACGTTGATGGCGACCAAGATGCCGTTTATTGGACGTGGATAGTTTGGGTTCGAGAAGTCGTTAGAGTTGAACGTATCCATTAGGAACCGACGATTCCTGGCAGCCAGCGCACGGCATTGTCGCGAAAAACTTTTTGCAGCACCTTTTCCGGTAGGCCGAGACCTGAAACCTGACTTTTTCCGTAACTGAGAGTGTCTTTGCCGGCGAAGAAATTCCAGTCCCGGCCGTGTGTCTCCTGCAGCTCCTGCGCCGCGCGAGCGTCGTCTCCTGGTGGAAGGGTAAAATCCGTTCCGTATAAGACGCGGTCCTGATATTTCATCAGGAATTGGCGAGCTTGTTCATGGTCGCCGCGGACGAAGTAGCGGACACGCGCGGCCACATCCACCGCAAAGTTGGGGTATTCGTCGAGGCGCTTCGCGAGCCTGTCCCAGTGCTCCTCGTCACTGCCCAGGTGGCAACCCACGACGCGGAGTTTTGGATGGCGTTCGAGGATGCGGTCCCGCGCTGCCAAAATGGTTTCTTTTGCGGGCACGCCACCGCGGCCGTACATGTACCATTCCGGATGGCGGCTGTAGTAGGCGATTTCCGGATTGCTACTGTTCAGCGGCAGCCATGCTCCATCCGGCTCGGCAAGATGGGCGATGAGGGTCTTATCAGCTTTTTGAATCGCATCGAATACCGGCGTGAGCGCTGGGTTGTCGGGCAGGAGATACGCACCGGATTTGGAGCGAATGCCCATGCCGACGTTTTTCCAGATCTTTACCGCGATGGCACCCTGATCGAACGACTGAGTGAGACCGGCTATGGCCTGACTCGGGAACTCGCGGCTCTCAAACCCGCGCGCATCAAAAGCGGTGGCCCATGCGATACGTCCACTGGTTAAACGATGGACCTCGATGGTGCCGCGAATCATCTCTTCGAGGTCAGACCTTTCGCCGCCAATGGCTCGAGAGACACAAATACTCAGGCAGCGCCACTGATCGTTCCGCAACGCGGAGAACAATGCCGGAGCATTGCGGTGGATGTGCGTGTGAGTATCGATGCGCTCGAATGGCGGAGCGGAGGACTGGTAACCCTTCAGGGAGGCCACCGCCGCGAGGGACGCGAGCAATTCTCGTCGGGTCATCCGCGCACGTTGCGCCTCAGTGTGAGAGAACCGTCCGGATTCACCTCTTGCCGGCACGCCCATTTCACCGGATAGAGCACGCCCTTGACATCGAGTTCGGCTTTCAGTCGCAAGCCTCTCCAATCGGTTCCTGGGGGCAACATCAGCATTGCCTGGCGTACCCCAACGGGCTTGGGATATCCGGGATCAACACAGCCGCTGACGATGGCTGTACCATCCTCGCGGAACACCGTGAGTCGCAGTACACCGGGCACACCAGACACACCTTTGTTGACGAGACCAATCACCAGGCCCGGCGTTCCCTCTCTTTCGAAACTCCAGATGAACGACGGATATATGCGATATCCGATATGCCGCGCAATATAGTCGATGGGTTCGGGATACTTCTCGTAGTAGCTGAGAACGTTCTTAGCGGCTTCATTATGCCAGTTCCACACGGACCAGTAGTTTGCGCCCACGTCGAGAACGTGAGACGTGATCATCTCGTTGTAGGTGACGCCTTCGTCCATTCGCACCCGATTCGGATCGCCCGTCGTCATGCCGACCTCGCAAACGGCGGCGGTCCACGCGGGCCGGTTGCTCAACGCTTCAATCTGCGTATTTTCAATGAAAATAGTGTCCGTGCGAATCCAGTTATGCGTGCGGATCGTGCGATCGAGAAGATCCGAATTGCCGACCCCACTGAAGTCAGGCTGGGTATTGGTGACGAGAGGAGTCTTCGTCCAGAACTCGAGCTGAGTTTCCAACATCTTCATCCAGGTCTGTTCGGCCACGACATTACTTGGGAAGATATTGCCTTCGAACGGCCAGGTATGCCCTTCACCCCAAAATCCGTACATCATCGTGTCCATGTATTCGACTTGGGGATTGCCATTCAATTCGGCAGCTAGCAGACCGTTCAACTCGCGGAACGCGGCCTGGTACGCCGGATGATCATAGCGCGGCATCTGGTGAATTTTCTTGTAGCGGGTCTCTGAAGAATTTCCTTTCCATTCCCCTTTGAGCTTTACGTAGGGCACCTTCTCCATGAGGAACTCGGGCATGCCCGGCTCAGGAACGTCGGGATTCTCCAGCATGATGCGGAATCCAACGCGCTTGTTATAGCGTTTGGCGAGATCAAAAGTGATCTGCCACCAATCGGGGAAATCCAGTTTGCCCGGCGTCTTTTGAATCTCCCGCCAGTTGGGACGAATGTAGATTTTTTGAGTGAAGGGAATTTTCACCAAATCTTCGATGGATTTTTCCAGGGTCTCGCCGGGAAGCCTTGGCGGGCCCGTATCGCCAGAGACATAGATCACCAACCCCATGCCGTAGTTCGCAACGATGTCCGTTGAGGGTGTGGTCGCCATCACCACATCGCTCCCCGGGACGACGGCGTCGGGCGCGTACTCCGGAAACGGGCCCTGGTACAGCCGGTCTTTCACCTCAGGCCCTGCTCCCCAGTCATATTTTTCCCAGTTGTGTTCAGGAATGCGAGCGTGGGCGGGGGCGGAAGCCAGGCCAGTTACGAAACCCGCTGCCCCGGCCTTCTCGAGAAACGATCTTCTGTTCACTAGAGCGTTACTCCGGTTTCGCTTCCAGTAACAAGTGCTTGTCGAATTCGACATTCAGAGCTGCAGAGGGCCCATGAACAGTTCCGAGATCCTTGCCGTCGACGTAGTCAGTTACATGGTAAACGCGTTTCGCGAGCCCACGTAATGTGATCTCGCCGCTCCAGCTTGGTGCATAGAACGCGTAATACATGTTGCCATCTTTGCGAATCGCGTGGGCTTCGGGCCTGTCAAAACCGATGTCATACAACCCGCCAAGATATTCTCCGCGAGAAAGCATTTTCTCTTTGTAGACGCGAAGCCACTTTTCGAACAACAGTTCACGCGCGGGTGTAAGATCGTTTCGCTTCCTCGCGGCTGAGCCCTCCGGCCAAGTGAAATTGGATCCAACCACGCCGCCGACCCCTACAGTAGAGGCAAAATCATCCTTGGTCATATCGACGTGATCGCCGAAGTAGGCCATGGAATCTCCTTGAAGAGCTTTGAGCGTCTTCGCTTTGAGGCGCACCTGCCAAGCCGACTCAGGATCTGAAGCAACCGACATATTCAGGAACGGCAAAGTAAAAAATGAATAGGCAGTTCCGCACGGACAGAACTCGACGAGGGCGTCCGGCTTGACCTCGCGGGCTGTGTCGTAGATGGCCTGGAAGAACTTTGGCATACCTTCCACGGCTGCTTCGGGCGTGGCGTGCTTATGCGCGGGGTTATAACAGGGCGGCGCGCCGTTCATGTGCTGACCATCCAGCTTCAGTCCATCGAAGCCCCAGACCTTCAAGGCCTTGACCACGATCTTCTTGTGATACTCGATTACGGCGGGATCGGCGGGGCAGAGATACCAGGAATTCCAGTAGGAAATCTTTTGCTTACTGCCGTCCGCATTGAGCAGCAGCATCTCCGGATGTTTTTTAACCAGTTCGCTGCCCGGGTCGGCGGTCAGCGGCGCCCACCACAACTGAGCCTTGAAGCCTTCGGCGTGGATCTTGTCGACGAGTGCGCGCATATCCGCGTCGCCTCTTGGAAACTTCTGCGGCTGCAGGAACCAATCGCCTTGCGCGGTTTGCCACCCATCGTCCAATGTGACCCAGGTGAAGCCGAGCTTCTTCACGATGGGCAGCGCGCCGTAAACCTGGCTGGGCTGAATCTTGCGGCCATAGCCCCAAGCGCACCATATCGGCCCGAACGCACTCTCGGGCGCTGCGCCGAACCGCACACCCTGGGCAACCATCACATCCCGGTAGGCGCGCAGCGTTTCAAAATAGTCGCCCTGGTGGACGGCGGCAAAGGTGCGGAAGGTCTTGAGAGTAGCTCCTGGCTCGAGCACCTGATTATGTTTGAACTCGACTGCGACAGTCGCCCGGTCCGGACCTTGCGTTGCCACCGGCAAGGAGACGAGCTTGGGGGCCATTTCGAGATGTCCAACCGCAATGCCGACGTCTCGAGACCACACGTCGACTACCGGCGTTCCACCGCCGTAATCCGATGCGTTCATGCCAAGAAAATTTTCCTGATTGAATCCCGCTTTCAACGGGAGCACCCAATCCGGACGTTTCTCGTAAGATCCGCTTTGATAAGACCAAAATAGGGGTTCCGTTGCTGAGGCAAGAGTGCTGATGGAGTAGTACTGATTGGTCCAGCCGCTCACGGGAAGAGCGGAGGTTCCGGTGTTCGTGTATTCCACATCGAAGAATGCCATTCGAGGGAAACGATCATACACGGTAACGGCCACTGTTTTCTTCAGCGACGAAGCCCTGCCGGTAACTACCGTTCTAAAACCCGTCCCCAGCCGGTCATGGACGGGCTCGCGAGTGTGCCTTTGGAGGGTGAAATCTTTGATTTCGTTGCCGGATACGCGAATAGACTCCGAAGGCGTGAAGTCTCCAATCACGCGTTGCCGGCCTCCGAACACGGCGATAAGCCGGCTGTGCATCGCGCCATTGAACTCAACGCGGATGTTCTTGCCTTCGACGTGTACGGCCTGCGCTGCAAAGCCGGGGAGGGCCATCAGGGCAAATAGAGCAACTAGGGCAATCTTGGGCGTTTTGGTGATATTCATCGCTTAGCTCGCGTCATTAGCGCCATCGGGGCCTCACTACTGCCGCGTGTCTTCGAATCATACGACAAGCATTGGAGAAGCACCGTCGCGACACACAGCGGAGCTGCCATCCGAAGGGATGAAGTATCATTGCGATTTGTTTTCACCTAGTGTCTGACGCCCGCAAAGTAATGAGACATGCCGTTGCAGTGGACATCGGGGCCACGAAAGTGTCGGCGGCGATAGTTGACGACCAAGGTGGCATACTTGCGCGAAAGAAGTTTCCAGTTGAAGGAAGCAGTGTTGAAACGCTCACCCGGCAGATCGGAAAACTCGTGTCCGAGGTGGTCGCTGAATGCGGCGGGAACAGACAGAGTATAAAGACGGCAGGCGTCATCGTGCCGGGCATTTACTTCGCCGAAACCGGAAAGGTGTGGGTTCCGAATCTCTGGGGACACGAGCAGGTGCCTTTCGCGAAGGAGTTGGAAGCTGAGCTGGAGATGCCGGTCCGCATGGATAGCGACCGCGCCGGGTACGTGTTGGGCGAACAATGGCTGGGAGCGGCGCGGGGTATCAACGATGTTGTGTTTCTGGCTGTAGGCACCGGGATTGGCGCGGGCATTATCAGCGGCGGGCGATTGCTGCGGGGCTCAGGCGATGTGGCCGGAGCAGTGGGCTGGTTTGCTTTGACGCCGGAACACAGCGAGCTTTATAGCAGAATTGGCTGCTGGGAAGCCGAGGCCGCGGGGCCTGCATTGGCGCGGCGAGCTGGCGCTCTTTCCGCCGAGCAGGTGATTGATTCGGCCCGCTCA
Organism: Terriglobia bacterium; assembly: GCA_963799755.1. Lineage (GTDB taxonomy): Bacteria > Acidobacteriota > Terriglobia > Bryobacterales > Bryobacteraceae > Bog-105. The sequence continues at coordinate 62,745 of CAWCYQ010000041.1, read as the reverse complement.
GGCGACTCCACAGCTCGGCGAATGATCGCCGAAACGGCTCGCTACCTGGGCATGGGTATCGCGAATTTGATCAGTCTGTTGAATCCGGAAATGATCGTATTGGGTGGCGGATTGATGCAGGCTTACGATTTGTTTCTGGAAGAGATACGAGATTCGGTACGGCGCTGGGCGCAGCCGGTTGCGGCACAGCAGGTTCGAATCGAGCCCACGCAGCTTGGCGAAAACGCAGGCTTGCTCGGCGCGGCGCGTCTCGCATTCGAGTAACACGGAGATTCAGCAGCAAAACGAGATTATGTCGGCAACGAAATATTACGAGAAGATCACAGAAGTTCTGGCCAGGATTCACGCGACGCAAACAGACGCCATCGAGAAGGCCGGGGAGATTATGGCTCAGGCTATCGCCGCGGGCAAGCGTGTCTATTTATTTGGGAGCGGCCATTCGGTAATTCCCGTCATGGACATCTTTCCCCGCTACGGCAGTTTCGTCGGGTTTTTTCCCCTTTACGATCCGCGGCTGATGTGGACGAATGTTGTGGGACCGGGTGGCGCGCGTGAGTTGTTATGGCTTGAACGCAAGGAGGGTTATGTCGAAGTGTTCCTGCAGAGCTATCCATTCGAAGAAGGCGACGTTCTTCTCACGTTCTCGCATGGCGGCTTGAATGCGGCACCGATCGAAGCGGCAATTTACGCAAAAGCGCGCGGGCTAAAGGTGATTACCGTGTCGTCCCTGGCAAACGTCAAGGTGGCTAAGGTGACGCACTCGAGTGGAAAAAGACTCTCCGACGTGGCTGATATTGCAATCGACAATTGCGTGGAGCCGGAAGACGCTCAGGTCGATATCGGGCGGCCTGAGAAAGTGGCGGCGGGCTCCACCATGGCTGGCGTCTTCATCGCTATGTCGCTGGTCGCAGAAACGGGCGCCCGCTTACAGGCACAGGGGCATGGACTGCACACGTTCGTTTCGCCTAACGTGCCGGGAATAGAAGCTGACCATAATCAGAAAGTCTTCCAGGCCTATAGCAGAGAACTCTTCTCCCGGCGAGGCGAGCAGGGGTGATTCAGCTCAGGGTAGGGTGGCTCAGCGCGGCTGCTTACTCCGGGATGTTCGGTTTCGGCGTTGTGATGGCGCTGCTCGGAGCCATTCTGCCCTTATTTGTAAGCCGCCCGCAGTTCGATCTCTCGAAAGCGGGCAGTTTGTTTCTCGAAATGAACGCGGCAATGCTGGTGACGACCTTGGCGCTGGGTCCGGCGCTCGACCGTTTCGGCATTCGGTCAACCATGCTGGCTGCGCCGTTATGTGTCGCTTTGGCGGTCGCTCTCATCGCGAATGCGCAAAGTTCGCGTGCTCTGACTATAGGAGTCGTGTTGCTCGGAGCAGGAGGAGGAGCACTGAACCAGGCGACCAACACGCTTATCGCCGATCTGCACGATGATCCGCCCAAGAAGAACTCGGCACTCAATGTTCTCGGTGTGTTCTTTGGCTTTGGGGCCCTGTTTGTTCCATTCGCGATGGGATCGCTTCTGCCGTTGCTCGGAATGCGCAACATTCTCTACGGGGCGGCGCTGCTGATTCTGGCGCCGCTGGTCCTCAGTGCGATGCTGAACTTTCCGGCACCCAGACAGGCTGGTTCACTCAGCTTCGAAGCAGTACTTCGATTTCTGCGGGAGCCGTTGATCGTGACATTTGCGCTTCTCCTGTTCTTCGAATCCGGGAATGAATTCACGTTGGGGGGATACATCTCGTCGTATCTGACACGTGAGCTCGGGGCGTCGTTATCGATGGCTTCTTACACACTTGCTGCTTACTGGGGCGCCATCATGCTGGCGCGTGTCGTGCTGGGCCGGATGCTGCTGGCGGTACGCGGGGAGGTCCTGATCCGGTTTGGCGCGCTGGGCGTGGCGTCCTGCCTGATGCTTCTGAGTTTGATCCACTCACCTGCGATTGCCGCGATTGTGGTCGCACTGCTCGGCGCCAGCATCGCAGCAATTTTCCCAACCGTACTCGGCCTCGCCGGCGCGCGGTATGCCAGCCATTCGGGAACGGTGTTCGGCCTTCTGATCGGGATCGCGCTGGCGGGTGGAATGACAATGCCATGGCTCGCCGGACAGGTCGCGGCGGTTCACAGTATCCGTGTGGCTTTGTGGATTCCGGCGGGTGGGGCACTGGCGATTTTTGCTTCGGAACTGATGATCGAGAGCCTCATGAAAAGGACGGAATATGATTAGGCCAACAAACTTCCTCGAACTGCTTCCCCTGGTTGCATTGGCTATTCCGGCGCAGGCCCAGCAGCATACGATTCTGGCGATCGGAGCGCACGCCGCCGATATGGAGCTGACGGCGGGCGGGATTCTCGCCAGTCAAAAGATGCTGGGTGATCGGGTGGTCCTGCTGCATATGACACTCGGTGAAGCGGGAAACCCGAAACTGAGCCCGCAGCAGTACGCGATTCAAAAAAAGCGGGAGGCCACGCAGGCAGCAAACGCGCTTGGGGCCGAGGTACTCTTTGGACCGTATCAGGATGCGATGCTGCCCAATAATGAGGAGGCGCGGAGGTTTGTTGTGGATGTGATTCGGCAAGTCAAACCGGATTATGTGATCACGCATTGGAAAAACAGTTTCCATCGGGATCACGCCAATACCTACGCAATCGTGAAAGACGCGGTACTGATGGCGGAGTTGGAAGCGGTGAAAACAGATCATCCGCCGTTTCGAGGCATCAAGGCCGTCTATTACGCTGAGAACTGGGAAGACGACGAGGGCTATCACCCATACCTATTCGTCAACATCTCGCGAGCCTGCGACCAATGGACAAAGGCGATCCAGGCGTATCAGATGGTACGCGGAGGCGTCTCGCCGTTCCATTACTTCGAATACTACACGGCTCTAGTCCATATGAGGGGCGCGCAGATGGGCGATACCTGCGCGGAAACGCTGGACGTAGAGGAAGCCCAGAAAACAGTAAAGGTCGACAGTTTGCGTTAAGGAATTCCGGGAATAGATGAGAGAAGAACCCCTGCGCGGCAGGCCAACGAAAACCGTTTTAGAGGCCGCCGGCATTCGGAAATCGTTTGGGGGCATTCGAGCGCTGGATGGTGTTTATTTGGAGGTCTGCGGGGGAGAAATCCACGCGCTGGTCGGCGAGAATGGCGCTGGCAAATCTACCCTGATCAAGATCATCACGGGGGCGCTCAAGCCCGATGGCGGAGAGATCCGACTATCGGGAATGTCTGTCAAAAGCAACTCCCCTCGAGAAGCAAGGGCACGCGGGATAGCCGCTATTTACCAACAGCCGTCTCTCTTTCCGCATCTGACGGTTGCGGAGAATATTGCTCTAGCAAACTACCAGGGTTCTTTTTGGCAAAGGGTGGATTGGAAGAAGCGGACAGATCATGCTCAAAAAGTTCTCGAACGGGTGGGCGCCCGCATTCGCGCTGAAGCGCTGGCCGGCAGCTTGAGCATGCCGGAACAACAGCTTGTCGAGATCGCAAAGGCCGTCGATACAAGTCCCACCTTGCTCATCCTGGACGAGCCAACAGCATCGCTCGGTGAGCACGACGTCGAACACCTGTTTCGCATTCTTACGGAGATGCGCGCTCAGGGGGTTGCAATCGTCTACGTTTCCCATAGGTTTGAGGAACTCTTTCGTATTACGGATCGAATCACAATTTTGCGCGATGGCTGCAGTATCGAAACACGCGCTACGGCACAGACAAAGAGTGATGATTTGATCCGGCTGATGGTTGGCCGCGATTTAAAAACCGTTTTCCCGAAGCGAGAGCCGAGGCTCGGAGGTGTTGCTTTCGAGGTGCGCAACCTGAGCTCACGTTCTTGCGGAATTAAGGATGTCGGTTTAGAGATCCGGCGCGGCGAAATACTCGGTCTGGCTGGCCTAGTAGGTTCGGGACGGACGCAAGTAGCGGAAATGCTGTTCGGGCTGATTCCGAAAGATGCCGGTGAAGTCTACATCGAGGGTGCTCCCGTTCAAATCCAATCGCCTCCCGATGCCGTGCGCCAAGGTTTAGCTTACCTGCCGGAAGATCGCCGCAATCACGGCGTGGTTTTAGAAATGTCGGTTACTGCGAACACCACACTCGCCAGTCTGGGCAAGGTTTCAAAAGCGGGCTTCCTCAATTTTGAAGATGAGCGGCGAGTCACGAAACGTTTCGCTTCCACACTCGGATTGAAAACTCCCACAATAGACACTCCCGTTTCAAATCTATCCGGCGGCAATCAACAGAAGGTGGCGCTGTCCCGCTGGCTTATGACTAATCCGAAGGTTCTGATACTTGATGAGCCCACACAGGGAATCGACATTGGAGCGAAATCGGAACTGTATCGATTGATCGGGCAGCTTGCCGAGCGGGGAGCAGCGATTCTCTTGATATCCTCCGACATGCACGAAGTGCTAGGAATGAGCGATCGAATCGCAGTGATGGCCAAAGGGCAAATAGCGGATACATTAGGTCGCGAGGAGGCAACAGCCTACCGAGTGCTCGAGCTTAGCCTGGCCCATGATGCCCCCAATCGCCCTGGATCTGCGCAATGATTGCGAATCATAGGCGGCTTTTGCCGGCGGCCGCAGCACTCGCGGGACTATACATACTCCTCGCGTTTGCTGTGCCGCGATTCTTTGCAATCGAGAACTTACGTGAGCTTGCTCTGACGAACTGTTCCCTTCTTCTGGTTGCTACCGGAATGACTCTCGTGATAGTGATTGCTCAGATTGACATCTCGGTCGGTTCGATGTTCGCGGTTACGAGCGTCGCTTCCGGGGCCCTGGCGAGACTGGGGGTGCCAATCCCGCTCCTCCCGTTGGCGGCGCTGGCGATCGGATCAGCGCTCGGAGCACTGAATGGTTCGTTGATTTCGTTCGTACCGGCACCCTCAATCGTGGTCACGCTAGCCACTATGGCCATATTGCGCCAAGCTCTGAGCTGGGTGACAGGAGGAGCTTGGATAGAGGGCTTGCCGGCAAATTTTCAGTGGTTCGGTTTAAGCCAGGAAGCTGGGGAAGCGACGATTGCCGCTGTAGTGTTGCTAGTGTTTATCGGAATACGATGGGGATCGCACAATCTGTCCGCCCTCCGTACGATCTACGCAGTCGGATCCGATAGCGAGGCCGCGCGCCTTGCCGGAATCCCCACGCGACGGGTAATCTTCGGAGTCTTTGTTCTGATGGGTGCGTTAACAGGCGTTGCCGCATTGCTGAATGCAGTTCGGTTTTCCGCAGTACCGGCAAACGGCGGCATCAATCTGGAATTGGAGGCGATCGCTGCTGTTGTGGTAGGCGGAACACCAATTACCGGAGGACAGGGCAGCCTGGCGGGAACTTTGATTGGAGTATTACTGCTAGGCAGCATTACTCCAGCGCTGACATTCCTTGGCATCAACGCCTACTGGGGAAAAGCAATCCAAGGCGCGATCATTCTGTTTACTGTTTTCCTGGAAGCCGCCGGCTCACACCGACAGAGGCGTACGCTCACAGCGTAAGAACCAGTGAAGACGAACACTAAACAAGAGATCATTCTCTCGATCCTGATCGCCTCCGAGATTCTTCTGTTCAGCATCACGGGACGGCAGTTTTTCTCGGTTGTTAACTTCTTCGAGTGCGTCCGGCTTGCGACCGAGATAGGGTTACTCGCACTCGCACTTACTCCGGTCATCGTTACTGGCGGCATAGATCTTTCGGTCGGATCGATGATGGGCTTGTGTGCTGTATCCTTTGGTGCACTGTGGCATGATGCCGGTTTACCTATCGGTATTGCGCTCGCCATTACACTGCTCATTAGTCTCGCCGGAGGAGCAATTAACGGTCTCTTGATTTCCCGCTTGGGTGTATCTTCTTTGATCGTTACACTCGGGACTTATTCCCTTTTTCGCGGACTGGCGGAGGCAATCACGTCAGGAGCGCGAAATTATTCCGGCTTTCCTGCAGGGTTCCTGTTCCTCGGGCAGGGATATATCGGCGGATTGCTGCCCACGCAGATGCTATTTCTTGTTGCGGCAGCTTTCGGATTTTGGGCGCTGCTACATCGGTCGGTAATCGGAAGAGGACTGTACGCGGCTGGCCACTCGGCGGCCGCAGCAAGATACGGCGCTGTCCCCGTAGTTAGACGCCTCGCACTGGTTTATTTGTTGTCGGGCTTCTCAGCGGGTTTAGCCGGCATCATCTATGTAGCGCACCTCGGTCAGGCAAAATCAGATGCCGGCACAGGCTATGAATTGATAGCGATTACCGCCGTGGTGCTAGGAGGAGCGTCCATCTTTGGAGGTTCCGGGACCATTACCGGCACGCTGCTGGGTCTGACCGGGATCGTTCTCCTGCAGAACGGATTGCGATTGTCGGACTGGCCGTCAGAGATGGCCGGCATAGCAACCGGTGTGCTTCTCATTTTGACAATTGTTCTGGAGCGAATCTCGAAGAGAAAAAATATACCGAACACCGGGCAGAAGACGGCGCAAGCTCTGAATCAAAAACGTCTGACGCTAGCGGCCGCGGGATTGGTAACGGCCGTTGTTGTGATACTGTTCGCCGCCTCTCATTTGGGCTTTATCAGGGGCGGAGCGGCTGCTTCCAATGCAGAGAGCTTAGGGAATGCGCAGCGTCGTGTGACCATCGCGGTGATGCCGAAAGCAAAGGGAGATCCGTACTTCATGAGTTGTAAGAAGGGGGCCGAAGAGGCTGCACGGGACCTGAATGTCGACCTGATCTGGGATGGGCCCACCAGTCTGGACGCGGCCCAACAAAATGAAATAGTTGAAGGCTGGATAACGCGCCGCGTGGACGCGATTTCAGTAGCTGTTGAAAACGGGGCGGGCATTTCGACCGTGCTACGCAAAGCTCGTGCACAAGGTATCAAGGTGGTGACGTGGGATGCCGATGCCCAGCCTGATGCACGAGATTACTTCGTCAATCAGGCTACGCCGCGAGAAATCGGGTACGCGTTGATCGACGAAACAGCGCGAACCATGAACGGCCGCGGGGAATTCGCGATCATTACCGGCGCCCTCAGTGCGGAAAATCAAAATGAGTGGATTTCGTTCATCCGGCAGCGCCTGGCGCGGAATTACCCAGGGATGAAGCTGGTGGCGGTGCGCCCGAGCGACGACGATCACGATAAAGCATTCGCCGAAGCGCAGGCACTCCTCAGAGCATATCCGGAAATCAAAGTTATTATGGGCATCTCCGCTCCCGCAGTTCCCGCGGCCGGCGAGGCTGTCAAACAAAGCGGAAGGCGAGATGTTCAGGTGATAGGACTCTCGCTACCCAATCTGTGCCGGCCATACGTGAAGGAAGGCGTTATAGAAGCAGTAGTGTTATGGAACACGACTGACCTTGGATATCTGGCCGTAGCGGTTCCGGCGGCGCTCGCGCGTGGAGCTCGTCTGGCGGGTCAATCGAGCTTTAAAGCTGCTCGCCTGGGGAAATTGAGCATTGAAGGAAGCGAGATCGTATTGGGAAAGCCGATTATTTTTCGCAAAGACAACATCGATCAAGTACAGTTCTAATCACTCGACACTTACCTTCCTGTTTTCTTCCTGTCTTGCCACACTGTGGAAATTGCTTGCTACGCCAAGTAATACGAAACCACAGCCACCCCCGCAGTTCCTAACAAGACGAAAGGATGAACAATCAGTCAATGGAGAGGAGAAAATTCCTTGTAAATCTTGCATTAACCGGAGCTGCGCTTCCATTGGCTGCCGCACAGCAATCTGAAACTCCCGGAGTCGCACCGGCGAGCAGTACTGCTGCCGGGCAGATCCCAAGAGCTACAGATCCCGGTGAGCTCCGGGGCGAAATGCTCTACCGCAAGTTCGGCAAAACGGGGGAAACTGTTTCGGCTATCGGACTGGGCGGCTCGCATATCGGCAAGCCGTCGTTGACACAAACGCAATCGACCAAGTTGATTCATGAAGCGATAGACCGGGGTATTACCTTCATGGACAACTGCTGGGATTACAACGAAGGCCGCAGTGAACGATGGATGGGCGACGCGCTTGCGCAGGGCGGTTATCGTAACAAAGTCTTCCTGATGACGAAGATCGATGGCCGTAGCAAAGATATCGCCACCGACCAACTGCATGATTCCCTGAGGCGCCTGAAAACAGATCGCATCGATCTGGTGCAGTTTCACGAAATCTTGCGTTTTGATGACCCGGATCGCATCTTTCGTCAGGGAGGAGCGTTAGAAGCCCTGATGGAGGCAAAAAACGCCGGGAAAGTGCGTTTTATTGGGTTTACGGGCCACAAGGATCCGCATATCCATCTCTACATGCTCGAAGTAGCAGCGAAGCACGGATTTCGCTTCGACGCGGTGCTGATGCCATCCAATCTGATGGACGCGCATTTTCGCAGTTTCGCGCAACTGGTCATGCCGAAGTTGGTGGAGCAAAACATCGGCATTCAGACAATGAAGCCATTCTGCGGAGGCGATGGCATCATTCTGAAGAGCGGGACAATACAGAACCCGGTCGATTGCCTACACTACGCTTTGAATCTGCCGACGGATGTCGTGATCACCGGAATCGACAAACCGGAGATTCTCAATCAGGCGTTTGAGGCTGCCAAGACCTTCAGACCGCTCAATGAACAAGAGTTCGCGGCGTTGCTGGCGAAGACAGAGGAGGTGGCGGTCACAGGACAATACGAACTGTTCAAAGTTTCGGCGCATTTTGACGGCACGGCCAGACACCCTGATTGGCTCGGAGGCGATGATCCGGCGGTTCAGAAGCTTGCTCCCCAACCTGCCGGCTGAAAACCCGCCTTACTTTTCGGAACTCTCGCCTCGCTTTGTGACTCGTCGCCTCTATTGTTCGAAACGCCATCCTCCGTTATGAGTCTCATATCCGACGGTTTCGATACTAGTCGAAGTTGGGGAAGAGGAATCAAGAATAAATGAAATACTGGCTTACTTCCGGTGTTCTTCTGGCTGGTCTATCTATGTGCATAGCACAACAGCCAGACAACACCAAGATGAACCAGCAGGCGCAGCCCTCGGCAGATCAGGCGAAGAATGGAAAATCCGACGTCAAGATGGCTGCGCAAATCCGAAGGGAGATTGTCAAAGACAAGTCGCTATCGACTTACGCGCACAACGTGAAAGTAATCGTGAGCGGCGGTAAGGTGACGCTGCGCGGCCCGGTAAAGTCCGATGTAGAGAAATCAGCCATCGAACAAAAAGCAACCACAATTGCGGGTGCCGGTAATGTTACGGACGAGCTGACCGTAAAAGGTCAGTCGTAAAGCTGAAAGCTAAGGTGAGGAGAACAGGAATGGCAGGAAAGAATACGGCTGTATATGGAATTTATCCTAATCGAGCGATGGCAGAGAACGCCGTAGACAGGCTGCTTGCAGCGGATTTTCGCAATGAAGATATCTCCGTGCTGCTGCAGGACAATGTTGGGACAAAGGATTTCGCGCACGAGAAAGAAACCAAAGCCCCGGAGGGAACAACCACGGGAGTGATTGCCGGCGGCGCTGTGGGCGGGACGCTTGGACTACTGGCGGGAATTGGCGCACTTGCGATTCCGGGTCTTGGACCTTTCATCGCGGCAGGCCCGATTATGGGAGCGCTCGCCGGGATTGGCTCGGGCGGCGTGGTCGGCGGCATTATTGGCGCGCTGGTCGGTATGGGCATTCCGGAGTTTGAAGCGAAGCGATATGAAGGACGAATCAAGGAGGGTGGCGTCCTGCTTTCGGTTCATTGCGATAACGGCGAATGGGCTGGCAGGGCGAAGGATCTGTTGAAGCAGACGGGCGCAACCGATGTTTCTTCCGCCGGTGAAGCTTCGGCTGACTTTGACAAATCGGATAAGCCATTGCGGCGACCGGCAACAATGTAAGCCTTCGAGAGAGGAGAAGCAGCGGCATCTACGTTCAGGTGCCGCTTGATGCGGTCGCGTCCTCAAGACGATCTGGCTTTTCCAACAAGGCTTGTGCCGCTAAACAAGAGAATGATTGGCACCTCGGATCACCATCTCCCACCTGCGGTCACCTGGCAATCGATCGTAGATGGAGCGAATGTTCATTTCGACCTGGCGGGTCTCCGCTTCGGACTCGTTTCTGTGATCACTCAGTAGAACATCAGCGGTCGGGTTAAACCTTCTGCGACGACACTGCCCAGCGGAGCACCGTCGACCAACGCTTTACACCGGCATCGTCGTGGCAAAATGGCAAGGCTGCGGCGCCTATATCTGTCGCCAGGTCCGCAGTCCGACTCTCATGAGAACTACGGGATAGGTACTGCCGGTCTCTTGTCAAGGGCCAGCTTCAAATCAGAGAGGATTCCGGCGGCGTGACAGCCTGCCCGACAGGAAGGCGGCGGCTGGCAGAACTATGGCGATAAGCAGCCATGACGCGAGCGGTACAACAAGGAATACGAAAGCGGGCTTCGCCCTTGGTGGGCCTAACTCAACATCTCCGTAGATGGCCAAAGGGCCCAGCGTAAGAACGAGCGTCAAGGTATAGAGTGTCGCCCGGGTAAGCACCGGCCAATCCCGCGAAATCATATAGGCTACGGCGAGCGCCACGAACGGGGAGAGCACCCAAACGCCGAAAAGCATGAGCAGAACCAGAGAGTTATTACGATGACCGGCGCGCAGCGTGAGACCGATAGATCCCGCGGCCCCCACCACCACTGCGATTATTCCGGCTACGCGCAGCGGGGCAAGGAACCCATTCCCGGACGTCGCCGGCCTTACTTCAGAGGACATGTCTTTGCGCTTATCATGGTCAGCGATCTCGAACTGCTGCATCCGCGTTGCTCACGCAGTTCCCATGAGCGTTCATGCGGCAACATCATAAGCTGATACAAGCGGCGGCAATGAGAACACTCGCCAGTGCCTCAGGATATCCATTCGTACATGCTACTCAATATTGTTCAGGTAGGTGAGCCAGTTTTGCGGCAACAGGCTAGAAGCTTGAGCATCGCCGAAATTCGGAGCCGCGAAATTCAGCGTCTCATCGAGAGTATGCGGGAGACCATGTATAAAGCGCCGGGCGTTGGACTGGCGGCACCGCAGGTCGGGCAGGCTTTGCAGATTTCGGTTATTGAAGATAAGCCGGAGTACGTTAAGGAAACTGATCCGGAGACTCTCAAGGAGCGCGAACGAAGGCCAGTTCCATTTCACGTGATCATCAATCCTCGAATCACTCTCAGAGATGAAAGTGTCGACTTCTTCGAAGGCTGTCTCAGCCTGACTGGCTTCACCGCGGCCGTATCGCGTGCCCGGCAGGTCCGCGTCGATTGTCTCGACCATAAGGGCCAGCCGAAAGTAATCGAAGCCTGCGGCTGGTATGCCCGCATCCTCCAGCATGAAATCGATCATCTCCAGGGCACGCTCTACATCGACCGCATGCACTCTCGAACCTTTATGGCTGTGGAAAACTTCAATCAGCACTGGAAAGAGAAGCCGATGGCCGAGGTTCGCAAGCTGCTCCTGTCGAATTAACCGGAGTTCGTCACGCAAAGTGTTGCAAGACCACTCCCTCCGGTCATGGCTCTGCAAGCGCTCCCGCGTTTTCGATGCTTGCAGAGCCATGACCGGGTGCTCGATTGCTATTGGAGTAGATAGACTCCCGGCAGCTAATCAGAGTGGATTTGCCGCCAGCGCGTGACGAGGTCCTGGCAGGCTCCTCGCCAGTTTGGGAAATGGAAGTCGAAACCAGCATCGAGCAGACGAGCCCGGGACCACGCGGCGGCTTTTGAGAATCAATTCGGTCTCGGTACGAAGCAAGACCGCGCCAATCGCCAGCATCCAGGGTGGTGTGGGAAGTCCGATATAGCTGGTACACCACGCGCGCCGGAGGCAGCTCATGAATTTGCGATTCGGCGTAGGGTGAGGGGAGGAGATGTTGACAACGCCGGTAATATCGCTGCGCGAAATCAGAAATTCGATCGCCCGGATGAAATCGACGTCGTGAATCCAGGAGATATATTGGCGCCCAGAACCAGACGATCCGCCCAGCCCCCAGCGGACAAGCCGCAATAGCAGGTCAAAAGCGCCTCCATCGCCAGGGCTCATGATCATGGCGCTGCGCAGAGCGATGCGGCGGGTGTGTGGTACATCGGCAGCAAAGAAAGCGCGCTCCCAGGCAGTAGCGACATCGATGCTGAAGCGCCATTTCGCGGGAACGTTCGGCTCGCCACCTCCGATTTCACCGCTCGCTTCATCCATAGGAACCTCGAGGCTGTGGCGGTAGATAGTGGCAGTGCTCGCGTTGAGCCACAGAGGCGGCGGTTCTGAAGCTCTGGCAATAGCCTGACCGAGCAGACCGGTGGTTATCGTGCGAGAGTTGAGGATTTCGCGGCGGTTAGCGGCATTGTAACGGCAGTTGACACCACGTCCTGCGAGATTGATGACGACGTCCGAGCCTTCGAGAACGCGGGCCCAATCGCCCAGATCATAACCGTTCCAGATCACAATGGGCCACTCGCTCGGAATGGCGTGGCGAGCGATAGCCGTCACGCGGTGACCCTGCTCGTGGAAGTGCCGGGCCAGGAGCTGGCCGATCAGGCCCGTTCCTCCAGCAATGACAACACGAAGAGGCCGTAACGGCGCAGTCGGAGACAATCTTGAAGTGATTGTCCCACGACCGGATTAGCGTGTTGCGCCGAGGGCTGTCTTTCTAATGCGAGCCAAAACTCCAGCCGACAGCCGCGCCATATTCAGGTACCCAATTGCTTCCAAACTGATAGAAGTTGTTGACCCAATGGGCATCTATTTGCGGTCGAACAAAGATATGGTGCGTGACATAGATACGTAGGCCGGCGGCAAGATGGAATTGAAAGTGATTCGAACTTTCAATATATTGATTACTGCTCGAGCATCCGGCAAAAACGTCGCAATAGGAACTCGGGTAATAAAATTTAATGTTCACACCGCCTACGCCGCCTTGCAGCTCCGGGACGATGCGCTTAAAGTGATCGCCGAAGGGCATCCATATTCCGTTGAAGTCATAGAAGGTCGGGCGGTAGGTCAAACCGGCGTAGGAGCCCTGCGAAAAGCGGAAATCGGTTTCACCGTTAATTCCGAAGTGTGGTGTAAGCAGTACGTCTGCACCAATCTTGCCGAAAGTGCCGCCTAGCTTAGGAGTGCCATAGAGAGTACCATCCTGATAGGTATCCACTAATTGGCCGCTAGAGGGCGCGGTGGCGGTGCCGATACCAAAAAAAGCATCGAGATCGGCTTGTGCGTGAGCCGAGCTGGCGGCGAACGACAGCCCAATCGTTACAAGGGAAAGGTAGCGAAAAAACTTCACAAAAGATCCTTAGTTTTTGAAGAGAAACACGGCGCGCTTGCTCGGTCGTTTTTGAGTCGAGTCAAGGACGTCCGTACATCAAGTGGGACGTTTGCCATTGCTTCACGGGTTACAACAACTGCAAAACAGGAAGTACTCGTAATGTATCGGGGTTAACGCAGCCGCCTCTCGCTAGGCGAGAGCGGGATCGATGCTGTCAGAATTCAGGCCGAGCTCCACGATCGCCTGTTGCGCGCGAGAGGAATCGAAACGACCCCATTGGGCGAGACGGGAAAGGGCAGCGGCGGCGATGTTAGCGGCATCGATCTCAAAGAAGCGGCGCAGGTGTTCGCGATTTTCGCTGCGTCCGAAGCCATCCGTTCCCAGAGGGGTCAGGCGGCCGGGCAGCCACGGTGAGATCTGATCCGCCACGATTTTCATGTAATCGGTGGCTGCGATAATCGGCATGTCCATCGCGCCAAGCGCTTCGACCAGAAATGGCTTGCGGGGAGTTTCGCCTGGATGCAGACGATTCCACCGATCAGTCTTCAGAGCATCGCGCCGCAGTTCCGTGTAGCTGGTGACGCTCCACACGTTCGCGCCGATACCATACTTTTCGGCGAGCAGTTTCTGTGCTTTCAAGGCTTCGTTGAGAATGGGGCCACTGCCAAATAGTGTCACCTGGGCAGTCCCGCTTTCCGCAGGGCGATAAAGATACAAGCCGCGGAGAATGCCTTCGCGGAGGTTGGGAACGTCCGGCATGGGAGGCTGTACGTAATTTTCGTTGCAAACTGTCAGGTAGTAAAAGTGATCTTCGTTGTTCTCGTACATGGTACGAATGCCGTCCTGCACGATGACGCCGATCTCGTAGGCGAAGGCCGGATCGTAACTGCGGCAGGTGGGAAGGACAGACATGAGCACGTGGCTGTGTCCGTCGTCGTGCTGCAATCCTTCCCCAAGCAGCGTGGTACGTCCAGCGGTGCCGCCGATCACAAATCCCTTGCCACGCGAATCGCCGAATGCCCACATGAGATCGCCAACACGCTGGTAACCGAACATCGAATAATAGATGAAGAAGGGAATCGACGGGACGCCGACGTTAGCATAAGCCGTCCCCGCGGCGGTGAAAGACGCCATGGCGCCAGCCTCGGTGATTCCTTCCTCGAGAATCTGGCCGTCTGTTGATTCCTTGTAATACATGAGGACATCGCTATCCACGGGTTTGTAAAGCTGTCCACCGCTCGCGTAAATACCACGCTCGCGAAACATGGATTCCATGCCGAATGTGCGTGCTTCATCGGGAATGATCGGCACCACGTACTTGCCGATCTCAGGAACTTTGATGAGAGCTTTTAGCACTGCAACGAGAGCGCTGGTGGTCGAAGCCTCGCGGCCGCGCGAGCCTTGTAACGCATCACTGAACACTTCGAGTGGAGGCGCCTTTAATTCGATCTTCTTTGGATTGCGTACGGGAAGATAGCCGCCGAGAGCCTCTCTCCGGCCCTTCAGATAACGTATCTCGGGCGAGTCCTCCGCGGGCTTGACGAAGGAAACCGATTGAATGGTCTCTTTGGGAAGATTCAGCCCGAAGCGACCGGAGAGATAGAAGAGCTCATCCTCGTTCAGCTTTTTTTGCTGGTGAGTGATGTTCTTACCTTCACCCGCTTCGCCCAGACCATAACCTTTCACAGTCTTTGCCAGGATGACGGTGGGTTGACCCTGGGTTTCCAGGGCGCGCTTGTACGCGTTATACATTTTGACGGGATCGTGACCGCCGCGAGGCAGACGGGCGATCTCCTCGTCCGACATATCTTCGACCAGTTTGAGCAACTCCGGATATTTGCCGAAGAATTCTTTTCGCGCATAAGCTCCGCCACGCGCTTTGAAATTCTGATACTCGCCGTCGACGCATTCTTCCATGCGCTTGAGCAGCAGACCGCTCGAATCCCGGGTTAGGAGCTCATCCCAGGCAGCACCCCAAAGAACCTTTATGACGTTCCAGCCCGCTCCGCGAAAAGCTCCTTCGAGTTCCTGGATGACGCTGCTGTTGCCGCGCACGGGTCCGTCGAGACGCTGCAGATTGCAGTTGATGATGAAAATCAGGTTGTCCAGCTTTTCACGAGCAGCTATGCGCAGCGCGCCCGTCGATTCAGGCTCATCCATTTCGCCATCTCCGCAAAATGCGTAGACTTTGCGGTCAGACTTTGGAAGAAGATTACGGTTTTCGAGGTAGCGAAGGAAGCGGGCCTGATGAATGGCGTTGATTGGCCCAAGGCCCATCGAGACGGTGGGGAATTGCCAGAAATTCGGCATCAGCCACGGGTGCGGATAAGAAGAGAGACCGGGTTGATCGCGCAGCTCATGACGAAAGTTGAGAAGGTGTTGTTCGGTCAGACGGCCTTCGAGGAAAGCGCGCGCATAGACGCCTGGCGAGGCATGGCCCTGGTAATACACCATGTCGCCCGGAAGCCCATCGATGCTGCCCTTGAAGAAGTGGTTGAAGCCCACCTCACTGATGGTGGCGAGGGAGGCGAAAGTCGAGATATGTCCGCCGATATTTGGATCGTATTTGTTCGCCCGGACGACCATAGCGGCGGCATTCCAGCGAATCAGGCTCTTGATCCTCCGTTCGAGCGCCCGGTCACCGGGATAGGCTACTTCCTCGTGAGCGGGGATCGTGTTGAGGTAGGGAGTGTTGATCTTGGAAGCGGGTGCAACACCAAATTCGGAGGCGCGGTCATAAAGCTTGGTGAGCAGATAAGCGGCCCGGTCGGGTCCAGCCTCATCGACCACCTGTTCGAGGGCTTCGAGCCATTCCGATGTTTCCTGTGGGTTCAGGTCCGTCTGGCGTTCTTCTTTGGTTTTTAGCATCTTGATTTAGCGTGGAATCAAAACTAACGTTAACTGAATCCGGGCAGCAGTCAGCGAGGACCCGCCTCACCAGGGCGCTCCGAAAGCGGCGGGCGCGTGCAGTCACAGGCGGCCGCTAACGGGTGCGTCTGGCTCCAAACAGCTCTACTTTACCTTAATTATCGCTTATCGCTTGCTTTTCGCGTCTTCGTCAGGCAATCTTAAAGGTTTTCGGAGATCATGCATTTTTGATGAAGGTGCGAGTCCTCTATCATGACCACTGCTTTGATGGGGCAGCATCGGCAGCTTATATCACCCGTTTTTTACGAAGCAAGTTCTATCCGGGGGCGCGGTTTGAGTATACCGGGCTGGCGCACCGGGCAGACCAGCTCTTCGAAGACAGCCTGTTCGACGGCGATGTGAATGTCATTGTCGACTTCAAATATGCCACCCATCCGAACCTGACCTGGTGGTTTGACCATCACCAGAGTGCGTTTTTGAGTACAGCCGATGCGGAGCATTTTCATCGTGATACTTCCGGACGCAAACTGCTCGACCCCAGCTATCGCTCCTGCACGAAGTTTATCTCGACGGTCGTGCAGCGGGACTATGGCTTTGAGGCACCCGATCTCGAAGAACTGGTGACCTGGGCGGATATTGTGGATGGTGCTCTATACGAGAGCGCGCAATCCGCGGTCGAGATGAACGCTCCGGCGATGAAGCTAACGCTGGTTGTGGAAGGCAGTCAAGGCCCGGCTTTGGTTCAACGGATCATTTGCCTGATGCAAGATCATAGGCTGGCTGAAATTATCGCCGAACCGGAAATCCAAGGCGAATATCAGCGGCTCCGTCGAACGCATCTTCATAACATCGATGTGATCCGGGAGGCCGGTTCGTGCGACCGCGGCGTAATTTATTTCGATCTGGTGGATTACGGGATCGAAGGCTACAACAAGTTCATACCGTATTACTTATTTCCTGACTCGTCGTACACGGTTTCAGTTTCAACTTCGAGCTTCCGCACCAAGGTGTCAGTAGGTTCGAACCCATGGGCGCGCGATCCGCTGCGGCACAATCTGGCGACCATCTGCGAACGCTACGGCGGCGGGGGCCATCCCAAAGTGGGAGCGATCAGTTTTCCAATCGGAGCAGTCGTGGAAGCGCGAAAAGCCGCCGCGGAGATTAGGGAAGAACTGAAGGGGTAAGTAATTCTCGTGAGCAATCAGCGTTAGCTTGAATTTGCTTTTCGTACAGAAGTGTCAAGCTGTGGATGAAGAGCTCAGAACTGATCCGTAAACTGCAGCAGCTTGCCAAGGCAGCAGCAGATCGAACTGCGTCCCACCTTCGAAAGGTCCGAATACGACGGCGGAATAGTCGCATGACAAATCGATGCCCATTTGGAAGCACAGCAAATTGTGCGACTGGAACATCGCGCGATTTTCAAGTATCTGGGCTCTCGATAGAGGACTTATGAGACTGGCTTATCCGGCAAAGTTCGTAGAAGAAAAGCGAGACGGCGGCTTCAGTGTTTCTTTCCCTGATTTTCCCGAAGGCCACACGCAAGGAGACACGCTAGAAGAGGCGTTTCGCATGCTCTCGCTGTTTAGAAGTGTGATCGAATGACGTCTGGAAGAAAAGACCGAGATACCGGCGCCATCCCAGCGGCGGATCGTTCCATCCGGTTGCGCTAGACCTGGTCCAAAAATTGCGCTTTATCAGGCGATGCGTGCACGGAAGGTTTCGAACTTGCTTTGGCAGATCAGTTGGGTGTATCAGAATTGGCATACGCAGGAGCTGAATCCGAATCATCAGCAAAAAGAGCAATATACCCGGGCGCTCCTCGCGTCTTGGCCAAACGCCCGAATTTCGCCCATCGTCTTCTGAATAAAGCGCCGGCAACGCTAGCTCTTACGTGCGGTTTCCAGATTCGCCAGGCATGCTCACGCAATCGTGCTTCCCATTGTTCTGCATCACCCGGCTGATAGGAATAGAAGCCGCGATTGTTCTTTGTGCCGAGATCTTCATTCCTGAGCCCATCTTCCAGTGTCCTGGGCAGCTCGGGACTGTTACTTAGCGACGGCAAAACGCCTTTCATGGCGGTGGCATAGAGCCACGGACCGCCAGTAATATCGATCCAACGCAGCGGACCACAGAAAGAAGCCCACAGGCCCACTGAGTTGCGAAACGCGCGATCAATTGTTTCCACGTCGGCCACGCCGGATTCGAGCAGATACACCGCCTCGCGATACATGGCGTAAGCCATGCGATTGGCTACGAATCCGGGCACATCTTTCAGCACCAGAGCAGGATCTTTCTCTAGTGCGGCGGCAAGCTCGACCCCAGATGCGAACGCCTCGTTGGATGTCTTCTCGCCGCGAATCAATTCGAGAAAACGAGTGGCATGGGCAGGACTGCTCCAGTGCATGCCGAGGAACCGGTCCGGATATTTCCGCGTACTTTGAAGCAGACTGATAGGCAGTGCGGAGGTATTGCTGGCAATAGGAACTTCGCTGCCCACAACCGCCTCGATCTCATCGAAGACTTGCGATTTGATTGCCAGACTTTCGATTACGCTTTCTATTACAAATCGACATGGGCCGAAGGCGCTGAGCGAATCCGCCTCCGTGAAGCGACTAGTCCAGCTCTGCAGCATGGCTTCTGGAAAGCCGGCACGCGCGACGAGTTCCTGCAGTGCATTTTGAATATAGGCACGGGCCTGCTCACGCGCGATAGGAGAGGGATCGAATGCAATCACGCGATAGCCGTGCGAAAGCAGACACGCGGCGATGCCTCTGCCTAATTGTCCGAGGCCCGCCACGCCGATCGGATCGAATTTCATCGCGTCACTTTACTTTGAGTACCAGGAATGTCAGGTCATCATGCTGCGGCGCGTCTCCGATCCATTCGCGCAAGGCTGCCGTGATGCGCGTCGACATCTCGCCCACAGGCAGGTGCATCACACTTTTCAGCAATTCTTTTAAACGCTCTTCGCCGTACTCCTCTTCGCCGGTATTGAGCGCTTCGGTGACGCCGTCGGTAAAGGCCACCAGCACGTCTCCCGATCGCAGATCCACTTTGGCTTCTTCGTAAGTAGCTTGTGCAAACAGACCGATGACCATGCCGCCGGTGGAAAGCTCCTCCACTTCGGTTTCGCGCAGTAGATAGGGAGGATTATGGCCAGCATTCACATAGCTGAGTTGGCCGCTCTGCTCATCCAACTGCGCATAGAAGAAGGTTGCGTAACTGTTGAAGCCCGTCGAGCGATGGAGAAAGCGGTTCATCTTCGAAACTAGTTCGGGCAGTGTAATGTTGCCTTCGGCGGACAGGATACGCAAGGAAGCCTGCACGACCGACATAATCAGGGCAGCGGCTATACCTTTACCTGCCACGTCGGCCAGCGCTATCCCGAGACCATGCTCGCCAACTTTGACGAAATCGTAATAGTCGCCGCCCACGCTGCGGACCGGCAGCGTAAAGGCGGCCACGTCGCCAAAAGCCGACTCGGGATAAGCTTCGGGCAACAGCCGCTTCTGCACTTCGACGGCCAGGGCCAGATCGCGGCGCAGCTTTTCCTGTTCGACGACGCGGTTCATCAATCTGCCGTTTTCGAGCATCAAAGCGAGTTGATCCGCACACAGGCGAAGAGCGCCTCGCGCCGTGGCGCTGTATTCGTCTCCATCGACCGGCGGTCCCAGCAACAGCAGGCCGATTGTCTCCTTGGTAGTGCGCAACGCAACAGCGAGCCGGATGTTGGCCTGCTGCAAGGCCGCCAGCTCCGCGGAAAATGTGGACTTGTGCTCGCCGGCCCAACGCTGCCAGGAAACCAGATCGGTTTCGGTGATCGGCAACGGCAGCGAATAGGACCGCAGGCGATTCAGTAAGAAGCCATTGGCAGACAGGACGAGGCCCTTGCCGGAGCCGGAGGGAAAAAGTACGTGGCTCGAAAACGTTGCGTCCCCCGTTTTCTCGAGCAGTATCCCTGCCTGCGCGTCCAAAGCGCCGCACAGCGACGCCAGCGCCGTTTGGAGGGCACTCTCGGAGGACTCCGCCTGGCGAGTGGCATCGACAAAGCCCGAGAGCAGTTCCCTTTCGGAGATCTCGGGTTGTTGCTTCTCGTGCGAGAGCAATCCCGAGATCTCGCCCGCCATGCGGCGAACCTGTTCACGGGTGCGCAGCCACATCGTTTCCGGCTCGTTGCGGATCGCGACCATGGGAGAGAGTTGAGTTGCTCGCCACGCGGGATAGAGAGAGGCGAGAAGGGCGATAGCTGCAACAGCGAGAGTCGAATAGATAAACGGCGAGGGCTCGACTGAGTGGATGACGGCGGATTTCACCAGCACGATGCTTATGGCGACGACAGCGAGCGCGCCTAACACGAGCCCCGCGACAGCCATTTTCAAGCCGCCGCCGAGCACAAGGCGCAACAGGTCTTTGCCTACCGCACCGAGCGCCATGCGCGTCCCAAACTCCACCGTGCGCTGACGGACGGAATACGCGACTACGCCATAGACCCCGAGCGCCGCGAGCAGCAATGCGGCACAGGCAAATAGCATGGTCAGCAGCGATGTTGCGCGCTGCAGGGTAAGCGAATCCCGCGCAATCTCGTTCATGGTTTGAATGTTGAAAATCGGCTGATCGGGGTTGACCTGATGAATCGCGCGGCGAATTTCCGGCGCCAGTACTCGTTCGGGCAAATCGGAGCGAACCACGCCGCTCAGCCAGTTATAGACGGACGGAACGTCGACCATGTAGAGCTCGGGAACGGGCGGATTGCTCAAGCCGTCGTTGCGCACGTCGCCCACAACGCCTACAATCTGGACTCGGCTGCCTTTCGCATCTCCCAGCCGCGCGTAAGCTCCCACGGCATCGGAGCCCGCCCAAAAGCGCCTCGCGGCCGTCTGGTTGATCATGACCGGCGGAACCTTTTGGCCGGCATCGCGCTCGCTCAGGACTCGGCCGGCGAGGAGGGGAATGCGCATGGTGGCGAAATAGCTGGGGCTCGAAACCTGGAAACTCGTGGTGAGCACGGTTTCCCGGTTTAACGTGCGGCCCTCCGGGAACACCGCCGTGCTGAAACAGCAGCCGGTCAGCGGAAGGGAGGTGGTCAGGGCGGCGTTCGTCACGCCGGGAAGCGCCGCCAGCGCATGTTGTATCTGTTCCCGATAGGCCAGCATCTTATCTTCGTCTCTATAGCGCGGATCGGTGATCGTCATTTGGAACGTAAGCAGATGATCGGGATCGAAGCCGGCACGGACGCGGCTTAGCCGGTTGATTTGCGCGATGAGCAGAGCGCCGGCAGCCAGCAAGGTGAAGGCAAGCGCGATTTCTCCGATCACCAGCCCTTGCGATAAGCGTCGACTGCGCAGACTGCCGCTGGCTCGCACACCTTCGCTGAGCACCTCATTGGGGGCAGTGCGCAACGCGTGCCAAAGAGGCGCAAGAATCGTCAGGAAACTAGCCGCCAGAGCAACCGCAATCGCAAAGGCGAGCGCATTCCAATCGACAGTAATCTGGTCGCTCAAAGGAACGTAATTGGCGATCAAGGCCAGCATCACGCGCAGCAGGAAATAGCTGAACGCGATGCTAGCGGCCGCGCCCATGAGAGACACGATGAGGCTTTCCGAAAGGTACTGCAGGATCATCTGGCCTTGCGCCGCGCCGAGCGCCAGGCGAATGGCGGTCTCGCGGCTGCGCGTCACGGCGCGCGTTACAAGCAAGCCGGAAACATTCGCGCACGTGATGAGCAACAGCAGCCCGGCCGCCGCGAGCAGAAGCAGCAATGTGGGCCGGATGTCGGAGCCGATGGCCGCTTGGAGCGGCTCAATGAAGGCAGTGCTGCGGCCAAGCGCTGCCGGATTCTCGCGGGCCAACTCAGCGGCGCAGCGTTTGACATCCTGACTGGCGAGTTCGAACGAAATGCCCGGTTTCCGGCGTGCGTAAGCGAGAAAGAGGTAACTATCTCCTACCGATCTCACGTATTGCGGTGAAATGGGGATCCAAATGAAGTTACGGTCCGCCTCGCCGCTCACATCAAACAGCGGGAAATGGAACCAGGCGGGCGCGACACCCGTAACCACGTAACTGGTTCCATCGAGCACCACCGATTGACCCAGAATGTCCTTCCGGCCACCGAGCCGCTGCCAGAGCGGATAGGCGAGCACGGCGAGATTGCTGCTGCCGTTCTCCTGCTTCGCCTCGCCGAACCAGCGACCCAGATACGGCTTCACGCCGAGGCTATCGATCAGGCTCGGGGTGACGCGAATGCCGTCAACGTGCTGCGGTTCGCCTGGAGACGTGAGATTGAAGCTGCCCGCGACGTTGAACCACCCGAAGACGTCAAAGCTGCGCTGGTGTTGCCGGAAAACGCGGAGATAACCGTCCGACATGCCGTTCTTTTTGCCAGGCTCATTCGTAACAGCGCCATAGAGTGCCACAAACCTATCACCATTGCGATAGGGCAGCGGCTTAAGTAATACGGTGTGGACGACGGTATAAATCGCGGTAGCCGAACCGATTCCGATGGCCAGCGCCAGAATCGCGAGGAGGGCAACACCTTTGGCGCTTTTCCAGGAATTCCATGCTTGCGAGACAAGCGAAAGCATACTCGTCAATCATAGTGCCCTGGTTCGGGCGGCTCTCTGCTTCTGCACGCAGTCCTCGTCAGCTTTCAGTTATAATTGCCATCCAATGCCAACTCGCATGTGCAAATCCGCCTCTATTTTGGTCCCGGTCCTCACCGCGATTGCCGCCACGGCAGCACCTCGCGACGTGCTGGCGGCCGCCGTTTCTGTGCCCGCCACGCCTCCCGTCGCTCCCGTGAAGATGGTGACCGAAACGTACTTCGGCGTTACCGTGCCGGACCCATACCGCTACATGGAAAATCTTGAGGACCCCCAGGTGGAAGCGTGGTTCAGATTTGCTTTTCCAGCCAAGCCGCGCCTAGCGCGCCGAGCAGGAAACCGGAGTAAATGGGGTGGCGCACAATACGAGACGGCCCTGTCTGCATAAGCTCACGATCTTGCTTAAGCGTCACCGAAGCGCTCCAATTTCGGCCAATAATAAATCTCGCGATGACTGAAAAGGTGAGTCCGCCGACGGCTACTATGGCGCCGGCAAAAGCCCAGGGAATCGTTTCAGGCACAATGCGCGAAACGAGCGCACCTAGTCGCATCTGGCGGGCGAACAGTAAGATATAAGCCGCAATAATCGGCAACCTGTGAACGACTGCCGAGACTATTCCTTCCATCCGGGCAGTCCGCTTCGTGTTGAAGCTGCCGATCACCCAGATCGACCAAGTGGCGATCCAAGCGCCCCAGATGATCCGGATAAGAATGTCGCGCAAGTCAAGCGATCCCGAACTTCTTCTGCATGTCCTCCAGGGTGATTCCCTTCGTCTCCGGGAAGAAAAAGAATACGACGAAGAACTGCAGAACCATCATGGCGGAAAAGAATACAAATGGAGCGCCCCTCGAATGACTGGCCATGATGGGAAACGTCCAGGAGATGCCGGCGTTCATAAACCAGTGAGTGAAACTGCCGAGGCTCTGACCTTTCGCCCTGACACGGGTCGGAAAAACCTCGCTGATGAAGACCCAGATGACAGCGCCCTGCGAAAAAGAAAAGAAGGCGATGAAGCCCACCAGCAACCACACCAGCCAGTTCTCATGACTGGAACTGAGAAATACCGCGGCCACGCCCGCCAGACAGATAGCACAGCCGACAGAGCCGATCAGGAGCAGCGTTTTCCGGCCGACCCGGTCGATGATCGACATCGCAATGATGACGGCCACCAGATTTGTGAAGCCAATCAGGACGGCCTGTAGATCGCCCGACACCTTGCTGTAGCCGGCACGAGCAAAGATGTCATTCAGATAATAGAGAATCGCGTTGATTCCTGATAACTGATTGAACATGGCAACCGCGACCGCGAGGAAGATCGGGAACCGGTACTTCCATTGAAAGAGCGGCTCGGCACCGTGTCCGTGCTCGACATCGATGGAAGCGACTATATCCTGCAGCTCCGACTCGACGTTCTCTTCGCCAATGAGAACCAAGACAGAACGAGCGTCCTCGACGCGAGCCTTCTGGGCGAGCCAGCGCGGGCTTCGCGGGATGGTGAAAAGCATGATGAAAAAGAACAGCGCGGGTATTGCGGATACGCCGAGCATCCAACGCCATTCGCTAACTCCGAAATCAGCCCGGCCAATCAGGTAATTGGAGAAGTATGCCACCAGAATTCCGGCAACAATGTTGAATTGGAAAAACCCGACTAGTCTTCCGCGCATTTTTGCGGGTGCGATCTCGGCAATGTACATAGGGCCTAGCACCGACGAACCGCCTATCGCAAGGCCTCCGATGAAGCGAAAAAATACCAGCGAATACCAGTCCCAGGCGAACGCACAGCCGACGGCAGAGACGAGGTAAAGGATCGCCATGACACGGAGACTATCCCGGCGGCCATAGCGATCGCCGGGAATTCCGGCGATCATCGATCCAATAACGGTTCCGACGAGAGCGATTGCAACCGTTAGGCCGAGGGTTGAGGGAGTGAGCGCAAATGCGGTGGTGAGGCCAGCGGTTGTACCCGCGATGACCGCAGTATCGAAACCAAATAGCAGGCCTCCCAAAGCCGCAACAACCGTACTCTTAACAAGCGTTGCATTGAGCTTCATCCGCGCACCCTGCCGGCGAGTGTGGTCTGGCGTTCGGGCGTACCGGCTACCGCTTGTTCGGCAAGCACCAGGGCGCCCAGAATGCCCGCGCGCCCACCGAGTTGCGGAGGTTGAATAAATTCGTCGAGCCGATCCAACAATAGCGGGTGCCTTACATAGCCGTTCAGCAGTTGCGAGAATTCCTGCCGAATCAGGGTAAAGAGGTGGGTCTGCTGCATGACGCCGCCGCCCAGCAGAATACGCTGGGGAGAGAGTGTGACGGCGAGATTGTTAAGACCATACGCGATGTACTGCGCCTCCAGCGCCCAGGCAGGATGTTCAGGCGGCAGCGTCAGGGCGAGCGCATTCCAGCGCGCTCCGATGGCAGGTCCGGCGGCGAGGCCTTCCAAACAATCTCCGTGAAATGGACAGAGGCCGGCGAACGGGTCGCGCACCCGATCGTGAGGGATTCGCAAATGACCCATCTCGGGGTGTACTAAGCCATGCGCCACCTTCCCGCCGACCAGCGCGCCGCCTCCGATGCCCGTGCCGATGGTTAAATAAATAGCGTCGGACAGCCCACGCGCCGCGCCCCAGCGCGCCTCGCCGAGAATCGCTGCGTTGACATCCGTGTCGAAGGCTATTGGCACGTGAAGTGCCGTCCTCAATGTTCCGACCAAATCGAAATTCACCCATGCAGTCTTGGGCGTGGAAGTAATGCGGCCGAATGCCGGGGATTCCGGGTGCAAATCGATAGGCCCGAACGAACCAATCCCGATTCCATCCAAGCTCGCCTTCTCATCCTGAAAGAACCGAATCACCTGGGTGAGGGTGACATCAGGGGAAGACGTCGGGAACTGCTCGATGCGCAGATCCCCCGGGCCGGTTCCTATGCCGCAAACGAATTTTGTCCCACCCGCTTCAATGCCGCCAAGCATGCATTTGAGTATATGCAAAGCACGCCTGGTAACCGATTTCAGCTAAAGAATGGCTCTGTTTTTTGAACAAAGCGGGGAGGGTCTTCGTACTTGTTCAAGGACACCTATGACGCAAACAACAGCTTCTTCTCTGGGCCAGATTCACGAGCTATTGGCCAGAAAACGCTACTCTGTCAGCGAATCCGGCGATAACGTACTGCGGATTCAAGAAGTTGAAAGCGGCGTTTCGCTGCAAGCCGTTCTCGAAGGTGACATTCTTTTTCTGTCGGTGCTCTGCATGGTCGTTCCCGCGAGCAAAATCACTGCACCGCTCATGCGCAAAATGCTCGCTGGAGACAACGGAATCTCTACCTCCTATTTCCAGCTCTATGAGGGTAAGGACGGGCAGGTCGCCATCGCGTTGAACAACTTCTGCAAGCTGCAGGAACTTGGGCCAGACGATGAAGATGACATCCTCTCATGCGTCAACTTTCTGCTGGCCGATGTCGTACACGCCAGAGATCTCATTGGTCCGGATCTTCAGTCAGCCTAGCTCAGAAGGAATAGCGGAAAATCATCAGGGGGAACCAAATGGGTTTTTTTTCAGATATCTTCAGCCGGGCAGGACGGGTGGCGCGCGGTCAGGCCAACCAGGGCATGGGGGCGATAGAAGACGCCACCTTCGCCACCACGGTTCGGCAGACGGTAGCCGATATGAAGACCGAGCTCAACAAGGTCATCCAGTCGTCCGCGATGGCCATGAGCAATTACAACCGCCTGGACGCCGAATACCAGAAGTACGTACGGCAGTCACAGGAATGGAAGGATCGAGCAGGCCTGGCGCTTGATGCCGGCAACGAGGATCTCGCTAAGAAAGCTCTGGCGAAAAAAGCCGAGAGCGATAAGCAGGTCGCATCACTGCAGGCAGCCATCGAATCGGCCCGCCAGGCGAGCGAATCGCTTAAGACCCAGGTCTCGGACCTCAAGCACAAGATCGAAGAAGGCGAACGCACAGCCACTACGTTGGTAGCGCGCAAGAATGCCGCCATGGCACAGCGTAAAGTCTCCGAAGCACTGGCCGGTGTGGGCAAGGCCGACAACGCATTTGCGCAGTTGTCGCACTTTGAAGAATCCGTTGCTAAGGAAGAGGCTACCGCCAAGGCGTTCGATCAGCTCGCGAGCGCGGGCAAGGATACGAATCTGGAAGCGGAATTTGCACAACTGCAGGGCCACACGGTGGACGCCGAACTCGAAGCTCTCAAACGCGAACGGCTGGGCCCAGGCTCCGGACGCAAGCAGTCAATAGAACTTCCCAAAGAGCTGCCGTCGCCCAGCCAGCAATAGCCATGTTCTTCGATCGCAAACCGGCGACTGGTCCACAGGAAGATCTCGCCAATCTCAACGTGAGCGATGCCCGGGTGGGCGATGCGCTCTCCATATCCGGCGCGGCTCCGGATTTTAGCGATCTGGATTTCACCGTTGACCGGCGCGATACTTACGAAGCGGCCAACCGCCGCTGGATCGAGTTAAGCGGCACGTGGCGTGATCAGCGGGTCTACCTCGAAGTCCATAATGACGATGCCATTCGAATCTTGGGGAATTTCGACGGCCGCAGCATCACGCTCGACGAACTGGGCCTCAGTGAAGACGACCTGGGGCAGATGGATCAGCGGCAGAATGCATCCGATTTCTTCGATTATGACGGCAAGTTCTGGCTTTATCGCTTCAGTCGCGAAATAGGCGTGTTCAACTGGGGCAACACGGCCGGGCGCGGATTTTACTGCTGGCAATTTCAAGAGCAGGATTCGAAGCGCTTCATGAGTATTCGCAAATTCGAGGGTGAGCCCTTCAACGCGACGATCTGGAAAGAACTCGACCCAGCAGATGTGACGGTGTATCGAGGTGGGTGATGAAATCCGCAAAGTTCACTTTGCCGATTGCTGCCGCCGTGGTGATCGTGAGTTGTGTAGGGGGATTGCCGCCTACACTTCGCCGCGATATTGCGGACGAGCATGAAAGGCTGCTGAACGCCGCGCAAGAGATCCAGCATTCACAGCAGACGGTCAATCAAGAAGTCGCAGCGGATCCGGATCTCTTTCGGAATACGCCCGCTCCTGCCCGCTGGACGGCAGATTTTCAAGCCGCCAGCGAAACACTGCACACAGCCGAAGACACCGACCGCGATCTGAATCAGCTTGCTGCTCGTAACCGTGCTGGAGAGCGCGGGCGGGCTGAAAGTCTGCTCGAAAGTGAACGGACACTGCGACGCAAGGCGCTCGATCAATCTCAGGCGATTGTCTCTGACGCCGGCTATTGGGTCAATTTCCGTCACAATCTCCCGGCGAATCTTGAACGGATGAAGCAGGAGGATGCGGCCGTTCACTCGGTAGATCTTGGTCCGCTTACAAAGACCGTCGAGAAGGCCGAAAACGATTGGCCTGGCAAGAAGAATGTACTTGAAACACGTCTGAGCGCTGTCCACGGTATACAAGATGATGCTGAAACGCTGTGGGATAAGACGGCAAACGAGCGCCAGCAAGCATCCTCCAACAACATCGCCGAGCCACAGCTAGCGGAGCTGATCGAAGCAAGCGACACACTCAGGGCGGATTCGCGCAACATTGACCAGCAGTCAACCGATCTGCGGGCTGCGACCGGTCAGCTTTATGATTCGTGGGACAAGATCCTGGTGGATCTCGATAAAGATCGAGACGGTGCCTACCGAGAGCGTATAAAAACGGTTAACACGCATTTCACCGATGTCGCGGCGAAACAAAGCGAAATATCCAGCTCCGAACAATGGGTAGCAGTGCCGGAGCCGGCCTTTCAAGCTGTTGAGAACGACATCGGCATGTCGCTTGCCCACAAGGACGCCGGACTCTTCGATTCGGAAGCTGTTACCACGCCGCAGCCCGCCGGTTTCGCTTACATCGCCCCTGAATCACAGGGCTCGAATCAGTACGGCTATTGGACTCACAACGGCGACCATAGCGTGTGGACCTGGTTGCCGCAGTATCTCTTGTTGCGCGAGTTGCTTTGGAATCACTCATACCGGCCGGTGGTGCTCGATGAGTATCGAGGCTACCGCACGGCCGAGCAGGTGGGCCGGACATACTACGGCCGGACAACGCCGACTAGTCCACCGAAATATGGCACGCACGGCAGTTTCACCCAAACGAGCTATGCCAGCAGCAGATATGTGCAATCGGGCGGTTATCGAAATTCGGCATACGCCTCTCATGGCTCGTTTAACGAGACTCATACCGAATCGCGGAAGAGCCCATTCTTCGCCGACAAGAGTGCCGGTCACCGCTTCGGAACTGGGGCTCGACCCTCCTCAGGGCGCCACTTCGGCGGTTCGCGAGGTTTTGGCCACAGCTTCGGGCGACATCGCTGAACCTTCATTATGTCGTGCTTCCGAACAAAGCTGTTCCTGTGTGCGCGCTATGGGAGACTGCGCCCAAGTCGGCGCGAAGGAGTACGAGGAGAGTCCCAGTAGCGTCAACGTGCATAAACCAAATGATGTTTAGCCTGCTTCAAGATATCCGCACCGGATAGTGAAGGCCATCCGAGGCATGGGAGTTCGACCGGGACTACGCTGCGTGAATCTGCTGGGCAGCCCGATTCGCCGATTCGAGCGCAGCCTCTTGACCCCAATTCATTTGAGCTGCGTACGCGCCCGCAAAATGAATTCTGCCGCACGGGCGCGCAGCTTCCGGCCAGAATCGCGCCAACTCGCCAAGTCGGTAAGGAATCCGCTCGCACATTGCAGACCATGGTTCCCTTGACCAATCGTGCGCGATCGTCTGCT
This sequence comes from Terriglobia bacterium, assembly GCA_963799755.1. Taxonomy (GTDB): domain Bacteria; phylum Acidobacteriota; class Terriglobia; order Bryobacterales; family Bryobacteraceae; genus Bog-105. The sequence continues at coordinate 33,275 of CAWCYQ010000041.1, read as the reverse complement.
CGATGTCCGCTGACCGACCCGGATATAACTTCAGAAATGTGGCTAGAGATTGAGAAGCCGTAACGCCTGCTTGAGCTCCTCCAATGAGGATGCCGCGAGGTGTATTGACTTCTTCCGCCATAGACCACAGTTCATTTAGCCGCGGATCCGGCGGAAGCCAGTTCGGACTGACTTTGTCCGTTTTCCAAAATCGCGTCCGGCACTGAAACACCAGGCGGGTACGGGTGTAGTAAGGCATCTCCCGAATTACGAAGGCTTTGGGTTCCGGCCAGGGCGGCGTCACCGGAATCTGGCGTAGCATCACCAGCGAAATACAGCTGACGAGATAATCCGCACTCTTCTTCCGCTCTTGTCCGAACTCCCGATACGTAACTGTAGCGCCCGACGGCCCATGTGCGATAGCCGTAACCGGGCACCCCAGGTGAACCCGCTCAGCTAGCCGCTCCGCGAAGGCATCGGTCATCAACTGATTGCCGCCTTTCAAGCGGAACAAGTTTTTCGTTTCTAGCTCGGTCCCGCGAAGCTTCTTGATGGCTGCGCCCCAAATCATCTGCAGCGCCGGAGTCGAACTGCCAAAAAATTCCAGGGCGGTCCCCGATGCTCCTTCGCGTTTCAACAACTCTCTCATCGTGATCTTGTCTAGATCACTTAGGCCGGGGAGGAACGGATTGGTTTCGTCTTGAATCTGATCTACGTATTTCTGAACGTAGAGAAGCGGGAGCTCTGCCCAAGGGCGCTTTACCAGAAAGTCGGCTTCACGCTGATCGAAACCGAGCCCATTCAGAATTGCTCTGCTATGCAGGTCGTCTTCTGCAATTGGCCTCCCTCTCAAAAAGCGGACAACGTTATTCCGCCGCGGATACGGAATAGCTGTCAAGCCGAACTCTTTTAAATAGCCCCAATACTTCGTGTAGCCCGGATAATAAAAATGCTCGGCGCCAATATCCGCATAGAGTCCATCAGCGAACGGATCGTGAAATGTTCGCACGTGGCCGCCGGGACGGCCGCTCGCTTCCAAGATGGTCACTTCGTGCCCGCGCCTCATCAACTCGTAACCACAGGAAAGTCCTGCGATTCCCGCCCCAATGACAATCACGCTTTTCTTGGAGCCTGCAAATGCCCGAGCAGCCATTGTACGAGCCGTGATCGCCGCTGAGCCGACCTTCAATACGTCACGTCTGTTCATGTTATTTTGCATTGCTCGTCTCCAGATATCTCACCTTGTCGAATTGCTCCCTAGCCATCTCTGGTTTGCCGAGTTTTTGGTAGACCTTCCCGAGCTGATAATACGGGCTTGGTTCCGTCGGGCGAAGCTCAATCGATTTCTGCAAGGCGGCGAGCGCATCGTTGTATCTCCCCAGCGTGACGTAGACTTTACCGCGCAGGAAAAACACATCGGGATCGCCGGGCGAACTCCGCTCAGCCAGTGTTAATTCGTCCAAAACCTTCGGATAGTCCACCGGGTCACCATTCAACATGGCCCGGGCAATCAACACGTGAATCATCGGATAATCCGGTTTATAGCGCAACAATTCGCGCAAAGCTGCGACTTCCTGTGAGGGGTCTCCCATTTTGCGGGCCGCATCGGCAAGCGAGATGTAGGCCTCAACAGTGCCCGGGTCTTTGCGAAGCAATGCCCGGAGCACGTCGATGCCCTCCTTGTAGTGTTCCGCCCGGATCAAGTCCGCGCCGAGCGGCAGCAAAATCGAAGCAGAATCGGACACATTGGCCTGAGCCTGTTTCAGTATGTTCACCGCATCGGCATACTTCTGGGCTTGTTCGAAGAGATCAGCCAACGCGAGGTACGAGTTATCCTGCGTTGGATCAAGCTGGATCGCCTCTTGCAAATAGCGGACGGCCGGTTCCGTCTCGTGCAGACTTTCATAACTTAATCCCGCGATTCCGGCGGCCGCCCCGCGGGCTTGCTCAGGAACATCGTGATTCTGCTCTACGGCCAATGCATTCTGAATCGCGTCCTCATACGCCCCCACGGTATTCTCGAGAACCGCCAGTTGCACGTTTGCGTTCCAATCGTTCGAGCCCTGCTGCGACCGTATTGCTTCCGCCAACGCCAACACAAAAAGGTTCTGCTCGGCCAGAAAACGAGCCAGCGTCGTGTGCAGTTGCGTATCACGCGGGAAACGATCGGCGGCCTCTCTGAGATTTGATTTCAGGGTGTCCATGTCCTTTAACGAGAAGTTCACCCGGACCTGCATCACCAGAGGCATGCCTGTCGTAGGCTGTAGACGGTCGGCCGTGCGAAAGGATTCGCGAGCTTTGAGGAAATCGCCCGCTGCGGCCTCCGCGACTCCCAGACCGTAGTAGCCGCGTGCGCTATTCGGAAACAGGCACACGGCCTGGTCATACAACTGAACGGCCGCTGCGGGGCGTCGTTGTTGCATCGCACGCTCCGCGTCACTGTCCAGTTGCTTGAATCGGGCCAGTTTTTCTTGCGCGCTCAGGCCGGTATCGCAGTCCGCGGCAAGGATGAGGGAGCATGAACACAAACCCGCCGCGAGCAATCTCGCAGAGCGCCGTTTAGCGCACATTGCAATGAATTGGCAGGCACCAGTTGAGTTCATATCCATCTTTGCGGGCCGGGTCGCGCTTCACAGGCTGTTCGTTTCCGCCCGTGTCCGCCGCCCGGCTCATCAGCGCATAATCTCCCGGTTTCGCATTCCACGTGTAGCTCCATCGCACCCAGCTATGACGGTTTGCCTGTGATTGCAGTTTGGCTGCATCCCAGGTTTTCCCATCGTTCACGCTGATCGAGAGCCTACCTATAACGTCACTGCCCGACCAAGCGAATCCCCAAACTGTATAGTGCCCCGCGGGCAGCTTAAGTCCCTCGGTGGGCCACGCGATAGCCGATTTTACTTGGACCGCGGAGAGCCGGATGTTCTGTAATGCGCCGTTTGCCCCGATGACGCGGTTATACAAGCGATTCATTCCACTACGCTCGAATACCGTTCCCTGCTCGTCAGCGCCAAGAACCACCATTCGCCGCAGCCATTTCACCGAATCCATTCCATACCACCCTGGGAAAAGGGCTCTCGCCGGGAATCCATTTCGTGTCGGAAGAGTCAGATCGTTGTACTTAAAGGCAACCAGGCTTGATGCCTCCCTGCATTTCGCAATGGGAATCACCTGCGAATAGGGTAGTGGCGGGGAATCTTGCAGCAAGCTTCCGGCATCTGCGCCTTCCAATAGAACAAATGCCGCATCCGCCGCCGGCCGGGCCGTTTCAAGCAGCGAAGGAATTGGCACGCCTTCCCAAAATCCATTGCTGACTGCGGAGCCGTTAGCCGCGTTCCCGGCGCACTCGAGCACAGCTTCCAGCCTGCTGCTTGGCATCTCCACCAAATCCGCAAAGCCCAGTTCGTACGGCCGTTCCACTCGACCTTCTATCCGCAACTTCCAGGTCTCGAGCGAACTTTCCGGCTGGCTAAAGTGATCGCGTACAAACAACAGATCGGGCGCGGTGATCTTACCTTCGATCGTTCGGAGCGGATACGAAAGATTTTGCGGGTCGGAGGCCCGGAGGCGCGGTCCGCCGATGAGCCCCGAACCTGCCAGCCAAAGTAGTTCTCTTCTAGTCACCTAAAAAACGAGTTTAAGTGCTCCTTGAACGATGCGCGGATCGCGCGCGGTAGTGATCTGCCCGAATGTACTATCCGCAAGTCCCGTGTCTGGATTATTAAACTGGGGGTGATTCAAGAAGTTGAAGAACTCCGCCCGAAACTGCAGATTCATTCGCTCGCTAATCTTGAAAACTTTGTGGGCGGCGAAATCGATATTGAATGTTCCCGGCCCAATCAGAATGTTTCGTCCCGCATTCCCGAAGCTGTTGGGTGCGGGCGCCCCGAAAGAACTTGTTGTGAACCATTGCGCCAGCTTGGCGCTCGTCGATCCTTGCGTGTACTGCGGAGGTGAGATGACCTGAGCTTGATCATTGCCGACTTCGGGAAGACTATATGAGTAGTCTCCGCCCGAAGTGATATTCAAAGGGAACCCCTTTTGCCAAGTCACGATTGCCGAACTCTGCCATCCCCCCAGTACGGCTTTCGCAACACCTTGTCTCGGCGATGGAAGCTGCCATAAGTAGTTCAGCACGAAACGATGCGGAACGTTGAAATCGGAGGGTCCGCGATATGCCCGTATGTCGTACGGATTGATAATGTTGATCCCGCACAAATCTGTCTGGTAGGAAACTTCGTCAATGCTTTTGCTCCAGGTGTAATTACCGCTGATCGTTACACCGTGCGAGAAACGCTTGTCCACTTGAACCTGCAGTGAGTTGTAGCTCGAATTGGCGTTCGACTGATCTTGAGTAAGCTGCTGAAACTGTTGATAAGGACGCCGAGCTTGCTCATTGTCTTGAGTTGCGGCCGGGCTCGGAAGAGGCGCATTTACATCCGTGTTATACGACAGATGGGTTCCCTTTGACGCGACATACCCCACCCGGAGCAGGACATTGCTGGCGAGCTGACGCTCCAGCGTCAGGTTCCAGTTCATTATTTCCGACGGGTGCCAGTTCGGCTGATACGAAACCGCTAAAGGCAGTGGAATGGGAAAGGCCACGTTGTGCGGTGGAATGAATGGAGCGAACTGGGCCGGGAACGGATTCGCAGTGCCCTGATACGGATTCATAAACGGCGTCCCGATAAATTGATACTGCGGACTCCACGGTGGGCTATCGACCATATTATTAAACGCCTCTACGAATGGCGGCTGATAGAAAATGCCCCATCCTCCCCGGATCGTAGTTTTTCCTTGGCCGCCGACGTTATAAGCAAATCCGACTCGCGGCGCGAGCAGTAGCCAGTTCGATTTGAAACCGCCCGCCGGACAGTTCGGATCGCCGGCAAAGAGATATCCATTGGGAGCGTTCGGAAACTTTTGCGATTGCTGGCCCGGCACGAAACACTCCGTTCTTCCCAATTGGTCGCTATAGGGAACAAACGGATCCCAGCGTAAGCCCAGGTTCAAGACCAGGTCGCGCGTGGCGCGGTAATTATCCTGAACGAACATGCCGCCCAGATTTGCCCGCCGCTCCGCGAACTCGCCGCCGCCCTGTATAAATTTCTGCGCATAGCCCAACATGAAGTCGGAGAGCGCGTTGCCACTATAGTTGGTGCTGCTGAAAGTGAAAGAACCGTTCTGCCGGAAGGTGTTGATCAGGTCTATGTCTTCTTTCAGGTAATCCCCGCCAAAGGCTAGCTCATGACTACCCACCACCCAGTGAACGCTGTCCGATAGATGATAGTCGTGGCGATTGACCTTCGTTGGATGCCCGGAACTAATTGCGAAATACCCGGAAACTGAAATGTCCAGCTCCGGCGGAGTGGTACTCGCGATCGGAATGCCCAGACTCGCAAGACTGAACGGGGCTCCGCTGGTGACGGTACCATTGTTCCGGTTATAGGAGAAAATCAGGCTGTTCAGGAGATTTGGTGTGATGGTGTAGGTGTCGCCGATTGCCGCGCCTTGATCGAAGAGATCGAATCCCCGGTTCGAAGTCAGGATATCCGTGCTCCCGATTACTGCATCTTTCCCGTACCGCGAATAGAAGTATCGGCCGTAAATGCGGTGTTTGTTGAGGTCGTAATCGGCGCGCGTCAGGAATTGATTCTCGTGCTCATTGTCAGGCAGGGCGTAGTAAACCACTCCGCTCGGCGAAGGAGGAGGAAGCAAGCTTAGAATCTTTACGCTTGCCGGCGCGAAATCACTTGTAGGAATCTGATTGTTCGGGAACGCCGCACCAGTAAACGGGTTCACGAGTTGACGACCGATTGAAGAGAAGTCCCCGCCCAGTTCGGCCGTTGTCGGAACGGTCGCGGAGTTTCCATATGATACATCCCTCGATTGCGTGCCTTGGTAAGAGCCGAAAAAGAACAACTTGTTTTTGATGATCGGGCCACCGATGCTGCCGCCGAACTGGTTGCGCTTGAGTTGATCGGCGGACGACGCGAAGAAGTTGCGCGCGTTCAAATCGCCGTTCCTGATAAAGTCGAAAGCCGACCCGTGGAACTCGTTGGTGCCCGATTTCGTCACCACGTTGACAATCGCTCCGGAACCGCGCCCGTACTCGGCGCTGTAGCTGTTCGTCTGGACGCTAAATTCCTCCAGCGCGTCCGGGTTCGGGAACGGGTTATTCGTGTTCGTGTAAGGATCTTCGTTGCTGCCGCCGTCCAGGTTGTAATTGACCATGTCGGTCCGGGCGCCATTCGCACTGACTGCCTGGGCGCCTGGATACGATGTGCTCTGAGTAGTACACTGGTTGCCGGAGAAATTAGCTGTCGTTGTATCCGCGGTTCCCGGCGTTAAGAGGATTAATGTTGCGGCATTTCTGCCATTGAGCGGCAACTCTACAATATTTTGCCGGCTGATCACCTGACTGAGCGCTCCGGACTGAGTTTGCACCATCTCAGCGTTGGCTTGAACGGTAACTGCCTGGCTCGAACTGCCGATTTTCAGACTGACCGGCACCGTAGAGGACTGATCGGTTTTCACTTCGATGCCGCGCTGCTCGTAGCGCTCAAACCCAGGCGCTTCGACACTGACGCTGTAGAAGCCAACCGGGAGCAGCGGAAACAGGTAACCGCCGTCGGTGGCCGTGGTTGTGTCCCGCGTCAATCCCGTGTTGATGTTTGTAGCGACAACTTTGGCCCCCACAATCGCGGCCCCGCTCGGGTCCGAGATGTTGCCCGCTATCGTACCTGTCGGATCCGCCCCCCAAAGGACAGCCGGGAACAAAGACAAAACAAGTAGGTTGACCTTTAGCTGCATACGGAAGTCACTCATTCGCCCCAGGTTTTAGATCAGTTTGGAGGCATAGGCTGAAATTGTCAAGCAGTTTCTCGGAAAGGTTTCTCAGCGAGTACTGAGCAACTGAGTCGCAGCTTGCGATTTCGCGTCTCTGATTTCCCCGACCGATGTTTAGAAATGAGCCCCGGCGCGAGAAACGTTTCCTGGCAGCCCATCGGACCTGCGTGTTCGTGACCGTGTCGAATCCAGTCCGCCCGCTGCAAACGTTTCACGCGGGAAAGCCTATCCTTTTAATCATTTTCTCCTAATTAGTTACCTTACTAATATTCTTTAATAATACCAAACAAAACTTAGCGCTGCAAGCACCTCTCTTTGATCTGCACCTCAGCGCACATCAGTCGTGACCTACTTCCAGTGAAAAGTTTGTGCCACATAGCGCCTGTATAGAGGCGAGGGATGTCACGCTTTGGTCAACAGATTGAGAGATAACACTATTGCGAGACCGAGTTTCTGTGGTTTGTCAGTATTGATTGGGGCTGTGAGTACCATCAGATCTGCGTGCTTGATCACAACCGCCGTAAAGTTGACGAACTTTCGGTATCACCTCTACAGAGATTTGTGACTTGCTGCAACTAGAGTGCCTTCAAATAGCTCCTCATTCCACCTCAGCCATAGCAGAGCACATCTGAATCTTGATCTCACTACTACAATCTTTCAATACACAATACAAACATATATTTAAAAGATAAAAAACACTATTAAACGAAAATACAAACAATACAAAATACACATAACAAAAAACAATAACATTAATAAAAAAATTAACAAATATCAATATACTAATCTCAACAACTTTACTAAAAAAAAAAACAAAAACTTACTAAAAATATAACAAAAAATCACATTAAATAAAATATAACAAAAAAAATAACAAATCAACAAACAAAACAAAAAAAAAAAACAAATATCAATACATTACAAATATAAAACACAAATACAAAAAACTAATTAACATAAAACTCAAAAAAACATTCAACACAATACAAATAAACATTAACAATATACACAACTACAACATAACAAATATAACTAAACATCACTAACATAAAAAAAAAAAAAAAAAAAAAAAAAAAAAAAAAAAAAAAAAAAAAAAAAAAAAAAAAAAAAAAAAAAAAAAAAAAAAAAAAAAAAAAAAAAAAAAAAAAAAAAAAAAAAAAAAAAAAAAAAAAAAAAAAAAAAAAAAAAAAACACATCATACAAAACATATACAAACAAAAAAATAAAACAAAAACTCACAAACATACACACACTCATAAAAACATACAACAAAAACATAACTAAACAACAACCTAAAATAAATACAATAACAACAAAAACAAAAAAAACAAAAACACAATACTTAACATAAATAAAAAACAACATACAACAAAAAAAACAAAATAAACAAAATAAAAACAAAACAACACTAAAAAACTACTAAACAAACTACCTTAAAACAACTACATAACATCATACATAACAAAAAACTAAAAAAAAAAAAACAACACAAACAAAATACAACAAATAAACTAAATAAAAAAAATAAAAAAAAATAATAAAACATAAAAATAAAACAAAAAAAAACTCAATAAAAAACAAAAAAACTACCTAACAATAACTAATCAAAAACAATACAACTAAACAACTACTAAACAATCTAAACAAACATAAAACAAACTAAAAACAATAAAATACACACAACACAATACAACAAACTAAAACTCACACAAATACATAAAAAACACACCCAACACATACAATAAACACATACAACTCAACACTACCAAACAAACAAAACAAACAATACTCATAACAACAAAAACATAAAACAAAAAAAAAACAAACAAAACTACTCAATCACACAAAAAACACTACAAAAAAACATATAAAAAAATACAATAAACAAAATCTCTCTCACTACTCTATATCTATAAAACAAATATCTAACAACAAATACAATACAATACACTAACAACAAATATCTCAAAACTAACAAAAAACATCTATATCTCAACACAAAACAACAACAACAACAACTACAATAAAAACACAACTACAACTAACAAAACAAAAAAAAAAACAAAAAAAAAAAACAAAAATAAAAACTACAATATACTCATACATAACAAAATATACAACAACAATAAACCAAACAATATCAACAATAACATCAACCTATACAACAATAACAACTAAAATAAAACAACATATCAATACCAATCAAACATAAAAAATAAACACACAATACAAACAAACAAAAACAAAAAAACAACTATCATCAAAAAATACATCAAACTAAACAAAAACACACTCAAAACCAATAAAAAACAAAAATCACCTACCTAATAAACAATAACACTAATCTCTAATACTACACAAAAAAATAATAACAAACAAAACAAACAAAAAAAAAAATACAAACAACACAACATACACCAATACAAATCAAACAAACAAACATACCAATACCACTCCCAAAAATACAAACAACTACACCTATACTACAAAAACACCTCTCACTAACACAAAACACAAAAAAAAAAAAAAAACAATAAACAACCACTCACTCACAAATACTATACCAAAAACAAATACTACAAAAACAAAAAACACTCAAAAAACCCAACCCCTATAAAACAAAAAAACACAAATAACAATACAATACCCAACAAAACAAACAACCAACCAAAAACAACCAACTACTCTAACCTAAAAAAAAACACTATAACAAACAATACCAACAACAATAAAAAAAACAATAAAAAAAAAATACAACACTCCCTCAAACACAAAACAACTCAACCAATACAAATACAAAAAACAACTAAACCAAAACAACTAAACAAACAAAAATCAACAAAACCAATACAACCAAACAAATAAAAAACAACAACAACAAAAACAAAACCAATAATAAAACAACACTATACAAAAACTCAAATCAACATAATAACTATACAAACAAAAACAACAAAAACAACAATAACAAATAAACCCAAAACAAAAACAATACACAACAAAATAATACTACTATCCCACTAATAAAATAAACATCTACAATCACAAAACTAACAACCTCCAATACACTAATACACAAACCCCAAAAATCAAAATAACAAAAAAAACAACAAAACACAAAATAAAAACAACAATAACAAAAAATCTAAATATCACAAAACACAAACAAAATACACAAAATATCAAATCAACACACACACATACAATAATATAAAACCAAAAATACAATAAAAAAAACAAAAACAACAATCAAAACAAAACTAAAAACAAAAAAACAAACAACAACAAAAAACCTACTAAAACAATAACTCTCATAAAAACTACCCCTAAACCAACAAACAACTACATAAAATAACAACAACTCAAACAAAAAACAACAATAATCACAAAACAACAACAATAAAAATATAAATACAACAAACAAAAATACTAACAAAAAAACTAACTAACCTAAATACTACAATAAACAAAAAACAAAAATAACAATCACATCTATCAATCTACTAAACTAAAACCAAACAATAACAAAAAACAAAAAACTACAAATAATATAAAAAACAAAATACAAACAAATATAACTCCTCTACATCTAACTAAAACTAACAACAAATACTAAAAACTAATCATATCCTACTATATAAATACACCAAACAATCAAAACTAACAAAAACAAACAATCAAAAAAAACAACTACTCTAAACAAAACCTAAACAAAAACCTAATAAAACCAATACAACACTCATCACACCCTACTAAACTCACACCAATCTACACTAACACAAACTACCAAAACACAACATAAATAAATAACAAAATAAAACAAACAATAATAAACAATAAAAACTACACCAATCTAAAAAAAACCTATAAAATAAACACACACTAAAAAAACCTAACTAACTACACAAACACAACACTCACCTATACAAATAAAACAAAAATAAATCTAAACAATCAAAACATAATCTACAAAAACAACCAACTCACTAAAAATCAAACACACCAAAATAAACATCCAACAATACACTACACCATAATAAACTACTAATATCTAAAAAACTAACAATATATAAACTAATCAAAAAACAAAATAAAAACTAATATAAATCAAAACACCAAACAAAACTACTCAAACACAACAAACTAAACAACATCAAAATAACAAAAACCAATCTAAACAAAAACAAATAAATACAAACAAACTAAAAACAAACCAAAAAAAACCAAACAAATAAAATAAAAACCAATCTATCATACACATCTCTACTCAATACACATAAAAACTACACTAACTAAACAAACAACACTCTATATCATACATTTCTATCTAACAATACCAATAACAACATCAACAACACAACATCACTACAACAAACACATCTAAAAAATACCAACCTCTCATACACACAACTCAATAAAATAAATATAACTAACACAAACCTATACAATAACAATCCTACTAACACAAACATATACAAAACAACTCTCTCAACAAACCAATACTCAAAACCCAATAATAACAACTACAAAAAATACACATACCACTACTCCAACACACACAACACCACTATGAGACAGACAAATTTCTCAAATACTTATCTCTATATCCTTATACTTTACTGCTCCCATATCCAACTCTTGAACTTTATACAAGCCTTTTTGACAATAGCTAACTTAGACATCTCTAACATTTCAACAGACCCTCAATCCTCTCTCCTTCCACCTTCTTCCTTACTTTTTTACATCTCACTATCTTACATATAGCTCATATCAGAGATGCTCCAAATCTCTCCTATACCTTCTTATACTTTTTACTCTACATAAACAACATTTACATCCTTCTATATATAAAAAACCATAACCTATTTTCTTTCTACTACTACTCACCTCCTTTTAATAACCCAAATCTTCTTTTTCTTTAACTATCCCTCTCCCACTCTTGTACCATCTATCTTACCTCTCTTTTATCCAAGCTATATACTTACCCTTTATTTTATACCAGCCACCTAAATCATCTCTAACAAAAAGTAATAGAACCTTATAACATATCTCTCATCGCCGCCAACCATAGTTCCGCCCTCTTGGTATGCAAAGTACAGCACTTACATCAAAGCGCCTGCCAATCCACGTTCCGCGTGCAACGGCTAACGCCAATTATCTTTTGGTAGGACCCTACGCGAATAAAGCAACGAAGGAGAGAGCTATGATATTGCCTCGAACACACTTAAAAAAATCTCTCAGCGCCATTATTCATAGTAGTCTACTCTCTATATCCAAGACTCTCAAAACTGCACTATCTCACTCTATCTTCTCACTCCTCAAATTTCTCCTTCAGTCAGTCACAGCCATCCTACTTCTGTCAGTTTCTCCTCATCTCTCTCCCTCTCATAGAATAAACTTATATCATCTAACCTTGTTCTTTAATCTGTCACTTCCATAAAATTTAACCTTAGATGCTACCAATCAACTCTCTAAATATATCTTCACAGATAACATCTAATAAACCCATCTTTTACAATCTCTCCTCTAAAATCCAAACATTCTCATCCAAAACACTCAAAGAAAATACATTTCTTCTCTTCTTACCATAAGAGAACATCACCCACTATTTATAAGACTTATTCTTATCTGCATATATCACACCTCTAAGTTATACAAATACAACGTTATATCCTCTAACCTATACATATAATATATAATCAGTTATCCATCTACTCTCTCCATCATCCATGTCTCAATCTTATACAAAATCTATCTCTCCTTTCTCCTAACTATCCAATTCCTCTCACTTCCAATCTCTAATTCTATATAATACTCTCCTTGTTTTCCTAAACAATAGATACTCTAAGAGCTCTCTTTAGTTTACTACTCATATTCATCTCATACTCTAATCTCTCTTCATCCATACATGCTATGTACCAACTCTCCCATCTCATCCTACATCTCTGTCTAACACTTCTCCTTTAACTCAAACACCACCTTTCTTTCATCTATTCTACAAAACCTAAACCTCTCTAATCCACAGACTTCTCTCTCAGCTACAAAATACTCTAAATTAATCTACTTTATATACTCTCTACTATCAATACTACATCACCTCTTTCTATATATAGAACATCTTAAACCAATATTTTCTCCTATTATAACCTCTCATTATACTCTCTATTATCCACTTCTCTGACATCTCTTATTCCTAAATTACAAAACTATGTCACTTTAATCTCCTACATCACAAATATTTCTCTCTATAACAACTCCAAAATCACCCCAACCATTTAACAATATCTTACTAATAAGATTTATTACCATCTCTATATAACAACTAATCTATCTATCATATATCATAATCTTTCCTCAATATTCCTTTTCTCTTCATCATATTTTCTTCAGAATAATATAGATACCATTCTATCAGTCAGACATCCACTCTTCATACAAACATCATATAACAAAATACATATCACTTTCTATAACTTATACAACTATTTCTATCTTTTCTTAATAATATATTTCCAATTCTTCTATACCAATCTAAATGTTATCTTTAAATCTCATTTACTCTACTATACTCTGCCATATCAACCATAAAACTATTCCAATTTTCTACCTAATTAACTCCCTCCATACTATAGTCTTCCCACCTATCTTTAATATTACCTTCATTCCTATTTATCCTCCCATTGTATTCTCTATTTTATTCTATTTACCTATAGACTCATCTATCTTAAACTCCTTTTATACCATCCTAATATCTTCCTTATCTCTATATATCCCCAACTATTTTCTCTACTTAATTGTATCCTTAACCTCAGCCATCATATTTAATCCTATTATCTTTTTTCATATCTACCATTTCTACTATTTCATACACTATCATCAATAATCTTCTCTTAGTCTTATAACAAATATCCATTATACTCTTGAACTTTATATCTATCTCCCTTAACAACCCAATCCCTATCACTTCACAATACTCCATCACCATTATCTTTACTCTTCTCCAATATTTTCTAAACTCTCTAACAATAAAACATTTCTTAGAAACTATTCAATATTATCCTTACATCCATATCTCTCTCTCTATTCCTCATCTCCATCCTTATCTCAATCCAAATCATTCTTATCTTCACCATCATCTCTCATCTCTATCACTCTATCTATCACCTATATCCATATCTCCATCTCTCCTACATTTTACCATTTCTACCTTATTTTCACTCACTATCTCAATCTCTATATCTTACCCTATCCTAATCTTCTCACTTTTTCTCCCTTCACTAATGACTAATTGTTGTATTACAAAATCTATTACCTCTTCTATAATATCTCCTCTCATTTTCTATATCACTTATATGTACCCTATCCTAACTTGTCTAGCATCCCTGTAACTCTCAAATCTATTCCTTGTATCATCTAAGTCTATATTTCTACCCTTTTCTATATTCTCAAACTATCTACCTATCCCTCCTAGAACTACTCTTGCTCCTTTTGGAACTACAGTTCTGATCCCGAACACTTACCAGCCGCCGCCATATATCTTGCTCCAATATTTCAATATTCCTATTGTCCCTGATACGTCTACATTCACACCAGCAAAACAATTCTGTATTCACAGGGAAGGCACCGCTGTACGAGTACCGGCACCCCTCCGCTGTACGAGGCGCCATCTAGTGGGCAGCAACCCGGTAACATCGGCGCATTTCGTAGCATCACGGTGCGGCAAGCAACGCAGAAGAATAAAGGTTATCTGAGCTACTCGTGGCAGAGCTACAGCCAGGGGGTTGGGTCATGTCAAGAACGGCGCGCGTGGGCAGCTCTATATGGCCGCAAACCTGAATACCGATCAGAGCAATCATCGCGAAAATGCGCAAGACTGCTACACTACAACCGCTTGTGGCCTGCAGTGGAGCGCATCCGCAGTACTAAGCCTCTCCTATAATCTGCTGACAGATCCAACAGCCAATTTCTACCTCTACACGTCTTCGCTGATGTTGCGGCAGATAGAATTCTATCCTATACTCGACTTCAGCGATCCGTTGTCTGGTATATCATTCTGGAAGTTAAATCTGGCTTCTCTCGGCACTTTTGCTGCACCCTGCCTGTACGCCGTGAGCATCAATAACGCGAACAGTAAACTGGAAGCGCTGCATTTGCCTGCAAAGGCCTTGTACGATTCAATTGCGGCGCAGCGTTTTCTCGCGCGCACGTACTCCGAGCCATGTCTCGGCCGGGATTGATGAGGTCGCCAGTGGCGGCGTGCGTTACTGCTGAAGGAGCCACTCTCTTGCTTGAAGACAGCACGGCCAACAATCTCATCCAAGCGTTCTACCTGAGCGGCTATCCACTCAGGTACTTCACTTGCCAAAAGGATCCCTACTTCCTGTATTTGACTGCTACGCAGAGCTCGACTTACTTAGATTTGGCAGAGGAATTCAGCGGATTTATATATGTTCTTTCGCGCAGCGGTTATCCGCCGTCTTTCCGTCTGGACATCTATCATCCCGCACACGAGGTAGTCAACCGATCTGCACTACCAGAGGAATGAATGCAGCGAGACTGACCGTTGACTTTTGGCGCAACGTTTACACGTTGAATTATGAAGCCCTCAGGCTGCCGTCCGGCGCGCTTCCGGCCATCACAGAACCGTCAGTGAGCTTTTCGCTGCCACGTTCCGCGACGCTGACGTAATGCGAGTGGCTGCCGCCACTCGAAGCGAGGAATGCGATGTAGGCGGCCAATGTTGCCCAAACGAGGTTGCGCAGTCGATGTTAAACCCTTTTAGTTCTAGTTTCACTTGCAGACTGTATTGCAACGAGAAACCATCGCGACAGTATTACGCGCAGGAAGCGTTTTAGTTTCCTATTCGCTCCTAGATTGTCAGTCACCCTGAAAGTGGACTTGCTTCGTGCAGCGCACCCCTTCCGTACGCTAGTGATTGGCTGACGGTGTTCACCAATTCACACGATGCTCTTTGACTCGACAAACGGGTGTAGGTCCGGCGGGTCTGGCGCTGGCGCGCCAGCTATTTCTGCTTCTGAAGCTTAGCCCAGGTGTCCCGCAACTCGACAGTGCGATTGAAGACGAGCCTCTCCGCCGTGCTGGATTTGTCCGCGCAGAAATAGGCAAGACGCTCGAACTGATAGCGGTCTCCCGGAGCAGCCTTCATCAGCGACGGCTCGGCCTTCCCCTCTACCACTTCGAGCGACTTCGGGTTCAAGTGCATCGTGAAGTCGCGACCTTCCGGGACGTCGTTCGGATTCTCCGCGGTGAACAGCTTGTCGTAAAGGCGCACTTCGACTGGAATCGCCTTCACCATTGATACCCAGTGAATGGTCGATTTTACTTTTCGAGTCTGCTGACCGCTGCGCGTCTGGGGATCGTAGGTGCAGTGAATCTCGGTGATCTCGCCCGTATCCGCGTCCTTCACAACCTCGTGACACTTGATGAGATAGCCATAGCGCAGGCGGACTTCGTTCCCGGGATACAGGCGGTGATAACCTTTCGGAGGCACTTCGCGGAAGTCCTCCTGCTCGATCCAGAGCTCGCGGCTAAAGGGCACTGCGCGCGTGCCGGCGCTTGCATCCTCGGGATTGTTGACGGCTTCCACGAACTCGACTTGGCCCTCGGGATAGTTCGTCAGCACGAGCTTGAGGGGGCGCAAGACGGTCATCACCCGCAGAGCCGTCCTGTTCAGATCCTCGCGGATGTAATACTCGAGCTTCTCAAATTCAGTGGTCCCGTTGGTCTTCGACACGCCCAGGTTGCGCGCGAAATTCCGCAAACCTTGTGGCGAATATCCGCGCCGGCGCATGCCGCTGATGGTGGGCATTCGCGGATCATCCCAGCCTTCCACAAGGCCCTGCTGCACTAATTGGAGCAGCTTGCGCTTGCTCATGACCGTATACGTTAAGTTCAACCGGTCGAACTCGATTTGCTGCGGGCCTGAGACGGCAAGCTGCTCCAGAAACCAGTCATATAACGGGCGATGGCTTTCGAACTCGAGCGTGCAAATGGAGTGGGTGATGCCTTCGATGCAATCGCACTGGCCGTGCGCCCAATCGTACATGGGATAGATGCACCACTGATTATCCGTGCGGTGATGCTCGGCGTGCACGATTCGGTACATGACGGGATCTCGCATATTGAGATTCGGCGACGCCATGTCGATTTTGGCGCGTAGGGTCCGCGAGCCGTCAGGAAACTCGCCATTCTTCATGCGCGCGAAAAGATCCAGATTCTCTTCGACGCTTCTGTCTCGATAAGGACTGTTTTGCCCGGCTTCGGTGAGCGAGCCACGCGTCTCCCGCACCTGCTCGCTGCTCAAGTCGCAGACGTAGGCCTTGCCTTTCTCGATCAGGCTGACCGCCCAAACGTACAGCTGCTCGAAGTAGTCGGATGCGTAAAAGAGCCGGTCGCCGAAATCGCCGCCCAGCCATTTCACGTCCTCGATGATCGATTCTACATACTCAGTCTCTTCCTTGGTGGGGTTTGTGTCGTCGAAGCGTAGGTTGCACTTGCCCCCGAACTCCTCGGCGAGGCCGAAGTTGAGCATGATGCTCTTGGCGTGGCCGACGTGTAGATATCCGTTCGGCTCCGGTGGAAAGCGCGTGTGGACGCGTCCGCCATGCTTACCAGTCGCGTTGTCGGAGAGAATAATATCGCGGATGAAATTAGAAGGGTGTAAATCGCTATCGTTCATTCAAAATTCCTAAGGAGGAGTCGAGGCGGGGCGATCCGATGATTAACTTACTTGGTGGGCGGTGCAGGGATCGAACCTGCGACCTCCTGCTTGTAAGGC
This sequence comes from Terriglobia bacterium, assembly GCA_963799755.1. Classification (GTDB taxonomy): domain Bacteria; phylum Acidobacteriota; class Terriglobia; order Bryobacterales; family Bryobacteraceae; genus Bog-105. The sequence continues at coordinate 15,652 of CAWCYQ010000041.1, read as the reverse complement.
AGGCGCTTCTTCGGGCTCCGTGAGTTCTATCGTGTTCTTTGGTTTTTAACAATTTGGGGAAGCTGCTTTTGCTCCGTTAGCATCTCCAGGAATTGAAAAGACTTGGAGTTTCGATACGGTCGTGATACGGTGTTCAGGCCAAGTTCTACCGATACATACCGTGGATGCCTTCACAAAGGTTCATCGAGTTCGTCAAAAACGAGAATCTGTGGTCGCCGCCCAGTCTGAACTCGACCAATCGACAAAATCCCAGCTTCCCTCAGCTTCGATAAGATTCTAACAATCATCGTCTTGCCTGGCAGTCCAGAGCGGTTTTCGAAGCTGGCGGTCGACAGTATTGGGCGCTCAAAGAGCACATCGAGCACAGGGACCGCATATTGGGATCGAGTCAGAGTAATTACGCGCGGCTTTAGCCTCTCATATAGTTCCATAATTCCCCGTGCCGCCTCCACGTTTGCTTCCGCTTGCTTAGTGATTGCCCTCAGGAAAAACTCGACCCACTCGGTCCATGCCTCCCTCTGCCGCCCTAGCGCTCGCAGTCGTTCGATGTATTCGTCTCTATTTGTCTCCAAGTACGAGGACAGATAGAATACCGGGCGGGCGAGGAGTCTCTTTTCGAAAAGAAATAAGGGGATCAGTATGCGCCCGATACGACCGTTCCCATCCAGAAATGGATGGATAATCTCGAATTACGCTAACCAGGCTGAGCTAACCAGAAGGTCCGCGGGTCGGAGTGGTAATAGTTCTCCCAATCAGTCAAGTGCTCCATCAGGCATAGCGGGTCTGGTGGAACGAAATCCGCTCGTCTTATGGGAGATCCTGGTGAACCGATCCAGTTTTGAATTTTTCGGAAGTGTCCTCTGCTCTTATCGCGGCCGCGAACGCTGTCGAGCAGAATCCTGTGGAGTTCAAGGAGTAAGTTTAGGTTGAAAGATCGCGTCTTTAGCTCGTTTCGCCCGGTATCAGAACTCTTCGCTTTCAGTCTCTATATGTCGACACCCGGGATTTTTCCTGTGGAGCCTCACCTGCTTCGAACTTCAGGACCTCGCCTAACGTGGCTTGGGTACCTTCAATTCGCGAAGAGAGGACCGCCTCTTGGGTTGTCAACGGCGACAAGAGAACTTCTGGGTTGCGCAGTCCATAGAGGACACCGCTGAAGTTGGCGATGGCTCGATTTGCCGGTCCGATGAATGGGATCAGATGCTCCCAATCCGATTCGGATCTTGGCCGGGTTCTCTGGGGCGGAAGGGCTTCATCTTGTGCGAATCAGGTGTTCACTAAAATTCACGCGACAATGGACTGGCCTTTTAGTGCTCTCAAACAGGCTCGCCGAACCTCACATGTTCTCAACCCTGCGAACCGCACAACCGAAGGACGGATTCAGCTGAAAAAGGATCAGCTCCTTTGAATCGAACCTGGACATAATATTACCCAAGACCCTTTCGTTATCCGAGTTGTTGAGGAGGTCAAACACGTACGCCACATCCGCACAATCGACCGCGCTGCCCGTTTCGGCCGTGAGGTCGCCGGATGTATGTTTCCCTCACAATGTCGTCTCCGCGGAATCGCTCAACGCCGATTAACACGAGACGGTAGAGTTTGCCTCTCACGTCTCTGTCGGAATAAAGATACGCTGATCTCGGGAAATAATCAACCCCAAAGCGTTGCCGTCGTGGAGCGGAGGCTGATGATCGAGCCTGCGCAGAGTGACGCGAAAGTTTCAAGAAGTACTCGCAGATGAAGCTGCAGATGAAACGCGAAGCCCTTATCGCAATCAATCGTCGAGCGCAATTCCGAACTCGGGAGTTTTGATACAGCCCTTCGATGATCGGCGTAGTTCTGACACGGTTCTGATACGTTCTGCTCTTAGTAAAGGAGCAAGAAGAGTCTGCAACCGCTAACGCTGCTCAGATAGCAAGGCTTTTGGTGGTCGGCCACTGGCTCGAACTGTGGACCTCCTGCTTGTAAGGCAGGCTCTCTAACCGGCTGAGCTAACCGCCCGCTGAAACCTGCGGTGTCGTACTGGGCTTGCACTAGCTCGCATCGCGCTCAGCTACTACTCAATATTAACGACCAACCAGTTGAGCGTAGACACTGCGCGCCAAGCCTATATCCGTAGTACCCTTTACAATCGCTCGCCCGTCGGGAAAAACCGTGAAGTCGTACTTGGGTAACGCCAGCCGCAACGCAAATTCGTTCACGCGCACCTCGCCGAGCGGCCGCAGCCGGTGCGCCAGTTCCTCGAGATCGAGCGGCCGCGAATGTTCGTGAAGCTGTACCGCATTCCGCCCACAGAGGCTCACCGGAGTGTGGCGCCTGCCCTCGAGGAAATGAAATTCCCGCGCGCCGCACACCCGGCACTCCGGATCGCGTTCACCGGCACTTACCTGCTTCGTCGTGCCCTCCCAAACATCCATCATCTGGATACGGCACTCGAAATCTTCCCATCCCACCAACAGGCGCAATCCCAGAGAAACCTGCAGGGCGGCAACCGAGGCTGTCGCCGACGCAAGAACTCCGTTCACATCGCAGGTTGGTTGCGCGCCTGAAGGCGGCTCCGGGTAAACGCAGGCAAAGCAAGGCCCGCGGCCGGGCACGACCGGCATCAGCACTCCATAACTGCCAATTGCAGCGCCGTACACCCAGGGTGTTCCCTGCTTAACGCTAAGATCGTTGAGAAGATATCGCGTTTCGAAGTTATCGCTACCGTCCAAGATGAGGTCGCAATCTGCCAATAGCTCTTCAATATTAGAAGGCGTGACATCATTCACCAGCGGTTCGACTTCGACATGCCGGTTCAGCAGCCGCAGCCGCCGGGCCGCCGCGATCGCTTTAGGCGTTTCATTCTCGGCATCGCTCTCGTCATACAACCATTGCCGCTGGAGATTCGTATAGTCGACGTAGTCACGATCAATCAGCCGCACATGGCCGGCCCCTGCTCGCACCAATGCCTCGGCCTGGAAGCTTCCTAGTGCGCCGCAGCCAATCACGCAGACGCGAGCACGGCAGATTTTTTCTTGGCCCTTCTCACCGATGGGGGAAAATCGGATCTGCCGGGAGTAACGCTCCTTGTCCTCCGGTGACATATACGACGATCCTAACAGTCGCACGCGCATACCTCTTCGCGCTTTTGCTGCTTACATCTCCAAACCGCCGGGCTGTTGCGCAAACGGAGCAAGCTCCTTCTCTTGGCGAAATGCGCAAATATGAAGGCCGGGTTATCGAGTCGATTCAATTCGAACCTGCGGATCAGCCTTTAACCAGGGAACAGTTAAAGAAACGAGTAGTCCTGCAACCCGGATCGATTCTCACCGAGCATGCGCTGCGCGAAGCCATTCAAAACCTATTTGCCTCGGGCAGATACTCCGATCTTGCGGTCGATGCGGCTGAGAGGGGCTCGAAAGTCTCGCTGCGTTTTATCACGAAGAGCGCGTATTTTGTGGGTCGAGTGGTAGTGACAGGCGTCAAACAGCCTCCTAATAGTGGACAGCTTTCGAGCGCAACCAAGCTTCGTCTTGGCCAGCCTTATCAGGAAGCGGACAAGAATCAGGCGCTCAATTCCTTGCAGGATTTGCTGATCTCGAACGGTTTCTATCATGCGCACGTCGAAGCCGAAACGACTTATCACCATGGCACTGAAAGAGCCGACCTCGCATTTACCGTAGACTCCGGAAAACGCGCGCGCTTCACGGAACCCGCCATCACGGGCCACCCTGAACGTTCACAGGACAGCATTATCCGCTCTACACACTGGAAACGTTTGTATGGCCTGCTGCACTGGCAGCCTGTTACGGAAGAGCGAGTTCAACAGGGCGTGGACAATCTGCGAAGGTATTACGATAAGCGTGATCGGCTTCAATCCGAGGTCACCTTAACACACCTCGATTACCAGAATTCGAACAACACTGTTCGGCCCACGATTCAGATGGAGGCCGGACCACAAACCATACTCACGGTGGAGGGCGCAAAGATCAGCCACCGGCGATTGAGTGAACTGGTGCCGATCGTACAGGAAAAATCGGTCGATTCCGATCTTCTCTCGGAGGGAGATCGCAACATTACGAGCTATCTGCAAGCGGAAGGATATTTTGAAGCTTCGGTTTCCCATACGATCGAAGGGGCTGGTTCGCGGCGGCAGACAATCACCTACGTGGTTAAGCTCGGTGAACGTCACAAGTTTGTTTATCTAAAGATTTCGGGCAACCATTACTTCTCCGACGATCTCATTCGCGAACGCTTCTATGTGCAGCCGGCGCGATTCCCGCGCTTTCCGTACGGCCGGTTCAGCGCTGTATATCTCAAACAGGATCTTCGGTCGGTGCAGAACCTATATGTCGCCAACGGATTTCGTGATGTGAAGGTGGCGTCCCGAATCGTCGACAAATATAGCGGGGCGCCGACCCATCTGGCTGCTTTCGTCACGATCGAGGAGGGCCCACAGTGGCGCGTCGCCCAGTTGTCGATAGAAGGCGCTTCTGCCAGCGACGCTGCTTTCTTACGTTCGCGAGCAAGCTCGACGCCAGGGCAGCCCTACAGTTCGTCCACAATCGCGGAGGACCGCGATTTCATTCTCAATTTCTACTACGGCCGCGGGTATCTGCATGCAAACTTCGAATTCTTCGAAACGCCCTCCAATCGAAGCCACGAGATGGATCTGCGCTACGTTATCGTTCCCGGAGTGCAGGAATACGTTCGCGGCGTAATCATCACGGGTCTGGAGACAACGAGACGCCACATGGTAACGGACCGTATCGGATTGCAGGAGAATCAGCCTCTATCGCTCACGGAAGAAACAGACAGCCAGCGACGGCTTTATGACCTGGGAATCTTCGCGCGCGTCAACACGGCCCTGCAAAATCCGGACGGCGATGAAAGCGATAAGTATGTTCTCTACGACCTGGACGAAGCTCGCCACTACTCGCTGAACGTGGGGGTGGGGGCACAAATCGCTCGTATAGGCGGGGGCGCCACCACCTTGGACAACCCTGCCGGATCGACGGGCTTCGCTCCCAGGTTAGCCGTGGGAATCAGCCGAATCAATTTTCTTGGCCTAGGCCAGACGCTTGGGCTGCAAAGCGCAGTTTCGACCATTGAGCAGCGCGCCGCACTCACCTACTTCATTCCGCAATTCGGATCGCACAGCAATCTCAATTTAACCAGCACCGGTCTGATTGAAAATTCGAACGATATCCGGACCTACACGGCTTACCGCAAGGAAGCTTCTATACAACTAGGCCAAAAAGTGTCGCGCGCTTATACGTTTCAGTACAGAATGGTGTTCCGCGATGTCACGTTGAGCAACCTGAAAATCAACCGGCTGCTTGTTCCGTTGCTTTCGCAGCCCGAGCGTCTCGGCCTTGGCGAGTTTTCGATTATTCAGGACAAACGCGACAATCCCGCCGACGCGCACAGCGGCATCTACTCGACAGCAGATTTCAGTTATGCTCCCGGCTTCCTCGGCTCCCAAACCAGTTTTGTTCGCGGCCTGTTTCGTAATTCCACGTACCACCTGTTCCACCATGACCTTGTTTTCGCCCGCAGCACTCAGTTCGGCGTGATTTCCCGATTGGGCGGCGGGAACACGATTCCTCTGGCCGAGCGGCTCTACTCAGGGGGCTCGACCTCTTTGCGCTCCTTTCCGGATTTTCAGGCCGGCCCGCGCGATCCGCAAACGGGCTTTGTGTTGGGCGGCAACGCGTCTCTCGTCAATAATCTCGAGCTGAGATTCCCGCTTTATGGAGACAATGTAGGCGGGGTGCTTTTCGAAGATGCCGGTAACGTTTACAGCACGCTCGGGGATATCAGCTTCCGATTCCGCCAACGGAATTTGGAAGACTTCAATTATATGGTCCAGTCGGCCGGAATCGGGATTCGCTACCAGACGCCGATTGGGCCGATTCGCCTGGATTTTTCATTTAGCCCGAATGCGCCGCGCTTCTTCGGATTGAAAGGCACCCTGGAGGACTTGATCAACAATACCGCCATTTCAACGGTTCAAAAGATCAACGCGTTTCAGTTTCATATTTCTCTTGGACAGGCGTTCTGATGAAGATATTGGTTGCGTTCCTGGCTCTCACGATTATCCTGACCGGCGAGATTATCGATCGAGTTGCCATCGCGATCGGCAATCGGACCATTACCGAATTGCAGATAGATGAAGAGCTTCGGATGGCAGCGCTGCTCAACCACAAGCCGTTGATTAGAGATCAGAAGGCGCGACGCGATGCGGCAGATCGTCTCATTCAGCAGTTCCTAATCCGAGGAGAGATGCGCGTCAGCCGCTATCCTGATCCCGATCCAGCGGAGGTTACAGCTTATCTGGATCAGGTCGCGAAGGATTTCGGCGGAGTTACGCAGCTCGATCACCAAATTAAGCAATATGGTCTCGACAAAGCTACTTTCCTGCGCCATTTAGAAGTGCAGCTCGCCACGCTGCGCTTCATCGAGATTCGCTTCAGCCAGCAAGGTTCGGCCGGCAACGCGGACGTGCAGGCGTCCATTCACGATCAGCAAAATACGGATGAAGCGCTGGCCGCCTGGCTCGAAGAAGCCCGTAAACAATTCAACATCGTTTACCTCGATAAGACGCTCCAGTAACATGCTCACGAAACGTAAAGCCGTATTCGTTGTTCCGGGTTCACTCTTCACGGCTCTGATTTTGATTGTCGGCCTGACCTTCTTTATCGTTCGTACGAGCGCGTTCAAGCGAGAAATCCGCTCTCGGGTTGTCTCGTCGCTGGAGCGGGCCACGGGAGGCCGCGTAGAACTCGGATCACTTCACCTCTATTGGAGTAGTCTTACCGTTCGCCTGGACAACCTGGTCATCCACGGGACTGAGCCGGCAGGATCACCTCCTCTCTTGCAGGCCGCCTCGATCGGGATGCAACTGAAGGCGGCTTCGCTTCTGAAACAAAGAATCGATTTCTCCAGTGTTGTGGCCGAACGCCCAGCGGCTTATCTGCTGGTGCGCGCCGATGGCAGTACAAATATTCCCACGCCGCACCTGGACGGTCAAGATGTGATCAATCAACTGGTCGATCTTGCAGTGAAGCGATTCGTATTGGATCACGGCACTCTACTGATCAATCAGAAACGCTATCCGCTGAACGTGAAAGGCCAGGATCTTCATGCGCTGGCGAGCTACGACCCGGGACGGCGCGCCTACCATCTCGGGCTATCGGCTCATCGCATGGCGGTCACAGCGGACTGCTGCCGCGATCTTCCGCTTGCGGTCGATATTCAAGCTGTCGTCAGTAAGAGTGTCATCGACGTACACGATGCGAACGTCATCTCGGGTAGCTCTACTCTCCACGTGAGCGGGACCGTTCGCCATTTCAATCAACCCCAGGCCGATTTCCGTTTCCGAAGTGACATTGACGCCCGCCAGGCGGCGCAATTCGTTAAACTCGATGCTCTTCGCGACGGCAATCTACTTCTCGATGGCTCGGGCCGCTTCGATTTACAGAGCGGTTTCACCGTCGATGGGAACTTGCGGGCGCGCCGTCTCGCGTACCGCTCTCCCATGGTCGCCGCCAGCGATCTCGATCTGGCATCCGGCTTTCATTTCGCAAACGGTGCGCTGCTTCTGAACAAGGCGGTCGCCAAAGCATTCGGCGGAGATTTTGAGGGCTCGGCAAAGCTCGAGGTATCGCACGCGCTGCAACTCTCGGGAAGGCTCGTCAATGTCAATCTGCAACAGCTTGCAGCTTCCTTTAACAAACGAATACCCTGGAGCGGTCTTGCCAGCGGTCAGGTTTCGATTCATGGTCGTTTGCCTTCGGTACCACGCGACCTGGCCATCGAAACCGCAATGCAGATCACGCCGGCGAAAGGCGGCATTCCGCTTTCCGGCACTCTGGACTTCTCAAAAACCGCGAGATCCGATCTCAATTTCGGCAGGTCACAACTCGTTCTACCGAACACCCAAACGTCATTTCACGGCAGTGCAGGAACGGGGATCGAAGCGGTAATAGATACCACTAATTTTGGGGATCTGGCCTCAGTTCTTGATTTTCTGAAGATCAAATATCCTGCGGAGGAGTTTCCCATGCTTCTTTCGGGAGGCTCGGCGCACTTTAACGGGACCCTTGCCGGCTCACTATTCAAGCCTGAAATTGAAGGCGCGCTCTCGCTCACTCGATTGAAAACAGGCAGGGACCGATGGGATCAACTAAACGTGCAAGGGAGTCTGACGCCGCATTCGCTCGACTTCTCCTCTCTCGCGGTCGACAGCGCTCTGGTGCATGCATCCGGATCCGGTCACATCGAACTCCACGATTGGCAGGTCTTCGAGAATGCGCCGGTGCGTCTGCATGCGAATTACAAAGATGCTGATGTGCCGGCATTGCTTTCGCGGTTCACCAGCATTCGGTTGCCGCTGGAGCACGGAACGGCTTCAGGGACCCTGGACATCTCGGGGACGCTTCAACAACCCTCGGGAAATGCGCACCTCGTCATCAAGGAACTGAGCGCGTACGGAGAAGCGGCCAACCGTCTTGCGGCCGATGCGGTCTTCTCGGCAAATGATCTCCGCATTGAGGATGGATCGCTCGCAGGCGTGGCGGGCGGCCGGATTGCTTTTTCAGGACTGTACACGCATGCTTCCGGTGACTGGCAGAACGGTCATCTCTCGGCGCGAATGGATGGCGGCGATCTCCGTGTTCACGATTTCAGATTAGTTCGGAGTTTTGCGCCGGATCTGGCTGGTAGCGCTTCTGCCAATGCGCAATTTGCAGCAAATGTCATCAACGGCTCAATCCATCCGGTTCAGATCGATGGTCACGTCGCATTGCGCAATCTCTTGTCGAACGGGATGGAGTTGGGCTCTGTGAATGCCAATGTCAGCACGCAATCCCAAGCCATGAACTTTGCTCTGAAGGGCGATCTCCGCGACAGCCGTTTTCACGGAAACGCGCAGGTGAAACTGATTCAAGACGCTCCGGTAACGGGAGCACTTCGCTTCGACCGTATCAGTCTTTCCACACTCCAGTCACTCATCCGTCCCGATAAGAAGCAGGATCTCCCTTTGCAGGGATTTATGAACGGCGGTATCGAATTTCAGGGGTCTCTTGCCCACATTCGGTTACTGCATTCCAGTATTCACGTAGATCATCTTCAACTGAACTCGCTACTAGAGCCCGAGTTCGATCTGCACAATCCGCGGCCGATCGTGCTCGATGTCTCCGGGGGCAAAGCAGCCATCCGAAGCTTCGAACTAGTCGGCAAAGACACGAAACTCTCCGTCTCGGGCTCGGCAGGCTACTCGCGGATGGCACCCGTAAACATCGATATAGACGGGTCCGTCGGATCTCGGGGTTCTCGAGCTGTTCGATCCGAATCTCGATTCGAGCGGCCAATCGCTGGTAAAAGCATCGGTCGGGGGCACGCTCAGCGCCCCGGTTCTCAAAGGGCGCCTCGAGCTGAATGACGCATCGCTCGTGCTGCGAAATTTTGCCAACGGTCTGAGCGGGGTGAATGGAGTTGTCACATTCACGGCGAACCGCGCCACTATTGAGAGCCTTACTGCGACCTCGGGCGGCGGTTTTCTGCGGATCGGCGGCTTCGTCAGTTACGGAGGCTCCGGTCCTCTCGTTTATCATGTGGATGCTCGCGCAGATACCGTGCGGCTGCGCTACGCAAGCGTCAGCGTCACAGCAAACAGCGATCTGCGGCTCACGGGTACAAGCACGAGCAGTGTTCTGTCTGGTTCGGCGATCGTTTCGCGCATCGTCTTCAACGCCAATACCGACGTGGGCAACGTGCTCAGCGCTTTTGCCGCGCCGGTCGCGACGCCTGCAAATCAGAAGGACTTGTTAACTGGTCTGCACCTCGACATCAGTGTGGAAAGCTCGCCGGACTTGCGAATCAGCACGGCGCTGAGCCGCGACATCGAAGCCGGAATCGACCTCCGTCTTCGCGGCACGCCGGACCGTCCGGTGCTCCTCGGCTCGGTCTCGGCGAACCAGGGCGATATACGCGCGTTTGGCACTCGTTATAGCATCAATCGCGGCCAAATCAGCTTTATCAATACGAGCAAAATCGAGCCCGTACTCGATCTCGATCTGCAGACGCAGGCGCGCGGCATTACGGTCGATGTCACGATCTCCGGCACTCTCAACCACCTGAACATCTCGTATCGTTCCGATCCGCCTTTACAGCCTCGCGACATCATCGCGCTGCTTACCGTCGGCCGCACTCCGCAAGAAGCTTCCAATGTGCAGACTACTCAGGCCGCAACCGATACCAGTGCTCTGCAATCCGGAGCAACCAGTGTGCTCGGGCAGGCGATGGTTCCCGCCTCCGGTCTTTCGAAACTTTTCGGCGTAACTAACATCAAACTCGATCCTCTCGTCCAGGGGATCAGCAATACGACGCAATCCCGCCTGACACTCGAGCAGCAAGTTTCGCGCGCCATCACGGTGACATACGTCACCAACCTCGAGCAGACCTCCGAACAAATCTTCCGCGTCGAATGGTCGATCAATACGCAATACTCTGTCGTCGCTCTGCGCGACGACAACGGCGAGTTCGGCGTCGACATCCAGTACAAGAAACGTTTCAAATAGTTACATGAGACTGCGGGCGGCGGAAGGCAAACTAAAGATCGAGCACAGCATTATTGACGGCCTCCGCCCGGTACTCGAACGGCTGCTTCGCGAGAACACCGAAATCCGGTCGATCATTCCCGGCGTGATCCGCCCCGTTCGCGATGCCAAAGGTGCGCCGGCGATCCGCATCACAGTCTCTACCACGAACGGCTGGAAAGCGATCGCGCTGAGCGCCGGTGCGCGGCAGGAACTGTTCATCAGCACGCCTCTTGCGAAACCGGATCTGGAAAATCGCATCCGCCTGGCGCTCGATATTAAGTGAAGACGGATGTATCTGGCGGCCTGCAAACTCAATAGACGCTGGGGCGCAGGCGCATCATGGATGCCGGGTAGTCTCCGGCCTTCACTACGCGAATGTCATGGTCTGTGAAGTGCAGCGCAGGATGCAACTCGACGTAGGGCATGTGGCACGCGATGCAGTCGCCCTTTTGTCGCGCGTCTACGTGGACTTGCTGGCCTGACTTTTCGCCGTGGCATGCCAGGCATCTGGCGTTATAAAACGCCGCGTCGTTGCGCCGTGCATCCTGATGCGCGGCATGACAGGTTGTGCACTCGAGCTTCCCGGAACTGAAACATCGGCTCTTCATCAGCCGCAGCGGCTGGAATCGGACATTCTCCAATTGCGTATCGTCCACCGCCGGTTTATCGCGATGACAGGCGCCGCAGAACCGTACTTGCTCCAGGGCCGTCATTTTGCCCGGATTTGTCACCGGCCCTTTGTCCCGCGCATGCGCGCCCGCACCGGAATGGCACCGCTCACATTGCACCCCGGGCACTACCGGCCTCGAATCCGCAGTTACTTCCGTGGCATGGCAGCCCACGCAACCCCGCAGCGCTTTCGGCGACTGCTTCACGCCAAGCGCAGCCTCTGCATTCGGTGAGACTCCGCCAGCCTGTCCGATCGTGATTCCAAAGCGGCCTAGCTGCGGGAAGTAGCTAACGTGCGATTCAAGAGTGCCGTAAGCCGTTTCCACCAGGGGTGTCTCACCTTGGGCTCCTGCCCCCATTACCCACTCGATCTTTCCTTCTGCGCGATCGGTTCCACGCGCAGCCGTCACAAGAATCGAACCGAAGGGCGAAATCCGGTAACTCACCTCATAGCCGCCGTCCGGCTCTCGCAAAGGTTGGTCCGGCAGATTTTTGCCAAACGTGCTATCCAGTACTGGCAGCATGGCATGGGCCATCCGCGAGCGCTCATGCAGCTTTGTCTCGGCTGGATGGCAGCCGGCGCAATCGGATTTCGCTGTCCCCACCAGAACAGTCGCCATTGCAACACCCGCCAACCAAGCCGACTGAGGCGGCCCGGCGTTTCGGCTCATTGCGTCGGCCCATTCAGCGTCTTCCATCTCTCCAAAACAGCCTTGCCCTCCTCCTTCTTTCCTGCGAGCATGAGCGTCTGCCCAAGAAGATACGTCGCCGAGGTATTATTAGGGTCCAATTTCAAGGCCTGCCGGAGAATCCCTTCGGCATTCATATAGTCGCCCTTCTTGAAATAGCACTTCCCCAGCAGGATGAAGGGCCCGCTAAAATCCGGGTTGAGCCAGACAGCGCGCTGCAGATCGGGAATCGCCGCATCCCACTTCTCCTGGCGCGCATAGGCATCCCCACGCCGGTACCACGCCATGGAAAAGTTGGGGTCTAGTGCCAGTTCCGCGTTCAGCGCCGCAATTCCCTCGCTCAGCCTTCCTTGATAAATCGCGATCTCGCCAAGCAGGAAATGCGCTTGCGGCAGCTTCGGGTCTATTTCGATCGCTTTCCGGATCTCTACCAGCGCCTGATCCTCGTACTCTTTCTTGAGCATCATCTCGCCGGCCATGAGGTACCCGGCAGCCGAGTTCGGATCGAGGCCAAACAGCCGCGCGAATGCCGCACGAGACTCATTTTCCTGTTTAGTCTGGATGTAGGCGTACCCGAGCATGTAATTCGCCTCGTTCACCGACCTGACTTTTTCCAGCCAGGGAATGGCGCTCGGAGCTTGTGAAAGCATAAAGTAACTCTGCCCTATCAGGAGTGCGGATTCCTTGAACTCGGGCGATTGCGGATTCTCTGTTTTGACGGCTTCCGTGAATGCCGCAATTGCCTCCCCGTACTTTTGCTGACGGTAGAGTTCCAACCCGCGCTGATGCGTCGCCGATGCCACGCTTCCGGCGGCGTATATCAAGCAAATCACAAGCTGGAACATATTGAAAAGTATAGATCTACGTGCATTTATATGGAATTTCTGTATTGGGAGCGCTTTTAACAAAATATTTACTTCGCTCTGCAACTTTCGGGGTACAAAACGGCGCAAATGGACTACACTACTCCCAGGTGTGAGGTTGTAAGTTGCTGTACTTGGGTGCCGTGTCGCCGCACCAGATCATCAGGTCAGCTTCCAAGGAGAAGTTATGATTAGCTTGCGCAAGGGGTTATGCTTTTGCGTTCTTTCTATGTTCGCGCTGTTCGTTTCGCTGAACAATAGCGCGAACGCCCAACAGGTTTTCGGCAGTATTATCGGCACCGTCACGGACCCGTCGGGTTCGGCTGTCGCTAACGCCAAAGTCACGATCACGGATACGACCAAAGGGCACCTCGTCCGAGGTGACGACCAACGATGCGGGCCAGTACACTAAGGGCCAATTGATTCCCGATCAGTACACCGTTACGATCGAGGCGGCTGGTTTCCAGAAGACCGTCTCGAATGAGCTGACCGTACAGGTCGATCAGTCGGCGCAGTACAACGCCCTCTCCAGGTCGGCAACGTCGACCAGACAGTAGAAGTGACCGCCGCCGCGCCGCTGCTGCAAACAGATAAGGCCGACGTCGCGCAGACCTTTACCTCGCAGCAGATCTCGCAGTTACCCAGTATTGGCCGTAACCTGCAGGCTTTCGAGCTTCTCCAGCCCGGCACCGTCAAGACCGGCTGGGGCCATGCGTCCGATGAAAATCCGCAGGGCAGCACGCAAAGCTATACCAACGGCCTGCCCTTCTATATGACCGGCTACTATCTCGATGGCACGGTCAATCAGGACCCCATTCTCGGCATCATTGTCATTAACCCGACCTTCGATTCTGTCAATGAAGTCAAGCAGTCCAGCCAAGCGTTCGACGCCGAGTTCGATTCCTTCGGCGCGGGTCTCTTTACCTACTCCACCAAATCCGGCACCAACTCGTTTCACGGCGACGTTTTCGAGTATCTCTTCGTCAACACTCCCGGATTCCAGGATTTCGGCCGCAATCCTTTCACGGAAAACAGCGCAGCCGGAGTTCCCACCACCCGTCAGAACCAGTTCGGCGGCTCTCTCGGCGGCAAGGTCATCAAGGATAAGCTATTCTTCTTCGGCGACGCCCAGTTAACCCGTAACACCCAAGGCGGATCGGTGCTCACCAGCGTTCCCACGGCTCAGGAGCGCACGGGAAATCTGAGCGATTGGCTGGCGCTTGGCAGCCAATACCAGATCTATAATCCAGCGACCGGAAATCCGACGACCGGTGTAGGACGCGCGCCTTTCGCTGGAAATATAATCCCGAAGGGAAGCCTCAGCCCTCAAGCGCTGGCCATCATGAATTACTTCCCGCTGCCAAATACCGCCGGTACCCTGGTCAATGGCATAGTTGCGCCCTACAATAACTATTCGATAAACGGCGCCGGAGATGTCACGGCCAACGTATGGAACACGCGCTGGGATTACTACGGCAACGAGAAGAATACATTTTTCGGCCGGTACAGCTACGCTGGTTATACGAAACAGGCTCCGGGCGCATTCGGCGAACTGGCAAGGAGGCCCGGATTTCAACAACGCAAACTACTCCGGAAACTCGCAGGCCCTCAACCAAAGCGGCGCCGCCGGCTGGACCTACACCAAGAGCGCCACTACGATCAATGAATTCCGTTTCGGCTATGAGCGATATCACATCACGGACACCCCAAATGGCTACGGCCAGACGCCCGCCCTCGCAGCCGGCATTCCTAATTTGAACACCAGCCTGACCACTTCCGGTCTTCCCGCGTTTAATATCGAAAACCCGAACGGCAATGAGCAGCTTGGCTACTCGCTCACCATCAATCAGTGCAACTGTCCGCTGACCGAACTCGAGCGCCAGTATCAGTTCGTCGATAACCTCAGCCACATATCGGGCAAGCATAGTTTCAAGTTTGGCGCCGATATTCGCTACGCAGAAAACCTGCGCGTCCCGAGCGACAATCACCGGGCCGGCGAACTAAACTTCTTGAATACCCAAACCGGCCTGATCAACGCGAGCGGGTCAAGCAGCCAGGGATTGGCTCTGGCCAGTTACTTGCTTGGTGACGTCGGCACTTTCAATCGCTACGTCAGCTCCACCTTGGACGCAGAAGAACGCCAGAAGCGCTTGTTCTGGTACGGTCAGGATGAGTGGCGACCCACCGGTAAGCTTACTGTGACCTATGGCGTTCGCTGGGAAATGGTCTTTCCGGAGACAGTCAATGGGCCCGGAAACGGCGCCGAATACAATCTCAACACCGGCCTTCTCGATGTGTTCGGTACTGGTTTGACGAGCGATCACGGATATCAGTCCATGAACTGGCACAATTTCGCGCCGCGTTTTGGTATTGCCTATCAGCTCAGTAAGAAGACCGTTGTCCGCGCCGGTTATGGCTGGACGTATTCGCTCGGAACCTTCGGCTCCACCTTCGGCCACAACGTGACCCAGAACCCGCCTGTGCTGGCGAATCAGGCGCTGACTTCGCAGAACGTTTGCAACAACACGTTTTGTGACGTTTTCACACTAGCAAGGGCCGCCGCCGCCGTCCACGTTTGCCGTCAGCCCCCAGGGAACCCTACCGTGTCCTACCGGGATTGATTGCAAGACCAGACCTGGCGTCTTCCCCATGCCTGTGGCATACGCTTATAACTTCAGCGTCCAGCAGCAACTGACAAAGAACATCGCCTTCACGGGCGGATATGTCGGGAACTCCGGCCGGAATCAGACGAATGGAAGCAGCGGAGATACGTATGATGCGAATACGATCTTTTTCGTGCCCGGTTTTACCGGTGATCAAAACACCCTTCGTCCGTTTGATGGTC
>CAWCYQ010000040.1:0-34057 GCA_963799755.1 Terriglobia bacterium | reverse complement strand
GCGGATGGGGAGACTTGAACTCCCACGCCCTTGCGAGCGCTGGAACCTAAATCCAGTGCGTCTGCCATTCCGCCACATCCGCACGGGCGGCAGATCTCTATCAGCGTAGCATCTTGAGAAACTCGTGCAGCGGACTCGTGCCCTGCTTGTTTTGTGGCCAGCACAGAGGCAAAACTTACGGGCGACGCATTCTATACTGCGTGCGCTGACGCTGTCCAGCCATCGAGTTCGGTGGCAATGCGTTCATCGATCTTACCCTCAGCGAATTCTTTTGCCACGCGAATGGCGTTCATGATTGCCTTGGCATTCGATCTGCCGTGGCAAATCACGCATAGCCCGTTCAGTCCGAGCAGCGGCGCTCCTCCATACTCATCCACGTCCACTCGCTTCTTGAACTCCTTCAAAGCCCCTTGCGCTAGATAGCGCCCACCTTGCGTGTCAGGGTGGCTGTCAGCGATTGCCGCAAAGTCTCGCCAACTACTTCGACCAGTCCTTCGCTTACCTTCAGCGCTACATTGCCGACGAAGCCATCGCACACGATAACGTCCGCCTTACCCGTATAAAGGTCTCGGCCTTCCACGTTCCCGATAAAGTTCAGGCTTCGCAGACTCTTTAGGTAGGGGCGCGCCTCATGGGTCAGAGTGTTGCCTTTGTGTTCCTCCTCACCTATTGAGAGCAGCCCGACGCGCGGGTGCCGGTTTCGAAAGATGACCCGCGAGTATGCGTTACCCATGACGGCGAACTGAGCCAGCATCTTTGGAGTGCAATCTACGTTCGCGCCCACATCGAGCATAACGGCGGATTTATCGTTGACAGTTGGAAAAGCAGTGGCCAATGCGGGCCGGTCTACGCCCGTTAACATGCCTTGCACCATCTTCGCTGTTGCCATTACTGCGCCAGTGTTGCCCGCCGATACCACGCCCCCTGCAATTCCGGCGCTCACCAATTTACAGGCCACGCGTATCGAGCTATCCTTCTTGCGAATAGCCTTACCGGCGCTCTCCGTCATAGCGATTTGATCGCTGGCGTGTCGAATCTCGATGGGAAGCTGTTGCCAGCCTGGATAACGATCCAGCTCTGTGCGAATCATTTCTTCGCGCCCTACGAGAACAACTCTCACTCCGAGAGTTCTTGCCGCTCTCAGCGCACCCCCTACCTCCGGCTTAGGGAAGTGGTCACCTCCCATCGCATCGAGGGCTATAGTCACCATGCAGTTGATTATTATGTCAGGCGGATGGAGCGGAGGTTACCGGAAGCGCCGCTTAAGCTTCGACAACTTCGATAACTTCGCGGCCTTTGTATTTACCACAGTGGGGGCAGGCGCGGTGTGCACGGATCTTCTCGTGACAGTTCGGGCACTCGGCAAGTTGCGGGACCTGCAGTGAGTCGTGAGCACGGCGGGTAGAGGTACGGCGTTTCGAATGACGGCGTTTCGGGTTCGGCATTTAACTTGAATCTCTCTGTCTGATAGAATTTCGATCTCTGTCGATCTTCAGTTTTGCAGGCCTATTTCGGCCCGCAGCATCTCCAACTTGCTCCAACGGTCGTCCGCCGTCTTCGGCCGGCAATCACAAGCGGTCTGGTTCAGATTCTGTCCGCAAATTGGACAGATGCCCTTACAATCTTCATCGCACACAAGTTGCATGGGCAAAGCCAGCAAAACCACCTCTCGCAGAACATCGTTCAGCTCAAGGCCGTTTCCGTCGTAATAACCTACTTCGGCAACCGCTTCATCGATCTCATCTTCGCCGCTGGCGTTTACTTCCTTCGCAGGCATGTAAATCAGATCGAAATGATTCTCGATAGAGGAGGTCACGGGTTCTGCGCAGCGATCACAGACGCTCTCAATCTGCACGCGCAAATCGCCGATTATGCGTATCTCACCGAGCGATTCTTTCAGCAATTGGGCGCTGCCCTCGGCGTGAAGAACCGATGATTGCTTGACCTTACTCTCAAGATCGATTTCGCCGGCTGGGATATCAACCTTGAAGCTGACCGGCTTCAACTCCAAAGCGTTGAGGCTAACGAACACAAGAAGTTCCTTGGCTCCCGATCAGTAGACCGCTGGTACGGTTAGCCTGAGACACAAAACAAAACCCAAGTATACCAAGCTGGGATTCTTCATTAGGAAAGGTCGCGGTGGCCGAGGAACCGCGACCTTTTGAAAGGATAACCCGCTTAAAAGGTTTGCTCCCAGATGGCGGGTCTACTACGCTTTGCGGATTAGTTTTGTGCGCCTGGACCAGGGTTCGCCGATTGTTCCTGATCGCGCCGCTGCTGCATATGCTGGCGCATCTGCTCTTGCATTTGATCGTAAGTCTGCTTCTGGCTATCGGTTAACACTGCCTTGATTTTGCTCTCGCTATCCTCTCGAAGAGAGCGCATTTTCTCGCGACGATCTTTTGGTGCAAGCGAGCTGTCGTTTCGAATGCTTTCGAACTGCTGCTGTCGATCGGTCAGAATCGACCGTATCTGAGTTTGTTGGTCGGCGGTGAGATTCAGCTTTTTGGTCAGCATTTTCACCTGCCGGTTGGGGTCCATCTGGCGATGCGGAGCTTGGCCGTTTGCTGGCCCCTGAGGCGCAGCGGGCTGGTCTTGCGGCGCGCCTATCGCCGCACCGATCGCGACAAGTGCTGAAACAGTCAATAGGCAAAGTTGTTTTTTCATGGTTCTCCTCTCCTTCCGGAGTTGTTGTCTCTACTTAAACAAGACGGGCCTCCGAATTTTCGGTTTATTTTGACGGAGTTAAACTTTCTTTAGCTTAAATCCCTGACAAGCTGGATAGATGCCCGACGCACTGGCCGATCCTAACTTCGCCTTCATCCTCCTGATCGCCGGAGTTTTGGCTCTCTATTGGGAACTGCACGCTCCAGGCTCCATTGCCCCTGGCGTCATCGGCATCTTTCTTCTGTGCGCGGGAGTCTTTGGACTATGGGAAAATGCGCCGACTTGGTACGGCTCCGCGCTTATCCTGATAGCTCTTGTGCTGCTCGCGGTTGAGCTGAAGGTTGGCGGCCACGGCGTCTCCGGCACTTTGGGCGCTGTTCTTCTCCTGATAGGCGCCTTGGCCTTAGTGCGGGGACCCCGCCGCATCAACCCCGCCCTGGCAGCTGCCGTCTCTATTGCTTTGTGCAGTATCACTATCTTCTTGGGATACTTGGCGTTACGCGCGCGCCGGAGTACGCTTCTTACTGGTGTACAGCGTCTTGTGGGCGAACTCGGCGAGGCGCGAACTGAGATTAGCTCGCAGGGTACGGTTCTCGTGCGCGGTGAGTACTGGCAGGCTAGAAGTGATGTCCCGATACCGACCGGTGCCCGGGTCTCTATCGAACGAGTTCAGGGTATGACGCTCTACGTCAAGGAGGCGTAATCGATCGACATGTTTGCCGAGTTCTTCAGCTTTAGCTTCGTGATCGTGATCGTCATTCTGGTTTTTTATCTCATCTCGTCGGTCAAGATCCTCGCCGAATACGAGCGAGGGGTTATTTTCCGATTGGGCCGCGTGCTACCGGAACCGAAGGGACCGGGCATCATTCTTGTCTTCGCTCCGCTCGACCGTATGGTGAGAATCTCGCTTCGTGTCGAGGCCATGGAAGTACCACCGCAAGACTTGGTAACCCGAGATAATGTCACCGTCAAGGTCAACGCTGTAATTTACTTCCGCGTCATCGATCCAACTAAGGCGGTTGTTGAAGTCTCGAATTTTCTGTACGCGACAAGCCAGTTAGCCCAGACCACGCTGCGCAGCGTGCTCGGTGAAGTAGAACTCGATGAACTGCTCAGCCAGCGCGAGAAAATCAACGTTCGTCTTCAGGCCGTGCTCGACGATCACACCGGGCCCTGGGGCGTCAAAGTGACTATGGTTGAGGTTAAACAAGTCGATCTGCCGGACCAGATGATACGCGCGATCGCTCGCCAAGCCGAAGCCGAACGCGAGCGAAGGGCGAAAATCATTCACGCGGAAGGTGAATACCTGGCCGCCGAAAAACTCAGCATGGCTGCTCACAAGATCCAACAGGAGCCCGCTGCCATTCAGCTGCGCTACTTGCAGACACTTGTCGAGATCGGCGCGGAAAAGAACAGCACCGTTGTTTTCCCTGTGCCTATCGACCTGCTGACGTCTCTGACAAGCTTCCTCGACCGCTCCAATGCCGGAGAGCAGAAACAGACGGATGGTCCCTCAGTTCAGCCCAGCGAGCGACCGGCCGATTTATAGATCTCGGCTATGTATCGCATGTCCCTCAGTCCCTCTGCCCCATCGCTCTTGGATTCTGTGTTTCCGAATACGCAATCGGCAAAGTAGTCAGCCTCCCGTACGAATTGCGCCGGATCCTTCTCCGTTTCCGGCATCTCGACGGGTGCCTGTCCTTTGATCGTCGCCTGCAAATGAATTCCCTCATAGGAGAAAGCCGGCTCCATGTGCAGCACGCCTTTCGAGCCATGCACGCGAATAAATCCCTCCATGCCGGCACCGTAACTCGTGTTGCAACTAGCTACTATTCCTGACGGAAAGCGCATTGTCCAACCGCAGTTTTCTTCCACGTCCCGGAAACGTCCGTCTTTGTCAATGACCGTGCAGAATCCTTCCAGGTGAACCGGTTCTTCACCGGTTAGATACCGACAGGCGTTTAACGAGTAAATCCCGACATCCATCAGTGGGCCTCCGCCAGCGAGCTTTTTGTTCAACCGCCACTCTCCGGCCCGCTCGATGAATCCATTGGCGCTTTCGACAGCCTGCACCGTTCCCAAGCTTCCGTCCTTGATGAGCTGAATAGCATGCAAATTGACCGGCTCATACTGGCAGCGATAAGCGATCATCAACTTCTTTCCCGCGGCTTTGCAGGCATCCACCATAGCTTGGCTGTCTTTTACACTGGTCGCCATCGGTTTTTCGCACAGCACATGTTTTCCTACATTGGCGGCTCGAATCGTGTATTCCGCATGCATGCTATTCGGCAAGGCAATGTACACGGCATCGATGTCTTCATTACTGCCAATCTCGTTATAGTTCTCGTAACTATAGATGTTCTTGGCTGGCACTCCATACTGGGCGGCCATCCTGTCCGCCTTGTCTCTGTGACCGCTTACGAACGCGGTGACCTGCGATCTCTGCGAGAGCTTGCAAGCCGGCATAAAGTGGCCCATCGAGATGCGACCCAGCCCGACGATGCAGTAGCGCAGGCGCCGCTCATTCGATTGTTGCTGGGCCTTCAGCATTCCGGTGAATGGCGACAAAGTAATTCCGGCGGCCAGACTGCGCGAAAAATTACGACGATTCAGTAGCACGATAAAATGTATCCCAGGAACATTATGAGGCAAAGCAGTGCGCGCATACTGTCGACCGAATTTCGACCGGTTACAATCGGCTTGCTGTCTACCGCCGCGTGGGATACCATCCTGCCCTACGGCGGCGATAATTGTTGTAACCCGTAATAACGGCATATCACCACTAGCGTGAACAGGAGAATGAATGACAACAGAAAGATACGATATCGATTCAGCGCACTCGAGTTTGCAGTTCAGTGTTCGCCATTTGATGGTGTCGAACGTGCGTGGGACGTTTACGGGCGTGAAAGGCACGGCGTTATATGATCCCGCTAATCCGGCCGGATCGAACGTCGAAGCGACCGTTGACGTAAATACGATTAACACCAACGACGCGCAGAGAGACACGCATCTCAAGTCTCCGGATTTCTTTGATGCAGCGCGTTTTCCGACCATCACTTTTCGTAGTACCAAGGTTGAGAAGAAGGCCGACGACGAGTTTACGGTCACCGGCGATCTCACAATTCACGGAGTAACCAAGCCCGTGACGCTCGATGTCCACGAAGTTTCGGAACAGGCCAAAGACCCCTGGGGAAATGCGCGCATCGGCGCGTCAGTGAAAACCAAACTCAAACGCAGTGAGTTCGACCTCACCTGGAATGCGGCGCTCGAGGCCGGCGGAGTGATGATTGGCGACGATGTAAAGCTGGACTTCGAAATCGAACTGGTCAAAGCTAAGAGCGCCGCCGCTTAGCCAAAAGATCTGAGCCGCTTCTTGCCCGGTCACTAGTTTGCCCATGCGGCGAATTCCCGGTGTACTTTTCGAAACGTATCTTCGAGGTCTTCCGGTATGATTCGCGAGTTACCGACCGTCGTCATGAAATTGGCATCGCCTGACCAACGAGGTAAGACGTGCAGATGAAGGTGCTGCTCAATGCCTGCTCCAGCAGCAACCCCTAAATTCATTCCCAGATTGAGGCCATCCGGTCTGTAGATCGATTCTAGGACCTGCTCGGCTTGCCTCGCGAGCTCCATCAACTCTCTTGTGCTCTCCTGGGTTGCTTCTTCAAGCTTTGCCACGTGGTCGTAGGGCACGATCATCAGGTGGCCGCTTGTGTAGGGATAACGATTTAGGATGACAAAGCAGTGTTTGCCGCGATGAACCACTAAGGTCCTTTCATCGTCGGCCGGATTGTGGGCTGCTGCGCAGAAGATACAGTCAGCAGCGGTCTTCTTTGCTTCCATGTACCTTGCACGCCAAGGCGCCCAGAGATATTCCATCGTGTGTTCGCCCCGTGCCCAGGCGCTTTTAACGATCTTCGATTGGCACCGCGAATAACATGTCTGCGGGCCGTATTCAGGAGAGAGGATGCGGTATCTGGTCTGGTTTGGCTGCCTCGGCATGCTCCTCGACGTGACCACCTTTTCCAGGCTGGTTGACCAGATCTCTAAGCTCTTTGCTTGGCTTGAAAAAGGGAATTCGCTTGGAGGGAACCTCCACGCGCGAGCCAGTCTTCGGGTTCCGACCGACCCGCGGTTGACGCTGCCTTGTGCGAAAGCTTCCGAAGCCTCGGATCTCGATCTTCTCGCCCTTATGAAGGCTGTTCACAATACTGTCAAAGATGGTCTCGACGATCGTCTCCGAATCTTTCCGCGTCATCTCCACCACTTTTGAGACTTCGTCGATCAGCTCAGCCTTGGTCATAGCCCTTGTTCCTATACTCACCCTTCGGATAGTTCTGATTAATAGCGTCTCCGACCGTGGAGGTGGCGACCGCCGCGTGACGGTGATAATCCTCAATGCGGTGCCGTTCCATGTCTTCGTGGACCTCACGCAGGCTCAACCCGATTCGCTTCTGCGGCTCATTCATCTTGATTACCTTGAAGTCGAGTTCCTCGCCCACGGGTAGAAGCACCTCATCAGCCGACGCATTCTTGTGACCACGCGGCCTGTCTTCCTGGGCGCTGATCTCGCTTCGATGGCAAAGTGCTTCCACGCCAGGCGCCAGTTCCACAAAGACTCCAAAAGGAGCCGCTCGGCAAACCTTGCCCCGTACGTTGTCCCCAACCTGGTGTGTCCGAAAAAAAGTCTCCCAGTTGTCGGGCTGCAATTGCTTGACCCCCAGGGACAACCTTCGATGTGGCGGATCAATTTGCAGGACCACTGCCTGTATGATTTGGCCCTTCTTCACCAACTCCGACGGGTGCTTGACATGTGCAGTCCAGGACATGTCCGAGACATGCACCAAACCATCGATTCCTTCTTCGATCTCTACAAACGCGCCGAACTCGGCGAGCTTTCGCACCCGACCCTCCACCACCGATCCTATGCTGTATCGGTCCGCAATGGTGGTCCAAGGGTCAGCTTCCAGTTGCTTTATCCCCAGCGAAATTCGCCGTTCTCTCGGCTTGACCTCGAGGATCACTGCTTCCACTTGATCCCCGGCGTTTACGATTTTCGCCGGATGCTTCATCCTCCGGCTCCATGTCATTTCAGAGATGTGGATGAGGCCCTCGACGCCCGGCTCGAGTTCCACGAAAGCGCCGTAGTCGGCTACGCTGACAATCCTTCCAATGACTCGGCTGTGTACCGGATAGCGCGTCTCGACATTCGCCCAAGGATCAGGCCGCATTTGTTTGAGGCCAAGGGAAATGCGCTCATGCTCTCGGTCGAACTTCAGCACCTTCACGGTGATTTCTTCGCCTGTCGTCAGAATCGCCGATGGATGAGTGACGCTTCCGTAGCTCAGATCGCTGACGTGCAGCAGACCATCTATGCCGCCCAGATCGACAAACGCTCCGTAATCGGTGAGATTCTTAACAACGCCTCTCACCTCGGCTCCTTCATGTAACGTTTCGAGAGCATGCGCCTTCCGCGTCTGCAGATCGTTTTCGAGAAGAACCCGCCGCGAGACTACTGCATTGCCCCGCCTTCGGTTGAGCTTTAAAATTCGGACCGTTACTTCCTGCCCAACATAGCTGTCCAGATTGTGAATTGGACGAACCTCCACTTGAGAACTTGGGAGGAACGCAGCCACCCCGATATCCACTGCTAGGCCGCCCTTGATCTTGCCCACAACTTGTCCCGTTACCGGTGTGCCTTTGGATGCAGCCTGCTCCAACTGCTCCCATACGTGGCGCCGATGGGCTTTCTCATACGACAGGAGAATATACCCCTCGACCGGTAGTCCGGTTCGGTCAATCATGACGTCGATCACGTCACCGCGTTTGACCGCCGGCAGCCCCTCTGCAAATGGGAATTGTGAAGCGGGTACTAGCCCCTCTATTTTCCTGCCGATGTCAACAATTACTTCTTTATCTGTGACGCTCAGAACATGGCCGCGATATTGTTCACCTTCGCCGGTTGTGAATTGATTGCTGTAATCGTCCAGAAAGGCTTGGTAGTCCGAGTTTTCTGCTGTTCCAGGCGTTTCAACCTGTTCGTCAAAGGAACCAGCCATGTTTCAATTCATCCTGGGTACGGCCCGGTGATTCGACCGCACGGAAACATGCAGACTCGCCAGCCGGGCTCAAACAATCTGTGCTCGTGTCTCGACCAAAGTCAACTGATTGATACTTCAGTACTTCAGAAATATAGCGGACGCTAAGGTTGATGTCAACACGGCACGTGGCGCCTTTCCGTCCCGGCCCTACTGTTCTTTGCTCCACCGTGCTCATTGTCATATATAATGGAGACGCGGGACGGTTGTTTGAACGTCCCGTTAATCCTCCCGCATCGGTCGGCATACCGGCTCCTGCTTGAGGCGAAAGAGGGTAAGCTCATGATTGAAGGATTGCTTCAGCCGACACACCTGCTGATTATTCTGGCGATAGCGCTCTTTGTATTTGGCCCTAAGAAGCTCCCAGAGCTTGGTCAAGGCCTCGGCAAAGGAATTCGCTCCTTTAAGGACAGTATGAAGGCTGCAACCGAAGAGCCGGAGAGGATCGATAATCCGAATACGACTCGTTCCTCAGACTCCAAATAGCCCCACAACAAATTGGGTTCGTGAACGGCAGCGCGACAGCTTCGCGCTGCCGTTCGTCCTTTAGGCCCACCGAACAGCCATCCTCCCCAGCAAAATTTGCACCGGATGGCAAGAAATGCCGCTTTCACTCATCGCTGCCTTAACAACTTTTATACTGGCGATCAGTTGTAAGCCCCTGATTTATAGTGGTTTGTTTTCTTAGTAGCGTACTGCGACGTGGGTGGTACGAAAACTGCCTATCTCTCCGTATGGTGGTGCAGATCACCCTCGTTTTTCGACACCCGTAATCAGACACAAAAAAATAGAGATCCAAAATAAGCAGATCTCACATAGGAGCGGCGAAGTACATGACTACTGAAGATTTCGGCAAAGCCTACCAGAAGGGATTTAACTTAACGGTTCGTTTCTTGGTCTCAAGAGGACTCTCGTACGATGCAGCACTGGATACCGCTCAAGCAGCTTGGGCAAAGGGATGGGAACGGCGAGAACAGCTACGAGACCCGAGTTTGGTGCTGACTTGGACAAACAGCATCGCCCTCAACATTCATCGAACGTTTTTGCGCAGGGAGCCTCAAACGCAAACTCTGCCTGAGTTGCAAGCCCCTCCCCGCATGAACGTTGCCGCGATTGACGTCAAACGCATTTTGAGCGACTGTAAACCGAACGACCGCGTCGTACTGGAAGGCCACTATATCGAAGGTTACAAAGTCCAAGAGATTGCGCGCCAGCATGGCTGGTCGGAGACTGCGGTTCGTATTCGACTCCTTCGCGCCCGTAGAAGTGTGGAGCGCCGCTTGAGTCGCCCGAAACACGCAAGATTGCGTTCCCTAGCTGAAAAAACAAGGAAAGCCCTGGCTTCCGCTCTTGAAGGTCCGGCATACGGGGTCAAGGTAGCGTAGCTCATCTGGACCAGGAAAGCGAAGCCGTAAAGAGCGCGACAGGCCCCGGCATGTCGCGCTTTTGTTTCTTTGGCCTAGATTAGTTCGGCCGTGCTAAAGAAAAACGGAATTTCGACCTCGGCCGTTTCAAGCGCATCTGATCCGTGTACTGAATTCCTCTCTATGTTCTCAGCAAACCTTTTGCGAATGGTTCCGGTCTCGGCATTCGCCGGATTCGTTGCTCCCATTAGCTGGCGCCATTCAGCGATGGCGTTTTCGCGTTCCAGTACCATCACCACGACCGGGCCCTCCGTCATGAATGTGACCAGCCCAGCAAAAAATGGCCTCTCTCTGTGAACTGTGTAAAAAGCTTCCGCTTCCTGCCTCGAGATCCGGCGTGTTTTCAGAGCGGCGATGCGAAAACCGTGCTCCTCGAGCAGAGCCAGGATCGCTCCCGAGTGGCCGTTCTTCACAGCATCCGGCTTGATAATTCCAAAAGTTTGCTCTAATCCCATTTAGTTGGTTGACCTTGTCACTGTACTTTTCTCGCGAGCGCTTCCTGCATCTTCTCGCCGAGCAGTGCAGGAGTGGGGCAAACAGTGATGCCCGCCTCCTCCATCGCCGCAAGTTTGTCTTCCGCCCGCCCGGAACCCCCGGAAATGATTGCTCCTGCGTGGCCCATGCGGCGCCCCGGCGGCGCAGTCTGTCCTGCGATGAATCCCACCATCGGCTTCTTCACATTCGATTTCACGTATTCGGCAGCCGTCTCCTCAGCGCTTCCGCCGATTTCACCGATCATGATGATCGCGTGCGTGTCAGTGTCCTCATTGAAAAGCGTAATCGCTTCGGTAAAGCTTGTTCCGATAATCGGATCGCCACCGATGCCGATGCATGTTGATTGTCCGATGTTTAATTTTGTCAACTGACCAACCGCTTCGTACGTCAGCGTGCCCGAGCGCGAAACAATCCCCACGTTGCCGGGCTTGTGGATGTGACCGGGCATAATGCCGATCTTGCACTTGCCCGGCGTGATTACGCCTGGGCAGTTAGGCCCTATCAAGCGCGTACCCGGTTTGGTATTCAGGTAAGCCCAGACGCGCTCCATGTCCTGCGCCGGAATTCCCTCGGTAATGCACACCACCAAGGGCAAACCCGCATCTGCCGCTTCCATGATGGCGTCCGCCGCAAAGGGAGGAGGCACAAAAATAACGGATGCATTTGCGCCCGTCGCCTTAACCGCCTCTTCAACGGTGTTGAACACTGGCCGGTCCAGATGGGTTTGCCCGCCTTTGCCCGGAGTAGTGCCGCCTACTACCTTCGTTCCATAATTGATCGCCTGCTCGGCGTGAAAGGTGCCTTCCCGGCCCGTGAATCCCTGAAAAAGAACTTTTGTGTTTTCGTCGATGAGTACACTCATTGCGCCAGTCTCACCACTTTCTCCGCGGCGTCTTTCATTCCATCGGCCACGGTGAAATTAAATCCCGATTCCGTCAGGATCTTTTGTCCCAGTTCGACGTTTGTCCCTTCCATTCGAACGACTACCGGGATCTTGATCTCCAATTCGCGCGCCGCCGATACCACGCCGCTAGCCAGCGTGTCGCATCGCAGAATGCCGCCGAAAATGTTGATCAGAACCGCTTTTACGCTGCGGTCCGAGAGCAAAATGCGGAACGCATTCTTAATCTGTTCCGCGTTTGCTCCCCCGCCCACATCGAGAAAGTTCGCCGGTCGCCCACCTGCGTACTTGATGATATCCATCGTTGCCATGGCAAGCCCCGCCCCGTTCACCATGCACGCAATCGTGCCATCGAGCTTGATGTAGTTCAGCCCGAATCGCGAAGCTTCTACTTCGAGCGGGTCTTCTTCATTCAAATCTCTTAACTCGAGCAGATCCTTGTGCCGATAGAGCGCGTTATCGTCCAGGTTGATTTTGGCATCGAGCGCGTAAACCTTGCCGTCTTTCGTCAGAATGAATGGGTTGATCTCCGCCAGAGACCCGTCTATCGCCAGGTAAGCTTTCGAAAGCGCCATCATAGCTGCAGCTGCCGCATTCGCGCTCGCGACGGGTATCCCCATTTCAAACGCTAGCTTTCGGGCTTGAAACGGCTGCAGTGGCTGGCCGGCAATCAGTCGCTCCCGCAAAATCAATTCCGGCGTCTTGGCGGCCACCTCTTCGATCTCGATGCCTCCTGCCTTCGAAGCCATGAAGACCGTCTCGCCCAGAGCTCGGTCTAACACGAGTCCCAGGTAAAGCTCTCGTTCAATCGGCAAGGTCTCTTCTATCAACAAGCGTTGGACGACGCGCCCCTCGGGTCCGGTCTGGTGCGTCACTAGCGTCATGCCCAGCATCTTTTTCGCAATCTCGGCCGCTTCCGCGGCGTTCTTCGCGATCTTCACGCCGCCGCCTTTGCCTCGTCCGCCCGCGTGAATCTGCGCCTTCACAACCACGCTGCCGCCGATCTTCTTGGCCGCCGCCTCGGCTTCTTCCACCGTATAAGCAACCTCGCCCCTCGGCACCGGAACGTCGTGCTTAGCGAGGATTGCTTTCGCCTGATACTCGTGTATCTTCATATAATTGCGGCGCTCGTGTCCGCATATTGTGACCGGACGCCAATCGCTAGTGTATCTCGCGGTCGCATAATCGAATCATCGCTATGCTCAACCGCCGCCGCTTCCTCTCCGCTTCTCTTGCTGCCCCGCACCTCGCGCAAATATTGGCGGCGCAGCCAAACTCGCGCAATGACTTCGCTGTTGAGGGTGATCGTTTCCTGCTGAACGGCGAGCCTTTCCAGATCCTGTCTGGCGAAATGCACTACGCCCGCGTTCCGCGCTCCTGCTGGCGCGATCGTTTCCGCAAAGCTCGCGCGCTGGGACTGAATACGATTTGTACGTATTGTTTCTGGAATGCTCACGAACCCGAGCGCGGCCGCTTCGATTTCAGCGGTAATCTCGACGTCGCATCCTTCATCAAAATGGCGCAGGAGGAAGGCTTGTGGGTGATCCTCCGGCCCGGCCCATACGCTTGCGCTGAATGGGACTTTGGTGGCTTCCCCGCCTGGCTCCTTGCCGATCCTGTCGTTCGTGTCCGCTCCACCGACCCCAAATTTCTGGAACCGGCAGCGGCCTATGCCGCGCGCCTTGCGAACGAAGTGGTCCCGTTACAGATCTCGCACGGCGGCCCCATCATTCTCTGCCAAATCGAGAACGAATACGGCTCCTACGGCGACGATCAAAACTACAAAAACGCTATCCGGAAGATGTTTGCCGATAACGCGTTCGACCCAAAGAGTTTCTATACCGCGGATGGGCCGACTCTCGTCCCGCGTGGCTCATTTCCAGACCTGCCCGCCGTCATCAACTTCGGTGCCAATGAAAACACCGCCAACCAGTTTGCGACTCTCGACAAGCTGCGCCCTTCCGGCCCGCGCATGTGCGGAGAATATTGGGTAGGCTGGTTCGACCATTGGGGCGAGACTCACAATGGTATGACTGTGAAAGACGTCACCGCGGGATTGGAGTGGATGGTCGCGCACGGCGTTTCCGTCAACCTCTACATGTTTCACGGTGGAACCTCGTTCGGCTTCATGGCCGGTGCGAATCGCGACAGAGCTTACCAGCCTGACGTCTCAAGCTACGATTACGACGCTCCGCTCGACGAAGCCGGCCGTCCCACCGCCAAGTACTTCGCGATACGCGATGTGATCCGCCGGAACTCGAAAGACGCGACGCCGATTCCTGCGCTGCCCGATTCCGAACCGTTCGTCACGGTTCCTCGTTTCGCCATGAAGGAATCCGCCGCGCTCTGGTCACTGCTTGGCGAGCCGAAACACACCCCAACTCCGCAAGCCATGGAGTCTCTCGGACAGTCCTACGGTTTGATGCTCTACCGCACCCAACTCACTTCCCCTCAGAGAGGCAATCTCGAGATCGCGGATGCGCGTGACTATGCGCTGGTTTATAGCGGGGACCGGCACTTAGGCACCCTTGATCGCCGCCTGAAGCAAACCAGCTTGCCGGTCCATCTTTCATCCGGCTCTACACTCGATATCCTGATCGACGCCATGGGCCGCGTCAATTTCGGTCCGCATCTCATAGATGATCGCAAAGGAATTCTCGGCGATGTCTCTCTCGACGGCAGCCCATTGAAAGATTGGGAGATCTTCTCGCTTCCACTGACCGATCTATCTCGGCTGCGGTTCTCGGACGCTCCTGCCGCAGGACCCGCCTTTTATCGAGCCTATCTCGATCT
The DNA here is from genome assembly GCA_963799755.1 of Terriglobia bacterium. GTDB lineage: Bacteria > Acidobacteriota > Terriglobia > Bryobacterales > Bryobacteraceae > Bog-105. Next base: position 19,679 of record CAWCYQ010000040.1, on the reverse strand, counting down.
TGACCATACCGGCTACACTTTCTTCGATACGCGTGGCTGGGGCAAGGGCTATATCTGGATCAATGGGCACAATCTCGGCCGCTACTGGTCGGTCGGACCGCAACGCACCTTGTATGTTCCCGCTGAATGGCTGCATTCAGGACGCAATGAGATTGTCGTGCTTGATCTCCATCAGGGCGGCGAACGCTCCATCGAAGCTCGCGAGAATCCTATCTACGATATGGCCGCTGGCAGTACCCAACAATCATGAAGATAACTCGACGTTCTTTCGCCTGCATTGCGCCAGGACTGCTTTCCGCATTCGCGAAAGCTGCATCTGAGCCCGAACCCTTCGGCGCAGTTCCATCTCCGCGTCAAATTCAATGGAGCGAACTCGGCTTCTACAATTTTCTCCACTTCACCGTAAATACCTTCACCGACAGAGAGTGGGGCTACGGCGATGAAGATCCCGCCATCTTTAACCCCACTGCCTTCGACGCTGATGCCATCATTGCGGCTTTGAAAGACGCTGGCAGCAAAGGTGTCATCCTCACTTGTAAGCACCATGACGGTTTTTGTCTCTGGCCCACAAAAACAACCGAGCATTCAATCAAGCACAGCCCGTACAAGGAGGGTAACGGCGACATGGTGCGGGAAATCTCCCGGGCCGCCCATCGTCACGGCTTGAAATTCGGCGTTTATCTTTCGCCCTGGGATCGCAATCAGGCCACTTACGGCACTCCGCAATACATTCGCATCTACCGGGAGCAGATGCGTGAACTGCTTACCGGCTACGGCCCAATCTTTGAAATCTGGCACGATGGCGCAAATGGCGGTGACGGTTACTACGGAGGTACCCGCGAAAAACGCGTGATCGATAAGCTGCACTACTATGACTGGCCCGGCACCTGGGCGCTGGAGCGGGAACTCCAACCTGACGCTGCGATCTTCAGTGACGTTGGACCCGACGTCCGCTGGGTCGGCAACGAGAAAGGAATTGCCGGCGAAACCTGTTGGGCCACCTATACGCCGCGCTCGCCAAGCGGCGGACCCGGTTCTCCCGGAGACATAGTCGAATCAGAGGCGACGAGCGGCACTCGGAACGGGAAGTACTGGATGCCGGCTGAATGCGACGTTTCGATCCGTCCCGGCTGGTTTTGGCACCCAGCTGAAAACACCAGAGTCAAAACTCCTCGCGAACTAATCGATCTCTATTTCGATTCAGTGGGGCGCGGGGCGAGTTTCCTGCTGAACGTTCCGCCCGATCGTCGTGGGCTGATTTATGAGACCGATGTCGCTAGTCTCCGCGGTTTCGGTAAGCTCATCCAAGCGACTTTCGCCCGCGATCTTTCCGCAAACGCGCGTCAGTCCGTCACTGGCCCTGTCATTGCGCCGCAAATCATTCTCGATCTGCCCCACTCCGAATCCTTCAATCTAATCCGTCTTCGGGAACAGACTCAGTTCGGCCAACGTGTGGCCGCTTTCTCGCTTGACACATTTCAGAACGGCGCCTGGCGGCCTTTCGGGAGCGGCACCAGTATTGGCATTTGCAGAATCCTGCGCTCTGAGCAGCCCGTCACTACCAGCCGTGTGCGTCTCCGCATCACCCAATCATCGGCGCGTCCGCTGCTGGCCGAGTTCGGGCTCTTCCGGCTGAGCGATTAAGTCACCCGGCGAACGTACGCACTGCTCGCTCTGCACTTTTTTATACGGCGATTTGCTTTACTTCGGGCTGGTGCTCGGCTCGTTTGACTAAAACGATTGTGAAGTCGTCGGTAAAGCCACTGCTGCCGTGCCAATCTCGTAAGTAGTCAACAAGTCCCATGACCAGATGACCGCAGGATTCCGATCTACGTTCGAGCAGGAACTTCGCTAATCCTTCCTCTCCGAACTCATCGCCCAATGGGCTGGCCGCTTCTGTCACTCCGTCGCTATAGAGAGCTAGCATGTCACCGGGCTCGAGCGTGGTTTCCCGCGCCTCGTAACGAATTGTCGGAAAGAGACCGAGCACCAGGCCGCCTCCAGCGAGTTGTTCCACCGTTCCGTTAGCCCGCAACAAGAGCGGATAATTGTGCCCGGCATTGCTGTACTTCAGTTCCCCGCTCGCTGGATCGAGCAGCGCGTAAAAGAAGGTAATGAACTTGCCCGCCGGGCACCTTTCCGCTAAATTGCGGTTCAAGACTGTCACAGCAAATGCCGGATCAGGGCTGGTCTCGCGGAGCATTTGCACGCGCGCTTGCAGACTGGACATTAACAGCGCGGCAGGTAATCCTTTCCCCGAAACGTCGCCCACCACCAGCGCCACTCGCCCGTCGCCGTAAGGAATGAAATCGAAGTAATCGCCGCCCACTGTGTGGCAGGGAAGATTGTGCCCTGCCAAATCGTAGCCGGGAAAGATCGGCGCCTCGGTAGGCAGTAGCATAGCCTGGATTTCGCTGGCCTGTGCCAGTTCGAGTTCCATTAATTTTTCAGATTGCTCTACTTCCGCGAGTCGCGCATGTTCGATCCGGATTGCGGCGACATTTGCCATTACGGTGAGGAGGTCGACATCCTCTTGCGTAAATTGGCGCAGAATCGCGCCGTTGTCGACATAGATCAAGCCGATGACCCGGTCGCCGGTCTGCAATGGCACGCCCATCATGCTGCGTACGCGGTGCATCATGATGCTTCGCTGTTGCCGTAGAGCATCATCCAGTTGCGTATCGCTGATCACCAACGAACACCTTTGGCGCAGAATGCGGTCGCGAACGGACGTGCTGATCGAAAAGCCATCGCCTTCGCTCGCTCTGACAATCAGTTCTCCGTCTTCGAGCGTCATGATGACGCCTCGTTTCGCTTCCATCGCCGACAGGGCGAGCTTCAGGATTACCTGAAAGAGTTCTTCTAGGGGTCTGTGCCCGGCTAACTCCTGTCCGGCGCGGATCAAAGCCGCAACTACACGTGTAGTATTGAGAGTTGCATCCCGTTCCACCTTGGCCCCGGGTGCTGCGTTGCTCTTGCCCAGCAACTTGTCCAGGCTGGTTACAATCGTTGCCTCGCGCGTGATCCGCTCTTCCTCTTGTGGAACGAACGAGACCACCGGCTTAGGAGCTTCAGGCAATGGCTCGCGTACTTCTATCGTCAAATGACCGACATAGATCCTATCGCCCGAACACATTTTGTGCGGCTCTTTCAGGCTCGTGGCGTTCACTACCGTACCGTTACGGCTCGCACAGTCTTTGACGAACCATCCATCGTTGTGCTTCTCAAATGTAAGGTGGTACCGAGAAAGCCAGGGGTCTTCCGGATATGGCAGATCGTTATCCGCGGAACGCCCCAGGGACAATATTGGTTTGCGCAGCTCGATATTTATCGACGAGCCTTCTGGCCCGGAAATCAGCAGCTCCATCGCGTATTTATAAAACTAGCACTCCTGGTGAAATCGTTTTGCGTCAGCCCTCCGAGGCAGAGTAGGTCTTTTCTTTCGAGACCGAGCTTCTGGCGGCACCCCCCGTAATCAGACGCGCGCCGCGATCATAGGTGAGATAAAGAAATCCCCATTCGATAAACACTAGAATGCGGCTTTGAAACTCGACCAGGTACATGAGGTGAATGAATAACCAGACCAGCCACGCAGGGAAGCCGGAAAGGTGTATGCCAAAGATATCAGCGACGGCGGCCGCCCTACCGATGACCGCCAGGTCGCCCTTATTGAAATAGTGGAAAGGCTTCGAGCTCTTCTGATTCCCTCTTACGCGCTGTATGATGGTCTTCGCCGCATACGCTCCACCCTGCATCGCAACTTGCGCCACCCCCGGCAACTGCTTTCCATCTGGTCCTATGACGGACGCCAGATCTCCCACAACGAAAATGTCAGGGTACTTGGGAATCGTAAGATCGGCGGTTACTTTGATCTGTCCCGATCGTTGCGTATCCGCGCCGGTTCGTTTTGCCAATTGGCGGCCGAACTCAGAAATTGCCACTCCCGCCGCCCAGATAACGGTGTGAGAGGCTATATGGTCTTCTTTGCCGGAGTCGGTTTTGAACGCCACTCCATCCTGATCGATACAGGTAACCGTCAGACCAGTTCGCACCCGCGCACCCAGTTTCAGCAACTGCTTCTCGGCTTTTAGCGACAGGTCTTCCGGAAACGTTGAAAGTACCCTCGAACCCCTATCGATCACAAGAATGCGCGCATCTTCCGGGCGGATCGAGCGAAACTCATTCCTGAGCGTATGATTAGCTATCTCTCCCAAGGTACCCGCCAACTCCACCCCGGTAGCTCCCGCGCCGACTATAACGAAGGTGAGCCACATTCTACGCTGCTCTGGATCGGAACTCCGCTCCGCCGCTTCAAAAGCCAGCAGGACTTTGTGCCGGATTTCAGTAGCATCCTCGATTGTCTTCAGTGCCGGTGCCCATTGGGCCCATCGGTCATTGCCAAAATAAGTGCTCTGTGATCCCGTTGCCACAATCAACGAGTCATAACCGATCTGAGCTCCATCCCGCAGCACAACGTGTTTGGCTACGGGATCAAGGTCGATCACATCACCCAGCAGCACTCTCGTATTCTTCTGCTTGCTCAGCACGGCGCGCAGCGGCGCCGCAATTTCTCCCGGTGAAAGCGAGCCGGTCGCAACCTGATAGAGAAGAGGCTGGAATAGATGGAAATTCCGTTTGTCTATGAGCGTGACGTCCACGGGAGCGTGTTTCAATGCCTGTGCGGCATAGAGGCCGCCAAAACCTCCGCCGAGAATCACCACGTGATATCTGCCTGTCATGTTTCCTTTCAAAGTACTCTTTCCATCTACCGCGCCGGCAGCGTCAAACAGAGAAATCAATCGTCGGTGCGAACTTCGGTTTACGGCGTGCGCGGCGCAGTTGCTCGAAAGCAAAGGCGATCCTGATCAATTTGGGTTCGCTCCAGGCTTCACCGAAAAAAGAAATTCCAAGCGGTAAACCGGAGGCGAACCCGGCTGGAACAGTGATGTGCGGATAGCCGGACACTGCGGGCGGGGAAGCACAGCCGCTGTCTACCCGGTCCCCGTTGACCCAGTCAGTTAACCATGCCGGCCCTGCCGTCGGTCCGGTGATTGAATCCAGTTTGTGCTTCTTGAGCAGCGCGTCGATCCCTTTCTTTCTTGTAAGCCGGTGGTTCTTAGAAAGGGCATCCTTATACTCCTTTTCTGTGAGCGGGCCTTTCTCTTCCGCTTGCTCCATAAGTTCCTGTCCGAAGTGGGGCATCTCTTCCCGTTCGTGACCGCGGTTGAAAGCTATGCAATCGGCCAGCGACTTCACCGCCGCTCCCCGCTCTGCAAGATATGCGTTCAGATCCGCCTTGAACTCATAGAGAAGTACTTCGGTTTCGGAGTCTCGCCACGCTTCGAACCTAGGAAACTCAACCGGATCTACGATCTGGGCGCCTGCGCTCCTCATCATCGCCAGGCATTCTTCCATAACGCTCGTAACGGCCGGTGTCATGTGGAAGTACTGTCGCGCTACGCCGATGCGCATCCCCCGCAAACCGTTTGGATCTAGAAACCGAGTGTAGTCTCGGTACGATCTGCCCTGGCTTGCCACAGTAGCGCCGTCGCGAGGGTCTATTCCTGTCAGAGCTCCGAGCAAGATCGCCGCGTCCGTCACGGATCGTGCCATTGCACCCGCCGTATCCTGGCTGTGCGCAATCGGAATGATACCGGCGCGGCTGATCAGCCCGAGCGTAGGCTTGATCCCTACTATGCCGCATATCGATGAAGGACAGATCACTGATCCATCCGTCTCCGTGCCCACCGCAACGGCCGCGAAGTTCGAAGCGATAGCCACGCCCGAACCCGAACTGGATCCGCATGGATTCCGATCCAGAGAGTACGGATTCTTAGTTTGCCCTCCGCGGCCGCTCCAGCCGCTTGTGGAATGGGTCGAACGAAAATTCGCCCATTCGCTCAGGTTGGTTTTACCGAGAATGATGGCACCAGCTGCCCGAAGTCTTTCGGCCACGAAGGCATCGCGCTGCGCTGGCTTTCCCGCCAAGGCCAGCGACCCCGCCGTAGTCTGCATCTTGTCGCCGGTATCGATATTGTCTTTGATTAGTACCGGGATGCCATGCAACGCCCCGCGTGGCCCTTTTGCTTTGCGCTCTTGGTCAAGGCTGCGCGCGATAGACAACGCATCCGGATTCAATTCGATTACGGCTCGCAGCGCGGGTCCTTGGCGATCTAATGCTTCGATGCGCTCTAGGTAAAGAATAGTCACTGCCTCCGCTGTATACCTGCCTGCAGCTATTTGTTCTTGCAGGCCGGAAATGCTGATTTCATCCAGCGGAAACTCGAACGAGTGAGACGTCTGAATTCTCTGCTCCTGTGGGAGCGCGCGTGTGCTTCGCGCAACGGCGCCGGCAATCGCGGTCGATGATAAGAAAGCACGCCTGTTCATGTGTGTCGCTGCATCAATTCTCGCAGTCCCGTGTCAGCGCCGGCGCACCGGAGTATCTTGGCTAGTAGTGAACTTCGAGGTGAAGAGCTACTGGCTTGCCCGGCTGCTACTCGAACGCGGCATTGCCGTGATTTGCCTCATTGCGTTCATTGCCGCGCTCAACCAATTCAAACCCCTGCTCGGTGAGCACGGCTTGCTTCCAGTTCCATTGTTCGTGAAGCAAGTTCCCTTCAGCCAATCGCCGAGCCTTTTTTATCTCTTCCCGCGTGACATAGCCTTCACTCTTGCCGCTTGGCTCGGTGTCATTCTCTCGGCGCTACTCGTGACAGGCGTCGCCACCAGGTATACATGGTCGAACGTCGTCGCGTGGGCTGCAATCTACCTGCTCTACTTATCTTTCGTCAATGTGGGCCAGACATTTTACGCTTTCGGCTGGGAATCCATTTTGCTCGAGGCGTGCTTCTTCGCGATTTTCCTCGGGGGCTCGCGCACCATGCCGCAGAGCATTCCGATTTGGTTGTTCCGCTGGCTGCTCTTCCGCATTATGTTCGGCGCAGGTCTGATCAAGTTGCGCGGCGACCCATGCTGGCGCAACTTGACCTGTCTCTATTACCACTACGAAACTCAGCCGATGCCCAATCCGCTTAGCTGGTATTTGCACTGGGCTCCACATTGGCTAGCCAATGCCGGCGTTTTGTTTAATCATTTTTCGGAGCTGATCGTTCCCTTCTTCTACTTCCTACCCCAGCCCTTCGCTGGTATTGCCGGCTTGATCACAATCGCATTCCAACTCAGTATTATCATCAGCGGGAATCTCTCCTGGCTCAATTGGTTGACGCTCGTCCTTGCGTTCTCTACGCTCGACACGCGCCTCTTCTCCAGTCTTTCGGCGTGGGCGCCAAGCTTCCAGCACGTGTCACCCGCGACGCAACTGGTGAATTACGTGATTCTCGCGGGCGTAGTCCTCATGAGCATTCCGGTTGTTGCCAATATGCTATCTGCCCGCCAGATCATGAATACGAGCTTCAATTCGCTGCACTTGGTCGGCACCTATGGCGCATTCGGCAGTATCACCAAAACTCGCTACGAAGTAATCGTGGAGGGTACCGATGATGCGATCGTTACGCCAGCAACCCAGTGGCGGGAGTATCAGTTCAAGGGAAAGCCCGGCGACCCGGGTTACCGGCCTCCGCAGATTGCACCGTATCATCTGCGGCTCGATTGGCTGATGTGGTTCGCCGCCATGTCCACTTATCAGGACTATCCCTGGTTCGTGAACTTCGTCGCCAAGTTACTCGAAGGCGACGCTGACGTGCTCAGCCTGCTTCGGGCGAATCCTTTCCGTGCCAAACCGCCGCATTACGTTCGCGCCATGCTTTACGAATATCACTTCACGACGCCCGAAGAGCATCGCAAGACCGGACTTTGGTGGCGGCGCACACTATCCGGTTCCTATTTTCCAGCGGTCTCCCTGGATACTCCTGGCTTTCGACATATACTCGCAATCGAGGGTTGGCTTCCTCAATAGAAATGACATCGCCGCCCGGCAATCCTTTTCGCGAATCTGTCTACGTCGTTGGCCGCTATCTTCGCGCGCAAATCCTGATCGCGATTGTGCTCGCCGTTCTCTACGCGATCGGCTTCGGGATTGCCCGCGTGCCGCTTTGGCCGCTTATCGCGCTGCTTGGGGGCCTCGCGAATTTCGTTCCCCGCATTGGTTCCTTGGTCCCGCTTGCTCTGGTGGCCATCTCAATCGGCTGGGTCGATTGGAACCTCACACACTTCTTGATCGCTTTCGCTGCTTGGGTACTCATTCAGGCTTTGGAAGGGTTTGTCATCACGCCTCGCCTCTTGAGTAAACCGCTGGGCTTGAGGCCGCTGCCCGTTTTTGTCGCTCTGCTGGCCGGCAGCTTTCTATTCGGTCCGCTTGGCCTCTTTCTTGCGGTTCCCGTGCTCGCGGTAGCAGCCGTGTTCTATCGCTATTTCCGCAAGCGGCCACTCTGAAGGCACGCCGAGTATCCTATTGGCGTCTCAGAGCGTCTAATATACAGCCTTTATGAACGCCTTCAAAACAGTTCTTCTATTAGGTCTTCTAAGCGGCCTGATGCTGTTGCTCGGCGAAGCTTTTGGAGGGCGCAACGGCCTATACATTGGGCTCGGATTGGCCGTGCTGATGAATTTCTTTAGCTATTTCTTCTCCGAAAAAATGGCCCTTTCCATGTACTCGGCCCAGCCCGTGACGCCGGAGCAGAACTCATCCATCTACGCGCGCGTTTACCCTATCGTTGCAGGTTTAGCCCAAAGAATGGACATCCCGATGCCGAAGCTCTGGCTTATTCCCGATACATCGCCAAATGCCTTCGCCACCGGCCGCAACCCCCAGCATGCCTCGGTCGCGTTCACCGCCGGGATACTGAACACGATGTCCGATGACGAGCTTGCGGGTGTAATCGCGCACGAACTGGGCCACGTGCTTCACCACGACATTTTGATCAGTTCCGTCGCCGCCACCCTTGCCACGGCCATAACCTTCTTATCCCGGATGAGTTTCTTCTTCGGCGGCTCACGTGACGACGAAGATCAGGGCGGAGGATGGAGCGGCGTTTTGATGTTAATTCTTGCTCCTATCGCTGCTTTGCTCATTCAGATGGCAATTTCCCGTAGCCGCGAATTCGATGCCGATGCTGCTTCCGCTAAGTACACCGGCCAGCCTGCCAAGTTGATTTCAGCGCTCGGTAAGCTTGACGCCTACTCCCGGCAGATTCCTCTGGATGCCACTCCTTCAACTGCTCATCTCTTTATAATTCAACCGTTTACTGGACAAAACCTGATGCGTCTCTTCTCCTCGCACCCGCCCACTGCTGATCGTATTCGCCGCTTGCAGGCTATGTGATTCACCAGCGGGCGCGGATCTGCTTGCGATCGAACGCTGAACCGGCGCTTATCTTCATCTCGTTCGCCTGAATACGCAAAAGACGGTCCAGAAACCATGCGCATTGGCTCCGGAATTCTCGGAAGGAGTACCCTCTCCGCCGCAGCCTCGACCGATACCGTATCCAAAAGACGACGGCCAGCAAGCTGTGCATAGTAACAGCTTCTCACAGTAACTCTGCATCGTAAAGTGGTTCTCTTGGAAAAGTAGAAGACGTGAAACCTGCGCATACCTTCTTTCGTCTCTTCTGACACTCGCATGCTTCAGGAGAATTCGTGTATCTACTTGCAAACAGGAGGGCTTTTCTCTCCTCGCTAACTGCAGCAAGTTCAATCGGCAGAATTTCGCAAGCTGCGGCGCTGGGTTCGTTTTTCAAAGATGGCCAGGAAAACGGCGGCGGTCAAGCTAAATCAGATGAGCCCGTTTACGAGCCCGGGGGCGATATCAAGCCGCCAAAACTTATTCACTACGTCGAGCCGGAGTTTTCACCGTCCTCGAAGGAGGCTTTCGTCGAGGGAACGGTAAAAATCTCCACTGTCGTCACCCAGGAGGGAAAACCGACGAGATGCCGGATTTCGAGCGGTTTGAGTGCGGAAGAAGATCGCACTGCGATGGAAGCTCTCAAACAATGGACGTTCCATCCGGGCACCAAAGGCGATAAGCCGGTCAACGTTCGTATCACGGTCGAAATCGATTTTCACTTGCTGTGACCGGGCTAGTCCCACCGCAACGCCGCATAGGGTCCAGCTTCGATGCGCGTTTCGCCGGCATCAGTCCGGCCGAAATTCCGAGGAATACCATCGAACCCACCACCGCCAGGATGACTACTGGATCGGTCGGTTTTGTTTCGAAGAGCATTGCTGAGATCAGCCGTCCATCCGGCAAGGCCGCCCGCTACTAACGCCACCGCGAGCGCAGCAAAAAAGGACGTCAGTACCGCCAGCAGTCGTTCCATCTCCAGCGACCCGTTGATCTCTTCATCCAATGGCATCGCCTGTCCGATGACGACATCTTTCTTCGAAAACCCCACAAAATCTCGTACTGCGGAAATCACCGGGCCCAGGTCGGTCGCAACGCGAACTACCAGGTACCAGGTCGTTCCTGCCATCATCGGATTCGGCGCCAGACGTGCGCGTCTATCTCTTCGGCCAGTTGCCGATATAAAGGTGGACAAGAACAGCTACCGCGTGATTGGCGGTGGGAGACACGAGATGGACAATAGCGGAGAAACTCGCAGAACGAACTCCGGGAACGTGCGTAGCGTTGCCAACCAGCGTTGGATGGGATTCACGATTCAGCCGGCCTCATAACCCGGCTGATGCCTCCGAGAAGCAATCCGTCGGCGACAGTCAGACGGTGATAAGCTAATCCGCGTGCAGCGCTTGCTCGATGCCTTGAGGGATGATCGCTCGACCGTACCCCTTGACATTGCCGCGCTTGAAATTGCCAACATTGAATTCCCGGGTTTGGATCTCGATGCGGCGGCTTTCCGGCTGGATAATCTCGCTGAGCAGATAAGCTCCCAGCTCACGCCCAACGCCAGCGGTCTGGACTTTATAAATGCTTCGAATGAGCTGCTATTTGACGTGCTTCAGTTTCGCGGCAACGAAGACGATTACTATGATCCCCGGAACTGTTGTCTCAACTCGGTTCTTATGCGGCGTCTCGGTATCCCGATTTCGTTATCGATCGTGTATATGGAAGTAGCGCGCCGGCTGACCAGACCAGTCTATGGTGTGGGCTTACCCGGTCACTTTATTGTGTCCTATGAGGATAGACATGTCCGTTACTGGATCGATCCGTTTAATCGCGGCCGGATTCTTTCGTTCGCCGATTGTAGTGCTCTCGCTAAACAAACTGCGGGTGTAGATCTTAGGTCCAATCCAGCAGTCCTGGCGCCCGTGTCAAAGCGGCAGATCCTGGTGCGCATCTTGAGTAATCTGAAGGCGATCTATCTCCGTGGAGAAGCCTTTGACAAGGCCCGTCAAGTACTCGATCTACTCATCCAAGCAATGCCCGAATACGCCGAAGAATACCGCCATCGCGGCTTGGTTCATCTTCGGCAGTTAAATCATCGAGCGGCTAAGGCGGATCTCGAAACCTACTTGCGTCTGGAGCCGGACTCACCTGAACGCGAACAGGTACAAAAGCAATTAGTATTGATTGAACGTTGGAAGGCCGGACTCAACTAGCGGCTTTTTCAAGCTCGCGGACTCGTGCCGCTATGAGTCGAAGATCTCGTACAAACAACTCGTACTGTTGTTCATGTTGGTCCGGGAGCGCGCGCAAAATCGCTGATGGGTGAATCGTCGCGACCAGCTCCTTAGCGCGATGATAAGGGAAAAACTTGCCGCGTTCGGTCGTGACGCGAAAATCTCGTCCCATCAAGGCTTGTGCCGCAGTCGCTCCGAGGCAAACTACGATGTCTGGCTCGATGGCGTCGAGCTCCGCTTCGAGCCAGGGCCTGCAGGCAGAAATTTCGATTCCGCCTGGCTTGGCATGGATGCGGCGTTTGCCTCGCTCGATCTTGAACTTGAAATGCTTGACCGCGTTGGTGACATAGATCTTCTCGCGATCTAGCTCAGCCTCGTGCATCGCCTTATCGAGAAGTCGTCCGGCGGGACCGACAAATGGGTGTCCCTTGACGTCCTCCTCATCGCCCGGTTGCTCACCCACCATGACTACTTTCGAATCGGGTGGCCCTTCGCCAAAAACGACTTGCGTAGCATGGTTATAAAGATCGCAGCCCTTGCACTCCGGAGCTGCCGCCCTAAGTCGCGCGAGTTCGTGCTTCTCGGGAACCCAGGGGAGTGCTGAAGGCTTTTGATTCGCTGCCATTTGTACCACTCTCTCATCCGCTGTTGCTAGTAGATCCGGGATAATCTGCGCTTCCGGCAGAGTAGCCCAATGGCGAACCGGCATTTCGGACTTCATCGCCTTCACCTTGACGCGCGCCGGATTGAAAATCGATCCGTAGTACTCTTTCCAGAGATCTTCCAGCACGTCCTCTTGCGGTGCTTCAGAGCGTGATATGCCCGGACCGAATGACAGCTCTTCCAGATCCCAGCGGACGCTGCGGTCAGGGGTAAAAATCGACCATCTCATACTCCCGAACCGAGCTGCGAACCACGGCGCCACGGTTTCCACTATGTGGTGATCCGGCCGGTACCAGGCTACGAACTGCTCAGGTTGTGAGCCGGCGACCAGCCGGAATCGGACAAAAGCCTTCATCTTGTGCATGTCCCGCCCTACCGCTTTTTCCATCAAGCGAAGGTGCCGAATGTCGTCGTCTATATCGATTTTCAGAAGGTCATGCTCGCCGTGCGTAATTCGGTACAGCGCCCGGTATAGAAGCGGCCAGCGTTCTTCATCGCGATGGAGTGCCACAACTTTCGCCAGCTCCACAAACCCACTCGGGACAGTGATCTTGGAATTTGCAGCAGGTTGGATTGTTTCTTCGAAAAGCGATGTGTTCGAGTTGTCCCATTGGATTTCATTTGGCAAAACATCTGCCGATAAAAACTTGCGAGCAACGGCCCGCCAACTCTCGAAATCTGATACCGATGCTGAAATCACAGTTCGCCCGTTCTGGCCGTAATCGCTGCTTCAAACAATCCAAGTTGCGCCGACGCTTCGAATCTCTTCGGCAGAGCTTCCCGATCGATCTGCGCCGAGGCGGGATTATGGTCTGCAGTAACAATGAAATGACGCGCCCTCTTCAATGAAATCTTCAGCTTCGCCAAATCTGCCAATCTCAGTGCGCGATAACGCCTGATTTTCAGGATTCGTTGGACGTTCCGCACGCCCAGGCCCGGTACCCGCAATAGCGCCGATTTACCAGCCTTGTTCACGTCTACTGGATAAAACCCCCGGTTTCGAAGCGCCCAGGCTAATTTGGGGTCCTTGTCCAGTGGCAGATTACGGTCGTTTTCTGTCGTCAATTCGCTTGGCGAGAAATTGTAAAAGCGAAGCAGCCAGTCTGCCTGATACAGTCTGTGCTCGCGAACCAGCGGAATTTTCTTCAGGGGCAGGGCAGGGTCGGCGTGCGGGATAGGGCTAAATGCCGAGTAATAAGCTCGGCGGAGGCCGAAAGTCTTGTACAGCGTTGATGATTTCTCGAGTATCTCCCCGTCCGGTGTTGCTGTCGCTCCGATAATAAACTGAGTGCTCTGGCCGGCAGGCGCGAACTGTTCGGTACGCTTGGTTTGCAGAGTCTGCTCTTTCGCTGCGAGAATTCCGCTGGCGATCTGCTGCATTGTCGCTTCGATTTCACGATGAGTCTTGGCTGGCGCTAACTGGGTCAGATCGTCGTTGCGGGCTAGCTCGATATTGGCGCTCAGGCGATCGGCCCAATGTCCGGCCTCCAGCATCAGTTCCTCAGAAGCGCCCGGCACTGCCTTGAGGTGAATATACCCGCCGAAGAGTTGTTGGGTGCGAAGCAGCTTTGCCACGCGAACCAACTGCTCCATGGTGTAATCGGGGCTCTGAATGATGCCAGAGCTAAGGAAGAGACCCTCAATGTAGTTGCGTTTGTAGAACTCAGTCGTGAGAAAAACCACTTCTTCCGGGCTGAAACGCGCCCGCGGGGTATCACTGGAGATTCGATTTACACAGTAAGTGCAATCGTAGATGCAATAGTTCGTCAGGAGCAGCTTCAAGAGCGAGACGCAGCGTCCGTCCGGCGTGTAACTGTGACAGATGCCTACACCGTCGGTATTGCCAAGGCCACCCTCGAGCCGGGCGCGGCGCGATCCACTACTCGCACAGGATGCGTCGTACTTGGCCGCATCCGCTAAAATGCTCAGCTTTGAACGAATCTCCACGGAATATCACCTGTTAGATGACAAATCCGTCTCAACTGTTCTACTTTTGTTCGCTCCTCATCAGGCATGAGTGAGGTGTTGGGAAGCCACCGCAAACTCCTCGAAATCCCCCCCTGGCGCATAGGACACGTCGAACGGCTCAGATACCACACTCACGTTAGGAGCCAGTGCAGGGACCAAATTTTCGCTGGCGGCTACATTCACGAGTTCTAGAGTGTTGTGGATACGGCAATATGTCACCTCGGACAAATTCTTCTTGCCGACAGTAGGCGCGATGGCTTCCAAAGCTTCTCTGTCGGAAGGGAAATGAATGGGTGTTCGAATGGCCGTGGGAGTGGAAGCGGTCAAGGAATTGATATATGTCGGTTTCCAATCAACCCCGCTAAGTAAATGGTCGTGAACCACATCGGCGAGGCCGACTCCCACAGCGCTGCCGTAGGTGCTGTCCGTCAATGCGCGGACATAAATTCGATGTACAGTGGGCACATCCGGGAATGTATTGCACGCCCCTGTGACGCTTCGGTTGATCACTTTGGTGTCCATACCCGCGCCGCTGATGTTCTTTCCCATCTCGTCTATAATCAGCACGTCAATTTCAGATGCCGGCAGGTTGGCCTTCCAGGACTTGACTTGCCGCAGAAGTTCCTCTTCCCGCGCCAGCATCGCGCTACATCCGGCGGCGGAGCTCACGGCTACCAACCCTGCGGTTTCGTGGTGCGCCCCCTCCTGAATGGCGAGGCCGCCTAGAATCTTACCCGAATTGAAAACTTTTTCGCCGACACTGCGAATCATTCGTTCCAGGCCCATGCGATAAGCGTAGGTGTGGTAGGCGCGAGCACCTGCGAACTTGCCGAGCCCGATCGCCATCATCTTGAATAAACCGCTCTCAATTGGCCCTGAAAAGTCGGTGTGCCATTTGACGCGGCCAACGAGAAACACTCCGTCCGACTGATAAGCGTTTTTGTCTATGTAGGTTTCTATGCCTTCCGGTGTTTCGCCGAGCGGCATAACCTCAAGCGAGCTGATAACCGGAACACCCATGGTGGCTTCGTGAATTCCATAGTGCGCCAAAACGTCTGCCTGGCCCTCAGCGGTGGCAGCGCCGTGGCTTCCCATCGCCGGGAAGATGAAAGGAGTTGCGCCCTGTTCTTTCCAAAAGCCGACCACCGACTTGACAATCGTCGCGATATTCGAAATTCCGCGGCTTCCTACGCCGATCGCGATCCGTGCCCCCTTCGGAACCCGCGACGCAAAGTCAGACTGAGACAGCTCCGTGTGTACATGCCGAGGAACGTCAGCGATTGTGCGATCCGGAAATGACTGTTGGGCGAGAACGAATCTCGGCAGATCCATGCTTTAAGCATAATCCGTTGTCGCTACGCGTGTCTGGCCTCATCCTCTGCCCAACTCTTTTCGAGCATGGAGCTGTACTCGCCCGAAGCATACAGATCAAACGTAAACTCATCTGGATCCGGACGATCGAAAACCCAATCTTTCAAACGCTGCTCGTACCACTGATCCAGATACCGGTGATAGCGTCTCAAGAATTCTGGGGACAACGCATCACATAGGGGAAGCTCTTGAAAAACGGCGTGCAGTCCGAATGAGCGTCTGAAGAGAGCGGAAAAATCGAGAACTCCCCAGCCTTCCAGTTTTGCGCGAACATGGGCGGGAACATGATGGATTAACAGCACGGCAAAGGTCTCCGGCCGCAGCCGCCGGTTTACTGTCCAGCCGGAGGTTTGGGCGGTTTCGGCGCACTGTTCGGCCCACCGGGAGATATCCTTTCCTATGTAGAACAGCATGCGCAATTCGGCATAACGGCCGCGCAGCAACTGTTTGTCCAACTCCTGAAGCGGCGTCTGGTCACGCGGGGCAAATCCCTGTAAGGCGAGGCTCGCTCGTGAGCTGTCCACCAGTATGGAATTCTCTTCGGTGCTCGAGAAGGGATGCAGAATCAAGGGCGGAAGCTTGAGAGTCTTGACAGCATCGGTCTTCATAACGGGTGGATCGGCTAGCGCTTGCACTTCGAGTTTAAACCTATTGAGTGAGTTTAGGGCTTATTTCAAGCCTGCTCTATCTATATCGGCAATTTGGCGGGGATTATTACCGTCTATAAAAAAAGAGGCGTCATTTGGGTACGTTCGATGAATCGGCGGAAAAAATCGGCCGATTCAACTCCATCTGGATCAGAGTATTTAGACTTGGCCAGGGCAAAGCGCCGGGAACGGGGCGGCCATTGACGTAGAAAGTCGGAGTTTTCTCAACACCGAGTTCACGTCCGGTGTGCAGGCTGGTTTCCACTTCTCCCTTGGTTGCGCGCGTGTCCAGACAAGTCGCGACTTTGGCTGCGTCCGCGCTGTGTTCTTTCGCAAAGCCCAGCACTTTCTCGCGGAGATTGCCAGTGTTGATTTCCCCCTGATGCTGAAATATCCAGTCGTGATAGGCCCAGAAGAGCTCTGGCTCGCCATCTGTAAGACAGTGGGAGGCTTCGGCGGCGGCTCTAGCCCAGGGGTGAAGGGAATCTATCGGAAAGTCCTCGAAGATCACTCTGACGTCCTTAGGATATTTCTGAGGGATGTTCTCGCGAATCGTGTGAGCGAACTCGCGGCAATAGGGACACTCGAAGTCGCTGAAAACGACGATTTTGACTTTCGCGTTTTCCGGTCCGAAAGATGGGCCAGAGGTGGGAAGCTGCTGTAGGGTTTCCCAGAAGGGATTTCGGTTCAAGTCCCAGATCGGACCGGTGACCAAGAGTTTGCCGTCCGAAGTCAGGTAATAGACCTTGTCCTGTTTGGTTTCACCCATGCTCAGATGAACCACTAAACGGTAATAACCCGGGATGGGAATCGGCACCGGATCGTCGATTACAAATTTGACAGAGGGTGAGAAGCCTTCGGCGTAACGAAGGTAGTTCTCCAATTTTGGTCTATCCAACGGGACCGCAGCCGGAATCGATGCCACTCCGATAAGCGCAAGTCCGATAAGACCTGCCCAGAAACGTTGCATGCTTTTTCTCAAGTGTACAGGCGTTCGGCTGGGCTGCTTCGATTTCTATACTGAGGATTGTCCTACCTCAGGCGGTATTTCCCGGCCTTCACCTTAGTGCTGGCGATTGCGGGCTTGTATCTCTATGGCCTCGGCGCGGTCGGTGTACTCGATCCCGACGAGCCCCGCTATCTCGCGATAGGCCGTACCATGGCGAGGACGCACGATTTCATCACACCAAGGCTTTGGGGCAGCCCCTGGTTCGAAAAACCGCCATTGCTGTATTGGATGACGAGCCTCGGTGACTATGTACATCTCGGGCTGGAGCTATCCGGGCGGCTACCAGTGGCGGTGCTGAGTCTGGCTTTTCTGATTGTGATGTTTTTCTGTTTGCGTCGCGAATTCGGTGTGACGGCGGCGGCCTCCGCTTCGGTTCTGCTGGCGACGTCGGCCGGCTGGATCGCTTACAGTAGTCTCGCGCTTACCGATCTGCCGTTAGCTGTTTTTTATTCGCTTGCGATTTTCTTAGCGCTGCCGTTGGTGAATGACGACTCCGGCAAAGATGGCCTTCGTGCCGGAAGGTTCGTACTCATTGGCGTCTGCCTGGGTTTGGCGACCCTGGCGAAAGCGCTGGTCCCGATCGCACTCGCGATACCGTTTCTCTGGTACCTGCGGCAGTGGTGGCGGAGTTGGGCTTTGGCGATCTGTGCTGGGGCGGCTGTGGCGCTCCCGTGGTACGCAATGATGTACATCCGCAACGGAGATGCGTTCCTGCAGGTATTCTTCTGGAAACAGCAGTTTGAGCGCCTATATTCTCCCTCTCTGCAGCATATCCAGCCCTGGTGGTATTACTTCCCGGTGATTCTGGCGGCGCTTTACCCGTGGACGCCCCTATTCGCCCTATGCTTCCTCCAGCGTAAAGGCTGGGACGAGCGGCACCGATTTCTAATCAGTTGTCTGGCCTTCGGTTTTTTTCTGTTCAGCGTTTCCTTGAATAAACTGCCGGGGTATCTCTTGCCATTGTTACCAGCAGCCTTCGTCCTGTTGGGCTGTTCTGTCGCCCAGAGGCGTTTTGCGGGATCGTTGCGGGGCTGGCTGGTCGCCTGCGCGCGTACTGATTGGCCTGATTCCCGTTCTGGCCGGCATTCTGCCGAAAACTCTGCAGCTCGGCCGGATCGCGGCGGGAGGGACTCTCCACATTGGGCCTACCGAGTTTTTCTATATGGCTGCGCCGGTGGCGGCGAGTTTATTGGCAAGGCGCGCATGGGCGGGTATTCTACTTGTGCTTTGCCTGGTAGCTGGGGGATTCTTTCTAAAAATTGTTTGTTTTCCGGTGCTGGACCGGACCGTGTCGGCTCGCGGCGTCTGGCGGCAGATCGAGAATTCGCCTGGAACGATCTGCAGCGACTGGCTCGACCGCCACTGGGTTTATGGGTTGGCTCTCTACCGCGGCGACCCCTATCCGGCTTGCGACTCCGGCAAATACGATTACGCGCTGCGATCGCATGACCGCGAGAGGCCAGAGTTGGTTCCGCTGAGAAAGCAATAACGAGTACGACGCGAAGCTTTGCGACAATCAGGGCAAATGGCGAATGTTACTCATAAGAACCTCGGAAATAGCGATCTGAATATCAGCGCCCTGGGCGTCGGTGCCTGGGCAATGGGCGGAGGCGGCTGGAAATTCAGTTGGGGAGAACAAGACGATACCGACTCGGTGGGCGCCATTCGCGCCGCGCTAGACGCCGGCATGAACTGGATCGATACGGCGGCAGTGTACGGCCTTGGGCATTCCGAAGAGATTGTCGGAAAAGCGATTCGCGAGGCACAGCAGAAACCGTATGTATTCACGAAATGCGAGCGCCGCTGGAAGGAGAGCGGGAAATCTATCCTTCGCTAAAGGCGGCATCTATTCGCGAGGAGTGCGAGAACAGTTTGCGCCGTCTGGGCGTGGACACGATCGATCTCTATCAGATGCACTGGCCCGAACCGGACGCCGATGTCGAGGAAGGCTGGACGGAGATGGCACGGCTCAAAGAGGAAGGAAAGGTGCGGTGGATCGGTGTTTCGAATTTCAATGCCGCGCAAATGAAGCGAGCACAGAAGATTGCACCGATTACATCTTTGCAGCCGCCTTACTCTCTACTGGTGCGGAAGGTCGAAGAAGAGATTCTGCCTTTTGCGCAGGCCAATCGTATTGGAGTGATTGTCTATTCGCCGATGCGAGCCGGTCTGCTGACGGGCAAGATGACGCGAGAGCGCGCTAATAGTCTGCCGCAGGATGACTGGCGGAAGCGCGACAAGGATTTCCAAGAGCCAAAGCTAACGAGTATTTGCGGCTGGTGGAAGTGCTCAAGCAGATTGCCGGGGCGCACGGACGGACGCCGGGCGAAGTAGCGCTGGCCTGGACGCTGGCCAATCCCGCAGTAACCGCCGCGATCGTGGGCTTACGGAACTCGAGCCAGGTTGAAGGTGTAAAGGGCGCGCTGGAGTTCCGGCTTAGCGCGGCGGAAGTCGCGCAAATTGAGGAGTTCCAAAGGACTGGGGCG
>CAWCYQ010000039.1:0-101294 GCA_963799755.1 Terriglobia bacterium | reverse complement strand
TCGGAAGCAGTTTTCGCGCGTTCTCATCCATGTCGGCCCAGTGCGCGCGCAGCCACTGGACCAGTTCCAGACGCAACTCAGCCTGGATGGCCTCAGGACTGGCGCCCGGTCGAATACGGCCAATCAGATCGAGCCAGTGACCGTCGGGCTGATTCAGCAGCGAGCTATCGCCCTGCAGCAGCGGTTCCGCCGCCAGCGGCAGAAAAAAATCCGGAGGCACATAGCGCAGACTGTCGCCATAGAAAGGCGGAGGAGTGATTCCGACGATCGTAAATGGCTTGTTATCGAGGTCAAATACACTGCCGATAATGGACGGATCGCGCGCGTATTGCTGTTGCCACAACCGATAACTCATCATCGCTACCGGCTTCGATCCTGGGCGATCATCGCTGTTCGCAATTGCGCGTCCTTGGTAAGCATTTACACCGAACATCGCGAAGTAATTGCCGGACACAAACTCGGCCCGATGAGTGTGCGCCGGCTCGCGGCCATTGACGCGTTTTGCCCCGACATCCGTTCCGCCGGCCTGGAAGGCCGCCAGTTCCGAAAAACCATGAGTATGATCGCGGAAGTACCGGTATAGTTCAAACGAGAAAATGGAGAATTCCTGGTATTGGCTGTACCCGCCCCAAATGCAGCAATGGGTGTGTTTGCCGATCCTATAGAGTTGCTGCGGTTTAGAAACAGCGAGGGACTGAAGCAAGACGGCGTGGACCAACGTGAAGATGGCGGTGGTTGCCCCGATCCCTAGCGCCAGCGTGAGAACCGTCGTGAGAGCGAAAACCGGAGCGTGACGCAGGCGGCGCAGCGCATGGCGGATGTCTTGGAGCGTGTGCTCCAGCCACAGCCAGTGGATCTCTTCGTAGAAACGCTCGCCCGCGGCCGAAAGATTTCCGAGCGTGCGCCTGGCTGTCCAATAGGCCTCTTCCTCGCTCACCCCTTCGTTGCGGAGGCGATCGATCTCTAGCTGTAAATGCGAACGAAGTTCATCGGAGAAATCGTTTTGCGGGCGCTTGCGGCCAAACACTTAACCTCCTTTTTCGACTCTCAGGTTGACATCTTACCTGAGTATGCGCCAGCTTATGTCACCTGTCAATCTAAGCTTTGCGCGGTCGGCTTCGTTCTGACGGCAAAGTGAAATTCGCTTATTTTTGCCTTGACTATATTCCCATATAGGAATATGATTTCTTTGTGGCGCGAGCTAGAACTACCAGCGATGTTTTCAATGCGATCGCAGAACCCCGCAGGCGCGAGATCATCGAGTTTCTTGCCGATGGCGAATCGCGGGCAGTCGGCGAACTTGTCGATCGCTTGTCTGTTTCGCAATCGGCAGTATCCAAGCATTTAGGCGTACTGCGCCGGGTCGGCATCGTATCGGTGACAACGTCAGGGCCCATGCGGCTCTACCGGCTGGAACCCAGGCAATTGAAACCGGTACACGATTGGGCGAAACGCTTTGAGCAGTTCTGGTCGCATCAGATCGACCGCATCAAGGAGCGCGCCGAGCGGAAGGCACAAACGCGCTCCACAAATCCAACTGAAAAGGAGTAGTTGCGTATATGCCAGCGGTAGAAACGCAGGAAGCAGTGCAGACCCTCGAGGTCGCAAGAGAAGAATTAATTGCGGCTCCCATCGACATCGTGTTTGAAACGATCCTCGAACAAATGGGGCCGCAGAACGAGACGCCCGACGGGACGCCGTTGCCAATGAAGATCGAACGGTGGCCGGGAGGCCGATGGTTTCGCGATCTCGGCAACAACACCGGACACCTTTGGGGCCACGTTCAGGCGATCAAAGCGCCGAGCCTCGTCGAGATCCACGGGCCATTGTTTATGTCGACGCCTGCGATCTCGAACGTGCAGTATCGACTAACTGCGGAAGGGAACAGCACGCGCCTGACGTTCTGCCATCGTGCGATGGGCTGGATTCTTCCCGAGCTTCGTGATAGTTCGAAAATCGGCGCGGGCTGGAGCAGTATGCTCGCGCGAGTGAAGGCGAATGCGGAACAAAAACAGAAAAAGGAGAGGTTAATATGAGCACGGCAACACTGACCCCAACGGCACAATCCCGTGCCGTTGTTTCACCGGAACAATGGCTCGACGCGAGAGTGGAACTTCTCGCCAAAGAGAAAGAGTTGCGGAGGCAAATGGACGAAGTCGCGCGTTTGCGGCGCGAGCTCCCGTGGGAGCGGGTCCAGAAGAACTATGTATTCGATACCAACGACGGACAGAAAACCCTCGCGGAGTTATTCGATGGCCGCAGTCAGTTGCTGCTCTACCACTTCATGTTCGGTCCCGATTGGGAAGAAGGATGTCGCGGGTGTTCGTTCCTTGCCGATCACGTTGACGGCGCCATTGCCCACTTGGCGCATCGGGATGTGACGTGGACGGCTGTCTCGCACGCTCCACTCGAAAAACTTAATGCATTTAAGAAACGCATGGGCTGGAAGTTCCGTTGGGTATCCTCGTTCCGCGGCGACTTCCACTTCGACTATCACGTTTCTTTCACGCCAGAAGAAATGGCGGGGGGAGAGGTCTACTACAACTACGGGCGCCGGCACTTTCCTCAGGCGGAAGGACCTGGTATCAGCGTGTTCTATCGCGATGAGGCAGGGCAGATCTTTCACACGTATTCAGCGTATGCGCGGGGGCTTGACGTCCTGCTCGGCACGTACAACTATCTCGACCTTGCCCCGAAAGGTCGGGATGAGGATGGGTTTGAGATGCCGATGGCTTGGCTTCGACATCATGATCGGTACGAGGACGCGCCCAAGGTCTCATCGTGCGGATGCCCGGAATAAGATGCCATAGATGCGCGAAGAAATCGGGATGGTTGCTCGCCATCCCGGCCCTGGCGTTTGTGCCGAAGTGCCCGATGTGTTTGCTGGCCTACCTGGCGTTAGCCGAAACGGCCGTGTGGCGTCATTTGGCGTGGTGGTTCGGCCTGATTGCGCTGGTTTGCGTTTTGGCGATTTTCGAGGTGGCGCATCGTGTGGCGGACCGCCGAGCATCGCAAACCCCGTAACGGCCCATTCAATTTGTTGTGAGTTCCTCGATGCGCGGCGGTTTCGCCCAGATTGCTCGGCCTTGCTAATTGTAGGTGCAGGGGCATATGGACTCGCCACTCACTATTTCAGACAGGCAGAAGCCGGTACGCCAAACGAAGCACCTGACAATCGGTTGCCTCATCTTCCCCAGGATGGACCAGATCGACTTTACGGGTCCTTACGAAGTGCTATCGCGCATTCCGGATTCGAGCATCCATGTGATGGCGAAAACGAAGACTCCGCTTCGGGATATTCAAGGGCTGATTCTGACGCCCGAGACCACTATCGCCGAGGCGCCTGCGCTGGATGTTCTGCTGGTGCCCGGCGGCTTGGGGCAGCAGCAGCTAATGGATGACGAGGAGGTCCTTTCTCTTATTCGAGAGCAAACGAACTCCGGCGGGTTGGTGTTTTCAGTTTGTACCGGAGCTTTGCTGTGCGGCGCCGCGGGAATTTTGCGCGGCAGACTGGCAACAACACATTGGGCTGCTTGGGATCTCTTGCCGTACTACGGCGCTATCGCAACCAGGTCACGTGTAGTTGTAGATGGAGCCCTCGTTAGCAGCGCCGGCGTGACAGCAGGACTTGATGGCGCACTGGTGGTCGCATCGCTCTTGTGCGGGGACTCGACTGCGGAACAGATTCAATTGAGCATTCAATATGCACCGGCCCCGGTGTTTCATAGTGGAAGTCCCGAAACTGCTCGAAGTGAGGTGGTCCGCGCATTCTACGAGAGCTATGGAGAAATGAAGGTATCTCGAGAAGCCGAAGCGCGACGATTTGCGGAAATACTTGGTATTTCGCTTTGATCATTCCGGCCGTAAGAAAGCTTACGATACAGACGGGACACGAGCTTCGCCGGTGCGGCTCTAATGCAGTCGCTCGAGTTTGCTGATTGTGAGTCCTATTCGTTGCGAAGACAAATAGCGGGATCTACACGAGCCGCGCGTATCGATGGAAGGTATGCCGCCGCGAGTCCTACAACAACAAGCAGCAACAGTACCGTCCCGAGCGTGAACGGATCGTACCAAGACACGCCCCAGATCTGGCTGGCGAGAACGCGCGACAGCAGCAGTGTGAGCAGCACGCCGAGTACTGCGCCGATGAAAACAAACCGCAGACTGGCCCCCACCACGTGTGACCGGATTATGGCCGCCGTAGCGCCGAGAGCCATACGGATTCCGATTTCGTGGCGCTGCTGGGAAACGGTGTAGGAAATGACGCTGTAGACGCCGACACTTACCAAACTCAGGCCAACCATGGCAAACACCGCAAGCAGAATCATGAAGAAGCGGGGACGGGAATATTCACTCAGATCGAGAAGGCGATCCATCGTCCAGGTCATCTGCGGAATCACCGTTCTATCCATCGCGAGAACGGCAGTCGTCAACGCCGGCACCAGCGCCTCCGGACTGCCGACTGTCCGAAGAAAGATCGAGTAGCCGCCGAAACCCTCAACCGAGTACGGCAGATAGGCTTCCGGCAAAACGTCTTTGCGCGTGCCTTCGTTTTTGATATCGGAAACGACGCCAATAATTTCGAACCAAGGATTCGCAATAGGCTCCGCTGCCGTCTTCAGCGCCGTAAGCTGCAAGTGCTGGCCAATCGGATTCCGCCGGCCAAAATACTTCGATGCCATCACATGATTGATCACCACCACGTGCCGCTTGCCGTTCTCGTCGCTTTCAGTCAAGAATCGTCCGGCCAGCAGACGGGCGCCTAAGGTTGGGAGAAACCGCCAACTGCAGGCAGCCAGGTGGCCGGTCCAATGTTCGGAATGAGTGACGCCGGCAATATCGAAATCAGTGTTCAATCCACTGTAGGGCGGGAGCTCCGTTGCAACTCCCGCAGAGATCACACCCGGATGAGCCTCCATCTGCCGCAGCAGTTCGCGGAGGAAGCGCGCCTGGGAAGCGGTGCTGTTATATTGCCGAGCGGGCAGATTGATCCGTGTCGTCAGAAGATGGTCGCTGCGTATCCCAATGTCGACTTGCCGCTGCAGAACGAAGCTGCGCATCAGCAAGCCCGAGGAGGTCAGCAGCAGCAGCGAGAGAGCCACTTCGCTAACGATCAGCAGATTGCGCAAGCGCCCGCGCCGGAAGCCGCTGTTGCCACGGTTACCGGCTTTCAAGGTTTCGTTCACGTCGCGCCGGGAAGCCGTCAGAGCAGGGGCCAAACCAAACAGGATTCCGGTCAGCATTGCCACAGCAATCGTGGCCAGCAACACCGGCACATTCTCCGCGACTACCGCTTCATCCGGAAACGTCCACATGGGAACCAACGCCATCAATCCTCGCAAACCTGCCCACGCAAATAGACACCCCACAGCCGCGCCAGCCAAGGCCAAAAGAACGCTTTCTACCAACAATTGCCGAATGACGCGCACCCGACCGGAACCGAGTGAGATGCGAATCGCCAATTCCTTTTCGCGCCCAGTTGCTCTGGCCAGCAGGAGATTCGATACATTTGCGCACGCAATCAGCAGCAGCAGACCCACGGCTCCCACTAACATATAGATCGTCTCCTTATAGCCAAACACCGTCTCGTCAATGAGGTTCGTAAGTTCCACGTGGAACCGCTTGGGAAATTGATTGGGATAAACCTTGGCCAATCGAGTAACCATCGGCATGACCTCTGCCGCCGCTGCTCGCGCTGTCAGGCCAGGCCGGAGGTGGCCATACATCACGATGTGATGTTCTTTGTCAGCGGGGTCGAGCGGCAGCGGCCGCCACAGATTGCCATCCCAGAAGGAAAACCTCGGGGGCATAACACCTACCAGTGTCGTCGGCGTTCCATCCAGATTGAAGGTCTTGCCAATCAGGTTCGGGTCCGAATTGAGGTCTTGTTTCCAAACTCTGTAATTCAGTACAAAAACCGGCGGCGCGCCCGGCTCGGCATCGCGCGGCAGCAGACCTCTTCCAATCAGGGCCGGCATGCCGAGGAGCTGAAACGCGTCACCCGTGACGCGGTCCGCATCGAACTCTTTCAGTTGCCCCGATTCTTTCAGCAGCACGCTCTCCTCAGTCACCCCCATCGAGTCGGCGAAGACACGACTTTGCTGCCGAAAATCCAGAAACTCAGGGATGGTCATCCCGTTGTTGATGCGGGAGGTGCCGATCTCGCGAATTTCCGGGCAGAATAAGTGTTGGCCGTCTCTGTAGGGAAATGGCTCGAGTAATACGTTATAAACCACGCTGAAAATAGCAGTGGTAGACCCGATGCCGAGCGCGAGGGCCAGAACGGCGGTCAAAAAGAATCCACGATCTTTGCGGATCGTTCGCAAACCAAAACGCACATCTTGCCAGAGCCAGGTCATCCGCCCACATACGGCACGTGCATCGCCAGTTTGCTGGGTTCGGCTATGTCGCTGAATCCGTTACAAGCGGCATGTCTGCAGCGATCTGTTCAGCGTCCGCCTACGCGACAACCTGTTGCTGAAGCGGACAGAATCCAGCCCGCCGCCAGCCGAGTTTGCAAGAATGCAGAACGTCTTGAAGCTTTGCGGCCAAATCTGCATGGCTCTAGTCGCTCGATGCCTGATCGTATCCGTGAATGAGCGTGGCCTCAGCCGGGCTTGACTCGCGACTGCCGGCGTATATATAAATAACTTAGGCATGGGACATGAGGACACCGCGCTGGCGTGACGTTCTGCGGCTGCGAGCTCGTTCCCTGCTTCACAGGAATCAGGTAGAACAGGAGCTCGAAAAAGAGCTGCGGTTTCACTTAGGCCAGGCCATCGAAGAGGGGCGCGCGCGAGGGCTCTCGTGCGAAGAGGCGCGAAACGCAGCACTCAAGAAGCTGGGCGCGATGAGTCAAATCCAGGAGGAATGCCGCGATATGCGGAGAACCAATTTCGTTGAGAGCGTAAACCAGGATTTGCGCTACGCGGCACGAACGCTGCTGAAGAGCCCGGGATTCACGCTGGTGATGCTGGCGACTCTGGCGCTGAGCATTGGAGCCACGACCGCCATTGTCAGCGTGGTGGATGGAGTACTGCTGCGGCCGCTGCCGTATCGGGAGCCCAACCGGCTGGTCCGGATGTTCACGAGCAATCGTTCGTGGCCGAAGTTCCCGATGAATCCCAACGATTTTCGCGATTTCCGTGCGCGCCTGCATTCGTTCGAATCCTTTGCGGCATACACGCGCTACGATTTGCAGCTTACGGGCTCGGGTGACGCGGTCAGGCTTTCGGGATTTGCAGTTACCGCAGGATTCTTTCATGTATTGGGCTTGACGCCTGCCATGGGGCGTGAGTTCGACCGCAGCGATGAGCTGCCCGGGAAAGGTCATGTCGCGATTGTCAGCGACACGATCTGGCGAACCAAGTTGGGAGCACGGCGCGATGCGCTAGGGAAGACAATCGTGCTCGACGCGGTGCCGTATACGGTAGTGGGCATTATGCCGCCGGGAGTGGAACACCCGGGCAACATGTACCATGCCGTGGCGTATGGCGACACGGTGGATTTCTGGACGCCGTTTGATGGATTTGGTGATCCGAACAACCGCGGATCGCACTTCCTGGATTCCATTGCGCGCTTGCGGCCGGGCGTATCGGCCAGGCAGGCGCAAGGCGAAATGAACGCGGCCATGGCGCAACTGGCTCGAGAGCACCCTGACGGCGACGCCGGCTGGAGCGTGCTGGTAATCCCGCTTAAGAAAGAAATTGTCGGGCGCAGCGAGAGGATGTTGTGGGTGCTGCTGGGCGCGGTAGCTCTGGTGCTGTTGCTGGCGTGCGTGAATGCGGCGAATCTGCTGCTGGCGCGGGCCTCGGCCCGGCAGCGCGAGATTGCGGTGCGTACCGCAGTGGGGGCATTACGCCAACGCCTGATAAGGCAGATGCTGACCGAGAGCGTGCTGCTGGCAATAACGGGCGCGGCTTTGGGAACGATCCTGGCGCTGGCGGGAGTTAGAGCGTTAGTCAACCTGCTACCGGCGGACTTCCCGCGCGCGGGCGATATCCATGTGGATGCGCCAGTGCTGCTGTTCACTTTATTGGTCGCCTGCGGTACGGGCATAGTTTTCGGAATTGTTCCGGCCTGGCGGGGAACACGGGGGAACATACGAGAATCGCTGCATGAAGGCGGCCGGAGCGGAATGACTAATCGGGGCACACTGCGTTTGCGCAACGCTCTGGTAATCAGCGAAGTGACGCTGGCATGCGTGCTTTTGATAGGCGCGACGTTGATGCTGCGCAGTTTTGTGAATCTGGTACATACCGATCCGGGCTTCCGTCCGGACCGGGTGATGACGGCGAGCATCTCGCTTCCTCAAGCCAGTTACAAAGACAATACGGCAGCTATAAGCTTCTATCAACGTCTGCTGGAACAGCTGCGCAGTATGCCGGGCGTAGACATTGCCGGAGCGGGATCTTCCTTGCCCTGGACGGGGTGGGACGACAACGCTGGATTTACCGTTCAAGGAGAGGAGCCGCCGCCCAAGGAATTTTTCCACGCGCGGTACAACGAAGCAAGCCCAGGATATTTCCGCGCGCTAGGCATTGCAGTGACACGCGGCCGGTTCTTCGACGAGCACGACCGGACCGGCAGCAGATCTGTCCTGATCATCAATCGGGCCATGGCCAGATATTGGAAGCGAGGCGACGCGCTTGGCGGAAAGGTCACATTTAGCGATCATCCGAAAGATAAAGACTGGATGACTGTCATTGGCATCGTAGGCGATGTGAAGGATACGCCGACGAGCGCGGGCGCCGAGCCTGCATTCTGGTGGCCCATGATGCAGGAGCCATTTCCGCTAGCTGTCAACTCGTCGATTGTCATTCGCTCGAACTTGGATCCGAGTGTCGCGGCCGACCGGTTGCGGACCGCGGTGCGGGAGCTGGATCCGAATCTTGCTGTCTCGGACGTTCGTACGATGCAACAGGTGGCGGAAGGATCGTACTCGACCGCACGTTTCGCGCTCTTTCTGATAGCGCTGTTCGCCACGCTGGCGATTGTGCTGGCGGCGATCGGAACCTACGGAGTCATCGCATACTCGGTGAATCAGCGAATTCATGAGTTCGGAGTGCGGATGGCTCTGGGCGCCCGGCCGCGCGATGTGGTGGGCAGTGTCCTGGTAAACGGGATCAAGCTGGCGGTTTCCGGCGCGGCCCTCGGCGTGGTATTGGGTCTGGCGCTTTCGCGGCTGCTCGGGAGTCTGCTCTATGGAGTAAGCGTGATAGATCCGGTGGCGATTGGCACCACATGCCTGGTCGCAATCCTGGTCGCAGCGCTTGCGTGCTACGTGCCAGCAATGCGGGCGACCAAGGCCGATCCGATGACCGTATTACGAACCGAATAAGGGAAGAAAACTCCGCCGGTTCACTCTTAATTAATAAGAGAAGACTTCAGACTGAATGCCGGGTTCGGCCACGACCAGCCGTGGGAACAGGGTATCTCCGCCTAAGGCCTGCAGCGCTCTTTGCCGGACGAGTTCTGTGTGGTTGTTGTGCTCGCTCACATGCCCGAGGATGAGCGTGGAAACCCGGCTGTCCAGATCCTCGCGAATGAAATCCGCGACGACCTCGTTCGAAAGGTGCCCGCGCCGGCTCATTACCCTCTGCTTCACGGACCATGGATACGGCCCAACCCGCAGCATCTCCAGGTCGTGATTCGATTCGAGGATCAGCACGTCAGTACCCCGAAAATGGACTCGCAGTGAATCGGGAATGTATCCAAGATCAGTCGCGAACGACACTTTGACGCCCTGCGAAGAAACCGTGTAACCGACCGGATCAGCCGCATCGTGGGGCAGGGTGAAGCTGGTTACGTCAAAATCGCCAATTGTGAATCCGCACCCGGCCTGAAACGTTTCCGTCGCGGGCGGATGCTCGCCCCATTCCAGGCACGCCGCCGTACCTTTCGTGACATAGATCGGCAGACGCCACTCCGAAAATTTAGCCAGCGTGGCAAGACCACAAGTATGGTCGCTGTGCTCATGAGTGACCAGAACAGCGTCAAGCTCCGCCACATCCTCGCCAATTGCCGCCAGGCGTCTGGCGACTTCCCGCCGGCTGATGCCGGCATCGATCAACACGCGCGTTCGGTCTGTCGCTATAAAGACCGAATTGCCCATGCTGCTACTGGCGAGAATGCAGATCTTGACGATATTTCCTCACAGTCCGGCGCTGCTCGTGCTGGCAGGCGCTGTTGAATCGCTTATAACAAATTCTACATGAATTGTTTGTGTAGAAGTTGCGGCGTTCCTTTCTACAATGAAGTTTATGAAAGCGCGCGTCTACGTCTCGATGAAGCCGACGGTTCTCGATCCGCAGGGGCAGACCATTTGCTCGGCTCTGCAGGGCTTAGGGCATCGGGAAATTGCCTCCGTCCGTCAGGGGAAGTACTTCGAGATCGGCCTCGCTGAAAATGTCCCGCGCGAATCCGCCGCCCAAGCGCTCGACGCGATCGCCCGCGACGTGCTTTCGAATCCCGTAATCGAAGAGTACCGGATCGATATCCTCGAATAACCGCCTATCTTTGCGCGCGGAAAGCAAGTCCGGATAAACTGTGTGATGCCTATGCTCCTGCGCTGTGCTGGACCTCTGCTTCTTGCTGCCGCTCTCCTCGGCGCTCCCAATGCGCCAGCGAAGCGCGCGTTAAACCTGGACGATCTTGCCCGGCTGCATGATGTCGCCGGTCCCCAACTCTCGCCGGATGGGCGCTGGGTTGCCTATACCGTCTCCACTATCGACAGCAGCGCCGATAAACGTCTTACCCATATCTGGATGGCGAACTGGGAGGGAACCGAGGAATTGCAGCTCACCAACGGACCGGAATCGGAGAGTTCCCCGCGCTGGAGTCCCGACGGCAAGTATCTGGCTTTCGTCTCTTCGCGTGCGGGGGAGGCCAAGGGATCGCAAATCTGGCTGCTGAACCGGCAGGGCGGCGAAGCGCGCCAGTTGACGCATTTCAAGAATTACGAAATTTCGGAATACGACTGGTCTCCCGATTCGACCAAACTCGCTCTGGTCCTGCGGGAAAAAGACGAGCCCGATTCCAACGAAACAAAGCCGGGCGCCGCACCTCCCAACCCCAAACCACCCAAGCCCATCGTTATCGATCGCTATCACTTCAAAGAGGACATTGCAGGGTACTTAAACCGGAAATACAATCACATCTATCTTTTCGACATCGCTAGCGAAAAGCTGGACGCCCTCACTGCCGGCGGCTTCGATGAGACCAACGCAACCTGGTCGCCCGACGGAAGCAAAATCGCTTTTATCAGCAATGGCGACAAAGATCCCGATCGCACCGAAAACACCGACGTCTTCGTGATCGAGGCCCGGCCGCACTCGACGCCGCTCCGGTTGACCACCCATCTCGGACCAGATTCCGGTCACCCCGCCTGGAGCCCCGACAGCAAGTACATCGCTTATTTGCAGGGCAGCGAGCCGAAGTTCACCGCCTATGACATGAACCGGCTGGCACTCGTTCCCAGCAGCTGGCGGCTCTCCCAAGGTCCTCACGGACAAGCTCGATCGGGGCGTGAGCGCCCCCGCTTTCTCACAGGATGGCCGTTCTCTCCTCTTTCTGGTTGCCGATGACCGCTCCGAGTATCCGGCCCGAGTGGCTGTGTCGGGCGGCACCATCGAGCCTCTGCTGCACCAGCCGATGGTCGGGTCCGCGCTGTCGTCGAAAGCGGGTCATACGGCGCTGCTGATATCGACCGACGGAGCCCCGGCCGCCGTCTTCGCTCTCGAGAACGGTTCGCTTCGCCAGCTCAGCCATCAGAACGACAAGCTATTCTCCGAACTCGATCTTGGCTCGGTGGAAGACATCAGTTTCAAAAGCTCTGACGGCACCGAGGTGCATGGTCTCATCACGAAGCCGGTCCATTTCGAAGCCGGCCATAAGTACCCCACTCTTCTCCGCATCCATGGCGGTCCAAACGGCCAGGACGGGCACGCGTTCAGTTACGAGCATCAATTATTTGCCGCGCACGGTTATCTCGTGATCTCAATTAACTATCGAGGCAGTGCGGGCAGGGGACACAAATACGGCGAGAGCATCTTTGCCGATTGGGGCCATCACGAAGTCGCCGATCTCTTGGCGGGTGTCGATCACGTCGAGTCCATGGGCATCGCCGATCCAGACCGGCTGGGCATTGGAGGATGGAGCTACGGCGGTATCCTGACCGATTACACGATTTCGAGCGATGGCCGCTTCAAGGCCGCCATCAGCGGCGCGGGCAGCGCTAACCAGATCTCGATGTATGGTATCGACCAGTACGTCTTTCAATACGACAACGAAATCGGACCGCCTTGGAAAAATGAAGCCACCTGGATCAAAATCTCGTACCCGTTCTTCCACGCTGACCGCATTCACACCCCGACCCTCTTCATGGGCGGCGATAAAGACTTCAACGTTCCCCTGATCGGCGGCGAGCAGATGTATCAGGCTCTTCAGACTTTGCACGTTCCAACCGAACTCGTCATCTATCCCGGCCAATTTCACGGCTTCACTCGTCCGAGCTTCATCCGCGATCGCTATGAACGTTACCTGGCCTGGTACGGCAAATACCTCGAACCCTCCGACTCAAAGCCCATCTCAGCCTCCTTGAAACAATAGCTGCGGCTGAACTCATACTTTGACTGGCTTTCGACGCCCGGGTTTATCTCTGTAAGAGAATCGACAACAGGAGACCAATCAATGAAGAAAGAATATTCGCGTATGGCAATGCGATGCCTCTTGCTAACTGCGCTGCTGACGTTCGTTATCTCGGGTAGCGCTTTTGCCCAGAATCGGGCGATCGGTTTTGTAAAGGGCATGCCGTTCAGCGAAGGTGTTGTGGCTGGCAACACGCTCTACGTTGCAGGCCAGCAAGGCCCGGATGCGCACGGCAAGGTTACGGGCACGGATATCACTTTGCAAACTACGAATGCTATCGCCGCGGTAAAAAAGGTCGTCGAAGAAGCGGGCTTTCAAATGACTGACATCGTTTCGGTAACCGTCTATGTCGCCGACGTGAACGAAGTCGCAAGCATGAACGACGTTTACAAAAAGCTTATGCCGGATCCAAAACCGGCGCGCGCCACAGTACAAGTTGCAGCCTTGATTGGCGGCGCAAAGATTGAAATTTCGGCAATCGCAGTCAAACACTAGGGCCGCCACTTGCACAGAATCCGCGCTATCTGCTGCTGGATAGAGTGATGGATGCCACGACTCTGCACGTATTGCTCGTGGTTTTCATCGCAACACTGATTCGGTCGGCATTTGGATTTGGCGAGGCACTGTTCGCCGTTCCCCTGCTCGCCCTACGCCTTCCGCTTGGAATTGCCGCTCCGCTGGCAGTCTTGGTTTCGATCACCATCGCCGCAGTTGTCGTGGCGCAGGACTGGCAGAAAATTCACTTGCGCAGCACGGGATGGCTGGTGTTCGCCACGCTTTTTGGCATCCCGCTTGGCCTGCTGCTTATTGACAAGCAGTCATCAACGCGCGGTCAAAGTCGCGCTTGCCGCACTCATCATGGCCTTCGCGGTGTATTCCCTGATTGGTAGCAAGCCACCGCAACTCAAAATGGACAGCCTGCCATGGCTACTTTGCTGCGGTCTCTCCGCCGGCGTGCTGGGAGGCGCCTATGGAATGAACGGTCCCCCTCTCGTGATCTACGGAGCGATGCGCCGCTGGTCCGCTAAAGAATTCCGTGCGACTTTGCAAGGATATTTTTTCCCGGCGAGCGTCCTTGGGATGGCCGGCTATTGGCTGAAGGGGCTGTGGGTCCCTGCCGTGACGCACTACTACTTGATTTCCCTGCCCGCCACGCTCCCAGCGATTTTGCTCGGCAGGGTGGTGAATCATCGACTGCATGGGGAGAGCTTTCTCAAATACGTCTACTGCGGCCTGATCGGCATCGGAGCCGTCTTGCTCGTTCAGGCACTAACAACGTAGAGGAATTCAGATAGGACAACACGAACGAGCAGCCGTTCTGCTCGTTCGTGCCAGAGTGAGAAAGAACAAACTTCACTGCTGCGCGCTATAGCCCAGGGAGCCCATCAGTGCTCACCTCTTAGTGGTCGACATGCTATTTCTGTTTGCGAATAAAGCCGTGACCGAGAAAGCCAGGGTCGATGTACCATCCCGTAACCGTTCCCGCCGCGTTTATGCCGAGAGCATAAGTGTATATGGAACCTGGAGGATCGAATGTATTGAAGCTGCCATCGCGGTCTCGCAGGAAGCCGTGACCGCTCGATTTACCGCCCGAGTTTTGATAGTAGTATCCTGTAACGGTTTTTGCCGGGTTGATATCGGAGGGATAAGTCTGAATCGAGCCCGGACCATCGAACGTGGTGACAGTGCCGTCACGATTCCGGAGGAAGCCGTGAATCGCAAAGCTTGCGTCCTGGTAGCTTCCCGTGATTGCTTCAGCCTGGCTGATGCTTACCGGATCCGTGTATATGGAACCTGGAGGGTCAAATACAATCAAGGTGCCGTCGCGGGTTCGCAGGAAGCCGTGACTTACACTATTTGCGTCATAGTAGCTACCTGTAATCGCGCCGGCGGAATTGATCGCCGCCGGGGCGGTGGAGGTGGCCCCCGGAGCGTCGAACGTGATAAAGCTGCCGTTGCATTCACGCAGAAAGCCGTGAGCCACATAGTTCGCGTCATCATAGTATCCCGTAATTTCCCCTGCTGCGTTGATTCCAGAGGGGGAAGTGAATACGGACCCTGGAGGATCGAATGTGATGAAGGTACCATCCCGGTCGCGCAGAAAACCGTGCCCGGTGTTCCCATCAGAGTAGGATCCCGTGATGACTCCCTCTTGGTTAATGCCGACAGGAAAGGTGCATATAGAGAAGAAGGAGGGGCATGTGGCGCCAGGGACATCGAATTTGGTGAAAGTACCGTCTCGGGCCCGTAAGAAGCCGTGAAGCGCTGCATTTGAATCTGCATAGTATCCCGTAACGGCTCCGGCGTCGTTTATCGCCACAGGCGTGGTACACCGGGGAAAAGAGGGTTCGCATGCCGAACCGGGTACATCGAAGGCGATATAAATCTCGTCGTTTTCCGCGGTGTCCGCGCTTAGGCCCGCTGGCTCTCGGCTCGATTGCAGACCCAGATCGGCCAGGGACGCCGGTTTTCGCGGCACTGCTGGACGAGGATACGGACCCTGATCAGATCTGTGCGCCAGGATTTGCGCGTTTACTCCGGCTGAGTCACCGATTTGTGGCCCTGGTCCGTTAATCCGAGGAGCTGCGCGACTGGATAGCCCGAGGGCAAGAACACCAGGCGCGATGAGCATCAGCCGAATTGGTTTTCGCATGTTAGTTCCTTTCTTGAACTATTTGAAAAAGTAGTTGTTGGCCATTGAGCTAAGAGGCCCGCGTGAGCATAGGCTTGTAGGCCAGGAGCGCGAACAGGCCGGTGTGCCTTGCCAGCTTTGCTTCTTATTCGAGAAACGTGCTCGCTGTGAATTGTCTCCGACTCAGCAATTAATTCGTACTCAGCAATCTAAGCGATTCGTACACTCGTGTCACCGCATATGTATGCGGGCTTGTCGACGGCAAGAGGATGGGCCGATTTCGCTTGTCACAGTCTGAGTCGGGACATTTGGAGCGGGACTGGCTTTTAGCGAAGAGTGGGCGTATTAGCGCTGTGTCTGCCCAGCACTACCGAATGCCTAAGCGTCGCATCACCCGAGCATAAGTAATGTCGGAGTTTTGGGATTTGCCAATCGCAAGTAGAAATATCCAATCCCCGCAGTACCCAGCATGAGACTGGTCGTTTCACCCGCTCCGGGAAGACCACACGGCCAAGGCAGTCTTTGAGACTCGAACCGCTCGAAACCTTCATAACCAATCGCCTCGGCCAACTTACGGAGGCCTGGGATACCCAAATCACGGTCAGCCTCAAGCAGCACATCGGCATTACCCGCGCAACCGTGACAGAGCGAGAAGCCGGCCTTCGCCGCATCGCGCGATTCCAGTGTTCGCTTAGTCGTTTGAACCGCAATCTCTGCCTCCAGCCTCGCTTGCGGGCTAGCGGTCAGCTGCAACGCGCGCAACCGGGAAAGACCAATTCCAGGAGCGCCATGACACCAGGCCATTCCAAAAGCCGGGGCTGCCTCTGACCCGGGCGGCCGTAGAAAATCTCGGAAGTCGGGCCAGTTCTGGTTTTCGGCACTGTAGTGTGTGAGCTCATATCGAAAGGCCTCGTCGGCAGCATTCCGGAAACGCAACTCGCCGGTGGCCCCAAACAGCTCGCAAAAGGCCCATCCGATTCCCGCAGTGCCGTGAGAGAAGCCAGTCAGATTCTTTCCGGCAGTTCGTCCCGGAAGTTCAATCGTTTTCCATGACCAGCCTTCAGCCGATTTCGCAGCAGTACGCTCCAGCTGGTCACCCCATCGTAAGGCGAGTTCGACCCAAGCGGGGCGCGCATACCGCCGCGACAACCCGAGCAGCACCGGAACTGCTCCTGCGTATCCGCTCATAACATCCAGGCCGGCGTCGGCAACCTCGCCATCAATTCGATCGAGCAATGCAATGCCCTGCTCCTGCCAGGCTGAGTTGTCGAGTAAGTCGCCGACTTGTATGAGCGCCCGGGCTATCCCAATCGTTCCGGAATATACCCCGATGCGAAGCGCAGGCGGAAAATCGTCGGCGTGCTGATAGGCGTGGCGCGCCGCACCCTCGGCCGTCCTACGAATGAGTGGTTCATTGGCCAACTGCGCGACCGAAGCAAGAAAAACTGCTACCCCGCTGGTTCCGGAATAAAGGTCGGGACCGAATGATTTCTGCCGAATGTCCCACATATTGAGGGAATCGATAGACGGCCCCAGCCAATTGCAGGCGCCATTCGACCAAATCGCGTCGCGAACGATGCGCCGCGCGATGGCAAAGGCATTCTCGAAGAAAGCGGTCACGCCGCCTCCCGGTCAAGAACAGCAAACACGAACTCATTTGCGGAGCCGGCATTCAGCCAGGGTTGCCCTAGCGAAATTCCTTCGGAGCGAAAGTGCTGCTCCAGGATCGACAGACGCTCGTGCGGATGCTGCGCACTCTTCTGATACGCCAACCAGATGGCGCATGCCAGCATGCGGCAGCGAGACATGCCAAAACTCTCTTGCGTTCCCGGATCTTCTGCAAACGCCAACCCTGGCCCCAGCCGCAAAGTGAAGAGCGGGACGTCTTCCCTCAGGAGCGAACGCACACGCCGGTGTATCTCTGAAATGAGTTCGAAAGTCAAGTGGGCGTAGCGTCGGGGTGTATATAAGACCGCGCTATCGCGGCGCGTAAGCATGGCACGGCTACTGCCGGTTTTGAACCGGAAAGGTACTTGCCACCGGTTCAGCTCTGCGGAGATGAGTCGCAATAGTTCCGCAATTCCATCGGCAGAGATGTTCCAGTAAAACCGGACGACCGAGAACTCATCGCTTGAGTCAGGCGATGTCTCGCCAAATGCGAAGTAATAGCCGGGCTGCACCGTGCGCGACTCCCGCGGTACATAGACTCTGAGTAGGGCGCCGGATGCAAGGACCATACCGGATCCGCTGAGATTCACGAATTCACCCGGAGCCAGCATCCGCATCGTTGCACCTCTTTTCGAAATGACCTGTCCGTTGCGCGCGCTGTCCACCACCCGCCAGTCGTCTTCCCAGCGCTCCCGGCTTTGATTCGCACGCGCCAAAATCTCGACTTCTTCGGCATCAATTTTTGCCGTCGGAATCTCGCTGTGGGCGATTTGACCCGTAAACCGGTTCGAAAAGCAGTGTTGGTACAGATAGCCGGTAAGCTCGCTCATAAGCGGAGGCATGTCGTGAGTGAGATGGAGTCCGGCCATTGGCACTGCAATACCGCTCGACCGCGTACCAGCAAAAGTGAACGCGCACGGCGAGAGGATAGCAACGGCATCGATGATGTTTAGCAACTCTTCCTGCAACTGCGTATCGAAACTCAAGCTTCAATACCTAAAAGCTCACGTGAAGCATCCTCGGGCTCCGCAAGAATGTTCATGCTCAGTTGAAGCAGGAGAATCGTGCTGGCATTCGCCTGCGGTGAGAGTTGCAGAAACTCGAACGCGGTTTGAAGGTTGCGCGCGCCGGTATATTGGACGGTGCGGCGCAGTAGATCTTGCGCTTCCTGGCCAGAAACGGCGCGGCAATCGGTGTAGGCACCCCAAAACGCCCGGATTGCCGGATGTGTCTTCTCTATTGGGAACCGGGCCTGGGCTACCAGCGCGCCGAGATTGGCCAAGCCATCCATCGGCAGCGACTGCACCCAGAACGAAAGATAGGCGCTGAAAATTGCAGCGAGATCCCAGCAGGAATCGCCCCAATCGGCCATTTCCCAATCGACGATTTTCAAGCGCAGATCACCGTTTGAGCCAGGGCAGACAACGCAATTTTCCCATTTGATGTCACCGTGTATCAGGGTGTCGAAACGCCACTCGGTTTTCAGCTTCTCAAGCGCTGTCCCGAATTGAGGGAATTGGCGAATCATACTCAGCATTTGATGAATGCCGCCGCTCAGGTTCGGCGCCATTGCAAAATTCATCTCGTGCAGAGACAAAGCCCACGCGGTGCGGCGCGGGAATATCCCATCATGATTTGCCGGCGGATTCATGGTCGCCTTGCGATGGTAGTTCCCGAACGCGCGGCCTAGTTGATCGGCTGCTTCGACCGGGAATGAATTATTCCTAAAGTGGTGCTCCGTTATCGTTTCAGCGGCGTCGAGCAATTCGGTAGTCAGAACGGCCCGTCGCTGATCGTAGGAGTGGAAATGCGGCGCGATTTCTGCAACATCAGCAAAGCATTCATGTTTTGCGATGAGCTCGTAGCATTGCGCCTCTGCACGCAACGTGCGGAGCGCCTCGGGCTCCGCACTGCGGGCCTGCTTCAGAAAATAGCCGGGACCATTTCGCTGCCTAACCCTGAAGTTCGAATTTCGTCGTGCGATCTCGCTGATTTCCACGGCGCCGTTCACGACCGATTCGCGGGTTACGAGTCCCCGTTCGAGCAGATAGTAAACGAGATTTTGTAGGTTGAGTATCACGCCCGAAGTTCCGGTTCTTTACATCAGTGGCACTGCTCCGGCGCAAAGGGACCCGGGACATTCGCATTCCGAGCGGCCAAGTAGATGGGAAGTGTATGACACGGGCTTCAGCACACGTACGGACCTGACGTGTAGCAGGGTCCATGCGTAAACCCACACCATTGATTCGAAGGGCAATCGTTAATGGTTCGACTGGGGCATATAGGCGTGCAGCCCATTCTGGTCGGACATGGAACGCTGTTGAAAGCTGCGCCCACTGCGGCCGGACCTGCACACCAATAGAAAGTCGGAGGGCAGGGATGGGTAGGAGGGCAGTGGGCTTGTGTGAAGCAGGGATGGTAGGAAGCGATCTGCGGCGCGTCCATAGCCGCGATGCCGGGACCTGCCGCCGCCACAAACTGGCCTCCGTAGCGGAATTGTGGGCAATCGGTGGTGCCATGGCAGCCGGGTGTGAACTGGCAGATGTTGGTGTGATTGGGAGTATTGTTACAGGCGTAACCGTGAAAGGTGATGTAAGGAGTCGGGTAATTGCAGGCTGCGCTGACTTGGCAAAGCTGTGTGAAATTTAACAATTCCTGCGGGCCTGCCGCGCCAACTCCTCCGAACTGGGCGCCATACGCGGCCATAAGTGCCCCTTGGAAATATCTACCAGTTTGTGCCCACGGCGATGGTGTCCGGCTATCAAGAACCTTTGCATCGCGCTTCAGCCAAATGTGAGAACCGCCCAGTCCTGACGACTGCTCTTTGGGTATTGCTTCGCTGTGGACGATGTCAGATGTTTTTACATCCACATAGTTGTTGAGCGAGGCATCCCAGTAGATTCTTGTACGTTCAGGTTCAGAAGAAGCGCCCAAAAAACCGCTTACGAGTACCACGTCTCCGGGATTTTTGGGGTCTGGAACAGCTTTCGCGATGAATTCATCCAATTTAATATCATGCTGCTCGTTACTGCCCTTATCTCGTTCATCGGCTGCCATATTTCCTCCATGCACGCCTATTCGAAACGTCCTAGCTGGGCGAATCAGTGTAATCGCTCACGCTAGATGCGCCTCAAACGACTACTTCTGATGTACTCCCGTTTTCTCAACGAGTCTTCCGCAAAGTTACACGATTACTACCCACTCGTCACCGCACATTTGTGCGGGTTTCGCGAGTTCCAGGTCAGCGAATAATCCGGCCGCGCAAAGCTTTCGCTACAGCTTCGGATTTCGAGTGCACCTGTAGCTTTTCGTAGATGCTGCGCATGTGAAAGCGAATGGTGTTCACGCTAACTTTAAGTTCCACTGCCGCCGTCTTGTAGTTGTGGCCATCCACCAGCAGCTTTAAAAGTCGAATCTCGTGGGGGGTCAGGTGATAATCTGCATGCTCCGGCGGCCGAAACTCACGGAACAGCGAAATCACGCGGCGCGCTACTTCGGGTGACATGGGCGCGCCGCCTTCCACTGCCTCCTGCAAGCCCTCCAGCAGTCGCGCGGGAGGGGTGTTCTTCAATAAGTAGCCGCAAGCTCCGGCGCAGATGGCGTTGAAGATGCGCGCATCGTCGTTGTAAATCGTCAGCACCACCAGCGCGAGCTCCGGATGCCTTTTCTTCAGCAGGCCGATCCCTTCGATCCCGGACATACCTGGAAGGCCGACATCCACCAGCACGACATCGGGAAGATCGCGGCCGATCTGCTCGATGGCTTCTTCCATAGATGCGAAGGTGGCGGTACAACGGTGGCCGCCGGTGCCGTCGATCAATGCTCTCAGTCCCTCGCGGACCCTGAGTTGATCCTCCACAATCGCGACCTTGAGCACAGAAGCCTTGAGCATACGCTGCAATGCGTTACACTTCCCTATCCGTGTGGGTAGTTTCTTCTTCGCGGTCGCCGCAAACCCGGACGTAAAGGGATCTGCACCTGGACCGTTGTGCCGCCGCCTGGAACGGAATCGACAATCAGCGAGCCACTTGACTGTTTCGCTCTTGCCTCGATACTGCGCAGCCCGTGGCCTTTGTGACAACTCCAGGTTCGAAGCCGCGGCCGTTATCCCGGACTTTCAAAAACAACTCGCCACTCTCGAGTGAAAAGTCGATTTTGATCTCTGAGCAGGCGGAATGGCGCAGCACGTTATGTAGCATCTCCTTGAAAATCAGGAATACCTGGCGACGGATCTGGGCACTCATTTCCAGGTCCTGCTCTTCGCTCGATGCGCGAAACTGAACGTAAACGCCGTTCGCGCCGAAGAGATCGTTGGTGAAGCGCCGCATACTGCGAGTGAGGTCGCCGAGGCGGTCCTGCTTCGGATCGATAGCCCAGACGATATCCGCGATCGACTCGACGGACTCGCGCGAGAGATGTGCGATGTCGGAAAGGGGCTCGAGTTGCTCTTCTGACACGCCCTGGCGCGCTACTTCGCTGAGTATTGCAATCTGCGAAAGAGAGCTGCCAATGTCATCGTGAAGGTCGGCGGCGATGCGCATTCGAAGCCGTTCCAATTCAAGCAGCCGAGCTATCCGCAAACGGTAGGTTGCGTAAACAACCGAAGAAACAAGCATCAGGAACAGAGTGCGCAACCACCAGCTTTGCCAGAAGGGTGGCTGGATGCTGAATGCCAGCGTGGCGGGTTTCGTGCTCAAGTCCATCGGTGGTAAGAGTGCGGACAAAGAACCGGTAGCTGCCCGGTGGCAAACTCGCGTAGTTGACTGTACGTTGATCGGTGGGCGAGCTCCATTCGTTGTCGCTGCCGTCCAGGCGATATTGATAACGAACAGTTTCGCCAGCGCAAAGCCAAGGCCCACGAATTCCATCTGAACCTGGTTTTGTCCGGGACCGAATTGGAGTCCCGAAAGCGCGGTTTCACCGAGCGCGGAAACGGGACGAGACACTCCCCGTATTCGCAGCCCCGTAATGAAAACCGGTGGAGGCGGTAACGTCAGATCGGGCTCAGGTTCGAGTCGCGAGAGTCCCTTTTGCGTGCCAAACCAGAGAGCGCCGTGACCGTCGCAGAAAGCCGGCCCTAGGTCCCCGGGGACCAGCCCGTCCGCTGTAGTGTAGTGCTTCACGCACAACGGCGTACGCGGATAGAAGCAATCAACTCCGTGTCCATTTGCGACATAGATCCGGCCCAAGCGGTCTTCCGTGACGTCGTGCGCGTCATTGCTGGCTAGGCCGTCCACGGTGGTGTAGACGATCAAGTGAGGCGCCGCGGATCCAGGCGAATCGATACGGATGACGCCGCCGCCAAATGCGCCCCATAAGCGCCCCAAATGGTCGAGGTAAAGAGCATGAAACCCGCCTACGGGGTCCCCAGGGAGCTTGAAAGGTTCAAAGCAGCCTTGGCGGTACCGGACGAGCGTCTGTGGGTATGCGATCCAGACATCGCCAGCGCGATCTTCCGCAAACGCGTCCGCTAAGACTAACGATGACACTTTGTCGCGCTCCGCGTAGGGGTGCAGAGTTCCGGTGGAGCGTTCCCAACGAGTGAGGCCGTCCACAGTATACGAATAGCTGGAAATCCAAATATCGCCGCGCGAGTCTTCGAAAACGCGGAACACGTTGTCTGGCACCAGGCCAGCGCGCCGGTTATAGACCGCTTTAGGCGGCACATGCCCGAGCTGGGCGAACGCCCCGAGCCGCGGGAAGCGAAAGAGGCCCTCGCCGGTCGCCACCCACCATTCGCCGAGGTGATCTTCAAAGCTGAGCTGGATTCCTCCCCATCCCCAATTCGTGATGTGGCGCGGAATGTTGGGACGCAAACTATGAAAGCGCCGGCCGTCGAAGAGGCTCACCTCAGC
Source organism: Terriglobia bacterium (assembly GCA_963799755.1). Taxonomy (GTDB): domain Bacteria; phylum Acidobacteriota; class Terriglobia; order Bryobacterales; family Bryobacteraceae; genus Bog-105. The sequence continues at coordinate 78,491 of CAWCYQ010000039.1, read as the reverse complement.
GGCTCTCGCAACCTTTGTCAGCGCATACAATTCACCCTGTTTGTTCTCGAAGATGGAAAAGATAAATGTCGAGGCAAGACCATCCCGCTCGTCGTAAGTAACGAACCCGCCTCGGCTGATCTTGTTCGCGCCTTCCGAGCCCACCCACAAATTTCCAGCGCGATCTTCAGCTAGCGCGGAAACAGAGTTTTGGCTCAATCCATTTGCGGCAGTGTAGCTTTCAAAGCTCTCTTGGCCGTCCCCAATGAGGTATCTCGATAGCCCGGCGTCCGTTCCGACCCACAACTGTTTAGCGGATAACTCAAGTAATGACCCCACCACAGCATTGCGCGCCGGACCGCTTTTGACTTTGATAAATTTTGTTTGGTTCGGAGCGAACCAGCACAGGCCTCTCCAGGTACCCACCCACAAGCGTCCCCTGCGATCCCGTAGTAGAGAGGTCACGTGAGTATCCGGTAGACCGTCGCGGGATGTATAGCGCTTGGGTAGATTGCCGGGGCACAAGAAATATAAGCCACTCGGGCCGCCAACCCAAAGAGCTCCGCTGAAATCTGGTAGAAGTACGTCGACGGTGGAATCATCCGGCGAGCCCCAAGGATGTCCGATATCAAACTCGCGCAGCATCCACTCCTGTTTTCCAAATGGTTCGAGATGGTAAAGCCCCGTGCGAGTCCCACACCAGATCGTGCCTGCCGCATCCTCTGCTAGAACGAAAGTTTCGCGTGTTGGCCGTTTGTTGGGACGGTAAAGATCAAAAAGAGGGCCGGTAGGCTTTGGATTCAGGCGAGCGAGGCCGCGACCAGTCGCCACCCAATATTGGCCTGCCCGCGTTTCCAGCAGGTCAAAAACGGGGGTCGGCAGGCCCTGTGCTGGTCCGAAATTGGTGAATTGATAACCATCGAAGCGGGAGAGTCCCTCGCGCGTGCAGAACCATAGGAAACCGCGGGAATCGCGCACGATTCGATTAATGCGGTTGCTGGCTAGCCCGTCGGCCGTCGTGTAGACCCGGACGGGCAATAGCGCACTCTGCAGGGTGGGTACTGCGGCGATCACGAGACTGAGCGCTACCAACGAACGCACACTCATACAGCTGTGTCGGGGATTTAGAGTGTCCGCGAATTAACGAATCGTAGCACGGGCGTTGGCTTCGAGGTAAGCGGCCGGAGTGAAGGTTTGCTCCTCATGGCCACAAGAGCGGACGCCGAACATCCGAAACGGAAGCGTACAGCCTATTCGCGGTTTAGCTTTGCAGCGCCGGTACTTCGCTGGTTATTCGAACCGCGCCGGCCGGCAGAATCACTTCGAAGCGTGATCCGCGTCCCGCTTCGCTATCCACCCGGATCTCACCTCCGTGCGCCTTCACGATGGCCGCCACAAAACTCAAACCGAGCCCCAGACCCTTCTCCGGATTCGGATCGGGCACGCGATAGAAGCGATCGAAAATATGCGGCAGATGATTCGGAGGAATGCCCACGCCGGAGTCTTCCACCACCAGCCGCACGATCGAGCCCTGAGCTCCTGCGCCCACGCGCACCCAACCTCCCGCAGGCGTGTACTTCAGCGCGTTCGAGAGCAGATTGGTAATCACCCGCTCCATCTGTGTCCGGTCGGCTTCACACAGCACGTCGCCGCGGGCCGTTTGGGTAAGAGTCACCTGGCAGGCCTCCGCGGGAATCTGGAACTGGTCGACCAGTTCTCCCACGAGCTTGCCCAAATTGAGCACGCTCTTCTTGACGGGAATTTGTCCCGTTTCCGATTGCGAGAGCAGCAAAAGGGCCCGTACCAGGTTCGCCAGCCGTTCCACATCCTGCAGCGCGTTCTCAATCGATTCCTGCAACTGCTCTTTGCGTGTCGCCGTGAAAAGCGCCACCTCGAGTTGGCCTTGTATGGCTGTCAACGGAGTCCGGAGTTCGTGCGAAACGTCGGTTGAAAACTGCCGCATCTGAGCGAACGAGGATTTCAACCGGCCGCTCATGGCATTGAACGAATCGATCAGCCGGTCTAACTCGTCGTCCGCGCCGCGCTTGGGAATCTGCAGTCCTAGATTCGATCCGGTGATCTCCTGCGCGGCCTTCTCTACCGATTGCAGGCCCCGCAGCGCTCGGCCTGTTGAATACCAGCTCACCATGGCGCACGCAACCAGAGCGATCGGGAAAAAAATAAACCAGTTGCGCTGGAATTTCCGAACCACGAGCCGGTCTTCAGCCAGGCTACGCCCTTCCGCCACATACCAGATACGCTGGCGTTTAGAATCTTTCATTGTGCTGCTGAGCACTTGATACGGAACGTTATCGGTATCGCGAATGAATCTAAAAATCGGCGTATGCGTGCGCTGCATCTCCGCGAGTTGGGCGAGAATTGTCTTGCGGTCCGTCAAGGCGCGCAGCTTCGGGTCGGTGGTCGCTCGATCCAGACGGCCTTGATCGTCCGCAATTACGTAGACTCTTTGCAAACGCAGCAGCTCCGCCACTTCCTCCGGGTCACTCTGGTCTACTTCATCCCAAAGCGGCTCGCCACTGCTCTCGTCGAAGGTGAACCAACCTTTTAAAGCCCCGATCTGCCCACTGAGCTGGGCTTCGCTCTGGGCCTCGAGGACCTTCTTCAACGCGGCCGTCGAAACCCATACCATGACCGCTAGAACGCAAGCGAGAATGATCAGGAAGGTGGCAGCCAGGCGGAATCGCAGCGTTCGGAAAAACCGTACCGCCTTCATCCATTGGGAGACCATAAGCCAGTTTCTTTAAGCGGTCAAATTGTCGGCCGGCGCAGTCTGCTGGTTCTCCGGCGTGTCCAGCATGTATCCGATTCCGCGCACGGTGTGGATCATCTTGACCGGAAACTTATCGTCTATTTTACTGCGCAGGTGACGTATGTAGACATCGACGATATTCGTTAACCCATCGTAGTCGATATCCCAGACGTGCTCGACAATCATAGTGCGGCTCAGCGGCCTGCCTCTGTTCCGCATCATGTATTCGAGAATGCTGAACTCCTTTGGAGCCAACTCGATGTTCTCGTTGCTGCGAGTCACCTTGCGCCTGATGCAATCCAGGCTGAGGTCGCCCACTTGCAGCCGTTCGGGCGTAGGTTGTCCACGCCGCAGCAGAACCCTAGCGCGCGCGAGCAACTCGACGAACGCAAATGGCTTTACCAGGTAATCGTCCGCGCCTTGCTCCAGCCCTTTCACGCGGTCGTCCACCGAATCGCGTGCGCTCAAGATAAGCACCGGCGGAATGGTCTTCCGGTTCTTGATCTTCTGCAGGACCTGCAATCCGTCGATGTCCGGGAGCCCGAGATCCAAGACAATCAAATCATATTCGGTGGCGTGTACACGCTCAATCGCATCGCCGCCGCTATGCACAACATCTACCGCGTAACCCGCGCTTTGCAGACCTCTCGAAAGGAAATCCGCAATCCGCTTCTCATCTTCTACCACCAGTACGCGCATAGATTCGCTACTGAATAAAGCTTAGCTATTTTTCGGCGCAAAAACGCGCTGTTTCAGACCTAAGCCAACCAGGGCGAGAAGTCCCATCAAGCCGACACCGATCGAAGCGGGTTCGGGCGTGGCGGTGAGCGAGCTATAAACGGCATCCGCCACCAGGGCATGGCCGGCCGTTGTGGGGTGCAGGCCGTCCCAGAACAGGTAACCGGCATCTGTCGGAAGACTCAGGCCTTGTGCGGCCTGCGTAACGTTTGTGAAGCCGTAAGAGCCGGGAGTGGCAATGATGTTCGAGAACAGGCTTCCGATGTTCACGCCATCGACTGAAATACCGGCGCCTTCGAGCGCGGCAAGATCCTTGGCCCATTCGTCATTGAATGCGATAGAAGCACCGTTCAGCGCTGCCTGATCGACCTTTCCTTCGGGTGTATCGCCCAGCAGCGGAAGATTCAGCCAGAGGAAATCTTTAGCGCCTTGCGCGTGCAGGGCATCGATGTAACTTTCGATGTTGTCGGCTGCGGTGACGGGGTTTGAGCCGTCAATAATATCGTTAGCGCCTCCCCAGAAAGCGTACAGGCTGGTCGGCGATGCGCTACCCAGGTGGGTTGTGGAGAAGAGCGCCACCTGATTTGCGATGCTTTGAAGACCCGTGCCGGTTTCTGCGCCGCCGACCGCATAATTACTCGCATTGGCATCGTTAGAGGCGACGGGCAAGGGATCGGCGACTCCGAGCTTAGTCGCCAACTGATCGACCCATAAGCCCGCGGGGCCAGCAGCAACGGGCGTGGTATTCGGACCGTCCGAAAAATGGCTGGTCGTCAAATTGGCATCAGGGAAAGTATAGGTTCCGTAGTTCGCACCTGGAATCAGACCTCCGCTGAGTATAGAAGCGTTGCCGTTATCCGAGAGGCTGTCTCCAAAGACGGTGAGCTGTGAAAAGGAGGAAGCGAAAGCCGCGTAAATCGGTGAAAACAGAATGAAACCTGATAGTAGAAGTGCTTTCGAGTACATGCATCGAAAGTATCATGGAGCGGCCGACGAGGAGCTAGCCCTCGGCGGCTCGATTGACCAGGAAGGATGCAGTGGATTCAAAGAAGCTACGGAGTAGGTCGTGCGGTTCCGGCGGGAACTGGACTTCGTTCAACGCGGCGGTCATCAATTCGATCCAGCGATCACGAGCAGCCTGGTTGACGGCAAAAGGCGCATGGCGCATGCGAAGCCGCGGATGTCCGCGTTGTTCAATGTAAGTCGCGGGGCCGCCGAAACGGTAAATGAGAAAGCCGCATAGGCGCTGTTCGGCACCGGCAAGATCTCGCCCCCGATACATCGGCCCCAGAATATCGTCGGAAGGCACGCGCCGGTAGAAGGCGGCAACCAGGCGTCGAAATCCTTCCTCGCCGACTGCCGGATACACTTCGTGCTCTTCCACGACCGTGATCCTAGCATTCGCGGCTTACTGCGGGCTGTTGTTTGCGGGAGGAGCAGTTTGCGAGGGAAGCTCGGAGACAGCAGGAATATCGGGATTCACAGAACCGCCTTCAGAGGAAGGAGCCGAGCTAGTGGCGGCGGAAAGCGGAACGGTGCCAGCCGTGGTGCCATCGTGCTTTGCGCCGAGTCCGAGGCCTTTCAAAGTCAGGGCATCGATCTTGCCGTCGCCGTCCAGTTTCTGATCCGCCTGGAAATGTTTCAGCGCTTCCACCGAATCGTCGTTCCATTCACCGCTGACCTGGCCCTTGAAGTAGCCGCGGTCGGCAAGCGCCTGCTGGATCTGGCGATAACGGTCGGGATCGGGGTGTAGCTGATAGCTGGGCGCGGCAGCAACGTGAGCCGGCCTGCGCCGCTTCTTTTTGGCTTTGTGGGTAGACGTGCTTGAAGAGACCGCAGGAGGCTTGACGGGAGTCGCCCAAAGGGCCGTGGCCAGCAGCGTCAATACAATCGCCCGTGCCATGCGTAGAAAACACGATGATATCAACTCGGGCGAAGTTGTGTCATACTCTAACTTCATGGGGATTTACGCGGCTGGTTTTCGCTCGTTTCGATTTTGGTACTGGCCAGAATCGTGCCGAGGGGTATCCGCCTAGCAGAGAGCAGCCAGCGGAAAGAAAACAACCAAGCCCACTCGGTAACGAGTGGGCTTTTCGATTTTTGGGGAGCGAGGTGTTGAGATCAAATGATCATTTCGATGAGGCTTCACGCCACTAAAGCCGAGGTGGATGCGGTCTGCGAGCGGATCCGGGAATTCGGATACAAGGTGCATTCAATTGAAGGGGAGCAGCGCGTGGTGATTGGGGTGGTTGGAGTGGGGGATGTCACCGACTGTCTGGAATCGCTGGAAGCGATGCCGCAAGTTGAGAAGGCGGTCCGGATCTCAGCGCCCTACAAATTCGTAAGCAGGGAGTTCCGGCCGGAAAAAACGGCAGTGGTTGCAAACGGGGTTGAGATAGGCGGCGAGGAGTTCGTAGTGATGGCGGGCCCTTGTTCGGTCGAGAGCGAGAAGCAGATTCTATCCATCGCGCACACGGTTGCCGGACACGGAGCGAAGTTTCTGCGCGGCGGCGCTTTCAAGCCTCGTACCTCCCCATACGATTTTCAAGGCATGGAGCGGGAGGGGCTGAAGCTGCTGCGCAAAGCAAAAGAGGAGACCGGTTTAGGCGTTATCACTGAAGTGATGAGCGACCGGGACGTGGAGATGGTCGCCGAGTACGCAGACATTCTGCAAATTGGCGCACGCAACATGCAGAATTTTTCGTTGCTGAAAGAACTCGGGAAGGCGAAGCGGCCGGTGATGCTGAAGCGCGGCTTGAGCTCGACGATACGGGAATTGCTAATGTCGGCCGAGTACATCGTGGCGCACGGCAATTCCAATGTGATCTTGTGCGAGCGCGGCATACGCACCTTCGAAACAGCGACCAGGAACACTTGCGACATAACGGCCGTGCCTGTCCTGAACGAGCTCTCGCACTTACCCGTGATCCTCGATCCGAGTCATGCAACGGGGAAGCGCAGCCTGGTTCCTCCGCTTTCGCGCGCGGCAGTAGCGATCGGCGCGGACGGTCTGATTGTAGAGGTACATCCGCAGCCGGAGAAGGCAGTCAGCGACGGGGCGCAATCGCTCAATCCTGATCAGTTCGCGGCAATGATGACGGAGCTGAAGCCGTATGTCGCTCTTTGGAAGCAGGCGCGGGTGCCGGAGATGGCGACTGCCTGATCGGCGAACGCTTGATTTCGAGACGCAAAGGATGGCTCGCGCTGGCGATTTGCGCGATTTTGGCAGCGGGTTTAGCCTTCTGCTTCCATCTTTACCGGCACCGGTTCGTGCGATCCGATGACGACCTTCTGAATCTGCTTCCGAGTGACAATGCCACGATCTTCTTCGTGAACATCGCGGGCTTGCGGCAACACGGCTATCTGAAGCTGCTACAAGGCGCGAAGCCACGCCAGGAGAGCGAGTACAGACAGTTTGTCCGTGAGACGAATTTCGATTATGCAAGAGACTTGAATGCAGTGGCGGGTGCGGCCCTCAACCACCAACTCTTCTTCGCACTGCGTGGAAATTTCCACTGGAGCAACATCCGAGCGTATGCCCTCGCGCACGGCGGCCGCTGCGATGCCGGCCTGTGCGAGATACCCACGAGCAATCCGGGGCGCTTTGCCAGTATGCGTTCCATTCAACCTGACGTAATAGGGTTAGCGATCAGCACAGATGGGGAGGCGGCGAAAATGATTGGCCCTCCGCGGCAGACCACAACGCCACCTTCGCGGGCGCCCTTATGGGTACGGCCTTCGCGGCAGCTGTTAAGCGATCCCGCCCAACTTCCGCCCGCAATGAGGATCTTTGCGATCTCCCTCCAGTCCGCCGATTCGGCCGTTCTCTCCGTCCAGCCCACGGATACCAATAGAGGCGCCTTGGCCATAGAGATCGATGCTCTATTCCGGAACAAGCCGACAGCCGAGACAGCACGGACGCAACTTGTGCTCAACACCAATTCACTGAAGCTGGCGCTCGCGCGAGAGAACAGGAAGCCCGATCCTTCGGATTTGAGCTGGCTTCTCACATCGGGCAGTTTCCAGGTATCGCAACAGCATCTGCTGGGCGTTTGGATTGTCCGCAGAGAATTCCTCGCCTCTTTGCAATAACCAACAGGCTGAAAAGCACCACGAGGCGGTTGACAAGGGCCGCAACGCGGAGGCCCTGACCCCGTTTTTCAGCGACTTACGACTGGCATGAAGCTTGCAGATTCCGATTGTGTATTGGAAGAACCAGCCGGTTGAAAACCGAGTAGGAAGCGGCTAAGCCCGGCGAGTTGGGAGGAGTCATCATGAAATCAAAATTACTTACTTTGTTCCTGTTGGCTGGAAGCACGATGTTTGCGGGAACACATTTTGCAGTTGGGGTAGGCTTCGGAGTGGGAAGCGGCTATTATGCTCCGCCGCCACCTCCGGCTCCTGCTGTGACATATGCGGCGCCCTACGCACGGCCGGGTTACACGTTCGTTGGAGGATATTGGTATCCCGTTGGGCCGCGCTATCACTGGCATGCAGGATATTGGGCTCGACCGCCCTATGCGGGAGCATACTGGGTTGGGCCCCGCTATTACGGACACCGGTATTATCGGGGCTACTGGCGGCGATAACAGGAGCGCAGCGAGATCGCTTCGGCCGAGCTGAAGATACCGAAGCTGAAGACACCCGTGTCCACAGCGTAGCCCTCTGCGATCTCGGCTACGCCGTTTCTATCAGCACGCGGTTGTTAAACTACCGTTTTGGCGTAAAGAACCGCTCAAGATTCTTACGCTCAGCTCGACGCGACCATCGTTCCGAGAACCATGTTCCGTTTCGGACGATGCTTCCGCCGCTTCGTTCAGGTACGGGACACTCGGTGAATATTCAACCCCGAAAAGCGAATTCTGAAGAACGTCAGGACGAACTTTTCCGCTACATCAATCTGAAATTGGCTGCGCTTGGACAACCCGTGAGCCAGAGCACCGCGGACCGGCATGCTCTCGATGTCGCCGGGCCTCTCTTGCGCAATTACTACCAGAAAGACCGGATGCTGGGATATCGCCTTTGCCCCGCGGATGCTCGCATTCAGTCGTTTCTGGACGCTTATCTCTGCGAAATCATGCCGGACGGAGCGCCTCACCTGCCGGGGAATACATTAGTCCTGGACAGGCCCGGCTTAGCTCGCGTCATGTCTCTTCCGCCAGACCGGGACAGCTTGGCGTCGCCTTACCTGCAATCGTATCGGGTAGCCCAGGGCATTCTTCACAACCCTAAGAACGATCGCCGCACAACGAAAGGAGTGTTCCATATCGCGGAAGGCGGGTTCCCAGTTCCTGCCGATAAAATCGCTGTTCCGAAGCGTGCATTTGCCGCATTACTTTCCGCGGCCTTGTCTCCGCCGCCAGATCTCCTGACGCTGCCGTTTACGGCCAACCAGGAAGAACAGGTACGGCTCTTCGTCACACTACTCCTGCGCCCTGTGGTGTGCCCGGGCACGGGGTCTCATCCCGCGAAGAGTATGGAGACGCGATTTTTTGCGCCCGCCAGTCTCGTCAGCAATCTTGATTTTGTCGAGGGCATCTTCGGCAACGGCGGTGACCCGTACCTTCCCGAAAACGATGCCGCCCTCGACGTGATGCACTGGACTGGCCATACCGGCTGCGTCATCCTGGCCCCGCATCTGCCGGGCGTGAAAAAGAAGGATCTGGGCCTGCCTCATTACGAGGAGGCGACGGAGCGCCAGCGTCTGGAAGGCATGTGCTGGCGTGATCCGGGCGAAGAATACAACGACGGCGGCGCCTTCAAAATCGTGTGCCGCGACCACCGCGGCGTCATGGTGACCATCATCGCCGACAACTATTACGGATATTGCAAGAAGGAAGTCAAAACGCAAATCAGCTTCTCGGCCAATCTCTACGGCCTCTGCGAGGAAGAGCACGCTGGCGGGGCACTCGCCTTCCCTGCCTATGTGCTCGGCCAGCAATTCTACGCCGGCCGCACCGTACTCACCAAGCAAGTAAAGTTCACTGACGCCATGCAATGGCTTGCCGATCGCGTGGAAATTCGGCCCGAAGGTTACGCGATAGACCGCCGCTTCTCAGATATCTTTTACGTTCCGGAGAATGCCGAGTTCAGTGTTCGGGAAGATTGCGTGAAATGGCAGCGAGGGAACGGACAGACACACCAACTGATCTTGCGCGCGTGCGATACCTACGTGCTGCCCTGGGGCACCAAAATCCGCCTTGAGAAACAAACCGGCGGGACCGCCTGGCGTCTCGTCGCATCTCGCGCCGACCCAACGCTCTGCCATAAACCCTGCACCGTTTCGGGCGGCGGCAAATCGGAAATTTCGAAATCCATCGCCAGCATAATGCTCCGAGGCCCTATTTTCGTTAGCGATTTCGACCGCGAAATCGATCAGGTGGCGGACATCCTCAAAAGGGACTTCTCCACCATCTATAAAGAAACGCGATCCGAACATCGCGCGAAGCGGCCAATCTTAAGCCCGGAACGTTCGCTGGGGTCAGTTATCAAGCTGATAACGCCCTCGCCGGAATACACGGACGCGCACAACCAGTGGCTTGCGACTATCCCCCAAACCGTACGCCAGTTACTCGTTACGGTAAAGCGTTATTATCAGCCGGATTGGGGTGAAAACTGGCGCGAGCATTTCGGAGTAGACCGTATCAACGGTTTTCTAGGGAATGAATTGAAATTCGAAAACCAGAAGCTGGTAGGTAACTATCTGCGCATGGGATACGATCCGAACGGCTCCTGGCGCATCTACAAACTACGCCCTGATTTCAATCCCGCAGACAAAGTCCAGGTAGAAGATGACATCACGGCCTCGGTAGTGCTGCCGAGCAAGAGTCTGGAATATCTCGACGCCGAGTATCACAACGAGAGCGTCAAGCTGGTCAATAACTGCGAAAATCTTCTGTTTCAAAGGCCAGACGACGCGATCCACCGCGGCTTTGACAAGGATGCAGAGCGAGACCTCTCCCTTCCAGGCACTTTTCTGTCAAATTTTGAGCCGCTCGACGCCAGGCAGGCTCGGGCGATCGTTGATCACGTTGTGGAGTTTGACAGGTACACGGAACCAATGAAGCAATTGCTCCATGAGTTCGTAGAGAATCCTGCGACGGAGTTTGTCGTTTCGTCGGCTCATCCGCGAATGGTCGACGGGCAGCCTTCGAAAAATCCGCGCTATTTGCAGAAGCGTCCCGATCTCGTGAACCCGCGCGATTTATATATTGCAGAGATAGGCACGCGCCTGGCGCGCGAGATCCCAGCGGACAAGCCTGTGCATTTTCCGGTGAATGCGGTTCTGGCGGGGCGCCGTAATAATCCACCCGACCCGAAGACCGGTGTACCGCCACTGGCGGTGTACAACCCGATCCACTATCAGGAGTTGCCTCACCTTTTCATGGACTTCATCTGTAGTCTGACGGGCAAATCGCCGTCGACCACCGGTTTCGGCAGCGAGGGTGCATTAACGAAGGGTCCGTTCAACGCCATGTTGCCGGTTGTGGACATCAATAACGCGCTCGTATCCGCGATTCTCACCGGGTATCCAGGGTTTACCACTGCCGCTGGACACATCGGTCCGAAGTATCGAGTGGATCACGACAACAGCATGGTAGTGCCGGAACTATGGTGCCGTATGAGAGTCTCGGAACGCGATCCGCATTTCCTCATCGACAACGGCTTCCTGGAGAAGGTAGAAGACTTCGAGTTCGATGGACAAAAGATTCTTGCGAGCAGACTCGGATACCGCATCACGGAGCTATTTGTCGATCGCTTTTTAGGACGGATCTTCGAAATGCCGAACGCCGTGTTCCCGGAGGAGATACTGCGGCCGGAAAAACAAGATTTAGCCATGTTCGCGAGCGGCGTACTGGCAATTACGGAAGCGCAGCGCCTGGTCGCGCTGAACTATTTCAAAGACGGCAGCATTGAGAAAGCTTGTCCGCCGATTAAGGCCGTGCTGCACATCATGGCCTACGGACAGTATGAGGCCATGCGCGAGAGCGATCCTCGTCTTCTGAAACTCTTCACGCGCGAATCACTGCTGGCAAGCGATTGGTACAGGGACCGTCTGCGCGCAAAACAATCGATCGATATGGCGCTCTGGACTCGTCACGCCGCAGCCCTTAATGACTTTCTCGCGAACGGGATGAGGGATCCTCAATTGGATTGCAAATCCCGCTTGGGTGATGTTTGCAAACAAATGAAGCAAGTGAAAAGCGACAGTTATCTCTCCGAACTGGTGGGAACGATCGGAGCGGACCCGTCCGTTATAGCGGCCAAGACCCTTTCCTAGTCCGTGCTATACATAGTATGGACAAGGAAATGAATGCCTCAAGAACTGCCTGAGCTTCTTCCCGGAACGCTGTATCTGCTTATCCTCCGAACGTTAAAAAACGGCCGGCTTCACGGATATGCGATTGCCAAGAAAATCAAAGAATCATCGGGCGATTCGCTGATCGTTGAAGAAGGGTCCCTATATCCGGCGCTCAACAGAATGCTCGTCAAAGGTTGGTTGGCGGCGGAATGGGGGATTTCGGAAAACAACCGCAAGGCACGTTTTTATGAATTAACTCCGCTCGGCAAAACGGAGCTAACTCAACAGAAACAACAGTTTGAAGATGTAGTGCGTTCGATCCTACTGGTGATGGAGTCTGCATGACCTGGCGAGAATTGAGGCAGAAAGCCGGTTTTCTGCGCAAAAAAGATGGCTTTGACGCGGATATAGCCCGTGAAATTCGGTTTCATCTCGAGACTCGCATTGAAGAATTGACGGCAGACGGAATGCCGGTGCGCGAGGCGAGCGCCATCGCGCAACGCGAGTTCGGACCTAAGCTGCGCGTACACGAAGACAGCCGCTCAGCCTGGCAATTTCAATGGATCGAAGACCTTTTCTCGGATCTCAGTTATGCCAGGCGCGCCCTGCGGCGAAATCCCGGTTTTGCACTGGCTGCGGTGCTGTCGCTGGCGTTAGGCATCGGCGCAAATACGACGATCTTCAGTTTGACGATGGAGTTTCTGTTCAGCAATCCTTCCTGTCGCGATTGCGCCAGCCTGCAATATGTAATGCTCGGCGGAAACAGCCACTCGCAGATCGATGAGTACCGGTTTCTGCGAGACTCACGGGCATTCGCAGGCGTCGCCGGATCGAACGAGGAGACAGAGGGCAATTGGCGGAACGGCTCTTCCACGGAACGAATTTGGACGGTAAATGCAACGGACAACTTTTTTGACGTGGTGGGTGTGCCGGTAGCTTTCGGCCGTCCATTTCATGCGGGCGAGCAAAACGAAGTTGTGCTCAGTAATGCCTTCTGGAAAGGAAAGCTCGGGGGCAATCCAGACGTCATCGGACGCAAGCTGGTGCTCGATGGAGACGTCTACACGGTTGCCGGAGTACTGCCGGCAGATCATCGCACGCTCACGGGGTTCGGCATGTCGCCCGATCTGTACAAAACTTTCCGCGAAGCGTTGTTCCCCCTGGCGATTTACATTCGACTGCCGGAAGGCATGTCTCGCGCCGAGGCCTTCGCCCGCTTGCAGCAACTCGCGAAGCAGCTAGACCATATTCATCCGCAAGCGGATTCTGAACGCGTTCCTGGGTTGCAGATGCGACCGGTCGTCGGTTTGGACCGCCTGCAATCGTTCCATGATTCCCTCACGGCTTTCTTCGGGATGCTGATGCTGGTGGCCGGCGTAGTGCTGTTAATTGCCTGCGCGAACGTGGCAAGTCTGTTGCTCGCGAGGGCAGCAACCAGGCAGCAAGAGCTATCGATCCGGCAGGCGATCGGAGCAGGCCGTGGACGAATTGTGCGCCAGCTCCTGGCCGAGAGCCTGTTACTCGCAGGGCTCGGAACAATTGCCGGTTTGGTTCTGAATGTTACTTTGAGCCACCTGATGAATGGTATTCGCCTGCCCTTGCCGATTCCTCTCAGATTGCACATCGAACCGGATTGGAGATTGCTGAGCTACGCTGTTGCATTAGCCGCTATCAGCGCTCTGTTGTGCGGTCTTCTGCCTGCGTTGAAAGCGACACGGCGCGATGTCAATCGCGGGCTGAAGGTCGAGGAACGTCAGACGGGCGGGCGGTCCCGCGTGCAAAAGCTTCTGGTGACAGGCCAGCTTGCGGCGTCCGTTTTACTGTTAACGGTCAGCTTTCTCTTCTTAAAGAACCTGCTGTTAGCCGCGAACATGAGCCCGGGATTCGACGTGCATCATACCGTCTGGGCTTACATGCGGCTCGTTCCCGAACACTACACCAGGCGCGACCAGATCGAACCCGTAGTGCGGTCGTCGCTCGAGAAACTGCGGTTGCTGCCGGGAGTCGAATCGGCAGCTACGCTCGAAATCGTGCCGCTAAACGGAAATCACCACAGTACAGTGGATGCGCGTGTCGACAACAGCACGACGGGCCGGATCATCAGATACCAGGTAAATGCGGTCGGCCCCGATTACTTCAAGGCGATGGGTATTCCGTTGATCGCGGGCCGTGAGTTCCTGCCATCCGATACCAGGAACGCGCCCCAAGTAGTGATCCTGAACAGCAGCCTCGCGCGCCAGTTGTTTGGAGATAAGAGCGCGGTGGGGCACACCGTTCGTCTGGATTCTGGACCGCCGCAAATGATTGTCGGAGTCGCCAAGGATAGCAAGTATTTCACCTTGGGTGAACAAAACACTCCGGCTATGTACCCCTGCTATTTGCAATCGACCGATGCCGTTGTGAATCTCAATTTCATGGTGCGGAGCGCCATGCCGCCTGCAAACCTGGTCAAAGAAATAAGCTGGACGCTCGCCTCAGTGGACCCGACCGCGGCCTTGGAGGTCAAACCCATGGAAGAGTCCATGGCGTTTGCAATGCTTCCCAGCCAGGTCGGGGCCACACTCCTGGGCAGCATGGGGGTGCTCGCGATGATTCTCGCCGCAATCGGGCTGTATGGCATTCTGAGTTATTCGGTGGGCCGCCGCCTGCGCGAATTCGGCTTGCGCATGGCACTCGGTGCAGCACGAGCAGCGGTCATCAAACTTGTTTTGCAAGACAGTATCTGGATGCTCGCTCTCGGCATGGTCACTGGACTGCTACTGGCGATGTTAGCGACGCCTCCGCTTTCCGCGTTTCTGGTGGCCGAACTGAGCGCTCATGATTTGACATCATTTGCCGTCGCGGTCGTCGTGCTGGGAATTGTGGCGCTGGTAGCGGGCGTATCTCCCGTATTGCGCGCGCTGCGCGTGGATCCGGCGGTTTCTCTCCGCTATGAATGACGCCTACTGCTTCTTATGAAGTTTGCGGGAGACGTCCGGCCAGAACTCAAGGAAAACTGCCCCGAACGCGCCCTCTGCAGTGACCGTGAGGGCTCGCTGGAAGGTTAGACCCGCGCCGCGATCGGTGGATGGATAGTACAGGTTGGCAATGCCGCCGGCGGCAATGTTACCGAGAAGGTTTGAAACGTTTGGCTGCCACTTTCCGTTGTCGCCCTTGCAACGCGCGGTGGTTAAAATCGAGTACCACAATCGGCTGCCTACGCTGCCAGTACCCCTGCGGAAATAACGTGGGTCCTGATGCAGAAGAACCGGGAAGACCGCATTCCCAAGCATGTCGCCATCGAAGGTGTCGGCATAGGAAGCGCCCCATCGTTTGAAATAACCTTCGGCACCCTGGCCATAGCCAGCAAAATCGTTTTCAAACTGACTGACCCCGGCATCCGCGGCAGCAATGACGAATGTGACCGGGTCCGTGGCGCTTTTAAAGGCCAGTTGGAATTTTTGCTTGGGCGTCATGGCCACCGCGTCGGGAATGTTGGACAGATTAAAGCTGGGGAACACACCTAAAACGCGCTGATGTTCCTGACGTTTGACCTGCTCGGCGGCTATCTGCTCTCGTGATTTTTCAGCCGTTTGACCGGGTTGAGGAGGCGCAGCAGTCTGCGGATTATCCGGCGGCGTAGACGCGGGAGCTTGCGCGCGCATGGGCACGAAGGATGCAGCAAGGCACGCGGTGAAGACAAAAATGACGCGGCGTAGCGACTTGAGTAAGAGCAAAACTGAAACTAACCGTAACACTTAGCTTAGCGTGGCGGCCAGAAATAGATTTGGCAGCTGCAGATCAGGCGAAAGATTCTGAACCCAGGTTACCTGACGAATCGTATGGGATAAAGAGGTACGCGAACTTGATCCGGTGGTGTGTTGTATTGATAACGCTCCTGAGCAACGGCTATCTCTCGGCGCTACCGGTGCAGTCAGCGCAATCCGCCGACGAGATCATGAAGCAGGTCGCGGCCAATCAGGATCGGGCACAACAGGAGCGCAAACAGTATGTATATGAGCAACACGTGAAGGTCGCAATCCGCCGAACAAATGGCAAGCTGGCGCGAGAAGAAGTCAGCGATGTGCTTGTGACACCAGACGCCAAGGGCGTTCAGAGAAAAGAAGAATCGATTCGCGGCCGGTACTGGAAAAAGGGCCAATATCACGAGTTTCACGCCGAGCCGGTACCCGAGGCCGGGGGCCTGGATGGCAGTTTGGCCCATGAGTTCAGAGACGAATTGCTCAATGATGATTCCAAAGACGGTCTGGCGAAGGACTTGTTTCCGCTGACGACTGACGAACAGAAAAACATGAAATTCGAGCTGGAGCGGGAAGAGGTGATCGCGGGACGGCCGGCGTATCGCATTCAGTTCCGTCCGGCGGACAAAAACGATATCGCCTGGGCGGGTGAAGCATTGATCGATAAGCAAGAGCTGCAGCCTGTCTCGGTCTTCACGAGATTGTCGCGGCGGATTCCCCTATTTGTACGGGCGATGCTCGGTACCGATCTGCCGGGCCTCGGATTCAGCACGACATACAAGCGTCTCGATAAGAACATCTGGTTTCCCGCGAGTTTCGGAACCGAATTTCGCTTGCATGCAGTCTTCTTTATCAACCGGACGATCAGCGTCTCGATGGATAATCGAAACTTCAAAAAGACTTCCGCCGAGAGCACGGTTCAATATGAGACCGAGAACGCGCGGCCGTAAGCCATGATAGTTTCAGAACTGCGGCAAGCGTATGAAATCTCAGACGATTCCTGCTTCTTCGACCCCGCTCAGCACAAATAAGCATCTCTTACGATGGGTCGAAAAGATGGCCGAGCTGACCAAGCCGGAGGCGATCCATTGGGTGGACGGTTCGCAGCAGGAATACGACGCTCTTTGCGCACGGATGGTAAGAAGCGGCACGCTGATCAAATTGAATCAGAAGCTTTGGCCGGGTTGCTTCCTGGCGCGTTCCGATCCAAGCGATGTAGCGCGTGTGGAAGACCGAACCTTCATTTGTTCTCTCTCAAAAGAAGCGGCAGGGCCGACGAATAACTGGGTCGATCCCTATGAAATGCGCCGTAAGTTGAAGGCGCTCTTTCGTGGATGCATGCGCGGCCGGACGATGTACGTGCTGCCATTCAGCATGGGTCCGATCGATTCACCCATGTCGCGGATCGGTGTGGAACTGACCGACTCGCCCTATGTGGTGGTCAACATGCGAATCATGGCGCGCATCGGACTCGAAGTCTTCGCGGAGATCGACAAAGACATCAAGCGGGTTGTGCCCTGTATGCACAGCGTAGGCGCGCCTCTCGCGCCGCGTACAAAGGATGTGCCGTGGCCTTGCAACAACGAAAAGTACATCGTGCATTTTCCGGAGGCGCGCGAGATCTGGTCGTACGGATCAGGTTATGGCGGCAACGCTCTGCTCGGTAAAAAGTGCTTTGCGCTGCGTATTGCATCGAATATCGCGCGGGATGAAGGTTGGATGGCGGAGCACATGCTCATCCTGGGCGTCGAAGATCCGCACGGTGAGAAGACCTACGTCGCGGCGGCGTTTCCGAGCGCGTGCGGCAAAACAAATTTCGCGATGCTGATCCCACCTGAGGGCTTTGAGGGCTGGAAAGTGTGGACCGTCGGCGATGACATTGCCTGGATCAAACCGGATGAAACCGGCAACTTGCGGGCGATCAATCCGGAAGCGGGTTTTTTCGGGGTAGCGCCAGGGACGTCGCCCAAAACGAATTCAAACGCGATCGAAGCGCTGTCGCGAAATACGATTTTTACAAATGTCGCGTTGACGCCGGAGGGAGGGGTTTGGTGGGAGGGGCTGACGGAAAATCCCCCGGCGGAGTGCGAAGACTGGCAAGGCAGGCGCTGGACTCCGGAGAGCGGGACAAAGGCGGCCCATCCGAACGCGCGCTTTACGGCGCCGGCCGCGCAATGCCCGTGTATTGATCCGGCGTGGACCGATCCGAACGGCGTCCCGATCAGCGCTTTTATTTTCGGAGGGCGGCGAGCGAAGACGATTCCGCTGGTTTTCCAGGCATTCAATTGGAGCGCAGGAGTGTATGTCGGGGCAACGATGGGTTCGGAGACCACAGCGGCGGCGGCCGGCGCGGTGGGCAGAGTGCGGCGCGATCCGATGGCGATGCTTCCGTTCTGCGGCTATCATATGGGCGACTATTTCCGCCACTGGCTGCGCATGCAGCGCGAGCTGAGCGCGACACCGAAGATTTTTCACGTCAACTGGTTCCGCAAGGATGAGGACGGCAAGTTTCTGTGGCCCGGTTTCAGCCAGAACATGCGAGTGCTCAAGTGGATTGTAGACCGGGCTCACAGCCGTACTGGCGGCAAGGAGACGCCTATTGGCTGGATGCCGCGCTACGAAGACATTCACTGGGACGGTCTGGAGTTTCCACGAGAGCGATTTGAAGAGTTGCAGGAGTTCGATCGCGCAGCGTGGCGGGCCGAGGTTATGGGTCACGAGGAGTTGTTGATAGAGGTACACGATCACCTGCCGCCGGAGATGATCTACGAGCGGGAACTGCTGATCTGCCGGCTCTAAAAACAGCGAGTTTTTACCGTCTATAAAAAAGGCGGTACTTACGGAGCAATTCGTAGATGACGACGGCTCCGGCACTCGAGACATTAAGCGAATGCTTCAAACCGAGCATCGGGATGCGGATGTGAGTATCGCAAGAAGAAAGAATAGAAGGAGAAAGTCCGTCTACTTCGTGCCCAAAAGCGACGCACACCGGGAAATTGGGCTGCCAGTCGAAGAGGTCTAGAGCTCGATTGCTGGTCTCGATAGCAGCGATCTCATAGCCGTTGGCGCGATGCTCTTCGATTGCTAGCAGGGGATCGTCGACGGATTGCCAAACCACACGATCTTCAGCTCCTAGAGCGGTTTTGTGAATGGCGCTCTTAGGGGGACGTGCGGTTATGCCGCTTAGCAGGAGCCGTTCGATTCCAGCACCGTCCGCGGTACGAAAGAACGCTCCGACATTGTACATGCTGCGTACATTGTCGAGCAGGATCGAGACGGGCAGACGGAAGCCGGCATAGGGCGCGGCGGCGCTGGTAGCGCGAAACGGAATGCGTTCTTCCACGGGTTTCGCTATTTGGATAGACCGGCGCGCTTCCAGAGCTGGTCTACGCGGAGCTTCACTTCGGGCGACATCGTGATGACATTAGGCCAGCGACGGTAAAAACCCTCGGTCTTCCACTTGGTCGTGGCGTCGACGCCCATCTTCGATCCGTAGTTGAGCAGGCGGCTCGAATGGTCGAGCGAATCGATGGGGCCGAGGCAGAATTCGATGTCGCGTTCGGGATCGATATTGTTGAGAGCTTTCCAGGCGACTTCGGAGACGTTTTGGACATCGACATCTTCATCGACCACCACGATGCACTTGCTGAACATGGCCTGCCCGAGTCCCCAGATGGCGTGCATCACCTTGCGCGCTTGGCCCGGATAGGACTTCCTGATAGAGACCAGAATGAGGTTGTGAAAAATGCCTTCGGCGGGCATGCAGATATCGCGCACTTCGGGGAGTTGGGTGCGCATGAGCGGAAGAAAGATCCGCTCGATGGCTTTGCCCATGAAGAAGTCTTCCATAGGCGGCGGACCGACGATGGTGGCGGCGTAGATGGGATGTTTGCGGCGTGTGATGCACTCGATGTGAAAGACCGGATAATCATCATCGAGGGAGTAAAAACCGGTGTGATCGCCGAAGGGGCCCTCGCGACGCAGCTCGCCGAGGTTCAGGTAGCCTTCGAGGACGATTTCTGCATTGGCGGGGACTTCGAGATCGCAGGTTTCGCACTTGACGAGCTCGACTGGCTTGCCGCGCAAGAATCCGGCAACCAACATTTCGTCGATCGCGGGCGGCAGGGGTAACACGGCGGAAAAGATGGTTGCGGGATCGGCGCCTATCGCGACTGCTACCGGCATACGCGTCTCTTTCCCTTCGGCGGTGAGCCGGCGATAGTGCTCCGCGCCCTGTTTGTGTTTCTGCCAGTGCATACCCGTGGTACGTGAATCGAAGACCTGCATGCGATACATGCCACAGTTGCGCTTGCCGGTCTCGGGATTCTTGGAGAAGACCATCGGCAAGGTGATGAAGCGGCCGCCGTCACCCGGCCAACAGTGCAGTATGGGAAATTCGTCGAGCGAGAAATCAGCGCGCTGAACGATCTCCTTGCAGGGGCCGGTAGAGACGATCTT
This sequence comes from Terriglobia bacterium, assembly GCA_963799755.1. Lineage (GTDB taxonomy): Bacteria > Acidobacteriota > Terriglobia > Bryobacterales > Bryobacteraceae > Bog-105. The sequence goes on along the minus strand of CAWCYQ010000039.1, from coordinate 58,504 downwards.
CGGGAAGGCTGAGCTGATCTCGTTCAGTTTTGGGAGCAGCTTGAGTTTGTCAAGGAGACCTTGGGGCTGCTGAAGCTCGAGAAAACCGGAGATGCGCTGTGCGATCTCCTCGATGTTTTCTACTTCGAGCGCAATTTCCATACGACGCAGGCTGGCGAAGGCATTGATGAGGAGCGGGACGCGAGATTTTGGATTCTCAAAGAGCAGGGCGGGCCCGGCGGATTTGACGGCGCGGTCGGCGAATTCGGTTATTTCGAGATGAGGATCGACTTCGAAGGGAATTCGCTGAAGCTCGCGGCGGCGTTCGAGTTCGCGCACAAAGTCGCGGAGATCTTGATAGGGCATGGTGACCTGATGCCGCTTGCTGGCGCGCGCGGTTCCGTTTCAGTGTAATCCGTTCGCGAGAGGCAGGTTCACTCGACCCATTATCATGAGATTGACTTATGAGCAGACGAACCGCCCTGATAACAGGGGCAAGCCGCGGGATCGGGAAGGCGTGCGCGCTGGCAATGGCCGCGGGCGGCCACCGGGTAGTGCTAGCTGCGAGATCTCAAGAAAAACTGGAAGAGGTAGCGGAAGCAGTGCGGCAAACGGGCGGAGAACCGTATGTGGTCGAGATGGATCTGACGAACCGTGAATCGATTGCAGCAGGTTTCAAAAAGGCAGCACAAGAGTTTGGGCGGATCGACATTCTGGTGAATAATGCGGGAGTCACCAAAGACGGCCTGGCAGTGCGGATGAAACAAACGGACTGGGAACTGGTGCTCGATACAAATTTGAGCGGCGCTTTCTATGCTATCCAGCAGGTTCTGCCAGGGATGATGCGCGAACAGTGGGGACGCATCGTGAACGTTTCATCAGTCGTAGGGGAAATGGGCAATCCGGGACAAGTGAATTATGTGGCTTCGAAAGCAGGACTCATTGGACTCACGAAGGCGCTGGCCAGGGAGATGGGCAGCCGTAATATTACGGTCAATGCGGTTGCGCCGGGTTTTATTGAGACCGATATGACACAGACGCTTCCTGCCGATCTCAAGCAAAAGATGATCGACGAAACGCCGCTGAAGCGGATCGGCCTGGCGGAAGATGTGGCTCACGCCGTGCGATTTCTGACAGGCGAGGAAGCTTCGTTCATCACCGGGCACGTGCTGGATGTAAACGGCGGGATTTACATGTAGCGCGCGGCAATCAACCACATCGAAGAGTCTGAATTGAAGCGAGAATGTCATCCATCACGATAGAGCCGCGGCCGAAACGGGACAGCAAATTCAAAGTAGGGCTGGTGCAGATGAGCTGCTCGGCGGAACCCGAGAGCAATCTTCAAAAAGCGATTCGGGGTGTGCGCGAGGCGGCGGCAAAGGGCGCTGAAATCATCTGTCTGCAAGAGCTCTTTCGCAGTCAATATTTCTGCCGCGAGGAAAACGCAGAGCTATTCGACCTGGCCGAACCGATTCCGGGTCCTTCGACGGACACTCTGGGCGCGGTCGCGAAGGAGCTGCAGGTCTCGATCGTCGCTTCGCTCTTTGAAAAGCGCGCTCCGGGGTTGTATCACAACACAGCCGCCATTCTAGACGCCGACGGTTCGCTGAAGGGCGTATATCGCAAGATGCACATTCCCGACGATCCTCTTTACTACGAGAAGTTTTACTTCACGCCAGGCGATCTGGGGTTCCAGAACTTCGAGACGAAATATTCGAGGATCGGAGTGCTGGTGTGCTGGGACCAGTGGTATCCGGAAGCAGCGCGCATCACGAGCCTGCAAGGAGCGAACGTTTTGTTCTATCCAACGGCGATTGGCTGGCATCCGGCGGAGAAGGCGCAATATGGCGAGGCACAACTGGACGCCTGGCGCACTATACAGCGAGCGCATGCGATTTCTAACGGTGTGTTCGTGGCGGCAGTAAATCGTACAGGCTACGAGGGCTCACAGGAGCATGGGCTGGAGTTTTGGGGAAACTCGTTCGTAGCCGATCCGTTCGGCAGAATTCTCTCACAAGCGAGCACCCGCGAGGAAGAAGTGCTGGTTGTCGAATGCGATCCGAAGCAAATGGACGAAGTGAGGCGGAACTGGCCGTTCCTGCGGGATCGCCGCATCGACGCCTACGGACCGATCACAAGCCGGTGGCTGGGGTGACAGATGACAGGCGCTGGATTCCGAATGCCGGCTGAGTGGGAGCAGCATGAGGCGACATGGCTGGCGTGGCCGCATGAAGAGAGCGACTGGCCGGGTAAGTTCGAGCCTATCTTTTGGATTTATGGCGAGATTGTGCGGCATCTTTCACGGGCGGAGCGGGTACGAATTCTGGTAGAAGGGCCAGAGGAAGAAGATCTGGCCCGCTGCGTGATTGCGAAGTGCCACGCGCATTTGGAGGCTGTTGAATACTTCCAGATACGGACAAATCGCAGTTGGACACGCGACTACTGCCCCACCTTTGTTCGAAACGGCGACATCCAGGGAATGCTCAACTGGGGCTTTACCGGCTGGGCCAAGTACGAGAATTCAGATTGTGATGACCGGGTGACGACGAGTCTTTCGCAGTTGCTGGATTTACCGATGTGGACACCGGTTTACAACGGACGACAGGTGGTTCTCGAGGGCGGAAGCATTGACGTCAACGGAGCCGGATCGATTCTGGTAACAGAAGAGTGTTTGTTGAGCGACGTGCAGCAGCGCAATCCAGGACTGGTCCGGGGCGACTATGAGGAGATCTTCCGCGAGTATCTGGGCGCCCGCCACGCTTTGTGGCTGCGAAATGGCATCAGCGGAGACGACACGCATGGACACGTGGACGACCTGGCGCGATTCACCGCCAAAGATACAGTGGTGATTGTGGTTGAAGAAGATGCGAGTGAGGAGAATTTCGAGCCGTTACAAGAGAACCTGGCGCTCCTTCGAGAGATGCTCGATCAAGATGGACGGCAGATGCTCGTCGAGACGCTGCCCATGCCGGAACCGGTATTTTTCGACGGACAGCGATTACCAGCGAGTTATGCGAATTTTTATATCGCGAACCAGTCGGTATTAGTTCCTACTTTTAACGATGCTAACGACCGGATCGCTTTGAATAAGCTGGCAGAGTTATTCCCCGGGCGGGATGTAGTAGGGATTGCGAGCACGGATCTGGTGCTTGGTTTGGGCACACTGCACTGCATGACGCAGCAGCAGCCGGCCTAACTGACACGGCGTGCTACTAACTGTTCTTACTGCTATCTCACTGCTCATCTGGATTTACATCTTACTCGGCCGAGGGGGCTTTTGGAGAGTGAAACCCATTTCTCACTCGGATGCGGCGCCGTTGGTTCCGAAGAAGCGCATTGTGGCAGTCGTGCCGGCGCGGGATGAAGCCAAGACAATTGCCGAGGCGGTTCAGTCGCTGCTGGGCCAGGACTTCGAGCCGAGGCTCGAAGTGATTCTGGTGGATGACGGCAGTACGGATGGCACAACTGCCGTTGCGAGGGCGGCGGCAGAGTGGATTGGCCAAGGTCAAAGGCTGACTGTTTTATCCGGCCAACCGCTCGCGCCAGGCTGGACGGGTAAGCTTTGGGCGCTATCGCAGGGCGTGGAGCAGGCATTGACACTTGATCCCGATTACATACTGTTTACTGACGCCGATATCAGGCACGAGCGGCAAAGCGTCCGGCGGTTGGTTGCGATCGCGGAAAACGATTCCTGCGATTTGGCTTCCTTCATGGTCAAGCTGGCGTGCGAATCGTTTGCCGAGAAGGCGCTGATACCGGCATTCGTGTTCTTTTTCTTGCAGCTTTATCCGCCGGCATGGATTGCGTCGAGCAGAATGGGAACGGCGGGCGCGGCCGGAGGATGCGTGCTTATCCGGCCACAGGCTTTGGCCCGAATGGGAGGTCTGCAGGCGATTCGCGGAGCGGTGATCGATGACTGTACGCTCGCCCGGGCGGTGAAACGATGCGGAGGCCGGTTATGGATGGGACTGACTGATGATGCGCACAGCATCCGTTCGTACGGTTCGTTCGGAGAGATCGGGCGCATGATTTCGCGCACCGCCTTCAGCCAGTTGAATCACTCGAACTTACTGCTGCTTGGTACGATCGCCGGGCTGCTAGTTACTTACTTGGTTCCGCCGCTATCTTTGCTGACTGGTAAACCGATCCCGATGATTTTGGGAGTTACCGCTTGGTTACTCATGACGGTTTGTTACTGGCCGATGGCGAGGTTCTATGGTCTGTTCGGGCTCTGGGCGGCAGCGCTGCCTCTGACGGCGATGTTTTATGTCGGGGCGACGGTGCGCTCGGCGGTATTGTATTGGCTTGGGAAGGGGGGCGAGTGGAAAAACCGGGTGCAGGATGCACGGGATTAGGAACTTCGAAATATCGTCGAGACGCTCGCTTTAATATTTCCGCTTTTTCACCTGTTATTGACAGACAATCATGTCTTTGACCGGGACGAGAAAGACTGTTAAGTGAGCGCGATTGTTTCGTGGTACCCAAATCGTTGCCTGCGCGCCATGGAAATCCTTCTGGTTGATCGTAACCAGGTATGAACCAGGTTTAAGATTGGTGAAATCTGCATTTCCGGTCCCATTTGTGATTTCCACGACGCGGGATGATGGATTACTTTGATCTAATACGGAAACGGTTGCCAATGATATTGATTGTTTATCAACCGAGTTTCTGACTGCTATAACCAAATGGCCAAGCTGGCTAGGCTGCGCCGCGCCATACGATATTTCGGGCGGATTACACGTGCCTCCTACATAAGCCTGAGTAAAGCGAATCGCCACTGGCGATGGAGATCTTGAGTAAGTCTGTATCTCGATCGTATTTCTTGGACTGTAAGTCCTGAGACCAACGGCTACAGCAGAGATCCGGTACCTGCCAGGCGGAACATTTTTGAATTCGAAAGCCCCCGCGCGATTTGATCGTGTTTCCAGCACGTTTTCGGTCGAATATAACAAGATTTTGGCATCCGTGACCGGATCATTGGTGGCTCCGTCGTTGATCGATAGATCAACCGTTCCGTGCAAATCTACGCCGGTTCCCTGCACGGCTAAAATGAGCGCCATCATCAAAGCACTGATGAGCATCTTACTGAACTGGGTTGCCCTTTGCTTGATTGACCAGGGCATCTAATTCTTCTACGGTCTTTACCGTATCGACTCGCTTGCCATTTATAAACACGGTGGGCGTGCCCGTCACCTCATAAAGGGCGGCCGCTCTTATATCTTTAAGCACGAGCCCCATAGACATTTGGTTCTCTATACACTGCTTGTAACGTCCGCTATCAAGGTGAGATCGTTCTGCGATTTGAAGCGATTGTTCGTCTATATTCTCCAAATTCAGTGTGTCTTGTAAAGCGAATATTTGATCGTGAACTTCCCAGAATGCTTCCGGGTTCTGAAGCTGGGCGCAGGCAGCGCCCTCGGCCGCCTTCCGAGCCCAAGAGTGATTAGCCAGGGGAAAATGGCGGAAGAGGACTCTGACCGCATCCGGATGTTCCTTAAGCTCCGCTGAGAGTACATCCTCGAACGATCGACAGTAAGGGCACTCGAAATCCGAGAATTCGACAATTGTGACCTTTGCCCCATCCATCCCTCGGGCAGGTGGACTCCCAGCTGAGAGGTGTTTCAGCGCCTCTTGGTCGCGTCGCATCTCTTCCAGCTTGGGATCCAAAGCCGTGTCCATTAAATCAGTCGACACGAAACGGTGATCGGGGGAAAGAAACAATTCCAGAGACCACGTGTTAAGAGGTCCTTTTCCCTCAACAACCAAGTGCCGAAAGCAAGAGGCATCAATCAGGGTTGAAGCCCTTATGTTTAAAGACACCGAGGCCGGTATGTGGTATCTACTCGATATGTACTTCAAGATGCCACTTGTTTCCGCCTTAGTTAGGTCTGTGCACTGAGCACGCGACGGGCTGGGTTGGATGGCGGCGATCAGGACGGTGAGCGGAATCAGCCTCTTCTTTCCTGCGGTAAGTGGCTTCATTCCCTACTCCCGGAAGTCGCTATTTGAAGGAAAACGTCATAGCAAACGTTGTCTCTCGCGGCCTCAGTTACGCGAGCTTTAAATCTGAACAGATTTCCGTTGTCGTCTTCGTACTGCTCAGAATGAATCCGTAAGCTGATCGAAAACATTCCCAGCTCCGGAAGTGAGTGTAGCTCGTTGGGCTCACTTATGCCATTCTGATTTTCGTCAATCCAGATTCGGAGGTCCTCATACACAGCATCGCCGGGATCTATCCTGCCGTTTCCGTTCCCTCCATTGTTCACTTGATCAAACAATGCGAGGGCGACGAAACCGTTGGGCGTTGAAGTAATCGGCTGTGGAGTTAAATTGCCAAACATTTCCGTGAAGTCATCTATGATGCCATTATGATTCCGATCCAGCACCAGCCATCCATTGCCACTACCGGCTTCAGTCCAGCTCATCTGATATCTGGGGCCGCCGGGCAACAATCGAAATGGAACACCACTGCTTATGGATGTTAGCTTGAACCCAGCGCCTGTCGTATCCAGAACGATAGGCGAGCACTTACAGGAGCCATTGCAGAGTGGCAGGCAGCTTTCAGGGCAGTTTGCAGGCCTATTGCACCCGATCTGACATGGGTAATCAGTAGCTATTCGACCGACCTCAAAAAGGTCACAGGTGGTCGGAGTTGATGCGCCGATCACCTGCTTTTCCGAGCTAATCGTTACTTCAGGAACCATAACAGTCGTGCCGATGGCACATCCGTTACAGTCACCTAGACCAAAAGTATGTCCTAGCTCGTGCATAAGGACATCTGTAATGGCAGCATTACTAGTGACCCCAGTATCGATATCTATATCCACGTGACTCAACCTATTTGTTGGTCCGAAGATTGCGTGATCAAGATGTGTTAGGCCTCGAACCGTCTTACCGCCGGACAAAGGGATTGCTGTGTGGTTGACATTTACACTAGCGTTACCAGCTAGTTGCTGAAACCCGATGGGTAAGCAAGGAAAGTAAGTTGCCAAGGCATCATTCCAATTCAAGTACGCGGTCTGGACAGGCGTATTGGATGCGAAATTAGCTGGTGTTACACTAATGAACGCTCCTGGCGGCCATGTGTAGCTTATTGTTAATTGCGTAGGCGGATATGTACAACCCCAAAGAGATGGAGCTAGTAAGATTGCTATCAGTTGCAAAAGACCGCACTGTATATATCGCTTCACCGGACTCATCCTCTACGTTAATTGTCAATTAGCATAATCTGCAAGAACTTCATCTTCGAAGCTCTTCAGGCTTTTACCATTTTGGAAATTGTATGGCCAATCGTCTCGTAATGAAAAAATGCGGTCGCCATTCAACAGGTAGGCCCCGGTTAGTTCATAGTACGAAGATGCCAACCCTTTGTCATGCCATAGAAATAAGACATAACGGTTGCCGACGCCGAGCATGCCTTGATCGTGGATCAAGAAATGCTTTATATGGCCAGACGGAAACAGTATAGAGCCACCTAATTGGAACACTTCAAGCTTGTCATTCGCCGTTGGTGAAGCAAAGATTGAGTCTCGATTTGAGATAGTGGTCACCACATTGAGACGATGGGCCCTATAGACTGCACGTTTGTGTGCCGCAAGATAGACCCTCGACGACATCACGTCTGCTACTACTACAAGGTGGTTGTTGTCTTTGAAAAACGGGTCGGCGGCACCCACCGTGTCGATAATTGTCAAGCGCAAAGACTCTTTGCTTTGCTGAACACCGGGATCTTCGATTTGATTGGGATAGAAAGTTTTTTCCTTATCTTCAAAACCTGCTTTGTCGGCCTGCAATGATGCTCCGTCAGATAGGTATCGGCCCAAAACGGGATAAGCTGAGTACCGAGTTAACGGCAGCGACGCGCTTTGAGACCACGCTAAAGAAAGAAGATTTGAAACGACAACGTATTGTGCAAGACGAAAAGTAAAACGAGTAACTAAATACGAGTGCAGGGACAGCACGGAACTAAGTCCTCCTTCGTGACAAAGTCGGTTGTAAGAGCTTCCGGTTGAACCGTGGTGCGGAACCGTGTCAGAAGTATAATTGACCCCTAACCCCTTTGCAGATAAAAAATACTAGAAAAAACAAAAAAGCTCGGCCGGTCGCGGAATGCTGACCTGATGCATGAACGGGCCTTCCAATATAGATCGCATTAATACATCCGTCGGTTTGAGCCGTCTGATTGTAAACTCCTCACATAACTGCTGCTGTATCCGTTGCGTCCGTTATCCGCGGGTGCGGTAGGCACGGTGCGAGCATCGATCGGATCGCCCGCCGGGTAGTACTGCGTTCAGGAAATCCGCTACTCGTGCGAACGGACCAAGTGGCGCCCACTTCGTCGCCCAGCCACAGATTTTCGGGCTGGTTTGCGCGTGGCCAAGCGCCCATCAGACGCAACCTCTTCCGACTGTCCCTCGCAGGCACCGCGATTCCACAGCGGACTCGGCACTTCTACCCGACCGAATACCTTATAACCAGCGTGCTTCCGGGTTCCTTCCTTGCATACCGGGCGCGGCTGGAGGATGCGTATTGATCCGGCCAGAGGCTTTGGCCCGAATGGGAGGGCGACAGGCGATTCGCGGAGCGTTAATCGATGACTGTACGCTCGCCCGGGCGGTGAAACGATGCGGAGGCCGGTTATGGATGGGACTGACTGATGATGCGCACAGCATCCGTTCGTACGGTTCGTTCGGAGAGATCGGGCGCATGATTTCGCGCACGGCCTTCAGGCAGCTGAATCACTCGAACTTACTGCTGCTTGGTGCGATCGCCGGGCTGCTAGTTACTTACTTGGTTCCGCCGCTATCTTTGCTGACCGGTAAGCCGAGCCCGATGATTTTGGGAGTTACCGCTTGGTTACTCATGACGATTTGTTACGGGCCGATGGTGAGGTTCTATGGTCTCTCTGGCCTTTGGGCTACGGCCCTGCCCCTGGTAGCACTGTTTTATGCGAGAGCGACGGTGCGCTCGGCAGTGCTGTACTGGTTTGGGAGAGGAGGCGAGTGGAAGAACCGGGTGCAGGATGCACGGGATTAGGCGACGAGTCACCCAGGACCAGAGTTGCGGTTACCAGCGGGGCCGACCTTCTTGCCGCCTTATCGAGCAGAAGAGATCATTCGGGCAACGGTCCGAGAATATCGATCTTGTATTTTGCACAAAACATCGTTAGTTTTACAAAATCTGGCTCAATGGGTGAAGGCAATACTCGCTCCCTGGCTGGTTCTGCCATCTCGATCATCATTCCAACGAACCCGGCCCCTGGTGCTGCCAAAATAAGCATTGTGGACGGATTAGGAGCGCTACATCGAATACCGTGCGGAATTCCACGTGGTAGAAAAATGTATCCGCCCGGACTGACAACCGTCTTGTCTCCATCGCATATAAAGGTGAACTCGCCGTCAAGCACATAAAATGCCCCGTCCTCAATATGGTGAAGGTGATAAGGGGTGGCATGACCGGAAGGCGCGGTATGGTAGACCATTGAGAATGAACCACCTGTTGAGTCCGTAGTAGCTTTAACGACGTTGAGGCTGTTCAGGAACCAGTAGGCTGGTCCCTCGGCTTCGGCTACACTTCGCGATAAGAGTTCGGAAGGCATGTTCAACTCCTTGGCAAGAACGGTTTCCCGTAAATTCTATCTCTTCAACCATCCATGTTCGTTCCCCCTTGCAGAGATACGGAAAACGGTTGCCGAATGGTTCGCGAAACCTAACAGCAAGCCCATTATTCTCCGATGATCTTGACGAGCACGCGTTTTTGGCGGCGGCCGTCGAACTCGCCGTAGAACACCTGCTCCCAGGGACCGAAGTCGAGCTTCCCTTTCGTGATCGCCACGACTACTTCCCTGCCCATCACTTGTCTTTTCATATGCGCGTCGGCATTGTCTTCCCCTGCTCGGTTGTGCAGGTATTGAGAAATGGGCTCGTGCGGCGCAAGCTTCTCCAGCCACTGATCGTAGTCCTGGTGCAGGCCGGTTTCGTCATCGTTGATGAATACCGATGCGGTGATGTGCATGGCATTGACCAAGGCCAGGCCTTCACGAACGCCGCTTTCAAGCAGGCAGGCCTCCACTTCGCGAGTGATGTTGATGAAGGCGCGCCTGGTCGGCACGTGGAACCACAGTTCCTTGCGATAGCTTTTCACGCCATCAGCTTACCGGAACCTTGTAGTGATCGTGTGCCGCCATTTGCTGCAGCGTTTCGAGGGCTGACCGATTCGATGGGTTGAGCGGCCGGCGAGCGAAGAGCCCGAACATCCCGCTTCGGTGGTTGGCCGAAGAAGCGACTATACTCGCGGTTGAATTGTGTGGCGCTGCCGTATCCGACCTCAAAGGCCGCAGTAGCGGCGTCCAGACCATCTGTGAGCATGCGTAGCCGCGCTGCGTGCAACCGAAGCTGCTTCTGATACTGAAGAGGGCTCATCGAAGTCAATTCCTGAAAATGCGCATGCAACGTTGACACACCCATGCCACTTATATGTGCGAGATCTTCCACCTTTAGCAGCTTCGCGTAGTTCTCACTGATCCAGGCGATCGCTTTAGCCGTTCGCTAGCTCTGATCTCCGGCAGTTGCAATGGCTCGCAGTCGCTGCCCTTCCGGGCTTTGAAGAATCCGATAGATGATCTCACGTTGGATCGGATCACTGAAAAAGGGAATATCCTGCGGCGTGTTCAGGAGATCGATGAGCCGGGCGCACGCGCGGAGGAGTTCCACGGTGGTTACACTGGTCGCCATGGCAGGGCCGTCAAGCGGCGCCTCGGACGCCGGAATCTCTCCACGACTGAGAAGCTCACCGATCATGGGGATTTTCAACTCGAGCCTGAAGCAAAGATACGGCAACTCGTCGCTTGCCTCGATCACCTGGCTGACAACCGGCAAATCGACTGACGTCAACAGGAATTGCGACGCATCGTAAATGAAAGTCATTCGGTGGAGCTCTACTCGCTTTCGCCCTTGGACGACTATGGCTACGCTTGGCTCATAGGTCACTGAAAGCGGCGCCGTCGGGGTGGTTCGGCGATGAAGTGTCAGGCCGGGGATGCCGGTGGGCAGGTTCTCCGCTGAGCCCATGAATTGAGCAATCCTTTGAGCCAGCTCAGCCCGTAGGGCATCCGTCCCATTGGATTGCTGAGAAGCATCTTTGTTGGAAGTTTTCACGGTGGGACTCCCCAGCATCAGAATACTGCCTGCGAGTTAACCAATCAGCCGCGTGAGAGAAACAGGCAAGAAATCAGTTGGATCGGACTACCGCTCGAAAGGGCGTTCATCCGTAGCCTGGAGATGAGAGGAAGCAGAAACAGCGCAGAAGCGAAAACTGGGAAAAAGCAACTTGGAAGTGTCGGCTATCGGGCTCGGCTGCACGGGCATGAGCGGAGCGTCACGTTCGAGCCAGGCGCGCGGACTGCATGGTATGCGCATCCGCTCGGGCAGACACTCATCCTTACGGCAGGCTGTGGCTGGGCTCAGCGCGAAGGCCGAAGTGATGGGTGGCGCGCTAGAAAGATACGTCTGAAAACTGAAGATCTGATCTCTCTTACATGGAAGCCCCTCGCGTTAAATGCGATCTTATTAGAAAAGCCCGATTAGCATAACGATGATCGCGGCAGAGTTGACTATGGCCTGGAACAGGTTGCCGGCATTCAGCTTTCGACGAACTTCTCCTAGCCTATCCGCGTCGCCGTCTTCGAGCGCGGCAATTTTTTTATAGACCGGAATTTTGATGATCTTTGCGATAACTCCGCCTGCCGTCCAGAGAACGAGGCCTGCGATGATCCACCAGTTGTCGAAACCGTAGAAGTATAGATAGGGAATCGCTCCTACAAAAGGGGCGTTTAGAGTGATCAGCATGAAGGGAGACCTGCTTGAATGACGGACAAGCGATCCCACAAACCGTCGAAATGCGGGTACGTCCATCTCATTCATAACCTTTCTCAGGACCCCCGCGATAAATAGTAAGAGCGCCGCGTTTGCCGCTACGCAAGCAAAAAGCAGGGTTTCAGCCAAGGTCTTCGTCATAGGTCATTTTTCTAGGCGTGAGAATAACGAACCACAGTGCCCCATGTATCGTGCTTCTACATGTTAAGCTCCAAACATCTAGAAGGCGGAGGTATAAAGCGCACCAATGACCTGGTGGGGCCGGCTGTTACGCCGAAAGCAAGTGGAAGAGCAACTGGACAAGGAGTTGCGCTTCCATTTCGATCAGCATGTAGCAGATCTGATTCTGCGCGGCCACTCTCCTGAACAAGCAACCCGCCAGGCAGGTGTTGCTCTTGGCGGCCTGGAGCAGATGAAGGAGAGGAGCCGGGACGTGCGAGGGACGCGCTGGCTGGAGGATCTACTGGGGGACCTACGTTATGCGACTCGCGCATTGAGAAAGAAATCCGGGTTTACTCTCGTCTGCCTGCTGACGCTGGCGCTAGGCATCGGGGCGACAACGGCGATCTTCACCGTTGTGAACGGTGTTTTATTAAAGCCGCTCTCCTATGCTCATCCTGAGCGTTTAGTCAATCTACAAGAAAAGACCACTTGGAGTACGGCTTGGGGCGACCTCTGGGCGTTAACTTATCCAAATTATCTCGATTGCAAAGGCGGAGTGCATTCGCTCGATATGGCGGCATTGCACAACGCTGGCGGCGGTATCGTCAGCGCTCCCGGAGATGCCGGCTATGTGGACGGCGTGGAGATTTCCTCGAATTTGTTTTCTGTACTCGGCATTCGCCTCGTGCAAGGGCGTCCCTTCTCGGCAGGCGAGGACCGACCCGGCGGAGCGCCCGCCGTCATCATCGGTCACAACTTTTGGCGACAGCGTTTCGGCGGTAACTCAGGAGCCATCGGCATGACGCTGGTTTATGATGGACGGCCGCGCACGGTAGTCGGAATCACGCCCGCCGGATTTCGGATTGACGGTGACGAAGTCGATTTGTTTACACCGATAGGGCAGGACACGACAGCGATGCAATTGAGTCGCGAAAGGCATGGAACTATCGCATGGGCGCGGCTTAAACGGGGCGCCACGCTGGCGCACGCGAACGCGGAACTGGCAGTGGTCGGACGTCAATTAGAAAGCGCCTATCCGAAATCGAATCATGGCCGCACATTTCTAGCGGAGCCACTGCGTCCGGATGTGGAGGATGTTCAGTCGACTCTGTGGCTATTGTTAGGCGCGGTAAGCCTGGTGCTGGTAATCGCGTGCGCCAATATCGCCAGTCTCCTGCTCGCCCGCGCGATATCGCGTCAGCGAGAGCTGGCCATGCGCGCAGCGCTCGGAGCCAGCCGAGGCCGCTTGGTTCGCCAGTCTCTGACAGAAAGCGCTGTGCTTGGAATTGGCGGAGGATGCCTGGGAGTTATTCTCGCCATCGTAGCCGTTCGAGCATTCGTTGCGCTTTGGCCGAGCGCTCTGCCCCGTGCCTATGAGGTGCAGGTCGATACACGCGTGCTGCTCTTCGCAGCCGGTGTTTCTATACTAAGCGGTCTTGTCTGCGGGCTCGCGCCGGCCCTCCCTACGCGGTTGGGTGAGCTTGACAAGACGCTACGCGCCGGAGCGCGCACGATCACAGGAAGCACTCGCCGCATGCACGCCGTGTTCGTCACCATCGAGATAACACTTGCCGTGGTGCTGTTAGCTTCGGCGGGAATGCTCGGTCGAACGCTGCTGCATTTGTCGTCGCTTAGTGCCGGCTTGAATCTTAAGAACCTCATGATCGCCCGTGTTGCGCTTGCTCCCGGCACCCTCACAAATCCCGCGCGGATGCGAGCTACATGGAAAGACATTCTCGATCGAGCCCGGCACGTGCCCGGCGTCGATTCGATCGCGATGATCGACACCGTTCCGATGCGCGAAGGAAGCAATCCGATTGGTTACAGCACGAGTGCGGCCCCCGTACCCGAAAATCACCAGCCCATCGTATTAGCTAACTGCACAACGCCGGATTACCTGAGGACCATGGGCATACGGCTACTTCGGGGCCGGTTTCTGAATGACCAGGACCGCCTCGATTCACAATCGGTTGCCGTGATCGATGACGTCATGGCGAGACGAGTCTTCCCTGGCCAAGATCCTGTCGGCAAACACCTCTGGATCGGCATCGCGCCCGATCCTGTCACGGTGGTTGGCGTCGTCAGCCATGTGCGCCAATGGGGACTGGCCGGAGACGACCACGCGCAGGTACGCTCACAACTTTATTATCCTTTCAGTCAAGTACCCGACCAATTGGTTCGCCGTTGGTCCGAACTCATGTCGATTGCTGTCCGAACCGATGTTGACCCGCGAGGCGTGCTCAAATCATTGCGCCATGCTGTGAGCGGCGCGACCAAGGACCAGGTTCTGTACGAAACTCACACGATGGAACAGCTCGCTAGCGCATCCTTATCACGGCAGCGTTTTCTGCTCGTCTTGTTCGGCGTATTCGCAGGATTCGCTTTGCTACTCGGGTGTGTCGGGATTTATGGCGTGCTCAGTTATTTGACCAGCCAACGCGTGCCCGAAATCGGAGTGCGAATCGCCCTTGGAGCGACGCCAGGCGAAGTCATAGCGCTCGTGTTACGCCAGAGCCTCGCCATGATCCTCGTGGGGGTTGCATTAGGGTTGGCCGGCGCACTGGCAGCGGGGCGCGTGCTGCTTTTTCTGGTGGAAGGGATGCAATCCGTCGATCCTTTGACGCTACTTCTCACGACTTCGATTTTGGTCGCAGCCGCTTTACTTGCGAGCTTGTTGCCGGCACGTCGAGCGAGCCGGATAGATCCAGTGCAAGCACTGCGTCAAGAGTAGAGAGCGGACTCGCGATTGCCTGATCTCGATCAGGCGAAATCTGGAATGTAGGAACTGCCATGAATAGATCCCACTTAGGGCATGATCGGGACGGCGGCCTTTTGCGCCCGGCAAATACTCAGCTGTGTACGCTGGAGGCCGGACATGTTATTCATCAAGATAATCCGACTGTCTTTGCTGCAGCTGTGAAATCGTTCCTTCCATCATGGCCTCAGACATGCGTCCTCCGATGAGCAAGTCGCGAACCATGCCGGGCGGCATCGCCCAACGTGGCACGCTCCCCAGCGGTGCGAATCAACGAGCGCTCTGCCGATGGTGCAGCCTGGAAGTGCCGGCCGGCCGTTTCACCTTCTGCTCACAGTGGTGCGTTCACGAATGGCGCCTCCGGACAGATCCCGGTTATCTGCGAGAGCAGGTTTATCAGCGGGATCGCGCTGTCTGCGCCATCTGCCACATCGATACCGCCGCCGCTTACCGCGACCTGCTCCGGTCGCGCGGCCGTGCGCGCCTGCATCTGCTGAAACACTGGGGCCTGCGACGCATGTCGCGCCGCAGTTTGTGGGATGCGGATCACATTCTGCCCGTAGCGGAAGGGGGCGGGGAATGCGATCTCGATAATCTGCGCACTCTGTGTCTCATCTGTCACCGGCGGCAAACGTTGCTGCTACGGCAACGCTTGAAGCCGGCGTCTCGCTTCGATAGATAAGACCTCCTTAGTTTTAGTTGACAATTGTTGCGGAGATCGTCGGGAACGAGGCACAGCCGACGGATCTCAGTGCCCAGGCTATGCGGCCGAGAAGCGTAGCCTGTGGTTGATACTCGCCCTTGCCGGCTTTCCACCGTGATACAAGCACCGTAAGCTGTCGCAGCGAATGCTATTTTGCGAGCGTCGCTGCGTACATGGCGTCCAGTAAATCCTGGGAGTGTCCGTCGTAATCCGCATCCAGAGACCACATGAAAGAACCTCCCAGACCGCGCTGCCAGTCTGAATACCAGATCCGGTAGTAAGTCGAAAAGGCGTCATCGTAAGTGATGTAACCAGGCGTTCCATTGGCTTCGAGCATGTAAGGAACGAGCGCGTAAGTGTCGTAGAAGGTTTCCCATCCGTCGCGGTCGATGCGCTGTTTGATAAAGGTGCCGTAATTTTCAGAAAGCACAGTTTTGCCGCAGTGCTTGCAAGGTCCAAACAGCTTATCGACGTTTTCATAGTAATAGCCGTAAAACGGCGTCCCGATGTTCAGCTTGCTGGCTGGAATGTTCAATTGATCGATATAAATGTCGATGGCTTCACTGACGCTGCCCCCCGGTTCGCACTCGTAGGGCTCAGGATTGGTCGGATCAGGAAAGATAGCCGAATTGAGCTGCCCGTCGTCCGTCCAGGGACCGGCGCAATCGTAGGTCATGATATTGAAATAATCAACCAGAGGCGTCACATCCGGGAAGTCATAGCCTGTGCCGCCCCAGGGCGCCACATCAGCGGACAGAACATAGCGAGGCGCCGGAAAAGCAGTTCGCAGCGCCTGCATAAGGGCGAGGAACGTCTGCTGATCAAGCGTGGAGGCTGGGTATTCCCAATCGATGTCGACTCCGTCATAGCCGTTTTGTGCGATGAATTTTTGCAGCTTCGCGATCAGATTCGGCAGCGCCGCGGCATTCGTCTCCAGTCCCGCGAAATCTCCTCCCAATAGAAGAAGAACCTTCACTCGCGCGGCATGAGCATTGGCAATGAGCTGCGGCTCAAGAAATCCGTCGGGCACCTTCAAATTGCCCTTGGCGCCGAAGCTCACGCCGGCATGGTTGATGTGGGTTAGTTTGTAAAACGGAATCTGGGCGGCGCTGTAGGGCGGGGTCTGCGTTCGGCTCCAGTAACCGTAATCGCCGATCAGCCGCTTGGGAAGCTGTGAGTTAGTTATGTTTTGTGCGCGACCAAGTAATGGGTATGCCAGGGTTCCCAAGGCCACAACGCACGCGGTTATCAGACTTGATTTCATAGAGTGCCGTTCGCGACGCCCAGTATACCTCTAAGCCTCGCCCGGCTGGCTAACAGCGTCGCGCGCAGCTAGTTACTTTAGTACTATCGCCAAAAGTTTGTTGTCGGGCATAACTGAATTTCCAAACAGCGCTTTAGCCGAAGGTCGTCACACAAAGTGTTGCAGGACCCGCTCCTTTGGTCACGGCCCAGTAAACTGTTGAACGGCCTCCGGCGATTTCAGAGATGCCCGACTCTTTCACATCCGCGCTACCAGCCCGGCGTAATGTCAAACCGCAGAATCTGCCCGGCTCCGGGAGCGGCGGCTCCAAGGTTCGATATGTACAACCGGCCGTCAGATCCGAAGGTCATTCCGGTGGGCACCGATAAACCGGTGATCACGTCCTCAATCTCCCCGGACCTCGTCACGCGCACCACTTTGCCCATGTTCGGAGTAGGGTTTCCCGGCGCAACCGAAAGTTCCAGGGCATAAAGTAAGCCGTCCGGTCCAAAATCTACCGCCACGACTGTTGTAAATCCCGCCTTCGAACTCACGATGTGATAGGCGCGTTCGTCGGTCTCGAAGCCAGGCGCGAAGTCGTCATCACGGCCGCCTTTCGAAATCGTCAGAATGCGCGCCCATTGGGGATCAATCGGGAATAGATTAAGGTTGCCCACGTAAAACACGCCACAGCGTTCTGCTAGAGACGTAGGGACGATGTGGCCCTCCGACGCGGATATGTCGATCACCTGATTGATCTGTCCCTCCTGCGAGACCGAAAACATCTGGCCATGATTCGGCTCGATCGTGTATATGACATCGTCTACCGCAATCATGCTGTAGAGCGTTCCATCAGGTTCAAAGTCATCCGCGCTCTCGTACTTCGCTGGATGAGTCTTGAGGTAAGCGCCAATATCCGCGATCAGATTCCATTGACCCGTGCGTCGATCCACCCGTGCAATGCCGGTGGGACTGTTCGGATTTCCATGCGAGCATCCGCCTCCGGCGACAAGGGCGTACAATGAACCGTCCACGAACGCGACATCAGCGACTCCGATGAAATCACCCACCTGATCCTGCGTTGAGGGAAAACCGGAAGCGACCGTTGTGCGCACGCCATCTGGGCTGATTTTGGAAATTCTGGCATTTTTGCCTCCGGTATACGGACCGACGGGCCCCGGGACTTGCTGACATGTACCAACGGTACTGTGTTTTCCGCCGGTTCCGGCTTCGGCCACATATAAATAGCCATCCGGGCCGAATCTGAGACCGCGAGGCGCCTCAAGCCCCGAGGCATAAACAGTAAAAGTATTCGGCTGTTGGGCAATGGCGGGTGTTGGAACAATCCCTGCCACAACTGCCGCACCTATAGATAGAGAGACTAGCGATATCGCGTTCACTTTGATCTGTCCTTTGTTTCGATAACAGTCTTTAACCGCACGAATCACCATGCCATACATCGTTTCGATTCGAAAGAGTTGAACGCCTGAGTTCCTCCTCATATCACCTGAGGACATAAACGGCTGTCTTTCAAGAAGTTACAGTACCTTCGCAATCAGCCTGGGATACAGACCGGTTGGCAGAGGGTGTAAACTGCCAAAACTAGAGGGATTGTATTGGGCGCGGGCGGCAACGGGCGGGTGCGTTTTGGAGATTACGAACTCGATTCGCGGTCCGGAAAGCTCTTCCGCGACGGCTGGCCGGTCAAGATCCAGCCCCAACCATTGCGCGTCTTGCGCTTTTTGGTTGAGCGGCCTGGCGAAATCGTCTCGCGCGAACAGTTGCGGGCGCGGATTTGGGGCGATACGACGTTTGTCGAATTTGACCAGGGACTAAATTACTGCATCCGGCAAATTCGGCTCGCATTGCGCGATGGACCTTCGGAGCCGCTGTATATCGAAACGCTGCCGAAACAGGGCTACCGATTTATAGCAAGCCCCGCCCTCCCGCCAGACCTTACGCACAGGGATGCCAGCACCGCGGACAAAGCTGCCATCGAAATGACCGTCGCGGAGGGAGCAATCGAGCCTCGAAACCAGAACTCATCAGATCCGACGCCTCCCTCTCCGCCGCCATACGCGGGAAAGTGGTCTGCCTGGGCCATCGCGGCGGGCGTCTCCGCTGTATTAGCGATAGCCGGGATGGCAGTGTATCCTTTGCTTCACGTCCATCCGGCGGGAGTAAAGTACACGCAACTGACGGATTTCACGGATTCCGCACTGGGTCCCGCTTTGTCGCCGGACGGCCGCATAGTTGCCTTCATCCGCGGAAGCAATAGTTTCCTGACAGCCGATCAAATCTATGCGAAAGTGCTCCCTAACGGCGAAGCCAAGCGCCTGACGGACGACGCGCGGCTGAAATACAATTTGGCATTCTCGCCGGATGGCTCCCAGATCGCTTACACGGTTTTGGAGCCCCCCAATTTCGCGACTTACACGGTCTCGGTGCTCGGAGGCGACTCCCATCTTTTCCTGAACAACGCGGCCGGGCTTACCTGGCTAGACCAGCGCCAGCTTCTCTTCTCGGAAATTCGCTCCGGCCTGCATCTCGGGGTCGTTACCGGAACGGCGACGCGCGAGCACGTCCGTGACGTATATTTTCCCTTGCATGAACGGGGCATGGCACATTACTCTTATGCTTCTCCCGATCGCAAATCGGCTTTAGTCGTCGAAATGGATGGACAAGGGCGGTGGGCGCCGTGCCGGCTCGTTTCGCTCGACGGCCGCTCCCAGTCCAGACCGACAGGCCCGGCGGGTCCATGCACATCTGCAGGTTGGTCACCCGATGGTTCGTGGATGTATTTCACTGCTGCCGTCAAAGGCCAGAGCCATTTGTGGCGCCAGCGCTTTCCGAACGGACAACCAGAGCAAATCACCTTCGGACCCACCGAGGAGGACGGAGTGGCTGTGGACCAGGATGGCCGGTCGCTCATTACCTCGATGGGAGTACACGAAAGCGCTATCTGGATTCACGACGCCGCCGGGGAGCGATGTTTGTCGTCGGAGGGGGAAATACTTGACGGAGCCTCTCCGCCCTCATTTAGCGCTGACGGGAAGACTCTCTACTATCTTTTGCGGCGCGGGTCGGCGGGCTCGGGCCCGGAGCTTTGGCGCATGGTGGTGGACTCCGGCAAGAGTGAAGCAGTATTTCCGGGCATCTCCATGCTCGCCTACGATGTATCGCCGGATGGCAAACAAGTGGTCTATTCCAGCGCGACCGGTGACGGAAAGTCCCATTTGTGGCTAGCCCCTCTCGATCGAAGCTCTCCCGCCAAACGCATCGGCGTTTCGGGCGAAATGTCGCCGCATTTTGGCCCGCGCGGGCAGGTTCTATTTCAACTCGCCGAGGGGAACTTCAATTATCTGGAGCAGATGAACCAGGATGGCTCCGGGCGTTCGAAAGTCGTCCGCTACCCGATCAGTGATATTCAACGCGTCTCGCCCGGCCGGCGTTGGGTAATGGCAATAGTTCCTTATCCGAACGTGGCACCCGTGGCGATTCCAATTGACGGTGGACCTCCGCGGCGGATGTGTGCAAGCTACTGCGTGCCAACCTGGGCGTCGAATGGGAAATTCCTTTTCATTCCAGTCGAAGCGCCATCGCGGACCAGCCCTGGGCGAAGTTTGGCAATTCCAGCCGGCCCGGGAGAAAGTTTGCCTCAGTTTCCAGCGGGCGGTATCGAGCCGCTAGCTGACGCGAGTGTGATACCAGGAGCCCAATCGGTCCCGCGCGCCGACCTTGTGCCTGGCGAAGACGTCTCTCATTTTGCATACGTGAACACCACGGTACACCGCAATCTGTATCGAATTTCACTACCCTGATGCTCTAGCAGTTCTCTGCTCGAGCTGTTGCTCATCGTGCCTATGTACATTTCATGTACTTGCATGTGCGTGAGCTGTACAGAACAGTCGTATAGCGCTGGGCGTGAGTTTAAATAAGATCTTTGCCTGCAATGCGAAACCCGTCAGGCCAGAAGATTGCCTTCTGTTTCCCACGGAGGAGTAATTATGGAGCAAGATATCGCGAAACTTCAGGAGTTCGTCGAAGCGAGTAAGTCCAAAGGAGCGTCGGACGAGTTTCTGGCCACCCTCTTAGTCCGCCGTGGCTGGCCGTCGGATGACGTCTATGCCGCTCTCGGCTCCTATTGGGAACAAGCCACCGGCCTCACCGTTCCCGAACGCGCCGCCGGTGGCGAATCATCGCGCGACGCATTCCTATATCTGCTGTCGTTCTCAACTCTCGCGACCTGGGCCAGCGCGCTCGGCTCCATGTTGTTTCGCTTCATTGAGCGCTGGTTCCCTGATCCCGTCACTCATGATTACGTCTACAACCTGCGGAATTCAGTTACCTGGCAGATGGCAAGCATTGCCGTCGCCTTTCCCATCTTCCTGCTCGTCATGCGAACGATTCTGCGCGAGGCGCAGGACCACCCTGAGCGGTTACAATCCGCAGTACGGAAATGGCTCACTTACATCGCTCTGCTTCTAACTGCCGGCGCGATGATTTGCGATCTGATCTGGTTCCTGGACTACTTCCTGACCGGCGAGTTAACCTCGCGGTTCGTATTGAAGGCGCTCACTGTGATGGTTATCTGCGCCGCTATTTTCGTATACTACCTCGGATCGCTGCGGTGGGATCGAAACACGAATGTCGCGCAGGCGAAAAGCCGCAGTGTGAAGTTCGGAATAGCCGCGGCTGCCGTGGTCATCGTGAGCTTCTGTATCGGCCTCGGGGTCGCCGGCACGCCCTCCACCCAACGGCGTCTTGAAGCTGATGCGAAACGAGTTCAAGACCTACGCACAATCGCGTACGCAATTAACGGCTGGCATAGACGCGCGGAGCTTCAAAGATTATCTACACCTTTGCCCGCCAGCTTAAATGATCTTCCAGGAAGAGGAGTCGTCTCGTCGAATATTGTCGATCCTGAATCCAAAGTTCCTTACGTGTATCGCCCCAAAGAGGGTACCGAATACGAACTGTGCGCAACCTTCTCGGCCGCTGAGGAGAGCAGCCAGCTTCGTTCAACGCAGTTCTGGTCTCACGGCAAGGGCGAGAACTGCTTCACCTTGGATGCTTCGCGGCCGCCGATCTGGTAGCCATGAGAGTTGCGAGGAGATCTTGATTCACCTTCGCCTTCACGGTTCGCCGATCGATCTCCAATCTTCTGGCGGTCTCTTCGTAGCTCCGGGTTTGCGAGTAAACCAGAGTGCAGTACCGGCTGAGCAGCTCGCTAGCGGTCACGCCGCCATCGCGCGCCGCGCCGAATATATCGTGGTTGTCCTTGCTCTTGGATAAACGGGAGGTCTGGTATTCATTGCGAATAAGAATGTTGCGCACGCACTGTTCGAGTTCGCGATAGTTCCCCGGCCATGCGTAGAGTGGGTCGAGATTTTTTTCGATCCACTCCAGCGCTTGCTTCGCGAGCGCTTCGGCTTCGTTGCCGGCCACGCGGCGTGACATAAATAGGATCAGATCGCTCATTACTTCCGGCGATTCGTCCAACTGCTGGCGCAGCGATGGCGTCACAATTTGATCCGAGCAGAGGCGGTAATAAAGATCCTCGCGAAAACGTCCTTTGCGGATCGCCAAAGCAAGATTCCGATTGGTTGCAGCCATCAGCTTGCCTTCGAAACGGTGCGTTTGAGCGTTGTTCTCACCTAACGCCTGAAAGCTGCGTGTCTCGATGACGCGCAGCAGTTTCACCTGGATCTCCGGATCGAGGTCTCCAATCTCATCCAAAAATACGGCGCCAAGCGGCGGGCACGCTTCGAGCCATCCACGCTTGTCCTGCACCGCGCCCGTGAACGAGCCCCGCTTATGCCCGAACAGTTCGGATTCAACCAGCGTTCCGGGTAGAGCCGCGATGTTGATGGGGAAGAAAAGGCCGCTCAGGTCTTCATCGAAACTGAGCCGGCTCTCGTCGAAAGGAACATAACGCGACAGGGCGATAGAACGCGCTACGAGTTCCTTGCCGGTGCCCGAGGGCCCGGTTATCAATGTCGCGAACTCGTTCATCCGCGAGAAAAGTGTTCTGCGGTACCGGCGAATGTCATGTGTAAAAACCGATTGCCAAATAGCCGCGCGCAAACGTGCCGCCGGCCGCGAATTGCCGATGATCTGTTCGTAAATGTGGTGAAATGCGCGGACAATCTGGTAGTAGCAAGCGAACGTATGTTTTGCCTGATGACCCGTGGGAAGTTTCAAACCCGAGATATCGAAGAAGCGGCTCCAATCCTCGGCAAATTCGCGGTAGAAGGACCAACGTGACTTCTCTTTGCCCGGATGCCGGAAAGTCGCGAGAACGAGTTGCTGATAATACCGGTAGTAGAGGTAATAAAGCAGGCCGTCTTCGTAGAGCACCAGTTCCGTCTCTGGCACGTCCCGACCTGAGGTTATCGAATCTCTGAGCGTGTTCAGCAACGGCTCAAGCCGCTCGACGATGCGCCACCCGTTCGCGCGGACCCGGTCGGGATCGCTCACGGTCATGCTCCAGATCGGTTCTTCATTCACTGCGTCCGGGCCGAGCGCCTCGCGTTCGTAGGCAAGAATGTCCGGAAGGAAGGGATTCGAATAGAGTAGTCTGGAAACCGCTGTAAGAAAGCGGCGGTTCGCTGAACTGAGGAACGCCATTGTTCACTGATTGTATGCCGCCCAGCACTGTATGTACAGTAATGCTGATGCGCGCCGGGCTCACCCAGTCCGTTGTTGTTGGAGAACAAGCACTTAGCATCTGGATTCTCAGTTGCATTGATCCTGGCGGGCGGAACACATGATTAACAGTGGAAGCAACTCAGGCAGCTATTCCGAAGTTCTCAAAGTAAAGGGCGTTCAGCCATTTCTCTGGATGCAGTTTTTGAACGCCTTCAATGACAACACCTATAAGCTGGCCGTCTCTCTGTTAGCGGTGCTGGTGGTTACCGGCAAGCTCAGCAGCGGCACTTACCTTTCACTCGCGGGCTTCATCTTTGTTGCGCCGTTTCTACTTTTCTCCGGATACGCCGGACAGCTTGCGGACCGGTTCGAGAAACGCACGGTGGTCGTCATAACGAAAGCAATCGAGATCGTCGCGATGCTGTTCGCAATTTTCGCTCTCATGACCGGGAGCATCGAGTGGATGCTCGCCGTATTGTTCTTCACGGCAACGCAAGCGGCATTCTTCAGCCCGGCTAAATATGGCATCGTGCCTGAACTGGTCGAAGAAAAACATCTGGCACGCGCCAATGGGCTGCTCGAAATGAGCACCTTCGTGGCGATCATTTTGGGAACGGTGGCGGGAAGCTACCTGGTCTCGATATGGAAGAATCAGCCTGCCCGGATCGGCATAGTTCTGCTTGTGCTCGCGCTACTCGGAACCGTAATCAGCCTCAAAGTCAGGAGAACCCCCGCTCCGCTTACTCAAAGACCGTTCTCACTGAACCCGTTCGGCGACATTATGAGCGGGCTAAAGCGAACCGCCAAGGACCGCGTTCTGATGCTCGCCGTACTTGGAACTACTTTCTTCTGGTTCTTAGGCGCGCTGCTGCAAATGCTTTTGCTGTTGTTCGGCAAAGAAGTGCTGCACAGCACCGAGACGCAGACCGGTCTTCTGATGGCGAGTCTGGCTGTCGGCATCGGCGTGGGCAGCATGGCAGCGGGCCGGCTCTCGGGTGACAAAATCGAACCGGGGCTGATCCCCATCGGAGCGTTCGGAATGGCGGCAGCCGGTTTGGCGCTAGCCCTCACACGCACCCTGATTCCGTCCTTCGCTGCGCTGGCGGCACTTGGATTCATGGCTGGATTGTTTATCGTGCCGCTGAATGCGATTCTGCAACACCGGCCAGGGTATGACGAAAAGGGCCGCGTTCTCGCCACCGCAAACTTCGTGAATACGGTCGGCCTGATGCTGGCTTCGGGCGTAATCTGGCTTCTCCATGAAGCGCTCGGATTCTCCGCGACAAGCGTTATCGGCATCGGCGCGTTATTGACAGCAATGGTAGGTGTGTACACCCTGCAGCTCGTACCGGATTTCACAGTCCGTGTCCTTCTTTATGTCCTGGCGCATGCTGTCTATCGCATTCGTCTATACGGCAAGGAAAACATTCCCCAGCGCGGGGCTGCACTTCTGGTTGCGAACCACGTGTCGTACGTAGATGCGTTTCTGATCAGCGCTTGCGTTCAACGTTTTGTCAGATTCATGGTTGGTCAGGAATGGTACGACCGGTTCGCGGCCATCCTGCGCCGGTTCCATGCTGTTCGTGTTCCGAGCGGAAGCCAGCGCGGGCTGATCAAAGCCATTGAACTTGCCCGGGAAGAACTAAAGCAAGGGCACCTGGTCTGCATTTTCGCAGAAGGCGCTCTGACGCTCAATGGAAATATCGGGGAGTTCCATCGCGGTCTCGAAAAGCTCGTCGAGGGGTTGAACGTTCCCGTGATCCCGGTACATTTGGGCGGAGTTTGGGGCAGCATATTCAGCCTGGACCGCCGCGCTTCCTTGTGGCGCTCAATCCGAAGACTGCCCTTCCCGATCAGCGTTTCCTTCGGTAAGCCGATGCCGCAGCCCAGCGCAGCCGAGGTGCGGCAGGCAGTCTCGGAGATGGGCGCGGACGCCGCTCACGGTGCAGTAAACGATAACGATTCGCTCGCCAGGAGATTCGTTCGGAGCGCGAAGAAATACTGGGCAAGCAGAGCCTTGACAGACAGTACCGGACGGACGCTGACCTACGGCCAAACACTAACCGCGAGCAGCTTGTTCGCTCATGCGATTCGCCGGAATCACGCGCAAGAAAGAATGATCGGCGTCATGCTACCGGCCTCCGTCGCCGCCGCGGTTGTGAACCTCGGAATCGTGCTCGCCGACCACATTCCGGTCAACCTGAATTTCACGATTGGGAAGAACTCCATTGACTCGGCGGTCGAGCAGTGTGATCTGCGGACCATTATTACTTCAAAGCAGCTTCTGGCAAAGGCCAAAATCGAGCGGCATCCAGCAATGATCTTTGTCGAAGATCTCATGTCGTTTGGTAAGGTGAACAAATTCGTAGCACTTCTGCGTGTTCGCCTGCTCCCGACGCGTATGCTGGCCTGTTCCGCTAGCAAAGCGGACGACTTGGCGGCGGTTCTCTTTTCGAGCGGCAGCACGGGAACTCCCAAAGGCGTTATGTTGTCTCATCGCAACCTGATTTCGAACACGGAATCGGTGAACAGCCTGTTTCAGGTCGACCGGAATGACACCATCGCCGGCGTTCTGCCGTTGTTTCATTCGTTCGGATTTACCTATACGCTCTGGTTTCCGCTTCTGAATGGAGCA
The DNA here is from genome assembly GCA_963799755.1 of Terriglobia bacterium. Taxonomy (GTDB): domain Bacteria; phylum Acidobacteriota; class Terriglobia; order Bryobacterales; family Bryobacteraceae; genus Bog-105. The sequence continues at coordinate 32,503 of CAWCYQ010000039.1, read as the reverse complement.
AGCGCGGCTTATCATCCACAGCCTCTCGACGCCAAAGGATTAGGTGAACTCATTCAGCGAGCAAAGGCGACATTCTTGCCTGCGCCGCCGACCTTCTGCCAGGCCTATCTTCGGGGATGCTCGAAAGAGCAATTTGCCTCTTTGCGGCATGTTCTGGTCGGTGCTGAGAAGCTGCAACCAGCGCTCGCGCAAGCTTTCCGGGAGAAATTCGGACTAGACCTGCTTGAAGGATACGGCACCACTGAAATGTCTCCGGTCATTTCGGTAAACGTTCCGGATCGCGAACGGGCCGGCGTGAGACAACCTGGTCTGCGCGTTGGCTCGGTCGGGCAAGCCATTCCAGGAGTAGCCGCGAAAGTCGTGCATCGCGACACGGGCGAGAGTCTGAAGAGCGGCGAGGAAGGATTGCTCCTGGTGAGAGGCCCCAATCGCATGCTGGGCTATCTGAACCGTCCGGCCGAAACCGAAGCTGTTCTGCGTGACGGATGGTATGTCACGGGGGACATCGTGATCATGGATAAAGATGGATTTATCAAGATCGTCGACCGCCAGTCGCGCTTCAGCAAAATCGCTGGGGAGATGGTTCCGCATGGAAAGGTAGAGGAGGTTCTCGGGTCTGTGGCGGGTGGTGCTCCTTGCGTCGTGACCTCCGTGTCCGACGAGCGGAGAGGAGAGAGGCTGATCGCCTTTGTAGCCGGCAGCGCTAGTACACAGCAGGAGATCTGGCAGCGCCTGATGGCTTCTGAATTGCCGAAGATGTGGATTCCCAAGGCGGACGACATTCATTTCGTCGAGAACCTGCCGATGCTGGGAACCGGCAAAGTGGACCTCTGCGCAGTAAGGCAAATGGCACGTTCAGATACCTTCGTTCCGAACGAAGCGGCCGGCTTATTCTGCGCGTAGCGCCTGCATCGGATCTACCCGTGTGGCCCGCCGCGCGCGGCAGAAGCGATGCCACATTTTGCATTCCCACGAGTGCACGGTAACACAAAAAGTCGGAGGCTTGCCTCGATTCTTCTGTCCGTTTCTCTGATCAAGTTTCCGAAATGCCGAAACGATCAGACAACCCTAGAAGGCCAGGCTAGTGTAGCAAGTCATTCAAAGCTTTGACCTTTTCAGCGGGATATTTGGGCTTGCGCTCAAAAGTTGCCAGCCCGTTCACTTCCTGTTCGACGTCTGTAAGCTGCGTGTAGCAGACGCCCGCAAAATTGTTCAATTTAGCCAGACCCTGGTAGAGCTGGGTGAGTCTCTTCAGCGCCGAGTCCTGCGTTTTTTCGACTCCCGCATAGCCCCAACTCTTCCCCGGAACGTTTGCGCCGGGAGGAATGTAGGCGATGCCACCGAACTCCGACAGATACAGCGGTGAGCCGTTGTAACGATAGCCGGGAAGGAGTGCGTCGCGATCGGCTTTCGGAACCGACGCACTTTGGGGAGTAACGCCTTTATAGAACTGGTAGAGCGCTTCACCGGATTTCTCATAGTTATGGATGGCAAACAGGTCCGTCTCGTCGGTGTGCTGCCAGCCTTCGTTGTCAATCACCAGGCGGGTGCTGTCGAGCGTGTGAGTAATCTCGTACAGCTCTTTCAGGAACGCCTGCTCATGCGGATCGGAGAGATCGGGAACACCCCAGCTTTCATTGATTGCGTTCCAGATGATCACAGACGGGTGATTGTAGTCGCGCTCAACGGCCGCGGTCCACTCGCGGGTGAATCTTTCAACCTCTTCGGAGGTGAATTCGTAAGCGTCGGCGATTTCTCCTGAAACAAGCAGGCCGCGCTTGTCGGCCCAATAAAGGAAGCGCGGGTCGGCCACTTTCTGATGCTTCCGGACGCCATTAAATCCCATGGACTGAATCAGGTCGATATCGCGTTGGATGGCGGCGTCGGAAGGCGGAGTCAAAACACTTTCGGGCCAGTAGCCCTGGTCGAGAAGGAACTTTAGATAGACGGGTTGCCCGTTGATCGTCACTCGATCGTTCGCAACGGAAATGGATCGAAAGCCGAAATAGGAGTTGACGAGATCGACGGATTGCGCGCCGTTCAACAGCCGGTAGCGCACTTGATAGAGGTTCGGCGAACCAGGGGACCACAGTTTGGGATTCGAGACCGGAAGGGAAGCGGAGACGCGATCTTCTTCGCTTTGGGTCGTGGTGCTGGCGACCGTTGTCGAGCCGTCGAGAATCGTGACTTCGAATTTGAGCCCTGCGGCGGGATGGCGGGCGAGAAAGCCTTCGAAATAAGCCTTGCCGTCCTGACCGGCGGTAATGCAGACGTATTTTAAATGGTTTTCACCGGTTGCCTCGATCCAAACGGGTTGCCAGATGCCGCTAGTGCGCGTGTAAAAGATTTCGGCCGATTTCGGCTTCCAATATTGTTTACCGCGGGCAATGGAGCGGTCGGTTGGCGGATTATAGGTGCGGACGATCAGGATGTTGTTTCCGGGTTTAAGCGCGCGGGTAATTTCGAATTCAAAAGGGACGTTGCCGCCTTCGTGATCGCCTAGAAACTGGCCATTCAGCCAAACGGAAGCCTGATAGTAAACGGCGCCGAAGTGCAAAAGGACGTGTTCAGCGCCCCAGTTTTCGGGGATACGGATGGATCTTTGATACCAGGCGACAGGATGGAACGAAGTGTCGCCGATGCCGCTCAGCTTGCTTTCGAAACAATAGGGAACGCTGATTTGCCTGGGGGACGGCAGGCCGCGAATAGACCACTTACCCTGCAAGCCCTGGTCGCGGTCGTCGAAAGCAAAGGACCAGGGGCCGTTGAGCGTCAGCCACTGAGGCCGTTCGAATTGCGGGTTGGGGTACTCGGGGCGCGGAACCGCAGCGCCGGGTAGGGATGGTGCAAGCAGGCATATCGCAGCGAATGCGGCGGAGCGCAGAGAGAGCGGCAACATGCCGACATTGTACTGGGAAACAACGACTACTCCTGACGCAGCGCATTTTGCGGATCTACTTTGGCGGCACGCCGAGCGGGAATCCAAGCGGCAGCACAGGCGGTAAAAGCCAAGAGCAGAGAAACCAGCACAAACGTCGTCGAATCTGTTGCCGTAACTCGATACAAGAAGCTCGAGATGAAACGAGTCAGAGCTAAGGCTCCCGCAATCCCCACGGCAATGCCTGCCAAAGAAAGCTTGAAAACTTCTGCGAGGACCAGCGCGAGAACATCGTGTTTCTGCGCCCCGAGCGCGATTCGAATACCGATTTCATGCGTGCGCCGCGTTACCGAATAAGCAACCACGCCGTACATGCCGGCGGCAGCGATAGATAGCGCGACGACTGCGAACAGGGCGAGCAGAAACGCTCTGCGCCGGCGCTCCGCGACGGAATCCGACAAACGCTGGTCGAGCGACTCGACGTTGAAGAGCGCTTGATTGCGATCAATGGCAGCCACCGTCCGCCGAATAGCGGGGATCACGTGGGAAGATTCGAAAGAGGTCTTGACAACGAGACTCATCCAACCGGCAGGGGCCTGCTGATAGGGCTGAAATAGCTCGGCCCAGGTCTTATCGTCGAGGCTGCGGTGCCGGATATCGGCTACTACGCCAACCACGGTAACCCAGGGATCCTTCGCGTCACCAAATCGAATTCGCCGGCCGAGCGGATTGCGGTTCGGAAATAGAATTCGAGCGAGCGCCTGGTTGATGATGACGACCCGGCGCGAACCCTCGCGGTCGCCATCATTGAAAAAGCGGCCGGCGAGAAGAGGAGTTTCGAGAGCCTTAAAATAACCTGCGCTGATCGAGGTCGGGACGACAGTGGCATCGGATGGCGGCTCGCCCTCTGCTGCTAATCCGCTGGCGAGCGATTGAAAAGTGGCTAACGGACTCTCATCGGTGACGGCCACCTGCTCTGTTCCGGGAATGCGCGCGGCGACTTCGAGCAGACGACTGAAAAATTGGACCTGCCGTTCAGGACCGTAGAGTTCGTGCGGCGCGAGGGAGATCTCAGCGAGGAGAACGTTGTGCGGATTGAAGCCCGGATTCACATTCAGAAGCGCGAACAAGCTGCGCAGCAGTAACCCGGCTCCCACAAGGAGGATCAGCGAGAGCGCGAGTTGTGTGACGGCAAGCGAGCTGCGGAACCGGAAGCCGTTGCGATGCGGCTGGAGATCTACGCTGCCCTCTTTCAAGTTCGTGTTCAGGTCCAGTCGAGCAACCGCTAGCGCCGGCAACAGGCCGAAGGCGATACCGGTCGCGACTGAACAGAAAAAGGCAAAGCACAATACGGTGGTATCGATAGGAATACGCGCAGGAACAGTGGTGGGGAGCAGAAAGGCGAGAGCGGAGACTCCCCCGTACATAAAGATCAGTCCGGCAGAGCCTCCACAGATCGCCAGTAGAAGACTCTCTGTCAAAAAAAGACGCACGACGCGCGAACGGGGAGCACCGAGGGAGGCGCGAATGGCGATCTCTCTGCGGCGCGCGAGTGCGCGCGACAAGAATATATTGGCCACATTGGCGCATGCGATCAGCAAAATGAGGGATACGGCCCCCGCGAGTACGTAGATGGGTTTCTTAGAGCCGCTGGTTAATTGCTGCTGCAGCGGCAGGACTCGGACCCGGGCGGCAGTGTGATAAGTGGACCAGGGAATTGGATACTGGTTGTCCATGCGGCGGGCAATCAAGACCAGATTGGCGCGGGCCTGATCGACAGTAACGCCGCGTTTTAAGCGCCCGATCACGCCGCTGAGAAGATTCATGCTGCGGCCCGGAAGCGAGTTGCCGCTATTCACTGCATCGGGTAACCAGACACTGGTGTCGGTAGCCGCCAGATCCTGAAATCCCGGAGGTAGCACGCCGATGATGGAGAAGGCGGCGCCATCAAGCACGATAGTCTTTTCCAGAACGCGGCGATCGTCCTGAAAATAGTTTCGCCAGAGCGCATCGCTTATCAGAGCGACAAATTTCCGCGAGGCCTGATTCTCTTCGGGACGAAACAGACGTCCGGCTTGCGGCTGGACGCCCAGCATTTGAAAGAAACCCGGCGTGACGTGGCCTACCTGCACTCGTTTCGCGGTTTGGCGATCGCCGGCCAGGTTCATCCCGATACTGATGCCGTATGCTTGCAGGCTCTCGAAAGCGGTGTTTTGTCCCTTCCACGCCGCGTACTCGGGAGTGAACATCTGAGTGCGTTTGAACTTTGGATAATACTCCGTGGTCCAGACCAGGCGCTCGGGATGAAGGTAAGGAAGAGGGCGCAGGAAGACGGAATTGATGACACTGAAGATGGCCGTATTAGCGCCGATTCCGAGCGCCAGTGTGAGCGCCGCAGCGATGGTGTAGACGGGATTCTTGCGCAGAGAACGGGCAGCAATGCGCAGGTCTGCTATCGCGTTTTCGAGCCACAAGGTGCCTCGAGCAAAGCAGTAACTGTCTGCCATTTGTATAAGTCTGTCAAACTCGCTCAAATACGCTGCAGTTTCCAGCGGCCCCGCCGGAAGATCACAAAAGCAGTGCTGGTCAGCAGAAGATCGGCGGAGGGTACGGCCCAGAATGCGCCTCGGGGCCCCCATGCGTAGTGAATGGCAAGCAGCCAAGCGACCGGAATCTGGAATACCCAGAAGGCGAAGAAGTTGATGACCGTGGGTGTCAGGGTGTCGCCTGCGCCATTAAAAGCCTGCATGAGAATCATGCCCCATCCATAACTGATGAAGGCGATGCCGAAGATCGCGAGACACGAAGTTGCGGTGGTGACGACCTGCGGCTCGCCGGTGAAGATGGCAACCAGCGGAGCGGGGAAAAAGATGAAGGCGATAGAGATAAGGCCGAGGTAAAGCATGTTGAAGAAGGCTGTGCGATAGACGGACGATTCGGCGCGCTGCGGTTTGCCGGCGCCCAGGTTTTGGCCGACCAGGGTAGCGGCGGCATTGCTCAGACCCCATGACGGCAGAATGGTGAAGACCAGCATGCGAACGGCAATAGTGTAACCCGCCACTGCCGCGCTGCCGAACGAAGCGATGATTCGCACGAGCGCTACCCAACTTGCGGTAGCCAGAAGAAACTGCAAAATTCCAGTGGCTGATACTTTGAGCAGGCGGCCCATCACTGGTAAGTCCAAGCGGACCTGGCGCCTGTGAACAACCAGGCGATTTTTGCTCGAGCCAAGCTGCCAGAATTGAAAGAGCACGCCGATTCCGCGGCCCGTGGTGGTAGCCACAGCCGCACCGAAAACGCCCAGGTGTGGAAACGGACCCCAACCATTGATCAGACAAGGATCGAGAACCAGGTTAATGCCGTTCGCAAGCCACAGAGTGCGCATCGCGAGCGTGGCATCACCGGCGCCGCGGAAAATTGCGTTAATCAGGAACAGCAGAAAGATGACCGCCGAACCGCCGAGCATGAGCTGCGTATAGCGGGCGTTCGCCTCGATGGCGGGAGTACTGCCCATCAGGTGCAGCAATTCTCGGGCATAGATGAGGCCGATGATGCCGACGATGGCGGAGATAGCAATGCCCAAAAGAATTGACTGGACAGCGCCATCGGCCGCGCCTTCGGCGTCTTTCTCGCCCGTCCGCCGCGCGACATAGGCGGTAGTCGCCATGCTGAGCCCGATGGCCACGCCAAAGATGAGAGTGAGCAGAGACTCGGTAAACCCGACAGTCGCCACGGCATTGGCTCCGAGCCGCGCGACAAAGAAAACGTCGACGATTCCGAACAAAGACTCCATCGCCATCTCGAGAATCATGGGAATCGCGAGAAGGACGATTGCGCGGTTGAGGTCGCCTTCCGTGAAGTCTTGATGTGTTCCGAAGAGGGCTTCTTTGAGCATGGTCGTTCCAAGCGATGCCGGATGGCCGGTTCGTCAGGTAGCGGGTTTAGAGAGTGACGAGTTGCGAGGCGGTCCTTCTAGATTGACACAGAGCGAGAAGACAACCGTACAGGGCCCATCTGGGATCAGCCACGCGAATCTTTAGCCCGTCTACGATACTGTCAATGTGAGCAAAGTAAAAGTCAGTGCATTTTCTGTTTCATTGGATGGTTTTGGTGCGGGACCTCGGCAGGACCTTCAAAATCCACTTGGCGTTCGCGGCTTCGAGCTGCACGCATGGTTTCAGAAAACTGCAGCCTTTCGTAAGATGCACAATTTAAGCGAAGGCAGTCAAGGCGTGGACAATGATTTTGCCGGCCAATCTTTTGAAAATGTTGGAGCCTGGATTTTAGGCCGCAACATGTTCGGACCGGTCCGCGGCCCCTGGAAAGACGATTCCTGGAAAGGCTGGTGGGGAGACGAGCCGCCCTATCATGTGCCCGTCTTTGTCCTTACGCACTATGCGCGGGCGCCATTACCCATGCAAGGCGGCACCACGTTTTACTTCGTCACCGACGGACCCGAGTCCGCATTAAAGCAAGCCAAAGATGCGGCCAGAGGCCGGGACGTGCGTATCGGCGGTGGCGTGGCGACGATTCGTCAATATCTAACGGCGGGGCAGGTCGACGAAATGCATTTGGCGTTCTCGCCCGTCCTGCTTGGCGAAGGAGAAAATCTTTTTGCCGGCATTCACTTGCCCAAGCTTGGCTTTAAGCCCGTCCAAACCACCGCGGGTGAAGAAGCGACCCACGTCATCCTGAAACGGGGTTAACGGATTCGCATCGCCAAATCGTCCACCCCGGACCGAACCCTGCAAAACGGATCACTGATCGACGAAATATCGCCTGCTCCTTCATTTCACACGCTTTAGCTCCGTTTCCCGCCATCCCGAAAGTTCGTTCCCGCCCTTCTCTGTGCTAGGATTTCGGGCGACGACGGAACGTCGTTCCCGCTCGCATCGGCCGCCCGGCCGTTCGCGAGTTTTTTCATTTCAGGAGACCGCCCAATCATGACTGCACGATCCATCCGCCGCGCCGCCGAGCGCAAAGCCCGCAAGACTGCTGAAAAAGAAGCACGCTCAAAGCCGCCTGCAGAAGCCAAACAAACTTCCGATTCTCGCCTCGCTGCCAATCGCGCTAATGCGCAACTCTCGACCGGGCCGCGCAGCATCGAAGGAAAAGCGGTCTCCTCTTTGAACGCCGTCAAAACTGGCCTGACCGGCCGTACCGTTCTACTGCCCAGCGACGACGCCGAAGCCTACCAGCAGCACCTCGTCGCCTACGAAAGCGAATTCCACCCGATCGGCCTGCGCGAACGCGAGTTGGTCCAGTCACTCGCCGACATCCAATGGCGTCTCCAGCGCATACCCGGTCTGGAGATGGCGATTTACGCTCGCGGCCGCGACGAGTTCGCCGAGACCTTTGGAGAACTCGATGCCGCCGTCCGCTCCGCCCGCATCGATCTCGAAACTTTCCTGCAATATCAGAAGCCGCTGCGCAACCTGCAACTCCAGGAGGGGCGTCTGCAGCGCCAGCGCGAAAAAGACATGGCCGAACTCCGCGAACTTCAGCAGGAGCGCCGCGAAACTGAGCAAGCGCAAACCCAAACAGCCACGGTCCCCTCCGCTGTCTCGAACTCCGAACCCCCTCAACCGGCCGCTTGATCAAACGAATTCGGACAACCCGGACACTTTGGCTTCGATTTTTCAACTTCGCTCCACTCTTCTGAACAGCGCCGCTCAGCAAGCAGCAACGGCTCATTCAGAGCCACGATCCTGAAGACTCCGAGTCTCAGCCAACTACTCCGCTGGCTGCATGTTAGGATGCGCTATGCAAAATTTGCGGGCAGTGGTCGCATTACTGATACTCAGCGCATTCATCGACGTTGGCGCGTCCGGCCAACAACCCCGCCGCCGCCGAATCCGCGGGATCGGATTGCCGCGATGATGAATGAGTCAAACGGGGCATGGAGCACGGAACAGATCGCCAATATGGCGCGTTTGCGCGACGCGGCGATGGAGGACACCTACGCCATTCGTGAATTGCGCCATCTGACGGACAACATCGGCCCGCGGCTCAGCGGATCCCCGCAAGCGGAACAGGCGGTGCACTATGTTGCGGCGGAAATGCGCGCGCTGGGGGCAGAGGTGCAGTTGGAGAAGACCAGCGTTCCTCACTGGGTACGCGGAATCGAAACGGGCGAGTTGACCAAATGGTCGGGACAAGCGCCGGGAACGACACAAAAGATCATCTTGACCGCGCTGGGAACTAGCGTGGCGACGGCGCCGGAAGGTCTCGTGGCCGATGTGGTGGTGGTCAACTCTTTCAACGAGCTGAAGCGTCTGCCCGAGGGCAGCGTAAAAGGAAAAATCCTGCTATTCAACGAGAAATTCGATAAACGCCTTGCGGCGCAAGGCAACGGCGGCGCTGCGTATGGGGAAGCGGTCGTGTATCGAGGCGCCGGTCCGGCGGTAGCCGCGTCGGTAGGGGCGGTGGCCGTGCTGGTGCGTTCTGTCGGAAATGCGGACTATCGTTTACCGCATACCGGGATGACTTACTACAGCGATGGCCTGCCCAAGATTCCAGCGGCGGCAGTCACCGCTGAAGATGCCGACCTGCTGCAGAATCTGACTAGCCAGGGCCCGGTGGAGATGCGGCTGGTGCTCACCCCGAAGACATTGCCGAGAGCGGAAAGTTACAACGTGATCGCGGATTGGAAGGGCAGCGAGCATCCGGAACAGGTGGTGATCGTTTCAGGCCATCTCGACTCCTGGGATCTGGCGACCGGAGCAATTGACGACGGCGCGGGAATCGTTGTATCGATGCAGGCGATTCATTTGCTGAAGCAGCTCGGAATTCATCCCAGGCGAACCGTGCGCTTCGTCGCGTGGATGGATGAAGAGCAGGGTTCAGACGGAGCGCAGACGTACGCGAAGGAACATGCCGGGGAGATCGCGAACCATGTAGGCGCGCTCGAGTCGGATCTGGGAGCTGGTCATCCCGATGGAGTGACTTTTACCGGCAAACCGGAATTAGCGGAGTGGCTGCGACCGGTAGCGCGCGTTTTAGAGCCGATCGGCGCGTCTACCATCGAGCAAGGTCCGGAGGCGGGCGAGGACATCAGCTTTATCAACGAGAAAGGCGTGCCTGGCTTTACACCGACGCAGGACAGCCGCTTCTACTTCAACTACCATCACACTGCGGCAGACACGTTCGACAAAGTCAACCAGCGTGAGCTTAACGAGAATGCCGCAGTCATGACGGTGCTCTCGTATGCGCTGGCCGACGCCTCTGAAATTGCCCCGCGCTGATGGAACCGGCACCCGAGTTCTTTGCAAGGCCGGCGCACTTTCGCGCCTGGCTCAAAGCAAATCACAAGCGGCGGCAAGAGTTGTGGGTGGGGTTCTACAAGCGAAATTCCGGGCTGGCGAGCATCACCTGGCCTGAATCGGTGGATGTGGCGCTCTGTTACGGCTGGATCGACGGTGTGCGCAAGAGTCTGGACGAGAAGAGTTACATGATTCGCTTCAGTCCGCGCAAGGAGCGAAGTAAGTGGAGCGCGATAAACCTGAAGCGCGTGCGGGAGCTGATCGACTCGGGGCTGATGCATCCTGCCGGGCTGAAGGCTTTCACGGAGCGCAAGCAGGAGTTACCCGGCGAATACTCCTACGAGCAGCGGAACGAGATCGAGTTCGATGCGACACAGGAAGAGCTGTTTCGCGCGAACGAGAAAGCTTGGACTTTCTTTCAGAGCCAACCGAACTGGTATCGAAAAACTTCTCTCTGGTGGGTAATGAGCGCGAAGAAAGAAGAAACGCGGCGGAGAAGGTTGAACCAGCTCATTCAGAATTCGGAGCAGGCAAAGACGATTGCACCGCTTACCCGAAAATCACCCGCCGATAAGCGCGGATGAGCGCTGATGGGCAAACCTTTGCGGTGAGAAGAGCGCGATCGAATGATGAGTTCGTCCGGCTATTGCAAGATCCGCCAGGATTTCGCCAACTACGCTTGTGAACTTGAAGCCGTGCCCGGAGAAACCGGCGGCGATGGACACTTGTGGGTAATCGGGGTGAAGCGAAATCACAAAGTGTTCGTCGGGCGTCAGAGTATACATACAGGGAACGGCGTTCAATAGAGGGCCGTTGAGCTGGGGAATGAAGCGCGCGAGATAGGTTCGCAGCTCCTCGATGTGGTGATCCGCAGGCGCATGGCGGAGTGTTTCCGGAGTGCAGGGATCGCCGCCGCTGTGTATGGCGGCCTTGACGCCGCTGCCCGCGTCATCGGTCGCGGGAAAGCCGTAAAAAATGTTATGGCCGTCGATATCCCACATGTAAATGGGAAAGCGGTCGGGAAGAAATGGCCGCGTATCACCTACGGGCTGAAACCAGCACATCACATGGCGCCGAATTTCGAAGGCAATACCAAGACCGTTCAGGAGAGCGGGAGCCCAGGCGCCGGGAGCAATCACGAGGCGCCCTGCTTCATAGGAGCCGCGGTCGGTAGTAACTTGTACGCCGCTGCCGGAGGGATGCGCTTCCCAGTTTGTTACTCGTTCTCCAAAGTGCAGGTCGGCGCCGTGCCGCGCAGCCTGCTGCAGATGGGCGCGGACACACATTTCCGGCCGCAGAAAGCCCGCCCGGATTTCGTAGACAGCAATGTCGTCGGGTCGGGGATGGAGAACCGGATAGCGCTGTTTTAGCTCGTGTGCATCGAGCAACTCATAGGGAAGACTATGCTGGGTGGCGCTGGCGATAGTCCCTTCTACAACCGAACTTTGCGCCCGGCCGATCATCAATCCTCCGGTCAGGTGAAGGAGCTCCGCGCCGGTATCGAGCTGAAGCCGTTCCCACAGTTCGTACGCGCGTTGTACCAGAGGGACGTAAGCGGGATCTTCGTGATATGCCTGCCGGATGATACGCGAAGCTCCATGCGAAGAGCCTTTGTCATGCGCTTCGGTGTATTGATCGAGGCCGAGAACCTGCTGGCCGCGGCTGGCGAGATGAAAAGCAGCTGCGCTGCCCATGCCGCCGAGGCCGAGGACAATGACGTCGAAAGTTTGCCGGTCCAACTTAGATGGTACGCCGTTAGATGGTACGCCCATATCGAGGGCTTGTAGGGATACGGGGCCGGCGGAATCAGTGCGACTTGTTTTGGAATTTTCCGAGCAGAAGAACGACGCTGGTCAACACCAGTATCGCGCCGAAGAGAGTTCGCAGAGTGAAAGGTTCGCCACCGAACCAGTAGCCGACGGCGAGCGCGATCACCGGATTGACGTAAGCGTAGCTGGCGACTTTGGTAGCAGACATTCGGCCGAGCAGCCAGACGTAGGCAGTAAATGCGAGCAGTGAGCCGGCGACGATCAGATAGACGAGGGCTGCGCCGGCCTGAAGCCCGATGTGCGGGAACGGCATTTAGTTCTCGGACCGCGGCAGAAGAGGCGAGCAGCATGGCGCCGCCGGTCATCATCTGGCCAGCGGCGCTCATTACTTTTGATTGCGGGAGCGACCATATTCTTCGATACGACGGTGCCAAACGACCACGAGATCTCCGCGACGAATATGGCGAGGCACGCGAGCATGCTGAGCTTTCCGGAACCCGAAGTAGAAGCGAGAATGGCAACACCAGCGAACCCCAGGCAGATTGCAAGGATCAGGGAGGCTTGCCACTGCTCTTTCTTGAAGACGACGATTTCAAAGAGAGAAGTCCAGACGGGTATGGTGGCGACAAGAACCGACGCAATGCCTGACGGCATGCGTTTCTCAGCCCAGAAAAGCCCGCCATACGCGATGAGGAACATCAATACTCCGAGCAGCCAGAGATTGCGCCACTCCCGGCGGTTGGGCGCGGGAACTCCTCGTGCGCGCGCCCACAGATACAATGCCGTTCCCGCAATTGCGAAGCGCAGGCCAGCCGAAAAGAGCGGGGGGACAGTTGCCACCAGAACGCGAATGGCGAGGTAAGTCGAACCCCAGATTACGTAGATGGCGAAGAACGCAAGCAGGACCTGCCAGTTCCAGGAAGATCGAGTGTTAGACACCGGACTTTCTATAACCATCGATTTCGCCATAGCTGGTTAGATAATAACCGTTGTTGGTCAAACCTGTCAAATGCCTTTTGGGGGTTATAATCGAACCGGAGCAATGAAGGAACAACCGTTCAAGCTATTGGCGGGCCACACGGCGCTCGATTTTGCGAATACGGTCGACGACCGCTACGATCCGGATCGCCGGCTTGACCTGATCGCGAGGTACGAAGATCTGCTGCGATTCTGTCGACAGACTGATGTGCTGGGAGCGGCTGAAGCGCGAAATTTGGAGGGGCTGCCGGAGCGAGCGAAAGCAACAGCTCTGCGCTGCGCCAGAGAGTTGCGGGAGGTAATCGAGCGAATTTTTTCGAGCTCTGCCAGAGGCCGCGCGGCGGCCGGTGGCGACGTGGAGCGATTCAACCATTTTCTCGCCAGCGCGATGGGGCATCGCGAGGTATTCGGGGGGAAAGGTATGTTCGAGTGGCGTTGGAGAGGACTCGATGGAGAAAGCGAGGCGCCTCTGTGGCCGATCATTTTCGAGGCTGCAGAGCTGCTCGTCTCAGCAGATCTGAAGTTCGTGCGCGAGTGTCAGGACCAGACTTGCGGGTGGTTGTTTCTCGATCTGAGCAAGAACCATTCGCGGCGCTGGTGCGACATGAAGATATGTGGGAATCGCAGCAAAGCACGGCGCTTTTATGAGAGGCAGGGAGAAGCGCGCGTTAGCTCTTGACAGCCGAGATTTTCTCAAAGCCGACGACGATCAGGATTGCTGAGCCGTGCGCTGGACGTTCCGTGTATCGAATCCTAAGAATTTGGCGCGTGCCAACAGGCGATCATAGGTTGCGCGCGGCAAATCGGGTGTGCGGCTGAGAATCCACAAATACTTTCGATTGGGCGTGCCGACAACAGCCCAGCCGTAGTCATGATCCAAATCGATGATCCAATAGTCGCCGGAGAACGACCCGAAAAAAGTGACTTTCAACTTGGCGGCAGGCCCATTTCCGTCACGCAGGCGCGCTGTGCCGCTGGCCTTCGATATCCTGCCGTTACTTTCGCGGCAGGTGTTCAAGACCCGGATCTTTTGGTTCCCCCGCAGCGTGTAAGTAGCAGTAACATCTCCCGCGCACTTCTTCTGAAACCGATTGGGAAGCCGTGCGATTTCGAACCACCTGCCCTGGTAGCGCTTCAGATCGACATCGGGCACAACGGAAAGGTCGGTGGTCCTGGCAGACAGTAGCAAGGCAGCTCCCGAAAACACGCACGCCGAACTGAAAAGGGGCAAGAAGGATGATCGCATGACTTCAAATGTGAGATGCCTTGCAGACGTTTTTGTTGCGCACTCTGCTGTTGACATTTGGGGAAGCCGAAATCTATTCTGGACCTTTACGGTCGTATATCCTGGTTCTTAGGATTCGATAGACATTAGACCGCAGCCGGACGCGAGACTCTTGGCGGAGAAGCGCCCGGCTGCGGCGATCGACAACCGTTCGGCTGGCGACTGAGATGATTCTAGCGCTCGCCGGCGTGTATGAGGTACAAGTGGCGAGCAGACGAATAAAAAAGAAGGCATTTGGGAAACGCCGGTTTGGCGCGGCCCGCTATTGGACGGCGGTAGGCACGCTTGCGGCATATTCGGCCGTCGGCTCAGGGAAAGTGGCGCGCGCGGAGAAGAGCAGTGCGGGAGACACCGAAGCGCCAGGCAAAGTTCAGGCTCTGCCGGTGCGCCGGTTTGACATTCCGAGCGGCGAGCTGGGTGACGCACTAGCGGCCTTCACGAAAATCACAGGTGTAAAGGTCGCCGTGAGCGCAGAGGGGATACTGGCTGTCCGCTCGCCGGGCGTAGTAGGCGTCTATACCGCCGAGCAGGCGTTGCAGAAGATGATCGTCGATACCGGGCTGCAGTACAGCCTGGTGGCCGACGGATCAATCACGCTCGAACTTCCGCGATCGAGCACTTCGGTCGACGTGATTGCGGAAGCGCCGGTCCTTGCAGCCTCAATGCCGAAGTATCAGTTACCTGCTCTCGACACGCCGCAGACCATCGGCACGGTCCAGCAGCAGACGATGCAGGAGCAGGGCACAACTACACTGCGAGACGCTCTGCGAAACGTGGCGGGAATCAGTCTGGCGGCCGGCGAAGGCGGCTCGCAAGGAGACAATCTGACTGTTCGCGGCTTCACCGCGCGCAATGACCTCTTTATAGACGGAATGCGGGACTTCGGCAGCTATTACCGCGATCCGTTCAACACCCAGGAAGTGCAGGTGCTGCAGGGGCCGTCATCGGTGACGTTCGGGCGCGGGTCTACGGGCGGAGTAGTGAATCAGGCGAGCAAGACGCCGGACCTCAATCGATTTATCAACCTCGGCCTGCAGTTTGGGACGGATGCCACGAGACGCGCGACATTGGACGTGAACATTCCAATTCCTCAGTTAGGCGAGGGGGCGGCCTTCCGTTTGAACGCCATGGGAAATATCGGCGATGTCGCGGGACGGGATGTCGCGGAAAACCGGCGGGATGGCTTTGCGCCTTCGCTCGTGGTTGGGCTAGGCACGCCCACACGGCTCACCTTCAGTTACTTTCATCAGAACGCAGACGATGTTCCGGATTACGGAATACCGTGGCTGTTTAACGGACCAGCACCAGTGAATCGCAACAATTACTACGGCTTGCAGGATGGGAATTTCCTGCGCACTTATGACGACATCGGAACGGTAAAAGCCGAGCACGATGTCAATAGTCATCTGGTTGTGCGGGACCAGGCAAGATATGCGAACTATGTACGCGATGTTCTAATTACTGAGCCGCAACTGAACGGAATCAGTTTCGAGACACCGCTCGATGCGATGCAAGTTACACGTCATGAGATTGGCGTAAATAGCACTGAGACGTTTCTCGATGACCAGCTGGATCTAATCGCACACTTCAAGACCGGCTTCCTCGAGCATACTCTCATCAGCGGCCTCGAAGGTGGCCGTGAGACGTCGGACCCGACACGTCCAACATTTACAGCGCCCACGACAGGCCTGCTTGATCCCGATCCGGCTCAAAGCTTGAATCCGGTGGCAACGATTGCCTCCCGGGTGAGCGATACTGCGCTTTCAGCCAGCGCCTATGCGCTAGATACTGTCAATCTGGGCAAGAAGTGGATTCTCACAGGAGGAATTCGATTCGACCGCTTCGATGATACTTTTGATCAGACCATTCCTTCGGTGGCCCGCTTCAATCGGGTGGATCAGAAGCCTACCTGGCGTGCAGCCGCGGTCTACAAGCCAGTAGATGCAGGAAGTCTGTATTTCGACGCAGGAACATCCTTCAACCCATCGGCCGAGACACTTTCGTTGAGTGCGGGCACGGCGAATCTACCTCCGGAAAGCAACAAAACCTACGAATTAGGAACCAAGTGGCAGCTTGGTAGAAGTCGCTTGACGGCGAATGCATCCTGGTTCCGAACGACGAAAGAAAATGCCCGGGAAGCAGACCCTACTAACTCGCTCTTGTATGTGTTGGCGGGCAATCAGCGTGTGAGCGGTACTGAGGTCGACGTAAGGGGCCGGATCATGAGCCGCTGGGACATGATCGCCAGTTACGCCTATCTGGACAGCAAAGTAGTGAGCTCCAAATATTATCCACTCGCAATCGGTTATCCTCTGGCGAACGTTCCGGCGAATACGTTTTCTTACTGGAATACCTATCATCTACCCCATCACTTCGAGTTTGGGGCAGGGGCAAATTACGTCTCCAGGCGGACGGCGAGCTCGACAGTACCGCTGGATCCCACTACCGGGCTCATCAGGCAGGTTCCAGGTTATTGGGTATTCAGCGCAATGGCATCACATCCCTTGGGCGAACACGTGGATGTGCAGGTTAACGCATATAACCTAGGCAATCGCTACTACTACGACGAGCTTCATCCGGGACATATCGTGTTAGGTCCAGGGCGCTCCGCTCTGATCGGTTTCAATTTCAAATTCTAATCTCTGCAGAAAGAAGATTTGTTTTGTTATTAGCTATTCCAGATGTACTTACTGCCGAGCAGGTGGCGCAAGCCCGCGAGATATTGTCGGCCGCCGAGTGGGTGGACGGGCGAGTAACAGCCGGGCATCAATCTTCGAGGGCCAAGGACAATCTGCAGATTTCGGAGAATCACCCGGCGGCACGCCAGTTAGGCGAAGTGATACTCACCGCGCTAGGGCACAATGCGCTTTTCATCTCGTCGGCGCTGCCATCCCGGGTGTTTCCTCCGTTGTTCAATCGCTACAGCGGAGGGCAGTCTTTTGGTACGCATGTGGACAATGCCATCCGGCAAGTAACCGGAACCGGCAACCGTATCCGGACCGATTTAAGCGCGACTCTCTTCTTTGCGCATCCGGATGAATACGACGGAGGCGAGCTGGTGGTTGAAGATACTTACG
This sequence comes from Terriglobia bacterium, assembly GCA_963799755.1. Taxonomy (GTDB): domain Bacteria; phylum Acidobacteriota; class Terriglobia; order Bryobacterales; family Bryobacteraceae; genus Bog-105. The sequence goes on along the minus strand of CAWCYQ010000039.1, from coordinate 15,254 downwards.
GCACGCATAGCGTGAAGCTGCCGGCGGGACACATGGTCATCTATCCTTCCACAAGCCTGCATCATGTGCGTCCTGTGACACGCGGGGTCCGCGTTTCTTCGTTCTTCTGGATACAGAGCATGATCCGCGAGGACAGCCAGCGGACGCTTCTCTTCGATTTGGATATGGCAATCCAGCGCTTGAACCGGGACATGGCGGATCATCCCTCGGCGGTTCAATTCACGGGAATCTATCATAACCTGCTACGGCAGTGGGCGGAATTGTAGAATCATTGATCGTTGAGTTAGCGTTTGATGGCTAGCATCGCATCGAGGGGAACACCAGTATTCTTGGCGCTGATTTGATGGAACCCGGCGGCGCGAAGCAGCGCTTCATATTCAGCAAGGGTGCGTTCTCTGCCATCGGTGCAGACGAGCATATTCAGGTCCTGCATAAGAGCCGGCAAAGGACCCGATCTGTCTTCTTTCAAAAGCCTTTCGCCTATCAGCAAACCGCCTCCCGAAGGAAGTGCGGCAAAGATCTTCGCGAGCAAAGATGCAATGCGGTCTTCGCCCCAATCGTGAAGGATACGGCCGAGCGAATAGAGATCGGCAGGCGGGAGCGGGTCGGCGAAGAAATCGGCGATAACCGTTTCGATACGTTCAGAAGCAGGGGATCGGGCGATATGTTTTCGTGCGAATGGAATGACGGGCGCCAGATCCACGACCGAAGCGCGAAGGTTCGGATAAGTCTCGCAGGCGGCGATAGCGAGATGTCCCGTCGCGCCTCCAAGGTCGGCGAGGTGATGAAAGTTGGTCAGATCGAAGGCGCGAATGACCTTCGAAGAAGAGATCTGCCCGAAACCATGCATACCGCCGAGGAAGCTGGCGGTCGAGACCTCGTCGCGAAAGTAGTGATCGAACAGGGCATTACGTCCGCCAAAGGTTTGCGTCCAACGATTACTTCCTTCGCGCACCGCGTCACTGAGATGCGACCAAAGTTCGTAGAGCGATTGATCGGAGTAGACGATATAGCCAGAAAGCGTATTGGGGCTGGTGCTTACGAGGTAGTGCGAAGTGACTGACGAATTGCGGTAGGCGCTACCCGCCTGTTCGAGTAACCCGAGCGCGACGCATGCGTTCAGGAGCCGCTCGAGGGCGGCAGCATTCAATTGCAAGCGACCGGCGAGCTCCGGGGCGGTTTGAGGCTGCTGATTCAGCTCGTCGAATACACCGAGCCGGACTGCTGTAAACATCGCCTTCGAGCGGCGAAAGGCTTCTATGTGGTCGAGGATAGGTGCGGGATCGGGGGGTGTGTTCATGCGAAATGATCGAATCCTTCGGGTTTTAGTGGACGGCCATCCATGCGGACGAGACCAGGTTTATCGCGCGCAATGGTTCCAATCTGCGTGACGGGAAGCTGCGCGAGATGTCGCGGGATTTTTTTTCTGGGCGACGCCGTGAACAGCAACTCGTAATCCTCTCCTCCGTGAAGTGCTTCGGCGAGTGTAGCGCCGGGAGCGATAGGAATTGCGGGCTCTAGTTCAGCTCCAACCTTTGACTCACGGCAGAGGCGAGCGAGATCGAGCGACAGACCATCACTCAAATCCATGCAGGCGGAAACCCCAAGCTTGCGAAGAGCGATGCCGGCTTCGACGCGTGGGTCGGGCCGCAGGTGACGACGCCAGGATTTACCGTGCTGGGTGGCGAATCCGTGCGCGGAGCCTCCGAGTTCCCCAGTGACGTAGAGCTTGTCTCCGGGTTTTGCGCCGCTGCGCAGAAGCGCTTTGCCACGCGGCACACGGCCGCAGCACATGACATCAACCAGGATCTTCTCGAAGCGGGCGAGATCGCCGCCGGCGAGCGTGGTTCGATGTTCCGAGGCCAGCGCGAGAAGCCCCCGATAAAAAGCCTTCACCCAGAGCGCCCCGAGTTCGGCGGGAAGGGCAAGCGAAACGAGACAGAATACGGGTTCGCTGCCCATGGCAGCCAGATCGGAAAGGCTGCGGGCGAGTGCTTTGTGTCCGATGTCGACGGCCACATGTGTTTCACGATCGAAATGACGCCCTTCGAGAATGAAATCGGATGTGAAGACAAGATCTTCGCCGGCGCCGGGGACGCAGAATGGCGCAATCATCGCCAATGCCTCGAATCATTGCTTTGCTGTTGAAGTTCTTGGACGAAAATTGGCGGATTTGATCGACGATAGCGGTCTCGCGCATGCCTGGTCAGCCGGCGTCGGTCGTAGCGAGCACAAAGCCGGCGGGCAGATCTTCGCCGAAGACACGACTGCCGGAGACGAGATCGTCGGCGTCGCCGGACAATTGTCGAAGGAGATCGGCGGCACGCGGGCTGGCTTCGCAGGCGCGGCGAACATGCTCGAGTGAGGCAGGCGGCAGGTCGCGAGCTGTGTCACCGGTCAGTTGCGACAGGTGTACGACCGCTTCCAAGAGCGACGGTGTATGAGGAAGACGCAGTAGAGCTTCCGCCCAGCGGCTTACAACAGAGGGTGACAGCACAAGATTGATGGGTCCGCTGAATAGCTTGCGAGCGCCTAGCCGGGAGAGGCACCAAGTGGCCGCCTCGAGCATCTCGCCGCGTTTGATGGATTCGAGCAGGCTCTCTCCGAGCTGTGTTTTCGTCTGTTGTGGAAGCAGTTCCAAGCTGGCTGCGGTACGCCACATCTCACGATAGAGCGCCTGGTTGATGCGGCCTTTGCGTTTCTGCTTGGGCAAGAGAATAGGCGAGAGGCGCTGGAAGATATCGCCCTGTTGATTGCGATTCAAGCCGCCGGCAATACGGCCGCAGAAGATCCACCAGTCGATTTCATTTTGTACCTGATTACCGAAGGCGAGGCCGCCTGCGTAGATGCGTCGTGCCTGCTCGATACGGAAATCGTCTCCGGGATAGCCAAAACCAGGCCGGAGGCAGAAGCCGGTGAGATTGAGCCAGCGTGTTTCGTGCGCAGCATTTTTCCGCCTGCCATCCGCGGCCGCCAGCAGCTTATCGGCTAAGGAACGAACGGCCGGCAAGGGCCAGGAGAGGCGGCCGAGCCCGAGGGCCTGCTCCAGACGCGCCGGCAACTGCTCGGGCGGAAACGTGATGTTCGATTTTCCGAAGACCTGCTCAATGAAAGATTCGGCTTGTGTTTGCGCTTCGGGGCTGATGACGGCGCTCGAGCGAACGGCGGAAACAGCGGCCGAGGCGGGGAGCGCATCGCTTGTTTTGCGCAGTTGAAACTGCAAGCGCCAGCGATGCTCGCTGACTTTCGATTCAGCCCAGGTTTCGAGCGTGCCGACTTCATTCAGCCGGGCGCCGAGACTGACAGGGATGAGCCGTTCGCCACCTTTGCCGAAACGGATGACCGCGCGAAGAGGAGCATGGAGGCGCGGATCGCTCGCCGGATTAAGCATGTCGTCTGTGGATTCCAGAGTCACAACATCGCCCGCTTTGTCTTCCGTCCGGCTTAACGAACTATACAGTCGAAACGCGACAGGAGTGTTGGCCATGAGTTGCAGATCACGTTCAGCAAGCTTGATCTCCTGCCCTTCTTCGGTACCACGCGGCATGAGACAGACGGCACTCATTGTGTTGCTGTAAGCGGTCGTCAGGGTGTGAAGCCCAAGGTAGTAAGCTCGCGGCAGGCCTCCGCGCACGAGAACGCCGCTGCCTGTAGATCGAACATAGGAGTAATAAGACGCGCCGATGGCAACGGCAAGGTCAAGGTCCTGATTCTCGAAAACGGCGGGGCGGCGGCCGAACCAGTGTTCAACGACATCGCGCACGCGCTCTCGAAAGACTGGCGGAATGAAGAAGCCGCCGTTGAAGAGAATAGCGTCAATGCCCCGCCCGGCGGCCGGCGAACTTTTGGGGGATGCGCGCAAAACGGGCACCGTGCTGAGCGTGCCGCCCGAAGGGCCAACGAGTTTCTCTCCCGGTTGGCGGTACGCATCCGTGCCCTTTGCGCTTTGAAGGAACTCAGCGAGGTGACGCGTGATGGCGGGATCGGAGACATAAGGCAAACCAAGCTCGCGAAAAACGCTCTGCTTTTCCTGCTGCGGTTTATCGGTCAACTGACACGCAGGTAGAAAGCCTTCAAGCGCGAGTTCCAGAACTTCCTCGCGAGTGATGGCGGATTTGAGTGTGCCGCCGATCAAAGAGGACCCTGCACCGACGACGGTGACATCTACAGAAGCCGGTCCGTTGGGCGACAGTAACGTTTCCTTGGCTGCGGAGCATTGACGGCGGAGCGCGCTCCTCTGACGGAGCGAGAGAGTTTTGCCCAGCTTGGATTCGGCGAGCCAAGAAATCGTGAGATCGAGATTATCGCCGCCGAGTAGGAGATGGCGGCCTACAGTGGTTCGGGTAAACTCGACGCGGTCTCCTTGGCGATCGACGCGAACGAGCGTGAAGTCGCTCGTGCCGCCGCCGACATCGCAGACCAGGACGATCTGGCCATCGAAGAGTTCCTTATTCGAGCGCGCGAGATGACTGGCGATCCAGGCGTAAAAGGCTGCCGCGGGCTCCTCGAGGAGAGTGAGTTGCTCCAAACCGGCTTCGCGCGCCGCCTGCACGGTTAATTCGCGGGCTTCTTCGTCAAAGCTGGCGGGTACGGTCAGCACGAGTTGCTGCCCATTGAGCGGAGAGCCTTTGGTGCGATCCCAGGCTTCGCGGAAATAGGCAAGATAGTGCGCCGACGCTTCGACCGGCGAGAGAACGCGGCCTTCCTCCTGGGAATCCCAAGGCAGAATTTTCGCTGTGCGATCGGCTTCCGAATTCGAGAGCCAGGATTTGGCGGAGTGAACGGTTTTGGTAGGAACGAGCGCGCCCTGATCGCGCGCGTAAGCACCGACGACCGGTGGTTCGCTCAGGTAAAGAAAGGATGGAAGAGTGCGTAGCGTACCGGTGCGATGGGCGTCGAGCTGCTGTTCAATCGGGAGGACGTGAATGGGCGGGAAGTCGGCTTCAGCAGCTTCTTGCGGATCGATGTAGGCAAGCGCGGAGTTGGTAGTGCCGAGATCGATACCGACGTTCATGCAGCGGCAGCTCGTTCGCGAACGTTGAACTCGAGCCTCCACCGGCGGCCGTCGGCGGCTACGCACCAAAGCTCGAGCATGCCGGTTTCGGTCACGTTACTTTCGAGAGTCACGGGCACAACTTCTTCGCGGGTTTCGTCTTTGTGCGGGGGAAGGAAAACCTCGATGGGAGCGAGTTCCTCGAGTTCGTCGCCTGTTTCGTCAAGAAGCGTACCGGGAGCGTCGTTCTTTCGCGACAGAGAAGAGAAGAAGCGGAACTCCGCCGGCTCACCGACGACAAGGGCGAAGCGGCGCTGCGGCAGCTCGACTTTCGATCCTTCTTCGAGGCCATACGGCACGACAGTCAACGCTTTCATCGGCGCGGGCAGTCCAGGAACGGCCGGCAGGGAACTTTCAACACCGACGTAATAGGTACGAGGGACACCACCGCGAATGCGCACGCCTTTACCGGCGCGGGCGAGCCCATAATAAGCGGCACCTTGTGCGACAGCGTGCATCAAGTCGCTCCGTTTGCTCTCGTTGACCAGTTCGACAACTGGTGCAGCGCCGGCCTGCTGGAGCCAACCGTTCAACACTTCGAACAGGCGATGTTCAATCACCGCGGCCTGAAGGACTCCGCCGTTCAGGAGCAGATGGGTTGGGCGCGCGAAGCCATCTGAACCAGTGCTCGAAGCGGCCTGGCGGAGGAACTGCGCCAAATGTTTGGTGACGGCAGGATCGGCGGCATAGTTCAGTCCGACTTCCATTAGTGCCGCGCGACGCTGACGTTGGGGAGCGGCATCATGCCCCACCGCCGGGAAAAAACCTTCGAGCAGGAGATTACGCACTTCCTCGCGCGATACTTTTCCGCGAAGGGTTCCACCAACCAGACCGGTCCCCCGGCCCAGAATGATCAACGGCCGATCCTTGGGAGATTCCTTCTCGCTGGCGAGCAGCGTTTCCTTGGCAATCCGGCATTGCTGCCATAATGCATGAAACTGAATGGCATCGAGCTTGATGTTCCTTTCGGAAAACTGCTGTTCGGCATGGCGCGCTGCGGCAAGATCCATGTTGTCACCGCCCAACAAGAGATGCTCGCCTACGGCCACGCGCTCGAGCTGCAGTTCGCCTGATTGCTCGGTGACCGCAATCAAGCTGAAGTCCGTGGTGCCGCCGCCGATATCGATGACGAGAATAAGATCTCCCGGTTTCACTTGCTCGCGCCAGTTTGGATTGCGCTCGATCCAGGCGTAGAAAGCTGCCTGCGGCTCTTCGATGATTGTGACTTCCGGGTAACCGGCCTGACGGGCAGCGCGCTGCGTGAGATCACGAGCGGCAGCGTCAAACGATGCCGGAACTGTGATGAGCACAGCCTGGCTCTCAAGGGGAGCTTCAGGGTGCGCGGCGTTCCAGGCCGATCGCAGATGGAGAAGATATTCTTTCGAAGCTTCCACCGGCGAGATTTTCTCGACGCCTTCCGGGGCGGCCAGAGGGAGCAGCGGCTGAGCCGGATCGGCGGACTGATTGGAGAGCCAGGACTTAGCCGAACCGACATAGCGACCCGCGTTTTCCACGCCGCGATTCCGCGCGAGCGTGCCTGTGATGTAAGCCGGATTTTGATTCCACGGAACGGCCAAAGCTCCTTCGACAAACTCGTTGGGTCCCGGAATGTATAGCGAAGAAGGAAGTAAATCGAGCGCGGCAATTTCTCCGGGATTCACAAGTTGTGGGAGCTGGAACAGATTGACTGACGACGGTTCGTCCGTGGCAGACTGAGCGGGCGAATAAGCCAACGCGCTGTTAGTCGTGCCGAGGTCGATCCCAATGGTGAATTGCGGCATGGCTGGAACTACTCAACTTCCAGTTCGGCCGGAGCGATGACGGAGACGTCTTGCTTTCCGAGCCCGGGCAACTCGACCGCCGAGACCTTCCAGCCGCGATGACGCAATGTGCCTCCAGGGACCTTTCCGCTCGCGGGTACGTTGCCAATCAGCTTGATGCGATTCGGATCAGGTGCTTTACTTGAATCCAGTTTCTGATAAGTGCCTTCGACGCCGTCAATGACAGGAGCGAGAGTCACGTGGCGTGCGAGAGTGGCTTTCGAATCGGCGTGAACAGAGCGGACTGCCGCTCCGATCTGGTCATCTTCGTAACCCGTGATGTCTTCCATTAAGAAATCGATGAGACGTGAATCGCGTTGAAGAATGGAGAGAATCTGCAGCGCACCGTCGCTTGCATTCACCTTTACCTGCTCGATGGGTGCGGTAACGGGAGCCGGTTTCGCCTTCACAAAGCCGAATGCTAAGGCTATATCCTCAGGTAGCACACCGGAGAAGAGAAGAGAAAAAAAGCTGCGAAACGCAGCGGAAATTCGAGACAAGAATTAACCTCTAAGTAGTCAGAATAACAATGGCGGCACTTCTTTCCACTAGCTCGGCCGCTCAGTTCAACAGATTGAAACGTCCTGGCGCATATTAGCTTCCACTGAAGTAAGTACGTAAATTTTTTGAATTGGGAGAATCACATGGCAGCGAAAAGAAAAAGCAGCGGCGGAAAATCGTCTTCCGGATCGGATCCTAAGTCGAAGCGCATCGTCAAAAGCAAGATGCAAAAGACGATGGATGAATTCAAACATCACGAACTAAGTTCGGGCAGAAGCGGTAAGAAGGTGTCGAACCCTAAGCAAGCCATCGCGATCGGTTTGAGCGAAGCGCGCCGGTCGGGTGCGAAGATCCCGAAGAAGGGCGCGGCGAAAAAGAGCACAACGAAAAAAACGACTGCGAAAAAAAGCTCTACGCGCAAGAGTACCGCTAAGAAATCCAGCGCCAGAAAAAAATAGCCCGCCGGGCCTCAAGGACCAAGCGGGCATGATATTTGACAGGGGCTATTGATTAGTAGTCCATGTCAGGGCCGTGGCCGCCGGGACCCGGCATGGCCGGCGCCTTCTTCTCAGGGATCTCGGCAATCATGGCCTCGGTCGTTAGCATGAGAGCGCTGATCGAAGCAGCGTGTTGCAGAGCGGAGCGGGTAACCTTAGTAGGATCGATTACACCGGACTGGACCAGGTTCTCGTACTGCCCGTTGGCAGCGTTGAACCCGTAAGCGAAGTCGTCATTCGCCCGAACTTTTTCGAGAATGATGGCACCCTCGTAGCCGGCATTGCCAGAGATCTGGCGAAGCGGCTCTTCGGTGGCCTTGCGGATGATGTCGATACCGATCTGTTCGTCGCCTTCCGCTTTGAGGTTCTGGAGGGTCTTGCCAGCCCGGAGCAGCGCGACACCGCCGCCGGGAACAATCCCTTCTTCGACAGCCGCGCGCGTGGCATGCAGAGCATCTTCGACCCGGGCCTTCTTCTCCTTCATTTCGGTTTCGGTTGCAGCGCCCACCTTGATGACGGCTACGCCGCCCGCGAGCTTGGCCAAGCGCTCCTGCAGTTTCTCGCGATCATAATCGGAGGTTGTCTCATCGATCTGCGCGCGGAGCTGCTTGATGCGGCCTTCGATGGCTTTCTGAGTACCAGCGCCATCAATGATGGTGGTGTTGTCCTTATCGACTGTGACTCGCTTGGCGCGGCCCAGGTCTTCCAGACGTACACCTTCGAGCTTGATACCGGTCTCTTCCATGATCGATTTGCCGCCCGTGAGAATGGCAATATCGTCGAGCATGGCTTTGCGGCGATCGCCGAAGCCGGGAGCCTTGACAGCGGCGGCATTCAATGTGCCGCGGAGCTTGTTGACAACGAGAGTTGCCAGAGCTTCGCCTTCGACTTCTTCCGCGATGATGAGCAGCGGCTTGCCGGCGCGCGCAATCTGCTCGAGTAAGGGAAGAAGATCCTTCATGTTGCTGATCTTCTTTTCGTGAATGAGGATGTAGGGATCTTCGAGAACCACTTCCATTCGGTCCGGATCGCTCACGAAGTAAGGAGAGAGGTAGCCGCGATCGAACTGCATACCATCGACAGTCTGCAGCTCAGTCACCATGGTCTTCGACTCTTCAACAGTGATGACGCCATCCTTGCCGACCTTCTTCATGGCTTCGGCAATGATGTTGCCGATCGTGGCGTCGCCGTTGGCCGAAATGGTTCCGACCTGAGCGATGGCATCACCGGAAACGGGCTTCGAGTACTTCTTGACTTCTTCAACCACGGCCTCGACGGCCTTCTCAATGCCGCGCTTGAGCGCCATGGGGTTCGCGCCGGCTGCCACTGACTTGACGCCTTCGCGGAAGATCGATTGCGCCAGAATGGTCGCGGTCGTTGTACCGTCACCCGCGATGTCGGAGGTCTTCGAAGCGACCTCGCGCACCATCTGCGCGCCCATATTTTCCAGCGGATCCTTCAGTTCCACTTCCTTGGCAACCGTTACGCCATCTTTCGTGATGGTCGGCCCGCCGAATTTCTTTTCGAGGACTACATTCCGGCCTTTCGGCCCGAGCGTCACTTTCACGGCATCAGCAAGCTGATTCACACCGCGAAGAATTGCCTGACGCGAATTTTCGCTATAAACAATCTGTTTTGCAGCCATTTTTTCCTTTTAGCCTCCTTACTTCTTGGCAGAACTGCTCTTATTGGAAGCGCCGTTTGTCAGGACGCCAAGAATCTCGTCCTCGCGCATGATGAGGTACTCATTGCCATCCAGCTTGATGTCGTTGCCGGAGTACTTGCCAAAGAGAATGCGATCACCCACCTCAACGTCGAGCGCGTTGAGCTTGCCGTCATCACTCCGTTTGCCTTTGCCTACTGCTACGACTTCGCCTTGTTGCGGCTTTTCTTTTGCCGAGTCGGGAATATAGAGACCGCCCTGCATGGTCTCAGTTTCCTCAATCCGTTTCACCACGACACGGTCGTGTAGCGGACGAATATCCATACAAAAACCTCCAGTTGTGTGCTTGAACAAATTCTTAGATTTGTTTGAAGATTGAGCGAGTTCGACGCACTCAATCGCCCAAACCGTTTTAGCACATTCGGGGCGAGAGTGACAAGGAAAAAGTGTAAGCTACAGATAAGACAGCAGATATTAATACATGACGAAGGGCTATAACATTGTGACACTCACATTTTCTTCTTCTTGCAACGCAGCGTGCGCCTGCTACCCTGAAACTGTCGCTTCGCCCTGAGAATATGCGTCGCTACTCCCTATTACTGGCTGCTGCCCTGATCGCCATTTCCGCGGTTGTCGGGTACACGCTCAAGCTGCGTTTAGAAAAAGCGCGGGCGGTTCACGCGATTCCCGCGCCGGCGATGACACCGGGCCTCGAAGGCGTTGCGCCGAGCGGTTGGCAGTACAAAGAGGACGATCCGCAAACCGGTCCGGTGGTCCGGGTTTACGCCAGATCCTACGAAGGAACACATGACCCCTCGAGCTTCGAGTTGAAGGGCGTAACCTTGCGCCTTTATGACAAGAAGGGCAAGAACTATACCTACGTCCAAACCGAGCAGGCGCTGTTCGACGAGGGTTCGGGCATCTTGAAGTCGGAGGCGCCGGTACACATCGTCATGAACGTGCCTGTCGCTAAAGACGCCGAAGACCCAAAAGAGGCGGCGAAGCGGGTACGGGTGACCACAACCGGTGTGATCTACGAGACAAAGACAGGCAAGGTGCGGACCGATCAGCCGGCCTCGTTCGTATTTACTGAGGGCGACGGAAGCGCGGTGGGCGGCGAGTACGACCCCAATACGAAAATCCTGCACTTGAAATCGAAGGTTGCGCTCGACTGGATCGGCAAGGGTCCAGTGGACAAAAAGATGCATGTCGAGACAGACGACTTGGTCTACAAGGAAGCGGAAGGCAAGGTGTATCTCTCGCCGTGGTCGCGGATGACGCGGCAAAGTACAAAAATCGAAGCCCGAAACACGCTGGTCATTCTGCAGGATGGCCGTCTGCACCGGATCGAAGGCGATCACGGGGTCGGAGCCGATGAGCGGGAAGACCGGCATACAGGTTATTCGGCAGACAAGATGACGGCATTGTTCGATGAAGACGGCAATCTGGTTCAGATGATTGGCGAGGGAAACGCGCGCGTAGAGACGCAGCGGCCGGGAGCGCATACGGTTTTGAGGGGCGCTCGCGCGGATCTTAGATTCGCACTCGCAACCAAGCAGCAGAAGGGCGAGGACGTCACCGATAGCGAACTCCACCTGGCTCTGGCGGACGGCCATGCGGTGGCGGAATCGACGCCTCTGCCTGAGCCGGGCGTACTGCTCGCGGAAACACGGATTTTACGCAGCGAGCACATTGAACTTGAAATGAAGCCCGGCGGGAAGGACGTGCAGGAGATTCGAACTTCATCGGCGGCGCAGCTTGAATTTAAACCGAATCGTCCGGAGCAAGCGCACCGCATCGTTGACGCTTCACATTTGAGAGTGCTCTACGGGGCCGGCAGCTACGTGGATACATTTCTGGCCTGGAACGTTGCAACTCATACCGACAAGTCGGCCATGTTGGCCAAACCCAAGAAGGGACCGGACGGCAAACTGACGCCCCCCGCCCCGGCTCTTACCTGGAGCGACCAGATGACCACGAAATTCGCGCCCAATTCGAATCAGGTGTCAACGATCGATCAGAAGGGGAATTTCCGCTATGAGGAGGGAAAGCGCAAGGCGTGGGCGAAGGAAGCGTTTCTGGAACAAAAGATCAACCGCATCACGCTGAATGACAGCGCACGCATTCTGGACGATACCGGATCGGCCGTGGCAGACCGGATCGTGATGAATCAGGCCACGGGCGATATGGACGCGAGCGGACACGTGGTCTCGACGCACGAACCGGACCCGAATGAGAAGCCGGGCACTTCGATGCTCGATGCCACACAGCCCATGCAGGCTCAGGCAGACAACATGCAGACGCGGGACGACAACTCAAAAGTGTTCTACGAAGGGCACGTGGTTATGTGGCAGGGCGGCAATCGCATTTCGGCGGAACATATTGTGATCGACCGCGATGAGCAGTCTCTGGATGCGGTAGGCAATGTGGTTAGCGAGTTGGTGGATAACAAGAACGCCACCACGGCACAAGGCGGCTCTATTTACACGATTGTTCGCGCGCCAAAACTCGCGTATCGCGACGATGTGCGCATTGCTCAGTACACGGGCGGCGTGAAGCTGGCGCGCAACAAAATGACAATCGATTCACAGGAACTGCAGGCCTATCTGACGCCCAAGAGCAACTCATCGTCGAACGATTCCTCGCTCGACCATGCCGTTGGGGACGGAAAGGTGACGATCTTCGACGTGATTTCACCCGGCCGAACGAGAACCGGGACAGGCGAGCATTGTGAGTACTACACCAAAGAAGACAAGGTGGTCCTCAATGGCGGAGCGCCGCAGATGGTCGATAGCTACAAGGGAACGATCAAGGGCCAGCAGCTTACTTACTTCAGCGGCGAGGATCATTTGATTGTCGATGGAAAGAAAGAACAGGTGGCGTTTACCAGGATGAAGAAGAAGTAGCAGATGCTTTGCCTGCTGATCGGCGGTAGCGGCTTTATCGGACCGCATGTAGCGCGAGCATTGATCGAGCAGGGCCATCGTGTCGTCGTTTATCACCGAGGCAAATCCAGCCATTCTCTACCCGATTCAGTCGAGGCTATTCTGGGCGAACGCAGTGAGCTCGCGAGTCACGCAGCAGAGTTTCGCCGGAGAGCTCCGGATGTGGTGGTCGATTTCATCCTGAGCAGTGGAAGGCAGGCGAGCGCGCTGATGGATCTCTTCCGAGGCATCACGTCGCGCGTGGTTGCGCTCAGCAGCGGGGACGTGTATCGCGCAGCGGGAATTATGCACGGTTTCGAATCTGGCCCCCTGCAGGCCGTGCCGCTTACGGAAGAATCGGATCTGCGAACCAAGAGAAACGTGTACGGACCGGAAATTCTCGAGCGCCTGCGGCAGGTGTTTCACTGGTTCGATAGCGAATACGACAAGATTCCAGTAGAGCAAGCGATACTGGGCGACCAGAAGCTACCGGGTACGATTCTGCGGCTGCCTATGGTTTACGGCCCGGGCGATCCGCTGCACCGCCTTTTCCCTTATCTCAAGCGAATGGATGACGGCCGGCCGGCGATCCTTCTACAGGAGGATGTTGCTCACTGGCGCGGTCCGCGAGGTTATGTCGAAAACGTTGCCGCGGCGATTGCGTTGGCTGCGATTTCCGACAAAGCAGCGGGCCAAATTTACAATGTCGCCGAGCCACAGGCCTGGAGTGAGAAGCAGTGGGCCGCGAAAATCGCGCAGAACGTGGGCTGGACGGGACGCCTCGCAGAGCTCCCAAAAGACCTGATGCCGCCGCACCTACAAATTCCATATAAGAGCGAACAGCATTGGGAGATGAGCAGTCGCCGGATTCGTGAGGAGCTTGGTTTCAAGGAACCGATCGAGGAATCAACATGCCTGGCACGGACCATGGATTGGGAACGAGCGAACCCTCCGGCCTTCGACCCTAAGCAGTTCGACTATTCGGCCGAAGATGAAGCGCTGGCACGGTTGCGGAAGCCTAGTGCGACCGAAATCACGTAAAGTCTTGTTAGCAACCATCCCGAAAGGGCGAATGATGTGCTAATAAGGAATGCCCTAATCTGGGCAACGCTCTATCTGCTTGCCTGGTCGACAACAACATCATTTCAATCGCTCCCACCAACCTTCAGAGTCAACACCAATCTCCAATCCGTTCCTGTCCAAGTGACAGATAAACGTGGCAATCCTGTGCCCGATTTAACTGCGGCGGATTTCACGTTGCTTGAAGACGGACACCCGCAGGCGATCGCGTTCTTTGAAGCGCACCGTGAACCGATGAGCTTAGCGATTCTCATGGACGCTAGCAGAATGATGGATTTCGACGGCAAGCTGGATCGAGCGCGATTTTTTCTGTCCTCTTTTCTCAGCGGACTCCGAACGTCAGACGAAGTCTTCTTCATGCCGTTTACCGATATCGTCGGACCGTTCGAACAACTTACTCCCGAGCAGCGTCTACATCCTCCGCGCATCACTTCTTTCGCTCATGGTGGTTCGTCACTCTACGATGCAATCGCGTCGGCGCTGTGCCACATGCGAACCGCCAAAAACATTCGGCAAGCAGTCGTAGTCATTACCGATGGTGTGGATGAGCACAGCCGTCTTCACTTCGACCAACTATTAAATCTCGCTCGCTCGTCGAGTTCGCAAGTATTCATGGTCGGTGTTTATAGCCAGCCCGAGTATCAACTCTTTCGGCAGCGCCACAAAACCTTGCCCATTGCGGGCCTTCGCCAAATAGACAATCCGATGTTGGTCTTCGAAAGGCTGGCGAAAGAATCCGGAGCCGACTCCTTCTTCCCCAAGTCTGACAGCGATATCCGCGCGGCGCTGAATCGCATCTCATCTGTGCTGAAGGCGCAATATACGCTGGCATACTATCCCGCAAACATCGGTGTTGTCCGAAAGATCGAAGTGAAGGTTAAGCGCCAGGGAGTCAAGGTCTCCGTGCGTCATCTTGTTGGCGCGGGGAGCGGGTCCGGCTCGGTACATTTTGCCGCGAGTGGGTGTCTCGTCTCTGCGCAGAAACATCCTTACGCTTGGGAATCCCGAGTGACCTCGAATTCGTATTCCTCTATGACCTACCGTGAAGACTTTTCGGATCCGCGCAGTGGATGGCCTAACTATGCTGTCTCTGGTGCTGCTGCAAAATACGTCGATAGCGGTTACGAGCTGTCTCGGCATCTGTCCCCAGCCTCTGCCCACGTTCAAGCTGGTGAAGACTCCATTATTGACCCAGCTGACGCGCTCATTGCTGCTTATGGTCCTTGGTGGACTAATTTTCGAGCTTCTGCCTCGCTAAGCGTTCATGAAGGCTCAGCGAATCGCGCTGGCATAGTCTTTGACCTCAACGAATCAGGCTACTATGCTTTTCTCTTAATGCCGCCGGTAAAAGGACTGGTAACTTTCGAGCTAGCAAGAGGAAGCTGGGGTGGTGCTCGGTCAAGCGTCATTCCACCGACGTCAATTTCCGAGTTCGATCAGTCATCACGGCACAGACTTTCCATTGAGTGCAATCGAGGACGCATCATCCTAGCAATAGACAACCATCCGGCAGGAGGCATTCCGGACACCAAAGCCGAATACGGTCTTGTTGGGTTTGGCATCTTTGGGGATCATTCATCTCGCCTAACCGTGAATGACCTAGTAGTCAACGCCATTCCTTAGCAAGTCACCTTCGCCAGCGGTTGAGCCGACCGCCTGTGAGATTCAGTGCTTGATATCAGCTCCCGTGTTGCACCGGACGATCTACTCCGAGCG
>CAWCYQ010000038.1:0-79092 GCA_963799755.1 Terriglobia bacterium | reverse complement strand
CAGGTTGTAGCTAAAGCCCCATATAGGGCGGAAGCGTCGTGCGAGCCCAGCCGGTCAATCCACCGGCGCAAGCCGCTTCCGCCGAATTCTGACCGCTTCTTGATCCACCAACCCAAGTAGCTTGAATCAGGCTATCGTTCGCCGGTGCTGCCTGACCAGCGACACGAATCCGGCATGGTTGAGTCGAGAAAATCGCGTAGCGCAGGCCGGGTTCGATTGGAATTCGAGAAGGCATTTCGGTGAATATCTCGACTTCCCGGGGCCTGAATAGCCCGACGAGTGCCTTCAATATCCGGGCCTCATCGGTCTGTTTGCCGTTTGAATCGATCCGTGCAATCAGCTCTCCGTCGTTGACGGATGAGGCAAACGAGATCCGGTCTTCGAAGAATGCGCCATCGCGAGAAGTTGGGCGATACCCTCTGACGATCGATCGCACGTCGACATACGCCAGGCCGCAAGGTGATTCCGACATGTAATCGATCGGTTTAGGTTGCTTGTTTTGCAGCCGTATGGCGAATTCTATAAAATTCGACATCGGTGTGATCAGAAAGGGGACCGTACCATCGCTGCAGCTCTCATAGACGGTGCTCCGAGAAGCCAGCCAGATCCTCTGGTTGTGATCGAT
Organism: Terriglobia bacterium; assembly: GCA_963799755.1. GTDB lineage: Bacteria > Acidobacteriota > Terriglobia > Bryobacterales > Bryobacteraceae > Bog-105. Next base: position 78,467 of record CAWCYQ010000038.1, on the reverse strand, counting down.
TTGTAAGTGATCTTTGAATAGAACCTGCCATTCGAAACCAAGATAGGCGCCCATCGGAAATTTGCCGTCGCCGGTCGGGAAACGCGTCGGATCGGTCAGCGTAAGCCGGGGATGGTTCAACAGCGGCACATTGAATCCCACTAACCAGGGAAGTACGGTCAAAGCGATCAACGTACCGGGAATCCAACGCATGCGCCGGGAGAATGACCGATAAAGCCAAACCGAACGCCGGCTCGAAACCACAAACAAGATGCTCGCGACCGTCAGAAAAAGATACCGGAGCGTATACAACTGCAAGGAATAGAAACCGAGCGGGATCAGGGGCGCAAGCGCGACGCAGAAATAGAAGACTCTGAAATGCGGCTTCCGTACGGCCAGCGTGAAGAAAGCCGCCAGGATCGCCGCCAGTAAAGCGATCACGGCGGGTGTTAAGCCGAAAAACAGGAATCCAAAATATGCCTTGGCATCGAACGAAAGCGGATTTGTGTCCGGGATGGTCGACCCAGCCATGAGTTTGCCCGCCAAAACCGGCAAAATAGCCGCGGCGCCCAGCAGCCATGGCAAAGGACGACGAATCAGTGTGAAGAAACGAGCGCGAGACATTTGCGAAATCGCCAGGGCGGGAACCGCCAGTACCACGTCGCCGCGGCAAGCCGCTGCAGCAGCTATCGCGATTATTCCCAGCACAGTCTTGCCTTAGACCCGGCGTCCGCCCAGGAAGAAGAAGGCAAGCAGCAAAAATGCCAGTGAGAACCACGCCGAACCAAGGTACGGGATATAGAGGATCAGGACGGGAGAAAGGAGGATGGGAAGAACAAGAGCAAGCGGCGCATTCCGGGTTCTGCCCATGCGAAAACCCAAGCTGATCCAGGCAATAGAGGCTAGTATCGTCAGCAGTACGTTTGCGGCGAGAACCGGGTCAGTGCGGGGAAAGCACCGGTACAGCCAACTCAAGACCAGAAACACGCCCCATTGTTTATCGAAGTTATAGAAGATAGCGTGCAGAAAGGAGGCTTGGTGGTGGGCGAGCTGCCAGGCGCTGTCCAGAATTGTAGCTTGATCGTTGTCGCGAAAGGTCGCCGAGACGAATGGCCAAACCAGCATCAGAAGGACAATCATTTGGAGCAGAAGCACTCCCCGGCTTACTTTGGTCCTGGTCTGGCCCATGATGCAGTTATGAGCGTAGCGTGACGCAGATAGCATGCGAAAATTTCCATCCTGCGCCACTACACTTCCGGAAAGTCTCAAATCTATGCAGCGCTTACTCGCTCTTTTTCTGCTTCCTCTCTGTTATGTAATGCTCTCCGTTCCGGCAAGCGCCACAGTGAGTGGCGGGTCCACCGCAACGGCGCGCGCCGTAGCACGGCCTGATTCGCAAATCGATGCCACAATCCGAACGAAACTGGCCAAATCCAAAATTGGAAAAGACGGTTTCCACTTTCATGTGCAGCACGGCGTGGTGACTTGGGAAGGGACCACCAATGTCATCCAGCACAAGGGGTCAGCGACCCGGATGGCAAAAGCCGCCGGTGCTACCCAGGTGATAAATAATATTCAGATCAGCGACAGCGGAAAGGCGAAGGGAATCGCGAACCTAAAACGGGCCAGCGTCGTCCAGTAGCGCCACAATTTTGGTCAGGAAGGTCGCCGCCACCCATGCTAGAGTGGGAGCGAACCGAACCTCCTGATGAAAAGCAGTCTCCTATTCTCAGCCGTCCTGTGTTCTGCAGTGAGCTTTGCGCAGGGAACATCGTCCCCATCCGGGACTCCCCAGACCGCGCCGCCTGCCTCCAGCCAAATGAGGGTCCGAGGACCCGAAGCTGTTGCCCGCCAAGATCCTAACCGGGTTGTGGCGACAATAAATGGTAAACAGATTACTGCTAAGGAAGCAGCCGGGATGTTGCAGGCCATTCCCCCCGAACAGCTTAAAAGATATCAATCGAACCTGTCCACAGTCGTTCAGCAGATCTTTATGAGTCAACAGCTTGCAGAGCAGGCTGCGAAGATGAATCTCGATCAGCAGTCTCCTTGGAAGGAGCAGCTTCAGCTTACTCGAGACAATATTCTGACCCAGGCGTATTTAAACAAAATGGCTAGTACGACGCCCGGTACTCCTACCGAAGATCCGCAGGCGTACTACAATTCCCACCAGCCCGAATTCGATCGCGTAAAACTGAGCGGGATTTTTGTCGCCTTCAATCCGCCGGGCACTCCCGCCTCTTCAGCGACCAATAACCGCACAGAAGAGCAGGCCCGCGCAAAGGCCGACGATATCGAGAAGAAGCTGAAAGCTGGAGGCGATTTCGCCACTCTGGCGAGAACCGAGTCCGACAATCAACAGGCAGCCGCCCGCGGTGGAGAACTCGGCTCATTCAGCGTGGCAGATCCTCAACTTCCGGCAGATCTAAAAACCGCAGTGAACACGCTCAAACCGGGGCAATCCTCGGAGCCTGTTCGCATTCCAAATGCCTTTCTGATTGTGAAGGTGGAGAGCCGCGACAAGCTGACCTACGATCAAGCCAAGCCTGAAATTGCACAAAAGCTGCAAAATGAGCGAAATCAAGCTGCGGTGAAGCACGAAGTCGACAAATACAAGATTCAGGTACAGGACCCTGATTTCTTCAACGCATCTTCGGCACCGGCGTCGGGCGTCCCGTCGTTGCAACGGCCTACAACCGCTTCACCCCAATCCAGTGCGCCTCAGGCTAAACCCTAGACTTGCGGCCCGAACACGCAAGCGGATCAGCAAAATCGTCGTCGATCTCCCGGTGTCGATTGGGAGTGAACTTTCCGTTAGTATCAACCCGCAACTGACTGCCTACCGGGGCAAGCTGTTATCGGGCTTCCCCGACCTGGGTACGGCAATTCACGCGGCTGCCTTCATTCGCCAGCGGCGAATTGTGCTCGAAAGTACTTTATTACGCAGACCGGACATGCTGCGTCTCATCCTCATTCATGAAGTGTTTCACTTTGTGTGGGTACGCCTGGACAATCGGTCGAGGCGCGAATTTGCGGCCCTGCTGCGACGGGAAATAAAAGCCGGAGCACGCGGCGAATTAGGCGAATCGGCTGCCGTGCGAAAGGCCGCGCTTCGTTCGCAGGGGCATCTGCATCCTCGTAGCAAGTCCTGGCCCGACTATGTCTGCGAAAGCTTTTGCGACACCGCAGCCTGGTTCTATTCGGGAAGCCCGGTTAGCTTGGAGTTCAAGGTAGCGCGGAAATGGGCGATTCTTCGGCGTCAGTGGTTCCTCTCGAAATTCCCCGAGTCTGCCTGCTAGTCTTAGCAGAATCTGGCGGTAAACTGGAGTTATTAGATGCTTTCGATCTTTCGGAATCCCCGTCTCCTTCTTCTCTTCATTGCGCTGGCGATCCTGACGGCGTGCTCCGGATCGAATGCGCAATCCGACAGTTCTCGTGCTTCAGCCAAAACGCACAACGATCGCAAGAACGCACCTGATTTTGCGCTTACCGATTCAGACGGAACCAAGGTGAAATTAGCCGATTACCGAGGCAAAGTGGTCCTGCTGAATTTTTGGGCGACTTGGTGCGGCCCGTGTCAGGTCGAGATTCCCTGGTTCAAGGAGTTTGAGCAGCAGTATAAGTCTAAGGGCTTCGAAGTAATCGGCGTTTCCATGGATGAAGATGGGTGGTCCGCAGTAAAGCCCTACATGGCGGAGCACAAGTTGAACTACAGGATTTTGTTGGGTGACGATTCGGTCAGCCAACTCTATGGCGGCCTTGACGCGCTCCCCACAACGTTTATCATTGATCGTGATGGCAAATTCGCCTTTCCTCCTCACGTCGGATTGATCGGAAAAGATGAATACGCAAGCGAAATTCAAAGCATTCTCGACGAAAAAGGAACCGACGCTTCTTCTCGCCTTTTCTCTTCTCCTGCCGCTCTTTTGTTCGGCGCAGCAGAATAGGCTAGTCGTTCATCCGCCTCAGCAAGTCACTGTAAAGCGCGGAGCTTCCGTCGCCCAGAAGCTTGAGGTCGCGGTCGAAACGGGGTTTCACGTCAATAATGACAAGCCGAAAGACGAATTCCTGATCCCGCTGAAGTTGACTTGGACCGGCGGCCCGCTTGAAATCCAAAGCGTCTCCTATCCAAAGGCAGAGCAGATCAAAGTAGGCAACCAACTCTTGACGGTCTTTACAGGTGATTTCCAGATAGAGACAACGTTTAAGGCTCCGGCAAATGCGCCTCCCGGCAACGCAATGATGGTGGGCAAGCTCCGCTATCAGGCGTGTAACAACGAGATGTGTTTTCGGCCCTCCTCGATAGAAATCCACCTGCCCGTCTCTGTCGAATAGCAACTAGTCAGACCTTGCTGGCCTATCCATGCGCCGCCTCATTCTCAGGCCCGGTGCCATCGGCGATTGTATTCTGTCGCTCCCCGCCTTGAAACACCTGGCTAGGGACTACACCGAAATCTGGGTGCCCGCGCCCGTTGTGCCTCTTGTGCAGTTTGGTCAGAGAGTTCGCGCACTCTCCGCAACAGGCGTCGATCTGTTCGGTCTTGAAGGTGTCGCTTCGCCTACCGGACTCGGCGAAGCGTTGAAAAGTTTCGATTCGATCGTTAGCTGGTATGGCGCAAATCGCCCGGACTTTCGTGCGGCGATTCTCCAGCTTGGGATACCTTGCGAATTTCATGCAGCACTGCCTGACATCCGCTATCCGGGGCATGCCGGGGAATTCTTTGCCGAACAGGTGGGCGCGAATCCAAATATCGTTCCCCAGGTCGACATAGAGAAAAGCCCCCAACGCAATTCGGTTGTTATTCATCCTTTCTCGGGCAGTAAGAATAAGAACTGGCCGCAGTCATCCTATGAAGCGCTTGCGGCCCGAATAGGCTCGGCGGCAGTCGAATGGACAGTGGGTCCAGAGGAGAAGCTCGATCGTGCTGTTCGCTTCGGCGATCTGGGCGAGTTGGCAAGTTGGCTAAGTGGAGCAAGACTTTACATAGGCAATGATTCAGGAATCACTCACCTGGCCGCTGCAGTCGGTATCCCCACGCTCGCGCTTTTCGGGCCAACCGATCCTGCGAAGTGGGCGCCTCGCGGCCAAAACGTTACGGTTTTGCGAAGCGATCCTATCGAGAATCTTCCCGTCGAGGCGGTGCTCGAAGCGGCCAACCGGCAGCTGGACTCTCCATGGCTGCTATAGCAGCTTTATGCTGATGCCGGAAACCTGCTATACACAACTGCATCCAATCAGGTAAGCAGCACGTCAGTCTGTGCCCACGGAGCGCCACGTGGATATTCGCTGCACGACGCACAGCATCGCGCTGTTCACAAATTTGACTCGATGACTGAACTGACCAATTCCTCTGTTCGTTTACTCGACCGCCCCCGCATCAATTTGGCGTGGTGGGCTGTTGTTGCGCGTTTTCTGATCCACGGCTTAGTCGTTTCGACGTGGGTCTCCAGAATCCCGGCCATCCAGAGCGCTCTCGCGCTGACTAACGCCCAGCTAGGCATGTCCTTGCTCGGAACTGCGGTTGGATCGATGCTTGCTGTTCCAATCACCGGCTGGCTCGTGGGAAAATTTGGCAGCAAGCAGGTCACAACCTGGAACACAGTTGGCTTTTGTCTCGCCCTTATCGCTCCGTCGCTCGCCGTGAATGGCGTGACGTTGTTCTTCGCCCTGGCGATCTTTGGAGCATTGGCGGGTGCGAACGACGTTTGTATCAATTCGCAGGGAGTCGCCGTGGAATCGGTGCTCGCGGCTCCTACCATGTCTCGTTTCCACGCCATGTTCAGCATTGGCGGCATGGCGGGAGCCAGCTTGGGAGCATTGCTTGCGGCTCACGAGGTTATGCCTCGCCTCCACCTGTTGACGATGTCAGCGGCTCTCCTGGTGCTTAGTCTCCTGACCGCTCCGTATTTGCTCGAAGCAGACGATAAAATTCTAAAGCGTTCGCGCGGCATTGGATTCAGACGCATTCCCGCGGTATTACTGGGTCTGAGCGTAATCGGCTTCTGCATGTTCCTTTCAGAAGGAGCAATCGCTGACTGGAGCGCCGTCTACCTGAAACAGATCCTGGGCGCAGGCCCGGGATTAGCGGCTACCGCTTATGCGGCGTTCTCCGTCGGTATGGCAGCATTTCGGCTGTTGGGGGATCGCCTGACCCTTCACATGGGCCCGGTCGCGACGGTCCGCAGAGGCGCTCTATTGGCTGCCGCCGCTCTCTTCCTGACGCTGCTGGCGCCATCGCCGTATTGGGCTCTACCCTGCTTTGCGCTTACGGGCGCCGGCTTCGCGGTGATTGTTCCTATCGTGTTCGGCGCGGGCGGGCGCGCGCCTTCGATTCCCAGCGGCGCGGGCGTTGCAATGGTAAGCGGATCGGGCTATATCGGTTTTCTGTTTGGCCCTCCGCTCATCGGTCTACTTGCACAATGGAGTTCTTTGCGCCTTGCACTCTTCTTTGTTGTCGCGCTTAGCCTCATCGCGGCTACGCTTGCCAGCGCTGTTCGCACGACCAACGAGTGAATGGTTGCGCTCAACCCTTAGAGGCGGTTGCTCCACACGATTGCCGGATCACCAGTTGACCATCCAACAGAACTTCCCGTGATGACTGGTGCGGCGTGCGGATGCGCTCCAACATGGTGCGCAGGGCCGCTTCTCCGATCTCGCGAGTCGGCTGCCTGACCGTCGTGAGCGGTACGGGCAGCAGACTCGCATATACCACATCGTCAATACCTACAATCCGAATCTCATCCGGTATCGCGACACCCCTCGCGAGAAAGGTGTGCATCAATTCGCCGGCAACGCGGTCGTTTACGCACACAAATGCCTCTACCGAATCCCGGCGCCGCGTGCTCTTGCGAGCTTGTTCTTCCGCAAGTATTTGCAAGTGCGACTCCGAGCCTCCGACAGGGCGCAACCCATGTGCGCGAAGTGCCTCCTCATAACCGCCCATACGCTCCCCGATGGTGGAAGGCGCGCCGTGGCATCCGATAAACCCAATTCGCCTGCACCCCAGATGCACAAGATGTTCCGTCGCCGTATATCCGGCCTGCCGATTGTTGAGGCCTACCAGATCGCAGCGCCTGCCTTCCGGCACTCTGCAGCACCTTCTGTCGAGCAACACCACTGCAATTCCTGCCTCATGCAGCGCCGATACAATGCGGCGATTCATCTTTTCCGCTCCGCTCTCAAATTCGAGCGGCGCGAAGAAAACTCCCGAGACCTTCCTCGAAACATACTGCTGGCACAGCCGCCATGCCTGATCTGACTTATTTGCCTGCGCATCCGCATGTCCCCAAAGCAGCGCATGCTCTCCCGCGTCGGGTGAGTTCGCTATGCTCCGGCAGATAGGCTCGAAAATCTCTGTTTCTCCCAGGTCCGGAATCAATAATCCAAACAGATACGGTCGCGGGCGATCAGCAGTCTCTTGCCTGACATACGTCCCCGATCCCGCTATTCGATTCACCAACCCGAGATTCTGCAGCTCCCGGACCGCCCGGCCCACGGTGATTCGCGACGCGCCGCTTCTTTGGACGAGCGCGGCCTCGCTCGGCAGCTTCTGCCCCGGACGAAAACGCCCGGAGAGAATATCCGCCTTCAAGGAATCGAATAATTTCCGGTACTTGGGTTGTTTTTCCGGCGTTGTCTCGGCGGCACGAGTGCGCATTCCGAATAGATATAACAGCTTTCTCACTCCAGGCGCAACTTGCCCTCTGAAGGAGGTGTCTAAGGGTTGTAGAGACGTTTCACCCCAAGTAGCCTTCCTCCTCGGTCGCCGGAAGCACGTTACGGTTTATCCACGTTCTATCGATGACTTTAGAACAGCGTCTCTGTTCGGTAATTCAGAGAGGGAAGAAAACTATGACCCAATCAGCAAAAGAATATCTTTTCGTCAGTGACTTTGACCAGACACTCAGTTTTAACGATTCAGGACTGGTGCTCAGCAAGCTGCTGGGCGTGACAGATTTCAACGAGCGAGTCGCCGGGTTATCTGAAATACATCTTGTGCAACAGGGCGGCGAACTCGCTTACTTGCTGCTGCATGATCCCGAATTTCGGCGCGTGCGCAAGGAACAGCTTGCCGCTGTCGGCAAGCAGATTCGTCTAAAGGAAAATATCGCACTGCTGTCGTCGCTTCTCCAGAACCTTAACGGGAGTACGTTCTCGTTTCATGTGGTCTCCGCGGCGCCCGAGGAAGTGATCCTGTCGGCTCTCGAGGGCATTGTTCCGCCAGATCATATCCACGGAACGCAGTTCCGCTATAACCCGGAGTCAGGCGAGATCGATTCGATCGTTCGGCTACCCGCAGGTTATGGCAAAGTCGCTGTAGTCGACGCGTTACGCGCCAATATGCGGATCGGTCCCGACCGCGTGGTCTATGTCGGCGATGGCAGCTCCGACGTGCATGTCATGCTTCATGTGAATCGTCTCGACGGCCTCACCATCGCGGTCTCGGAGAACAAGTACCTGACGCCCATCGCGCGGCGCACCGTACTCAGTGAGGATGCAACCAGCGTGCTCGTACCTGTGCTCGAAGATCTTTTCGATTGGCCGTCTAACAGGATTCGCGCCTTCTTCGAATCACACGGCCTCGCATTACAGGAATGGGAAAAGATTCATACGGACTCTATCTCTGTCTGCCGGACGAATCACGCCGTCTCGGAAATCGTGAACTAGCCAGCAATCTAAATCAATTGCCTCGGAGCAGCAGTGGTGGCCTCGCCAGTATTCGCTGTGCCGCTCTGTTCGATAAGAAGGAGATGCACTTCTTCGCGTGCGACCGGCCGATGTTCTACACCTTTCGGAACGATGCACATGTCACCGGATTCGAGTGTGATCGTCCGGTCACGCAGTTCAATGTCAAGCTTTCCGCCGATAACTAGAAAGAAGTCGTCCGTGTCATCGTGCTTGTGCCAGATGAACGGGCCTTTCAATTTCGCGACCATAACGTCGTGACCGTTGAACTGAGCAACTGTTCGCGGCGCAAAGTAATCGACGAATAGGCTGAGCTTGTTTTGCAGGTTGACCTTTTCTGCCATTGACGTCTCCGGGATACCATCTTCGTTTGGGATTTTACCCTGTGTACTCCAGCCGGATGTTTCTTTCTCCTTGACAGCTTAGGAAGGCTGCACTATACTCCTCCTTACTAGCTTAGGAGTGTGCATGCCCGGCCACGCCCAAATTCTTCCAGGAACCCTCGACCTTCTAACTCTGAAAGCGGTCTCTCTCGGCCCTCTTCATGGCTACGGCGTTCTTTTGCGCATCGGGCAAATCTCCGAGCAAGCGCTGCTCATCGAGCAGGGAGCGCTCTATCCGGCATTGTTTCGTCTAGTGCGGCAGGGTCTTCTGAAAGCAAGTTGGGGCACATCGGAAAACAATCGCCGGGCCAAGTTCTACGAACTCACGGCGATGGGGCGCAAGCGTCTGCGCGAGGAAACGGACGGGTGGAACCGTTTGACCGCCGCTATGGGTTCCGCGCTTGCCGCGAGACCGGAGGAATCATGAAATTCCTGGCCTATTTTCATTGCGTAGCCGCTAAGTTTTTCTATCGTTCCCGGATCGAGGATGACATCGAAGAGGAGCTTCGCTCACACATCCAGCACCGCGCGGATGATCTGGAACGTTCCGGCCTGGATCGTGCCGCAGCCGAGCGCCGCGCGCGTATCGAGTTTGGCGGTCATGTGCGCTTCAAAGAAGAATGCCAGGAAGCGCTCGGGGGCAACTTTATCGAGACTCTGATCCAGGATGCGCGCTACAGCCTCCGCGTATTACGCAAGTCTCCCGGATTCACAATTGTCGCGATTTTGACTTTGGCAATGGCGATTGGCGCAAACGCCGTGGTTTTCGGTGTGTTGAACGGGTTGATCCTGCGCCCGCTGAATGTGCCTCACGTGCAGAGCCTCTATGGAATCGAGCGCGCGAGCGACAAGAACGCCGTCTCAGTCGCTATCCCGATTATCTCGACCTGCGCGATCGCAACCGCAGTTTTGATGGTCTGGCGGCTTTCGACATCGCTCTAGGCAGGACTGGACACGGGCAAAAATCCATCCCGCGCTCTGGGTCGATGAAGTGAGCGGAAACTACTTCGATGTATTAAAGCATTCAGCCGTATCTGGGCCGCTTCTTCCATCGGCTCCGACGAGCACGGCCCAAACAGCGCCCCGTATCATCGTGCTCAGCTACGCGTATTGGCACGCGCCATTTTCAGGATGATCGTGGCGTGGTGGGCCGTATTGTCCAGCTGAACAAGCATCCTTTCACCATCATCGGTGTAGCGCCGCCTGGATTCCAAGGGACTGTGTTGTTTTTTTCTCCCGATTTCTTTGTCCCGATGGTGAACCGGGAGCAGGTGGCGGGGGAGAATGACCTGAACGCGCGCGGAAGCCGTTGGATATTTATGGCGCTGGGGCATCTTAAGGCGGGAGTGACTCCGCAGCAGGCGATTGCTGATCTGAATTCGATTGGCTCGTATCTGGAAAAGACCTATCCCAAAGACGACGCCAAATGCGCTTTTCATTGGCGCGTCCCAGTCTTTTGGGCGATACGTTTGGCCGGCCGGTACGGGCCTTCCTTGCGGGATTGATGCTGCTCGCAGGGTTGATTCTGCTGGCAGCATGCGCCAACTTAGGCAGCCTGTTTGCAGCGCGCGCCGCGGATCGAACGCGCGAAATTGCTCTGCGCCTTGCACTTGGATCCAGCCGCAACCGTATTCTGCGGACGCTATTTACCGAAGCCCTGCTGATTTCGCTCGCCGGAGGCGCCGTCGGATTGTGGGGCAGCGTCCTGGTTTTGCAGCGGCTGAGCACATGGCAGCCATTTCCCAGAAACTTTCCTGTGCATACGCAGGTGAGTCCGGATGCAAATGTGTATGGAGTAGCCTTACTGCTGGACTTTAGCCAGCGGATTCCTTATTGGCGCGGTGCCGGTAAAGCAGATCCTGCGCACTGATCCATATCAAATGATCAAGTCGGGATCGACCGGCAGGGTTGGGCGCCGGATGACTGCCCGAGACCTGTTGCTGGGCGCGCAAATTGCGATCTGCGCAGTGCTGGTGACTTCCTCGATCGTTGCCGTGCGCGGGCTTGCGCGCTCACTCGACAATAATTTCGGTTTCGACCCGCGGAACACCTTGCTGATAGATACCGATTTGCATATGACAGGTTACAGCGGCGATAGAGTGCCCGCGATGCAAAAGCGCATGATCGAGGCTGTGGAGGCGATTCCCGGCGTAGAGTCCGTGGGATTGGCAGATGGCCTACCCCTGGATGACGCGGGCGACTCGCCCGTGTTCACCGGCAACGCGTCAGATCTAAGGCCGGCGAATGCCGCCGCTGACGCTAGCATGTACAACATATCTCCCGACTACTTCCGCGCGGCGGGCACCGACTTGTTATCGGGGAGGACTTTCACCTGGCATGACGACAAAAACTCGCCGCGCGTAGCGGTAATGAATCGGGAGTTTGCACGCAAACTCTTTGGCTCCGCGACCAATGCAATCGGCAGATATTACAAGATGCCGGATGGAGTTCGCGTACAAGTGGTGGGCATTGTGGAAGACGGAAAATATAACACCTCACCGAAGATCCACAGCCGGCGATGTTTCTTCCCAGTCCTGCAATCGCACTCGAATCAGACGTGGCTAGTGGTGCGCTCGAAACGGAATCAAGCAGCAATTGGCGGCAGCGATCAGGAGCAAGCTGCGGCAACTGGATGCAGGGCTGCCCTGTTTACATCCGAAACGCGGTACGAAGAACTGGACGCCATGCTGTTTGCTCCCCGCGTGGCGACGGTGTCGCTGGGTGTGCTGGGCGTGATGGGCGCGATGCTCTCGGTCACCGGTATTTTTGGAATGGCTGCGTACTCAGTCAGCAAGCGGCTGAAGGAATTGGGAATCCGGATGGCCCTCGGCGCGCAGAGGAAGGAAGTCTTGCAGTCCGCGCTGGGGCGGGCCCTCCGGTTACTTGTCTTTGGATCACTTGTGGGGCTGCTGCTGGGTATTGCGGCATCCAGGGTGTTGTCCGCCATCGTGTATCAGGCAACTCCGCGCGATCCGCTGGTATTGGCCGGCGTTGTTGTAGTTATGGCGTTGCTGGGGCTGCTGGCTACGTGGATTCCAGCGCGACGCGCGCTGTCGCTTGATCCTGTCACACTGCTGCGCGAAGAGTAATTACTTGCTGCTGAGAGTTTCAGCGCATTCGCAGCGCCGCCACTCGAGGGCGGCGGGCTACGCTCTTACGCTCGCTGATCTTGCGATGAAATCCGTCGCCCGGCGCAGGGAATCGGCTAATATCCTTTCTGCTTATCGACTACGTTGATCAAAGGTTTGCCTTCAACGAAACGGCGCAGGTTCTCCTTGATCGTTCCAGTCATGCGGGCTACGTCCTGATCGGAACGCCCGGCGATGTGAGGCGTAATGACAACGTTCTCGAATTTCCAGAGAGCATGCCCTTTCGGCAGCGGCTCCGGATCAGTCACGTCAACCCCTGCTCCCGCCAGTCGTTTTTCATCGAGCGCTTTTACCAACCCGTTCATGTCGTAGATCCCTCCCCGGCTGACTGCGATGAAATATGAGTCCTTCTTCATCAGTGCAAACTGGTGAGCACCCATCATTTTGTGACTCTTGGGAGTGTCCGGAACGGAAAGAAAGACCACGTCCGCCTGTGGCAATACATCGTCGAACTGATCGGGCTTGACGACCCTTTTGAGAAACGGCAGAAAAGGCTTGTCCTGTGGATCGACGCCGATAACAGTCATGCCGAATGCATTTGCGCGGACGGCGATTTGCGTCCCGATCCCGCCCACGCCGACTATTACCGCAGTCTTACCATTTAGCTCGATGCCATGGAACGAACCGGCATTCCAGATTTGCTGCTGATCATTGCGATAAAGCGCATAGAGGTTGCGCGAAAGCATCAGCAGCATCGCAAGCGCGTGATCCGCAATCTCGGGGCCCTGAACAATCTTGTTGTTGGTAAGGGTGATGTTGCTGTCGCGCAGATCGCTGCTTCCGTCCTTGGGAAACAGCACTCCCTCGACGCCCGCACTCATCACGCCGACCCATTTGAGATTCTTGCCCGCGCGCACTTCAGCCGACGTGATGTTGCCGATGTAGGCATCGGCATCTACAAGCTCCTGCATCACGTTGGCTTTGCCGACCGGCACGATTCTGGCTTGCGTGCTTACGCCTTGCAACGCCTGCGCCAGTGCTTCTTCGTCTTCTGATACCAGGATTTTTTTCTGTTGAGCGCGGACCGTCAGAACACAAACAAGCGTAATAAAGAAGGCACGTAGCATTCCCGAGCCGCGGAAGCCGGTGATAAAGGCGTCAGGCTTGCGACGCATGCTGCTTGTTGGCCTCAGCCTGGATGCCGCGCATGTATTCTGCCGCCAATTTGGCGTTTTTGTCGACAAACTCCAGACCCACCGTTTGGCCATTGACTACCGGAAGCGGATGGCACAATTCAAAGCCGGCGTAACCCCGATAACCAATATCTAGAAGCCCGAGCATTTCCGCCAGGCATTTCTCGTCTCCCTTGACCGTGATGGCATCGGCGCTGCGATCGTACTCGCCGCCAAAATGCCAGAGCGCCTGAAGCGCACCGACTTCATTCACTGCCTTGCGGACAGCGGCCTCATCCAAGGTGTGCTCCAGGCGCGCATCGAAGCAGATCTTTAAATGCGGCGATCCCACTTCCCTAACCATGCGCAAAGTATCTTGGTAACCCTTCTCGATCACTGGCGGGTGGTTCTGTAGAGCGAGCACGATTCCGAAATCGCCTGCGAGCCTGGCTGCCTCTTCCAGGCTCTCGCGGCACCACCTCCAGGTCTGTTCTTCGGAGAAGTCTTTGTGCTCCGTTTTCCACAGTGCTTTCGCAAAATCGTAGCGGCCACCTCCTTCGGGCAGCAACGTGACTCCAGGCCAGGCAAGGAACACCCGCATCGTCTTTGCCCCCAGGTCGGCCGTCATCCGCATCAACTCCCGGGTGTAGACCAACTGGGATTCGCGATGCTCCGGAATGGGACTGCTGAAATCGTTGTTGGCCGCCACAGCGTAGATCTCGATGCCGTGATCGAGCGCCATTTTATGCAGTTGCTGGCAGCGGGCTTTGGGCATATCGAGAGGATTGCCATGGGGCCGCTTGCCGTCGATCTCCACGCCCTGGTACCCGAAGTTTTTGGCTCGTTCGATGACCTGTTCGACCGTCAACGCATCGCCACGATACCAAACGCCTCCATAGGTGATGCTATACAGGCCTACCTTTACATCGCCTGCCGGCTCCGATGCACGGCTAAGCTGCGATGTCCCAAGTGCACCGGTTCCAGAGTTGCGGTTTCGACAAAACTGCGTCGAGTGAGTTGATCGTCTGTCATGCTCCAGAACCTCCCATGCGATTCGCGTGAGCAACGGCCCGCCGGCAATTTGGTATTGTACGCTTGCCATAGTATCAAGGATCTCCAAATTGCTGGCAGCCCGGGAAGCGGAGCGGGCGCCGCCGCCAAATGCGGCCCACTGGACGCGAAGTCCCGCCGGAGATCAATCACAGATCTTCCAAATATCGCCTACCTCTTCATTCCACACACCTTAACCGTTTTTCCACAACAGCCCGAAATTCGTTTAGGCACCTTGGCGTGCTATCTTTCTGCAGGCTTGTAATGGTCGCCCGACCGTTTCGCAAGCCATTTCCATTTTTGAGGAGCACCGCCCACTTATGACCGCACGATCCATCCGCCGCGCAGCCGAGCGCAAAGCCAAAAAAGCATCAGAAAAAGAAGCCCGCTTGCAGCCAACAGAAATGGAATCAACTTCCGAAGCGCGCCTTGCCGCCAATCGCGCGAACTGCCCAACTTTCTACCGGCCCTCGCACCCTGGAAGGCAAAGCCATCTCTTCTATGAGCTAGGATAGCCCCTGCCTCTGAAGAACTCGGCTTGTCCTACCGGCCGCACCGTCACTGCTTCCTTCCGATGACGCCGAAGCCTACCAACAGCATTTGGAAGCCTATGAAGGCGAGTTTCAGCCAGTTGGCTTGCGTGAGCGCGAGCTTCGTCCAATCTTCGCTCGCCGATATCCAGTGGCGTCTGCAGCGCATTCCCGGCCTCGAAATGGCCCTCTTCGCTCGCGGCCGCGAAGAGTTCGCCGGGCAATTTGAAGACCAGGACCCAGCCGTCCGCTCTGCACGCATCGATCTCGAAACTTTCCTGCAATATCAGAAGCCGCTGCGCAATCTGCAAATCCAGGAAGGCCGTTTGCAGCGCCAGCGCCAAAAAGACATGGCCGAACTTGGCGAACTCCAGCAGGAGCGCCGGCAAACCGATCAGCACCGAGACGCCGACAGCCGTCGCCTCCGCTGCGCCCGATCTCGACTACCTGTGCGGGCTAGTCAACCAAGCCACAGCAACTGAACCAGATCGCGCCGCGCTTGCTACGCTCAAAGGCCTTGGCTTCGATTTTTCAACTCCCGCTACACATCTCCGCGAGTCACCCGTTGATTCTGCCGAAACCGCACAGGCCGCCTGACACGTCCGACCCGTATACCCGGATTCAAACTCTCGGCTCGGGCCGATCGTTGCCATAATGAAAGAAGTTATATGAAAGCTGTCCTTCTCGCCGGCTTGGCTTTTGCTTCGCTCGGCATCGCCGCGGATACGCCCAAGATCATCGACCAGATCGTCGCTAAAGTGAACGGCGATATCGTTAGCCAGGACGAAATCGCGCGCTTCTCCAAGGAACTCACGTCCCAGCTCAAGGCTCAAGGTGTGACCGGAGCCCAGTACCGCCAGCAGTTAGACAGTCACGAAAAGGATATCCTGCGCGACCGCATTGATGAACTCCTGCTTACCCAGAAAGGGAAAGAGCTCAACATCAATGTGGATTCGGAAGCCAGCAAATACATGGCGAACTTGCAGCGCCAGTCGGGTATAGCCGACCCTGATAAATTTCATGACTATATTCGCCAGCAGTCCGGTATGAGCTATGAAGATTTCCTTAGCCAGGCGAAAGACTCGATGCTCACCCGCGAAGTGATCGGACAGGAAGTCGGCCGTCACATCAACGTCACCGACAAGGAAATCCAGGATTACTACGACGCCCACAAATCTGAATTCATTCGCGAAGAGAAAGTCTTCCTGAGCGAGATTCTCATCTCTACCGAAGGCAAAGATGCTGCTGCGGTAGCTGCCGCACAGAAGAAGGCCCAGCAGATCTCCTCCGATGCCGCCAAAGGGGAACGCTTCACAGACCTCGCACGAGATAATTCCGACGCGGCAACCGCGAAGGACGGCGGCTTTCTTGGCAGCTACAAAAAAGGCGAGCTCGAAGCCTCCCTTGAAGCCGCCGTCTGGGACAAGCCGAGGGGCTATGTGACGCCGCCCATCAAGCTGCCCACTGGCTTCGACGTGTTTCGCGTTGACGATCACACCAAAAAGGGTCTCGCCCCCCTCGCCGACGTCAAGCCCGACATCGAGCAACAGCTCTATGGCCCAAAGATGCAGCCCAAGATACGTGAATATCTAACAGAACTTCGCAAACAAGCTTTCCTGCAGATTAAGCCTGGTTTCGTTGATACCGGCGCCGCGCCGGGTCAGGACACTAAGTGGCAGGAAGTCGCTACGCTCAAGCCGGAAACCGTTACCAAAGCGGAAGTGGAACAGAAGACTCGCCACAAACGCCTCTTTGGCGTTATTCCGATCCCGGGCACTGAAACCACGGTAACCGGAAAGAGCAGCTCCCGCTAACGCGGCGTATGAAATCACCGTTCGTCAACACGCTCGTGCCGAACGAGCCCGTGACGGCTCAGTTTCTGGTCCTCTCGAAAGAGATCCGGCAGAAGAAGACCGGAGAACCCTATCTCTCGCTTCACCTCGCCGATCGCACCGGAGAGATCGAGGCCAAGATGTGGGACAACGTCATCGAAGTGATGCACACCTTCGATCGCGATCACTTCGTCAAAGTGAAGGGCCTGCCGCAGCTCTATAACAATCGCTCACAGTTCGTAATTCATCGCCTCCGCCGCCTCGAAGATCGCGAGGTGGAATTCTCCGACTATTTCCCGTGCTCGGAGCGCGATGCCGAACAGATGTTCGAGGAACTACGCGCCATCATCGCTGGAATCGGCAACATCCATCTTCGTTCCTTACTCGAACTTATCTTCGAGGATTCGAAACTCAGCAGTCTTTACAAAATAGCCCCCGCCGCCAAGACCATTCATCATGCCTGCCGGGGCGGACTACTCGAGCATGTGCTTTCGCTTTGCGCTCTGAGTAAACTTGTCGGCGGCCATTATCCAGAAATTGATACTGGTCTTCTGATCACCGGCGTCGTTCTTCATGACATTGGCAAAATCGAAGAACTGTCTTATGACCGCAGCTTCGGTTACAGCAATGAAGGACAACTCCTCGGCCACATTGTCCTTGGCCTGCGCTTGGTCGCAAGTAAGATCGATCAGCTTCCCGATTTCCCGCCTAAGCTGCGCGTCCTTCTCGAGCACATGCTGATTAGTCATCACGGCGAGCTCGAGTTTGGCTCGCCCAAAGTTCCTCTTTTTCCCGAAGCTCTCCTGCTGCACCATCTCGACAACCTCGATTCGAAGATGAACGCCATGCGTACTGTGCTCGATCGCGACCTCCACAGCGAGGGAGAATTTACCAACTGGGTTCCCTCTCTCGAACGTGTCCTTCTGCACAAGGATCGCTACCTCAAGGTCAATGCGGAAGCGCAAGCGGCAGCGACCGATACTCCCCCGGAGCCCGGTTCGCCTGAACCGCCTCCACAAATACATCCTCAACCCACGCCCGAGCGCAAACCCGAGCCGCCCAGGCCGCCGACGAATACTCTGTTCGGAGAAAAACTCCAGGCCGTGCTCGAAGGGCGAAAGTGAGCGCAAAGGGCACGGATACTCCGGAAGACCCCAAATGCTACCATGATGAGTTGTCAGGCTCCGGGCTTCGTGCAATGGGCGGTCGCAAACCCCGCCAGGTCCGGAAGGGAGCAACGGTAGCGGTTTAGCTCGTGTGCCGCGGATCACCCGGGGTCTGACAAACTCTCCGGTCACCATAATTCGACCCATTCCATGTACCAGGTCATTGCTAGGAAGTACCGTCCGCAGAGCTTTTCCGAGCTCATCGGCCAGGAACACGTTCAGAAAACACTTATCAATGCGATCGAAAGCAAACGCATCGCGCACGGCTATATCTTTTCGGGTCAGCGAGGCACCGGCAAGACGACAGTTGCCCGCATTTTGGCTCGTTGCCTCAACTGCATTCATGGCCCGACGGCCCAGCCTTGCGGAGTGTGTTCGAGCTGTACTGAGATCGGTGCTGGAAACTCGGTCGACGTAATCGAAATCGACGCCGCTTCCAACCGCGGCATCAATGAGATGCGGGAGATCCGCGAAAACGTACGCTACCGCCCTGCGCGTGACCGCTACAAAGTCTTTATCGTCGATGAAGCGCACCAGATTACGAAAGAAGCTTTCAACGCGCTGCTGAAAACTCTGGAAGAGCCGCCCGAGTGGGTGGTCTTCATTCTTTGCACTACGGAAGCTTACGAGATCCCCACGACGATCGCTTCCCGCTGCCAGCATTTCACGTTTCGTTCTGTCGATTTCACTGAGATCGTCAACCGCATGAAATTCATCGCCGGCCAGGAAGAAATCGAGGCCAGCGAAGAGGTGCTTTCGATCGTGGCGCAGGCCGGCGAAGGCAGCGTTCGCGATTCTCTTTCCGCTCTAGATCAGGCGATTGCCTGCTGCGGCAAGACTTTGCAGGTCGATCAGATCCGGTCACTTCTCGGCCTGTTTGGCAGCGAATCGCTTCAAGCGGTCGCGAACGCTGTCAGTCGGCAGGACGGCGCTCAGATGCTCGAAATCGTGCAGGAACTCGAACGCAATGGTCACAGCCTGCAGCACTTCTCGCGGGAGCTTTCGCGCTACTGGCGCAACTTATTGGTCGCGAAAATCTCCGGCAAGCCCACCCGGCTCATTCCAGCGACCGACCGGGAACAATTAGAACTAATCCATAATGCACAAGCGTTTAGCGAAGAAGATCTCACCCGGTACTTACATCTGTCGCTTGACCTTTACAAAAACTTGCAGGAGTCTACTCAACCGCGGCTGCATCTAGAGTTGGGTCTGATTAAGCTCGTGCAGGCTGGAAAGCTCCAGTCGATCGAGGAAGCCATCGCCGGTCTCGATGCTCCCGCCGGAACACCCGCTGCTCCGCCTAAGACCGCGCGCACCGCCGAAATGCGTTCTCCGGTTTTGCAGGCTCCGAAAGTCGTCGTCCCTCCCAAACCATCAGGTGTATCCCAGCCCGGTGCGAGTTTGAAAGAACAGCTCCATGACGCGCTGGTCAAAGCCGGCCTGAATTTCACCGCCGATGCCGTCCAGCAAGCCGAGGTGATTCTGCAGAACTCTGAGCTCGTCATTCGCGCGCCCAGAATGCTGCTGCTCTCTCTCAAGGAGCCAAAGCTCCAAACCATCGCCTCGGAGGTGGCTGGAAAACGGGTTGCCATTCGTGCCGAGGCGGCCGCTGAACTGGCAGTAGCTCCCGCTGTCGAAGTCCCGAGCGTTCCCTCAGGCAACTCCGCCGTGCGCGAGCGCGCGCTTTCGCATCCCGGGGTTAAGCGTTTCCAGGAACTCTTTCCCGATGCACAGATTAGAACCGTGCGAAATTTGAATGAGTAAACATTCCACCGAAATCGAGGACGAGACACACATTATGAAAATGCCCGGCAACATGCAATCCATGATGAAGCAGGCCCAGCAAATGCAGGAGAAACTGCAGGAGCAAATTGCCGCCATTCGTGTAGAAGGTTCGGCCGGGGGCGGCATGATCAGCGTTAAGATGGACGGCCAGAAGAACGTCCTGAGTGTCAAGATTGATCCTGAAGTAGCCGGCGATGTAGAGATGCTGCAAGATATGGTCCTGGCCGCTTTCAACGACGCTTGCAAGAAAGTCGATGCGGAATCCCAATCCAAGATGGGCGGCATGTTGGGCGGTCTTGGTCTGCCGCCCGGCCTCTTTTAATCCATGTCGGACTTCGCCGAACCGCTCGCCAGGCTCATTCAGGAATGTAAACGCCTGCCAGGTATCGGTCAGAAATCCGCCCAGCGCATTGCGTTTCATCTTCTGCGTGCTCCGCGGGAAGACGCCGCCAATCTCGCCCAAGCCGTGCTCGATGTCAAGGATAAGCTCAGCATGTGCGAGCAATGCAACAATATCAGCGACGCCGAACTCTGCTCATACTGCCGCGATCCTCACCGCGAACACTCCCAGATCTGCGTTGTTGAGGAACCGCACAATATCCTCCCCATTGAAACCACGCGCGCATTCCGAGGCCTCTATCATGTGCTGCACGGCACCATTTCGCCACTGCGCGGAATAGGCCCCGAACAACTTCGCATCAAAGGCCTCGTTGATCGTTTGCACGAAAGAGAAGTTCACGAAATCATTCTCGCCACTAATCCCACAGTGGAAGGGGAAGCAACCGCCGTCTATCTGTCGCGCCTGCTGAAGCCTCTTGGTCCGCGCGTAACCCGCATCGCCATGGGTATCCCCGTAGGCAGCGATCTTGAATTCGCTGACGAGGTAACCATGTCTCGCTCGCTCGAAAACCGGCGGGAGATGTAGCTATGCATGCCGAGTTGGAAGACTTCCTCGAGAGTGCGTTCAATTCCGTCCAGCCAACTTCCGGCATGATCGGCCGCGTTGTTGTCGAACCCGATTATGATGTTCAGCCCGACCCCTCGTGCTCCAGTCACATCACGCAACAATTGTCCGATTGTATTCGCAGTCAGTCGCTTGCAGCCGATCGACTCGCTTCTCGCGCTGGTCTGGAAGCGACCATCGGTTCTGAATACGGCCTCTTGAAAAGATATCTCCGCCGCATCACGCTGCATGCCGATCCCGTTGACGGTCCCTGGATCGAGGTAGCGCCGCCGGGCAATTGGATCTGATAAACGTGCTTCGAATATATTCGCAGATCGCATTTCTGTGTGCGTTCCTGCCGTTTGCTATCCAGGCGGCCGAATCCACGACCGCCTGGCACGATGGCCAGTTCCGAGTGAATGTGCCCGCCATCGTGGGACGCTCGGATATCGTTCTGCAGCGTCCGAATATCCGGCCTCAAGACGCTATGCCTTTGGGCAACGGCCGCTTAGGAATCGCCATTTGGGCCGCCGGCGGTCTGACCATCCAATTGAATCGCGCCGACACCTTACCCGGACGCTTATCGCCGGGACAGATTGTCCTTCCCGGCTTGAGTAGCTTGACTTCAGCGCGCGACTACGCCGGCAGGGTTGATCTATATAACGGCGAGTTCACGGAACGCGGCAACGGGATGAGCGCCACTGTCTATATCGATCCCGATCTTGACGTCGTCATCGTCGATGTGAAAGGCGCGAATGCTAAGATCCCGCAAACGGTAGAGGCGCACTTGTGGACGCCGAGACATCCACGAGCGCAGCAGCAGAACGCCTTCGGAGTTCTCTCTGAGACGTGGACCGATTCCGGAGTCGCAGGTGCAACCGGCCAGACATTCGGCTCGTTGGCGGCTATAACCGCTCAAGCCAGAAATGTACGCGCCCAGGCAGACGGCGCGTTAGTTGAAAAGCTCTCGTTTCTTCCCAATGTCGACGGATCGTTTCGCGTGCTGATTGCATCACCCGCCTGGCGCGGAGGAGATGCGCTGAAGACAGCGGGCGCCCTGCTCTCCTCTGCGCTCCACGTCCCGGCGAGCAGCCATCGCGATTGGTGGAATCATTTCTGGAATCGTGCCGGACTGATGAAGTTGAGCTCTGCCGATCGCTCCGCTGAGTACCTGGAGAGCTTGCGTCTGATCGATCTGTTCACCACCGCTGGTGAGAGCCGCGGTTCAATGCCGGGATCACAAGCCGGCGTGGGCGATCTCTACTCTTCCGCGGGCGATTTTCATCAGTGGGATCCTTCCGCTTACTGGCATTGGAATTTGCGCATGCAGGTGGAGGCGAACCTCAGCGCGGGCTTATTCGATCTGAACGAGCCCTACTTTCACCTTTACAGCGGCAATCTCGCGAATATCGAAGCCTGGACCAGGAGCCGTATGCAGAATCGCCCCGGTGTGTGCGTGCCCGAAACCATGCGATTCAACGGACAGGGTTTCGAGAATGAAGGTTGGACGAAATCTCCGGGGCGCGACTGCGACGCCGGCTCGCCGCCCTACTACAACGCACGCACCATCTCGACAGGCGCCGAGGTTTCGTTCTGGATATGGCGTCAATATCTCGCGACTGGCGACGAGAAGTTCTTGGCCGCCAACTATCCGCTCATGGCTGCAGCAGCGCGCTTCCTGTTAGCCTATAGCCGCCTCGGTAATGATGGCCTTCGTCATACATCCCCTTCGAATGCGCACGAAAACCAGTGGGACGTTCACGATCCGATAACGGATCTGTGCGCAATGAGAACTCTGTTCCCGGCCGTTATGGAAGCAGCCCGGATTTTGCATACTGATCCGGATCTCATCGAACAGGCCCGGTCCGCGTTGCGTCAAATTCCTGAGCTGCCGCGCACCGACGCCGGCACGCTGAAGAAGCAACTCAGCCCGGCGGACGACGCCAGAGGCGATGACGTAGTCGCACAGTCCTATGATCAGGCCGCGCCCATTCATAATTCTGAGAACCTCGGCTTGGAGCCTGTTTGGCCTTACTCGTTAATTGGCGATGACGGTCCGTTGCATGAACTCGGCGTCCGCACCTATTGGCATCGGCCGAATAAGATGCAAAACGATTGGAGTTACGACCCGCTACAGGCGTCGAGGCTCGGACTTGCCGATGAGGTCAAAGCGTCTCTGCTTCAGTTGACGGCCAAGTATCAGGCATATCCCTCGGGGTTGGCTAACTTCGTGACCCGGGAATTTTACATTGAGCAGATCGGTGTAGTGGCCGCCGCGCTCGATGAAGCGCTCATTCAGGATTACGACGGGCTGCTGCGGATCGCGCCGGCATGGCCCCACGATTGGGACGCGGACGCAACGGTGCACGTACAGCGGAACAGCAAGGTGCATGTCCAGGTGCGGCAAGGCCGAGTCGTGACGGCAGTCTTTGAGGCCGGATTTTCAGGTCCGATGCGCGTGCGCAATCCGTGGCCCGGCGCAGAGTATTGAAGTTGCGACGGCCGCAGATAACCGAACGATCCGCTAGCGAGATGAAAGGTTCGGTTCTGCGAGTTCGAAGTTGAGCGTGGGAAAGCCTACCTGATCCAAAACACAACTGCCAGCGCGGAACGACCGCAGATTCGCACCGGTAGACGGCATCGCAGCGGCTTCACCCAAGTCGCTCGGCAGCCGGACGATCGGCCTGTGGCGTTAAGCCGCTGTACTAGACACCTTGTTCTCCGCAAGGTAAGCGTCGACCAATTTTGCGTACTGCGCCAGAAAAGCGGGGTGCGCCGGCCATGCGGGTCCACTCACCAGGTTGCCGTCGGTAATGGCTTCATCCATCTTCAGCTCAGCGTAAGTCGCTCCGGCCGCGGTCACCTCCGGAGCGCACGCCGGATACGCGCTGACGCGCTTGCCCTCGATGACACGCGCCGCCGCCAGGAGTTGTGCGCCGTGGCAGAGAGCTGCGATCGGCTTGCCCGCTTTCTCAAAATGTTGAACCAGCTCGATGACCTTCGGATTCAGCCGAAGATACTCGGGAGCGCGGCCGCCCGGAAGGACGAGGCCGTGATAGTCCGAGGGATTTACATCGGCAAACGTCGCATTCAAAGCGAAGTTGTGGCCACGCTTCTCCGAATAGGTCTGATCGCCTTCAAAGTCGTGAATCGCGGTCCGGACAAAATCGCCGGCCTTTTTTTGAGGACACACCGCATGTACGGTGTGTCCCATCGCTTGCAAGGCCTGGAATGGCACCATGACCTCGTAGTCCTCGACGTAATCACCCACGATCATCAGCAGCTTAGCGACCGGCATGAAAGGCTCCTTCCCTATTTTCTTCCATGCCCGTCTGGTAAGCGATCAGCGTGCAGTACTAGCGTGCCTGAACGAGGACGCCGGGCAACTACTTTGGGGGACGGTTCTAGGCGTGAAGTCCGGAGACGCGTCCTTCCGCAGCGGGTCGTGGGCGAATATCTCAGCCAGATTGGCCTGGCGTATATTCTCACCTAGAAAAGAGTTCATTTGAGTGATGAATTGGTTGGCGATAATCGCATAACCGGTATTAGTCGGATGGATTCCGTCAAGCGAGAAAAGCCCTCCGAAGAAGTCCGTGGTCAATCTTCGGCCCGCAACTTCGTAGCCGTTTGAGTAGATACGGTCGACAAGCGCGTGGATGTCGACTACCAGACCGCCATGTTGTGTCGTGTCATCGACGATGATCTGGTTATAGCAGTCTACTGCGGTACGAATGGTTTCCGCGTCAGCCGCGGTAAGTACACAAGGTAATGTCGGAACACCGAGGTCCGGCAGAGGAGAAAGACACGGTTGTTGAAGGGAACCCTGGCCACTCGTCAGAATCTTGTCGACCACAGCCGCCGCACTCGGCCGTACGTAGTCATTGGGTCCGATGCGGAGTAACTCCGCGACTGTATCCACCGGTAATCCAGCGTTCTTTGCAATCGTTTGTACCGAAGTAAAGTAAGCTGTTTCGGTAACGTCCGGTATCGTTGCCGTGATCAGTTTCGCTCCGGTCTGAGATAGTGCATCCAGAACTTGTTCATATGCAGTGGCGAACTGATCTACCGGCGTTAGAGCGTTGATCTCACCTACCAGAGCCGGAACTAGTGCGTCGTTGTTGCCCAACCACTCGATCAGAACATTCGGTTTTAGGGATTGCGCAAGCTCGATCTCAGTGGGGGCTTGCCCACGATAGAGACTAGGAAATCCGAGCACGATAGTAGCCCATTGCTGCTCGGCGGTTGTGGGCGAGGCACTTGGACGAAGAGTCAACGCGGTAGCGACCGTAAGACCCGGAACGGCGATGTCAGTCGGCTGGATAAATGGATTGTCGCGAGGAGCGGGCAGTGTTCCCGGCGCTGGCTCGATCACAACGGGCGGCCCAAGACTTACAAGCTGCAGAACATTCGGAGCCCCGGGATACGGAACCAGCGGTAGCGTCAGTTGCCAGCCTGCCTGTTTCGCAATGATGCTGGCGTAGCCGTTCGGCTGCTGTGTATCAAGTAATGAAAAATTTTGAACTCCCGCCGAGAGTGAGTCGCCCACAACCACAAGCCGAACCGGCGGCGGTGGCGCATTTCGCGCCGGAGATTGGGCTTGCGACCGCGAAACGGCGAACAAAAAGGCGAAAGAGAGTAAGAAACTGAAAATGCGCATAAGATTCCTCCGACATATATAACTGGTTCTTATTAACTTGGTGCTGCTTTGACTAACCCCGATGTAGGTACGTATCTGATGGTATTCGCAGCGGCGGGTATTTACAAGCGAAGAAATACCAGAAACGTGAGTCTATCTCAATCCCTGCAGCTTCAACCAATCGGCTAGTCGGTCCGGCCAGGTGCGCAGCACGGGGTCCTTCTGCCCCAATCCAACGCCATGCCTGCCATGCAGATACAAATGCATTTCGGCAGGAACACCAGCCCGACGCAAAGCTAGATAAAAGAACACGCTGTTTTGTACGGGCACAACCTGATCGTCTGTTGTATGGAAAAGAAAAGTTGGCGGCGTGTGAGGCGTGACTTGGGTCTCATTCGAAAGAGACTGGACGAGAGCCGGATCGGGCTTTTCACCGAGCAACGCGTGCAGCGAACCAAGATGCGCGTACGGCTCTTCAAACGTGATGACCGGGTAAGCGAGGATCATGAAATCAGGACGCGAGGTTTGCCTATCAATTGCATCGGCGCCGTTTGGGTCGCCATTGTCGAAATGCGTTCCGGCCGTGGAGGCCAGGTGCCCTCCAGCAGAAAATCCCCAAACACCGATGCGGTCGGCGCGAATCTGAAATTCGTCCGCATGTGCGCGTACGTAGCGAATGGCACGCTGAGCATCCCAAAGCTCGACTGGATAGTGGTATTTCGGGCCCAGGCGGTATTTGAGGACAAAGGCCGAGATGCCCAGATTATTCAGCCATTCGGCGACTTGCGTTCCCTCGTAATCAAAAGCCAGATTGACGTAGCCGCCTCCCGGAAAGACAATGACAGCGCTTGGAACTTTGTTAGTGGCAGTCGCTTGGTATATGGTCAGCGAGGGCTGGTCCTCTGGCTGGTTGCCTTTTGCGCCGGGCGCTCCATCCGGCCAGAGCGGGACCACCTGGTGTTGCGAGGGCTGCGCAGCGAGGAGCGCGGGCAGCAGTGCCGCCGCGAGAAGGACGAATCGTATGCTCACGGCCGCTAAATCCCGAGCTCTTGTTTGCAAATCGCAAACTGCTTCGCCGCAAACTCCAACTCTTCCGCTGTATGCGCGGCAGAAACCTGCACGCGAATGCGCGCTTTCCCTTGCGGCACGACCGGGAAAGAAAAGCCGATCACATAAACGCCCCGCTTCAGCAAAGCGTCAGCCATGCGGCTCGCGAGCGCCGCGTCACCCAGCATGACGGGAACGATGGGATGCTCCCCGGGCAGCAGATTGAAACCGGCAGCCGACAGACGTTCCCGAAAGAGCCGTGTATTCGAGAAAAGGCGTTCCCGCAGTTCATTCGTCTCCCTCAGCAACTCTAGAACTTTGAGCGATGCTGCCACAATGGGCGGCGCAAGAGAATTCGAAAAAAGATAGGGCCGGGAACGCTGGCGTAGAAGGTCGATGATTTCCTTTCGGCCGCTGGTGTAACCGCCGCTCGCGCCGCCGAGAGCCTTACCCAGAGTGCCGGTAAGAATGTCTATCCGGTGCATCACATTGTGGTGCTCGTGGGTGCCGCGTCCGCGCTTGCCCATGAATCCGACCGCGTGCGAGTCATCGACCATCACCATGGCCCCATGTTTATCTGCAAGGTCGCAGATTTCAGGTAGCTTGGCGATGTAACCGTCCATCGAGAACACACCGTCGGTGGCAATCAAACGATGGCGCGCGCCGCTCGCTTCCTTCAGTTTGGCTTCGAGATCGGCCATGTCACCGTTCTTGTACCGGAATCTCGCGGCCTTTGAGAGGCGTATCCCGTCGATAATGCTGGCATGGTTCAATTCATCGGAAATGATGGCGTCTTCGGCCTCCATCAATGTCTCAAAGAGACCACCGTTAGCGTCAAAGCAGGAACTGTAAAGGATGGTGTCGTCGGTTTCAAGAAATCTGCTGAGCTCTTGCTCGAGCTGCTTGTGGACCGTTTGCGTGCCGCAGATGAAACGTACGCTGGCGAGCCCATAACCCCACCGATCGAGGGCCTCGCGCGCCGCGCTCACTACCGCGGGATGGTTCGCCAGGCCCAGATAATTGTTCGCACAAAGGACCAAGACAGGCTCGCCGCTTACTTTGACCTCAGCTTCCTGCGGCGATTCGAGAGTTCTCTCACGCTTGAACAGCCCCGCCTGTTCGATGCCACTTATCTTTTCGCGGAGATAGGATCCTACGCTTCCATACATATGATTTAGTCAACAATCCTTCACATTCACAGCAAGGCCGGCAAGAGCAGTCTCTTTGTAACGCGATTGCATATCCAAGCCGGTCTGGTACATGGTTCGGATGACTTGGTCAAGCGAAACCTTGTGCTCTCCCGATTCTTGCATTGCCATGCGGGAGGCGTTGATGGCCTTTATCGCGCCGAATGCGTTGCGCTCGATACAGGGTATCTGCACCAGCCCCCCGATGGGATCGCATGTCATGCCCAAATGATGCTCCATGCCGATCTCCGCCGCGTGCTCCGCCTCCTCGTTCGTTCCACCCAAAGCACCCACGAGACCCGCGGCTGCCATCGAGCAAGCCACGCCGACCTCGCCCTGGCAGCCGACCTCAGCACCCGAGATAGATGCGTTTTCCTTGTAGAGAATACCGATCGCACCGGCAGTGAGCAAATAGCGGAGCAATCCTTCGTCCGAGGCATCCGCGACAAACTCGCGATAATAACGTCCGACCGCCGGCACAAGTCCGGCGGCTCCATTCGTGGGCGCAGTGACCACGCGTCCTCCGGCTGCATTTTCTTCATTTACGGCCATCGCGAAGCTGTTCACCAGGTCCATCGCGCGAAACGGGTCGCTTGCTAAGCGCTCTCGTAGCTTTCGATACAACCGCGGTGCGCGCCGGCGTACGTTCAGACCGCCGGGAAGAACACCTTCCGTGCTCAGACCGCGCTCGATGCTCGCGTTCATGACAGACCAGATGCGAAAAATGCGTTCGCGGACTTCACGCTCGTTCCGCAGAGCGCTTTCATTCTCGAGCATCAACTGCCAAATCGGGATTCCGTTGCGTTCGGCCAAATCGAGCAATTCAGCGCCATTAGAGAAGGGATACGGCACGGGCAAAGGCGGAGTGGCATCGCTTCCTGACTCGCCCTCCTTGGCAATGAACCCCCCGCCGATGGAGTAGTAGACGTCGCTCCGAAGCGGTTTGCCGCCTGCGTCAATGGCGGAGAAGCGCATTCCGTTTGGATGACCGGGCAAAATCAAATCGCGATGAAACAGCAGGTCCTTCCCTTCGTCGAAAGGAACCGGGTGCACACCGAGCAGATGAAGCGAGCATTGCGAACGAATCTGGCTCAGGAGTGTATCGATCCCGGCAGGCTCGACGCCCTCCGGTGTTTGACCCGACAAGCCCAGCAGCACCGCCCGATCGGTTCCATGCCCGATCCCAGTGAGAGCGAGCGATCCGTACAACTCGCTTTGGACGCGGCCGACGTCGCGCAGCATGCCTTGTCCTTGAATATCCGTAACGAATCGCAAAGCGGCCCGCATTGGACCGACAGTATGGGAACTAGAAGGACCTATGCCGATTTTGAAGAGATCGAAGACGCTGGTCTTCATAGGCTGATGCCGGCGGCTCCCGTCAGGAGACCTCCGTCCAATGAAGAATGACTTTTCCCGATTTTCCCGATCGCATAACTTCAAAGCCCTTCTCGAAGTCGCGGTAATCGAAGCGGTGCGTGATCACCGGAGTGATATCCAAACCGGATTGCAACATGACCGTCATTTTGTACCAGGTTTCATACATCTCTCGACCATAGATGCCTTTGATCGTGAGCATGTTGAAGATCACGTCTCGCCAGTTGATGGCCATCTCCTGAGCCGGAATCCCAAGCATGGCGATTTTGGCGCCGTGGCTCAGGTTATGAATCATTTGACGGAAGGCTGAGGGATTGCCCGACATCTCCAAACCCACGTCGAAGCCTTCGAACATGCCAAGCTGCTTCTGCACTTCCCCGAGCGGCGTTCGTGTGGGATCGACTGCGAGAGTGGCTCCTAACTTTCTTGCCAGCTCAAGCCGGTACGGATTGAGGTCGGTCACAACGACGTAGCGAGCGCCGGCATGCCGCACCACAGGAATCGCCATCAAACCTATCGGGCCGGCGCCCGTGATCAAGACGTCTTCGCCAAGAACAGGGAACGAAAGGGCGGTATGCACCGCGTTGCCGAAGGGATCGAAGATCGACGCCACTTCGCGGTTCACGTCATCGGGATGCTTCCATATATTGGTCATCGGGAGCGCGATGAACTCCGCAAACGCACCGGGACGATTAACGCCAACGCCACGCGTATACGCGCAGAGGTGCCTGCGCCCGGCCAAGCAGTTTCGGCATCGCCCGCATACGACATGACCTTCTCCACTGACCACTTCGCCCGGATGGAAGTCGTTAACGTTGGAGCCAACTGCGACAATCTCGCCGACAAACTCGTGCCCAATTGCCATCGGCACGGGAATCGTACTTTGCGCCCATTCATCCCATTGATAGATGTGAAGGTCTGTACCGCAGATGCCGGTGTGGGTCACGCGTATAAGAACATCGTTGATTCCAATGGCTGGTTCGGGAACGTCCTCTAACCACAAGCCCGGTTCACTTCGGCTCTTTACCAGCGCCTTCATCCGGGAATGCTCCAATCGAAGTGTGCCTTCATCCACTTGTATGGTAAATCGAGCAGCTTACTGTCACTAAAAGGCTGTAATTCTCATCTACGAACGACAACGAATCATGAAAGCCATCACAATAGTCCCAGAAAAAGCAAACTCCGCCTCGATCCGTGACGTGCCGGAGCCGCCATCAAGTGACGGCTCGATTTTGGTGCGCGCACTCGAACTTGGAATCTGCGGAACTGATTTTGAGCTGATCTCCGCCGAGTATGGCTTTGCGGAGCCTGGAGAAGACTATCTGATTCTTGGGCATGAATCGCTCGGCCGTGTGGAGGAAGCGCCGGCTGACAGCGGTTTCAAAAAAGATGATCTCGTGGTAGGTATTGTCAGGCGTCCTGATCCAGTACCGTGCATCGCATGCGCCGTTGGGCAATGGGACATGTGCCGCAATGGAAAATACACCGAGCGCGGCATTAAAGAGAGAAACGGATTCGGCTCCGAGCGTTGGCGAATCGAACCTGAGTTTGCTTTACGGCTGGATCCGAGTCTGCGAGACCTGGGCGTACTGATGGAGCCCACAACGATTCTCGCGAAGGCCTGGGATCACATTTCGTGTATAGGCGAGCGCGCCAAATGGGCGCCCAAGACGCTTCTCGTGACGGGCGCCGGCCCGATTGGCCTGCTAGCCGCGATGATGGGTAAGCAACGGGGCCTTGAGGTACACGTACTCGACAGAGTGCAGGAAGGATTAAAGCCGGATCTGGTAAAAGCGCTTGGCGGAATCTATCATACCGGTCCGGTCGACAAAGTTGGCTTCAATCCGGACGTCGCGATTGAATGCACGGGTGTGGCGTCGCTGATCGCAGAGATGATGACACAGCTCGGCAATGACGGTATCCTGTGCCTGGCCGGCGTGTCCTCGCAAGATCAGAAGCAAACGATCGATCTCGGCGCAATCAACCGTACCATGGTGCTCGAGAATTGCGCCATTTTCGGATCAGTCAACGCCAATCGCAGACACTATGAATTGGCCGAGCAGGCGCTCCTCAAAGCGGACCGGAAGTGGCTCTCGCGATTAATCTCCCGGCACGTACCAGTCGCCAAATTTGAGGAAGCGCTCCAGCGCCATCCGGATGACATCAAGGTAGTCATCGACTTCGCTGCCAATTGACAACTTTCTGATCGAACGACGATGGCTCAATTAATCGAAGATTATGCACTGATCGGCAATAATTCTACGACCGCGCTGGTGGGTCGGAATGGATCGATCGATTGGCTCAGTTTTCCGCGCTTCGATTCGGCGGCTTGTTTTGCTTCCCTGCTCGGGTCGAGATACAACGGACGCTGGATTATTTCTCCGCAAGCGGAACAACCCCAGGTCACGCGGCGCTATCGGCCCGGCACGCTTGTACTCGAAACCGAGTTTTCTACCCCAGAAGGCACGGCTGTCGTGATCGACTGCATGGACCGGCGCAACGAGAATCAGGATGTCATTCGGCTGGTGCGGGGTGTACGTGGAATCGTAGCTATGTACATGGAGCTCGTGCTGCGCTTCGATTACGGCGCCGTCACTCCCTGGGTTCGCCGCCTGCCCGATGGGCGTATCCAGGCGATCTCCGGACCGGATCGGGTAACGCTTTCGACGCCGGCTCCATTGCGGGGCGAAGACATGACGACTCGCTCCGAGTTTGAGGTCAAGGCCGGGGAGGAGATTCCGTTTGTCCTCACCTGGTCGAGCTCTTACACCAAGGAACCACCGCAACCAGATGTGGCGACAGCGATCGATCGCATCACACACGCCTGGCAGAAATGGGCCGGCAAGCATACTCCCAAGGGCCGCTACTCGGAGGCGGTGCTGCGGTCGATCCTTACGCTGAAAGCTCTGGCTCACCACAACACGGGCGGAATCATCGCCGCTGCCACCACATCGCTGCCGGAAGAAATCGGCGGCGTACGCAATTGGGACTATCGCTTCTGCTGGCTTCGAGACTCTACTTTTACCCTGCTGGCGTTCTTGGAGGCGGGTTTTACTGAAGAAGCCAAAGCCTGGCGCGATTGGCTGATGCGCGCAGTTGCCGGCAATCCCGAACACATGCAGATCATGTACGGAGTGGGCGGTGAACGCAGGTTGACGGAGTTCGAATTGCCTGAACTGCTGGGATACGAGGGTTCGGCCCCTGTGCGCATCGGGAACGCCGCTTCCGAGCAGCTTCAGCTCGATGTTTATGGCGAAGTAATGGACTCGCTCTTCCTGGCCCGCACTAAGGGTCTGTCGGCATCCGATGAAGGATGGGACCTGCAAAAAGCTCTCGTTACCCATCTGGAAGCGATCTGGTCACAGCCGGATGACGGCATCTGGGAAGTTCGCGGGCCCCGGCGCCATTTTGTCTTTTCGAAAGTGATGGCCTGGGTTGCTTTCGACCGGGCTGTTCGGACTGTGGAAATGTTCGGCGAGAAAGGCCCCGTCGAGCGCTGGAGAAAGATCCGTGCGGATATTCACGGCGAAGTTTGCAAACTAGGATACAGCAACTATATGCAATCTTTCGTGCAATACTACGGCAGCAATGACATCGATGCCAGCGTCCTCATGATGCCGCTGGTCGGGTTTCTACCGCCGGAAGACGAACGCATCAAGAACACGGTCGCAGCAGTGGAAAAACACCTATTGAGAGATGGCCTGGTTGCCCGCTACAACACCGATACCGCGGTTGACGGGCTGGCGGGGCGTGAAGGCGCTTTCCTCGCGTGTAGTTTCTGGTTAGCCGACAATTACATCTTTCAGGGACGGCTGGATGAAGGTCGTGCTCTTTTCGAGAGCCTGCTCGCGCTGCGCAATGACGTGGGTCTGCTATCGGAAGAATACGATCCGAAAGAGCGGCGCCAGCTCGGCAATTTCCCACAGGCATTCTCCCATCTGGCGCTGGTCAGCACGGCACATAATCTGGCGACTCACGAAAAAGGCGCTCCCCCCAGGTCACACGCGCGGCGCGGAAGCTCAGGCTGAAGTCGCCACTTTAAGATGAAAATCTATGTATGCCGACCGGAAAAGCAGCATCCTCATCTGTTTTATAAGCACATAGCATGCGAGACGGCAGGTCACAAGGGAGCTTTACCCAACCCCTAGTGCAACTCCCCAACAAAGCTCTCTTGTGGCCCTCGCTATGCCAAGCCGGCGCGATCTATTTCCGGCTGATTGCGCCGAAAATGGAAATGTAGAACACCGAAAGGTCAGCATTGGCGTTTATTCATGACTTCGGCGGAAGCTTTTGAATTTCGATCGGCGGGTTGGGATGCAGATCAAGTGGAGCACACGGCTAATTCCCGGCTAGTACTCGAACTTTATGATCGGGAGCAGGTCTCACTTCGGCGTTATCTGATTTGTTTAGGGCTGGATTCCGCAACCGCGGAAGAGACCGTACAGGAAAGCTTTCTTCGGCTTCATCAGCACTTGCTCGCGAACGGCGACCGGGCCCATTTGCGAGGATGGCTTTACCGGGTGGCTCACAATGTGGCACGCAATACCCAATTGTCTTACGGCGCCAGCAAGACCAGTCCATTAGCTGATTTGACGGCGCATTTGGAGCCTTCCGCAGCGGCGAATTCTGCTGAGCAGGACTTATTGGAGCGCGAGAAAGAACTGCGTCTTCGACGGGCTATGCATCAGCTCAGCGATGCGCAAAGAAATTGCCTGGTGCTCCGGTCGCAGGGGCTTAAATACCGCGAGATCGCCGAAACTCTGAACCTCTCAGTCTCAACGGTGGCGGAAAATGTACAACGCGGGCTCGAGAGATTGAAGGAGACCGTATGAAGATGTCAGAGCATCCCGAAGATGGGTTACTAATCCAATATTTGGATGGCGAACTACCTGAAAACCAGTTCGTCAGGTTGAGGCTTCATCTTACTTCCTGCACCGATTGCAGAAATAGACAAGACGAATTCGTCCGTCTGTCAAGTCGAGTTGAGGCTCTGGTGACTGCCTCAGCTCGAGAGGAGCCGCATGACTCCCGAGCGAATCTGACGCGAGCGCTCGTTCCGGCAGCGAATTCAAGACCGGTGCCGGAAAATCCGATACAGGTCATGCGCCGTTTCGGTTGGGGAATGGCTATCGCCGCTGCGCTTGCGGCCGGCATTGTGCTGATCCCGCGCCCGAACAAGCCGGATGAATCGGCGCGGATGGATAAGTCTCCGGCCACCATACCCTCGGCTTCTATCAATGTAAATGGCGAAAGCTTTATTGCACTCCCTTATTCCAACCCCGACTTGCCGATAAATGCACCGCGCATTGTGGAGATGCAAATTCCCGCCTCGTCGCTTGCTTCGGCGGGACTTTTCCTGGAACCGGTTGCAAATGGAGTTGCCGACCGCACGGTCCTGGCGAATGTTCTGTTGGGATTGGATGGGCAACCGATCGGCGTTCACGTTTTGAGCGCCGAATAGCGCGGATCAATCGGAATCAATCAGTTTAAAGGAGATCAGTATGAAACGAGTCAGGCTCAGCGCGGTGGCGGTTCTTGTGGGTTGTTTTGGCATGTTTGCGCAAACTCCCGGCCCGGCCGGTGGGCCTCCTCCGGGCCGATTTGGGCCTCATGGGCCGGGTCCGATAGGAATGGAAATGCGCTCGGGCAAAGTAGTGATTGGTGCTCCCTATTCAGCCGACGTGAACACTTCGGTGACGCAAACTTTGGCTGACGGCAATACGATCAATCGGGTGACGACAGGGCATGTTGCTCGCGACAGCCAAGGCCGTACCTACTTTCAACAGAACATCTCGGGCGGCCCCTGGGCCCAGAACGGAACGACTACCGTCACCTTTATCTCCGATCCAGTTGCCGAATATACGTACGTGCTGAACCCCAATACTAAAATCGCGATGCGCCGGGAATTCAAACCGCACACAGGCGAAGGTCGCTCTCATTCACCAAATGGAGCGGCTGCTGATGCAAAGGGCCGCGTGGAGACCGATCTCGGGCAGCAGTCGATTAATGGCCTGACCGCGACTGGCAAGAGCATCACGCGCACCGTACCGGCAGGCGCCATAGGAAACGCGCAGCCGATTGTCGAGAAAAGCGAAGTGTGGACCTCGCCCGATCTGCAGATAGTGGTTCTTTCCAAACGTAGCGACCCGCGTTTTGGGCAATCGGTCTATACGCTAAATAACATCCAGCGCAACGAGCCAAATGCGGCTTTGTTCCAGGTGCCTTCCGGTTATACAGTGCAGGATGCTCCGGCACCGGGCCGTTGGCGCGGCAATTAATTCGCAGATCAGACAATCCAGCTCATCCGGCTAACCCAGCGAAGATATTGCCAAAGCGGGACGCGTTCCGTCCACATAAACCGAAAGAATGAATTGCGGGTTAGGGATTCCGCAGGAATCCCGGAATAGGTCTCTATGCGCCAGCGCAGATAGGGCGACTGCCACGGGCGGAGACGATAACCGCGCGTTGCCACCCACAGAAACCGAACCATCAGGGGTGCCGGGCCGCGGAAGCGGTATCCACCGAACCAGAGTTAGCTGATTTTGAATTTTCTGAATCCGGCGTGGCGTAATAGCCCGAACGCGTGCGCACCAGCGGTTTGCCGGGAGCATCGACCGTTACCTTAATCTGACGATAACTCCCATCCAGGCTCTGTATGGTGGGCGTGTAGGCGATAGTATATTGGCTGCGGATATCATGCGCGACTTCGAGCGCCATCTCCTGCACTTCACTCACTTCTTTGGGATAAAAGACCAGACCACCGGTAGCGCCTGTTAGCTCACGCAGTGCGCGGCGCGCCTTGGTGGCCTCGTGTTTTTCTTCTTCGGTAAACAGTCCGATTGCGTAGATCAGCGTATCGCTCTGGTTGGCTCGCGCCACAACCTTTTCCAAAGAAATATTGCTGGCGTTGTCATTTCCGTCAGTAATAACAAGCAAAGCTTTTTTATCTTTTTTTGCGTTCTTGCTCGCGTAATCGAGAGAGCTGCTGATGGCGTCGCGCATGGCGGTACCCCCGCGTGAGTCAATGCGCGCTAAGCCTTGCTCCATCTTGTGTATGTCGTTTGTAAAAGGAACATCGAGGAAAGGATCGTCATTGAAGTTGACGATAAAGACCTCGTCCTGAGAATTGGAGTTCCGGACCATATCGAGAGCCGCAGCTTCCACCCGGCTCCGTTTGGTGCTCATGCTGCCGCTATCATCGATAACAATTCCCAAAGAAACGGGCACATCTTCGCGGCGGAAAATCTTCACCTGCTGCGGTTGCCCGTTCTCAAAAACCTTAAAAGCCTGTTTGCCCAGATTCGTAACGAGCTTCCCTTTCTTGTCGGTAACACTGGCGTGAAGGACCACAAGGCGGGTGTCAGAACGGAACTGGGCATTCAAACCGGTGACGATAAGGCCGCCAAGTATAGCTATTGAAGTAAGTTTCAAACTTAATCGGTCAATAAACGGCTTATTGAGTGGGCGCATAGTATCCCAACCGGAAATAGGCTTTCAGGGGCGGCAAACCCCTCGGTTGATTCAGCTTCACTTGAACCCGGCGATATTTTCCATCCCGCTCCCGATTCTTCGGGGTGTAGCCAAGGATGTATTCATTCCGCAACTCTACTCCGATTTTAGCGGCAATGTCCGGCAGCTCTGCTACGTTCTCGACAGCGTACTCCCGGCCACCTGTCTGATCCGCTAATTCATTCAGCAGTCCCGGTCCAGCCGCCTCCTCTGGAGTTCTGCCCCGAGTACCCATTCCTTCAAAGATGCCGATCGCGAAGATTTGAACATCCGCTTCACGCACAGCGCTTTTGATTTCCGTCTCTGTATAACGGCTGGAGTTGTCGCCTCCGTCCGAAATAATCAAAATGGCTTTGCGCGGATTGCGAGCTTTCTTCATTTCGTGCATTGCCAGATAGACGCTGTCGAGCAAGGCCGTCCTTCCTTTTGATTGTGTAAAAGTCAAGGCGCTCTGAATCTGGCCAGTATCGGCGGTAAACGGCACAGCCAACTGGGGCCGGTCATTGAACTGGACCAGAAAGAATTCGTCAGAGGGATTCGCGGTCTTGAAAAACTCTGTTGCCGCCTGCCTTGATTTCTGGAGCTTTTGGCCCATGCTGCCGCTTGTGTCGAAGACAAGGCCTATCGAAATGGGCGCGTCCTCGGCAGAAAAATCGGTTATCTGTTGTTCAACCTTATCCTCGAATAGCCGGAAGTGCTCCTTCTCGAGGCCGGTGACAAAACGATTGAGCGGATCGGTAACCGTAACATTGATCAACACCAAGGTGCGATTGACGTGAATATCAACGGATCGAGGTGCAGCACCGGCAGCGCCGGATCCAGCAGCCTTGGGGGCGGCGACGGCCACAGATTCGCCCGCGGGCGGCACATTGCCCGGATTGGT
This sequence comes from Terriglobia bacterium, assembly GCA_963799755.1. Classification (GTDB taxonomy): domain Bacteria; phylum Acidobacteriota; class Terriglobia; order Bryobacterales; family Bryobacteraceae; genus Bog-105. Next base: position 41,216 of record CAWCYQ010000038.1, on the reverse strand, counting down.
GTCGCTTGGAACAGCCCTGCTCTGGGCGAATAGGCCCGGCACAGACACAATCCAGACCAAGCCAAGAGCCGTTCTTAGAAAGGCAGAACACGAGCCGCGCCGTGGCCGGACGCTTTGTTGAAAAAGGCGGGGAACGGTACGCGTCCGCATGCTAGACAACGCTTTCTGACCTAAATCATAGCATCGAAAAGTGAGGCCGCCGGGCTCTGTGGCGGAAAAATCGTTGGCGAGGCTGGCCTCGTGCGGTCTGACATTGCTAGCGCTGAATTCGGGCTGAACCGCCTTGGGCAAGGCTTTTAACCTGGTCAAGCGTTGCCATGGTGGTATCGCCGGGAAACGTCGTTATGAGTGCTCCGTGGGCCCAGCCCAGCTTGACCGCTTCTTCGTCAGACACGCCGCTGAGCAGTCCGTAGAATAGCCCTGCGGCAAAGCCGTCCCCTCCACCCACGCGGTCGTAGACGTCCAATTCCGCAGTCGGCGCGGTGTAAGTCTTCCCATTGATCCATGCGACGGCGCTCCAACTGTGCCGGTTAGTCGAATGAACTTCGCGCAACGTCGTCGCGACGATCTTCACTTGCGGATGCTTCTTGCGGACATTTTCCATCATGCTGACGAACGCGCTTGGGTCAAGCTTCGACTTTGCGGCAACCTCCGGACCGGGAATTCCGAGGCCCTTCTGCAGATCTTCTTCATTGCCCACCAGCACGTCAACATTCTTGACGATGCGGTCGATTACCTGAACCGCTTTCTTCGCACCGCCGATTACATTCCAGAGCTTCTCACGATAATTGAGATCGAAAGAGATCACAGCGCCAGCTTCTTTCGCAGCCTGCATCCCTTCAATGATGACTTCCGACGTCGTCGGAGACAATGCCGCAAAGATTCCGCCGCTGTGGAACCACCGGACGCCGCCGTCAAAAATCGCACGCCAGTTAAAGTCGCCGGCCTTCAACTGCGCTGCCGCTTCGTTCGAACGGTTGTAAAACACAACAGGCGGGCGAACTCCCTGTCCCCGGTCGCTGTAAACCGTCGCGATATTCGGTCCGGCTACGCCGTCATGCTTGAAATGTTTGTAAAAAGGGAGTCACCCCCATCGCCAGAACACGTTCCGCGACAAGATCGCCGATCGGATAATCGACCATGGCAGTAGCTAGACCGCTCTTCAGCCGAAAACAGTCCGAGAGGTTCGCCGCAACGTTAAACTCGCCCCCGCTCACGTGAATCTTGCACTCGGTGGCTTTACGAAAGGGAATGATCCCGGGATCCAGGCGATGAACTAAACCGCCGATCGAAACGAAATCGAGCGCGCCATCCTGGCGAATATTCAATCCTTCACTCATGTTTGTCTCCAGTTAATACTCTATTCGAGGATCGTCTAAGCGTTGTAACTGCCCGATGAAACACGGCCGCCACGTCCGGTCCAGTTCGTGTGAAAGAATTGGCCGCGCGGCTTGTCAATTCGCTCATAGGTGTGCGCGCCGAAAAAGTCCCGCTGCGCTTGCAGAAGATTGGCCGGAAGGCGCTCCGTGCGATAGCCGTCGTAAAAGGCGAGGGCCGTGGAAAACGCCGGCGTCGGTACTCCGAACCCGATCGCATGGATGATGGCATGCCGCCAGGCGGCCTGATAGTTGTTCAGTATATTGCTGAAGAACTCGTCGAGAAGCAGATTAGTCAGCTTCGGATTCGTGTCATAGGCGTCTTTGATCTTGGCCAGGAACCGGCTTCGAATGATGCAGCCGCCGCGCCACATCAGGGCTATGCCGCCCATGTTCAGATTCCAGCCCTCTTCTTTGGCCGCCTCGCGCAACAGCATGTAACCCTGTGCGTAGGAGATCATTTTCGAGCAATACAGAGCGCGCCGCACATCTTCAATAAAGACTTTTCTATCCTGCGAGTCGATCTTGTGTTTTGGTCCCGTCAAGACTTTGGAAGCGGCTACCCGCTCGTCCTTCAGCGCAGACAGACATCTGCCGAAAACAGCCTCTCCGATTAGTGTCAATGGCATTCCCAAATCGAGAGCGCTGGTGACGGTCCATTTTCCGGTGCCCTTCTGACCGGCAGTATCCAGTATCTTGTCAACGATCGGCTGCCCATCCTCATCGCTTTTCTTGGCCAGTATCTCGGCGGTGATCTCGATCAGATAACTGTCCAGCTCGCCCTTGTTCCAGTCCGCGAAAACCTGGTGCAATTCATCAGCGCTCATTCCAAGCCCGTCCTTCAACAGTTGATAGGCCTCGCAGATGAGTTGCATATCGCCGTATTCAATGCCGTTGTGGACCATCTTGACGTAGTGGCCCGCTCCATTTTCGCCGACCCAATCGCAACACGGCGTCCCATCTTCCACTTTGGCGGCAATGGATTGGAAAATATCCTTGACGTGCGGCCAGGCTTCTTTATTGCCACCCGGCATGATCGAGGGGCCTTTGCGCGCTCCCTCTTCGCCGCCAGAAACACCGGTTCCGATGAAGAGAAGTCCCTTCTGATTGAGGCTCTTGGTCCGCCGGTTTGTATCCGGATAATGCGAGTTTCCGCCGTCAATGATGATGTCGCCCTTTTCGAGGTGGGGCACAAGGTGGTCGATCATTTCATCCACGGTCCCCCCAGCTTTCACCATCAACATTACGCGCCGGGGTTTTTTCAGCGCTTTTATGAGTTCTTCGACTGAGTGCGTGCCGACGACCTGCGTCCCTTTCGCTTCGTTGTTGATGAAATCGTCTACCTTGGATACCGTGCGGTTGAATACTGCCACGCGAAATCCGTGGTCGTTCATATTTAGCACCAGATTCTGGCCCATCACGGCCAAGCCAATCAGCCCTATGTCACAACTCTCGTTTTGCATGTATCTCCTGGATGTTATGCGCGCAAAAGAATGATATCGCCTTGACCGGGGCGTGCGGTCAAACGCGCATCAATTCTTTTAGACGCAAATACCCACTCCGGCTTACAGGAATATTGGCGCCATCGGCTAAAACGGCAATTCGAGTATCTTTTGTGTACGGTTCGACTTTGGTAATCCGCTCAAGATTGACAAGGAAGGAGCGATGGGTTCTAACAAAACGGGTGGGGTCCAACAAAGTCTCCAGATTTGAAATGGTTTGCTGTTTCAAGTGCGTTTTGCCGCGCGTGTGCAAGGCGACGTAATCATCCTGCGCTTCGGCGTAGTCCAGTTGATTAATCAGGATGACGTGGAGACTGGTTCCGTCGCGCACCACGATTCTCTGAGCGTACTGTCCCGGCGGAGTAGCGGCCTGCCGGAGGGCGCTCACGTTCAGAGGATGGGAATGCGTCTTCGCGCCCAAGCGTTCTCGAACGCGTTGTAGAGACGTCTTGAACCTTTCGAGATCGAATGGCTTCAACAGGTAATCGACCGCCGACGCATCGAACGCTTTCGTGGCGTATTGGTCGTAAGCGGTCACGAAAACTACCGCTACTTCGTTGCCAATAAGCTCCAATACTTCAAACCCATCCAATTTCGGCATCTGCACATCAAGGAAGAGAAGGTCCGGGCGGTATTCGGCAATCAACTTCACGGCATCGAATCCGTTGGCACATTCCGCAACGATCTCTATATCGTCCTCACGCGCCAGATATTCGCGCAGAAGATGCCGCGCCAATTCTTCATCATCGACGATGATTGTTCGAATACTCATTGGTTCACCGCTTGTGCTCCGAGAACTTCTCATTGCAGGACCATGGCAGCAGGAGCACTGCGCGATAGCGGGCCGGCTGTACGTCGATATCCAGTCTGGCAGCGGCTCCATAGCGGGCGCGAATACGATTGCGAACGCCCGTCAAACCGAAGCCGGTCTTTAGAGCAGGCGGCGCATCCGGATCAAACGGATTCTCGACGGTCACGCGAAGTTGATCGTGCCAGCGCTCACCGGTAAGCGCGATTTCACCACCTTCCGATAACGTGGCAATGCCGTGTTTGATCGCATTTTCCACTAGAGGCTGCACCAGAAGCGGCGGCACATCGCACTCGGCGCAACCTTCCTCGAGCGTTTCCCGAATACGCAGCTTCGAGCCAAAGCGCACACGCTCGACGTTAAGATAGCTTTTCATAAGAGCCAATTCCTCGGAAAGCGGGATGCTGGAACGTTCACCGAGACGGAGCGAGCTGCGAAGGAAATCGGAGAGCGCAATGCACATCTGGCGCGCTTTAGCGGGATCAATGCTGGTAAGAGCACTGATCGAGTTCAGACTGTTAAATAGAAAGTGCGGGTTCACTTGCGCTTTGAGAGCTTTGAGCTCGGCCTCCCGGGACAGGATCTCGGCTTTCTGAGAAGACTCCATCGCAACCAGCAGATAGTGAAGAATGATAGCGACGAGATACACCAGCGAACACATAGCCGCCAGAACAGGAATCGCGGGGCGGAAACGCTCCCGAATGCCAACAATCAGATGATTCAGCAGCCAGATCCAAAGATGTCCGAAGGCCATGACTACAGTGCTGGCGCACATGGCCGCAAGCAGGAAGGTGAGAGCCAGTCTCCAATCAGGGGTTGTTTTCAGATCGCAGGAGCGCGCGACATACCAGGCAGAGAGACAGACGATTGCCAGGAACATGCTGAGCGGAAAGGTCAGCGCAAAGACTTCCGTCCATTTTAAATGAGCGGAGACGCCGACCGCGAAGGCGAGCATCAAGCCGATGATGATGAAGCCGCTCAAGTAACCGGATAGAACTTCTCGCTGCCTGAGAAGAGGATGCATCGGGCGGGAACTTAGTCCTCGATCTCGACTGAGCCAAAGATCGAAAACCCGGTGATGATCAGCGTGGGAGCGTCAGGACCAGTATTCGGTGGGATCGTCTTGTCTTCGAAGTTGCCCAGGATGCCGGCTCCGCTCACCGTGACCTTCCAACTTTGGGGCACGCGGATTTTAGTCGCGCCGAATACCGTCATGACGTTGATTACAGCCGATCTGACGACGGGCGTAATGAGAGCGCGGCGCAGATCCATTTCTATGTTTCCAAAAATTGCGATAAGGTCTCCGCCACGGAAATCATTGCTCTCAAGCTTACGTTTGAGCGCGCCAAATACAACATAGTCGTTCACAGCACTTTCGTAATCCGGTCGCACTCTTCGACCGGCAAAGTGGTGGGCAGCGAGCCAGCGCCGATACGGCGGCGTGGAGACACCAGACAGCGCAGCAAAACCGACTGCGATCAGAACAACGGAAAGGAAGAGGCTTCCATCATGCGTCTGCAGACGAATGACACCGAGGTTCAGTAGCAGAAAGAGTCCGCCAAACCCTATCAGCAGAAAGCCCCAAAGCCGGCCGGCGGCATTTCGCGCCGTCAGCAGGGACACGACTCCAAAGACAATCGGAATTGCAGGCCAGAAGTCCCAGAGATTTCGGATAGGAATAAGGCCGAGATTGCCGAGAAACAACAAGACGCCGACAGCAATCAGAATGGCCGAAAAGGCTACGCGAGAACGACCTGAGCGGCGCAGCTTCATCGAACGCAGCTCGTCGCTCAGGTGCGCGTAGCGCATCCAGTCGTTCTGATCACCCGGACGTTCAGACACGCCGTGCTTCCTCGCGCGAGGTGCGAGATGGCGCGGCGACGTTTCCGCTGGGTTCGTCGCTGCTGCTCGTGAGAAGATCGCTCAAGCCCACCAGGATGAGCGCCACAGGCCAAAGATTCTGAATGCGGTCTAACGATAATATTCCCACGCGATCGCCTCCAACCAGTATCAGACCGGTCAACAGCAAAATCACTGGCAAGATCAGGCTTTCCAACTCTCTTCGTTTCATAATCATCCTCAATTCGATGCTAGAGGCGATCACGCACCCGTTCACTCGCTAATCGGCCAACCGCAGATTGTTGCCGACGAATGCCGCTTGCAGCCGATGAACAACGGGCCAGGCGAGAGCACAATTGGTTAGAGTAGCGTGATGGCTTCTTCGCTGGTGGCGGCAACTTTTGCGCTCGCTTCGTGGATCTCGCAATCCAGCCCGACGCACGTCAGTTTGCGCGGACTGGCGGTAGTTTCCCCAAGCGTGGTCTGGGCCAGCGGCACCAAAGGCAGCTGGCTGCGTACCAACGACGGCGGAGCGCACTGGCAGACCGGCATCGTAGCGGGAGCGGAAGATCTGGATTTTCGCGATGTAGCGGCTTGGAGCCACAACGATGCGCTGCTGCTGGCCAGCGGAGAAGGCGAAAAATCGCGCATCTATAAGACGAGCGACGGCGGCGGCCACTGGTCGCTTCTGTTTGTGAATCCCGATCCGAAGGGTTTTTTCGATGCAGTTTCGTTTTGGGATCGTAAACGCGGGATTCTTCTCGGCGACCCGGTCGATGGCCACTTCGCCGTCTTCACCACATTAGACGGAGGTCGAACCTGGCAGCGACGAACTACGCCCGCTGCTTTGCCTGGAGAGGGCGCATTCGCCGCGAGCGGCACCTGCCTGACCATCAGAGGGGTGAGAGACGCTTGGTTCGGGACGGGTGGCGCAGGGCACGCGCGTATTTTCCATTCCGAAGACGGTGGGCAGACCTGGACATCGGTTGATGCTGGAATCGGCGCCAGAACGGCATCATCTGGCGTCTTCTCGATAGCGTTTCTTGACGGGAAGCGTGGCGTGGCAGTGGGCGGCGATTACCAATTGCCGAACGAAGCAGCCGACACTCTGGCCTTGACGGAAGACGCCGGAATGACCTGGCAGAAACCACGAGAGCCGGGATTGAGTGGATTTCGTTCGGCGGTCGCAGTAATAGGGCGAAAGAGGCAGCGCTTGATCGCGGTAGGCACCGGCGGAAGCGATATTTCAGAGGATAGTGGCAGAACCTGGCGCCGCATACAGACCGCAGGACTCAACGCCGTAGCGGCCGCTAGAGACGGATCGGTTTGGGCAGTCGGCGGAAACGGGCTGATCGTGAAGCTTTCGGAGCGATGACAAGTCAGGCCATCTTTAGAACACGATTCACCGCCGACGTAACCGACTGCCAGCGTGATTCTTCTGCGGCCAACTGTTTCTTGCCTGTCGCCGTTAGCTCATAAAGCCGGGCACGCCGTCCGGTATCTTTCGTAATCCATTCGGCACGAATCCAGCCCGCCTCTTCCATCCGATGAAGGGCCGGATACAGCGAGCCTTCCTCAGGCCGCAGGACATCGGCTGACATGTCCTTGATGGCGGACATGATGGCGTAGCCGTGCGTACGCGGCCTGCGCGACAGAATCTTTAATACGAGCAGATCGAGCGAGCCTTGGAGAGAGTCGGTTTTTCCCACACTTAAGTCGCCTTATTATATAGACGTCTATGCCGTGATCAGGAACCGGCAGCCGCGACGCGATCTGGAGTGAAACAATAGAAAATCGCCCCGCAGTTGATATGTGGCGCCTATACCTATGGAACCATCTGATGTGACAGCAACTCGCGCCGCATTTCGGAAATTGCACGAGAGCGGATGCTTCGTGATCCCCAACCCATGGGATGCCGGTACAGCACGCTATCTGCAGCACCTCGGTTTTCTCGCGCTGGCCACGACGAGCGCCGGATTTGCCTTTTCGCGGGGATTGCCGGATACGGCAGTGGGACGCGACCCAATGCTCAGCCATATCGCGGAGCTGATTGCGGCAACCACGCTGCCTGTTAATGCCGACTTTGAATCAGGTTACGCCCATGAGCCGGAACTGATAGCGCAGAACGTAGAGCTTTGTCTGGCGACCGGCGTCGCAGGCCTCTCGATCGAGGACTCGACCGGCGATCGTGGAAAGCCACTCTACGATCTGCCGCTCGCTGTAGATCGGATCAAAGCTGCGCGCAGTGCGATCGACAAGTCAGGCACAGGCGTTCTGCTCACCGGTCGAGCGGAGTGCTTCCTGGTTGGCCATGACGAGCCGCTGAAGGAATCGCTCCGGCGGCTCGAAGCTTACGCAGAAGCCGGAGCAGACGTGCTTTATGCGCCGGGTGCGCAGAACCGTGACGAGATCGAGGCGATCGTTTCCGCGGTCAGTCCCAGGCCGGTGAACGTCCTCATGAGCTCGAACACCGGAATGACCGTACCGGACCTGGCCAAGATGGGCGTGCGGAGGATCAGCACAGGGTCTTCACTAGCGCGGAGTGCCTGGAGCGGTTTCGTCCGAGCGGCAAGAATGATCGCCGAGGAGGGCAGCTTTGCCGGCTTCGACGGCATGATTCCTTTCCGCGAGCTCAACGGGTTCTTCCAGAAACGAAGTTAGCGGATTCGAACTATTCTGAATCTGGGAGACTAGACGAATGCGATGGACACCGGGCGGCTCCAGTGACGATATAGAAGACCGGCGGGATCAGAGCGGTGGCGGTTTCGGAGGCGGTGGTTTCGGAGTAGGGGGCCTCGGGATCGGCGGGATTATCGTCGTCGGTTTGCTGAGCTTGCTCTTCCGCCAGAACCTGTTCACTCTCTTTTCCGGTGAGAGCGGCACGCAGCAGGTACAGACCGTTCCCGACCGCCAGCGCGACGCGCGCGAGCAACCGCAAGTGGAGTTCGTCAAGTTCGTGATTAACGATGTGCAGACGATGTGGGATCGGACGCTTCCCGAAGAAGCGCGCCGGGCGTATCGTCACGCGAGATTAGTGCTGTTTCGGAATGCCACCTATTCGGGATGCGGTACGGCCCGGGAAGCGATCGGGCCGTTTTATTGTCCGACCGATGAGAAAGTGTACCTCGATTTGGGTTTTTTCGAGGAGCTGCGGAACCGTTTCGGCGCGCCTGGCGAGTTCGCGCAGGCCTATGTGATCGCGCACGAGATTGGTCATCACGTGCAAAAGATACTGGGAATCGAGTCGCAAGTCAGGCGGCTGCAGCAATCGCGGCCAGATGCGGCTAATCCCCTGTCGGTGCGGCTGGAACTTCAGGCCGATTGCTTCGCGGGCGTGTGGGCACACACCACGGCGCAACGGAAAATCATTGACGAAAGCGATGTCCAGTCAGGACTAGGCGCAGCGGCCGCGGTCGGCGACGATCGTTTGCAAAAGATGGCGACTGGGCGGGTGAGTCCGGAGAGCTTCACCCACGGCTCATCCGCTCAGCGCACTGCCTGGTTTACTCGCGGCTTCAAGTCGGGCGATATTTCTTCTTGCGATACGTTTCAGACGCGCCGAGAATGAGCTCGCGCGAATCCTAAGACATTATCCAGATAGCGCTGGACAGATTCGGCAGATGAACCGTCAGTGATCAGACTGATGTAGCCATCCGGACGAATCAGAAATGCGGAGCCGTCTTCCGCGTGATAAGCGCGATGCGCGTGACCTTCAACGTCGTAGATGCATCGTTCGGGTTTCCCGTCCGGCTCTGCTCTGGAGGGCACGTAGCAGGTGCGTACAAGATCTCGCCAGGATGGGTCCGCCCCGCGATCTGTGGTTTGAGGGCCGGAACCGAACATCAGCAGTGTGAAATGCGGACCACGGAACACGTCGAACAGGCGGATCGGTTTCCCTGATGTATCTCGACACGGTGCGTCCGGAGCTCGATCACCCGCCTGAAGGCTTCCCGGTGTCTCTGGATGCTTCACCGCGAGCGAGCTGTCGCGGTAATTGATTCCAAGCTGCAGTGTTTCTGGGCCTCGCACCGGCGTTCCACCGTCGTGTTTGGCGATGCTGCGGTGCAGTCTGGAGGTTATCCCCAGCATTTCAGCCGCAACGGGAAGCCGCTCTTCTTCATACGTGTCGAGCAGAGCGTCCGGTGCACCGGATAATACCAGGCCGAGTTTCCAGCCGAGGTTATAGGCGTCTTGAATACCAGTGTTCATGCCTTGACCGCCAGCCGGAGAGTGGACGTGCGCCGAGTCTCCCGCCAGGAAAACTCGATTCACCCGATAATGGTCGACCATACGGACGTTAGCGCGATACAGCGAAAGCCAAGTAGCGCTCTGTAAGTGGATGTCTGATCGTTTCGTTCGCTCCCTGACCATTTGTTGAAACCGCTCGAGCGAGGGCTCGTCCGGTTCGTCCGGGGAAATCTGCGCCTGAAGCTGGAACGAATCTGTGCTTGGCAATGGACAGAGCGCCAGCCAGCCTGATTCGCTCTGGGGCCAGGAATGCCAATACTCGCGATCCAGCCCGTTCAATTGAACATCGCCCAGGAGCATTCGCTCGTCTTTCCAGGTCTCGCCTTCAAAACCGACGCCGAGTTTCCCACGAACAAAGCTGCGGCCTCCATCGGCGCCCACCATGTGCTGCGCAAGAACTTGTTGTGTTCCGCTAGAGCGGGAGAGCGTTGCCGCAACGCCGTCAGCGCGCTGCTCGAAGTCAACCAGTTCCGTTGCCAGTTCGACACTCTTCCCGTAATCATCCAGCCGCTTCCGCAGGATTTCCTCGACCCGCCATTGTGGAATGATCAAGGAACTGGCGTAGGGCACATCGGGAGTCGGGTAGCGGCCCTCATGGATGTCGTAAACGCCGAGAACAGTCGCTCCATCGTAGGCGCGAAATGGCAGGTGGAAGCGGCCGTTGGCAAGAATCCGATCGATGGTGCCGAGGTCATCCAAGACCTCCAGACTGCGCGGCTGTAAACCTTTCCCTCGCGAGCCCGCAAAATAGTTCGGCGCTTTGTCTATGATGCGAAACTCTACGCCCCGCCGCGCAAGATCACAGGCAAGCGTCAGCCCGGTCGGCCCGGCTCCCACGATGAGTACAGGAATGTCCATGCTTTCTCTAACAACGTCGCAATCAGAATGAAAGTTCCTGCAGAGAAAAGCTCCTAACCGGCCACTTATGAACTAAGCTAGAAGTATGGCAATTCCTGCCAGCAATCGTCCGTCTTTGTTTGGCTCAGACTAAGCGCGCTCGCTGACGCGTGTCCTTGCTATTTTTTTTCTGAGTTTACGAGGATCGACCATGCTGACCGATATTGCTATCAATCCGTTTCTTCCCCACATTACGACTTCCCTGCCCGGCCCGAAGGCGCAGCAGATCATCCGGCGCGATCAAGCGGTGCTGTCGCCGTCATACACGCGTTGCTATCCGCTGGTGATGAAGCGCGGAAGCGGCGCTGTTGTAGAGGACGTGGATGGCAACCAATTTCTGGATTTTGCCGCAGGCATTGCAGTTGTGGCGACGGGCCATTCCCATCCGCGAGTGGTGAAAGCGGTCCGCGAACAGGCAGGTGAGTTCCTGCACATGTCCGGCACCGATTTCTACTACGAAACGATGGTCCAGTTGGCCGAGCGGCTGGCGGCCTTAGCGCCGGGCAATGGCGCGAAACGCGTCTACTTCGGTAACTCCGGGGCGGAGGCGAATGAAGCGGCCATCAAGCTGGCGCGCTATCACACCGGCCGCGACAAATTCGTTGCATTTTTCGGAGCATTTCATGGCCGAACGATGGGTGCGCTCTCACTGACCGGCAGCAAGGTGATCCAGCGCCGGGGATTCCATCCCTCGCTGCCGGTGCATCACATTCCGTATCCGAATACGTATCGGCGTCCCTCTGGCATTTCGGAAGCAACTCATGCGCTCGATTGCGTGAGAGTGCTTGAGGATCAACTCTTCAAGACGATCCTACCGGCGGAGGAAGTGGCGGGCATTTTCGTCGAGCCGATTCAAGGCGAAGGCGGGTACCTGGTACCGCCGAAAGAGTTTCATCAGGAACTGCGGCGCATCGCCGATAAATACGGCATCCTGCTGATCCACGACGAAGTCCAGAGCGGGATGGGGCGTACGGGGAGGATGTTTGCGTCGGAACACTTCGGCGTTGCGCCGGACATTGTGACGGTTGCGAAAGGGATCGCGAGCGGGCTGCCGCTTTCAGCAATGATCGCGAGCGCGGATATCATGAACTGGCCTCCGGGAGCGCATGCCTCGACCTTCGGCGGCAACCCGGTGGCGATTGCGGCGGCGCTTGCGACCTTGGATCTGCTCGAAGAGAGTCTGGTGAACAATGCCTGGGACATGGGCGAGTACATTCTACGGCGCGCCCGGAAGTGGCCGGAGCGCTTCCGGTACGTGGGCGATGTGCGCGGGTTGGGTTTGATGATCGGCATCGAACTGGTGCTCGATAAGGAAACAAAAGAGCGAGCGCCGCAAGTTCGCGACCGCCTCGAAATCCTGGCATTCGAGCGTGGCTTGCTCGTTTTGGGTGCGGGACCGAACAGCATCCGCCTGTGTCCGCCGCTGGTGATCAATCGCGAACAAGCGGATTTTGCCGTCGATACACTGGAGCAGTGTCTGCAGGCATTGGAACAGTAGGAGCGCGCTCCCCCGCGATCAAGCAGCAGACCAGATTAGCTGGCTCGCTGCCCGTATTAGATGTTGGCTGCGGAGTAAACAAATATCCGGGGGCGATCGGCATCGATCGCAACGCGCATACACGCGCCGATGTGATCGCCGATCTTGATCAGTATCCTTTTCCTTTTGCCGACGGCTCGTTTCGCGAGGTGCGGGCCATTCATGTGATCGAGCATGTTTCCGACGTGATTCGAACCATGGAGGAGTTCTATCGCCTGCTAACCCCAGGCGGCCTCGCTGTCATCGTGACGCCACATTACACCGACTTCAGTTCCTTCTGCGACCCGACTCATCGCTGGCATCTCAATAGCTTCTCGCTGCGCTATTTTGGCGAGGATCACGGCGGCTATAGCTACTATTCATTCGCCAGATTTCGCGAGAGTTTAGTGCATGTGCGCCTACTTGCACTATGGAGATATCTAGGATTCGAATTGCTGGTGAATCGCTCGCGCAGATTTCGGCGATTCTGGGAATTCTATCTCTGCTATCTCATTCGCGGCAAGGTGATCGAATGGCATCTGACAGCAGTGAAGGACGATCCGGCTTTTACTCAGCACGGTATCGGCAGATCCTCTGGAAATTGAGCGACGGGATTCGGCAGATACGAGAGAAAAGGGCGCTTACTCCGAGCGCAGCGCTCGGCCGAAAGGGCGAGGACCTGGCTCACCGTTACTTACGCAGCGCAGGCTATAAGGTGGTTGCGAGAAATTATCGTCCCGGGCAGGACTCCGAGATCGACATTGTCGCCCGCGATGGCGACAAGCTGGTTTTTGTGGAAGTCAAGACTCGGAGTTCGGCGGAATTTGGCAGTCCCGACCGGGCAATCGATCGGGAGAAGCAGCGGCATATCGTTCGAGCAGCGCGCAGCTTTGTGACGCGCTCGGGCGACTCCTGGAGCACCGTTCGTTTTGACATTGTCGCGATCGTGTTTGGCAAAGCGCCGGAAATTTCACATTATCGGGATGTGTTTTTCGAGGGACGCGCTTTGGACGAAATTGCCTAAGGGCGGCAAATGGACCACCTTGTCCGCGCCATGATCAGGCGCGGCGTACCTCTCCTCAAGCTCTGCTTCAGAGTGGAAAGAGCTGGCGGATTTCGGAGTAGAGTTGGCAATCCCAGCGATTGAAAAACTCAATCGCGGTTCGGGCGGACTCGTAGTCCGTTGCGGGCGGCAGCGCACTTTTGTTCACAACTTCCAAGGAGTGCGGTTTCCAATGAAATCTGCGCTGAAGAATCGCGTACGCTTCCGCGGACGCTTCTTGATGCCCCACAAAAGAAAAAGCAGTCCTCAGGTTGTTGACGGCCAGTTCGTAAACCTGCCGATCGATGTGCCCGGGTGGGAAGTCCTTCTCGGAAACGCCGCTGAAGCCGCGGACCATGTTGTTGTCGAGAGTCACACTTTCGCGCTGCTCCAGCACTTCGATCAGACGAGCCGGCGAATCGTCTTTGCGTATGTCCCCATCACGCTGCTGTTGCAGCGAATATCGAAATTGAGAGATGAGCCGTGCTACGGGGTCTCGCACGATCGTTACGTAATTTGATTGCTGAGGAAAGAACTGGTGAATCCCGTACTGGAAATGCCCTATGACTAAGCGCAAACTTGTGCGCTGCTCTAGTGTCAATAGAGCGAGGTTGTCAGATAGCAGGCCTGGCGGATCCGGATAAAGATAGGCTATTTCCGACTGCTTATAGTTTTCCACCACGGCCTCGCGAAATGCAGTACCTGCGGTCTTCGCAATGTGCATGAACAGCACAGTCTCTGAATGACGAATCGGACTGGCGGCGGGAATATTCACGACACGAGGTGAATTGGGAAGCGGCCGCCCGCCAGAAAACCTCGCCTCGACGCTCGCGCTCGGAGTGGCGGGACAACAGCGCGTTAAGTCGAAATAGAACCCGTGGCTGCCCACATCGGGACGATGATGGATGGCATTCACTTCGCCAACTGCGCGGTTGTCTACATAGATTGCAATTCTGGATCCAACGGAAGGTTGGAAGGTATCTAGAGCCCAGCCAAAGATCTCGCCCTCGACGGCGCCATCAAACCTGCCGAGCAGGTGTGGCCTTTCGCTGTCTTCCGTTTGCCGGACGGCGATGAAGTTCTCCAATAGAAGGAACAGTACCAGCTTGAGTTTTTGATCCAGCCCCTTACGAAGAGGGAAGCGTCCAGCGAAAAGGACGAGAAGGGACGAGACGCTATAAACGGCGGCGACCGACCACGTTACGTGATTCAGGCTCAGAGAGAGAATGGGGGGAATAAAAAAGAAATCGCTCAACAGAGTGGCCAGAAGTAAAGCAACAATTCCTGGGCCTCGTCCCAAGAAAGATGAAACCGCGACGGCAGTTACAAACGAGGCGAGACAGGGAAATTTAATAACATTGTTTGCGAAAAAGCCGGCAACCGCTGCCACCAAAACGGCACAAACCGGCAGCGCGTAGCGCACGCTGCCGGAGCGAAGCGTCGGAAACCGATCGGCCATCGTCATAAACTGTGCAGGATCATTGGCGCGTCCCGATGGTAAGGCGCACTGCGTTGCGCCGCTCAGGGTGTCCTCACGTGACTTTAACAAATCCGGATGCCAAACCCGGGGCGCGCCGGGGCAAGATCAGTGGCCCATGCTGGCCTGTCCGGGCTTGTTTCGGTGAGCAAGAAAGACCAGCGGAACCATCAGCAGCGCGATGATCGCAAGAATATAAAACGTGTCGATGTAGCCGAGGGTCTGCGCCTGCGCTTGCACCGATTGATAAATTCGCGCGTAGGCCTGCTGAGTTGCCTGGTAACTGCTGAGGCCAGCGGCTTGCAGAGCTCTTTCGAGAGAGGAAAGGCTTTGCGTGAAAATGCTGTTGGCTGGACCGGTATTCCAGACCAGGAAGCGCTGGTGGGCTTGCGCGCGCCGGGCGATCAAGGTCGTGACCACCGAGATGCCGACGCTGCCGCCCATGTTTCGCGCGAGATTTGTCATTCCAGAGACCTGATTGTTGTCGGCCAGCGAAACACCCACGTAGGCGATGGTTTGGATGGGCACAAACAGGAATGGAAAGCCAATCGACTGGTAGACACGCAGCAGTGAGGCGTGTTCGAAATCGATCCCGGTATAGATGTTGGTCATGTTGAAAAGCGCTATGGCGTTGACGAGAAAGCCGAACGCGATGAGAAGCCTGGCGTCCACCTTCGACATGAGACGTACCGGCCAAAGGCAGCAGCAAGAGAGTCACCAGCCCACCCCAGGAGAGTGCCATTCCGGCCTGCTCCGCTGTGTAGTGCATGAGGAGTTGCAGGTACTGCGGAATGAGCACAGTGACGCTATAGAGCACAACGCCAAGAGCGAACATCAGAGTCGTCGAGATGGCGAAGGTGCGGTTGGTGAGCATTTGAGCTTCAGAATCGGGTAGGGCTGACGCCATTCCCAAAAGATAAAAATGATGAGACTGACGGCCGCGACCAAGCTGCACATTGTAATGAAGCGCGAGCCGAACCAGTCATCGATCTGACCCTTGTCCAACACAACCTGGAGAAAGCCGAGACCCAGAGCTACCAAAGCGAGGCCGATGAAATCGACTGGCGTTTTGCGCGCCTTTTCCTGAACGCTGGCGCTGATCAGGTGAGTCTTCGACGATTCTGCTGGTGAGGAATAGCGACAACAACCCAACGGGAACGTTGAGGTAGAAGATCCATCGCCAAGTGTAGCGGTCCGTGATGAAGCCACCGAGAGTAGGGCCGATAGCCGGCGCTAGAACGACCGCCATGCCATAGACGGCGAATGCCATGCCGCGCTTTTTGGGCTCGAAAGTATCCGCCAGAATGGCTTGTTCGCTGGGAGCGAGACCACCGCCGCCGGCTCCTTGCAAGACACGGAAAAAGATGAGAAGCGGCAGCGAGGGAGCGAGACCGCAAAGAAACGAGCTTGCCGTGAAGAGCGCCACGCAGGTCATGTAAAAGCGCTTGCGGCCGAAACGATCGGAAAGCCAGCCGGAGATAGGCAGGACGACGGCGTTCGAGACGAGATAGCTGGTCAGAACCCAGGTGCTTTCATCGGTTCCGGCCGAGAGGCCGCCCGCAATATGAGGCAGGGCGACGTTGGCGATCGAGGTATCGAGCACCTCCATGAACGTGGCAAGCGTGACAGTGAGCGCGATTACCCAGGGGTTGTATTTCGGCTTCCAGGTTTGCTGACCATTCATCGCGCAGAAGTTAATGCTGGCTCAAACCGCCATCGACGGCGAGTATCTGGCCGGTAATGAAGTCGGGCGCAGTCAGAAAGAAGTGAACGGCGTCGGCAACATCCTCCGCCGTGCCTGACTTGCGCATGGGAGTGGCGTTGATCATGGCTTGCACACGTTCATCGACGTCGTTGAAGGAAATGACGCCGGGTGCAACCGAGTTCACCGTAATCTTTGGAGCGAGAGCTTTGGCCAAGGCTTTGGTAAGCATGATGACTCCTGCTTTAGAGGCGCAGTAGTGAACATGGCTGGCCCAGGGCCGTATGCCGCCGAGCGAACTGATGTTGACGATGCGCCCGGAGCCAAGTTCTTCCATCTGGCGAGCCGCTTCCTGACAGCAGAAGAAGGTGGCTTTCAAGTTGACGCTGTGAATGAAATCCCAATCGTCTTCCGTGATCGCAAGAGGAGCGATCCGGGCGAAACGCGCGGCGTTGTTGACGAGGTACTGGACCGGGCCGAAGTTTTCACGAACTTCCCGGAATAACCGGCGGATCTCATCAACTTTGGAGAGGTCGGCTTGGAAGGTAGGGGCGTTGCGGCAGGCTTGCGCGACTTGCTCGGCTTCCACGCGCGAAGTGTGGTAGTGAACGGCCACATCAAAGCCTCGTCTCGAGAGTTCAAGTGCCAGCACCCGCCCGATTCTTTTGGCGGCGCCCGTCACTAGAACGCGTTTACGATCGGAAGTCACGGAAGGCCGCTATGGTTGACGAGATATGGGCTGGTGTGAGAGCCGTCGAGAGAAATGCTGATTCAAATTGTGAGGGCGGAAGGTAAAAACCCCGATCCAGCATGTAGTGGAAAAAGCGTCCAAAGGCCGCAATATCGGACTTTTTCGCGTCCTCGTAGTTTTTGATTTTCTGGGGGTTTTTACCGCCTATAAAAAAGAAGAGGGTTAGCATGGAGCCGACACGGTTGACGGAGGTTCCAGGCGGAGCGGCAGCGGCGAGTTGAGCGCCAGTCGCGTCCAAACTCGCGTAAACATCCGGATGTTGATCGAGATA
This sequence comes from Terriglobia bacterium, assembly GCA_963799755.1. GTDB lineage: Bacteria > Acidobacteriota > Terriglobia > Bryobacterales > Bryobacteraceae > Bog-105. The sequence continues at coordinate 23,787 of CAWCYQ010000038.1, read as the reverse complement.
GTTGAGTACGGCGATGCCCGCGCTGACCGCGAGCGGATTACCGGAGAGCGTACCTGCCTGGTAAATCGGCCCTGTGGGCGCGACTTTGCTCATCACATCCTTCCTGCCTCCATATGCCGCTAAAGGCAGGCCGCCGCCGATGATTTTGCCTAGCGTGGTGAGGTCGGGCTTGATATTGAAGAGCTGTTGAGCTCCGCCGCGGCTGAGGCGGAATCCCGTCATGACCTCATCGAAGATCAGGAGCGCGCCATATTGCTCGGTGATGCGACGCAGACCTTCCAAGAAGCCTGGCTCGGGAGGAATACAGCCCATATTGCCGGCCACGGGTTCGACAATGACTGACGCGATCTGATCGCCCCGTGTCCGAAAGGCGTCTTCTACCGGATCGAGATCGTTGAACGGTAACGCGATGGTTGTTTCCGAAAAGCAGCGCGGAACTCCGGCGCTATCCGGGAGGCTGAGGGTAGCGACGCCGGAACCGGCTTTCACCAGGAGCGAATCGACGTGCCCGTGATAGCAACCTTCAAATTTGACGGTAAGGTCGCGGCCTGTGAAACCGCGCGCCAGGCGGATGGCGCTCATGCAGGCTTCGGTCCCGGAATTTACCAGGCGGACCATTTCGATCGAAGAAACCGAATCGATGATAAGTTCCGCCAGCTCCACTTCCCTGCCCGTAGGCGCGCCGAAGCTGGTGCCTAAATCGAGGACCGAGGTGAGGGCTCGGATAACAGACGGAGGGCGATGCCCAAGAATGTGCGGACCCCAGGAGCCGACGTAATCGATGTACTCGTTGCCGTCCACATCGTAGAGATAGGGACCGTCGGCGCGCGCGATGAAGAGGGGAGTTCCGCCAACAGCGCGGAAAGCACGGACAGGCGAGTTCACGCCGCCCGGAATACTTTCTTTAGCCCGGGAGAACAGAAGCTCAGACTGCGCGACGTTCATACCCGCGTCTGGCCGAGAATCAGTTTGCGGAATAGAAAGCTCATCAGGATCTCGTGCAGGGTGGTATTCACGTTGCGCAAGAGCCGGTGCCTGAGGTCTAGATAAGGCTGCGTTCCGGCAAAGAGATCCTGCATGATTTCGCAGAATTTTGGGCTACGTTTCATGAAATCGATCATGCGCGTCGGAACGGCGCCGAAGAAGATGGCTCCGCAGAAGAGACGTTTCGCGAGACCAGCGCCGTAGGTAAGATCTGTTCCAAAGTCACGAGTGATGAGCTGGCGATAGGAGTCGGCTGCTTTTTCGGGACCTGCCTCGCTCAGCAGGACGCGGCTCGCCAGATCGCCCGAGCGCACCGCATAATAGAGACCTTCTCCGGTAATGGGATCGACGAGGCCACCCGCGTCGCCGACGGCCATCCAGCCATCTCCGGCCAGCCGGTTATTGCGCCAACCTCTCGATTCGAGAGCGGGCAGCATGTGCCCATAGAATTTAGCGTCCTTGCGAGCGATGCCTTTCTCTTCCATGTACCGCTCCAGGCGGGCGCGCAAACATTGAGCCGATTCGCCCTTTCCGCAGATACCGACCGACAGATGGCCGGAACGGGGAAACACCCAGATATAGCCTTCGAGATTAGGCAGAAATTGAATATCGATGTGGCATTGCTCGGTCGGAACCCAGTAGCCAAGCGCGTACATCGTGTCTTTGGCGGTGTATTGGGTGCCGACATCACGCAGAGGGTTGCGAGCGCCGGTCGCGATTACGCAATAGTCGGCATCGATTCTGCCGGCGCGAGTGCGAATGCTCCAGGAATTGCCGCCGCGCTCGAGACCGAGAACGCGTTCCTGCGCGATTTCCGCTCCTGCCGCTTCCGCTCTTTGCAAGAGCAAACCGTTCAGATCTTTGCGCGAATAGATCAGCAGCGGGCGCGTCAACGACATCTTGAATGCGCCCGATTTGGGAGCAGCAATCAGAGTATCGGTGACGAAGCGCTTCGGTGTATCGTTTTCGATCAGGTAAGGATATTGTGAATAAGCTTTGTAGGTAATGCCGCCGCCGCAGGGCTTTTCCCAGGCAAGTTTTTCATCAATAATGATGGTCTTCACGCCGGCGCGGGCAAGCCTTTCAGCGGCGGATGCCCCAGCGGGTCCACCGCCCAGTACGGCAACTGTTTTCATCTGGGCTGTCCCTGAGGACTAGCGGCGCTCCCATTTACGGGCGGATGGCCGGGCGGCAACTGGTCAGCACCGGCGGCTGTATGACCAGCAAGTCCATGTCCCTGTGAATCGGCCACATTCACCACCACCCATTTTCCATCCCGATCCTCCAGAGTATATTTCATGGTCATTCCGTTGGTGATGCTTGGATCGTTCTTTGGATGGAAAGCGACGGTAGCATAAGCCACATTCTTATCGAAGGTGACCGAGGTCGTCGTGACGTCCAAACTCTTCAGGTCGAGGCCGGAGCTGGTCTGGAGCCGCTGAAGAATCGCGTCCTGCACTTTCTCTTTGTTTTTGATGCTCGCCCGGCAACTCGTAAGTAATACGATAACTAGCAGAAGAGTCGCCGGGGGACGTAACACCATCTGATTATAACGGGAAGCATTTGAACGGATTTCACTGCTACGGAGCGAGAACTGAAGACCAAAGACACGCGATTGATGGAGGAGCCGGACAGCCACATCGGGAGCCTGCTCCAGAGCGGCCGCCGGTACAAATACCTGGACCCATTTATCACGTTGTTTGTGGTAGTTCTGCTGATCTCTAACATTATCGCGGCAAAATTCTTCGCGGTCGGTCCTCTGCGTATCAGCGCGGCGCAGATGCTTTTTCCAATCACCTATATCTTCGGAGACATTTTCACTGAGGTGTATGGATATAGCGCGTCCAGACGAGCCATTTGGTATGGCTTTTTTGCGTGTTTTCTTCTGGTTGCTCTCAGTTTCGTGGCAGTTGCCATACCTCCTGCGCCGGAGTTCAAGAATCAGGCGGCCTATGCGGCAGTTTTTAAACCGGTCGGTCGAATCGTGTTCGCCAGCTTACTGGCGTATTGGTGCGGAGAGTTCGCCAACTCGTTCACGCTGGCCAAATTGAAGCTGCTGACACGAGGACGTTATTTGTGGACGCGCACGATCGGATCGACCGTTGTCGGGCAGGCGGTCGACACAACGGTGGTGATGTTTGTCGGATTTTATGGCATGACTGAGACCAGCGCCATTGTGCGGCTGATTGTGTCTGGTTACTTGATCAAAGTAATCTATGAAACGGTGATGACTCCGGCGACTTACGCGGTCGTGAATTTCCTCAAACGTGCGGAGGGAGTGGATTACTTCGATTACCGGACGAATTTCAATCCGTTTGCGACCGGCGAAGTAGAAAAATAGAGAAGCCGCTTGCGCGACGCTGCTAGGCGGAAGCCACTTTGTGAGCAGGTTTGTAGCCGCTCTGAGCAGCCTTCTTCATCGCGTCCATTCCTTCTTCAATAGACATGAGCGGGGTGGTCTTGACGTTCTTACACGCTCCGCCGCCAGCGAAAGCGATAGAGATTGCAGCTGCGGCAACGTTATTTGGCATGTCGATGATTCCGACAATGTCATCTTCGCCGAACGCTAACCAAATCCGCTCCATTTTTCCGCCGAGCTTCTCGATCGGTCCCCGGACTGCTTCTGCGCGATCCTGCGGGTTCTTAATGAGGGCCGCCCAAGCTTCGGGCGTATAGGAGATTTCTAACAGATAGTGGGCCATGCTTCGCCCTCCCAGGTTGGATCGTATAGCAAATCGGACTGCATTGCAAATCCGATTCGAACAAGTGCGATTTTCTTCTACCGCGATTCCAGTTCGGCTGGCGCAATGCGAATGAGGATAGTTCTCGACAAAACTCTCGCAGAAAACCTGATACTTCGTGAGCGGTGTGTTGGGGACTTTGTGGGCACATCATCATACACCTAAGTCGCTAGCAGGAAGCATGAGCGCTTGCCTCAGGTTGTGGCGAACGAGGTGCCATTCTTTCGCCGACCGGATAAGTCGAAGAGTGGCTACCAACAAGACACCGTTCGGCGACACGCGCGGATCACTTCGACGACTAGCGCGTTTCTCGTCAACTTGACGAAATTGCGGGGGTACCAGTTCGGAAGTGAATTTTCAGGATTAATCTTGCGGAGCATTTGTGCGGGTTGGCGACCAACCCGGAGGACCTCGACGGCCACAAAGCGTTATTCCAGGCGAGCGGCACGTATGCAAACTGGTCCCACGGCGTAACACCTTCGCTGGCTTCCGCATCTCTCCGCACGTGCCGGAAACGGGCTAAAATCAGTCGAAATCATGATCAACGACACGATCGCCCCTCATTCTGGTTTCAACGATATCGTCGAGCGTGAAAAGGGGCTTCATCGCGGTTTATCCACCGGCCAACTCTCGATGATCGCGATTGGCGGCGCAATCGGCACTGGCCTGTTTCTCGGCAGCGGCTCCGCCATCCGCTTCGCCGGCCCTGGCGTCTTGTTGAGCTACGCAATCGGGGGGCTCATCACCCTGTTCCTCATGGGCTGTCTCGCCGAGATGACCGTCGCTCACCCCACTTCGGGCTCATTCGGTGCTTGGGCCGAATTCTACATCGGCCCGCTCGCCGGATTTCTCATTCGCTACGCCTATTGGTCGTCGCTCGTTCTAGGTATCGGGACAGAGGTCGCCGGAATAGCCGTTTATATGAGCTATTGGTATCCTCATGTGCCGGGATGGATGTGGATACTCGGCTTTTCCAGCGCTCTTATCGCCGTTAACGCGGCGCATGTCGAGCTGTTCGGTTCGGTCGAGTATTGCTTTTCAGCACTGAAAATCGTCGCAATATTGATATTCATCGCCCTCGGCGCCTGGCTTGTGTTTACGCAAATCGGATTCGCGAATTACGCAGCCCGTGGGGGCTTCCTGCCCCACGGCGCATGGGGGATGTGGGTCGCGGTATTCATCGCCATCTTCAGCTACTTCAGCATTGAAATGATTGCCGTTGCAGCGGGTGAAGCACGCGATCCGCAGCGCGCAATCATACGGGCCTTCCGCGCCACCATGTTCCGGCTTGCGTTCTTTTACCTCTTCAGCCTCGCGATCATCGTTGCCGTCGTGCCCTGGTCCGCGGCAAACACTGGGCAGAGCCCTTTCGTCCGCGTGATGGCTGCAACGCACGTTCCCGCCGCCGCAGGAATTATTAACTTCGTTATTCTGATTGCCGCGCTCTCGGCCATGAACAGCCAGCTCTACACCACAACGCGCATGATGTTCAGCCTCTCTCGGGCCGGGTACGCGCCACTTCGGTTCGGTGAATTGAACGGCCGCGGCGTCCCGGTCGCCGCGCTGCTTCTGTCGACCACCGGGATCGCCATTGCGACTGTCCTCACCGCATTGGTTCCGGCAAGTTCATTCATGCTGATGATGTCGGTCGCTATGTTCGGCGCCATGTTCACGTGGCTGATGATCTTCATTACGCACCTCTTTTTTCGCCGCCGTCGCGGAGACCAAGCGCTCGCGTTCCGAATGTGGGGTTATCCCTGGTCAACTCTCGCCGGCGCCGGCCTTATGCTCGCGGTCCTCATGACCACGGCGTTCACATCCGAGTTCCGCATGACTCTTTTCTCCGGCGTCCCGTTTCTCGTTCTGCTCTCTGCTGTTTTTCTCCTCCGAAAGCGCCGAGCGCACATCCTTGATGAACCCGCGCCGGAGATCAAGTCCGATGAGGTGCGCCTTTGATCGAAACGACCGATCCTCTACTCGCGTGGCGCACAGAATTTCCGATCCTTGAAAATACTGCGTACCTGATTAGCCACTCGCTCGGGGCTATGCCGCGCCGCGCATCCGACGCGCTGCAGGAATTCGGGGATACATGGGCCACCCGTGGGATCCGCGCTTGGGACGAGGGCTGGTGGGAAATGCCCATCACCATTGGCAATCTCATTGCTTCCATCATCGGTGCAGGGCCACGCGAAGTCGTCATGCACCAGAACGTTTCCATCTGTCAGTCGCTCGTGGCGTCCTGCTTTGATTGGAGTGCGAGCTCTGCTGCAGCTTCACGAGGAAACGGCCCGCGCAACAAGCTTGTCACCGGGGGCCTGAATTTCCCCTCTAACGACTACATCTATTACGGCCTTGAGCGGCAGGGCGCGCGCGTCTGCAGAGTCCCATCCCCAGACGGCATGACGTTGCCGCTCGACTCATTCCTCGCGGCGATCGACGAAGAGACGCAGCTCGTCTCCGTCTCGCACGTCGCCTTCCGCAGTTCTTTCCTGCAAGACCTCGCCCCAATTACGCGTCGCGCACACGAAGTTGGAGCGCTCGTTATCGCGGATCTCTATCAGTCCGCCGGCATTCTGCCCGTCGATGTCCGAGCTCTCAACGTCGATTTCGCGACGGGAGGCTCCGTAAAATGGCTATGCGGCGGTCCCGGCGCAGCATATCTCTACGTGCGAGCCGGGCTGCGGGAACAGCTTCAGCCGACCGCTACCGGATGGATGGCCCATCGTCATCCATTCGAGTTTGAAGACGGCCCTATAAAATTCGCGTCCGACGCCTTTCGGTTTCTTAACGGAACACCTAACATTCCCGCGCTCTACTCGGCGCGCTCCGGCTACGAAATCATCAATGAGATCGGCGTTGAAACCATCCGGGCTAAGTCCGTTCGTCAAACGCAACGGCTCATTGAGATGGCCGACGCCGCCGGATTCGCCGTGCGCTCCTGCCGCGATCCTCAGTCCCGCGGCGGCGTCGTTGTTCTAGATATCCCGAACGGAAAAGACGTCACGAAGGAGCTTGCGCGCCGCAACGTGCTGGTAGATTACCGCTCTAATGCCGGTATCCGCATCGCTCCGCATTTCTACACCGCAGACGACGAAATCCATCACGCGCTCGCGGAGATCCGTTCGATCGTCGAATCGTAGTCCTGACCGCCGGAACGCCATTCGGCGATCCGGATTTTGTATCCGGTCCATTCAACTCGCGCAACCGGCGCGGCGAGGGCTGGTCCCGGAGCATGCCGGCGATTAAGACTGACTAACGCGCTGCCATCCGCTCATCCACCTTGACGGTTAGTCGGCTACGGTGACATTCGCAATTCTGAATCCGATTGCATTACGCACCGGGATCAAAAGCGCGTTACACAGCCATTTGACGAATACGTGGATCTTTCTAAATCGGTCAATGCGTGCATTGGCCTGAAGTCGTCAGTCGAGAACAATGAGCCACGCTACTCGTATCGGGAGTCGACAATGCACTCCGGTTCTCAGCTAACCTGTTCGTAGCCTTTGTCCGCAAAAAAGGTCATCTCAAATAGGCCATTAGGCCGCCCATTCATCGAATCGGCGCATGATCTCCATGAGCTTGCATCCCAACAGGATGAGAGAGCCCCACAATATGAAGGGGACGCCATAGAGTAGGAGATGCTTGCGCGAACGGGCTAATTCAAACACCCGCACCTTCACGATGGCGTATACGTTCGCTGAGAGATATGCAACGAACAAACAGCTCACTACCAAGTTATGCATATTGTGGCTCCTCCTCTTACCGTGGGAGTTCCGCGGCGCTTTTAAAGGTCGCGCCGCACAAAGATGTTTCCTCTTGTCCGGGAGAAAGTGTGGTTGCAGCAGCCATGTACCCTCTGACGCCTTTGGGGTCGAATAGCTTGCGGCCATAGAGGTGAAGTGTTGAAAGCACTCCAGTTCCCATGGTGCTTTCGAGACTTACCTACTTCTTTGGCGGAGCAGGAGCGCCGCTGGACGGAGGAGTTATACCGTTCATGCGCAGGTACTCAACCATCTGCCCGTACTCGTCCGAGGTATGGGCAAGACTTGCGGCGACAGTCACGACGCGCGAGGTCGGGCCGGCCACGCTCTGAAATGCACTGTCGATTGTCAGAGTTCCGATAGCCTTATGGACAAAAGCAAACGAGGCAGCCAGTGCCGCATCGATCTCGTCCTTGGTCTTTAGCCCGGCAAGAGACTTCATATCCACATCGGGCTTGAGCCCGCTGAATCGCGCTGCCATGACGTAATTTGCTTGCGCCACATGAAGGATCAAGCCTCCGAAGGTCCGCACGCCGTCATAGCTCGTCTTCTGAGAAGTCACAAAGATCGCCTGGCTCGGGGCGAACCCGTACTTTTCTTCTGGCATCAACTTCACCAGCATGGTCATCTGACTCTCGGTCGCGCTCAACGCCGCATTAAATCCGTCCGCCGGAGAAACCACATTGCCCGGAGCAACCTGCGCGTTCATCCCGGTTACACCCATCGCAACTACCGCTATCAGTACAAATATCCGCTTCATTGTCTCTCGCCTTTAAAGGTGGATTGGTTGAGTTGGTTGTTCAAAGCGTTCGCAACTGTTCATGGATCAGGCAACGCTCTTCGGAAAAGCTGACTCTCTGAAATGTGTCCACATCGCTCTTGAGTGGTGTGGCCTTCGATCAGCTAGTCATCTCCACACGCAGTAATCCTTCGAGGTTTGGCTCATACTGTGCCCTCCCGTGGGAGTTCCGCGCCCGGTCGTGAACCTTGTGCCGAAGACGACGTTTCCTCTTGGGCTGAGCGCCCAGTGGCGACGACCGAGCCGCCGCCAGTGCCTTCGGTATCGCATCAAGTGCGCCCCGGTATGCGAGTCGTTCAAGACCGTTCTCGATTCCAGCTTGACCTCCCGGATGGTCCACACCTTACAGTTGAGACCATCCTCCGTCGACCGGAAGTTCGGCGCCGGTCGTGAAGGTCGCGTCGAACGCGAGGAAGAGGACGGCCTTCGCGATTTCCTCCGACGTCCCCCAGCGCTTCATCGGGAACCATGCCGGTCATCTTCTCCCTAAGCTGGGCGGCCGCGTCTTTATCGGGAAACACTTTGCCGATGATCGGCGTGTCGATGGGACCGGGCGATCACCGCGTTGACGCGAATCTCGCGAGGAAGCAACTCAGCGGCGAGCGTCCGAGCGAATGATCGCAGCGCGGCCTTGGCGGCTCCGTATGCGGCGTTGCCGGGCATTCCCTTGACGTTGGCGATCGAGGTCGTGAGGACGACAGAGCCTCCCCGGTTTATCAGCGGCGCGAGCTTCTGCACCGCGAAAAGCGGCCCTTTGGCGTTCAGGTTGAACATCTCGTCGTAGACGGCCTCGGTCATGCTCTCGAGAGGCGCTCGGATGCTGAACCCGGCGTTGACGAAGAGCAGGTCGAAGGTGTCGAACTCGGCCTTCACCCGAGAGGCGAGGGCGTCGATGTCCGTCAACGACCGCGCGTCGCTCGAAACCACGATGGCGTCCTTTCCAAGCTCTTTCTGCGCCGATTCCAGGCCTGCCTTCGAGCGACCCGTCACCAGAACGCGCGCGCCCCCATCGAGGAGCATCTTCGCCGTCGCGAGCCCCATGCCGCTCGTGCCGCCGATGATCACCACCTTTTTACCTTCGTACCGTTCCATGTGTATTCTCCTTGTCGAAGTTAGTGTTGTTTCGTTCCTGTCGAACTGCTGTCCGAAGTGAGCGGGAAGTGGCGATGAACTTTTGCATCCAGTGGCGCGCCGACCGGCGCTCCGTCAGGACACCGCGCTCAAGGATGCTGGGTAAGACAAGTCGACGCCAGAGACCTTGACGACGGCCTGCCACGCGGCTTCCTGGCTGGCGCGATCGTGGAGGTGTGGGTGGCGCTGCGCCTCAATTGGGCCTGAGAACTTCCCTTTGAGCCGAGGCGAAGAATTGCCCTGAGACGTCGGTTCCGAACTCCGACGCCTGGAGGTACCGACGGGCCGCGGTCTCCGGCGTCTGATTCATGCCGGGAATGAGGTTCACGATTGGGATAAACAGATACTTCAACACCGGGCCAGCGCTTCGCACCACCTTGGTGGCGGTCGCCCCACCGGGCGAGACAGCGTACACGGCCATGCCGGAGGGTAGCCGGCGCGCCAGCGCCGCGACCCACCAAGCGATGATGAGCTTCGCGTCGGCATACGCATTGTTGGGCACGTACTTCACGTTCGGCCCGTTGCGAATCAGGGCTTCCACAGCGGCGGTTCGGTCGCCCTGGTGGTATTTGGCCGCGAAGGCTGGCAGGTCGGTGTACTTGAACATGGGTACGCCCCCTCGGGCAGGTTCCGCACCGGCGATAACGATCCGCGCGTTGGGGCTCAGCAGGTTGGCGCGGAGCAACCCGACAGTCAGTTGATGATGGCCGATGAGCGGGGCCTGAGACGCCTCGACGCCCGCCGCAGTGAGCACGCGCTTCTTAAATGGAACCAACCCTGCATTGAGCAGCAGGAAATCGATCGGCCGACCTCGCTTGACCAGCTCGGCGAGGGCGGACTGAACGCTGGACGGCGTGTCCAGATCCAGCTCCAGCGGCGTGAAGACCTGTCTTCTTGGTCTCAGCCGCGAGTTGAGCGGCCGTTTCCTGGACCCGGGCCAGGCTGCGCCCGGTGACGATGACCTCGCGGTAGCCCTTCGCGGCGAGCAGTGCGGGCTGCCGCATAACCGAGCCCGGAGGTGGCGCCGGTGACGAGAGCGATCGAATGTTCCATGGCGTCTCCGTGGTGAAGGGTGAAGGTCGAGCCCCGCGAGGCCAGGGGTCGGCTTGCTAATTTCGAACTGTTCAGTTAATATTGATTGGTACGATGGAAATTGTCAAGGAGTTTTGAACTAAATGGTTCAAAATACCGCTAGGCCGCGTGGACGGCCGCGCAGCTTCGACGAGACGGGGGCGCTGGAAAAGGCGACTCAGGTGTTCTGGTCGAAAGGCTACGACGGAGTGACGATTGACGATCTCGTCGCCGGGATGGGTGTGGGACGGCCGAGCCTGTATGCCGTCTTTGGGGACAAGCGGGCGATATTCTTGCGCGTCCTTAAGGCGTACGCAGAACGGAAGGGCGCATCAGCCGCGAAGGCACTCCTCTCGCCACAGAGTCTTCGCGACTCGATCGCGGGCTTTCTGAGGTACGCCGTCGAAAGTGCGACCGAGAAAGGGTCCGCCCGGGGCTGCCTTATGGTGTGCGTCGCGCCGCTTGTGGACGACGCTGAGGTCCGGCGGTTCCTGCAGAACGCGGTCGCGGGCGGCGCGGCGCTGGTGGAACGCCGTTTCCGGGACGGGATCAGCGCGGGAGAAATCCCGTCTGACTTTCCGGTAGCCGTGCGCGCGATCCAAGTCACGGATTTTGCTCGTGGCCTGACCATGCGTGCGCTGATAGGCACGCCGCGCAAGACGCTCCTCAAGGATGCCGAGGAAGCGGCCGACTTGGTGCTCCTGCCGCGGCGCGTCTGACGGGTTATCGGAAGAGCGAGGCCGCAACGCCCACTCCGCTGCTTGCACCGGTGAGGAGGACCGTTCTGTTCGCCATTCGCATACTATCTATGGCAACTTGGAGTGATCGGCGAAAGCTCGTCCAATTCCGGTCAACGCTCTCGTCATTTGCGATCCACCGATCCGCTCGGCCGTTTTGGAGCCACAACGATCTGGCCTAAGTGATACGACAAATGGTTGGTCCTGTTGAGAAGAATGCTCAATCGATTCCTTGTCGGGTTGATCTGGAAGTCCGCTTCGGAAACCGAGGTATGCCGTTGCGCCCACCACGAGGGCAAGACATCCTGCTGCATGAGAACGAGGAGGTGACCGTTCACATTCTCCCAACGGTTCTTGAGGTCCGCGAGCGGCGGAACATCGCCGAGGGTGCGATCCGGGTTACTCACAAAACTCGCGTCCATCTCGGGATGGACCCGTTCGCCGAGCCCCAGAAGCGGGATCATCCGGTCATGCACGGCCGTCAGATGTCCCAAAAGGTAAACAACGCGGTTGCGTATGTTGAGATTGGCGTCCGGCCCGGCGTTACGGAGAAATAGATCCGCCCTGGTCGCGAAGGGTAGAGCGATCATCACCCACTTTGCCGGAAAACGCGCTCTGCTGTATTTTAGCGAGCGTAGGCTTTCGACCAGCCGCGTGGGAGGCGGCTGGAATGAGCAAGCGTGCCAAGCGGAAACCCGACGTATCAAAGCGGCCGAAATCGAAACTCGGCCTTCCGGATCTGGACCACAGTAAGGCGGCCGTACTCGACAGCCTGCGTTCGCCAGAGTCCAAACGAGGATATCGACATGCAATCGATGAGTTCATTCAGTGGTATTGTTCTGAGCCACGGCTTTCGTTTAACAAAGTAGTCGTCACGCGCTTCCGCATTTTCCTCGAGAACCGTGGTCTCGCTGCGGCCACGATCAATGGTCGGCTTGCAGCAGTTCGCCGGTTGGCGTATGAAGCGTCGGATGCCGGCTTGCTCAGCCCAGAGTTGGCAGCCAGCATCCGGCGAGTCAAAGGTCCCAAGAAGTTGGGCGTAAGGCTCGGCAATTGGCTCACCGCAGATGAAGCACGCCGCTTCTGGCAGACTCCTGATCCAGAGACCTTGAAAGGCAAACGAGACCGCGCGATTCTTGCGATCTTGCTCGGTTGCGGGCTCCGACGCCGCGAGCTAGCCGATCTAGAGTTCACGCATTTGCAACAGCGAGAAGAGCACTGGGCGATAGTCGATCTCGTTGGCAAGGGCGGGCACATTCGAACCGTTCCGGTACCGGAATGGGTCAAGGCGACATTGGACGAGTGGATCCATGCAGCTGACCTCCATTCGGGAAAGATATTCCGTTGCGTCTGCAGAGCTGGCAAATGCTGGGGTGATGGCGTCACGGAACGCGTCGTCTGGCACGTCGTCAAATTGTACGCCGCAAAGTCCGGCTTTGCTGCTCTCGCTCCTCACGATTTGAGGCGCTCGTGCGCGAAGCTCTGCCATACTGCGGGCGGAGAGTTGGAGCAAATTCAGTTCCTGCTCGGTCATGTTTCCGTGCAAACTACCGAGCGTTATCTCGGCTGCAAACAGCGCATTCGTGGAGCCGTCAATGATCGCATCGGTATCGAACCATAGCGGCCACTTGTGTCAAAGGAGCGCGTCGCCGACTACACGGCCAAGTGGATTCCTATACACTGGGGGCGTCACTGACGATCTTTGACCAGGTACTGCAGCCTTTCTCAGACGGCTGAAGGCGTTGCATTTCTACTTCGATTAAAGACAAACAGGTAAGGAACGGAAGTGAACAACTGCTGAACCTCTTTTCCCGGCACGCCCAATGTGTAGCTCCGAACAGCTACGAAAAGTACCTTAGATTTGGGATGGGATTTCATCCCGTGTACTTGCGATTCCGGATTAACGCGGATTACGTCGTTTCGTTGGGATGGTTGCACGAGAGGGCGTCACGAGAGCCGGAACGTTTCCGGAATCCGTATTGCTTGCCTGTAGCTCCTCGATCAAGTCCGCGAATGCTGTTTTGTTCGTAATCATCTCTGCGCCCGGGTCTGAGTACAACATGTGATCTGAGCAAGAACCAGCGACAACTTGTTGATCGATCCAGTCGTCCGCGCGTTCTGATAGGAGCCAACCAGTCGGGGTTGGACTCGACATATTAGGGCAGAGATGAAAGTTTATATCGAATCCAACGCGACACGACCTACAATGGCCGCTCAAATAGCCGACCTGGAACAACAGCTGAACCGATTCGCTTGCTCTCGCTGTGCCGGCTGCGAGCGCCGCCCGAGCCGGTGACACAAGTTCGCTCAACGCTGACGAGGGAGCTGCCTCGTTTTCACCTAAACTGTTGATCCTGACGATCACCCATCTATAGTTGGAGCTAGCAGAGATCCCAGCATTTACGAAACGTGCTCGCTCTCGAAGAGGAAGCTCCGCATTTCTAAGTTCCAACACCAGATTAGCTAGCGAGTCCGCTCCAGAATTATCGTAGTATCCGCCATCAACAAAGTGGTCTTTTGCGGACGGGTCGGCCCTGAAGGGCTGAGGAAGCCCGGCCTGGTCGGCCAAGATCGATCCAGCAGGGGTAACATAGGGGAACCGTGCGCTCGATAGGGCCGCCGAAATTAGCGGCATTGAAGGATCGATGCGCCGCCAGACCGAAGTACGAAGAGGTGTCAGCACAGCACGCGTTCCAGTCTCCGCCCAAGTCAGATTGAAGATCACAGGAGGTACGCCACTGTCGGCCCCCACATTCACATACCTGGTTCGGCCATAGATCGAGATAGTTTCTGCTGAATGTGTCATCGCCGCCAGTAGCTTCCGCCCAAGCGCGTTCGAAGCTGATTTCCCAAGGTAGAGCACGATCCAACCGGCTGACTGGAAAAGGTAGAAAGCGCTGGAAGAAGTCTGGCATCACGAAAGCAGCCGCAAGCGGGCTTAAAAAGTCGTGTCTCAGAAATCTCCTAAGAGTGCTTCGGAATGCGGTGCCGGGGGTTGCCGCAGAGCAGGGAGGGCTGTATGGCCCGGCAGCTTGGGTAACAACTCAGATCCAGGACATGGGTAGCGGTCCAGTTCGTTCGAAATTGGAGAATGCGTCCATGCCTTGGAAAGAGAGCCGAACCTCAGATGAGCGTCTGAAGTTCATTGCACAGTTGTTGTCCGGAGATTCAACGATGACGGATCTCTGTCGCCGCTTTGGTGTTTCGCGCAAGACTGGGTACAAGTGGAAGAAACGATATGAGGTCGGCGGTCCTGCAGCGCTGGTCGACCTCAGCCGACGACCTCATAGCCATTCCCATGCCATCCCCGAATCCACACGGGAACGCCTCATTGAAATGAGGCAAAAGCATCCAACGTGGGGCGCAAGGAAGGTCCGTGCGCGCTTACTGCGGCTCGAACCGAACGAGCGTTGGCCCAGCGCGAGCACCATTCATCGTGCGATTGCAGCAGCCGGTCTGACTAGGCTTCCTAGGAAGCGCCGTACAGTGCCATATGTCCAGCCGCTGATCGAAGCCACAAGGCCCAATCAGGTTTGGTGCATGGATTTCAAAGGAAGTTTTGAATGCGGCAATGGCGAGCGCTGTGACACGTTCACTGTCACCGATGCATTCAGTCGCTTTGTGCTCTATTGCCAAGCGATTGACAGCTTGGGCCATGAGGCAGTGGATCGGATCTGTGACGCCTTGATGAAGCAGTACGGCGTTCCGGAACGTATTCGCACCGATAACGGAACGCCATTCAGTTCCATCAGCGGGCTGGGAATCAGCAAACTTTCCGTGAAGTGGATGCGACTGGGCATCGTTCACGAAAGGATAGAGCCTGGCAAGCCGACTCAGAATGGCAGGCATGAACGACTGCATCGAACGTTGAAAGAAGACACCGCGTCGCCACCGGCCAAGAGCCTGGCTGAACAGCGCGAACGGTTCACAGCCTTCCAATACTGTTTCAATGAACAGCGTCCGCATCAGGCGCTCCTCATGCAAACCCCTGTCTCGCTGTACAATCCCGATTATCCGGCACCTCCCCCGTGATCTTGCCGAGATTTACTACGACGAGCGTTATATTGTGCGCCCTGTGCGCAAAAATGGCACGATCCGCTGGAAAAGTAGAGAGGTGTTCATCACTGAGGTGCTTCGGCGTGAGCGCATTGGGCTTCTTCCGGCACCGAATGGAGCATTCCAGGTCTACTTCGGACAGATGTACCTGGGAGTCCTCGAAGGCGAAACGTCAACATTCAACCCAAACAGACAGTGTTTGCCGCAAACTCAGACACAAGAAGAGCAGCCAGTTTCCGGATAACGCGTCATCCTGGCATGACTCGGAGAATGTCATCTTGGTTCGTAAACCCTTCGCGACAAGTCAGGATCTTAGCTAACGCAGAGCTTCAGCCTTCCAGTCACTACGAACCCGTGGTTGTGATATGGCCATCTCCTCGGGCGTTCTCTCGTGGTACACAGGAAGGAAGATTTGCACCTTCTGCTCGGTAAAAGCAACCAACGTGGCATCACGCGAGCCTTTCGACCATTTTGAACTCCCCTCGACAAAGAACATTGCTGAATCGAAAGCTTAGTCGGCGCTTCCGATGACAAAAATGGTCCTCTTAAGATCCATCAGCGGAACAGGGTTATTTGGGTGCTGAAGATCCGGGTTCATGTCATTTGACGCTCCGCCTGGGAAACGTTTGATGTTCGGAAAATCTACGATGGATTTGTCGAACTCCACGATCGCGGGGGAGATCAGAGAAATAACCCAACCATTGTCATACCCAGCGTAACGGCTATCTAGCCCGTACAGGTGCTCAACTCTCCTGGCACAACTTCCCACTGGATGTTTGCATCGCGCTGCGCTTCCGAGGTGCATGGTCGGCGGTCGTCGAGGTTGCACCACAAGTGAGCCAGAGCCTGAAGCTCCTGGACCAGCAGCTTCGGGATGTAGCTAGCCGGATTGGAACGGTATTGGATGCTCACCGCGGAGCGCCGCCTGCATGCGCGGATCGTGCCCGCATCGGCCGATTTGCAGGCGCGTTGGAAGTCCCTGGTGAGCTTCTTGTATTGCTCAAGGCTGGGGGAAAGTGCGTCGGACCGGACATAGGAATCTCTTTTCAGTGCATGCCTGGAGTCCGCAAATATCAGGCTGAAAGAAGCTTAGTAGCCTTGGATTTGGTTCAGTGGGTGGGCACGGCCCTTTCCGCCTACAGGATATGCCCCTCGCGCTATTTGTGATATAAGACGATTTCCCCAATGCGAAGCTCCCGCTCCGACACGTTCAAACTGCATTTCGTCCTTGCTGATGAAGGCAGAATAGATCAACGCTACCCATTAAAGCGGGCAAAGCTTGTTGCTGGGCACAGACAGCCAGAGTGTTTTTGGAAGGATTACATCTTTCATTAATCGGTCCCTCCAGAGACTGAAGGCAGAACTTGTGCAGTTCATACGGAATCGCGGTTGTCCGTAGCACAGCTCCGTGACAAGATTTCAGTTGTCGTAAACGGTATTGGGTGGAGGCGTTTCCAAAGTAATTAGGTAATCATCCATCGCCTCAACCGTCTTGTTCTCACCGCCACCGGTGAGAACATATGATGTATGTCCATCACCCTCGCGCAACAGGAGAACGGCGCTCGGGAGCTGTTGCTTGAGATCTACTGCCCAAACCACGGAGGTTGATGGATCATGCGTGGCGTTGACCATTAAGATCGGCGGAGCGCCTTTCACCTTGAGAGCCCGAGGCGGGTTCTGAACGGGCAATCCCCATCCAAGGCATCTTGTCTGAAGGTCGAACGTTTGACTCGCGAATTGAGTGTGAGGCGCTATGACACGTCCCAATAAAATCTTCGCCTGCAGGTCCGCAAATGTTTTGCTGCTCTTTACCGTCCAGTCCATGCACTCAACCCCCCTCTCCTCGAAGAGAGTGAACGTATCCTTGGTTGCCAACAGAGCCGCAAACCGGCTGGCATCATTTCGCTCGAGGGCATCTTCAATTGCCTGGCCGGCCGCATCCCATCCGGGCTGGCCAGAGCCGGGGCGGCCCTTGGGAAAGAGGAGTAGACCCTGCATGTTGAAGCGGATATCCTCCCCACTCACGGTCGGTTTGCAAAATCCGGCCTGTCGACCGTGCTCGGCGCATGCCGGTGCGGGCAGGGGTGCCTGGTCGGCTCTTTCAACCAGTTCATCGAATGCGGCCGCCGCGTCTTTACCGAAAAGTGCACACGAGGAAGTCGTTTGACAGTACCGAAAAAAGCGGCGGAGTTCGTCCTCGTACGCCGAACCTTCGGTGACGAGGCTCGACACTTCTGATTCTGAATGATCCAGGTTACCGTCGAGTACCATTGCCCGGATATTCTTGGGATAGAGGGCGGCATATTGCGAACCGAGTTGGGCCCCATAAGACTGCCCCAAATAATTCAGCTCTCCATCGTTTAGGCCGACCCGAAGAGCTTCGATATCGCGAGCGACGCTGATGGTATCGATATGCCCGAGCAACGGCCCCGTTTTTTCTTCGCATGTCTTGAAGACTGCCATGTTCGAATTTCGAAGTAGTTCGTATCGCGAGAGATCTGTCGGATAGTGCGAGGGTTGCTTGTTCCAGACTGCGGGATCGCAGCGAACTGGGTTACTGGAGCCTACGCCGCGCGGATCGAGGCCGATGAGGTCAAATCGTGCACTCAATTTCTTCGTGAAAATCAATCCATTCTTTGCCTGGAGAAACACACTCTCCTGACCCGAACCTCCGGGGCCACCAGGATCAATGACCAGACTGCCTAGTCGATGTCCTCGATCCGCCGCCCGCAGCCGATTGACGGCAATTGTAATTTTGCCAAGCCAAGGCTGCTTCCAATCGAGTGGTACTTGCATATGACCGCACTCGACACGCCGATCTTCCGTGCACAACTCCCAATGCAGTGTGGCGCCAGCCGCGACCACTGCCTGCTCTACCTGGCCGTCCTCAAAATCACTGGTTTGAAAATTGGCTGGTGCACCCTCTAGACCATCGGCAGTGATCAGGGCAACCGAAGGCCGTCCAAGAACAGCCACGACCGTGGAAATCAGTACCAGTGTGCTAAAGCGTTGTTTGTTCGGCATTCAAATACCTCCTGGGGAACGTGATTGACTTGAACTGCTTCCTCTATCCATGCACTTTCCTGAGCGAGAGCACGCGGCCAAAAACTGCCACGAGCAGTGAAAAATCTTCTTGATTCCCAACAGGCGTGTTTTTGCTAGGTTAATGAAGCACTGACGACCCGCACTCCGAGGACGCGGTCCACGTTGCCAGAGAATACCGAGCGAAAGGGAAAGCAAGCGCCGGTTGGCCTAGAGGCACTGCTGCCCGCGTCAGGCTCCTGGGTCCGGTGATGACTGTCGCAGATCAGCGATTAAAGCTCCACAGATTGCTCGCCAGATCGTCGCGAATGCTCGCCACGTGCTTTCCGTCGTTCGAGAAGACGCCGAAGGAATGGATACTGTCGTTCTCCAGCAGGTGCGCATGCAAATGAGCATCCACAAAATAGAGGGCAGAAAAGCGAGATGGATCTACAAAGACGGGACGAAGGGCCAGCGTGCGACTTCCGGCATTCGTCCAGGCCAGCCATTCCCCTCCGGAAGGCCCCGGGTTCATCCCCGAAATGATTCCGATGCCATCAATTTGCCGCCGCACCTGCCATCGCTTCGACGGATCCGGATCCAGTTGCACCTCGGTGAAACAGCCGGGATGCGTCTCATCCGGAAAAACCACACGCCCGCCGTCGGCGGAAAGTTGCCATCGACCCAGTTCGGGAAGCACAGAGCTGGTCCGCCCCAGCTCTCGCCCCTTGCCCAGCACTGGATCAAGTTCGTAATACGTTTGCTGCCCGGCATGAGTAACACGCAGCACGCAGATGTGACCGGAACCGGGCCGGCTGCAGCGAAATTCATCCAGCGGTTCGTCCAACGGGACCTGAACGATCGGTCCGCCGTTTGCCGGCACCCGCATCAGCCGCAGATCCGTGAACCCGGCCTCGCGGGATTTTTGGGCGGACATGAAGAGGATCCACTTGCCATCGGGGCTCAATTTCGGAAAGTAGTTCTCCCGCTCCGAAGAAGCCAACAACTCCGGTTCACGTCGATTTCGATTCTGCCGATAGATGGCAAGGTGACCGTTCCGGTCGGATTCGAAAATCACGGATTGATTGTCGGTACTCCAGTCATGTGGAAAGTTGTAGCTCTCTTCAGACGTGAGGCGCCGCAGCAGGCGAAGCGAGGGTTGCGGTTTGGCCTGCCATTCGGTGGTATAAGTCTGGGCATAGCCGTCGGTACGAAGCACAAACAGTTTTAGCCCATCCGGCGTGCCAATCAGCTGCGAAAGCGCCAGATTGGAGAAGTGGGAGATCTGTTTCGGGCTGGAGACGACTTGTCCGGCGTTCGAACTCATCGGCAACGACCAAATATTCAACGATGCGCCGTCGCGCGCGAAATCCTGGCGCAAAAAGATGAACTCGCCGGAAGGCGTGAAGAATCCAGAGCTGAAAAAGAGTGGACCGATCGAAACGGTGGAGTGACCCACGTTATAATTTACGGTCACCAGATCACTCGATTCGCAGAAATCGGGATCGATGGTGACGTCCGGACGATCTGCGCGGCCGCGACAGCCCGAGAGCCTATGGAACCAGAGCCGCTTGTCGTCCCATGACCAGAACAGCGCAGCCACATGCGTGCCGCCAGGTACCTGCATCAGGAGACGTGCCGGTGCTCCGAGGGTCACTCCAGCCCACACGCGGTGAGCTCCGTCCAACCAGGCAATCTGTCTTCCGTCGTGTGAGGCAGCAGTGAGTTGTACATTATCAGAAAGGAGTCGAGATGCACCGGAATCGAGTGAAATCTGCCAGGCTTCAAACCTGCCGTCTGCTGAGCCCACGGCGAGCAGTTGCTCGCTACCGGCGAAGATCAATTGATAGCAGGTCAGGCGTTCGGGCGCCGTCAGTTCGCGAACTTGGCGCGTGAGATTATCGCGGACGAAAAATCCGCCATCAATCGTCGCGTAAGCAAGGTTATTACCGCTGCGGGAAAGAGCGACGGCCGTGATATCGTGCCCGCCGCTGTACCGAGTGATTTGTTCAAACTGCGGATTGGAATGAGCTTTCGACCTGTGAAACCAAAACACGCCGGCGGACACGACGAGCAGCAGACAAGCCAGTAAAGCCAGGATAAGCCGGTTCTGCGAACGCGCCTGCAGCTTTGCAAGCAGTTGCTCCACTTGTGTCGCTGTGGGACGTCGCAGCGGGTCTTTACTGCACATCCGAGTGAGAATAGGATGCTTCCACCCGGCTTCTTCCAGAACCAGAGCGAGTGAGTAGATATCGCTGGCCGCGGTAACAGCTTGGCCTGCTTTCTGTTCCGGCGACATGTATCGCACTGTTCCGACCGGCAGACTGATGCCTCGGTTTACCCCAGCCTGATCGCGAACGTTTTGTGCCAGGCTGAAGTCGAGAACCTTGACGAAGTCATCCTGGCGCACCATGATGTTTTCGGGCTTGATATCGCGATGAACGATGCCTTTCTGTTGAGCGGCGCTCAGAGCACTTGCCACTTGCCGGCCGATGTGGATCAAGCGGCGAACTGACACACGTGTAGTCTTCAGAAGCTTTCGGAGCGAGTGTCCTTCGACCAGTTCCATCGCCATCGCCAGACCCCATTGGGTCTGGATCAGCTCGTAAACAATAACGATATTCGGGTGGTTCAAACGGGAAGCCAAACGTGCCTCTGAAATAACTTGCGATGCGGCAGCATGATCGACGCCGATGGCGCTCGGCAGAAACTTCAATGCAACGATTCGCCGCAGTTCCCTGTCCTCGGCTGAATAGACCTCGCCCATTCCACCCTGGCCGATGCGCTCGAGCAACGTGTAACGCCCGACAGTCTCTCCGACCCGCCGATCCGGCACCGTCGGAAAATCCGATTCGCTTTCAAGCTCTTCGAAAACGGCAATGACTTGGCTTTCGACTTCGGAATCTACTGTGGCGCCGCGCACGTATTCCCGCTGCGCCTGAGAATCCAGATCGCCCGCGGTTTCGCACAGGACCCAAGTGGTGCGCCACTGTTTGTCAGTCAAAGGAACTGCTCCATACTCTTAAAGCGAGCGCAGCCCTGCCGAAAGTGCCACCGGACGGCATTTTCAACCCGCTTGCAACCTCTCTCGTAACCACTGTTTGCAGAAGGTCCAGTTGCGCGCTACCGTGCGCGGCGCAATCTGCAAGCGCTTGGCGATTTCCTCCACCGATTCGCCTTCGAATACTTTCATCTCCACGATGCTTCGAAGTCGCGGGTGAATGGCGGCCAGCTTCTCCAATAGATCGTCGATTTCCTGTAAGGTGGCGCTATCCCCATCTCCGGTCAGTTCGAATTGCCCAATATCAATTTTGGCGATTCGCCGCGACAACAAACGAGAGTGATCGATCAGCAAGTGGCGCATCACGTGCGCTGCGAAGTGTAAGAACTGATCCCGCTCTGAGCCGTCGGTGGTTTCAGGAGCCGGTAGGGATTTCAATTTTACTAGTTGGAGGTAGAGTTCGTTCACCAGGAGTGAGGGTTGCCAGGAGTGCTGACTGTCCTCGGCGTTCATCTTGACCGCCGCTAGACGCCTCAGTTCTGGGTAAAGAAGGGAAAAGAGCTGGTCCGCCGCTTCGCGATCTCCGGACCGGAAGCGGGCCATCAGACTGCCGATCGTGGTTGACGTTTGCTGGGGCGCCACGCGTAGAAACTATTTTATCTGTAGTTCGGAAAACAAAGGGCCGTTCCGACGGTTCGTAGCCTGGACTCTGTGGGCAAATATTTCGCAACCCATGGCAGTCTTTACGCCGGTCCTCTCGCTTCAGAGGTGTATGCCAACCTCAAGACGGGTATTTTTCGGTGCAGCCGCAGCCGGCCTTAGCTTTCCGGGAGCGCTTCTTCTAAAGGGGGCCGCTCCGTCGGCACGGTATGGCAATGAAGATTGTCCGCGGTTAGAAGCGGAAATTCAACGAGCCTTCGAAGATCTTCCGGGAAGGAAGGGCTTAAGCATTTGGGCGCCACGGTCCGGTCGAGCTCCTGAATTTTTGGCAGAGCTGCATGGAAATGAAAGGCTGTTTTCGGCAAGCGCCAACAAAGCATTTATTCTTTGTGAGCGTCTGCGTCAGTTGCAGGGTCCCCGTATCCAGGAGAGGCTCACAAATCATGAACTTAACTTAAACGATAGTGTGTGGTCGATTGGAAGTACAGTTTTCACTCCGCCTTATCTTTCGGGATTAGTAAGCGAAAGAACCGCGATGGAGGCGATGGTCATGCACAGTGACAATACCGCCACCGACATGATTCTTAAGGAGGCCACCGCCAAGAGTGTTCGGGAATTCGTTAGTTCTATTGATCTGAAGAATACCGTGATTGGGGATAGTACGCGCTCCATTTTTGCTTATCTGTATGGAGCCTCAAACTATCTCACCATCACGTGGGAAGAACTACTTGCATTAACAAATGGGGATTATGTGCACCCAGTGCTCAACGATGTCGAGACGCTGGCCTCATCGGCGAGTGACTTGGTTTCATTTTATGCGCGGGCGCTGCAAGGAGAGTTTTTTGACGGTCGAGAAACATTGGAGGAATTCAGGCGGATCTTGTCGTTGGGTGACATTACTTCCCTCGTTCCTTTTCCGATCGGAATCAATGCTTTTGGGAAGGCTGGATATTGGGATTCTCCGGGTCAACATGCGCGCTGTATTGCAGGCGGCATGTACTTCCCGAACCGGTGGGTTTATTTTGCGATGATCTTGAATTGGGATGCTGCCGAAAAAGACGATCCAGAGACTGTGGCGGCGTACTTCCATGCAACAAGAACGGTCATCAAGCTGTTGCGCGAGGCACTCGGTAGTTAACGGCGCACCCTGTAGATCTTGTTGCAGGGGAGTATGACGCCGGCGTTCAGCTCGGGGAGTTTATCCAGCGCGACATGATCGCCGTGCGCATTACTGAAGAAATGGGGCTCGCTGTGGTCGGCTCGCCAGCATACCTCGGAGCGAACGGCACACCACGGCATCCACAGGAACTCAAGGACCACACTTGCATCGGCTTTCGCTTCAGCAACGGCCTATACCGCTGGGAGTTCGAGAAGGTACGCAAGGCGCTCACGCTCAGCCCACTCGGCCCCGCCTCGTTCGATGACCCCGACCTCGTCACTCAAGCCGTCCTCGACGGCGTCGGGCTCGGCACATCGATGGAACACTCTCTGAAAGAGTTACTGGCGCAAGGCCGTCTCGTTCAGGTCCTGAAAGACTGATGCCCTCTGTTTCCCGGTTACTTTCTCTACTATCCCAGCCGTCGTAACCGGCCGGCTGCTCTTGCCGCTCTCATCGAAACTCTACGAATCTTGCAGGGAAGAGCCTAGAACCTAGAACTGCGAGCCGAATCCTTTGTCTCAACAATTTCGAGATCATTCATCACAGATATTGCTGGGCAGCAAAGCCTCGATCCTTTTCAGCGAGGCTTGAGAAGTTGGCCCCAGTTGTAGGCATAAGGTCCTTTGGTCTTGGGATGTTTCTCGCTCTAGGTCATGTGTAACGGCG